>CAVPUO010000022.1:0-675904 GCA_963708925.1 Ilumatobacteraceae bacterium | reverse complement strand
GCAAAGCCAGCACCGAGTTGCTGCACGACCACCTTGGCCGGCGTGGTGTGGTGCCGGAGCGCTGATGATCAGCGTGGCTGCCGGCCACAGTTGGGTTCACACCGCTGCTCGCCTTCTTCCTCGCCGGTGTAGCCGCAGGGTCGGCGCTGCGGCAGCTCGTACTTGCGCTGCGCCGGCAGGGATGGCGCGAGCTCGTCGGGCGTGCCAACGGGGGCATGGTGGTACATCTCGGCGTGATCATCATCGCCGTGGCGCTGGCCGCCTCGAACAGCTACACACGTGTTGCCGAATTCACACTGCAGCCCACGGTCCCTGTGAGCTACGGAGGGCATACGTTCGAGCTCGTGAAACTGGAGCAGTTCACCGATGCTCGATCGACGGGCGTCAAGGCGCTCATCAAGATCGATGGCGGCCAGACGTACGCGCCGGCGATCACGACCTTCACCAACTTCGGCACGAAGGTCCCGACGCCGAGCGTTCGCAACAGCTTGCTCAACGACCTGTACCTCACGCTGGAGCCCAGTGTTCGGTTCGATGGCACCGAGGCGCCGGTGAAGATCTACATCAAGCCGTTGGTGGTGTGGTTGTCGGCGGTTCGATGATGGCTGTCGGAACCGTGCTGGCCGGCTTCCCCCAGGACACCACCCATCACGTGCCGACCGATCCGGTGTCGGCGCCGATCGAGTTGGAGCCCGCAGGTGTCTGAATCGATGGTCGACGAACCTGGCACCGACCCGCCTGCGCAAGGATCGTGGCGGCGGGCGACGAGCTCGCCCCCTTCATCTCGCTCGGTGTCGCGGGCAAGCTATTGCTGCGGTCGTTCATCGTGCTGGCCAGTGGCAAGGCCGAGAAGCCCGATGTCTCGTCGTCGTTCCTGCTCAACCGGCCGGCGCCCGCCGCCATCAGTACCACGCTCGACGGGAAGCCGTTCGATCTCAGCCGTCGCAAGGGCAGTTGGGTGGTGCTCAACTTCTTCCAGTCGACGTGCTTGCCGTGCAAAGCGGAGCATCCGGAGCTGGTGTCGTTTGCCGCGGAGCAAGCGACGATTGCCGACGGCGCCGAGCTCTACACCGTGATCAAGGACGACCCCGACGACGCAGTCGCAAAGTGGTTCGCCGAGCACGGTGGCGACTGGCCGATCGTCAAGGACGACGACGGCGCGATTGCCACGGCGTTCGGTGTGGCGAAGGTGCCCGAGACGTGGATCATCGACCCGTCCGGGGTCGTCGTGGTCCGTCATCCGACGACGATCACTGCGGACTCGTTGGCCACTGAGCTGCAGCAGCTGCGCCAAGCGTAAACGGATGACCACTGTCGCGCAGCGCCGCTTCCATCGAAGAAGCGGGCCCTGAAGAGCTGGCCCGGTTGGGTGCTCCTCGTGCTCGTCGTCGGTGGATTGCTCGCGGTCGGTGCCACGTGAGGGATGCGCGGCATGCCGAAAAAGGAACGCGTCGAAGACATCAGCAAGCGCTTGGCCTGCCCCATCTGCGATGGCGAGAGCGTGTTCGAGTCGCGGAACGCCGACTCGCAGGCGATCCGTGTCGAGATCGCCCGGCAGGTCGAGACCGGCACCGTCAGCGACGATCAGATCATCAACTTCATCGAGCAGCGGTTCGGCAGCAAGGTCCTCCTCGTTCCCCGAGCGACGGGGATCGACGCATTGGTGTGGGCGCTGCCAGCCGCCGCGCTGGTGGTGCGCGGTGGGTCTCGGGTCGTGTTCAGACGTTGGAAGACAGCGGCCGACACGATCCCCTACGACGAGGATCGCCGGATCGTCGCCGAGGCGCTCGACGAGGACGATCTGATATGAACCCCGACCGCCTCGCCGAATTGCAGGAGGAGCGACGGTTCCTGCTGCGGTCGATCAACGACCTGGATCGCGAGCACCAGATGGCGATGTCGACGATCACGACTACCAGGTTCTGCGCGACGGCTACACCGCACGTGCGGCAACTGTGCTTCGAGCGATCGAAGCGGGTCAGGAGAAGGTCGCGGAGGGCAAGCCTCGTCGACCCAAGGTGATTGCCGTGTGGATCATCGGCACGGTCGCTGTCGCCTCGCTGGCCGGGTGGCTCGTTGCTCGCTCGTCGGGCCAGGCGTCGCCCGGGCAGTCGATCAGCGGCGGCCTGCCCGGCGACGAGGTCGCCCAGAAGCTCACGGAGGAGAGGCAGTTCTTGGGCGTCGACGCACAGCAGGCGATCGCCCGCTATCAACAGGTGCTCGAGATCGATCCCAACAACTCCGAGGCGATGACCTACACGGGATGGCTGATCGCCCAGAGCGGATCGTCGAAGGCGGCCAGTGCCGGCGCCGAGATCCTGCGCGACGCGATCAAGCTCGATCCGACGTACGCCGATCCGCACTGCTTCCTGGCGATCACCTCGGCCGAGTTCCTGCAGCCGCCCGACGTCGCGACCGCACGCACCGAGGCGCAGGCATGCCTCGACAACAACCCCCGTCTCAGATGATCAGCATGATCCAGGGATTCGTCGACTCACTCGACACGCCGACCCCTCGACTGGACCGCCGGCGTCCGGCGGCTGAGTTACTGATCGGCGTCGGGCGGTGGCCACGCCTCGGCGCTGACGATCTCGCCGTGGTCGTTTCGCTGAAGGACCCACACGCTGGCCTTGCGCCAATCGGGGTGCGACGTGAACTCGCATCCTCGTCGCTCGAGCGTGCCCATCGTCTCGGGAATCACATCGCCGTGGCTGCACAGTGCCGTTCCATCGGGAAGCGACCACAACATGTCGAGGACGGAGACGTAGCTCTGTCCCTCGCCGAGCCGGTCGTCGGCCTCGATGTCCGCGCCGATCGCCGTGGCAAGGGGCCGTAGCGTCTCGATGCAGCGGATGAAGGGGCTGCTGTAGAACGTCGTCACGCCGCTGTCCTTCAACAATGGCGCAAGGCGAGTGGCGAGGGCCTTTGCCTGACGCCGACCGGGCCCGCTCAGTGGCCGAACTCGATCGTCGCCCTTGTAGGCGCCGCGGCTTCCGGCCTTCGCATGTCGAATCAGGTACAGCACTCAGACCTCGCGAGTCGACCGCATATGCCGCGCCGAGAGCTGGCGGATCAAGCTCAGGAAGACGACGGCCGAGACGATGCTCAGCACGCCGGCGCCGATGACGAAAGCGATTCGGCTGTCGAGTTGCTTGGCGATCGTCGCATTCGAGTTGCGGCTGATGCGCGTGACGGCGTTCCCGATGCCCAGCCCGGCGGCCACGATGACCGTCAGCAGACTGACGATCAGCCACGTGTGCACCACCTGCCCGACCGGGCGTTGCTTCCAGCCAGGGTCACCGGCGGGTGATTCGGGGTCACTTCCCTTCCACAGCTCGCGCCACATGAAGTACGGCAGGATCCCGAGCGTGCATCCTCCGAAGATGTTGATCGCGATGGTCGCACCCGGCGAGAACGTGCGGTGCTGCCTGCCGAGCTTCTGCAGGTTCTTGGTCATCCGATAGGTCCAGACGATCTGCACGACGAGCGTCGCGAGTCCCACGATGCCGGCGATCGCGCTGACACCCAGGTACGGGCCGAGCTTGTCGGCGAACTGCTCGAGGGTGGTTCTTCCTTGACGAAAATCTCGTGCGTCGCCGCGCAGCGAGAGTTGGGCGAGGAGGCTCAGAGAAGTGGCGACGATGGTGATGATGCTCAGGATCACCAACGCTTTGGTGAGGCCGCCGATCCGTTGGAACGTGGCGTCGTGCGAACCCGCGCCGCCGTACGCGACGTAGCCCGGTGGCGGCGACATTCCCGGTGGTGGAGGAGGCGGAGGTGGCGGGGGTGGCGGTGGTGGTGGAGGCGGGACGCTGCTCACCGCGTCAGCGTAGGCGAGCGTCGGTGTGCTGCAGGTGGAAGGTCGTGCAGGTTGTAACGGCGTGGTCGCTGGGCAGACTGAGAGGCGTGGGATTCTTCGATCGCAATCGCAAGGAACTGATCGAGAAGGGGTACGACCCGAGCCGCTTGCCGCCGGGCCAATACCTCACGGAACGGTTCCCGGTGCTCCACGTCGGCGACGTGCCCACGTATGCGCCGGGCGAGTGGAACCTGACGATCTACGGCCTCGTCGACAACTCGTTCACCATCGACCTCGCCGAGTTGAAGGCGATGCCGGCGGTGACGCCGACCTTCGACATCCACTGCGTGACGAAGTGGAGCAAGTTCGACACGTCGTGGACCGGTGTCCGCGTGCGTGACCTGTTCGAGCGTGCCGGCATCCAGCCCGGCGCGACTCACGTCGTCGAGCATGCCGAGTACGGCTACACCACCAACGTCCCGCTGGCCGACATCACCACCGATGACGCGATCGTTGCGTACGCGTTCGAGGGCAAGGACCTCGAGCCCGTCCATGGCGGTCCCGTACGCATCGTCGTGCCCCACCTGTATTTCTGGAAGAGCGCCAAATGGGTCCGCTCACTCGAGCTCCGTCATGGCGACGAGCCCGGATTCTGGGAGCGCAACGGCTACCACAACTACGGCGACCCCTTCGCCGAACAACGCATGTGGGGCGACTGACCGGTCAGCTGATCGGAAGTGCGTAGGTTCAGTGCGCACAGGTCGCGTTGAACTTACCCACACTTCCTCGAAACGAATGGTTGATCGACGTTTCCTGTGAGGACATGAACTGGCTGCCGGTTTCTGCCCTCACAAGAATCCGCTGAGCGAAGGTCTGGCGACTGACGGTCAGCTGATCTTCAGGGCTGCGCTGTAGACCTTCTTCGACTTGAGGTCGACGGCGATGCGGCGGGCGATCTCGTGGAAGAGCTTGGCGGATTCGCTGTCGGGATCGGCGACCGTGATGGGGACGCCATCGTCGCCGCCTTCGCGCAACTCCGGCACGAGCGGAAGCTTGCCGAGCATCGGCACCCCGAGCGAGTCGGCCAGTTCCTGACCCCCACCGCTGCCGAAGATCTCGTACTGCTTGCCGTCGTCGCCGGTGAACCAGCTCATGTTCTCGATGACACCCTTCACCGTCATGTTGACCTTTGCGGCCATGGCTGCAGAGAGCGCGGCGACCTTCTGGGCGGCGGGCTGTGGTGTGGTGACAACGTAGACCTCGGCGCGCGGCAGGTACTGGCTGAGGCTGAGGGCGATGTCGCCGGTGCCGGGCGGCATGTCGATGAGGAGGAAGTCGGGGTCGTCCCAGAAGACGTCGGTCAGGAACTGCTCGAGCGCCTTGTGGAGCATCGGGCCACGCCAGATGACAGCCTGACCCTCGGGCACGAAGTAGCCGATCGAGATGCAGCGAACGCCATGGCTCTCGGTGGGCACGAGCATCCCGTCGATCACGACAGGATCGCGATCAGCGCCCAACATGCGCGGGATCGAGAAGCCGTAGATGTCGGCATCGACGATCCCGACGGAGTAGCCCTGCTGGGCGAGCGCCACAGCGAGGTTGACGGTGACGCTGGACTTGCCGACGCCGCCCTTGCCGGACGAGATCAGCAGCGGTCGAGTCTTCGATCCCGGCTCGGCGAACGGGACTGCTCGACCCTCCGCATGACCGTGGGCCTGGTTATGGCCGGCGGTGTCGCCGGGCGAACCGTGCACGAGCATCCGCACGGCTTCGCGCTCCTGGTCGGTCATCACCGTGAAATCGAGCGTCACCTTGCTGACACCGGGCAGCGGAGCGATCGCCGCGGTGACGCGGTTGGTGATCTCGTTGCGCAGCGGGCAACCGGCGACGGTGAGGGCGATCTGGACATCGACGATCCCGTCGTCGTTCAACGCCGCGTGGCGAACCATCCCGAGGTCGACGATGGAGCGTCGCAGCTCCGGATCCTCGACGGGACGGAGGGCCTCGATGATCTGCTCGCTCGTGGTTGCCGGCATGGTCACTCTTTCGCGGATTGGTCGAGGGAAACGTGTCGCAGCGAATTACCACTACGCAGATAGGTAGAATACCGGCGTGGCTGCGAACACGACCAGCGCACCAATGACATCAGGTGCCTTCACCGCGACGGTTTCCGCCATCACGAACGCGTTCGGGGATCCGACTCGTCGAAGCATCTACCTGTTCGTTCGCGAGCACGAGGAGGGTGTCACGGCTTCGCGGGTGGCCGAGCAGTTCAGCCTCCACCCCAATGTCGCCCGTCATCACCTCGATCGACTCGCCGCCGGCGGCTATCTGGAGGTTGCCGTCGAGCGCGCCGAGGGAGCAGGCGCCGGTCGTCCGTCCAAGCGGTACCGCTCGGTTGCCAACGTGTCGATCGACGTGCCGGTTCGCAGCGACGATCTCGTGCTGTCACTGCTGGGCAAGGCATTGGCCTTGCTGCCGCAAGAGCAGGCCGAGGCGATGGCCGAGCAGGTCGGTCAGGAGTACGGGCAGGCGATGGCGGCCGGTCTCTCCGGGCCCGACGTCGCCGCCGGGCAGCGCAGCCTGCGGTCCGCGATGCAGGCGGTTGCCGATGCGTTGACGGCGCACGGCTTTGCCGCCCACGCCGATCAGCGCAACAACCAGCTGCGAATCGTCAACAACCACTGCCCATTCGGCGATGTTGCCATCGAGCATCCTGTGATCTGCGCGGTCGACCGCGGCATGGTCAAGGGGATGCTCGGCGCGTTGTGCGGCGACACTGATGTCAGCACCGAGGCGTCGTTGCCGCAGGGCGACACCTTCTGCGCCACCACCTTCTGATCACTTGCGCAGCTGCGCGTACTCGATGACTCGGTTGACGATCTCGTCGTTGCACTTGGCCAGCGAGCCGTTGTCGAACGGCGGCTGAGGGTCGTACTCGATCATCAGTTGCGAGGCTTGGGCTGCGGTTCGATCGACGAGCAACTCGACGAGCCGCAACGCCATGTCGATCCCACTGGAGACGCCGGCGGCAGTGATGATCCGGCGGTCGAGGTGCTCGATGACTCGCTCGGCGGTCGGCGTGGCTCCTGTTGCTTCGAGCTCCGGGTAACACGACCAATGCGTGGTCGCGGTGAGGCCGTTCAACAAGCCCGGCGGCACCGAGCACGAGTGAACCGGTGCACACCGATGTCGTGTAGGTCGTCGTTTCGTGAGCCGTGCGAACCCATGCCTTGACCCGCTCGTCGTCGACGAGCGTTCGTGTGCCGACACCGCCGGGGAACACGATGATGTCGGGTCGCGGCATCTCCTCGAACGTCGCGTCGATGGTGATGCCGAGCATGCCGTTCTCGCTGCGGACCTCGCCGCGATCGTGGCCGACGAAGGTGACGTCGATCGACGGGATCCGCTGCAGCACCTCATACGGGCCGATGGCGTCGAGCGCGGTGAAGCGCGGGAACAGAGGTATGGCGACTTGCATGGTGGGACCTTTCTAGGAGACGGCGCCGAGATGGCGCACGTTCGAATCTGGCTCGGGAATGGAAGCGGCGCCGGTACGCGTCGGGCGACGACGCCGACGCGTCGTTGGAAGGCTCGCCGCAACGACTCGGCAGAGCCGAGCCCGCAGTTGCGGGCGATGAGGTCGAGCGAGTTCGAGGTCGACTCCAGCTCCGCGCGGGCAGCCTCGACTCGTACTCGCTCGACGTAGCGCGCCGGCGTCTCGCCGACCTGGTCGGTGAAGAGGCGGCTGAAGTGCCTGCTGCTCATCGCGGCGCGGTCGGCAAGCAGGTCGAGTCGGTGGTCATCCGCGGGGTGGTTGTCGATGTAATCCTGCGCGGAGCGCACGACGGATCGTGTCGCGCGTGGCACCCACACCGGCGCGGCGAACTGTGTCTGGCCACCCGGTCGATGCAGGAACATCACCATCCAACGGGCGACGGTCTGGGCCACCTCGGTGCCGTGATCGGCCTCGACCATTGCCAGCGCGAGGTCGATGCCGGCGGTGACCCCGGCCGACGTCCACACGTTTCCGTCCTGGACGTAGATGGGGTCGGCATCGACGGTCAGTCGCGGGTATTCGCGGCGAGCTGACCCGCCCGTGCCCAGTGGGTGGTCACGGTGCGACCGTCCAGCAGGCCGGCCTCGGCACCGATGAACGCGCCACTGCACACCGTTGCGACGCGCCGGCTGTTCTTGGCCGCGGCGCGGATCCAGCGGATCAGCACCTCGTCGTAGCGCGCCGCTTGCGAGCCATCGCCGCCGGGGATCAGCAGCGTGTCGATCTTCGTGCGTGCTGCCGGCAGCGGGGTCGTCACGATCTGCAGTACCGCTCTCGGTCGTGATGGGCCGGCCGTCCTTGGAGACGATCGAGATGTCGTAGCCGGCGACGTCCTTGCCCGGACGTGTCCGTTGCTCGGCGGCGAGGACGGCGGTCGCGCCGGCGAAGACCTCGTGCGGGCCCACCGCATCCAACGGTTGCAGCCTGTCGAAGGCGACGATGACGACAGACCGGCGGGGCACGGGACGATCTTCGTTGCTCGTCGAGATGGCGTCAATGACACACTCCCCACGAATCAGGACATCGGGTCGAAAGTTCCTTCTCCGCGGATCTGTCTCTACGATGGTGTGACCCTCATCGAAAGGACCGACGTGGACGTACGCATCGGCGTCACCCAAGCCCCCCGTGAACTCAGCCTCGAACTTGCTGACGATCTCGATCGAGAGGTTCTGAAGACCAAGATCGAAGCAGCGCTCTCGGGCGCTGTCGACGTGCTCTGGCTCACCGATCGACGCAATCGCGACGTCGGTGTCGCGTCGGCCAAGATCGCCTATGTCGAGATCGGTACCCCCGACGGAGAACGGAAGATCGGCTTCGGCGGCTGACTGTGTCGTGATTGCGAAGGATCGGTGCGTTCTACGATCCGCGCGACCGCTGAGTGCTAGAACGATTGCATGGCCACGTTGGGCGAACTCTGTCGGCAACACACGTCGCTGACTCGCGACGAGATCAACCATCTCAAGCAACTGGTCAGCGAGTGGGGCCTCCTCGCCGACCTGTGCTTTGCCGACCTGTTGCTCTACGTTCCGTCGACCGATGCCGAGTGGCTCATCGTCGCCCAGGTTCGCCCGGCGACAGGACAGACGATCTACCTCGCCGACTACGTCGGAGTTCCCGCCGACAACGAACGTCCGCTGCTTGCCTCGGCGTTCGAGACCGGCGAGATCTCCGAGGGTGAGATCGCTGTCGACTCATTGCCTGAACCGGCGCGCATGCTCGCGATTCCGGTTCGTCTCGGCTCGAAGAGGATCGCGGTGCTGTCGCGCGAATGGTCGAACCGAACCGGTCGCCAGCCTGGTGAGCTCGAGCGCACGTATCTCGGGATCTTCCAGCGCTTTGCGGCGATGATCGCCGAGGGATCGTTCCCGTTCCACGGGCTCGTCGGCGACTCCAGCGCGGCGCCGCGTGTCGGCGACGGTGTGATGGTGCTCGACGACGAGGCGCGCGTTCGTTACGCCTCGCCCAACGCCGTCTCGGCCCTCCACCGCGTGGGCATCAGCGCGAATGCGGTTGGCATGCGGCTGGCGGAGCTGGGCTTCAACGACAGCCCCGTTCGCCTGGCCTACGAGGACCGGATGCCGGTGATCGAGGAGTTCGATCAGACACCCAGCGTCACGCTGCTGACCCGGTGCATGCCGATACTGGCGGGCGGCGAGGTGACCGGCGGAGTGCTGCTGCTACGCGATGTCACCGAGGTGCGCAAGCGCGACAAGTTGCTGCTGTCGAAGGACGCGACCATCCGCGAGATCCACCACCGGGTGAAGAACAACCTGCAGACCATCTCGTCGCTGTTGCGATTGCAGGGTCGTCGCTTGGAGTCACCGGAGGCCAAGGCCGCGGTTGCGGAATCCGTGCGCCGCATCCGCACGATCGCGCTCGTGCACGAGACGTTGTCGCGCGAGCCCGGCGACGACGTGCGCGTTCCTCGAGATCGTCCGGCCGTTGCTCCGCCTGGCCGAAGAGGGTCTGCAATCGCCAGATCGGCCGGTGCGTTTCACGGTGCAGGGGGAGGGCGGTCGGTTGCCGTCGACCATTGCCACTCCGTTGTCGGTCGTGCTGACCGAACTGCTGCAGAACGCCGTCGACCATGGCTTTCCGGAGGGGAGCAGCGGCGGCGACGTCGTCGTGCAGTTGAACCCGACCGAAGATCAGCTCAACATTCGCGTCATCAACGACGGCCGCGGACTCGATTCGCATTTCGAGCTCAACAAGGCAACCGGCCTCGGCCTGTCGATCGTTCGCACGCTGGTGACCACCGAGTTGGCCGGCAGCATCGTGATGCAGCGCCGGGGATGCCCGAGGACTTCGAAGCAGCCGGTCTCGGTGAGCAACCGAAGGGCGCCGGGACCGTGGTCGACCTGACGGTCCCGATCTAGACAGCCGAATCGCTCACGAGGTCGATCGCAGGGAGCGGAAGCAGGCGCGCATCTCCTCGGAGAAGAGTTGTGGCTCTTCCCAGGCCGCGAAGTGCCCGCCTTTGTCCACCGCGTTGTAGTACACCACGCTCGGGTATGCCCGTTCGACCCAGCTGCGCGGCGTCCGCCAGATCTCGCCCGGGAACGAGGTGAAGCCGACGGGAATCGTGACCGCCGCGGCACCGTCGACAGCGACGCGAGCGTTCTCTGCTCCTTCCTCCCAGTACGAGCGCGCCGCCGAAGCGCCGGTGCCCGTCAGCCAGTACAGCGTGATGTTGTCGACGATGTGTTCGCGAGTGAGGTTGCCGGACGGTTGCTTGTCGACGAATCCGCGGGCGATCTTCAGGTAGCTGTCGGTGTCGTGATCGATCATCCACGCCGCCAGAGTGATCGGTGAATCGAGAAGCCCGTAGCCGATCGTCTCCGGGCGCGTCGCTTGCTCCACGAAGTAGCCCGTGCCGCTCGCGTGGAACGCGTCGAGCTGGTCGAGTGCATCGCGTTCTTCTGTGGTGGGTGGTGATGCGCTCAAGGCCAGGGGGTCGCCGAGCGCCGGCGTGAGCAGGTTCGTGTGGATGCCGATCAAGCCATCGAGTCCGATACGGCCCATCGCGTCGGTGACCTGGGAACCCACGTCGCCGCCCTGCGCGACGTCACACGTGTAGCCGAGTCGCTGCATCAGCTCGTGCCATGCCTGTCCGATTCGAATCGGGCCCCAGCCGAGCTCGGTCGGCTCGTCGGAGAAGCCGTAACCGGGGATGGACGGCAACACCAGGTGGAACGCGTCCTCCGGCGCGGCCTCCGTGTGCGGTCGGATCGGTGAGGGGACCGATGGTCTCGAGCAGCTCGATGATCGAGCCCGGCCAGCCGTGCGTCATCACCAGGGGCAAGGCGTTCTCGTGTGCCGACCTCACGTGGATGAAGTGGATGTCCAGCCCGTCGATCTTGGTCTTGAACTGTGGCAGCACGTTCAGGTTCGCGCTTCGCACTGTCGCCAGTCGTACTCGGTGGCCCAGAAGCGGGCGAGCTCCTGCAATGCGGCCAACTGCACCCCCTGGGACCGATCGGCGACCAGTTCCCTGGTCGGCCAACGAGTCGCATCGATGCGGCGGTGCAGTTCCTCGATCTCACGTTCAGGGACGTCGATTCGGAACGGGCGGACTTCGGTCTCGGCGCGTGCGTTCGCGGTGTCGTTCATGATTGCTTTCCTCTCTCGTCGGCCTCCACAAGGGGTCCTCGTGTCCTGAGAGGATCAACGTTCGCGCCGATGCCCACCCTGCGCAATGGCGTTGACGCGGCGTGAGCCGCGAACGATCTAGAAGCTGGACGCAGCCTTCTGGCGAGCGACGTACTGGCGGCGCAGAACTCGACGCTCTTCCTCGGACGTGCCGCCCCAGATGCCCGAGTCCTGATTGGTCTCGAGCGCATAGTCGAGGCAGTCGCGATGCACTGGGCATTGCCCGCACACCTCTTTGGCTCGAGCGATCTGCAGGAGGGCATAGCCGGTGGTGCCGACCGGGAAGAACAACTCCGGATCGGTGTCACGGCATATCGCCTCGGATCGCCACGTGTAGTCGGCATTGGCAAGTGTCAGGCTGGACGCAAGAATGGTCACGATCGACTCCACAGGGGGGAATTGTGAGAATTTTCACGTGCAGGCGAGCCACAGGTGGACGGACTCTCGACAACGGTGTGCACAGTGCTGTCAAACCTAGGAAACAATTCATCCGTTGACAAGGGGTAGGGCCATGTTCTCCGACATAGTTCATAGAGATGGGGGATATCTGAGTGGAGGGGTCTCGCCGCCCGGCGCCTCCGAGCCGAGCGTGAGAACACGATTGCCGCGTTTCGCCTGGCAGCAGCGTTGGGCAGCGACGCGGTCGAGCTCGACGTCCGTCGAACGGCCGACGGAATCCTCGTCGTGCACCACGATCCGACCGTCGATGGATCTCGAACAATTGTTGGCGCAAACGCTTGCGACCTGCCTCCACATGTGCCAAATCTCGACGCCGCTCTCGATGCGTGCGAGATTTGGCACATGTGGAGGCAGGTCGCAAGCGTTTGCGCCAACTGTACGATCCATCGACGGTCGGATCGTGGTGCACGACGAGGATTCCGTCGGCCTCGACGGACGTCGAGCTCGACCGCGTCGCTGCCCAACGCTGCTGCCAGGCGAAACGCGGCAATCGTGCTAGTTCGGCTGGGAGGCGCAGCCGATGGGCAAGTACCCCTACCACAGATATCCCCATCTCTATGAACTATGTCGGAGAACATGGCCCTACCCCTTGTCAACCGGGTTGAATTGTTTCCTAGGTTTGACAGCACTGTGCACACCGTTGTCGAAGAGAGTCCGTCACTGTGGCTCGCCTGCGCGTGAAAATTCTCACAATCCCCCCTGTGGAGTCGATCGTGGCCAGTTCTTGCGTCCAGCCTGACACTGCCAATGCCGACTACACGTGGCGATCCGAGGCGATATGCCGTGACACCGATCCGGAGTTGTTCTTCCCGGTCGGCACCACCGGCTATGCCCTCCTGGGGATTCGCTCGAGCCGAAGAGGTGTGCGGGCAATGCCCATGCATCGCGGAGTTGCCTCGACTATGCGCTCGAGACCAATCAGGACTCGGGCATCTGGGGCGGCACGTCCGAGGAAGGCGTCAAGTTCTGCGCCGCCAGTACGTCGCTCGCCAGAAGGCTGCGTCCAGCTTCTAGATCGTTCGCCGCTCACACGCCACGTGAACGCCATTGCGCAGGGTGGGCATCGGCGCGAATGTTGGATCCTCAGGACACGAGGACCCCTTGTGGAGGCCGACGAGAGGAAAAGGAATCATCAACGACACACCGCGAACGCACACGCCGAGACCGAAGTCCGCCCGTTCCGAATGGACATTCCCTGAACGCGAGATCGAGGAACTGCACCGCCGCATGGATGCGACTGGTCGGCCGACCAGGGAACTGGTCGCCGATCGGTCCGGGGGTGCAGTTGGCCGCATTGCAGGAGCTCGCCCGCTTCTGGGCCACCGAGTACGACTGGCGACAGTGCGAAGTGCGCAACACGCTGCCACAGTTCAAGACCAAGATCGACGGGCTGGACATCCACTTCATCCACGTGAGGTCGGCACACGAGAACGCCTTGCCCCTGGTGATGACGCACGGCTGGCCGCTGATCATCGAGCTGCTCGAGACCATCGGTCCCCTAGCCGATCCGACCGCACACGGAGGCCGCCGGAGGACAGCGTTTCCACCTGGTGTTGCCGTCCATCCCCGGCTACGGCTTCTCCGACGAGCCGACCGAGCTCGGCTGAGCAATTCGAATCGGACAGGCATGGCACGAGCTGATGCAGCGACTCGGCTACACGCGCTACGTCGCGCAGGGCGGCGACGTGCACCAGGTCACCGACCGCGATGGGCCGTATCGGACTCGATGGCTTGATCGGCATCCACACGAACCTGCTCACGCCGGCGCTCGGCGACCCCCTGGCCTTGAGCATCACCACCCACCACAAAGAACACGATGCACTCGACCAGCTCGAACACGTTCCACACGAGCGGCACGGGCTACTTCGTGGAGCAAGCGACGCGCCCGGAGACGATCGGCTACGGGCTTCTCGATTCACCGATCGCTCTGGCGGCGTGGATGATCAATCTACGACACCGACAGCTACCTGAAGATCGCCCGCGCATTTGTCGACAAGCAAGCGTCCGGCAACCTCGCTCGCGAACACATCGTCGACGACGTCGCGCTGTACTGGCTGACCAGGGCACCAGCATCAGCGGCGCGCTCGTACTGGGAGGAAGGAGCAGAGAACGCTCGCGTCGCTGTCGACGGTGCCGCGGCGGTCACGATTCCCGTCGGCTTCACCTCGTTCCCGGGCAGAATCTGGCGGACGCACCTGGCCGCTGGGTCGAACGGGCATACCCGAGCGTGGTGTACTACGAACGCGGTGGACAAAGGCGGCCACTTCGCGGCCTGGGAAGAACCACAACTGTTCTCCGAGGAGATGCGCGCCTGCTTCCGCTCGCTGCGATCGACCTCGTGAGCGATTCGGCTGTCTAGATCGGCTGTTCAGATCGGGACCGTCAGGTCGACGACCGTGCCGGCGCCCTTCGGTTGCTCACCGAGACCGGCCGCTTCGAAGTCCTCGGGCATCCCGGCGCGCGCATCACGATGCTGCCGGCCAACTCCGTAGTCACCAGCGTGCGAACGATCGACAGGCCGAGGCCGGTTGCCTTGTTGAGCTCGAACTGCGAATCAGCCCACGGCCGTCGTTGACGACGGTGAATGTTGAGCTGATCTACGGTCGGGTTCAACTGCACGACGACGTCGCCACCGCTGCTCCCCTCCGGAAAGCCATGGTCGACGGCGTTCTGCAGCAGCTCGGTCAACACGACCGACAACGGCGTGGCGATGGTCGACGGCAACCGACCGCCGTCGCCCTGCACCGTGAAGCGCACCGGACGATCGGGTGACTGCAGACCCTCCTCGGCCGAGGCGGAGCAACGGCCGGACGATCTCGAGGAACGCGACGTCGTCGCCGGGCTCAGCGCGGACAACGTCTCGTGCACGACAGCGATCGTGCGGATGCGGCGCACCGACTCCGCAACCGCGGCCTTGGCCTCCGGCGACTCCAGTCGGCGACCCTGCAATCGCAACAGCGACGAGATGGTCTGCAAGTTGTTCTTCACCCGGTGGTGGATCTCGCGGATGGTCGCGTCCTTCGACAGCAGCAACTTGTCGCGCTTGCGCACCTCGGTGACATCGCGTAGCAGCAGCACTCCGCCGGTCACCTCGCCGCCCGCCAGTATCGGCATGCAGCGGGTCAGCAGCGTGACGCTGGGTGTCTGATCGAACTCCTCGATCACCGGCATCCGGTCCTCGTAGGCCAGGCGAACCGGGCTGTCGTTGAAGCCCAGCTCCGCCAGCCGCATGCCCACCGCATTCGCGCTGATGCCGACGCGGTGGAGCGCCGAGACGGCGTTGGGCGACGCGTAACGAACGCGCGCCTCGTCGTCGAGCACCATCACACCGTCGCCGACGCGCGGCGCCGCGCTGGAGTCGCCGACGAGTCCGTGGAACGGGAACGAACCCTCGGCGATCATCGCCGCAAAGCGCTGGAAGATCCCGAGATACGTGCGCTCGAGCTCACCCGGCTGGCGACCGGTTCGGTTCGACCATTCGCGCGACAGCACCGCGATCCTCTTCGAGCCGAGACGAACCGGAATCGCGAGCATCCGCGCCGGTTCCGGCAACGAGTCGACAGCGATCTCACCCTCGGAGATCTCGCCGGTCTCGAACGCGGAAGCGAGCAGCGGACGTTCGTTGTCGGCGGGAACTCCGACGTAGTCGGCGAGGTAGATCGTCTGTCCTGTCGCCGGGCGCACCTGGGCGACGATGAGCCACTCGGCATCGGTCGACGGAACGTAGAGCAACAGGTCGGCGAAGCACAGGTCGGCGAGGAGGCCCCACTCGCTGACCAGTTGCTTGAGATGGTTGATCTCGTCGCGGGTCAGCGACGTGTGTTGCCGACAGAGTTCGCCCAACGTGGCCATGCAATCGTTCTAGCACTCAGCGGTCGCGCGGATCGTAGAACGCACCGATCCTTCGCAATCACGACACAGTCAGCCGCCGAAGCCGATCTTCCGTTCTCCGTCCGGGGTACCGATCTCGACGTAGGCGATCTTGGCCGACGCCACACCGACGTTCGCGATTGCGTCGATCGGTGAGCCAGAGCACGTCGACAGCGCCCGAGAGCGCTGCTTCGATCTTGGTCTTCAGAACCTCTCGATCGAGATCGTCAGCAAGTTCGAGGCTGAGTTCGCGGGGGGCTTGGGTGACGCCGATGCGTACGTCCACGTCGGTCCTTTCGATGAGGGTCACACCATCGTAGAGACAGATCGCGCGGAGAAGGAACTTTCGACCGATGTCCTGATTCGTGGGGACTGTGTCATTGACGCCATCTCGAACAGCAACGAAGATCGTTCCATGCCCCGCCGGTCCGTCGTCATCGTCGCCTTCGACAGGCTGCAACCGTTGGATGCGGTGGGCCCGCACGAGGTCTTCGCCGGCGCGACCGCGGTCCTCGCCGCGGAGCAACGGACACGTCCGGGCAAGGACATCGCCGGCTACGACATCTCGATCGTCTCCAAGGACGGCACGGCCCATCACGACCGAGAGCGGTACTGCAGATCGTGACGACCCCGCTGCCGGCGGCACGCACGAAGATCGACACGCTGCTGATCCCCGGCGGCGATGGCGCGCAATCGGCGCGCTACGACGAGGTGCTGATCCGCTGGATCCGCGCCGCAGCCAAGAACAGCCGCGCGTCGCGACGGTGTGCAGCGGCGCGTTCATCGGTGCCGAGGCCGGACTGCTGGACGGTCGCACCGTGACGACCCACTGGGCCGGGCGGGTCAGCTCGCCGACGAATACCCGCGACTGACCGTCGACGCCGACCCCATCTACGTCCAGGACGGAAACGTGTGGACGTCGGCCGGCGTCACCGCCGGCATCGACCTCGCGCTGGCAATGGTCGAGGCCGATCACGGCACCGACGTGGCCCAGACCGTCGCCCGTTGGATGGTGATGTTCCTGCATCGACCCGGCGGCCAGACACAGTTCGCCGCGCCAGTGTGGGTTCCACGCGCGACACGATCCGTCGTGCGGCTCCGCGCAGGACCACATCGACACCCACCCCGCGGATGACCACCGACTCGACCTGCTCGCCGACCGCGCCGCGATGAGCAGCAGGCACTTCAGCCGCCTCTTCACCGACCAGGTCGGCGAGACGCCGGCGCGCTACGTCGAGCGAGTACGAGTCGAGGCGCCCGCGGCCGAGCTGGAGTCGACCTCGAACTCGCTCGACCTCATCGCCCGCAACTGCGGCTTCGGCTCTGCCGAGTCGCTGCGACGAGCCTTCCAACGACCGCGTCGGCGTCGTCGCCCGACGCGTACCGGCGCCGCTTCCATTCCCGAGCCAGTTCGAACGTGCGCCATCTCGGCGCCGTCTCCTAGAAAGGTCCCACCATGCAAGTCGCCATACCTCTGTTCCCGCGCTTCACCGCGCTCGACGCCATCGGCCCGTATGAGGTGCTGCAGCGGATCCCGACGATCGACGTCACCTTCGTCGGCCACGATCGCGGCGAGGTTCGCAGCGAGAACGGCATGCTCGGCGTCACCATCGACGCGACGTTCGAGGAGATGCCGACGACCCGACATCATCGTGTTCCCCGGCGGCGTCGGCACACGAACGCTCGTCGACGACGAGCGGGTCAAGGCATGGGTTCGCACGGCTCACGAGACGACGACCTACACGACATCGGTGTGCACCGGTTCGCTCGTGCTCGGTGCCGCCGGTTGTTGAACGGCCTCACCGCGACGACGCATTGGTCGTGCTACCCGGAGCTCGAAGCAACAGGAGCCACGCCGACCGCCGAGCGAGTCGTCGAGCACCTCGACCGCAGGATCATCACTGCCGCCGGCGTCTCCAGTGGGATCGACATGGCATTGCGGCTCGTCGAGTTGCTGGTCGATCGAACCGCCGCCCAGGCCTCGCAACTGATGATCGAGTACGACCCTCAGCCGCCGTTCGACAACGGCTCGCTGGCGAAGTGCAACGACGAGATCGTCACCCGAGTCATCGAGTACACGCAGCTGCGCAAGTGATCAGAAGGTGGTGGCGCAGAAGGTGTCGCCCTGCGGCAACGACGCCTCGGTGCTGACATCAGTGTCGCCGCACAACGCGCCGAGCATCCCCTTGACCATGCCGCGGTCGACCGCGCAGATCACAGGATGCTCGATGGCAACATCGCCGAATGGGCAGTGGTTGTTGACGATTCGCAGCTGGTTGTTGCGCTGATCGGCGTGGGCGGCAAAGCCGTGCGCCGTCAACGCATCGGCAACCGCCTGCATCGCGGACCGAAGGCTGCGCTGCCCGGCGGCGACGTCGGGCCCAGAGAGACCAGCCGCCATCGCCTGCCCGTACTCCTGACCGACCTGCTCGGCCATCGCCTCGGCCTGCTCTTGCGGCAGCAAGGCCAATGCCTTGCCCAGCAGTGACAGCACGAGATCGTCGCTGCGCACCGGCACGTCGATCGACACGTTGGCAACCGAGCGGTACCGCTTGGACGGACGACCGGCACCTGCTCCCTCGGCGCGCTCGACGGCAACCTCCAGATAGCCGCCGGCGGCGAGTCGATCGAGGTGATGACGGGCGACATTGGGGTGGAGGCTGAACTGCTCGGCCACCCGCGAAGCCGTGACACCCTCCTCGTGCTCGCGAACGAACAGGTAGATGCTTCGACGAGTCGGATCCCCGAACGCGTTCGTGATGGCGGAAACCGTCGCGGTGAAGGCACCTGATGTCATTGGTGCGCTGGTCGTGTTCGCAGCCACGCCGGTATTCTACCTATCTGCGTAGTGGTAATTCGCTGCGACACGTTTCCCTCGACCAATCCGCGAAAGAGTGACCATGCCGGCAACCACGAGCGAGCAGATCATCGAGGCCCTCCGTCCCGTCGAGGATCCGGAGCTGCGACGCTCCATCGTCGACCTCGGGATGGTTCGCCACGCGGCGTTGAACGACGACGGGATCGTCGATGTGCAGATCGCCCTCACCGTCGCCGGTTGCCCGCTGCGCAACGAGATCACCAGCCGCGTCACCGCGGCGATCGCTCCGCTGCCCGGTGTCAGCAAGGTGACGCTCGATTTCACGGTGATGACCGACCAGGAGCGCGAAGCCGTGCGGATGCTCGTGCACGGTTCGCCCGGCGACACCGCCGGCCATAGCCAGGCCCACGGTCATGCCGAGGGTCGAGCAGTCCCGTTCGCCGAGCCGGGATCGAAGACTCGACCGCTGCTGATCTCGTCCGGCAAGGGCGGCGTCGGCAAGTCCAGCGTCACCGTCAACCTCGCTGTGGCGCTCGCCCAGCAGGGCTACTCCGTCGGGATCGTCGATGCCGACATCTACGGCTTCTCGATCCCGCGCATGTTGGGCGCTGATCGCGATCCTGTCGTGATCGACGGGATGCTCGTGCCCACCGAGAGCCATGGCGTTCGCTGCATCTCGATCGGCTACTTCGTGCCCGAGGGTCAGGCTGTCATCTGGCGTGGCCCGATGCTCCACAAGGCGCTCGAGCAGTTCCTGACCGACGTCTTCTGGGACGACCCCGACTTCCTCCTCATCGACATGCCGCCCGGCACCGGCGACATCGCCCTCAGCCTCAGCCAGTACCTGCCGCGCGCCGAGGTCTACGTTGTCACCACACCACAGCCCGCCGCCCAGAAGGTCGCCGCGCTCTCTGCAGCCATGGCCGCAAAGGTCAACATGACGGTGAAGGGTGTCATCGAGAACATGAGCTGGTTCACCGGCGACGACGGCAAGCAGTACGAGATCTTCGGCAGCGGTGGGGGTCAGGAACTGGCCGACTCGCTCGGGGTGCCGATGCTCGGCAAGCTTCCGCTCGTGCCGGAGTTGCGCGAAGGCGGCGACGATGGCGTCCCCATCACGGTCGCCGATCCCGACAGCGAATCCGCCAAGCTCTTCCACGAGATCGCCCGCCGCATCGCCGTCGACCTCAAGTCGAAGAAGGTCTACAGCGCAGCCCTGAAGATCAGCTGACCGTCAGTCGCCAGACCTTCGCTCAGCGGATTCTTGTGAGGGCAGAAACCGGCAGCCAGTTCATGTCCTCACAGGAAACGTCGATCAACCATTCGTTTCGAGGAAGTGTGCGTAAGTTCAACGCGACCTGTACGCGCTGAACCTACGCACTTCCGATCAGCTGACCGGTCAGTCGCCCCACATGCGTTGTTCGGCGAAGGGGTCGCCGTAGTTGTGGTAGCCGTTGCGCTCCCAGAATCCGGGCTCGTCGCCATGACGGAGCTCGAGTGAGCGGACCCATTTGGCGCTCTTCCAGAAATACAGGTGGGGCACGACGATGCGCACGGGACCGCCATGGACGGGCTCGAGGTCCTTGCCCTCGAACGCGTACGCAACGATCGCGTCATCGGTGGTGATGTCGGCCAGCGGGACGTTGGTGGTGTAGCCGTACTCGGCATGCTCGACGACGTGCGTCGCGCCGGGCTGGATGCCGGCACGCTCGAACAGGTCACGCACGCGGACACCGGTCCACGACGTGTCGAACTTGCTCCACTTCGTCACGCAGTGGATGTCGAAGGTCGGCGTCACCGCCGGCATCGCCTTCAACTCGGCGAGGTCGATGGTGAACGAGTTGTCGACGAGGCCGTAGATCGTCAGGTTCCACTCGCCCGGCGCATACGTGGGCACGTCGCCGACGTGGAGCACCGGGAACCGTTCCGTGAGGTACTGGCCCGGCGGCAAGCGGCTCGGGTCGTACCCCTTCTCGATCAGTTCCTTGCGATTGCGATCGAAGAATCCCACGCCTCTCAGTCTGCCCAGCGACCACGCCGTTACAACCTGCACGACCTTCCACCTGCAGCACACCGACGCTCGCCTACGCTGACGCGGTGAGCAGCGTCCCGCCTCCACCACCACCGCCACCCCCGCCACCTCCGCCTCCTCCACCACCGGGAATGTCGCCGCCACCGGGCTACGTCGCGTACGGCGGCACGGGTTCGTACGACGCCACGTTCCAACGGATCGGCGGCCTCACCAAAGCGTTGGTGATCCTGAGCATCATCACCATCGTCGCCACTTCTCTGAGCCTCCTCGCCCAACTCTCGCTGCGCGGCGACGCACGAGATTTTCGTCAAGGAAGAACCACCCTCGAGCAGTTCGCCGACAAGCTCGGCCCGTACCTGGGTGTCAGCGCGATCGCCGGCATCGTGGGGCTCGCCACGCTCGTCGTGCAGATCGTCTGGACCTATCGGATGAGCAAGAACCTGCAGACCCTCGGCCGACAGAACCGCACGTTCTCGCCGGGCGCAACGATCGCCATCAACATCTTCGGAGGATGCACGCTCGGGATCCTGCCGTACTTCATGTGGCGCGAGCTGTGGAAGGGAAGTGACCCCGAATCACCCGCCGGTGACCCTGGTTGGAAGCAACGCCAAGTCGGGCAGGTGGTGCACACGTGGCTGATCGTCAGTCTGCTGACGGTCATCGTGGCCGCCGGGCTGGGCATCGGGAACGCCGTGACGCGCATCAGCCGCAACTCGAATGCGACGATCGCCAAGCAACTCGACAGCCGAATCGCTTTCGTCATCGGCGCCGGCGTGCTGAGCATCGTCTCGGCCGTCGTCTTCCTGAGCTTGATCCGCCAGCTTTCGGCGCGGCATATGCGGTCGACTCGCGAGGTCTGAGTGCTGTACCTGATTCGACACGCGAAGGCCGGAAGCCGCGCTGCCTACAAGGGCGACGATCGGGTTCGGCCGCTGAGCGGGCCCGGTCGGCGTCAGGCAAAGGCCCTCGCCACTCGCCTTGCGCCATTGTTGAAGGACAGCGGCGTGACGACGTTCTACAGCAGCCCCTTCATCCGCTGCATCGAGACGCTACGGCCCCTTGCCACGGCGATCGGCGCGGACATCGAGGCCGACGACCGGCTCGGCGAGGGACAGAGCTACGTCTCCGTCCTCGATATGTTGTGGTCGCTTCCCGACGGAACGGCACTGTGCAGCCACGGCGATGTGATTCCCGAGACGATGGGCGCGCTCGAGCGACGAGGATGCGAGTTCACGTCGCACCCCGATTGGCGCAAGGCCAGCGTGTGGGTCCTTCAGCGAAACGACCACGGCGAGATCGTCAGCGCCGAAGCGTGGCCACCGCCCGACGCCGATCAGTAACTCAGCCGCCGGACGCCGGCGGTCCAGTCGAGGTGGTCGGCGTGTCGAGTGAGTCGACGAAGCCCTGGATCATGCTGATCATCTGAGATGGGGGGTTGTTGTCGAGGCATGCCTGTGCCTCGGTGCGCGCGGACGCGACGTCGGCGGGCTGCAGGAACTCGGCCGAGGTGATCGCCAGGAAGCAGTGCGGATCGGCGTACGTCGGATCGAGCTTGATCGCGTCGCGCAGGATCTCGGCGCCGGCGCTGGCCGCCTTCGAAGAACCGCTCTGGGCGATCAGCCATCCCGTGTAGGTCATCGCCTCGGAGTTGTTGGGATCGATCTCGAGCACCTGTTGATAGCGGGCGATCGCCTGTTGTGCGTCGACGCCCAAGAACTGCCTGGCCTCGGTGAGCTTCTGGGCGACCTCGTCGCCGGGCAGACCGCCGCTGATCGACTGCCCCGGCAGACGCTGACCCGACGAGCGGGCGACGAGCCATCCGGCCAGCGAGGCGACCGCGACTGTGCCGATGATCCACGCGGCGATCACCTTCGGTCGACGCGGTTTGCCCTGCGCGACCTTCTCCTGACCCTCTTCGATCGCTCGCAACACGGTCGCCGCACGTGCTGTGTAACCGTCGCGCAGGACCTGGTAGTCGTGATCGTCGACATCGCCGTACTGGTGCTCGCGATCGAGGTCGTTGATCGACCGCAGCAGGAACCGGCGCTCCTCCTCCAACTCGGCGAGGCGGTCGGGGTTCATATCAGATCGTCCTCGTCGAGCGCCTCCGCCACGATGCGACGATCCTCGTCGTCGGGGATCGTGTCGGCCGCTGTCTTCCAACGTCTGAACGCGACCCCGAGACCCACCACGGCACAGACCAACGCGGCTGCCGGCAATGCCCACACCAGCGCATCGATTCCTGTCGCCCGAGGGACTAGGAGGACCTTGCTACCGAACCGCTGCTCGATGAAGTTGATGATCTGATCGTCGCTGACGGTGCCGGTGTCGACCTGTCGGGCGATCTCGACGCGGATGGCCTGCGAGTCGGCGTTCCGCGATTCGAACACGCTCTCGCCGTCGCAGATCGGGCACGCCAGCCGCTTGCTGATGTCTTCGACGCGTTCCTTCGGCGTGCGCGGGCCGGAGTCTCGCGTGGCACCGACCGCGAGCAGTCCGCCGACGACGAGGACGAGCAGGACCCAACCGGGCCAACTCTTGAGGGCCCGCTTCTTCGATCGAGCGGCGCTCGCGACCGTGGTCATCCGTACGCTTGGCGCAACTGCTGTAGCTCAGTGGCCAAACTGTCCGCGGTGATCGTCGTCGGATGACGGACCACCACGACGCCGGACGGGTCGATGATCCACGTCTCGGGCACCTTCGCCACACCGAACGCCGTGGCGATCGCGCCGTCGTCGTCCTTGACGATCGGCCAGTCGCCACCGTGCTCGGCGAACCACTTGGCGACCGCGTCGTCGGGGTCGTCCTTGATCACGGTGTAGAGCTCGGCACCGTCGGCAATCGTCGCCTGCTGCGCCGCGAATGACACCAGCTCCGGGTGCTCCGCCTTGCACGGCAGGCACGTCGACTGGAAGAAGTTGAGCACCACCCAGCTGCCTTTGCGACGGCTGAGATCGAACGGCTTGCCGTCGAGCGTCGTACTGATGGCTGCGGGTGCCGGCCTGTTGAGCAGGAACGACGACGAGACATCCGGCTTCTCGGCCTTGCCACTGGCCAGCACGATGAACAGCGCGGCGATGACTGCTGCAACCGCGAGCGAGATGAAGGGGGCGAGTCGTCGCCCGCTGCGACGATCCGCCACAGGCGTCGTCGGTGCCAGGTTCTTCGACCATCGATTCAGACACCGGCCGGCTCCAACTCGATCGGCGCCGACACCGGATCGGTCGGCACGCGACGGCGGCGTCCGGGGAAGCCGGCCAGCACGGTTCCGACAGCCATCATCGAACCGCCGATCCACAACCACACCACCAACGGCTTGATGTAGATCTTCACCGGCGCCTCGGTGCCATCGAACCGAACACTCGGCTCCAGCGTGAGGTACAGGTCGTTGAGCAAGCTGTTGCGAACGCTCGGCGTCGGGACCTTCGTGCCGAAGTTGGTGAAGGTCGTGATCGCCGGCGCGTACGTCTGGCCGCCATCGATCTTGATGAGCGCCTTGACGCCCGTCGATCGAGCATCGGTGAACTGCTCGAGTTTCACGAGCTCGAACGTATGCCCTCCGTAGCTCACAGGGACCGCGGGCTGCAGTGTGAATTCGGCAACACGTGTGTAGCTGTTCGAGGCGGCCAGCGCCACGGCGATGATGATCACGCCGAGATGTACCACCATGCCGCCGTTGGCTCGCCCGACGAGCCCGCGCCATCCCTGCCGGCGCAGGCGCGAGCACCAGCTGCCGCAGCGCCGAACCTGCGGCAACACCCGCGAGGAAGAAGGCGAGCAGCGGTGTGAACCCGGTCGCACCGGCAGCCACGCTGATCATCAGCACTCCGGCACCACACCACGCCGGCCAGAAGAGCCGGTCGCGCAGCAACTCGGTGCTGGCTTTGCGCCACGGCAACACGGGTGCAACGGCCATGAGGAACAACAAGCGTGATGCCGATCGGCATCGACAGCCGGTCGAAGAACGGCGGGCCGACGGCGATCTGACGATCCTGCAGCGCCTCGACGATCAACGGGAACACCGTTCCGAGCAACACGACGAATGCGAACACGGTGAAGATCACGTTGTTCGCCAGGAACGCACCTTCACGCGAGATCGGAGAATCGATGGCGCCGGGAGATCGCAGTCGATCTCCGCGCCAGGCGATCAGCCCCAACGACACAGCCACGACCACGCCGAAGAACCCCAACAGGTATGGGCCGATCGTGCCATTGCTGAACGCATGCACGCTCTGCAGCACACCGCTGCGCGTGATGAACGTACCGAGGATCGTCAGCGAGAACGTCGCCACGAGCAGGCTGATGTTCCACACAGCGGAGCATGCCGCGACGCTCTTGCACGAGCACCGAGTGGAGGTATGCGGTTGCCGTGAGCCACGGGAGGAAGCTGGCGTTCTCGACCGGATCCCAACCCCACACACCGCCCCAGCCGAGCACCTCGTAGCTCCACCAGCCACCCAACAGGATGCCGACGGTGAGGAAGCCCCATGCATACAGCGCCCACCGCCGCGTGGCGATGAGCCAACCCTCGCCGACGCGACCGGTGATGAGCGCGGCGATCGCGAACGCGAACGGCACCGTGAACCCGACGAAACCGAGGTACAGGATCGGCGGGTGGAACAGCACGAGGATGTGGTTCTGCAGCAGCGGGTTGGGACCGAGACAGCACACGTTGAAGTTGGGCGGCGTCGGACCGCTCTTGAACGCGTCGATCGGCCCGAACGACAGCAGGAAGAAGAACGCGGTGACGATGAACATCACGACGAGCGCCCACGCCACGAGCGGGTCGGCGAGGCGATGACGATGGCGCCGCATGATCACCGCGGTGTAGATCGCCAGGATCAACAGCCACAGCAAGATGCTGCCTTCCAACGCGCTCCACAGCGCAGTGACGTTGTACAGCACCGGCGTGTCGCGCGACCCGACCTGCTGGATGTAGGCCAGCGAGAAGTCGCGGGTGATCAGCGCCCGCTCCATCACGACGATCGCGACCACCGCGCCACCGAGCGCCAACCACGCGTAGGTGGAGATCGACCGCAACAGTCGCGTGTCGTGGTTGATCGTCGCGATCGCGAGCCCGAGCGCGCCGAACACGCTGGCGGCGAGGCCGACGACGAGGGCGGCGTGCCCGACGAGCCCGTTCAGGCTTGTGGCTGCGAACATGCCGCCGACTTCGTTGGATCGAAGCGATCCGGATTGGCCGCCACGTAATCGTTGGAGTGCTTGACCTCGAGCTTGTCGCCTTCGAAAACGCCGGCGGAATCGACTTCGCCGTGGACCACGACCGGAATGCACTCCTGGAACAGTCCGCCGGGATCGCCCTCGTACCGAACGGGCATCGTCACGTTGTTGAACGTGATCACGAAGTCGGTGACGGCGCCGACCTTCTCGACGGTCCCCTCCTCCACCGTGCCCTGGATGCGCAGACGGCGGCCGGTCTCGCAACCGCTCTTGTGACCGACCTCGTCGACGTTGCAGTAGAAGTCGATGGCCGATGTCAGGAACTTGGTGACGATGACGCCACCGAAGACCAGCACGACGATCAGCAGCACGATCGCGAACCGATTGCGGCGATGAGGCGGCGGTGGCAGCGTCGCCGTCGTGGTCGTCTGGCGAGGGCTCAGGTCCACGGTCGGTCTTCCGGTGGTAGTCGTCGAGCGAGCGAACGGGCGCGGCGGAACATCGCCCACGTCAACAGTCCGACACCGCCGAAGGTGGCGACGTAGCTGATGATGACGAACGCACGTCTCCACTACAGGCTCGCCTCCTCGCGGCGCTCGGCGATGGCGTACTCCAGGCCGTGGTCGTCGAGCGCGTCCTGCATCGCCATCACACGTTGGCGGTGGATCACCAGCCACACGTAGAGCAGCGTGAACACGATGACGCCGATGAACAGGCTGAACAGCATCAGGTTCTCGAGCTTGCCCTTGGCGATGCTCTCCTGCTGGTGCAGCGGGCGCCACCACTCCACGCTGAAGTGCACGAGCGGGATCTCCAGAACCGACAACAGCGCAACGACCGCGCTGCGCCGCGCTCGCTGATGATGGCTGCCGCCGAGGCCGCGCACGGCGAGGTAGCCGAGATACGTGACGAACAGGAACGCGGTCGTGGTGACGCCGCGAATCCCACACCCAGTAGACGCCCCACGAGATCCGGCCCCACAGGCTTCCCGTCAGCAGCGTGATGCCCATGAACAGCACGCCGACTTCGGCGCTCGCGCCGGCAATGCGATCCCACGTCAGCGAACGAGTTCGCTTCCACAGATACATCGCGCTGCTGACCGCCGTCATGATGAACGCGAGGTAGGCCAGCCACGCGCTGGGCACGTGGATGTAGAGGATGCGCACGCCCTTGCGCTGCACGGCATCGTCGGGCGACAGGAACAATCCGAAAAGGATGAACCAACCCAGCCCGATGAGGGTGGCGATGCCGAGGATGCGAGTGACCCGCGTGCCGGTGGGGTTGCGGATGTCGGTGGTCTCCGGAAGCGTGATCGAGGTCGTCTTCATACGCTGTCGTCCACCAAGGGGCCGAACGAGATCGAACCACCGATGCCGAACAGCAACGCATAGACGGCCAACAGCGCCACCCATGCCCAGCCTTCGCGCATCGAGATTCCTCCTACGCCGAGTGCCGCTTCGGTCGCTCGGGTTGCTCCGATCAGTACTGGTGCCACGACCGGTAGCAACAGCAACGGCAGCAGTGATTCGCGACCTTTGGTTCCGGTGGTGAGACCGCCATAGAGCGTACCGACCAACCCGAGCCCGCAGGAAGCGGCTAGCGCGCTCGTGATCAACAGGGCGAGCCCACTTCCGTCGAAGCGGCTGCTATAGAGCACGAACGCGGCGAAGAAGAGCAGCGCTTCGAGCACGAGGAGTTGCAGGGCCAGGGCCACCGCCTTGCCGAAGAAGATGCCCTGCGCCGGGATTCCGGCCGTGCGCAGCGCGTCGAGTGCTCCGTCGGCGGCTTCGACGGCGAACGACCGTTGCACGACCACGAGCATGCTGAACAACGTCGCCAGCCAGACGAGACCCGGCGCGACCCGCTCGAGCAGATCGTCGCTGTCGAGGGCGAAGGCGAACAACACCATCACGATCGCCGCGAACGGCAGGACCTGGTTGACGAGGACGCGGCTGCGCAGTTCGATGCGCAGGTCCTTCGTCGCGATCAACCGGGCGACGCCGGCGCTGCTCAAACCCGGGCTCGTCACGACATACCGCGAATCTGTCCGCCGGCGACCTCGACCACTCGTGTCGCCAATGCACCGGCCCGATCCAACTCGTGGCTGGCCACGATCATCGTCGCCCCCGCCTGTGTCGCGGCGCGCAACACGGTGTCGAGCTCGTCGCGGCCGGCGGCGTCGAGACCTGCATGTGGCTCGTCGAGCAGCCACAGTTCGGCGCGGCGGGCGATGAGACATGCCAGTGCGGATCGGCGGCGCTGCCCCGCCGAGAGCTTCCGCACCGGCACGTCCCTCAACCGGCCACCCAGTCCCATGCGATCAGCGGCTGCTGTGACCTCGGCGTCCGTGGCGCCCGACCGTGGCACCCCAGAACGCGACGTTCTCGTTGACCGTGAGGTCGGTGTACAGCCCGTTGGAATGGCCGAGCAGGCCGACTCGCGAGCGGACCGCCTGGCGCTGCTCGGCGAGGTCGAGCCCCAGCACCCGCGCCGTGCCGCGCTCGGGCGGCAGCAGACCCGCGCACAATCGCAGCAACGTGGTCTTACCGGCGCCGTTCGGACCCTGCAGCAGCACGATCTCGCCACGCTGGACGGTCAGCGTCGCGCCCGCCAACGCGGGGAATCGATCGAGGACGGCCACGACGTCGACGAGTTGAACGACCGGTTCCGTCTCCATACGACGTGGCAACGCTACCGGGTGTCAAGCGGCGACTCGATCGTGCCGATAGCGTCAATCGTTGGCTCGATGAGCGTCGCGCTCCCATCAATCCAGCGCCACTCGTCGAATCGATCTGCATCATGTCCGAAAAACCTCCCGCAAGTCACGAAAAGGTCAGCCACTGGGACCGCCCCAAGCCGCCGCATGACTGGCGATGGGTGGTCGGTGGGATCGGGCGGACGCTCATCACCCTCGGTCTGCTGATGTTCGCATTCGTGGCCTACCAGTTGTGGGGCACCGGGATCCAGACCGCGCAGGCCCAACGCTCGCTGTCGAAGGAGTTCGACGAGCAGATCGCCGACATCGATCCCGTCACCACGACCACACCGACGACGACCACCGCACCTCCGGACGCCACGACGTTGCCGGTCGATCCGGCAGCACCCGACCACGACCGTCGCGCCAGTGCTGCCCGAGGCGAAGCCGATCCCACCCGAGGAGAAGGGCGTTGCCCGACTGATCATCCCGCGGATGGACCTCAACCGGATCGTCGTCGAGGGCGCGACCGCCGACGCTCTCACCAAGGGACCGGGGCATTTTCCCGAGACCCCGCTGCCGGGCCAACTGGGCAACGCGGCGATCGCCGGGCACCGCACCACGCACCTCCATCCCTTCTTCGACATCGACAAGCTGCAGCCCGGCGACGAGATCACCGTCATCACGCTGAACGGGCGATACGTGTACCACGTGACCGGCACCGAGGTCGTCGGGCCCGAGGACTACGCCGCCGTGATCCCCACCACCGACGTCACCAAGGCCACGCTGACGCTGGTGTCGTGCACCCCGCGGTACTCGGCGACCAATCGCATCGTCGTGCATGCCGATCTCGTGCCCGGTGAATCCGACGCCCTCACCGAGGCAGCGCCGGTCGTTTCGGGCAACCTTCCCGACGATCCTGCCGTCACCTTGCCCGACGAGGACCCGGTCACCGTGCTCGACACCGCTGCTCCAACGGCCACCGACGCCGCAACGGCCACCACTGTGGCGGGTGCCACCACCGATTCGGTTCCGAGCGACACCACGCCTGCGAACACTGTCGCAACCGACACCGCTGCTGTCCCGCCGGCCGCCACGCCGACGACGCCGGACGCGTTCAGCGATGGTTGGTTCAGCGACTCGTCCGCCGTCGTGCCGGCCATCCTCTGGGGACTCCTGCTCGCGGCGATCGGATACGGCGTCTACTGGCTCAGCCACAAGGTCCGCCGCTACTGGGTGGGCATCCTGGCCGGGTTCGTTCCGTTCATCGTCGTGTTGTACTTCTTCTACGAGAACGTCAACCGCCTGCTGCCTCCCAACCTGTGATTTTGGCCAACCTGTGATTTTGGCGAACCTGTGATTTTGGCCAACCTGTGACCGATCCGGTACGCGTCCGTCGCCAGCAAGTGGCGCTGTGGACGAAGCGCGCCAATCGCCTGGGTTACCTCTGCTTCGGTGTCGCGATCGTGACGTTCGTCGTCGGATTCATCGTCAGCTTCAACAGCACCGTGTCGACGATCGTCATCGTGTCGATGATCATCGGCTCGATACTGCTCGCGCCCGCGATCGTCCTCGGTTACGCGGTCAAGGCCGCCGAACGCGACGACCGAGAGCGCGGCCTCTAGTAACTCGTTTCCGCAGGGGCCCGTAGTAACTCATTTCTGTGAGGGGTGGCGCCAGTTGTTACTATTCGGTAACCGTATGAGCATCCGTCTTGCAGCACCCGCCCGTCGCGAACAGATCTTGGATGTCGCCGTCGAGGTCTTCGCCCGAAGTGGCTTTCACGGCGCGTCGATGAACGACGTCGCCGAGGCTGCCGGCGTCACCAAACCGGTGCTCTACCAGCACTTCGACTCGAAGCAAGACCTGTACATGGCCTTGCTGGAAGAGGTCGGCAATCGCCTGCTGACCGCGATCACCAAGGCGACGGCCGGCGTGGCGAGCGGGCGCCAACAGACCGAGCAGGGTTTCCTGGCCTACTTCCAATGGGTCGCCGACGACCACGATGCCTTCCTGCTGCTGTTCGGCTCACGAGCCAGCCGCGACGAGGAATCGACCCAGGCCATTCGCAGGATCACCGCCGGTGCCGCCGACGCAATCGCTCCACTGATCGCCGCCAACATCGGACCGGATCACCGCCGCACCCTTGCTCATGGTCTGGTCGGGCTGGCAGAGGGTGTCAGCCGCCGGCTGGTCGAGCAGGGTGAGTCATTCGACCCGCTCGTGCTCGGGCAGCAGGTCGCCGATCTCGCGTGGGCCGGCCTGCGCGCCGTTCACGACTGACGCTCAGCGGAGCGCGTCGGGGACAGCCCACGGTTCGCCATGGACAGTGGTGTCGAGGAAGGCCAGAACGGTCGAATACCAGACCTTGGCGTGCTGAGGCGTGAGCACCCAGTGATTCTCGTCGGGGAAGTACAAGAACTTGTGCGGCATCGTGCCGTCGTCGCCGGCATACCGTTCACTGAGCTCGGCCCAGAGACGTAGAGCCTCGCCGATCGGCACCCGAAAGTCCCGGTCGCCGTGGATCACCAGCATCGGCGTGTTGATGTGCTCGACGAAGTGGTGCGGGCTGTTCGCGGCCATCATCTCCGGCGACATCTCCCGCCGCCAGTAGTGATATCCATCGGTCGTCGGGCCGAACTGGTCCAATGCCCACAGGCTTGCGTGGGTGACGATTCCCTTGAACCGGTCGGTGTGCGTCGCGATCCAGTTGGCCATGTAGCCGCCGAACGATCCGCCCATCATCGCTGTCTTCGTTGCGTCGATGTCGGCCCGCTGCTCGGCGGCATCGGTGAGGGCCAACACGTCGGTGTACGGCGCCGCGCCCCACGCTCCCCATCCACGGGCGATGAACTCCCGGCCGTATCCGGTCGACAGGGCAGGGTCGGGCAGCAGCACTGCATACCCGGCTGCGACCATCACCCACGGGTTCCAGCGCCAGGACCACGCGTTCCACGAGCTCAACGGACCGCCGTGGACCCAGAGCAGCAGCGGGGCGGGCGACGCCTCGCTCGCACCTTTCGGCAGCGCCAGCCAGGCACGGATTGCCGTGCCGTCAGCGGCAACGGTCGAGACCTCTGTGAGCGAACCCGGCAGGGTGAGTTGAGGTGCCGGCCCATGCAACATCGTCGGTTGCTGATCGGCGCCGGTCGCCTCGATGCGCACAGGCGCCGCGGGCGAATCAATTGCTGATCGCATCGCATAGACGTGACGCCCGGATGGATCGACACAGACGTTGGAGTAGGACCCGTCGTCGCCGGTGAGACGGGTGACGCTGCCGTCGAGGTCGACACGGAACACCGGCGCCCGGCCGTCGGAGTCGGTGGCGACCAGCAGTGCCGATCCGTCGGGGACCCACACAGGATGACCCGGCCACCGGTCCCAATCGGGCGCCACGATCTGCATGTTGCCCGCCGACATGCCGTCGTCAGCGAGGTCGACCGTTGCCAGATGCAGATCCTGCGGCTCGCTGGGACTGGGTCTCGTGGCGACGACGAACGCCAGCTTCGACCCGTCTGGCGACACTGCCGGCTGCGCGTACTCGTGATCGTCGTCCGACAGCAGGTCCACGCGTCGTCCCGAAGCGGTGTCGATCGCGATGATCCCGAGACGGTCCGAGCCGCCGCGCTCGACGACGCTCCACGCCGCGTAGATGGTGCGACCATCGGGCGAGATCGCCCACGACGCCTCGTCGGTGCACAGTGCATTGCCGAGGTGACCGGTCAGATCGCGCAACTCGATCGTCTCACCCCTATCGACAACTTCGTCATCTCCTGGCGCCTCGCCGACCATCAAGCGCGGTGTGTCCGGACCGAGATCGTGGTCCCAGAACCGGATGGGGTACGACTCGTGCAGGATCGCGCTGACCTTGTTGTCCTTGCGCGTCGTGCGCCGGGCCTTGTCGTCCTCCGCGGTGGTCGAGCCGGGCAGCGTGGCCGAGCCGACCACGATGGTGCCGCTGTCGGTTGCAACGATCACGCCGCTGACACCGCCGGGTCGAGTCGCCAGCACCGCGGCCTCGCCGCCATCAGCCGGCAGCCGCCACAACGCCGACACCGGCTCATCGTCCGACAAGCTCGCCGGGTCGGGTCGAGCCGAGACGAACAGCAGCGAGCCGTCGGGCAGGAATGCAGCGTCGTTCTCGCCCTTCGCGCTACGGGTGAGGCGGCGGGCAGCGCGCTTCCCCTCGGGATCGACATCCCAGAGAGCGGTGACATAGCCGGTACGTTTCGGGTCGAGCACATTCATCGCCACCACGAGACGCGATCCATCCAAGGACAGGGCGAGCCCGCCGAGGCGCGGCGTTGCGATGTACTGGTCGAGGTCGTGAAACGGTGTCGAAGTCGAAGTCGGTGTCGTCACACCACCGTTGCTATCACGCCGCGCCACGGCTGTCGTCCGCGCTGGTCGTGGCCGCTACATGTTGGCGTCGAGGTCGGCCCACAGATCGTCGACGTCCTCGATCCCGACGCTCATTCGCAACAGGCCGGGCGGCACGTGGGCGTCGCCGGCGTACTTCTGCCGCCGCTCGATCGTCGTCTCCACGCCACCGAGGCTCGTGGCCGGTACGAGCACCTGCACCCCGGCGCACAGCGCGTCGGCAGCGTCGGCCCCACCGGCGAGGATGAACGAGACCATCGCTCCCTGCCCCGGGTAGCGCACCTCGCCGACGGCCGGATGCGCACGGAGCCGCTCGACCAGCACCATCGCATTGCGCTGCATCGCCGCGAGACGAATCGGCAGCGTGCGCAATCCTCGCAGCGCCAAGAACGCCTCGAGCGCACCGGGGGTCGCACCCTGGAACGTGCGCGCCTGCACCAGCCGTTGGAGGACGGCGTCGTCGTTGGTGACGCACAAGCCGATGAGCAGATCGCTGTGGCCGCCGATGAACTTCGTGCCGCTGTGCAACACGATCGCGGCACCGTGTTCGAGCGGACGCTGCAGCAAGGGAGTCGCGAACGTGGAATCGACGACCATCTGCGCGCCGGCATCGCCGAGCTGCCGCGGCGATCGCCGGCAGGTCGGCGACATCGAGCGTCGGGTTGGTCGGCGTCTCGACCCACACGACGTCGGCACCCACGGCCGCCTTGGCAATCATTTCGGTGTCGGTGACGTCGACGGGCCTCAGTTCGACGTGGCCTTGTACCTGGTACTCCGACAGCAGCGAGCGCACACCGAGATAGCTGAACGTGGGGATCACGACGACCTTCGGCGCGAGTGCGTACACGATCGCGGCAGCGGCGGCCATCCCGCTCGAGAACGCAATCGCAGATCCGCCCTCGAGCGCGCCGACGGCCGTCTCCAGCGCCGCCCACGTTTCGGTGCCGTGGGTGCGGGTGTATTCGCCGCCCTCACGGAAGTTCGATGCCAGCACGATCGGCTGGTTCAGGGGGTTGCCTGCACCTGTCGGTCGACCGGCCGTGACTGCGATCGTCGCGGGCGAGAGGGGGCGTTCGTCCATCCCGTCATGTTCACACACCCTGGCGCCAACGAGGCCTGCCGGGCATCGCGTCGAAGCTGCAGGAGCCGTCGTACGTTGACAGCGCCGAGCGCCAACTCCAGGACGACGTTCGACCAGATCCCGAGCAGGGCGGCGAAGGTCACCAACGCCACGCTGGAGAGGAGGGCAACCTGACGTAGGCGGATCGCAGTGGTCTGGGCATAGGCAACGAGCGCCAGCAGCGCTCCCACCCATCCGAGCAATGTGACCATGACCGCTCTCCCTGCCGGAACGCGGCGCCTGCCGCGTCGTTCAGGAGTCGAGACCCAGATGGGTAGGGCTCAGATACGGGCTTTCATGCAGCGCCTGTCACATGGCACGCAGCACGAACCCTCGGTAACCGTCGGCGAAACCCGCGCCGAGGAGGGCCGTCGCCTCGCCGCCCTTCCGGTCGACCGGGTCTCCGTTGACCTTGCGAACCTCGATCGAGCGCTGCCGGCCGTCCTTCACCAGCATCGCCAATGCCTCCGCCCACGTGTCGTCGGACGATGACGCCGGGAACGTCACGAGATGCGACGACCGCCGGTCGAACCACACCAGTGGCACGCCGTTGCGCAACACGACGACCGCGCCGGCGATCCGGCTCGGCCGACCGTTCGACTGCGGCCAGTCGAGCGCTGCGCCGTACGGCTGGGCCGGATCAGTTGACGACAACACCACGGCCGCGGGCACGAGCTCGGGGTGCAGCATCGGGTCGGCCACCTCGCGTGCAGACCGCAGCCTGTCGACCGCACCCGGCAACGCGAACTGCGCGGCACCGAGGCCGGCGACGAAGTATCCGCGACGCACGTGGCCACGTTCCTCGAGCACCTTCAGCACGGCGTAGGCGGCGGCGTACCCGCCCTTCACACCCTCGGCGAGCACCGCCTCGCGGGTGACCACGCCGTAGCGCTCGAGCAACTGCAACGCGGCCGCATGGGCAGCCTGGGTCGGTGACGGCGCCGGCACACGCAGCGGCGCAACCAGCGACCATCGACCGGAGCCGGCCGGCGGACCGATTCGATTCAGCCGGCCAGGTCGAGGCCGGCCGCGAGGCGCCGCCGACGAACGCGACCGGGTTCCACCCGACAACATCGCCCGCAACGGCGCCAGCGAATCGTTGGTGACCTCGCCGGCCCACACCAGATCCCACAACGCGGCGAGCAGCTCGACGTCGGTCGCGTCGGCGGAAGAGGCACGGAGCTGGTTCCAGAAGCTGGCGCCATGCGACGCGAGGTGGGCTCGGATCGCATCATGCAGCGGTCCATCAGGCGGATCCGTCGCCTCGAGTGATGCGTCGATCATCGCGAACTGATCGGCGAAGTACAGGCGGATCCGGCCATCGCTGGCACCGATCGCTCCGCTGCCGACCCACACGACATCGCCCGTCGTGCACAGTTCGTCGAGGTCGGCGGCCCTGTAGCTGCGCAGTCGCGATGGCAAGAGCTCGCTCTCCAGCGCCGAGGCCACCAGCGCTGCGCCCTGCAGCTGGGCCAACGCCTCGACCAGTGAATCGAGCCCGCGACGCTCGCCGGGGATGCCGTGCCATGCCTGGATGAACCGGGCGTACGTCTCCGGCTCGACCGGTTCGACCTCGCGTCGCAGCATCGCCAACGAACGACGCCGCAGCTGGCGCAGCACGTCGGCGTCGCAGTACTCACGACCCACGCCGCTGGGTCGGAACTCGCCGTGCACCACCCGATCCTCGGCTTCGAGCGCGTTGAGCGCACCGACGATGCGCTCGACAGGCGACGAGAACCGGCGGGCAACGTCCGTTGCGGTGAACGGACCGTGAGTGCGCGCGTATCGGGCAACCAACGACTCGAGCGGATGGGCCACTGGCTCCGTGAAGGCCATCGGCAGACCGAGCGGGATGTTGCACCCGAACGCGTCGCGATACCGGGCAGCGTCCTCGGCGGCGATGAACCTGGGTTCGCCACCGAACTGGATCTCGATTGCCGCGCCTCGTACGCGTCGAGCTCGTCGATCCACTCGGTCGCCGAACCCTCGCAGCGCACATCGACCTCGGCAGCAGTGAGGTCGCCGACCTTGCGGAGCACGTCGTGCAACTCGTCGGCGCTGCGCGCCCTGCGACCATCGGCGACGCACTGCAACTCGAGCTCGACATCGGCGAGCACGCCGGGGTCGAGCAGCTCGCGCAGCTCCTCGGCGCCGAGCAGATCGCGCAGCAGGTCGCGATCGAGCGACAGGGCTGCGGCACGGCGCTCGGCCAACGGAGCATCGCCCTCGTACATGTATGCGGCGATCCAGTTGAACAGCAGGCTCTGCGCGAACGGTGAAGCCTTCACTGTGTCGACGCTGACAACGCGCACGGTGCGGCTGCGGAGTTGACCGAGCACCTCGCGCAGGCCCGGCAGATCGAACACGTCCTGCAGGCACTCACGCGACGTCTCCAGCAGGATCGGGAACGTCGGGTACTTCGACGCGACCGACAACAGATCCGCGGCACGTTGACGTTGCTGCCACAGCGGCGTGCGCCGATCCGGGCGACGACGAGGCAGCAGCAAGGCGCGAGCCGCGCACTCGCGGAAGCGTGCCGAGAACAACGAGGTCTGCGGCAGGGCACCGACGACCAGTTCGTCGATCTCGTCCGGATCGATGATGAGGTCTTCGATCGGTACCGCGTCGGCGGCCTCGGGAAGCCGCAGCACGATGCCGTCGTCGCTCCACATGGTCTCCATCGGCATGTCGTAGCGCTCGATCATCCGCCGCTCGATGGCCATTGCCCACGGCGCATGCACCGGCGTGCCGAACGGCGACAGGATGCAGACGCGCCAATCGCCGATCTCGTCGCGGAACCGCTCGATCACGATGGTTCGATCATCGGGCACCGCGCCCGTGGCTTGCGACTGCTCGCCGAGATACGTCACGACGTTGCCGGCTGCAAAGCGGTCGAGACGGTAGTCGGCCATCAGCCGCTCGATCGCGGCCCCATCGTCGAGCGAGCGCATCTCGCGTTGGAACGCGCCGAGCGCCCTGCCGAGCTCGAGCGGGCGGCCAGGCCGATCGCCATGCCAGAAGGGCATCTTGCCCTGCTCGCCCGGCGCAGGCGTCACGACGACGCGCTCGAACGTGATCTCCTCGATGCGCCACGTGCTGGCCCCGAGCAGGAAGGTCTCACCGGGCCTGCTCTCGTAGACCATCTCTTCGTCGAGCTCGCCGACGCGAGTGCCATCGGGCAGGAACACCCCGTACAGGCCGCGGTCGGGAATGGTGCCGCCACTGGTGACGGCAAGGCGCTTCGAGCCCTCGCGTGCCCGCAGTGTTCCGGCGGTGCGATCCCACACGATCCGGGGCCGCAACTCGTTGAACTCGTCGCTCGGGTATCGGCCCGACAACAGGTCGAGGACGTTGTACAGCAGGTCGTCGCTGAGCTCCGAGAAGTTGGCGCACCGACGTACGAGTGCGCCGACGGATTCGACCGAGCACTCCGGGTGTGTGGCGACGTGGGCGACGATCTGCTGAGCGAGCACATCGAGTGGGTTGCGCAGGAAGTGCGTCGTCTCGATCTGCCCGGTGATCATCCGCTGGGCCACCACGGCCGCCTCGAGCAGATCGCCGCGGTGCTTCGGGTACAGGGTGCCGCGACTGGGTTCGCCGACCGAGTGGCCGGCTCGCCCGACCCGTTGCATCCCCCGCGAGACCGCCCCGGGCGACTCGACCTGGATGACGAGATCGACCGCGCCCATGTCGATCCCCAATTCGAGCGAGCTCGTCGCGACGATGCCGCGCAGCGCGCCACGTTTCAGCTCGTCCTCGATGACGATTCGTTGCTCGCGCGCCAGCGAGCCGTGGTGCGCCTTGACAAGTTCGTCGCCGGCGAGCTCGTTGAGGTTCGCTGCCAACCGCTCGGCCTGGCGACGAGCGTTGCAGAAGATGATGGTCGACCGATGGGCCAGCACTTGGGCGAGCACCGCCGGGTACACGCTCTCCCAGATGTTGCCCATCTCCTCCACCGGCACGACGACATCGACTTCCATCTGCTTGCGCATGCCGGCGTCGATGATGTTGACCCGACGGCGCAACCCATCGGCACCATGACCGCCGAGGAAGTGGGCAACCTCTTCGAGCGGACGCTGGGTAGCCGACAGCCCGATGCGCTGCGGCGGTCGGGCAGTGATGGCCTCGAGGCGTTCGAGCGACAGCATCAGATGAGCACCGCGCTTCGTGGTGGCCATCGCGTGGATCTCGTCGATGATGACGGTGTCGACGTTGACCAAGGTTTCGGCGACCGACGACGTCAGCATGAGGTACAGGCTCTCGGGCGTCGTGATGAGCAGATCGACTGGGTGGCGGATCAACTGCTGGCGCTCTCTGGGAGACGTGTCGCCGGTCCGCATCGCCACGGTCGGCTGGACGTAGGGCACCCCGAGTCGTTCAGCGGCGAGGCCGATCCCCATCAGCGGAGCACGCAGGTTCTTCTCGATGTCGAAGGCCAACGCGCGCAGGGGCGAGATGTACAGAACCCGGGTGCGCTTCTTGGGGTCGGGCGCTTCGGTCGTGCACAAGCGGTCGATGGAAGCGAGGAATGCTGTGAGCGTCTTGCCGCTGCCGGTCGGGGCGCAGACAAGAGTGTGATTGCCACTGAGGATCGACGGCCAGCCATCGATCTGTGGCGTCGTCGGCTCGGGAAACGAGGCCGCGAACCAGGCCCGCACGGCCGGCGAGAACGCCTCGAGCACCGGATGGTCAGCCACCCCGCCAGGATACGGCAGGGGTGTGACACGTGGTTTGCCGAGGTTCGCGCGTGTGCGCTTGTGCTCGGCCAGACTCTCGGGTTCCGATGAGCGACCGAGTACACCTTCGACCCTGGCAGCACCAGGCCTTTCAGCGTTTCAGCACTCACGACCAGCCCGACTTCCTGGCCGTCGCGACCCCAGGAGCAGGCAAGACGACCTTCGCGCTGGCCTGCGCTCGATGGGCGTTGGCCCAGCAGCGCCGACGCCTCGTGGTCGTCGCGCCGACGAGCCATCTGAAGCTGCAATGGGCCCAGGCCGCCCACCGAATGGGTCTGGAGCTCGACCCGAACTGGACGCCGGGAGATGGGCTGGCGGGCGACGTGCACGGTCTGGTCACCACGTATCAACACGTCGCCACTGGCAACACCGCGAAGGCCCTGCGAGGCATCGCGGCCGACGCATTCGTCATCCTCGACGAGATCCACCACGCGGGCGACGAACGGGCCTGGGGAGACTCCATCCGGCGAGCATTCGAGCTGGCCGATCGACGGCTGTGCCTGTCGGGCACGCCGTTCCGAAGCGACACCGCGTCGATCCCGTTCGTGCGTTACGCAGCGACCGGCAATGGCCAGGAAGCAGAAGCCGACATCACCTACGGCTACGCCGACGCGTTGCGAGATGGCGGAGTCGTGCGACCGGTCTACTTCCCCCGGTTCGATGGCCTCATGGAGTGGAGCTCGCCGGACGGCAGCATCCTGTCCGCCAATTTTCACGATGAGCTGGATCGACAGGGCGGCTCCCAACGCTTGCGCACCGCGCTGAGCCTGGAAGGCGACTGGCTGCCGAGTGTGATCACCCAGGCCCACCAGCGGTTGATGTCGATCCGCGAAGACCACCCCGACGCCGGGGCCCTGGCGATTGCCACCGACCAGGATCACGCCCGAGACATCGCCCGCCTCATCCGCGACCGCTTTCACTGCTCCGCCGACGTCGTCGTCAGCGACGACCCGGAGGCATCGAAGAAGATCCTCGAATTCGCTACGAGCGACCGCCCGTGGCTGATCGCCGTGCGCATGGTCAGTGAAGGCGTGGACATCCCCAGGTTGCGCGTCGGGGTGTACGCCACGACGGTGACGACCGAGCTGTTCTTCCGCCAGGCGATCGGGCGGTTTGTCCGTTGGCAGCGCGGACTGCCGGCGCAGAAGGCGTATGTGCACATCCCCGACGATCCTCGATTGCGGGCGCATGCCTTCCAGATCGCCGAGGCGAGACGGCATGTCCTGCGTCCACCCACCGTGGACGACGACCCGGTCGATCTACTGAGCAAGGATCTGGCCGAGGCAGCGGCGGCGCTCGCCGAGGAGCCCGAGCAGTTGTCGTTGTTCAGCGTGCTCTCGGCCGTCGCCACCGGCATGAAGGTGCATGCCTTCACCGAGCACGGGTTGACCACGTTCGACGACGGATTCGAGCCATCGGAAGCCGACGACGAGGATCCCGATCTCGACCTCGACCTCCCGGAGATCCCCACCGATGCGGGCTACGTGTTCGCCGATGGCAAGAGCGTCGCCGAGGTGAAGGCGGAGTTGCGCGAGCAGAACGCCGACATCGCCAAACGCCTGGTCGATCGCACCGGATGGAGCCACGGGCGGGTCAACGGAGAACTGAACCGCCTCGCCGGCCTGGCCTCCGTCGGCGGCGCCACCAACGCCCAACTCCGATCCCGCCTGAAACAAGGGGAAAAGTGGCTGAAAACGTGAGCCCTGGGTGCGACGGTACGACGAAGTCGTGCCGGCGCACGTGGTCGTCTGGAAACAGGCCGATAGAGTTGAACGACCCATGACGCAGCAGCACCCCGATCTTGCCGCCGAACAGGACTTCATCGAGTACGCCTACAGGTGTCTCGAGATCAGCCGCGATGCGGCCTGGCGGATGCGAAACCTCCACGAGGGCACCCTCGGAGGCACTTTCCAGGCGCGCTACGAGCGCGACGTGTTCGACGAGGCAGTGGTCAACAGGCTGACCCAGCTCGACCTGGGCAATGCTGCCCTGGTGTTCGGTCGCATCGACCGGATGGCCGAGACGCCGGACGGCCTCGAGACCTTCCACATCGGCCGTCTGGCCATCGCCGACGAAGAGAGCGAGCCGGTCGTCGTCGACTGGCGTGCCCCTGTCGCCGAGCCGTTCTACCGTGCGACCGGCCGCGAGCCGATGGGCCTCGCCAGGCGCCGGCACTTCGCCGTGCAGGGACGAACGCTGCTGGGTCTCGAAGACGAATTGTTCGGCGACGGCCACCTCGGCGTCGGCCACGACGACGGGCTGGTCGCCAACGGCAACGGTGATCGTCTCGGACCCGATTCCGGCCTTCGCGGCTACAGCACCCTGATCGCCGCATTGGAACGTGGACGCACCGGCCAGCTCGGCGACATCGTCGCCACCATCCAGGCCGAGCAGGACGAGATCATCCGCAGCCCGCAAGCCGGCGTGCTCGTCGTGCAGGGCGGGCCCGGTACCGGCAAGACCGTCGTTGCGCTGCACCGCGCCGCCTACCTCCTCTACACGTACCGGTTCCCGCTCGAGGATCAAGGCGTGCTGGTGATCGGCCCGAACCGAGTGTTCCTGCGCTACATCGAGCAGGTGCTCCCCTCGTTGGGCGAGGCCGGCATCGAGCAGGTCGTGCTCGCTGATCTGGTGCCGGACGTCGATTGGGCCCGGTACGGCGTCGATCGACCCGATGCGCCGTTGACGGCGACCGTGAAGGGCAACATCCGCATGGCCGACGTCATCGACCAAGCGGTCACCGATCGTGAGCGACCGCTTCGCGAAGACGTGGTGGTGCCGTTCCGCACCGGCTACCTGCGCTTGCGCGCCGAAGAGACACAGCGCATCGTGCGCTCGGCACAACGTCGCTTCCGTCGCCACAACGCCGCACGCCGGTGGGTCGAGGGCGAGGTGTGGTCGGCCATGGCGGCAACATGGCGCGACGGAACGGTGACGCCGCGCGACGTGCGCGAAGCCGTGCGACCGATGCCCGAGATCCGCGCCGCATTGGAGCGGATGTGGCCGCTGCTGAGCCCGGCAGAGCTCCTCCACGACCTCTTCGGCAGCAAGGCATTGTTGAAGCTCGCCGCTTCGAAGCACCTCAGCGAGGTCGAGTACCTGTCGCTATATCGCCCGCGCCACGACGACGTCAACGATGTTCGCTGGACCGACAACGATGTTGCCCTCCTCGACGAGGCCCGCAGCTACCTCGGCGCCAAGAAGGCCCCGCCGCGAAGCAACGGTCAATCGCAGAACGGCAACAACGGAAACGGGATCGGTCAGCCCGACCCGGAGGAGATCCGCACCTACGGCCACATCGTCGTCGACGAGGTGCAAGACCTCACCCCGATGCAGCTGCGAATGGTCTCGCGCCGCTCGCTGAACGGCAGCATGACGGTCGTCGGCGACATCGCCCAGGCCACCGGCGCGCTCGCGCCCAACGACTGGGACGACGTGTTGCGCTACCTGCCCGATCAGAAGCCGTCACGGGTCATCGGCCTCAGCGTCGGCTACCGCATCCCGGCGCAGATCATGGCCCTGGCCAATCAGGTGATGCTCGCGGCAACACCGACGCTGCGGGCGCCGACGAGCGTTCGCCAGAGCGACGAGCAGCCCGAGTTCATCCACGCGTCCGCCGACGACCTGTTGGGCGCTGTGGCCGATGCCACTCGCACGCTCACCGAAGCGATCACCGATGGGACGATCGCTGTCGTGGCTCCCGACTCGATGGTCGAAGCAGTTTCCCAAGCGCTCGCGGCTGCCGGGATCGAGCACGGCAGGGCGACCAGGACGGGCCTCGAGATGGGCGTCACGGTCGTGCCCGTCAGCGTCGTGAAGGGTCTCGAACTGGACGGCGTCGTGGTCGTCGAGCCGTCGATCATCGTCGAGGAAGAGCAGCAAGGACTGCGGGCGCTCTACGTGGCCCTGACACGAAGCACGCGGCACCTCACGATCGTGCACAGCACCGCGCTGCCGGCAGCTATGCACCTGCCAAGTACGCCTGTACCAACACCTTGAGGTTGCGGTAGGCCTTGTCGGCCGAGGCCGGGCGGTTGAACGTGGCCGCGGCACGGCTCTTCACGATCTCGGCGCCGATGGAGTTGGCGAGGTCGCGATCGCCGCTTGGTGACCTCGGCGCTGACCGCCGCCCACAACGCCTCCATTCGCTCGACGTTGGCGATCTTGTCGCCTCCGTCGACGATCAATGCCGACAGCCCTGCTGACTCCGTCACCAGCTGCGGGAGCAACTCTGCCGCCGTTCCCTTCGGTAGCACCGTCGTCGTCGGTGCCAACGTCTCCGTGCTGATCGACGTGTCGTAGGTCGTCGCCGCGCATGCCGCGGTCGATGTGGCGAGCAGGAGGAGAGCGAGTGTTCTCGCGAGCCTCACGCGATGACCAGGATGCGGGCGCTGGCGAACGAGCCAACCCCCACATGATGGCCTTCGATCTCGATCGTCATGGTGCCGTCGGGCGAGGCCGCGGTCATGAGACCGCTCCTGCCGGGGAGGATGCTGGCCTCTTCGAGGAAGTCGAGCAGGCCCGGCGTGAACTCGAGCTCTTCGGTGATGCGATTGATCGTGAACGAGTTGCCGACGCCGATCTCGGCGAGCGGTACGAGCACCGGCTCGAGGTACAACGATCCCGGGATCGGGTTGCCGTGCGGGCAGGTCGTCGGGCTTCCGAGCACTCGATCCATCGCTTGCTCGACGGCGTCGCTGATGACGTGCTCCCACTTGCCCGCCTCGTGATGGGCATCGGCCCACGAGAGCCCGAGCATGTCGGTGAGGAACCGCTCGGCGAGGCGATGACGGCGCACGACCAGCTGCGCCAGTGCCTCGCCCGACTTCGTGAGGCGAATGGCCCCGTCGGTCGTGATCAAGCCTTCCGCTTCGAGCCGGCGGATCATCTCGCTGACAGCTGGACGACTGACCTGCAGGCGCTCCGCGATTCGAGCCTGGATGACGGCGACGTCGTCCTCGTCGAGTTCGAAGATGCACTCGCAGTATTCCTCGAAGGCAGGATGATGCTCTCCGGACGCTGGCATGCCTCACAGGCTAGCGGTACCGCGCGGGCGCTGGGCCGGTAACGTGCGAGCCGCATGACGAGCGCGCCATTCCTCCTCGCGGCACATGGTCAGCGTGCGCCGCACACACCGGTGTGGTTCATGCGACAGGCCGGCCGCAGCCTGCCCGAGTACCGATCACGGCGGGGCGAGGGCAGCATCCTCGACGCCATCAAGCAGCCGGATCTCGCCGCCGAACTGACGCTCCAGCCGGTTCGTCGATACGGCGTCGACGCCGCGGTGTTGTACAGCGACATCGTCGTGCCGGCACATGCGGTCGGATTCGGGATCGATGTCGCTCCGGGCACCGGACCGGTGTGCGACCACCCGCTGCGAACCCCTGGCGATCTCGATCGGCTCCGTGAGTTCGAGCCCGAGACCGACACGCCCTACGTGTTGAAGACCGTCGAGATCCTCTCTGCCGAGCTGCCCTCGTCGGTGCCACTCCTCGCGTTCGCCGGCGCCCCGTTCACGGTAGGCAGCTACCTCATCGAGGGCCGACCTAGCCGGACCTACGAGCACACCAAGCGGCTGATGCACACCGACCCGGCGCTGTGGCATCGCGTCATGGATCGTCTTGCCCAACACGCGACTGCCTCGATCGCCAGCCAGCTCGATCACGGCGCGCGCGCGTTTCAACTGTTCGATTCATGGGCCGGCGCATTGAGCCGCGCCGACTACGACACGTTCGTGCTGCCCCACTCCTCTGCCGTGTTCTCGTCGCTGGCGGCCAGCCATCCCGGCGTCGCAGGGATCCACTTCGGCATCGGTTGCGATCACCTGCTCGAGTCGATGCTCGCCGCCGGCGCGCAGGTGCTCGGCCTCGATTGGCGCACCTCGATCCGCGCCGCCCGAGCACGGATGGGCGCCGACCTCGTGGTGCAAGGAAACCTCGATCCCGCCCTCGTGCTGGCAGGAACATCGAACTGCTCTGGCCGGCACCGACGCAGTGCTCGCCGACAACACCGGACCCGATGGCGTGACGCACGCCGGGCACATCTTCAACCTCGGGCACGGCGTGCAGCCGAACACCGATCCGGCAGTGCTGCAGGCCGTCGTCGATCACGTGCACGAACGAACCGCGAGTGAAGATCCGGCAGTGAAGATCCGCAGTGAAGATCCGACAGTGAAGATCCCGGACATGACCGAAACTCGTACGGCCGTCGTGTTGATGGGATACGGCACCCCGCGCACGCCGGACGACATCCTGCCGTACTACACCGACATCCGCCGCGGGAACCCGCCGTCACCTCAGCAGCTCGAAGAGCTCACAGCCCGGTACGCAGCGATCGGCGGGATCTCCCCGTTGGCCGAGCGCAGTGATGCTCAACGGCAGGAGATGCAGGCCGCGCTCGATCAGATCGCCGACGGTCAGTACCACGTCGTGCTGGGCATGAAGCATGCCGCTCCGTTCATCGAGGATTCGGTGGACGAGCTTGCCCGGCAGGGCTTCCACCGCGCGGTCGGGTTGGTGCTCGCACCGCACTACTCCGCGTTCTCGGTCGGCCAATACCTCGACCGTCTCAGGTCGGCCGCTGCGTCGCACGACATCGTCGTGCACGAGATCAGGAGTTGGGCGACGGAACCGGCACTCATCGAGTTCATCGCTGCCGACGTCGCGCGCCCGCCTCGCCGAGTTGCCCCAGCCGACCCGAGTGTTGTTCACGGCGCACTCGCTTCCACAGCGAATCCTCGAAGCCGGCGATCCCTATCCCGCCGAGCTGTTGGCAACGGCAGAGTGCGTCGCTACGGCCTGCGAGCTGGACAACTGGGGCGTCGCCTGGCAGAGCGCCGGCCGAACGCCGGAGCCGTGGTTGGGCCCCGATATCTTGCAGGTCATCGACGAATTGGCTGCGGACGGTCAGACACGCGGGGTGCTCGTCAGCGCGGTCGGGTTCGTGGCCGACCACCTCGAGGTGCTGTACGACCTCGACATCGAAGCCAGTCGGCGGGCCACTACCCACGGGCTCGCATTCGCACGCACGCGATGCGTCAACGACGACACCACGGTCATGACGGCGCTGGCCCACCGCGTCATCGATGCCGTCGGCACCACGTGAAGAACGACAGGCACATCGCCATCGTCGGCGGTGGCATCGCAGGTCTGGCGGCTGCGCACGCGCTCATCGAGTCGGGAGCCAGCGTCACGGTGTACGAGTCAGCGAGCCGGCTCGGTGGAGTCATCCTGACAACCCCGTTTGCAGGCCACCCGGCCATCGACGAAGGCGCTGATGCGTTCCTTGCGCGAGTGCCATGGGCTGTCGACCTGGCCCGCAAGGTGTCGCTCGGCGACTCGCTGACGTCGCCGGCGCTGGGCAAGGCAGCGGTCTGGTGGAACGGGCTGCACGACATCCCCGAGGGCTTGCTGTTGGGGCTCCCCACCGGGTTCGTCGGCCTCGCCAAGTCGTCACTGATGTCGTGGCACGGCAAGCTGCGCGCCGGTACCGAAGTGCTGCGTCCGCGCAGCGACATCTCTGCAGACTCGATCGGCAAGTATGTGCGATCGCGATTCGGCAACGAGGTGCACGAGCGCTTGGTCGATCCGCTCGTCGGCAGCATCTACGCCGCCGACACCGACGAGTTCAGCCTCGCGGCGATACCGCAACTGGCCGAGGTCGCGGTGCGATCGCGCAGTGTGCTGCTGGGATCGCGACGACCCGCGGCGCCGAGCTCGGGCCCCGTGTTCTACACGCCGCGCGCGGGCGTTGGAGCGCTCGTGGCTGCCGTCGCAACTGCAATCGCGGCCCGCGGCGGCGAGCTCCGGTGTGGCGCCGCGGTCAACGAGCTCGCCGCAGATGGCGAGCGATGGCGCGTCGATGGCGAGTTGTACGACGGTGTCGTGCTGGCGTGCCCGGCACGCGTCGCGTCGACGCTGCTCGCCGGAATCGAGAGCGCGGTTGCACCGACGCTCGCGGCGATCCCGGCTGCCGACGTCGCGCTGGTGACACTGGCCGTTCCCGCACAGGGTTGGCCGGAGCGGCTGCGCGCCTTGTCGGGTTACCTCGTGCCCAAACCACAGCAACGGCTCGTCACCGCAGTCTCGTTCGGGTCGCAGAAGTGGGCGCACTGGTCGGGCGACGAGCAGCAGATCATCCGGGTCTCGCTCGGCCGCGACGGGCTCCCCGCGCTGCACCTCGACGACGACGCGTTGCTGGCCGATGCGCTCGATGAACTGCACGTGCACCTCGGCATCGAGGTGCAGCCCACCGACGTGCGCATCAGTCGTTGGCCGAAGGCGTTCCCGCAGTACCGGCCACACCACGGGGTGAATCTGGCTGCCGCCGAGCGCACCCTTCCACCCGGCTTGGCCCTCGCCGGTGCCAGCTACCACGGCATCGGAATCCCTGCTTGCATACGCTCCGGCCAGCAAGCGGCGGCCGCGACGTTGCTGCGCTGATTCTCGATGGCAGACTGTCGCATGCGGCGTCAGTGGATAGCGGCGGGTTGCGTTGCCCTGCTGGCCCTCACCGCGTGTGGAGACGACTCGGGCGGCGTGGTCGCCGCCGATGCCGCGGCGACAAGCATCGCCACCACTTCCACCACCACGACACCGCCCACCACGTCGTCGACGACCACTTCGACGACATCGTCGACAACGTCCACAAGCACATCGACGACGTCCACGACGACCACCGTGGCAGACACGCTGCCCAACCCCGAGGCCGTGCCGGTCGATCCTCGTGCCCCCGAGCCGCTCGTCGAGTTGGGCACCATCGAGATCCCCAAGATCGGTGTCAGCAAGTCGATCTACGAGGGCATCACCCTGACCACGCTCGACCACGGTCCAGGGCACTGGCCCGGCACGGCGATGCCCGGACACGTGGGCAACGTGGTCATTGCCGGGCATCGCGTCAGCCACGACAAGCCGTTCCGGCACCTCGAGCAACTCGAAGTCGGCGACGACGTGATCATGACGACGGCCGACGGCCGCTTCGTGTACAAGGTCACCGGCACCGAGGTCGTGTTCCCCGACGCGCTGTGGATCGCCGACCAGACCGCCGACTACACGGCGACTCTGTTCGCGTGTCATCCCGCTGGCTCCACGAGGCAACGCATCGTCGTGCACCTCGCACTCGCCCCCACCGGGTAACCGCCTGCTCAATCGCCTCGACGACTATGGTCGCTCGCTGATGTCGATTCGAGTCCCACGCTTTTCGAGCTCGGCTGCGTTGGCCCTCATCGGCGGGCTCAGTGTGGCGCTGTCGCTGCCACCGTGGGGGATCTGGCCGCTCGCGTTTCTCGGCATCGCCATGTTCGAGATGTCGCTCGGCGCACTGCCGTCGCCCCGGGCTCGTGCCGCACGAGGATGGCTGTTCGCCGCGGCGTGGCTGTTTCCCGGAATGGCATGGATGTGGTCGCTGACTCCACCCGGCTACATCGCTGCCGCGGCGATCTTCGCCGGCTTCCACGCCGTCGCCGCGCTCTGCGCACCGACAGGCCCGTGGCGAGTGATCGGCAGACCGGCGGCACACACGCTCGCCGAGGCACTGCGGTTGGTGTTCCCGTTCGGCGGAGTACCACTGGCGACGCTGCCGATCGGCCAAGCCGACGGCCCACTGGCCGGCACCGTTCGTTTCGGCGGTGTGATCCTGCTGACCTGGGTCGTGTTCCAGATCGGGTTCGCTCTGGCCGGGCCATCACCCGTCGTCCCGCAGCTAGCACGAAATCGCGGCCGGACCGCTCGCGGCGAATGGCATGGTGTCGCCGGGTTCGCCGCGGCCATCGTCGTGTTGATCCTCGCCGTCACGGTTGCGCCGACCGGCACCGAGGCTGCCCAGCCGGCGACGTTACGCGTAGCGATCGTGCAGGGTGGCGGCCCGCAGGGAACGCGGGCGATCCACTCCGATCCTCGTGTCGTGATCGAACGCCATCTCGAGGCCACGCGCACCATCGCGCCGGGCACGGTCGACCTGGTCGTGTGGCCGGAGAACGTGATCGATGTGGACCAGTTCGAGGGCAGCCAGGAGTTGGCTGAGGTGACAGCGGAGGCAGCGCGGATCGGCGCTCCGCTCGCCGTCGGCATCACCGAGGATGCGCCCGATGATCACTTCATCAACGCTCAAGTGGTGGTCACTCCCGACGGGCAGGTGGTGTCGCGGTACGAGAAGGTGCATCGGGTTCCGTTCGGCGAGTACATGCCGTTGCGCGGTCTGCTGCACGCAGTCGGTGCGCCGACGGATCTGGTGCCGCGCGATGCCGTCGCCGGCACCGGTCCTGCATACATCGACATCCCGACCGACGACGGCGATGTGCGTGCCGCGATCGTGATCTCGTGGGAGGTGTTCTTCGGCGATCGCGCCGCCGACGGCGTCGAACACGGCGGCACGTTCATCCTCAACCCGACCAACGGCTCGAGTTACACGGGCACGATCTTGCAAACGCAACAAGTTGCCTCGTCGCGACTGCGCGCGATCGAGAACGGCCGGTGGGTCGTGCAGGTGTCGCCCACCGGGTTCAGCGCGTTCGTGTCGGCGGACGGCGAGGTCTTCGATCGCACGTCTGTCAGCCAGCAGAAGGTGATCACCCGGACGATCCCGTTGAAGTCGGGACGAACCTGGTACTCGAAGCTCGGCGACCCACCGTTCGTCCTGTTGATGCTGCTCGTGTTGCTCGGCTCCTGGATCGTGCCCGGCAGGGCCTGGTCGGAAGGGCGTCGGGCTACACCTCCAATAGCACGGTGACAGGTCCGTCGTTCACCAACGACACCTTCATCTCGGTTCGGAACCTGCCTGTCGCGACTGTCGCACCCGATGCGCGCAACTGATCGATCACTGCCTGCACCAACGGTTCGGCATGCTCGGGCCGCGCGGCGTTGATCCAACTCGGTCGGCGACCTCCGGAGGTATCGCCGTACAGCGTGAACTGACTGACGATCAGCACCTCGCGCGTCGTGTCCGCGACGGATCGATTCATCACGCCGTTCTCGTCGTCCATCACGCGCAGGCCCCAGATCTTGTCGGCCAGCTTGCGCGCCGTGGCATCGGTGTCGTCGTGCGTGACGCCCACCAGCACGCACAACCCCGGACCGATTGCACCGACGACCGTGTCGCCTGCTGCTTCAGCCACGGTCACCGACGCTTCCAGAACTCGTTGCACCAAACCACGCATCGCCCGAGTCTGCCGTACAGAATGGGCCAGTGATCGAACTCCAGTCAGGTTCAGCCCATTGCGCCATCGGTGCCTTTGCGGGAGGTCGTGTTGCCTCCTTGAGTGTCGGTGGGGTCGATCTGATCCTGCGCCACAACCCGTCGCTGCCCGCCGCGGGCTGGGGCAGCTATCCGATGGTGCCATGGGCGGGTCGCATCCGCCGCGGCAAGTTCACGTTCGACGGAACCGAGTACCAGCTCCCGATCAACTTCGAGCAGCACGCCATCCATGGAACGGGTTTCGAGCAGCCGTGGGATGTGTCGAAGGTCGCGCCGCGCAGCGTCGAACTGACATGCGGGCTCGCCTGGACGTTCGGTGGCGAGGCCCAGCAGATGATCGAGCTCACGGACGATTCGCTGACGTGCACGTTGGTCGCACGCGCCGGAAGTCGACCGATGCCTGCGTCGATCGGGTGGCATCCGTGGTTCGTGAAGCCGGACAAAGTCGATCTTCGATTCGAGCGGATGTACCTGCGCGACGCCGACTACATCACCGATGGACGAACCGTCGAGCCACCTCCGCCGCCGCCGTGGGACGACTGCTTCCAAGGTCCCGTCGCCACGCCACGTTTGTGGATTGGTGGGTTGGAGGTCTCGATCTCCAGCGACTGCGAGTTCTGGGTTGTCTACGACATGCCGGCACATGCCACGTGCGTGGAGCCTCAGTCGGCCACACCGGACGCGTTCAACCTCGGTGGTGCGGCACGACTGGAACCTGGGGAAGAACTGCGCCGCACGATGACCATCTCCTGGGTCTGATACCGCACGCCTTCACCTTCGCTTCATCGTTGTGCACCCTGCCGCTGACAGCGGCTGCTGTTTCCTCGTCGGCAACCACCTGATTTCCGGTGGGACCAGCCCATGAGGAGACAAGCCCATGCACTACATCACCAAATTCGGCGTCGGCGCCGTTGCAGTCGTTCTGCTCGGAGCATGCGGATCGGACTCGAAGTCGACCCCCACGACGACCACCACGAAGGCTGCAACCACCACGGTGGCCGCTGCCGCCGCCCCGACAACGACCGTCAAGTCGTCGACGGCGGGCCCGACGACGACGGTGAAGTCGTCGACTTCCGGCACGACCACGACGGTGAAATCCTCGACGGCCCCGACGACGACGGTGAAGTCCTCGACATCGACGACGACGACGAAGCCGTGATCAAGCGAACGGCCGCCGGTCACACGTCGTGACCGGCGGCACCCCACGTTGCAACCCTGTGACGCTTACCAGTCGGTAACAACGCGCCGATAGCCTGGCGGTCCTATGTCTGCCGTCTCCCCGGCCGGCGCTTCGCCCCTGCGGCCTGACGCCCCTCTCTCGATCGCCTATCTCACCTACCGCGGCAAGCCGCACGTGGGTGGTCAAGGCGTGTACACCCGCCACCTCACCAAGGCGCTCGTCGACCTCGGACACTCCGTCGAGGTGTTCGCCGGTCAGCCGTACCCGATGCTCGACGAGCGGATCAAGCTCCACAAGCTGCCGAGCCTCGACCTGTGGAACGACCACTTCCCCGGCCGGTTCCCCGGCTACTGGGAGTTGAAGAGCAAGGCCGACTGGGCCGAGTCGTTCAGCCACCTCCGCGGCACGTTCGGCGAGCCGCTGGCATTCAGCATGCGGGCGCTCAAGGAACTGAAGCCGCGCATGCGCGACTTCGACCTCGTGCACGACAACCAGTGCCTCGGCTACAGCATCCTCGGCATCGAGAAGCTGATCCCCACCATCGTCACGCTGCATCATCCGATCACCCGCGACCGGGCGCTGGAGATGGCGCACACGGAGAACTGGCGAGCGCCGCTACTCCATCGGACGTTGGTACAACTTCGTGAAGATGCAGGGTCGCGTCGCCAGCCGCATGCCGCGCATCGTCGTCGTCAGCGAGAACTCGATCAAAGACATCCACGCCGACATGGGCGTCAGCCTCGACCGCATGCGACTGGTGCCGGTCGGCGTCGATCCCGAGTTGTTCATGCCGCTGCCGCTCGTCGCTCGCAAGCCCGGCCGGCTGATCACCACCGCCTCGGCCGACGTCGCGCTTGAAGGGCCTCTCGTACCTGCTCGAGGCGATGGCGAAGTTGCGCACCGAGCGCGATGTCACGCTGACCATCATCGGCAAGCCGCGTGATGGAGCCAGCAACGACCTGATCGATCAACTCGGCTTGCGCCCGCACATCGAGTTCGTCAGCGGCGTGCCCGACGAGCGCATCGTCGAGCTGTACGCCGAGGCCGAGACTGGCCGTCGTGCCGAGCCTGTACGAAGGCTTCAGCCTGCCTGCCATCGAGGCGATGTCGACCGGCATCTGCCTCGTCGCAACCGACGGCGGAGCATTGCCGGAGGTCACCGGCCGCGACGGCGAGACCGTCTTGCAGTGCAAGGCCGGCGATGTCGAGGCGTTGGCTGCAGCCATTCGTCGCGGCCTCGACGACGGCGAGTTGCGAGCCCGGATCGGTGAGGCCGGTCGTCGACGCGTCGTCGAACGGTGGAGTTGGAAGCACTGCGCGCAGCTGACCGTCGATCAGTACCGCGAGGTTCTGGCGATGCCGCACAACGTCGCCAAGCTGCGCACAGAACGGGCGGCTGTAGTTGCTGACGATTCGATTTGATCAGCTCGGTGTGCAGCCGGGCGACCTCGTGCTCGACGCCGGCGCAGGGCTTCGGCCGTCACGCCTTCGAGCTGGCGCGTCACGGCGCCAACGTCGTCGCGCTCGACTACGCCGCCGACGAGGTTGCCGCCACACGGGCCACGTTCGCGGCGATGGTCGAATGCCGGCGAGATCTCCGAAGAGCGCTTCGTCGGCGGCCTGCAAGGCGACGCCACTCGGCTGCCGTTCGTCGACGGCACCTTCGATCGCGTCATCACCAGCGAGGTGCTCGAGCACATCCAGGCCGACATCGCGGCGATCGCCGAGTTCGTACGGGTGCTGAAGCCGGGCGGCACGTTCGCGGCAACGGTCCCCACGTGGCTCCCGGAGAAGATCAACTGGATGCTCAGCGACGAGTACCACGCGCCGAAGAGCGTCGGCGGCCACGTGCGCATCTACAGCGCCACCGAGCTGAAGGCCAAGCTGCGCAGCGCCGGGCTGGCCGTCACCGGCAGCCATCACGCACACGCCCTGCACTCGCCGTACTGGTGGTTGAAGTGCGCCGTCGGTCGTGCGCCGCGAGGACATCGCGCTGGTGCAACGCTACAAGCGTCTGCTCGAGTGGGAGATCACCAAGCAGCCGCGCGGCATGCAGGTGGTCGAGCGTGCAGCATCGCCGGTGCTCGGCAAGAGCTACATCGTCTACGCCCAGAAGGCCCATCGTCGCACAGGAGGGTGACGGCTATGCCGCAGTTGCCTGACATCGACGGAGTGCTCTCGGCCGAAGAGGTCATCGAAACGGCGGAGTGGATCGCCTCGCTGCAACTCGACACCGGCATGATCCCGTGGTTCCCCGGTGGTCATTGCGACCCGTGGAACCACGTCGAGACGGCGATGGCGCTCGACGTCGCCGGCTTCCACGCGGCAGCCGAACGCGGCTACGAGTGGCTGGTCGACATCCAACGCGACGACGGCAGTTGGTGGAACTACTACCTCCCCGACGGCACCGTCGAAGAGGACAAGCTCGACACCAACGTGTGTGCGTACGTCGCCACCGGCGTGTGGCACCACTGGCTCTGCACGTGGGACCGCGCCTTCGTCGATCACCTGTGGCCGACCGTGCAGCGTGCGCTCGATTGGGTGCTGTCGATGCGCCGCGAAGACGGCACCGTCATCTGGGCGTGCACCGCCGACGACCGTCCGTGGAACTACGCGCTGCTCACCGGATCGTCATCGATCGCGCACGCGCTGCGATGCGGCGCGAACCTCGCCGCACTGATGCAACGAGCCACGACCCGACTGGATCGCTGCGGCCGACCGGCTGTGCGTGCTCATCAACGACCACCCGCGAGTGTTCGAGCCGAAGGACCGCTGGGCGATGGACTGGTACTACCCGGTGCTCGCCGGGCTGCATGACCGGCGAGCAGGCCAAGGCTCGACTCGCCGACGGTTGGTCGGAGTTCGCGATGGAGGACCGCGGCATCCGTTGCGTCAGCGACGAGCCGTGGGTCACCGCATCGGAGACCGCCGAGTGCGCGATCGCCCACGCCGCGATCGGCGACCTCGCGACGGCCACCGACCTGCTGCGCTGGACCCGTCGCCACCGCCGCCACGACGGCGCGTACTACACCGGCCTCGTCTACCCCACCGAGATCCGCTTCCCCTCCGAGCGAGACGTCCGCCTACACCGGTGCCGCGGTGATCCTCGCCGCCGACGCGATCAGCGGCGCCTCCCCCGCCAACAGCGTCTTCGTCCCCCGCTGCCTGGACTAACTCGCCGAGACCGGCCTGCGTGCGACGAGTGTTTCCGTCCACCCCGGGTGGGCCAGAAACACTCGGACGGTCGCTCTTACTTGGGTTCGCCGACGGTCCAGCCGCGGCGGCGCAACTCGTCGGCCAACACGTCGGCAGGGAACCCGCGGATCAGCAACGCCTGTGCCGAGTCGAGCGAGGTGGGCTCTTCCTTCACCGACAGCGTCGGGTTCTCGTCGTCGGCCGACGTGAGGCGATCGATCATCTCCGACGCCTCGGACTTGGTGAACTTGCCCTTGGCCTGACGCTGCGTCAGCCGGTACTCGGTTCGTGCCGAACGGAAGTCGTCGTAGCCCGCCTTGGCCATGAGCGCCTGGATGTAGGCGATCTGCTTGGCCGATGCCGGAGGTCCCTGTTGCGCGAAACTCACGGACCCACCGTACCCAGTGTCGGAACGGTCGAGGGTCGTGGCAGCATGGTTGCGTGACTCTTCCGAACCCGACCGAACTCACCTCCCTCGCCGACGCCGCGCTGCGCGCCTGCGGGGCATCCGGCTTCGCCGCCGGCGGCCAGCACGACGCACGAAGCCCGATCACCGGCACGACGCTCGGCTCGGTCGCCGCCACGACGTCCGTCGACCAGGTCGTCGACCAGGCCGGCGACGCGTTCCAGACGCTGGCGGACGACGCCCGGCCCGCTGCGTGGCGAGCTGATCCGCCAGTTCGCAGCATTGCTGCGCGACCCACAAGGCCGACCTCGGCCGCCTGGTGCAGCTCGAGGTCGGCAAGATCGAGAGCGAGGCGCTCGGCGAGGTGCAGGAGATGATCGACATCTGCGACTTCGCCGTCGGTCTCAGCCGGCAGCTGCACGGCCTCACGATCGCCAGCGAGCGACCGGGCCACCGGCTGATGGAGCAGTGGCATCCGCTCGGGCCCGACCGGCGTGATCACGGCGTTCAACTTCCCGGTCGCAGTGTGGAGCTGGAACGCGGCGCTCGCCGTCGTGTGCCGGCAACCCGGTGATCTGGAAGCCGAGCGACCTCACGCCGCTCACCGCGATCGCGACCAGCGCGCTGTTCGACCAGGCCGCCGCGGCAGTCGGTGCGCCGACGCACCTCAGCCAGGTCGTGCTCGGCGGCGCCGACGTCGGCGCCGCGCTGGTCGCGCATCCAGGCGTGCCGCTGATCAGCGCGACGGGTTCGACGCGCGATGGGTCAGCAGGTTGCCGGCGTGGTCGCGGCGCGCTTCGGTCGCAGCATCCTCGAGCTCGGCGGCAACAACGCGGCCATCGTCGCGCCGTCCGCCGACATCGAACTGGTCGTGCGCGGCATGACGTTCGCCGCTGCCGGAACCGCCGGCCAACGCTGCACCTCGCTGCGTCGGGTGATCGTCCACGAACTCGCGCATCGACGAGGTCGTCGAGCGGATGTCGGCTGCCTACGCGCACGCTGCCCATCGGCAGCCCGCTGGACGCCGGACACCTTGGTCGGTCCGCTGATCACATCGACCGCGTTCGACCGGATGCAGGCCGCGATCGAGACCGCCCAGTCCGACGGCGGCAAGGTCGCGGTCGGCGGCGAGCGGTTGATCGGCCGACGAAGCGCCCGACGCTGCGTACGTGCGACCGACGATCGTGACGATGCCGGCGCAGACCGACATCGTCGCCACCGAGACGTTCGCGCCGCTGCTGTACGTGATGGCGTACGACGACTTCGACGAGGCGATCGCGCTGCAGAACGGCGTGCCGCAGGGTCTGGCCAGCAGCATCTTCACCACCGACGTTCGCGAGGCCGAGCGATTCTGCGCGGCCGACGGCAGCGACTGCGGCATCGCCAACGTCAACATCGGGCCCAGCGGCGCCGAGATCGGCGGAGCGTTCGGCGGCGAGAAGGCCACCGGCGGCGGCCGCGAGAGCGGCAGCGACGCATGGAAGGCGTACATGCGCCGGGCGACCAACACGATCAACTACTCCAACGACCTCCCCCTCGCCCAGGGAGTCGAGTTCGGCTGATCGCCCGCGTCCGCTACGAGCGTGCGGCGGAGGAGGCGGAGGCTTCCGATGGCGCCGATCTCGGTGAACCGGCCGCTGCGTAGCGCCGGTAGGTAGATCTGCTCGTACGGCGGGCGACCGCCGTCGGCCGGATCGGGGAACACGTCGTGGATCGCCAGCGTGCCGCCGACGGCGACGTGCGGCGTCCAGCCTTCGTAGTCGAGGCGAGCGGGCTCCGTTCCGTGACCGCCGTCGATGAACAGGAACGACAACGGTGTCGTCCACCACCTCGCCACGGTCGGCGACTGACCGACGACGGCGATCACGACGTCTTCCAACTCGGCGTCGTGGATGGTCGCGCGGAACGTCGGCAGCGTGTCCATCCGTCCGGTCCGCGGGTCGACGACCGACGGATCGTGGTGCTCCCAACCGGCCTGGTTCTCCTCGCTGCCGCGGTGATGATCGACCGCGAACAGCACCGTGCCGGCAGCGCGCGCCGCGGCGCCGAGCCACACCGTCGACCGACCGCAGTACGACCCGATCTCGCACATCGGGGCGGCGACGGATTGCCCGGCGTCGACCGCGGCGGCGTACAACGCATCGCCCTCGTCGACCGGCATGAAGCCCTTGGCGGCGATCGCCCGCTCGCGCAGCGCAGGGCTGAGGGGTGCCGACGCCATGTTGGGCACCATAATCGGCAGCGTGTCAGACGCCGCGACCGCCACGATGCAGTCTCCCGCGGATGCCACGGTGACGGCCGGGTGGCGAATTCCGAAGTGGGCGATGCTGATCGCGCCACTGGTCGCGGGCGCGCTGGTGTTGATCGCGACACGGCAGGACCCACTCCTGTCACCCGATTCGATCACCTACCTCTCCGTCGCGGATCACATCAGGTCCGGCCACGGATTGACCGACTTCACCACGAAGCCGATGGCGGTCTTCGGACCGGTCTACCCGTTGCTGCTGTCGCCCGGCGGGCGCAGCCTGGTGTGGGCGACCTTCATCGGCGTCGCATCGATCGCGGTCGGCAGCGTGCTGATGGGAATGCTCCTCCATCGACGGGCGCGTCCCGCGATCGCGCTCGCCGGCGCCTTGGCCTTCGGTGCCAGTCAGGGCTTCGTGCGAATGGCGTCGATCGTGTGGAGCGAGTCGCCGTACGCCGCCATCGCGTTGGCGACGTTGCTCGTGTTGTCGCGCACCCCGCTGACGACCCGTATCGCCGCCATCGGTGGTGTGCTCGCGGGCGTCGGCTTCCTCACCCGATACGCCGGTGTCGGCCTGATCGCCTCTGGCGCGGTGATGGTCGCGGCATCGTTGTGGCCGACCGACCAGCGCGGCGAATGGCTCAAGAGAGCCGCCGCGTTCGCCGGCGGCGCGATCGGCATCAGCTCGATCTGGGTGATCCGCAACCTCATCCAGACCGGCCAGCCGTTGGGTCCACGATTCTCGGGCGGCGCGGCCGAACCGTTGAGCCGGACCATCCGGCTCGCACTCATCGGCACCGGCAACATCGTCGTCGGCGACGGGTGGTCGGAGACGGGTCTCGTCCGAATCGGCACGATCGTCGCGCTCGGCATCCTCGTCCTGTTGGTGCTCGCCTTGTCGACACGCAAGGCGGTCGTCCTCGACCTCGGCATGATCGCCTTCGCGGTCACGTCGTTCGTCGTGCCGATCGTCGCTCGCCGCGCGACTGCGAACGACATCGAACTGCGGGTGATGTCACCGATCCTGATCCCGGCGATCTACGCGGTGTGCGTCACGTTCGATCGGCTCTGCAACCGCCGAGCGATCGCGGTTTTCGGCACCGTCGCTGTTGGGGTGGTGGATGTACCAAGGCGTCGCGTTCGCAGCGCGCTTCCCCGACCTCGCACCCGGCGGCGCCGGCTACAAGCCGCAGTTCTCGACGCAGTTGTACGACGCGATCGATGCCTTGCCGGCCGACGCGAGGATCCTGACCAACAACCCGCAGCGGGTCTGGTGGTTCACCGATCGCGAGCCGACGCTGATGGGTTTCACACGTCCTCGACCGGGTAATAGTCACTATCCGCTCGACGCCGATCAGACCGTTCAGGAGGCGTGCACAGGGCATGCGTACCTCGCCTGGTTCGACAACCTCCAGAACTCCGGCGACGGCCCGGAGGAGCGACGGCCGGACCTCGCCGCACTCGTCGATCTGCAGGTCGAATCGTCGGTGCCGCGGGGCGTCCTCTACCGCCTCGCGCCACTCGACCCCAGTGCGTGCCCGAGTGCGCAAGGATGACCGCATGACTGCCCTGGACGACCTCGTCAAGTTGCTCGACCTCGAATCCATCGAGGTCAACATCTTCCGGGGCCGATCCCCCGACGAGAGCCGCCAGCGTGTCTTCGGCGGTCAGGTGGCCGGTCAGGCGCTGGTGGCGGCGACCCGCACGATCGACGATCCGGGCCGTCAGGTGCACTCGCTGCATGCCTACTTCCTGCGGCCCGGCGACCCGCTGGTGCCGATCCTCTACGAGGTCGATCGCATTCGCGACGGGCGAAGCTTCACGACGCGCCGTGTGGTCGCGATCCAACACGGCAAGGCGATCTTCAATCTGCAGGCCAGCTTTCATCTGCACGAGCCCGGTGCCGACCACCAACTGACGATGCCGACCGATGTGCCCGATCCCGAGTCGTTGCCCGATTTCAAGACGCGCATGGCTCCGTACAAGGAACGGATGGGCGTGTGGTTCGACCGGCCGCGGCCGATCGATGTGCGCTACATCGATCACGATCCGTTCAACCGCCAGGACAACCCCGCGGACGGGCAGCGGGTGTGGATGCGTGCCGACGGCAGGCTCGCCGACGACCCCACGCTGCACGCGTGCGTCGTGACGTACGCGAGCGACATGACGCTGCTCGACACCACCGTGCTCCCGTTCGGGTTGTCGTGGGACAGCCCCGGGATGCAGATGGCCAGCCTCGATCATGCGATGTGGTTTCATCGGCCGTTCCGCGCCGACGACTGGCTGCTGTACGACCAGAAGGCGCTGTCGACCAGCGCCGGGCGCGGCTTGGCGGGCGGGGCGATCTTCACGAGGGACGGAACGTTGGCAGTCACCGTTGTCCAGGAAGGCTTGGCGAGAGTAGGTCCGAGATGAAGCCCCGTCGTTCAATTTCGTTCTGTGTGATCGGCCTGTTGGCCGTTGCGGCAGCAAGCTGCTCCAGCAGCGATTCCAGCGAGCCGAGCAGTGCAGGCGTTTCGAGCGGAGCCACGACGCCGGCCGACGTCGACGGCAGCGCCCGCCGACACGTCGGCAACCGGTTCCCCGACCACGTCTGCCGCGCCCGCCGAGGCGACGACGACCGTCGCTGCCACGACACCGGCACCGCTCGGCGATCCCGTCGTCGCGCTGACCCAACTCGGTTCGTTCGAGCAACCGGTCGAGGTCGCGTGGCGACCGACCGACGGCGCGATGTACGTCGTCGAGCAGGACGGCAAGATCGTGATGATGACCGACGGCCAGCCCGGTGCCGTTGCACTCGACATGACCGACCTCACCAGTGCCGACGGCGAACGCGGTCTGCTGGGTCTCGCCATCACGAAGGATGGTGCGTCTGGCATACGTCAACTACACCAACAACGACGGCAACACCCGGATCGACGAGTACTCGGTCGACGCCGATGGCACGTTCGACAAGGCGACGCGACGCGAGGTGTTGGGCTTCGACCAGCCCTACCCGAACCACAACGGCGGCGACGTCGTGTTCGGCCCCGACAACATGTTGTACATCGGCACGGGCGATGGCGGTTCTGGTGGCGACCCCGATCGGCGAGCCCTGAACCCCGGCGAGTTGCTTGGCAAGATGCTGCGCATCGACCCGCACGCCAGTGCCGGAGCGGCCTACACCGTTCCGCCCGACAACCCGTTCGTCGGCGTCGAGGGCGCCCGGCCGGAGATCTGGGCCATCGGCTTCCGCAATCCGTGGCGCTACAGCTTCGATCGATCCACGGGCGATCTGTGGATCTCCGACGTCGGCCAGAACCAATGGGAAGAGGTCGACGCCGCCTGGGCTGCCGACGGTGGCGGCAAGGGTGCCAACTACGGGTGGAGCGCCATGGAGGGCAACCACCAGTTCAACGCCGACCAGTCCGCGGACGGAGCGATACCGCCGATGTACGAGTACGAGCACGTCGGCCAGGACTGCTCGATCAGCGGAAGTGCGCTGTATCGCGGCACGGCAATTCCCGCGTTCGTCGGCTACTACGTGTTCGCCGACTACTGCAGCGGACAGGTGCGCTCCCTGCAGATCGCCGACCGTGCCGTGACGAAGATGGTGCCCCTCGGCAAGTTGGCGAACGTCACCGCAGTCAGCGAAGGTCCCGACGGCGAGCTGTACGTGGTGACCAGCGATGGCCCGATCTACGCGGTGACGCCCGCCTGATCAGGCGACACGTTCGAGTTTCGCCACCCGACTGGGAATGTCGGCCGACACCAATCGCACGCGGATGTCGTCGCCCGGCTGCACGTTGTGCGCGTCGACGCGCGACGACGATGGGCAGCTTGCACAACTGGATGCGCGCCCCGCGATCATCGACATCGGTGACGACAGCGGGCAGCGTTCGTTGCGTCTGCGTGCTGAGCAACGCAACCTCGGCGAGATCGATGACGGCCCGCTCGATCTGATTCGCGGTGTCGTCCGCACGCCTCATCACCTCCGGCAGCTTCGTGAACGCCGCGGTGATGTCGTCGGGCACGGGACGACCGTTGGCGATCGCCAGTGTCGCCATCACCACGTAGCGATCGGCGAGTCGGCGTAACGGCGCGGTGGCATGCGAATACGTGGCTGCCATCGCTGCATGCCACGGTCGTTGCTCGGCCGAGAACGGGACGTACGAGGCGCCCCCACCGGCGCGCCGGATGGCCATCAGCAACGCCGCGGGCTTCGGTTCCTGACCATTGAGCGACCGCTCGAAGTCGCGCAGGTCTGTCTCCGCGGGCCACTCGATGCCCAAGGCGCGTGCGGTGTGACGCAGCCGCTGCTCGGCACGCGCGTCAGGCTCCGCCATCACCCGGAACAGTCCGGTGTGCGCGGCGTACAGCACGTCCGCGATCGCCAGATTGGTTGCCAGCGACATGGCCGCGTTGTCGTCCTCCGACTTCAACCTCGGCCGGAAGGAGATGTCGTAGCCGCCGTGCTGTGAAGACCCGGCTCCAGCGCACGAACCTCTTGCTCGAGCGGCTCGACGCGAGCCGCGCCGCGGGCCTCTTCGGCGATCGCGATACGACGCGCCAACTCGGGAAACGCATCGGGCAACTGCGCCGGTCGCACCGTCTCGTACGCGAGCTTGGCCGTGCTGCGAATCAGTGAACGTTCGGCGCCGTCGAGCTTCGCTTGCCCATCGGCGTCGACCCGCACGGAGAAGACCACCGCGGGACGAGGCCCGTCGGGCAACAGGCTTGCCGCACCCTCGGCCAGCACCGGCGGGTAGAGCCCGGCCTTGCCGTCGGGCAGGTACTGCGTCGCGCCGCGTTGCCATGCCTCGGTGTCGAGTGCGTCGCCGTCGCGGACGAACCAGTCGACATCGGCGATCGCGTAGTGCAACAGCACATCGTTGCCCGCCATCTCGATGTGGAACGCCTGATCGAGATCCGTCGACGACGCCGGATCGAGCGTGACGAACGGCCAGTCGGTGCGATCCACGTGCTCGGTCGGCGCCCGCTTCGCGGCCTCGTCGGCAGCCTGCAGAACGGCAGCGGGAAACTCCGCCGGCACCTTGAACTGACGACGGATGCCACGCAGACCTTCGACGATGTCGTCGGTGAGATCGGCTCGGATGCGCACTTAGCGGCGAGCACCCATGAACATCGTCTTCAGCGCGTCGTAGTGCTCGATGCAGTGCCCGGCGCCCATGACGACCGCTTCGAGCGGCATCGTCGACATCTTCACCGGGACCTGCGTCTCGCGTTCGATGCGCTGCGCCAGACCGCGCAACAGCCCGCCACCGCCGACGAGGTACATGCCGCGGACCAGGAAGTCCTGTGCCAGCTCGGGCGGCGCCTTGGACAGGCAGCGCACGACCGAGGCGGTGATGCTGCTGATGACGTCGTCGATGGCCAACCGGATCTCTTCGGGGGTCAGCACGACGGTCTTCGGCAGACCACTCATCAGGTCGCGACCGCGCACCTCGGCCTGGTTCTCGTCGTCGGTCGGGTCGGCCGAGCCGATGGCGACCTTCACCTCTTCAGCTGTGCGCTCGCCGATCGCGATGCCGTGCTCGCGTCGCACGTACGCCTGGATCGCGGCGTCGATGTCGAAGCTGCCGACGCGCACGGCTTCGAGTGCGACGATGCCGCCGAGGCTGATGACCGCTGTCTCGCTGGTACCGCCGCCGATGTCGATGACCATGTTGCCGACCGGCTCGTCGATGGGCAGGTCGGCGCCGATGGCCGCGGCCATCGGCTGCTCGATCAGCTGAGCGTCGGCCGCACCCGCGCGACGGGCGGCATCGGTGACCGCGCGGCGTTCGACCTCGGTGATGGCCGACGGCACGCAGATGACGACCTTCGGTCGTGTGAACCGGCTGACGCCGACGCGTTGCAGCAGCAGACGGATCATTCGCTCGGTGATCTCGAAGTCGGTGATGGCGCCGCCGCGGAGCGGCCGCACGGCCACGATGTAACCGGGCGTGCGCCCGATCATCTGCCACGCCTCGCGGCCGGTGGCCAGACACTTCGCCGGTCTGCCGGTTGAGGGCGATGACCGACGGCTCGTTCAACACGATGCCGCGGCCCTTCATGTACACCAGCGTGTTTGCTGTCCCGAGGTCGATTGCGAGGTCGCGAGCCATGAGTTAGTCCGTCGGCTCCTGTGCGTCCGTATTGCGGTCTGGCTTGGGGGAATTCGGCTTGGAGAGGTCGCCGTTCTTCGACAGGTCGCCGTTGCGATCCGATGGGCGAACGCGGTCCATCACTTCGCGCCGGGACTCGGGGGACAGTGCATCGATGTGGCGACGGAAGCTGGTGAGCCCGGCGTCCTGGCGGGGACGGCGCGAGTAGGCGATGAGGCCGATGGCGACCAGCAGGACGACGGCGGCTGCGGCAATGACGACTGTCACGACGAGATCCGCTGACCGGACGAGGTCGGCACCGATGCCGCATCGACGGGCGCACCGGCGGCGATGCCCCAATCCGCCCCGTCCTGCCAGACCTCGTGCTTCCAGATCGGAGCGGTGTGCTTCAACGCGTCGATCGCGAATCGGGCAGCCTCGAACGCCTCGGGGCGATGCGGTGCGCTGACAACCGCGATGACGGAGCTCTCGCCCAAGCCGAGCGTGCCGGTGCGATGGATCAACACGACCCTGCCGGTGTGCGGCCACCGCTGACGAAGCTCGACGTCGATCGCCTCGAAACGCGGCACGACCTGCGACTCGTACGCCTCATACGTCAGCGACTGGACTTGTTCGCGCAGCACACCCTGCTCGTCGAGTGCATGGTCGCGAACGGTACCGCTGAACAGCACGACAGCACCACATTCCGGCAGCACGGCCCACTCGTAGGCAGCGGTGATCGGCAACGGATCACTGGTCAGGCTGAGCCATGAGTTACCGCTAGCCGGAGGTTGCACAACTCCCCATCGTAGCTCGCCGCTCACCAAGCGACACCGGAGTGGTCGGGGCGATGCACACAGCGACCTCCGGCTCGGTAACCTCTCCGATCCGTGGAGCGGAGTGACTTGCCCGATGATGACGCGCCTGACGACGGCGCCTATCCGCCCGCCCCACTTCCCGCGCACGAGCGCACGTGGCGTCATCCGTCGGAGATGGGCGAGGCGATGTGGACGCACACCGAGCCGCCGATCACCATCGGTCGCGGCCTGCTGATCACCACCGGAGCAATCGGCGGACTGCTGTCGATCGCGGTGTTGTGGGCCATGTTGCCCTCGGCCGGCCGCGGTGGCACGGCCGCCCCGACCGTGGTCGCCAGCACTGCCAACGACCTCCAGAGCACGCGTCATCACGGTCCGGCCCGACACGTTGGTTGCCACGTCGGTCGACGTGCGCCTGCCCTCCACCACGGTCCGCACCGGATCGACCGATGTCGCGACCTCCGACATCATCACCTCGACATCGATCGAGCAGGCACCGCCGGATTCCAGCGTGGGCAGCCGAGGGTCCCGCACTGGTCGAGTCCGACCCCGGTTGCGGTCGGTGTCGGCGACTCGCTGGTCATCACCACGGCCCGAGCGGTGCGTGGCCGGACCACCATCACGCTCACGGGTGCCGATGGCCAGCCGCACGAGGCCGACGGTGCTGATGGTCGATCGCGAACGAGGGCTCGCTGTCCTCTCGGCCGATGCCGCTGGTTCCACCACGTCGTACGGAATCGGTCCGGCCGCCAGCCCCGGCGACGTCGTCACCGTCATGGGCTCGACGCCGACGTCGGCAAACGTCGCCGTGAAGGCCGACGGCCATCTCACCCTCGACTCGTGGAGCGACTCGACTCCTGAGGGCACGCCGGTGGTCAACGCCGACGGATTGTTGGTCGGGATCTGCAGTCACGGATCCTCGGGCAACGAACTGGTCAGCGTGGCCAGCGTCGCCGGCATGCTCGCTGCCGACGAAGCCGGCGCCTGCGGCACCATGGCTCGGCGTGCACGTCGCCGTCCAATGCCGCTGGTGCACTCGGGATCGACTGGGTCAGTCCCGACGGACCGTCCGCGGCAGTCGGCCTCGCCGTCGGCGACGTCATCACTGCGATCGACGGCGTCGCCGTCGCCAGCGTCGACGACCTGAAAGCGGCGATCGGGAAACACGCTGCCCGCCGATGTCGATCGTCCTGACGATCACCCACGCCGATCAGACGTCCACCGACGTCCCCATCACCCTCGGCACCGCGCCCTCCATGTAGCCCGGCTCTTTAGCCGGGCGACGCAGTGGTTTCACGTCCGCGGCGTGCGCGAGATCGACAGTTTCAACGCACTTGCCAGACGTGGTGATCTTGGTTTCTGTGAGGACACAAACCGACTGCCAGTTCTTGTGCTCGCGCGAAACACGAGTCACCTCATCGCATGGGCTAACACGCACGACGAACTACCACCGAGGATCGCTCGGCGCCTTCGGTGAATTCATTCTGCGTTCGTCACCGGGCGGCACAGTTACCGGGGACTGCGGTGACTAACGCTGCGCTACCGGGTTCGAGGACGCGCGGGTCAGCGGGTGAGGCGGCGGCGTTGTGCTCGTCGGACTCCGCGCCAGATGCCGATGCCGACAACGAACAGCACGGCGCCGAGACCGCTGAGGGCGATCTCCTGACGGCGCTTCGGGCTGACCATCGTCCACCACTTGGCTTCGGTGCCCTCGACGTACGCCTGCTCGTTGGTGACCGTCGGTGCCCAGCCCTCCGCCTTCAACCGGTCGTTGGCGACCAGCCACGGCCACCGCGTGTAGCTGCGCAGGCCAGGCGGGATCGGGCCGCGCTGGAACCGCCAACGCATGTTGCTGATGACCTCGGTGACGCGGTCCGGCAGCTTCAGACGCGGCACCGCACCGGCGAGCGCCCGCACCCGTTCGCCGGCAATCCAGCCGTCGGGCGCGACGTTGAAGACGCCGTCGAGACGTTGCTCGGCGGCGAGCACGACGGCAGATGCGAGATCGTCGAGGTGCAGGAACTGCGCCGGCGGATCGTCCTCACCGACACGCTGACCCATTCCGGCAGCGAGCGCAGCGGCCAGGCCGACTGCGCTGTCGGCGGCCATGCCCACCACCGGCCGCAACACGGTGACCGTACGGTCCGGTGCGGCAAGGCGCCACTCGTCGGCCAGTTGCTCGACGGAGCCGAGTTGGCGGGCGTAGACGAACTCGACGTCGGGTCGCAGCACAGCCTCCTCGGTGATCGGGACCGGGTTGTTGGCCCACGCGCCGTAGACCATCGCCGACGACACCAGCACGAGGTGCTTGGCGTTGACGGCCTCGGTCAGTGCCGCCGAAACGCCCTCCGTCGCGCTCTGCCGGCGACGGGCCCGCGCGTCGACATCGGCGGACGCCAGCCAGACGATGATGGTGCTGTCGCCGATCAAGCCCTTCGATGAGATCTGCACTGCTGTTGAGCCGCTGCAGCACACGCCTGCCGAGCCCGTCGGAGCCATCACTGACCCACACCGGTGGTCGTGGTCGGGGTTGTCGTCGAAGCGACCGTCATGGCGACGGACGCTAGCGCCGACGTTGGCCGTAGGCTCACGTTCATGGCAGACGGACCAGGGTCCGAGAACCCGTTCGAGAACCTCCCGATGTTCGGCGACCTTGCCCGGGCGCTGTCCGGTCAGGGCCCGCTCAACTGGGACGCCGCCCGACAGTTCGCAGGCGCTGGCGGCCACCGGCGGGGCCGGCGAGGCCAACATCGATCCGGCGCGTCCGCATCAAGCTCGGCGAGCTGGCCCAGATCGCCGAGCTGCACGTGCGCGACCTCACCGGCTTCGACGGCCCGTCGCCCGAGATCGTCCCCGTGACACCTCGGGGCGTGGGCGCAGAAAACCCTCGAGGCCTACCGGCCGCTGTTCACCGAGCTGGCCACGTCGCTCGGCAAGCCGATGACTCCGTCGGACTCCGACGAGATCGATCTCAACGCCGATCCGATGATGGCGATGATGGCCAACCTCAGCAAGATGATGGCGCCCTCGATGATGGGCATGGCGGTCGGCTCGATGGTCGGGCGAATGGCGACGCAGGCGTTCGGCCAGTACGACCTGCCGATCCCGCGGCAGGACGCCAGCATCTCCGTCCTGCCCAGCAACATCGATCGGTTCGCGCAGGAGTGGAGCATCGCCGCCGACGAGATGCGGATGTGGGTGCTGGCTCAGGAGCTCACCGGCCACGCGCTGTTCTCCATCGCCGGTCACTCCGCGAGACTTCGCCTCGCTGGTCCGCCGTCACGTCGGCGCCTTCCGGCCCGATCCCGAAGCGATCGCCGAGAAGCTCTCGTCGCTCGACTCCGACGACGACGACACGGATCCGATGCAGGCGATCCAGAAGCTGTTGGGTGATCCGGCGGTGCTGCTCGGCGCGGTGCAGTCACCCGAGCAACGCGAGCTGCAGCCGTCGCTCGACGCCGCTGCGGCCGCGGTCATCGGCTACGTCGACTACATGGTCGACGGCGTGTCGGTGCGCGTGATCGGCGGCGACGCGCTGCGGATCGCCGAAGCCGTCCGTCGTCGCCGCGTCGATCACAATGCCGACGACGTGTACATCGAGCGGCTGCTCGGCCTGCAGCTGACGCACGACCAGGTGCAGCGCGGCAAGATGTTCATCGGTGGCGTCGTCGATCGCGTCGGCGAGGCTCGACCTCAGTGAGCTTCTCGCCCGTCCGAACGCGTTGCCGACCCCGGCGGAGATCGACGCACCCGGTCTGTGGGTCGCTCGCCTCGAGCTGCCCGACGCCTAGACACCGTCGCCGTCGACCGTCCGCTCGATCGCAACCGCGCCGATCGCATGTAGAGCACGACGGCCAGGACGCCGACGAGCCCGACCAACAGGAACGCGACGCGTCCGGGGAACGTGAAGAGCACAGGGACGACGCCGGCGACCGCCCACGACAATTGGAAGCGCGTCTCGAACTTGGCGAACGCCCGGCCCTGGTTGGCGTCGGGAGCATCCCGTTGGACGATCGAGTCGAACGCCATTCGCCCGATGCCCGACGCGGCGTTGACGACCGCAGCGAACACCAGCGCCGCGCCGACCCCACCGAACACCGCAGCACCGAGGCCGGTGACCGCGATCATCACGATCGCGGTCGTCAGCATCAGCTCCTCGCGCAGCCGGTTGCGCAACGGCGAGGCAATGCCGTTGCCGATCATCAGGCCGACCGTCGACGCACCGATCGATCGCGACCGATCCAGACGTTGGCGTACTTGTTCTCGCGGAGCCAGAAGAGCATCTCGAAGAACATGAACCCGATCACGGCCGCGGATCAGGCTCATGGCGACTGCGGCCGACCGCAGCGAGGCGTTGCGCAACTCCAACCGCTCGGCGGGCTGCGCGGACGGGGCGACCTTGCCCTTCGGCAGTTGCGACGCCGAGACGGTCACGGCGCAGACGAACATCGCGACGCCGAACATCAACGACAGCTTCGGTGAGATTGCCGCCAGTCCGCCTGCCGGGAGCGGCAGCCGCGGCACCGACGGCGCCGGAGATGAGCCCGAGCTTGGAGTTCGCCTCGACCAGTTCGGTCTTGTTGTTGACGACCGTCGGGATCAGCGCGGATCGCGACACGCTGTACGTCTTCTGCAGGATCAGCACGCCGAACGACAGCGGGAACAGCAGCAGATCGTCGAGGTGGAAGATCATCAGGCACGAAGAGCAACGCCCGACCGAGCGCGGTGAGCTGGATGATCAGCCGCCGACCCCCGGGAGCCCGATCGATGACCGGCCCGATCAGCGGGGCGACGATGGCGAACGGCGCGAAGCTGACCAACAGGTAGAGCAGCACCTTGCTGCGCGCTGCGTCGGGACTGATCGAGAAGAACAGCGAGCCGGCGAGCGAGACCACCATCGCCACGTCGCCGGCGGTCATCAGCGCGTGGGTGCGTGCCAGCCTCTTGAACGGCGACACGAGCGGTGACACGGCGGCGGACGAGGCGGGACTGGAGGGCGCCGGCCACTTGACACGGTGGCATGGTAGGCCGCCCGACCTGAGCCCGTGCGACTACGGCCAGAACAGGTCAGTCCTTGGACCGATCGAACTTGTAGCCGAGGCCGCGGTACGTGATGATCCGGGTCGGACTGGCCGGATCGGGCTCGACCTTGGCTCGCAGCCGCTTGATGTGCACGTCGAGCGTCTTGGTGTCGCCGACGTAGTCGCTGCCCCACACCCGATCGATCAACGTCTCGCGCGGCAGCACACGACCGGCATTGGCCAGCAGCAGGTGCAGCAGCTCGAACTCCTTCAGCGGCAGCGCGACGTCGTCGCCGTCGATGGTGACGCGGTGCTCGTCAGGGTCGAGCACGACGTCGCCGACGGCAAGTGACCCGGGCGACAACTCCGAGGCGCCGGCCGACGTCGTTCGGCGACCGGCGCAGCACGGCGCGCATCCGGGCCACGACCTCGCGCATCCGATACGGCTTGGTGATGTAGTCGTCGGCCCCGACCTCGAGGCCGACCACCGTGTCGATCTCGGCGCCCTTGGCGGTGACCATGATGATCGGCACCTGACTGCGCTTGCGCAACTGCCGGCACACGTCGATGCCACTGAGTCCTCGGCAGCATCACGTCGAGCAGCACGATGTCGGGCTGCGACCTCGTCGAAGCACTGCACCGCCTCGAACCCGTCACCGACCGACACGACGCGGAAGCCTTCGCGGGTGAGCCCGATGGTCAACGCCTCCACGAAGCTCGGCTCGTCCTCGACGACGAGCACCACAGGTTGCGGGTCATGTGTCTCCCGACGGCACTCGAATGGTGAACGACGGATCCCTCGCCTTCGCGCGAATGCACGGTGACCTCTCCGGAATGGTTGGTCGCCACATGACGCACGATCGACAGGCCGAGACCCGTGCCGCCGGTGTCGCGGCTGCGTGCCCGGTCGACGCGGTAGAACCGCTCGAAGATGCGGTCGATGTCGCGCGGCGGAATCCCGACGCCGGTGTCGGTCACGATGATCTCGATCCAGCCGTCGTCGCAGACGCGACTCGACGATCACCTCGGACCCGGTGTCGCTGTACTTGACGGCGTTCTCGAGCAGGTTGGCGACGGCGGACACCAGTTGCCGATGGCTGCCCAGCACGTGGAGGTCGGTGGAGCCCTGATCGACGATGACCTTGACCGAGTGGTGTTCGGCAGCCGCCTGCGGCTCGCACGACGGCATCGTCGATGACCTGGGACGACCGACACCAGGTCGGTCGCCGCCGGCACCGCCGAGCTCGGTTCGTGACAGCTCCAGCAGATCGTCGATGGTGCGTGCGGCGCGATGTGCCTCGCCGACCATCTTGTCGGCGAGCCGGCGAATTGCGGTCGGATCGTCGATGTCGGCCAGCGTCTCGGCCAGCACGGCGAGCGCACCGACGGGCGTCTTCAGCTCGTGGCTGATGTTGGCGACGAAGTCGGTGCGCACGGCATCGAGTCGCGCCCGCTCGCTGACGTCGTCGATCGGTGACGAGCGCGCCACCATCCTCCAGCGGAATCGCCTGAACGGCCAGCACCGTGCGCGGCGGCCCGATGAACTCGACCGTCTGACCACTGGCGTGACCGCGCACCGCCCGGCGCACGTGTCGTTCGACAGCTTCCTCGACGAGCACCGCGGCGTGCCCGTGATAGGCGCGCGCGCGCGATGTTCTCGACGGTCGTGTGCCCCGTTGCGATCGGCCAGCACGACGCCGATCGGCAGTGCGTCGAGGGCCCGGCGCAGCTTCAGCACCTCGGCCTCCAGCTTGGCCCAGAAGTTGCTGAGCATCGCCCTCGGGCTCGACGGTCGGCTGGCTGGTCGACGACGACGAAGTGTCATCACGGCGTGTGTTCACCATCCGGCGACTCGGGACCCGCGGCATCTCACCGGTGTCGTCGACGCGCAGGCGGAACCGCTGCGGCGCCGTGGTGCTCGGGCATCCAGCCGGTGATCACGAATCGAACACGCTCGCCGACGTTGACCGCGTGGTCGCCGATCCGCTCGTAGAAACGGGCGACGACCGCCAGCTGCACGGCGACCTGCAGATCGATGCGTCCGGCGGCGTGGCTCTCGAAGATCGCCTGCACGAACTGCTTCTGCAAGCCCGTCGAGGTACGAGTCCATGTCGTCGATCGCGGCGGCCTTCGCCGCGTCGTTCTCGACGAACGACTCGATGGCCGCGGTGTACAACTGCTGGGCCTGCTCGCCCATCCGCGAGATGATGCCGCGCAACTTGGGGTCGAGCGTCGTGGCCATAGATGCGCCGCGCCGCCTTGCAGATGTTGCACACCAGGTCGGCAGATCGCTCGACGTCGGCGATCATCTTCATCAGCGCGACCACTTGGCGAAGGTCGGTGGCCACCGGCGCCTGCAGCGCGAGGATCCGGTAGCAGTGCTCCTCGAGGTCGAGCGAGCGGGCGTCGATCTCGTCGTCACCCTGGATGATGTAGTCGGCGCCCTCGAGGTCGCCGTCGAGCAGCACCGCGGTCGCTCGCGGGATCAGCTCGGTGACGGATGCGGCGAGGCGCACCAGCTCGGCGCGTGCGTCCTCGAGATCGTTGTGGAAGCCCTTGCGAAGTTCGTCCATCAGCAGTCCTGCAACGTGATCACTCGTGCGTTCCGCAGCATGGATGTGAGTCATCGCCTCGAAACGGTAGTTGGGAAATGAACAAAGCGACATCCACCGACAACTAGAGACGGCAGGTGTCGGCAAACCTGAGTGCCGAGTGAACGACAGGTGAACAGAGGGCGAACGGGGAGCGAATCACCGTCGCTGGCGGTCGGCAACCCAGTGGTAGAAGCGCTCCTGGGCATCGCCGTCGGTGAACTGCTCGGGCCCGCGCCGCTGCCATGAGCCGTCACCATCCATCTCCCAGCGAACGATGTCGTCGGCGAACTGGAATCGCGAACACCTGGTCGAGCCAGGCCTGGTGCTTGGGGTGTGACGACCGGCACGAGCACCTCGATCCGGCGATCGAGGTTGCGCGGCATCCAGTCGGCCGAGCCGATGAGGAACAGCGGCTTGCCCTCGTCGCCGTGCTCGAATCGGATGATGCGCGAGTGCTCGAGGTAGCGGCCGAGGATCGAGCGAACGCGGATGTTCTCGCTCATTCCGGCGACGCCGGGTCGCAGGCAGCAGATGCCGCGCACGGCGAAGTCGATCTGCACTCCTGCATTGCTGGCCGCGTACAGCGCCTCGACCATCTCGGGATCTCCGAGCGAGTTCATCTTGGCCGTGATCCGGCCCTCGCTGCCGAAGGTGGCCTCGTGCTCGATGAGATCGATCAGCTGGCCGCGCATGTCGCGAGGCGCGACCAGCAAGCTGTAGTAGTCGTGAGCCCTGCTGTAGCCGGTGAGGTGGTTGAACAGTTGGGCCACGTCGTCGCCGACCGGCGGATCGCACGTGAGGAACCCGACGTCCTCGTACAGGCGGGCCGTTCGCGAGTTGTAGTTGCCCGTGCCGATGTGGCAGTAGCGGCGCAACCCATCCTCGTCGGCGCGCACGACGAGCACGCACTTGGCGTGGGTCTTCAACCCGACGAAGCCGTACACGACGTGCACGCCGGAACGCTCCAGCGCCTTCGCCCACGTCACGTTGGTCGCCTCGTCGAACCGAGCCTTCAACTCGACCAGCACGGCAACCTGCACGCCGCGCTCGGCGGCACGCATGAGGTTGCGGGCGATCGGGCTGTCGCCACCGGCGCGGTACATGGTCATCTTGATGCTCTGCACTCGTGGGATCGTCGGCAGCCTGGGCGACGAACGACTCGATGCTGCTGGCGAAGCTCTCGTACGGGTGGTGAGCCATCAGCGGCCGTTCGCGGATGACGGAGAAGATGCTGCGATCGGCCTCTTCCGCCGCGGCGATGCGTCCTGCGGTCACGGGTGGCCACGGCCAATCCTTCAGGTCCGGCCGATCGAGAGCGTGCAGCTGCCACAGGCTGGTGAGGTCGAGTGGTGCCCGATGCGACGTCACGTCGTTGGGTCCGAGATCGAGCTCGCGAAGCAGCAGCTCGAGCATCTCCTCGCTGATGCCGGTCTGCACCTCGACACGCACGGCGCGGCCGAACCGCCGGCGGCGCAGTTCCATCTCGACTGCCGCCAACAGGTCGTCGGCCTCTTCGTCTTCCTGTGTCAGGTCGACGTTGCGGGTGACCCTGAACACCGCGTGCTCCTCGACGACCATTCCGACGAACAGCTTGTGCAAGTTGGCGGCAATCAGCTGCTCGACCGGTAGGAAGCGGGCGCCGTCGGGCAGGCCGACCAACCTCGGGAACACCGTCGGCACCTTGACCCTGGCGAACCGTCGCTCGCTGGTATCGGGGTCGGTGACCATCGCCGCCAGGCTGAGCGCGAGGTTGGAGATGTAGGGGAACGGGTGCGCCGGGTCGACGGCCAAGGGCGTGAGCACCGGGAAGATCCGCTGCTCGAACACGTCGACGAGGTACAACCTGTCGGCTGCGTCGAGGTCGTCCCAATTGACCAGCTGCACGCCCTTCTCGGCGAGCTCCGGAACCAACGTGTCGAGCAGCAACTTCTCCTGCTCGATCACGAAGCCTTCGACATTGGGACCGATCGCGGCCAGTTGCTGGCTGGGCGACAGCCCACCGAACGAGGTGCCGGCGACGCCCGCCGCCACCTGATCCTTGAGCGCGGAGATGCGGACCTGGAAGAACTCGTCGAGGTTCGACGAGCAGATCGCCACGAACTTCAGCCGCTCGAGCAGAGGTATCGCCGGCTCCTGGGCCAGGGCCAGCACGCGCCGGTTGAAGTCGAGCCAGCTCAGCTCTCGGTTGAGCAGCCGACTGGACTCGTCCACGGTGGCCCGATCAATCGCCTTCTGGAATGCCGAGATCCCATTCGAGGGAGATCCGCTCGCGCTCGGCATCGCGCACGATGCGCTCGCGGTTGCGGCGGAACTGCGGGTCGTCGCGTGGCAACAGCACCAGGCGGGCCATCACGCGTGTCCGAAACTCCTCGAGCACCGTCCGGTCGCCGTAGTCGCTGTACAACTCCCAATGCGGTGACACCGGGCCAAGATAGACGATGCGAACGTGGGCTCGCGGCGGCTCATTGACGATGTCGGTCATGGGGTTCCTTTCGGCGCCAATTTGGCGCGCTGGAGTGTATCGGCCGGGGCGAAGGCCAGTGCCTGGCCATGGCCGAGCAGGGATGGTATAAAAGCTGTCTTCAACGGGAACCAATTCACTTCGCGAGACGTCTATACATAGCAAGCGAGGTGTTGCGGCGACCGGAGTCACTCTGGGCTTGGTCGGGCGCACCACTAGACTGCGATGCGTCGCGGTCGACGAAGGAGACACGATGCACCGTATCGACAACCCCACAGAGGTTGACACCGTCACAGCGTGGATGGCTGATGGCAACTGCCGCAACTATCCCCCGGCGGTGTTCTTCCCGAGCGATGGAGTCGGCGTCGACCGTGCCCGCAAGATCTGCACAGATTGTCCTGTCGCGACGCAGTGTTTGGAATATGCGCTGGAAGAGCGCATCGAACACGGTGTCTGGGGCGGCTGCAGCGAACGCGAGCGCCGTCGAATCCTCAAGCGTCGCCGCGTCGCCAGCTGAACTGCGATCAGCGATAGCAACTGGAACAGAAAGACGCCGGAGCATGAGCTACCGGCGTCGATCTGAGATCTGTTCGGCTCAGGTGGTGAGCTGGAGTCGTCGACGGTCTTTTCGACACGGCTTGTCGACTTCGACGCCTTGCCGTCGGTCTTCGTGACCCTCAGCGAGACCATCTTTGAATTCCTTCTGAGCCTTGCCGAGGTTCTTGGCGAGCTTCGGCAACTGGGCACCACCGAAGAGCACCAGAACGACAACGAGAATCAGAATGATTTCCGGCGGATCAAGGAATGCGAACATGCGGCAACGCTACCACCGCAGTGCGGCGAGTGGCGTGCGGCAAATCAGGCAGATGTGCGGCGGCCGGCCTGGGCTCGTTGACGGCGCAGGCGACGACGCTCGCGCTCCGACAGTCCACCCCAGATGCCGAACTTCTCGCCGTTGACCAGCGCGTACTCGAGGCAATCGAGGCGCACGACGCAACCTCGACAGACCTCTTTGGCCTCACGCGTCGACGCGCCGCGCTCTGGGAAGAACAAGTCGGGATCGACACCCGAAGCAGTTGGCCTCGTCCTGCCAGCTCCGCCCATCGTTGTCACCGTTGCGCTCGGTGAAGTTGTGAGTGTTGTCCCTGTCGACGTGGTCCCGGTCTGTGTGTTGCATTGCTGGCCTCCTGCCGTTCGGCCCCTTCATCGGAGCGCTATCACGCTCCTGTAATTACACAGACGTCATTCTTCACTATCACACAGTGGTTTGCGCAAGGGGGGATTTCGAAATGTCGTCTTGCAGGGGCGACACGCGTTACCCGTCAGGGTGACGAAAAGCCGTCGAAGGCCAAGTGGTCGGACCCGCACGGAGCGCGGCCAGGCGTGCTCGATCAGTCGGTCTGCAGTCGACGCCGATCGCTTCGTCGTCGTGCGCGTAGAGATCGGCGGCCAGCCGGGTCGAGCCACGAGTCGAGTGCCTTCGACAGTCGGCGCGTGTCGCCGGTGGCGAACAGAGTCCATCACCAGACCGGTGAACGTCGCCTTGATCAGGGACGCTTCGAGAGCGGCGCGCTCGGGCTTCAGGCCCTCCGAGACGAGACGTTGCTCGACGTCGTGACGCCACACGCCGATCTGGTCCGCACGCACATCGCCGGCGAGACCGGTGACCGTGGGCTCCAGCGTGGCGGCCTCGTAGTTGAGCCGAACCAGCGCCAGGTTCTGCGGCGTCGCGCACAGCCACTTCCACCATCGCCGGTACAACTCGACCTGCGTCAACTTCGGGGATCGCTGCCAGCCACTTGCGCTGCACATCGATCTGCTGCTCGATCGCTCGCGCCAGTGCCGCCGTGATCAACTCGTCCTTGGAGCCGAAGTGGTGCATCAATCGGTTGATGCTGACGCCGAGGATCGCGGCCATCGGACGCAGCGTCGTCTGGGCCAGCCCTGGTCGGCCAGGTGACGGACGACCCGGTCGAGGAGCTCACGTTTGAGCTGCGGATCCGGGGTGCGCGCCACGTCGGCTCACCATAGTTCCGCAAGTCCGGAAAGTCCCTCGTAGTCGGCGAGATCGCGGACGAGGAAGTCGCGGATCTTCAAGCGTCGCGCACACGTCGGCCATCGCCGGATCGTGCACCGTGTCGCCCGAGTGCCAAGCGCAGTTCGCGCGAGCGTTGCGTCGGTCGTCGATCGGGACGTGACCAGCGGCAGACACGGGATGCGTGGACCTCGACCGACCACGTGCAGACGTGTCGGTGCCGATGTGCGCCCACGTGACGCCGTCGATCGCCGCGAGATGGGCACGGCCGTCACGAATGCGCGTCGATGCTGGCCGCGTGCGAACCGGTCCACACCGCAGCGTCGATATGACGACCGGCGTGCTGCGGTGGCCACCCGCAGGCTGATCCATCCCGACAGGCTGTCGGGAGCGTTGGCGACGACGACGAGATCCGGGACGGGCCAGGATCGTCGTCGAGTTGATCGTCGGAGTTGCTGACGATCACGGAGTAGTAGGTGCCGTCGCGGGCCCCGTCGATCTCGCAATCGAAGGTGCCGACGACACGACGGACGAAGCCAGCTCGGTGACCAACGGCCAACCGCACGTCTGACCGAGCACGAGGTCGTCGCGGCGACATGCCTCGACGGATCGATGTCCCAATCCAACGCCGGCGCATCGAACGACAGCCGACCGCGCACGGCGTCCCAGAAGTGGTCGTACGCCGGACGCAGATGGTCGAACGGATACATCGCCAGCGAGGCGATGGTCATCGCAGCCCGCGTGCGCCGAACGGGCGTGCTCCCGGCGACAGTGGATGATCCGGCTGGCAGAACGGCCGCACCAGGTTTCGCTCTGGCCACTTCGACGTAGCCGTGGCGATACAGCCCGGCGCCCTCGGCGGCGATCTCGTCGCCCTCCATCTTGCGGTGCAATTCCGGCAGGGCGTACCACGGGCGTGGACGGCTGGGCGTGATGCGTGTGGTGCAGGTTGTTGTTGAGGTACATCAACGACATCACCGGACCGGCCTTGACGACTGCCGACCGCGTGCCTTCGGCAACGGCGCAGTGCTCGACGAACGAACGCAACAGGGTGAACGACTGGCCCGAGCATGACGAATCCCACGACGTACTCCCACACAGGGATGCCGACGACACGAACAGCCACCAGGCCGAGCGTCGCGGCAGCGACGACGTGGACGAGCCAGCGGCTCGCCGCATGCTCGATCGGATCGCAAGCGTGCGGACCTCGTGCCACAGATACCGCCGATGCTGTGCACCGAGCCGATCGTCGAGCCGTCCGACCATCGTGCGGGTCACGAGGATGTACGTGCGCTTCACCGACGCCCGCCGACGTCCAGTCGACCGGGCGCAGGTAGAACGACTCAGGATCGAACTGCGGGTCGGTGAGATCGGTGTGGTGGTGGACGAGGTGGCTGCGACCGGTAACCGAGGTACGGCAGCCACAGCGACAGCGGCGCGAACGCCAGTGTCGGTGTTGACGCCGCGCCACCCGGTCGGGTGACCGTGCAGCGCCTCGTGCTGCAGCGACATGTAGAAGCCGCCCAACATCGCGAGCACGCCGACTTCGACCGGCCACGGCACCGACTGTGGCCAAGGACCACGACGAGCCACGCGGCATAGAAACCAGCGAACAAACCGAGTGTCAGCCACTCGATCCGATGGTTCCGTTGTGCCCGCGCCGCCACCGCGTATCTCCTCTCTCGTTCCCGCATCTTGATATCGGTCCGTGGCCGCGGACCTGCACTGACACTAGTAGATTCTTGCTGTGCTAGGCTGTTCCACGATACGGGTCGATTCTGCATCGTGGAACACGACGTCACGGAAGACGGAGCGGCCTCAATGAGTGAACAAGACGATCTCGACCTCGCCACCCTGAACGACAACGATCTCGTCGCCCAGATGCACGACGACCTGTACGACGGGTTGGCCGACGAGATCCTCGAAGGCACCACGATCCTGCTCGACCGCGGCTGGGGCCCCGACCGGGTGCTCAACGACGCCCTGGTCGAGGGGATGCGCATCGTCGGCATCGACTTCCGCGACGGCATCCTGTTCGTCCCCGAGGTGTTGCTGGCCGCCAACGCGATGAAGGCCGGCATGGAGATCCTGCGCCCGCTGCTGGCCGAGACCGGCGCCGAGTCCGATCGGCAAGGTCGTCGTCGGCACCGTCAAGGGCGACATCCACGACATCGGCAAGAACCTGATCGCGATGATGCTGGAAGGCGCCGGCTTCGAGGTGATCGACCTCGGCATCAACACCGACGTCGACAAGTTCCTCGCCGCGCTCGAACTGCACCAGCCCGACATCTTGGGGATGTCGGCGCTGCTCACCACCACGATGCCGTACATGAAGGTGGTCGTCGACACGCTGATCGAGAAGGGCCTGCGCGACAAGTACCTCGTGCTGGTCGGTGGCGCGCCGCTGAACGAGGAGTTCGGTCACGCCGTCGGCGCCGACGCCTACTGCCGCGACGCGGCGGTCGCCGCCGAGACGGCCAAGGCACTGGTCAGCGCACGTCGCGACCGGCTGAAGGCCGAGCCGCCCGGCCCGTCGGTGGCCTGACCTCAGGGACGATGGCATGACTGTCGCGCCGCTCGTCATCGCCTGTGGAGCCTTGGCCTCCGAGCTGCGCGCCGTCCTGCAAGGCACAGGGCCTCGCCGACGCCGTCGACGTCACCTACCTGCCGGCCAACCTGCACAACCGGCCGGAGCGGATCGTGCCGGAGCTGCGAGCCGTTGCTCGACGAGGCAGCGGCACAGGACCGCCCGGTGTTCATCGGCTACGCCGACTGCGGCACCGGCGGTGCGCTCGACGCACTGCTCGACCGTCATCCCGAGGCGACACGCCTTCCCGGTGATCGCACTGCTACGAGTTCTTCGGCGGTGCCGAGCAGTTCGCGGCGATGCACGAGGAGGAGCTCGGCACCTTCTTCCTCACCGACTTCCTGGCCAAGCACTTCGACGCGTTGCTGTGGCAGGGGCTCGGGCTCGATCGCCATCCCGCAGCTGCGCGACATGTACTTCGGCAACTACACGCCGCGTCGTGTTGATCTCGCAGACCGACGACGACGCGATCGTCGCGATGGGCCGGGCTGCGGCCGAGCGGCTCGGGCTCGAGTTCGAGCACCGCCACGTCGGCCTGCGAGCCGTTCACCGACCGAGATCACGCGTGGCGTGTCCGTGTCGCTCTCGCGGCGGGTCGCGTGATGGCCAGGCCCGGTCGCGGCGACCGCGAGCTGATCGTGATCTACTGGCGCGACATCCCCGCACAGGTCAACGCGCAGGAAGGGCGCGACCGGCACCAGGTCGTGCTCGGCGGCAAGTTCCAGCGAGCCGTCGACCGCGCCAAGCGCAAGGCCGGGATCTACACCGCCGACGAGGACATCGCCCAGTGGCGCCGCGAGAGCCGGTCCATCACCGGCGACCTGGCGACTCGAAGCGCAAGCAGCGGCCGACGCCATCGACCGCGAATACCGCCGCGAGCGACTGGGCCTGCTCGCGTACTACGGCGGCTGGGAAGCCGACGTCGTGACGACCGCAGCCATCGACCGCGACGTGCTCGCCGCGCTCGAGGAGCTCGACGAAGAAGACAGCAGAACAAATCGAACAGGAGAACCAGTGACCGACACTGTTGTCAGCTCAGCCACCCGCGAGGTCGTGATCGGCTTCGATCGCCCCTTCGTGATGATCGGCGAGAAGATCAACCCGACCGGGCGCAAGCTGCTGGCCGAGGAGATGAAGAACGGCGACTTCAGCCGGGTCGAGGTCGACGCCCTCGCGCAGGTCGCCGCCGGCTGCCAGATGCTCGACGTCAACGCCGGCATCCCGCTGGCCGACGAGCCGGCGATGCTGGCCAAGGCGATCACGCTGGTGCAGTCGATCACCGACGTGCCGCTGTCGATCGACTCGTCGATCATCGCCGCGCTCGAAGCCGGCCTCGCCGTGTACCAGGGCAAGCCGCTCGTCAACTCGGTCACCGGCGAGGACGAGGTGCTCGAGCGGGTCATGCCACTGGTCGCCAAGTACGGCGCAGCCGTCGTCGCCATCTCCAACGACGAGACCGGCATCTCGATGGATCCCGACGTGCGCTTCGCGGTCGCCAAGCGGATCGTCGAGCGCGCCTCCGACTTCGGCATTCCCGGCATCCGACGTCGATCGTCGATCCGCTGGTGATGCCGATCGGCGCGCTCGGCCAGGCCGGGCAGCAGGCGTTCCAGCTGATCCGCCGCCTGCGCGACGAGCTGAAGGTCAACACCATCTGCGGCGCCTCGAACGTCAGCTTCGGTCTCCCCAATCGCCACCAGGTCACCGGCACCTTCCTGGCGATGGCGATCGGCGCCGGGATGACGTCGGCGATCATGAACCCGATGCATCCCGAGGTGAAGGCGGCCGTCATGGCGGCCGACGTGCTGGCCGGGCAGGACAAGGACTGCGCGGCCTGGATCCGCGCCAACCGTGATCGCAACGCGCAGCCTCCGACGAGCGCGAGGGCCGGCGGCGCCGGCGCAGCGAGTAGCACGCCGATGCCTCGAATCGTCTTCACACCGTCCGGCCTGACCGGCGAGGTCGACGCCGGCACCACGGTGCTGGCCGCGGCGCGCCAGTTGGGTGTCGATCTCGACTCGGTGTGCGGCGGTCGCGGCATCTGCGGCCGGTGCCAGATCGAGCCGTCGACAGGCTCGTTCGCCAAGTGGGCGCATCGACAGCGCACCGACCGCGTTGTCCGACTGGACCTCGGTCGAGGTCGACTACGAGACGAAGGGCAACGCGCGCCGTCCACTGCGCGCAGGGCGTCGCCTCGGCTGTGCTGCCGCGGTGCTCGACGACGCGGTGATCTCGCGTGCCGTCGGAGAGCCAGGTGCACAAGCAGGTCGTGCGCAAGACCATCGACCTCACCGGCCTCGTCATCGATCCGCAGTTCACGCTCTACAACGTCGACGTGCCGAAGGCCGTGCTCGGCGACTCCGAATCGGTCACCGAGCTCATCGGCGAGGCCGTTCTGAAGCACGCACGGCGTCGACGGTTCGCACGTGGAGCACGACGGTGCTGCGCGCCGCACACAAGGCCGCCGCCAACGACCACGCCTCGGTCACGATCGCCGTCGATCGCGACGGCGTCGCGGTGGCGATCTGGCCGGGCTTCGTCGACACCGCGCTCGGTGTCGCCATCGACGTCGGTTCCACCACGGTCGCCGGTCACCTCTGCGATCTGTCGACCGGCGAGGTGCTGGCGACTGCCGGGATGATGAACCCGCAGATCCGCTTCGGCGAGGACCTGATGAGCCGGGTGTCGTACGTGATGATGAACCCCGGCGGCGAGAAGGAGCTGACGGCGTGCATCCGCGCCGCGCTCAACGAACTGATCGCCGATCTGTTGCGCCAGGCCGACGCGCCGGCCGACGAGTTGCTCGACGTCGTGATCGTCGGCAATCCGATCATGCATCACATCGTGCTCGGCATCGACCCGACCCCGCTCGGTCAGGCACCGTTCACGCTCGCCAGCGCCGAGGCGATCCGAACCACGGCGCTCGACATCGGTCTGCAGTTCCCCACGGCACGCGCATTCGTCGGGCCGTGCATCGCCGGACACGTCGGTGCCGACACCACGGCAGCGATGCTGGCCGAAGGTCCGCACCGCGGCGAGGCACTGGCAGTTGCTGGTCGACGTCGGCACCAACGCCGAGATCGTGCTCGGGATCGCCGAGCGACAGTTCGCCGCGTCGAGCCCCACCGGACCGGCGTTCGAGGGTGCCCAGATCTCGTGCGGACAGCGAGCGACTGCCGGCGCGATCGAGCGCGTGCGCATCGACCGCGACGACACTGGCACCGCGGTTCAAGGTGATCGGCTCCGACCTGTGGAGCGACGATCCGGGATTCGCCGGCCGCGACCGAAGACCTGGCCATCAGCGGTGTCTGCGGCTCGGGCATCATCGAGGTCATCGGCGAGATGTACCTCGCCGGCGTCATCGACAGCGAGGGTGTCGTGCGCGGCGAGATGGCCGACACGTGCCCGTACATCGTCGCCGACGACCGCACGTTCCGCTACGTGCTGCACCGAACCGACGCAGCCGAGCTGTCGATCACCCAGAACGACGTGCGCGCCATCCAACTGGCCAAGGCCGCGCTGCGCGCCGGCATCGACCTGCTGATGGAGCACGCCGGCGTCGAGTCGCTCGACGACATGCGACTGGCCGGCGCGTTCGGTGCGCACATCGACCCGCTGTACGCGCTCGTGCTCGGCCTCGTTCCCGACTGCGCCGGTCGAGGCGGTCCGCTCCGTCGGCAACGCCGCCGGCGCAGGCGCTGTGCGAGCGTTGCTGTCGATGCAGGCGCGCGACGAGCTGGAGAGCGCGGCGCGCGCACGTCGTGAAGATCGAGACAGCAACCGAACCACAGTTCCAGGCACTGTTCGTGGCGGCAATGGCGTTCCCGCACGCCACAGCGCCGTCGCCGCACCTCGGCGCAGTGGTCACGCTTCCCGCACGAACCTCATCAGTCGACGCCGCTGGGGGCCGTCGACGCCGCAGACAGGAGAACAGGTCATGACGTCTACCGATCACGACGCCGGCACGGGCCGGCGAAGCGGAGGACGCGCCGGGCGGCAAGCACTGCGCGCCTCGCACGTCGTCGAGGCCGAGACCTACCTGACGCGAACGATGAAGCCGTTCGAGATCGTCAGTGACGAGGGCCTCGAGATCATCGAGCACAACGCCGAGACCATCCTCAACGAGGTCGGGGTGGAGATCCGCGACTACCCGTCGGCGTTGAAGGTGTTCGCCGACGCAGGCGCCGACGTCGACGGCACACGCGTGCACTTCCCGCGTGGCATGTGCCGTCAGATCGTGCAGGCAACGGCGCCGCGCGAGTACATCCAGCACGGCCGCAACCCGGCCCGCAACGTGAAGATCGGCGGCGACGCCACGGTCTTCGCACCCAACTACGGGTCGCCGTTCGCATTCGATCTCGACAACGGCCGTCGGTACGCGACGATCGAGGACTTCCGCAACTTCGTCAAGCTGACGTACCAGTCGCTGTACCTCCACCACAGCGGCGGCACGGTCTGCGAGCCCGTCGACATCCCCGTCAGCAAGCGGCACCTCGACATGGTGCACGCCCACCTCACGTACAGCGACAAGCCGTTCATGGGCTCGGTCACCGCGGCCAGCCGTGCGCAGGACTCCGTCGACATGGCCAGGATCGCGTTCGGCGGCGACCTCGCCGACCGCACCGTGATGACCAGCCTGATCAACGCCTCGTCGCCGCTGGTGTGGGACGGCACGATGCTCGGCGCGGCCGAGATCTACGCCCTCAACAACCAGGCGACCATCATCACGCCGTTCATCCTCGCCGGTGCCATGGCCCCGACCACCTCTGCCGGCGTCGCCGCGCAGACGCTGGCCGAGTCGCTGGCGGGCATGACGTTCACCCAACTGATCCGCCCGGGCGCGCCGGTGATCTTCGGATCGTTCGCGTCCTCGATGTCGATGCAGACCGGCGCGCCGACCTTCGGCACACCGGAGCCGGCGATCGTCCTGTACACGATCGCCGCATTGGCTCGACGCCTCGGCGTGCCGTTCCGCAGCGGAGGCTCGCTGTGCGCATCGAAGCTGCCCGACGCGCAGGCCGCGTACGAGAGCGCGGCCACCCTGATGCCGACGGTGCTTGGCAGGTACCAACTTCGTGCTGCATGCCGCCGGCTGGCAAGAGGGCGGCCTCGCGATCGGCTACGAGAAGTTCATCATGGACGAAGACCAGTGCGGGATGATGGCGACGTTCGTCAAGGGCCTCGACCTCTCGGAGAACGGTCAGGCAATCGATGCCATCAAGGAGAACGGTCCGGGTCAGCACTTCCTCGGAACGGCGCACACGTTCGCCAACTTCGAGACCGCCTTCTATCGCAGCAACATCGCGGACAACAGCAGCTTCGAGCAGTGGACCGAAGATGGCGCGACCGATGCACCCACTCGTGCGAATGCCATCTGGAAGAAGCGCCTCGCAGAGTACGAAATGCCACCGATGGACGACGCCATCGCCGAAGAGTTGACCGAGTTCGTTGATCGCCGCAAAGAGGAGTTGCCCGATGAGTTCGCCTGATGCCCGCCGCCGCTTGATCGAGAACGCTCGCTACGAGCTGATCCCGCTGAAGTCGCTGCACGATCACATCCCCCACCTGCCCGCCGGCTGCTCGGTCTCCGTCACCTGCTCGCCGACCAAGGGCATCGAACCGACCCTCGAGCTTGCCGCCGAGTTGAACGGGGCCGGCCATCACGCGGTGCCGCACATCGCCGCACGACTGGTCGAAGGTCGCCCGCACGTGGAGAAGATCGCAGCGCGCCTCAACGAGCACGCGATCAGCGAGATCTTCGTGGTCGGCGGTGATCCCGATCCGGTCGGCCCGTACAGCGACGGCCTGTCGCTGATGCGCGACCTGTTGCCGTTGTGCCACACGGTTCGAATCGTCGGCACGCCTTCGTATCCCGATCATCACACGGTGATCCCCGATGCCGTGCTCGACGAGGCGTTGCTCGCCAAGCAATCGCTGATCGCGGAGCTGGGATTCGAAGGCTTCACCAGCACGCAGATGTGCTTCGACGTGAAGAAGATCGAAGAGTGGATCGTGCGCCAGCGCGACCGCGGCCTGACACTGCCGATCCACCTCGGCGTGCCCGGTGCCGTCGATCGAGCCAGGCTGCTGAGTCTCGGCACACGCTTGGGGATCGGATCATCGCTGCGCTACCTGCGCAAGAACTCGGGCGCGATCCTGCGCATGTTCTCGCCGAAGAGCTACGACCCCAACAAGCTGATCACGCCGCTGTCGCGCCGTGCCGACGAGTTGAACATCGACGGCTTGCACGTGTTCACCTTCAACTCCATCGAGTCGACAGCGGAGTGGCAACGCAAATCCCTGGCGTGACGGGCGGGCGATGAACGGACTGCGCTCAACGTCCGTACTCTGAGTGTGAGGAGTTGCCAGATGCGTTGGAGGAGTCGCCCGTGCGTGTGCGGCTGAGACTGATCGAGCGTCACGACGACTTGGGCAGCGACACGGGTGTGCGCGCCGCCGTGCAGGCTCATTCCGGTGAGCTCTACGGCTTTGCCTATCGCGCGCTCGGGGACCAAGGACTCGCTGAAGACGTCGTGCAGGAGACGTTCGTTCGCGCCTGGCGCGCGGGGCATCGCTTCGATCCCGAGATCGCTTCGATGCGGGCGTGGCTCTTCGCGATCCTGCGCAACGTCATCATCGACGCGAGCCGAGCCAGATCGGTGCGGCCAGGCGTGGCTCCTCCCGTCGATGTCGCGATCGCCGACAACATCGACGAGTTGCTGCGGTCGTGGGTGGTCGAGGAAGCGCTACGACGGCTGACGGAGCCACACCGCCGCGCGGTCGTCGAGGTCTACTATCGGGGACGCTCCGCGGCGGAGGTCGCCACGGAGCTCGGTGTGCCGGCGGCGACGATACGGTCACGCCTCTTCTATGGACTGAGGGCGTTGCGACTCTCCCTCGACGAGTTGGGATGGGACGATGCCTGACAACTGCAGACACTGGCAGGGCCTGCTCGCCGAGCACATCCTCGCGTCGCACGGCCGCGCCGCTGCCCGGCGACGCCGAAATGGGAGTCGATCTCGCCGAACATCTCGCGGATTGCGCCGATTGTCGGGCGGCCGCAGAGGAGTTTCGTTCGACCGCCGTGGCACTCTCGGGCACAACTGCACCCGGGCCGGATCCGCAGCCCGTACCGACATCCGCAGACCTCTCGATGCGGATCACGGCGCGCGTCGACAGCGAGCGGCGACGGCGAGACCGCAGGCGCCATCGGATCCTCGGCGCCGCAGCAGCGGCACTGCTGGTGATCGGCGGGTCGGCCGCAGTGATCGCGGCACGACACAACGACTCGCCCGCCGGGATCTCCGAGCAAGTCGCGCTCAGCTCAGCCGACGTTCGAGGCGATGCGACCCTGCAGTCGCAGGAGTGGGGAACCGAGATCCATCTCGCAGTCACGGGCGTCACCCCGGGGCAGCGATACAACGTGTGGCTCGAGCGGGCCGATGGCAGCCGGGTCGGCGCGGGCACCTTCATCGGCATTCGCAACAAGCCCATCACGGTGGTGCTGTCGAGTGCTCTCGCAGCCGGCGAAGCTGTTGCCATCGGCATCAGCGAACCCGACGGCAACCTGGTGGTTCGCACACCCCTGGACTGAACCACCTGAGAAATCCGCTCAGGGCTTCAACAGTCGGTGTACAGCCGACGTATCCGTAGCGTGAAGGCGCAACGCATTGCCTTGTGCGCATCTCTTGCGATCCCTCTCGCCGCGTGCGGTTCGAGTGACGAATCGGCGAGCGCGTCGAGCGCGTCGGGCATCGACGCGATCTCCGAGGTCGTCGTCCAGAACTACGTGTTTCCGGCCGTCACGACAACAACAGGAGCCGAACTGAGGTTCGTCAATCGCGACGACGAGTCGCACACGGTCACCGCCGACGACGGCACGTTCAAGGTCGGCCCATTCGACAACAAGACGCCCGTCGTGCTGGTTGCACCGACGACACCGGGCAGCTTCCCGTTCCATTGCGAGATCCATCCCACCATGCACGGCACCCTCGTCGTGAACAACCAATAGGAGACAAAACATGACCACAACCCGTTCGTCGATCGCAGGACTTGCGATCGTTGGTCTCTTCGTGCTCGGGGCATGCGGCAGCGACGACAACTCCAGCTCCGCGACAAACGCTCCAACGGCATCGGCCGCACCGACAGGTTCCGCTGCTGCAGGTGCAGCCGTGACCGGGAGCATCGACGTGGCCGACCAGAGCAGTGACGGCAAGACGATCACCGTCGACGCCGTCAACATCACCGGCGCCGCCGGGTTCATTGCCGTCCACGCCGACGCCGATGGCGCGCCCGGACCGGTCGTCGGTCACGCGGCGATCCCCGAGGGCGACAGCAGCAAGGTCGTCATCACCCTCGACGCTCCTGTGACCACCGGCTCGTTCTGGCCGATGCTGCACCTCGACGCCGGAACGATCGGCACCTACGAGTTCCCCGGCCCCGATGGCCCGGTGAAGTCCGGGTCCGACATCGTCATGAAGCAGATCACTCTCACGGTTTCGTGAGCAGCCGACCTCAGTCGAACGTTGCGCTGGCGCTCGCAGTGCGCGCCAGCACCTCTTCGTCGAGGTCGATACCGAGGCCTGGTTGCTCGCCGAGTGTCACCCATCCACGCTCGGCACCGATCGGCGCGACCAGTGGATAATCGCGTCGATCGGGCGACCATTCCGGCGGGTCGTAGGGGAATTCCACCCACTGCGACCCGCCAAGACCTGCAGTGCCGGCCGTGAGGTGCAGGTTGGCGATTACACCGATCCCGTTGCCCCACGTGTGTGGCGTGAACAACTTGCCGGCAGCCACAACCTTTCGCGCCAGCGGCGCCAGACCACTGATGCCTTGTGAACAGACGCAATCGGGTTGGAACACGTCGAGACAATCCCGCTCGAGCAACTCACGGAACTCGTAGGGCTCCCGCGTCATCTCGCCACCGGCGATCTTGACGCCGACCCGGTTGCGCAGCTCGGCGTATCCGCGATAGTCACCGCGATGCAACGGCTCCTCGACCCAGTACACGCCCAGCTGTTCGAGTTGCGCGGCAACGTCGGCGGCAACGTCGACGTCCCACGGTCGCGCCGTGTCCCACGGCATCCGCCACGCCTGGTTGCAGTCCACCATCAGCGTCAGCGAATCCCCGACGGCGTCGCGCACTGCGGCGACGACGGCAATGTCGTCGGCAACCGAAGGACGCCCGAAGCGGATCTTCAACGCCTCGTAGCCGGCGTCGACGACCCCCTTGGCCATCTCCACCATGTGCGCGATCGGGCGGCGAACACCGCTCGATGCGTAGAGCCGCAATCGTGGCGACGTGCCACCGAGCATGCGCCACACCGGCTGGCCTGCGGTCTTACCCGCGAGGTCCCACAACGCCAGATCGAGTGGCCACTGCCGACCGGCGTGGAACTCGATGTTGGCCAACACCGCGGCGTGCCGATCGAGATCGCCGGCGGGCTCCCCGATGAAGTAGCGGGCGTAGTCGGCGAAGCCGTACATCACGTCGCCGGACCCGACACCCTCGCGTCCGTCGCTGTCGCGGACTCGAACGATCGTGACCGGGAACTTGGTGCGCGGCTGCGGGTCCCACGATGCGGGGAACGGAGGATCGAGTGGCAACTGGTGATGGGTGATGTCGATCGCGACGATCTCGCTCATGGATGGTCGCTCATGGCCGCAGAGCGTGCCACACGTCGACGGTGCGTTCGGCCAACATGCGACGTTGCTCGTCGCTGACCTCGCGCGAGTTGTTGTGCAGCATCGGCTGGTTCTCGACATGGTTCATCGTGGCCGCGATCTCGTCGACCGACATGCCGACGTCGCGCGAGCCGATCGCCTCGTCGAGGCCGGCGTCGACGCACAGCCGCGCAAACACGTCGGCGACCGCGTCGACATCACACCCCATCGCGTTCGCCGCGTCGCGATACGACTCGGGCTCACCGGTGGTGTTCCACTCCAACGCCGCCCGCAGTCCGACGGCCACGGAGATCCCGTGCGGGACGTGATAGAGCGAGCCGAGCGCGTGACCGATCGAATGGGCAACGCCGGTACCGCAGTTGTCGATCGCGATGCCGGCCAGAAACGCTGCCTCTTGCATGGCCTGTCGTGATGCCAGATCGGTGCCGTCGACAGCGACTCGCGGCAGATGCGCAAGTACGAGCGCGAGCGATCGCTGAGCGGATGCCGATGCGACCGAGTTGCGCCGCCGTCCGCTGCATGCCTCGATCGCATGGACGAATGCGTCGAGCCCGGTGCCGACTGTGACTGCCTGGGGCATGGTGGCCGCAGCAGTCGGATCCAGCACGACGATGTCGGGCAGCATCTCGTCGCCCCAGGTCCACGACTTGCGGCCTGCCCTGTCGGCGACGATGCATGTGCGGGTGACCTCCGCACCAGTGCCCGACGTCGTGGGGATGGCGACGATCGGCCGGCGGCCCGGCAACGGTTCGGCACAGAGCAGGTACGACTCGACAGAGCTGTCACCGGTGCCGACGACCGCGGCCTGCTTGGCGATGTCGAGCGCCGACCCACCGCCGACGCCGATGACGACGGCATCGCCGGCAGCGCGCACGACTGAGGCAGCCGCATCGACGGAGTCGAGGGTCGGCTCGCCCCACGGAACGACATGCATCGTGACCTGTCGCGGCAGTAGTTCGGCGACCACGCGGGCGATGTAGCCGGTCGCTTCGACGCCCTGATCGGCGATCACCACCATGCGCGAACCGCCGAGCTCGTCGATCATTCCGCCGAGGTCACCGAGTGCGTGCATCCCGACGAAGGTCCGAGGCACGCGCCCGATCTGATAGCTGGTGTTCGACGACATAACCGGAACAACTGTACTAGGAATAGCCCGGCTGGCTAACCTCGCGACCGGTGACACTGGAGCCGGGCAGACGCAGACGAGGACGCGACACCAGCCCGCGCAGCACGCTGCCACTGCAACGTCCGTGGAAGCAGCCGCGCATGCGACTGAACCACACCGAGGTGGTGTCGGCCGATGAGCTCGAGTCGATCCACGACGCGTCGTTGACCATCCTCGAACGAATCGGCATGGACATCTGGGACGGTCAGGCGCGCAGCATGTTGCGCGACGTCGGCTGCGATGTCGACGAGGCCGGGCAGCACGTTCGGTTCCCCAAGGAGATGATCGTCGAGCGCATTGCGACAGCGCCCGAAGAGTTCACGCTGCACAGTTGGAACCCCGAGAAGAATCTGCACATCGGTGGCACCTGGATGGCCAACGGCACCGTGGGGAGCGCACCGCACATCGTCGGTCTCGACGGCATTCGGCGAACCGGTGATCGCGTCGGCTTCGACGATCTCTTGAAGCTCGCCCAGATGCTCAACTCGATCCACTTCGTCGGCGGCTACCCGGTCGAGCCGGTCGACATCCATGCCTCGATTCGTCACATCCACGCCGCCTTCGATGTGCTGACGCTGACCGACAAGCACATCCACTGCTACAGCCTCGGCCGCCAGAAGCAACATCGACTGCATCGAGATGGTGCGCATCGCCCGCGGCGTCGACGACGCAGACCCTCGATCGCGAGCCGTCGATCTTCACGGTCATCAACTCCAACTCGCCGCTGCGTCTCGACACGCCGATGTTGCACGGCATCATCGAGATGGCGTCGCGCAACCAGCCCGTCGTGATGACGCCGTTCACGCTGGCCGGGGCGATGGCGCCGGTCACGCTCGCCGGTGCGCTCGCTCAGCAGAACGCCGAAGCGCTTGCCGGCATCGCGTTCTGCCAGATCGTGCGGCCGGGCGCGCCGGTCGTCTACGGCGGGTTCACCTCCAACGTCGACATGCAGTCCGGCGCACCCGCGTTCGGCACACCCGAGTACGTGCGCACGGCGATGGTCGGCGGCCAGCTCGCCCGTCGCTACAACCTGCCGTATCGCAGCAGCAACGTGTGCGCCGCCAACGCGGTCGACGCGCAAGCCGCGTACGAGAGCGTGTTCTCGCTGTGGGGCTGCGTCATGGGCGGCGTCAACCTGATGATGCACGGCGCCGGGTGGATGGAGGGCGGCCTGCACGCCAGCTTCGACGAAGATGATGCTCGACGCCGACCTGCTGCACATGGTGTCGGCGATGCATCGATCCGCTGGTCGTCGACGACGACACGTTGGCGATCGACGCGATCGACGAGGTCGGCCCCGGCGGCCACTTCTTCGGCATCGCAGCACACGCAGGACCGCTATCCGCACCGCGTTCTACAAGCCGATGATCTCCGACTGGCGCAACTACGAGATCGTGGGAGGAGGCCGGCAGCCCGGAGGCCGCGCGGCAAGGCCAACGAGCGTCGCCGCGGCGATTCCTCGCCGCGTACGAGACCGCCGGACGATGGATGCCGCCCGATCTGCGAGGAGCTCGAAGCGTTCGTCGCCCGCCGAGTCGCCGAGGGCGGCGTCGCCACCGATCTGGTAACTGCCACGATTGTCAGATCAACGGTATCAAGGAGCAGGGATGAAGTCGTCAGCACAGGTCGTCGTGGTCGGCGGCGGTGTCGTCGGCGCCAGCGTGCTCTACCACCTCACCAAGGCCGGCTGGACCGACGTCGTGCTGCTCGAGCGCAAGCAGCTGACCGCCGGCTCGACGTGGCACGCCGCCGGCGGGATGCACACGCTCAACGGTGACCCCAACGTCGCCCGCCTGCAGCAGTACACGGTCAACCTGTACAAGGAGATCGAGGCCGAGTCCGGCCAGAACTGCAGCATCCACCTGCCCGGCGGGCTGCATGCTCGCCGACACGCCCGAGCGACTCGACTGGCTGCGCATGGCGCAGGCCCGCGGCCGCTACCTCGGCATGCACATGGACATCATCTCCGATCGCCGAGGCCAAGGAGCTGAACCCGCTGCTCGAGGAGAAGTACTTCGTCGGCGCGCTGTACGACCAGGACGAGGGCAGCGTCGATCCCGTACGGCGTCACCCACGCGTACGCGATCTGCGCCCGCAACCGTGGCGCCGAGGTGTACACCGACACGTGGGTCACCGAGCTGCAGCAGCGCAGCCGACGGCACGTGGGACGTCATCACCGATCGCGACCACACCATCCACGCCGAGCACGTCGTCAACGCCGGCGGGCTGTGGGCCCGCGAGGTCGGACGGATGGTCGGCCTCGAGCTGCCCGTGCTGGCGATGGAGCACCACTACCTGATGACCGAGCCGATGCCCGAAGTCATCGACTACAACCAGGCGAACGGTCGCGAGCTGCCGCACATGATCGACTTCGCCGGCGAGATCTACGCCCGCCAGGAAGGTCAGAGCATCCTGCTCGGCACGTACGAGCAGAACAACCGGCCGTGGTCGCCGAAGGAGACGCCGTGGGACTTCGTGTTCCAGCTGCTCGCCCACGACCTCGACCGCATCGCCCCCGAGCTGGAGCGGGCTTCGACCACTTCCCGCCGTCGGCCGGGCCGGCATCCAGAAGTTCGTCAACGGTCCGTTCACGTTCAGCCCCGACGGCAACCCGCTGGTCGGTCCGATCAAGGGCATGCGCGGCATGTGGGTGGCGTGCGCCGTGATGGCCGGCCTGTCGCAGGGTGGCGGCGTCGGTCTGTCGCTCGCCAACTGGATGGTCGACGGCGATCCGGACGACGACATCTGGGGCATGGACGTCGCCCGCTACGGCGACTGGGCGACGCTTGCGTACACCAACGCCAAGGTGCGCGAGAACTACTCGCGCCGGTTCCGCATCACGTTCCCCAACGAGGAGCTCCCGGCGGCGCGCCCGCTGCACACCACGCCGATCTACGACCGGCTCACCGAGCACAACGCCGTGTGGGGTGCCGGCTTCGGGCTCGAGCATCCCGCTGTGGTTCCAGGAGCCGGGCAAGGATCCGGTCGAGGACGTCACGTTCCACCGGTCGAACGCGTTCGACGTCGGTCGGCCGAGGAGTCGCGGGCGGTTCGCGAGCGCGTCGGTCTGTCGCGAGGCCTCGAACTTCGCCAAGTACAAGGTCAGTCGGGCGACGGCGCCGCCGACGTGGCTGCAGGGTCTGTTCACCAACTCGCTTGCCGAAGATCGGTCGCACCAACCTGACCGCGATGCTCAACCCGCAGGGTCGCATCGTCGGCGAGTTCTCGGTGTCGCGCATCGGCGACGACGAGTTCTTCCTGTTCGGCTCGCAGGCCGCCGAGGTGCACCACTCGCGCTGGTTCCTCGATCACCTGCCGCGCCGACGGTCGGCCGATCCGGTTCGAGATCCTCGCGCTCTCGATGGTCGGCCTCACCGTGGCCGGGCCGCGGTCGCGCGACGTGCTGCAGAAGCTGACCGACACGTCGCTGGCCACCGCCGACTTCCCGTTCATGTCGTTCCGCAAGGTCGACATCGGCATGGCGCCGGTGTGGCTGTCGCGGATGACGTACACCGGCGACCTCGGCTACGAGATCTGGGTGCGCGCCCGAGTACCAGCGCTACCTGTTCGACCTGCTGTGGGAGGCCGGCCAGCCAGTTCGACATGCGCCTGTTCGGGTTCCGGGCGCTGATCACGATGCGGCTCGAGAAGAACTTCGGCACGTGGTTCCGCGAGTACCGCCCGATCTACACGCCGCTCGAAGCAGGCATGGACCGCTGTGCTCAAGTTCGACCACGACTTCATCGGGCGCGCCGCCGTCGAGGCCGAGATCGCCGCCGGCGGCCCGAAGCGCAAGCTGGTGATGTTCGAGGTCGAGCCCGACCCCGATCGCCCGGCCGACGTGATCGGCGACGAGCCGGTCTGGCACGACGGGCCCGACGGGTCGTCGGGCTGGATCACCAGTGGCGGCTACGCCCACTACTCCGGTGTGTCGCTGGCGTGGGGCTACATCCCGGCCGAACTGGCGACGCCGGCGACGGACGAGTTCGAGATCGAGATCATCGGCAACCGCCGACCCGCACGCCTGCAACTCGAGCCGATCCTCGATCCCTCCGGCAGCCGGATGCGGGCCTGACGCCGTCCACGCCTTACAGGTCAGTCCGGCTTGCCGAGCTCTCGCCAGCTCTTCTCCGACACCTCGACGTCGTAGTGCTTGGCGGCTGCCTTGATGTTGGCAAAGGCCTGATCGCGGTCTGCATCGCTGACGTCTTCGACCTGATCGAACCTCGACAGGGCGTTGCGCACGTGTGACGCGTCGATCAGCGGCTCCTTGCGCTGCTTGGGGAACGCGAACACCGAATCCGGGAGATCGTCGCGTTTGCTGCTCGTCAGCTCGCCGTGGGAAGTGTGTGGTTTGAAGGTCACCATGAGTCGAGATTCCCCGGCATCAACGGCGCTCAAACTGCGGTCCGACGTGGGGTGGGTTTGAGCGCCGGGAACGGCGGGAAGGGTCGCGGCTCCCCCCTCCGAAAGGAATCTTGACGATGCACGCTTACCGATTTGCTGTGGCCGGCGCGGCCCTTGTGGCGTCGACGGTCCTGATCAGCTGCAGTAGCGACGACAACGACGCACCGGCAAACTCCGGCGCCCCGGTGGTCGCCGACTCGACGATCGCCACACTTCCGATCGCCGATACGAGCATCGACGACACGACAGATCAAACCGTCGCGCCGTAGACCGAGCCGCCGCCCGCCCTCCCTCGGAATCGCCCCAGAACGGGTGATTCTGAGGGTCGGACGGGCGGGCCAACACGTGCGGCCGCTAGGGTCGGAACGGGTGGCGAAGAGGGACAAGGAGTGTCAATGAGATTGCTTCATCGCCGCACGATGCGCGTTTCAACCGTCGCAGCGGTGCTGTGCTTCAGCGTCTGCATCGTCGCTCCCGCGGCGGTCGTGCACGCTGCACCGGTCGGTGCGTCGGCCTACGTTCCGGTGAGCCCGTATCGAATCCTCGACACTCGAATCGGCCTCGGTTTCCAACAGCGCAAGCTCAATGCTGGTGAGGCGTTCACCCTGCAACTCACGGACGTCCCGGCGGGCTCCAGCGCAGTCGTCCTGAACCTCACCGTGACAGCGCCAACAGGTGCCGGATTCGTCACGGTCTACCCCACCGGCGTCGCCCTTCCCAACGCGTCGTCGATCAACGTCGACTCTGCCGGCCAGACCATCGCCAACCTCGTGACCGTGCCGATCGGTACCGGCGGCACTGTCGACGTCTTCTCCGAGCAGCCCGCTGACCTCATCGCCGACGTGCAGGGTTACTACACGCCTGCCGACTCTGCCCAGGCAGGCCGATTCACGCCCGTCACTCCCACACGTCTGCTCGACACTCGTCAACCCAACAACATCCACAATGGCCCGCTCGTCGCCGGCAGTCAGATCGATCTCGACGTTGCGGGTCTAGCCGGCCTACCGGTCGATGCGACTGCCGCGGCCTTGAAGGTGACCGTCACCGAGAGCGCAGCGAGCGGCTTCTGGACGCTGTTCCCCACCGGCTCCATCGCGCCGACAGCGAGCAACCTCAACGTCGAGGGTGTCGGCGGGACCATCGCCAACCAAGTGCTCGCCCGTCTCAGTGGTGGACGTACATCGATCTTCTCCCAGTCGGGTGGGCAGGTCATCGTCGACCTCGTCGGCTGGTTCAGTGGTGCGTCAGCAGTGTCGAGCGATGTCGGCCTGTTCATCCCCGTGGCTCCGGCTCGTCTGCTCGACAGCCGTGTCGCTCCGCTCGGTGCGTTGCCGGGGCGCAATCGCACCGCTGAGGTTCGGGTGGCCGGTCTGTTCGGCCTGCCGGCAACCGGAGTCGGCGCCGTCGTCGTGAACGCCACCGTCACCCAGACCGCCGCTGCCGGGTTCTTCTGCATTGTGGCCGGCACGCACGTATCTCCCCAACGCATCCAGCCTCAACGCAACACGCGCCGGTCAGACGATTGCGAACCACGTGATCACGCCGGTCAGCACGGCCGGTTTCGGCTTCTACACCGAGAACGGCGCCCACCTCGTGGTCGATCTCGCCGGTTGGTACACCGGCACCGAGGTGCCTGCGATCCTGCCTCCGCACGTCCCATTGACTGGCCCCGGCGGGCCGCCTCCGACGCCGCCGTTCACATTCTCCCGACTGGTCGGCGGATTGCCGACCCGATGGAACCCGTGCCAGCCGATTCGGTACACGATCAACATGGGTGGATACGACAGCCGCGACGTTCCGTCCAGTGATCCTCGAGGCAATCGAGCGGTTGCAGGCGGCTACCGGCCTGCCGCTCGTGCCGATAGGTGCCACCACGTTCATGCCGACGACAGGCCGCCAGCACATCTGTCTCACCGGCAGATGGCGAGTTGGTGATCGCCCTCAGCGATACGAAGCAAACCGACCTGCTCGTTCGGGCTCGGTCGTCGGCCGAGCAGGGATCATCTTCCCCGTGAACTCCCCCACCATCCTGCGAGCCTCGGTCGTCATCGACATGGGCGACATCGGCGCCAACCCACCGTGGAGTGGCGTGGGCGTCGGCCCCGTGTTGATGCACGAGCTCGCCCACGCCGTCGGGCTCGATCACGTCCCCGACCCGACGCAACTGATGAACGCGACGGCGTCGTCGACCGGTCCGACGACCTACGGTGCCGGCGACCTCACGGGTCTGTGGCAGGTCGGTGCGGCCGCCGGGTGCCCCTAGCGATCATCCGTACGCGGCGGCTTGGATGCCGAACAGCTCCGAGTAATGACCGCGGAGCGCCATCAACTCCTCGTGACTGCCGACCTCGACCACGTGCGCCCCGTCCATCACGACGATCAGGTCGGCCATTCGAACGGTCGAGAACCGGTGCGACACGAGCACCGTGACGCGGCCGGTGTCGACGTGGGACCGGGCAGCCTCCGCGAACCGCTCGAACAACGCATGCTCGGTCTCGGCGTCGAGCGCGGCAGTCGGCTCGTCGAGCACCAGCAACAGCGGCGCGTCGCGCATGAACCCACGCGCCAGGGCAAGCTTCTGCCACTGCCCGAAGCTGACCTCTGTCCCTTCCTCCCACGACGGTCCGAGCTGTGTCTCGAGGCCGTACGCCAACCGTTCGATCACATCCTGCGCACCGGCACGGTCGACCGCCGCACCCGTCGCCGAGCGGTCGTCGAGGCGTGGCAGATCGCCGACGCCGACCGTCTCCTGAGCATGCAACTCGAGTCGGTAGAAGTCCTGGAACGCACCGGCGAGGCACGCCCTCCACTCCTCGATGTTGATGTCGGCCAGGTCGACACCGTCGACCGTGATTCGCCCTTCGCTCGGCGCGTACATGCGTGCCAGCAGCTTCACCAACGTCGACTTGCCGGCGCCGTTCTCGCCGACGACAGCGACCACTGCACCCGCCGGCAGATGCAATGAGATGTCGTCGAGCACCACGTGATCGGAGCCGGGATAGCTGAACGTCAGGTGATCGAGATCGATGCCGTCGATCAGTCGCGTCGGCGCGCTCTGCGGTGGCCGTCGAGTCGATCCCGGCGGCGTAGTCCTCCAGCCACGTGAGACGACGCGACGAGTCGAGCCAGAACCCGCGGAGGAAGCCGAGCTCGCCGGCGGTTGCACCGACGTAGCGCGCGAGGCGTGTTCCTGCCGCGAGCACCAGCACGACGTCGCCGACAGGTCGGTCGAGACCCGTCGCCACGTACACGATGGCCGCGACGTATGCGCCGGCGAAGATCGCCCACGCAGCGGTGTGCCACGCGGCGGTCACCCATGCGCACCCTCGACACCGTCGAGTAGTAGCGGTCCCACGATGCACGACGCTCGCTGATCAGCCAGTCGCCGGTGTTGGTCACGCGGACCTCCTTGGCCGGAGGTGCAGTCGTGCCGAGCACGAACAGGTGGCGCGCCAGACGGGTGTGCGCGATGACCGATTCCTCGGCTCGTCGCTCGACCGCAGGTCGCCACGTCGACACCCAGAAAGCAGGCACGGCGAACAGCATCAATGACAGCAGCACGGGGTCGATCGACGCCAGCAGGAGCGCCGTGATCGCCAGCCTGAACAACCAACCGAGGGTCGAGAACAGCGACATGAACATGTGGTCGAGGGCGAAGACCTGGTCGCGCAGCATCGCCAACCGGTCGAGGTACTCGGGGCGCTCGTGGTGCTCGATCGTCGGCACCGAGGCCTGCAGATGGGCGACGTGCGACTCGAGCGCGATCGCGACACGATCGCGGAAGCGACGCTGCACGCGTTGCGACAGCAGCGACAGATACCACGTCGCCGTGACCGAGATCGCCAGGCCGATGCCGGCGATCATCACGCGACGCCGTTGGCCGGCGATGGCACCGTCGACGAGGTACTTCAGCCACAGGGCGAGCAGCGCGTCGGGCAACATCATCAACAACGCCAGACCGAGCGACAGTGCCAGCAGCCGCGGCTCGGCGCGGTATCCGAGCTTGAACGTGCGCGCCAACGAAGGCAGCGCGGCCGGCAGGTCGTCGCCCGGCTTCTTCGAGCTAGAGGAGCGATTCATAGGTCACCTCCTCGCCGTCTTCGTCGTACTCGGTGAACCGCGATGCCTGCAGGTCGAACAGCGTGCGATACCGCCCGCCGCGCGCCATCAGCTCGTCGTGACTGCCGAGCTCGACGACCTTGCCGTCGTCGATCACGCAGATGCGGTCGGCAAGCCGCACGGTCGAGAACCGGTGCGAGATCAGGATGGTGGTGCAATGGCGAGTCGCCGCGAGCACCCGCTCGAAGATCTCTGCCTCGCCGCGCACGTCGAGCTGCGCTGTCGGCTCGTCGAGCAGCAAGACACCGGCGCCTTGGCTGATCGCGCACAGGGCACGTGCCAGGGCGATGCGCTGCCACTGCCCTCCCGAGAGGTCGGTGCCGCCTGGATAACCCTTCGACAGGATGGTGTCGAGGTCACCGTTGGCGAGGTCGGAGCCGCCGGCTGCCGCGAGCGCGGCGCGAATGACATCGTCGGGAGCGCCGGTCGGTGCGACGTTGTTGCGCAACGGCAACTCGAAGTGGATGAAGTCCTGGAACACAGCGGTCACCTGGTTGCGCCACGCCACGAGCTCGAGCGATGTCAACGGCACACCGTCGATGTCGATCGACCCCGACGTGGTGTCGTACAGGCGGCACAGCAACTTGGCCAGCGTCGTCTTGCCCGCACCGTTCTGGCCGACGATCGCCATCGATGTGCCGGCCGGAATCGTCAGATCGACGCCGTCGAGGACCGGGCGGCCACCATCGGTATAGGCGAACGAGACGTCGTTGAACCGAATCTCCTTCGGGCCCGGCGCGGGGATGATCGTGCCTTCGTCCTGAACCCCGGCGTCGACCGCAGCCTCCAGCCGGGCGAGCGCGACCACTGGTGCCGCGGCGCCGTCCATGCGCCCAGTTCAGACCTCCGAACGCGATCGCCGAGACGCCGATTGCGGCCTGTACCCACACCACGACCCGACCGGTCGACAGCGTCCCATCCGCAGCTCCGTCGGCGAGCAGCCAGAACACGATGAGGTTGGCGGACGCAACGAGGAGAAGGCACGACAGCACCGACTTCTCGCGCAGCCGGGTTGCCTCGTACTGCAGCTCGTAGAGGCGCTTGCGGGTGGTGATGAAACGATCGGTGACCCAGCCGGCGAGGCCGAAGAACCGCAGCTCCTTGGCCGGCGCCGCGTCGACGGCCAATCGGTACGAGTACTCGGCGTGTCGTTGCGCTCGACGCACCTCGTCGGTGTTGCGGTCCTTCCACACGCCGCTCTCGCGCAGCAGCCAATGCGTCGACAGCCACGCCACTGCCAGCAACAGCGCGGCCCACCAGTGGAAGCCGATCAGCAGGATCGTTGCGCTGACACCCACCACGAGGTCGACCAATCCGCCGGCGATGAAATCCATCGAGATCTCGAGCGGCGGACCCATCATGCCGAGGTCGAAGTCGCGGGCCAGCGTGAGATCGGTGGTCAGCTCGGCACGCTCGAGGTGGGCGATTCCCGCAGGAGTGACGCACACGGCGAGCAGCCGGTCGTACAGGTGGGCCGCCATCTTCCCGCCGAGATTCGCGGAGACCAGTTGGTGCAGCGGCTGCGAGATCAACAGCAGCGTGAAGGTCGAACCGACCATCACCAAGGGCGCAACCAGCGAAGCGTCGCGGGTGATCGAATCGACCAGCCAACCGAAGCCGACCGACGTGATGGCCGGCAGCGTTCCGCGCAGCACGATCAACATCCACCAGCCGATGGCGTAGCCGGGCGCGGCGCGGTAGAGCGCCCGGAAGAACTGCAACTCCTGCCGACCTCGCATCCGATCGATCATCTGTTCCACCTCGTCGTCGTGGCCAACGTAGCCATCTTCGTACCCCTCGCCTCAGCTCGCACAACACTCATCGCTCGGGCGCGGCAGAATCCGCCGCGCCTATCATCTGCGCGGAACGGAGGACCATGCTCGAATCAGAGTCCGTGATCGTCGGGATCGACAACGGCGGAACCAAGAACAACGTCACGGTGCTCGACGAATCCGGCAACTTCCTGATCCATCGAATGATGGAGGTACCCAGCAGGGTCACCGAGGGCACGGCGCAGGCGCTCGATGCGCTGGAGATTGCGTTCGAAGCGGCCTTGGAGGCGACCGGAGCAACCCGTGCCAACGTGCGGGCCGTCGGTCTCGACACCCCCGGCCCGGCGTCTGCGGAAGGGGTCATCTCGTCGAAGGGCGCCACCAACTTCGCATTGCCGGAGTGGTGGGGCTTCGATGTGCGTGGCGCTTTGGAGCTCCGGCTGCGCAAGCCTGTCGTGTACAGCAACGACGGCAATGCCGCGGCGCTGTATGCCCACTACGCATACTTCGGGGAGAACGCGCTGCGGCGATCGTCGGTGTCGGCGATCGTGGGAACGGGCCTCGGTGGCGGCGTGATCGAATCGGGGCGTGTGGTGCGCGGCGCCGCGGGAATGGCCGGCGAGCTGGGTCACGTGCACATCCCGATGGACGGGCTGCTCGGCGAGGGTCAGTCGATCCCCGAATGCAACTGCGGATTCGTCGGCGACGTCGAGAGCCTTGCATCGCTGACCGGGATCCGCCACAACCTGCTGCCGTATTGGCTGACGCGGTATCCCGACCACCCTCTGGCGCGGATTCCGATCGCCGAGGCGGCGAAGGAGCTGCGCGACTTCGGCCAGCGCGGCGACGAGATGGCACGTCGTGTCTTCGAGCAGCAGGCGATGGCCATCGGCCGGCTGTTCACGATCGCGGCCAACTTCACCGACCCGGACGCGTACTTCGTGGGCGGTGGCGTCGTCGAGGCCGACCCGGAGTTTCGCGACTGGTATCTGTCGGTCGTTCGCACCAACACGCAGTTGCGCGCCGAGCAACTCGATGCCGCCGAGTTCTCGTTGGTGCCCGACCTCGACATGGCGGGTGCGCGAGGCGCCGCGGTCGCGGCGCGCAGCGCGTTCCCCACCTAGTCGTTCACGCGTTTCGCGCTACCACGAGCCGGAGCTGCCGCCGCCTCCGCCACCACCCACGCTGCCGCCGGAGAACCCACCGAACGAGCTGCCACCGGAGCCGCCTGATTGGGTCGGCGCGACGCGCGTGCTGTCGAACGACGGGCCCATGCTGTACAGCCAGATCGGGCTGGCGGCCATGCGCATCTCCGGTGCAGGGATGTTGCTGTTCGCGAGTGCTCTTCCCCACGCATCGGCGGCGCCGAGGGCCACAGCCCACGCGCTGTATTCGCGCAGCAAGCCCTGCTTCCACGCCCACTCGACATGCTGGCCCTCGCTCGCGTCGAGGAACCGGCGGAACGATTCGGCGCGCAGCGCAAGCGCAGAACCCGTGGCACTGCGGGCGGGAACCATCACCCTGTAGAGGAAGTGGCCGAAGACGAACGGAACCACGACCGCGAAGATCAGCGCCGGGACCATCCCACCGACCAGGCCGAACACGGCCGAGATGAACGGTCCGGCACCGAAGATGACGAACGCCACGACCACCAATCCGATGTACGCCGTTGCCGAGCCGCCCTTGGTGGTGCTGCCCGGCGGCAGACGCTTCCACCAACCGGATTCGGCGATCGAATCTCGTTCGATGGAGGCGACCTCGTTCCACGCCTGCCCGAAGTTGGAGTTGTAGGTGCCGAGCTTCAGCTCTTCCTTGTAGTCCAACATCTGGTTCACCAGCTTTGCGGTCTCCGGATCGAGTTGGCCGAACTTCGGGCCGCGGTGAATCGTGATCCCATCGTCTTCGGTCAGCGTGATCGCTTCCTTGGCGACCAGACCGGAGACCCACGCCGCGATGGTGGTGCGATCGAACCTCTCTGTCAGCAGCACAGCGCCCTGCCACGGCTCGATGCCCTTGGGCGGTACGAACTCGATCGTGGCCAGCTCGGCCATCTTGCTGTCGGGCACCAAGCGGACCGGCGCGGGTGGAGCAGCATCGCCGGTGGGCGATGGCAGCGAGCCGTACGCGGCATCTGCAGCACCACCGGCGAACACCTCGTTGCGACCGGAGCGTCGTGCCGAGGCGTAGGCGATGCCGGCACCGAGAAGACCCAGCGGGATCGTCGCCAATGCGAGTGCGAGGCGATTGTCGGCGCGCCGCTTCGGCAGCGGCGGATCGACGGTCTCGGCGACAGGAATTCGACCGGTGATGGTGCCGCCGATCGTGATCCCCTCACCGGGCTTCAGCGGGCTGATGACCGCCCGATACACGTCGCCGTCGCGTTCGAGCGTGCAGCCACCGGACGTTCCTGCGGAACCAACGCTGCACTTCGGGTCGTCGAGCTCGAGGCCTTTGACGACGACCTCGAATCGACCTGTCTCCAACGTCTCATCGGTACCGATGATGTCGAGCGCGAGCTGGCCGGTCGACAGCTGCGCGTTGGGCAGCGTGTAGGCGAGGAGGTAGCGATGCTGCCCCGAGAACGTCTGGTCGGGGTCGCCGAGCCGGATGCGATCCTCCGTTCCGAACGACGTGACGTCGACGTCGGCGTTGGCATCTGGCGACGACGCCTGGATGTCGGTCGGACTGCCGAAGTCGGTGGGGATGGTCCGCTCGTACCCGTGGCGGTCGTTGGTGCCGAAGTCCTGGTCCACCACTTCGCGGATTCGCACTCCGTCGTCGCCTGCCGGCTCGACGGTGACGACCTTCGATTCGAAACGCTCACCTGAGTCGGGACGGCCGATCACGCCGGCGGCGGCGAGTATCGCCGTCCCGCCGATCGAACAGCCCACCACGACATGACGCCACGCACCGATTTTGCCGAGCATGCCCCCAGTGTGCCGCGGACGACACCTCGAACACCGGCAAGCGCGGATGTGGAAACCTGTTGTGATGTCGAGTCATCAGTCGGATCTCGTCTTTGCCGGGTCGATCCCCGACCTCTACGAGCACTACCTCGTCCCGATGATCTTCCAGCCGTACGCCGACGACCTTGCCAGGCGACTCGCCGATCTGCATCCGGGCGACGTGTTGGAGTTGGCCGCGGGCACCGGTGCTGTCACTCGCGCACTCGCATCGCGATTGCCGGCGTCCACGGCCATCACGGCGACCGACCTCAACCAACCGATGATCGATCACGCTGCGGCGATCGGAGCCGCCCGTCCGGTCACATGGCAGCAGGCGGACGCCATCGATCTCCCGTTCGACGACGTGTGCTTCGACGCCGTCGTCTGTCAGTTCGGTGTGATGTTCTTCCCCGACCGGCACAAGGCGTTCACGGAGATGCGCCGCGTGCTTCGCCCTGGAGGATCAGTGGTGTTCAACGTGTGGGATCGACTGGAGCAGAACCAGTTCGAAACCACGGTCACCGACGCGCTGGCGACCATGTTCCCCGACGACCCGCCTAGGTTCCTCGCGCGCACTCCCCACGGGTACCACGACACGGAACGCATCCGCGCCGATCTCGTCGCCGCCGGCTTCAATTCGCTGCTGACGATCGACACCGTTCCGGCGCGCAGCCTCGCGGCCTCGTGCAACGACCCGGCCATCGGTTTCTGTCAGGGAACGCCACTGCGCAACGAAATTCTGACCCGTGATCCCGACGGTCTCGCCGACGCCACCAGCGTTGCCGCGCAGTTGATCGCCGAACGCTTCGGCGAGTCCAACATCGACGGCGCGATGAGCGCCCACGTCGTGACGGCCCGCAAGATGTAGCCACGTACATCACATTCACGCCGCCGTGGTCGCTGCGAACTGAATGTTGACGCGCTCGCTCTCTCGGGCGAGCACCGCGACGAGGGCGCCGCGGTCGACCGTTGGCGGAAGGTCGTCGGCGTCCAGCAGACCGGCGAGGAACTCAGCGAACCTGCGGGCCTCGATCAGGAAGTGCACGAACGGTTGTGTCGGACAGCACGACCAGAATCGGTCGACGATGATGCGCAGATCGGTGCCGAGCGTCGTGCAGGTGCGAGGGAAATTGACCGCGATCGGCGTCAGCCGGTTGGAGCGGTAGACCATGCAATTTGCAGCCATCGCCGGGAGCGCGACCATCGCCGCCAGCCGGTCCGCTTCGAGGTCATTCAAGTCGTAGTCGCGGAGCGCCGATCGGCTGCGGCGCAGGTCTTCACACATGGGAGGTGACGCCACGAGGTCCGCCATGGCTTGTTGGAACGCGGCGAGCATCAGCCGACCCTCATTCCTGCCAGCGATCCGACCAGGTCGTGCATCCGATGCAGCTGATCCAACACCGCGTCGACACCGACTCGGTCGATCGAGGACTCGTGCATCTCGAAGACGACAGCGCGGACGTTCGGCCAGCGGTGGACGTACTCGTCCGCCAGATCCCACACCGGTTGGGGTGTCGGGTTGGCGTGAGAATCGGTGTAGAAGCCGAACAGTTCGGAGCCGCCGGCGAGGTGGACTTCGACAGGAGCCGACACGGGCAACGCTTCGAGCCACTCGCGTGCCGGTGTCCCGCCGTTGCGCTCGTTCGTGTACAGGTTGTGGAGGTCCACGAGCACTCCACCCGAGGTCGCCTCGTCGAGACGGCTCATGAACTCGACCTCGGTCATCTCGCAGTACGGCACCGGCGTGAAGACCGCCGGATTCTCCAACGCCACCGCGAGGTCGAGAGCGGATTGAACCGTTTCGACCTTTTCGACGACGAGGTCGAGGACTACCTCGTCGTACGGCACCGGTAGGCCGAGCGCGGCCTGCGCGTTGGGAACCGACCCGCGCATCGTTGCGAAGCTCGACAGGTGCTCGCTGTACCACTCGAACTGCACGTCGTCGCGCAGCTGCTGGAGTCGTTCTACGAGGGCGACATCGAGCGGCATGTCGCTCGGTAGCGACAGCCCGATGCCGTGCGCAGAAAGTCGCCTTCCATCGGCGTGTAGCTTCAGCTCGTCGACGCCTCCGGGGACGTCGACGAAGCGATGGTCACTGCCGGGACCGAAGTCGTACCACAGCCGCTCGGGGATCACCTCGAGCAGTTCGACGAGTTCTCCGGCGGCGTCCAGCACGACCGGGGCCGCCGCGCTGTACAGCAGCCCGACGAGCGGGCGACCCTCGGTCGTTGTCATGGTTGCGCGCCGATCAGTGGAAGTTGACCGAGATGACCTCTTCGAGGCCATGTGTGAAGATCACGTCGTGCGTGCCCGACAGGCACGGATGTCCCGTCAGCTTCTCGATCTGCTCCACCAACGAATCGGTCACGAGACGGAGCTCTTTCAAGTTGAGCTTCTCGGGTACGAGGACCTCGACGCGGCTGAGCGACTTGCGCGTGCCCATCGTGGCCAAACGAGTCTTTGTTGTTGACATGTTGATCTCTCCTCACACGACAGCAGGGGGTTGATGCCGTTGAGTGAGAGAGAGCACGCGGACGGTTCCGTGATACGTGCGAGGCGTCACCCGCGTCTCGATCAACGCCCTCGCGGGCGTCCGCGTACAGTTGGCGCATGGCTGCCCTGCGGAGAATTGCGCCGATCTTTCCAGTCCGTGACCTGAGCGTTTCACTCGCGTACTACGCATCTCTCGGCTTCACGACGCGCGAGTACGAAGGTGGCGGCTACGGCTTTGCCATCCTCGATGGTGTCGAGATCCACTTGGGTACCGGAGGAGGCAACGGTCGCGCGAGTGCGTATCTCTTCGTCGATGACGCCGACGACCTCGCACGGAGATGGATGTCCGCGGGCATCACGGTGCACCCGCCGCAAGACACTGAATGGGGCCAACACGAAGGAGCGATCGTCGACCCGGACGGCAACGTCATTCGATTCGGCTCACCGATGACACGTTCATCGGAGTAGCGACAGCGAGGGGCTCCGCCCTGTTCGCGGAGTGCTCAGATCGAGGACCGGCTGACAGCGATGTCGGGCGACGTTCGGATCGTCTGCAACACCACACAGAATCGTTCGGTGAGTCGGATCAGTGTGTCGAGTTGCTCCTCGGTGGCGTCGGTGTCGAGTTCGAACCGCAGTCGGATCGCCGAGAAGCCGACAGGTGCATCCTTGGCCACCGACAATGTCCCGCGGAAGTCGAGATCACCCTCCGCGTGGACGCGACCGGCGCGTACCGGTACATCGATCGACGTAGCCACCGCCCGGAGCGTGACGCCGGCACAGGCGACGAGGGCTTCGAGCAGCATGTCACCCGAACACAACGACAGACCGTCTCCACCTGTAGCTGGATGAAGGCCCGCCTCGGCGATCGCCCGTCCGGTGGAAACCGAACACGTCACACCCTCGCCGAGCACACCCGCAGCCCTGAGGGTGATCAGCGCTTCACCTGGCTCGTCCCTGTAGCGCTGCTTCAGCGGCTCCTGCACTGCCTGTAGATCCTCGCGAGTAGTCATCCCAGAAGTGTTCCACGGCTACCGGGTTCGCCCTCGATTGATGGGTCGCCTCAGCGATTGACCGTTGCGGCCCCGTAGAGGGGCCTGCGGGGTCAAACGCTGAGGTGGGATAGCGCCGCGCGCCCAGTGAGATCAGCCGCGGCCGACGAAAGGCATGCCGGCTGCCATCACCGTGATGAACAACACGTTCGACGTCGCCGGCAGGCCTGCCATGTAGCGAACGGCGCGGGCAGCGTCGTCGACGTCCATCACGGGCTCGGGGCGACGGGTGCCATCAGGCTGTGGCACGCCCTCCGGCATGCGCGCTGTCATGGGCGATTCGGCGTTGCCGATGTCGATCTGGCCGCAGGTGATGCCGAACGGCCGGCCGTCGAGGGCGATCGACTTCGTCAAGCCGGTGATGGCGTGCTTGGTGGCCGTGTACGGGGCCGAGTTGGGACGTGGTGTGTGCGCCGAGATCGAGCCGTTGTTGATGATCCGTCCGCCGCCGGGATCTTGACGCTTCATCCGTGCCATCGCTCGTTGCGCGCACAGGAACGAGCCGGTGAGGTTGGTGTCGACAGCACGCTGCCATTGCGCCAGCGTCAGTTCGTCGAACGGTATTGGCGGGGCACCGACACCCGCGTTGTTGAACAACAGGTCGAGCCGGCCGAACCGCTGGTCGACCGCAGCGAAGAGGGCATCGACACTGGCAACATCGGTCACGTCGGTCGGCTGCACCAACGACTCGCCGGTGATCTCGGCCGCCGTTTCCTCGAGGGCATCGAGACGCCGCCCGGCGAGCACCACCGCGAAGCCATCCTCCGCGAGCCCGATCGCGACGGCTCGACCGACGCCGCTGCCGGCTCCTGTCACCAATGCGATTCGAACGCCACGTGGATCCATCGGCGTAGTTTCGCACGCAGCCTGCCGAATCGATTCACAGAACACTCGTGCCGTGAATCGACGATTCGCTACAGTCGGCCGGGCATGCGCATCGTCGTTGACGACCAACCGATCGAGTACGCCGACGGTGATTCTGTGGCGGTGGCGATCGTGCGCGCCGGTCAGCATCCGCAGCACGGAGGCACCTTGTGCCTGGCCGGCGATTGCGGGAACTGCTGCGCCGAGATCGATGGCGTCGCCTTCACCCGCACCTGCCTGACCGCTGCGCAGCCGGGTCTGCGCGTCACACGCCATCCGCAGATCGGTGGGCCGCCATTGCTACTCGACCCGCCCGTGGATCCGGTCGCGTCGCCGAACTACTCGGCCACTTCGTTGCGTCGACAGCAGGCAGACCTCGTGGTGATCGGCGCCGGCGACTCCGGGAAAGCGGCGGCCGCAGCGGCGCGCAGCGAGGGTCGCGACGTCACCGTGCTCGCCGGCGACCTGGGCCACGATGTCGTCGGCGTCTATCCGGGCCCGGTCGCGATCGTGCGGTTGGCGGACGGCGAGATGTTGCACGTGCACGCCCACGACGTCGTGCTGGCCACCGGCGCGGCCGAGCTCCATCCGGTGTGCGAGGGCAACATGCTGCGCGGCATCTTCACCGCCAAGGCTGCCGAACAACTTCGTGCTGCAGGCGTCGACCTCGGTGTCGTCGCGACGGTCGACCTCGACGAGTTGAGCCGGATCGATGGCGACGCTGAACCTGGCAACGGCGGCCGCGTCACCGGCTTCACGTCCAACGGCACATCCACGACGTGCGACGCCCTCGTCGTGACATCGCATCGATCTGCGCCCCGCGATCTGCTGGCGCGCATGGTGGCCGACCCACACGTGCGCGCTGTCGGTCCGGCGGCCGACCAGTACGAGCTGCCGCCGTGCCCGACCACGGGCACCGTGTGCCCGTGCTCGAAGGTGACTGTCGACGACCTGCAGATGGTGTGGGACAAGGGATTCCAACACATCGAGTTGGTCAAGCGCGCCTCGCTGTGCGGCACCGGTACATGCCAGGGCAGCGTGTGCATGCCGCACCTTCGCTCGTTCGTGTCCGAGAAGTCGGGCCGGCCGACGGGTCCATTCACCGGCCGTCCGGCGTCGCGCCAGCTGACCATCAGTGAGGCCGCCGCCGACATGCACCTCGACCCGTTCCGGCGCACCTCGCTGCACGACGTCCACGTCGCGCTCGGGGCGCGCATGGATCGCTTCGGCGGATGGTGGCGACCGTGGAACTACGGTGACTTCCTCGACGAGTACTGGGCTGTGCGCGAGGGCGTGTCGCTGGGTGACGTGTCGACGCTCGGGAAGATGATCGTCACGGGCCCCGACGTCGTGGAAGCGCTGGAGCGCATCTACCCGACGACGATCCACGACATCCGGCCGGGCCGTAGTCGCTACGTGTTGCTGCTCAACGAGCGTGGCCATCTGATCGACGACGGCATGGTGTGCCGTGAGGCGACCGACGACGGCAGCGATCGTTTCGTGTTGACCTTCACGTCCGGCGGCGCGTCGTTTGCCGAAGCATGGATCCGCGACTGGATCGAGTCGTGGGAGCTCGACGTGCACATCCTCGATCGCACGTTGGCACTCGGCGCGATCAACGTGACCGGGCCGTTGGCCGGCGAGCTCCTGCGCCGAGTCGGCCTCGACGATCCTCCGCGCTTCCTGCAACACGTCCACACCGATGTCGCCGGCATTCCATGCCACGTGCTGCGCCTGTCGTTCACCGGCGAAGCGAGCTTCGAGCTGCACCATCCGCGCACGCACTCCGTCGAGCTGTGGGACGCGTTGATGGAGGCGGGTGCCGAGCTCGGGGTGAGGCCCCACGGCCTGCAGGCGTTGTTCGCGCTGCGCCTCGAGAAGGGTCACGTGATCGTCGGCATGGACACAGAGATGGATTCGACACCGCGCCGTCTCGACATGGACTGGGCAGTGAAGCTCGACAAGCCGAACTTCATCGGCCGCACGGCCCTGCTTCGTACTGCGGACCTCGAAGACCACCGCCACCTGTTCGGGTTGACGATGGAGGGACCCGCACCGGTCGAGGGCGCGCCGATCTGGATCGGCGACGAGATCGTTGGCCACGTCACTTCCAGCTTCCAATCCCCCGGCCTCGGCACCACGGTGATGCTCGGGTGGCAGAAGCACACACCGTTCGCCGACACCGTCACCATCGACGGCCGCGAGGCACGCGTCACAGAGACGCCGTTCTACGACCCGCAGGGTGCCCGTGCGCGCGCCTGAGATGCTCAGCGGTCTGCGAGTCGTCGCCAAGCCGGCAGCAATCGACGCTGCGCAGCCACCGCATGGTGCCACCATCTTGCGCATCGCGCCCGACGATGCCATCGTCGTCGGCGCGGCCACGCTGACGCTCGACGATCCGTACGCGATCGTCGAACCCGAGTACGCATTCGTGCACTGGCGACTTTCACACGAAGAGTTCGCGGGCGTCACCGATCACATCGAATGGCCGCTTCCCGCCGACGGTCAACTCGGCCAAGGGCTGATTGCGGGCGTCCCGGCCAAGATCATGATCGGTGCAGACGATGTGCTGCTGGTGGTCTCGGCGGGCCTCGCCCACGAGTTGTCGGAGCGTCTCTGGTGAACGAGTTCGTCGAGACACTGCTGGAACTGACGTGGCACGAGCCGAAGCCGAGCTACGACGTCGTGATCATCGGCGGCGGCGGTCATGGCCTGGCCACCGCGTACTACCTGGCGACGCGCCACGGCATCACCAACGTTGCGGTCATCGAGGCCGACTACATCGGCTCCGGCAACTCCGGCCGCAACACCACGATCATCCGCGCCAACTACGGCATCCCCGAATCGATCCGCTTCTACAACCACAGTGTCGAGCTCTACCGGACCCTGGAAGACGAGACCGGTTGCTGGATCATGCACGCGAACAAGGGCCTCATCTGGATGGCCCACACCGAGACGGGCATGCGCGCCGAACGCTCGAGAGTGCAGCTCAACAACGCATGCGGGGTCGAGACGCTGTTGGTCGATCCGATGGAGATCAAGCGGCTCTGCCCGCAGATCGACCTCACCGGCGGAGGCCGTTACCCCGTGCTCGGCGCGTCGTATCACGTGCCCGGGTCCACCGCCCGCCACGATCGCGTCGTGTGGGCATACGCGCAGGGCGCGATGCAGCGCGGCGTGCACGTGCTGCAGGGAACGCGTGTCACCGGGCTGTTACGCGACGGCGAGCGGGTCGTCGGCGTGAAGACAGACAAGGGCGATATCGCCGCCGGCACGGTGATGAGCGCCGTCGGCGGCGACGTGTCGACCATGGCCGCTCATGCCGGCCTTCGCCTACCGGTGCGCACGCACCCGCTGCAGGCCTTCGTCACCAACGGCTACGCGCAGGGCCTCGGACCCATCGTGTCGTCGACGGATCTGCTCTGTTACGTGTCGCAAACGGCGCGAGGTCAGATGCTGATCGGCCACGAGTTCGAACGAGAGTCGAGCTACTCGCGTCAGTCCTCGTTCCAGTTCTTGCAGTCGTGCTCGTTGAAGATGGCCTACCTCTTGCCGTTCGTGCGCAACCTCAAGATCCTCCGCCAATGGACCGGTCGTTGCGACATCTCCGCCGACTTCTCTCCGATCATGGGCTTCACCGGCGTCGACGGATTCGTGATCACCACCGGCTGGGGAACGTGGGGATTCAAGGGCATTCCTGCCGGCGGCGAGCAGATGGCCGAGCTGATCGCGACGGGCCGCACCCCCGACCTCATCGCCCCGTTCGCGCTCTCGACGATTCGCTGCCGACCACCCGATGGCCGACCAAGGTTCAACGGGGACGCGCTCGATGTTGACCATCGTCTGCCCCCACTGCGGTCCGCAGACCGGTCGAAGAGTTCCGCTTCGGCGGAGAACTACCGCAACCTCCGGCAGACCTCACCGCCGACTTCGATCGCGACCTCGATCGCGTGTGGATGTTCACCAATGTGGACGGGGTGCAGACCGAACGCTGGTTCCACGAAGCCGGGTGTCATCGTTGGCACACCGCGCGACGCGACACCACGCTCGATCGCTTCGTCGACTGACCCGCTACCGCCAGCGCAGAGTTCAGTCCTTGCGCTGCATCCACCGCAGATCTTCGACGGGGATGTGGCAACGCATCGCGTGATTCGGACCGACCTCGAGCAACGGCGGTTCGGTGACTTCGCAGACGCCGGGAATCACGCGCGGGCAACGAGGGTGGAACACGCAGCCCGTCGGCGGGTTGGCCGGCGACGGGATCTCGCCCTCGAGACGGATGCGCGACGTCGGCTCGCCGTCGACACTGGGAATGGCCGACAGCAGCGCCTCGGTGTACGGGTGGTTGGGTCCGTTGAACACGTCGTCGGTAGGGCCGACCTCCTGGATGCGGCCGAGGTACATCACCGCGATCCGGTCGGCCAAGTAGCGCACGACACCCATGTCGTGGGTGATGAAGACGTAGCTGGTCTTCTCCTCTGCCTGCAGATCGGCGAGCAGGTTGAGGATGGCCGCTTGCACCGAGACGTCGAGCGCACTGGTGGGCTCGTCGCACACCACGATGCGCGGATCACCGGCGAAGGCGCGAGCGATGGCGACGCGTTGCTTCAGACCGCCCGAGAGTTGGCGTGGCTTGAGGTCGAGGTGACGTGGTGTCAGTCGCAGGTGGGCAGCGAGGGCCTCGACACGCTTGTTGGCCTCGGCGCCCTTGATGCCCGTCAACTTCTCGACACTGCGCATGAGGATGCGACGCACCGACCAACTGCGGTTGAGCGCAGAGTCCGGGTTCTGGAACACCATCTGCATCGCACGTTTGTCGTCGGTGCTGCGCCCCGAGGTGTTGGGCGCGACGGTGTTTCCGTCGAGCGCGACCGTGCCGCCGCTGTCGGCCGACTCGATGCCGAGGATGGTCTTGGCGAGCGTCGACTTGCCGGAGCCTGACTCGCCGACGATGCCCAGCGTCTCGCCCTCGGCGAGTTGAAGATCGACGTCGACCAATGCGGGCACGTCGTTGCTGCGTTGCTTGAACGTCTTCGAGAGGTTGGTGAGCTCGAGCACTTCGGGGTTGGCGTCCGAGGGAGCGAGGATCCCGATCGGCGCGTCGGGCAGCGCCTCGATCATCTCGGGAATGCGGTCGGGGTGATGACAACGCGTGTCCACCGGCCGGTGTCGCCCACGGGCACGACCGGCGGCACGACCGTGCGGCACGTCTCGTCCGCCAGTGGGCAGCGGTCGACGAACACGCATGTCGGCAGATCGCTGCCGATCAGCGGCAGGATGCCCGGAATCGTGGTGAGCGCACGCTCGGTCTTGCGTACGCCGTGTCGCGGAAGGGATCGCAGCAAACCAACGGTGTACGGATGCTGAGGGCTGTCGAACACCTGGGCGCTGGGGCCCTCCTCGACGATCTTCCCGGCGTACATCACGCCGACCCGATCACACAGAGAGCGGATGATGCCGAGGTTGTGGGCGATCAGCAGCACCGCCGCGTTGCTCTCCTCGCGCAGCGCGCGCACGAGGTCGAGCACCTCTGCCTCCACCGTGGCATCGAGGCCGGTGGTGGGTTCGTCGAGTACGAGGAGTTTCGGATCGCAAGCCAACGCCATGGCGATCACGACGCGCTGTTGCATGCCGCCGGACAACTGGAACGGATAGCGATCCATCACGCTCGCCGGGTCGGCGATTCGCACACGTCGCAGCGCCTCGAGCGCCGACTTCTGGGCGACCGAGTGCGGCTGACCGAGCAGCGTGTAGCTCTCGATCAGCTGACGGCCGATCTTCACCGACGGGTTCATCGCCTGCGCCGGGTCTTGGTAGACCATCGACGCCTCGGTTGCCCGGAAGCGCTGCAACTGTGCGGTCGACATGCCGGTGACGTCGTCACCCGCGACCAGTACGTGGCCGCCGACGATCTTGCCGTTGGAGGGGAGATAGCGCAGCGCAGCGTAGGCCGTCGTCGACTTTCCGCAACCGCTCTCGCCGACGAGGCCGTACGCCTCACCCGGGGCGATGCTGAACGACACGCCGCGCAGCACGGCAGCGGTCGACACCGCGCACGGTGTACACCGCCTCGAGGTCCTCGACCGCGAGCGCTGCGGTGGCAGCTGGGGCCGCGATCGTGCTCATGACTCCTCCAATACTGACTGCACCGAGTCGGCGATGAGGTTGGCCGCGATCACCAGGCTGGCGATGGCTGCTGCCGGGAAAACCGTGGTCCACCAGATGCCGGCACTGATGTTACGGAAGGCCTCGCTGACCTGTGCCCCCCAATCGGGTGATGGTGGCTGCGGACCCGCACCCAGGAACGCAAGGGTGGCAACGGTGAACACGGCGTATCCGATGCGCACCGTCAGCTCGACGATGATCGGACCACTGCAGTTCGGGAGGATCTCCCTGAACATCACGAACATCGATGACTCGCCGCGCAGCTTGGCAGATGTGACGTAGTCGAGGTCACGTTCTGCCTGCACCGCCGACCGCACGGTTCGAGCGACGATTGGGGTGAACAGAATTGCGACGATGCCGGTGACGACTGTCGAGGAGGTGCCAAGCGTGGCGACCGCCAGCAGACCGAGGAGCACGACCGGCAGAGCAAGGAACGCCTCGACGATCCTGCCGAGGATTGTGTCGAGCCAGGAGCCGAAGTAACCCATCAACATCCCGATGATCACTCCGAACAGAACACCGAGGAGAGCGGCCAGCGGAGCGACCTTCATGACGTCGCGCGCGCCGGCCATCACTCGCGACAACACATCGCGGCCCTGCTCGTCGGTGCCGAACGGGAACCCGCTGCGGGGCGACAGGTGGGTGCCGGTGTGGAAGTCGAGTGGGTCATGGGGCGTGATCTTGTCGCCGAGGATCGCACACACGGTCCACACCAGAATGATGAACACACCGATGATGAAGCCCGGCCGGCGGCGGATCCGTCGCCAGTTCTCGCGACGAGCCTGCTGGCGCTCGCTGACTTGCACGATTCCGCTCAGCTCGAGCTCTGCCGGTGTAGTGGCGGCGCTGGACGACACGGTGATCCTGTGCCCCGGCACCACCACATCAGCGCCAGGTGTCGAGATGATTTCCCCACCGACCCTCGAGAACTCCTCCGAATCGCTCATCGTGCCGTCTCCAGTCGAATCCGCGGGATTGAGGAAAGCAATGAGCACATCGGCGAGCAATGTCGAGATCATGTAGACGATCGCGACCAGGAGAACAGCGCCCTGCAGAACCGGGATGTCGTGGGACGTCGAGGCACTGAAAATGGTCGACCCGAGACCGTGATAGTTGAACACCTTCTCGACGCCGATGATGCCGCCGAACAGGTAGCCGACCTGCACGCTGATGACGGTGATCGTCGGTGCCAGCGAGTTGCGCAGGATGTGCTTGCGCATGACCCGGCCTTTCGAAAGACCCTTCATCGTCGCCGTACGTGCGTAGTCGGATTGGAGGCCGTTGATCACGCCGGCCCTCGACATTCGGGCGATGTACCCGAAGTACGCGATTGCCAATGCGACTGCCGGCGTGAGCAGATACGGGAGTTGGCCGAGAACCGATGTGCCCGGCGGCGGGTCGGCGAACACGTGACCGAGCTTGAATGTCACGCAGAAGACCGACATCAGCACCGCTGCCGTCACGAAGTCGGGGATCGACGACGCGGCCAGGCTGCTGTTGACAACAACCCGGTCGGCCGCCTTGTCCTTGCGGCGAGCGGCGAAAATACCGGTCGCAATCGAGATCGGAATGGTGATGACGAACGCCAGCAGCGCCAGCTTGCCGGAGCGGAACAGCGCCGGGACGATGACGTCCTTCACCGGCGCACCGCTCTGGTACGAGTTACCGAAGTCGAGAGTGAACACCCGACGGATCGATGTGAGGTACTGGCTGATCAACGCTCGATCGGTGCCAATGCTGTGGTTGAACCTGACCACGTCGTCTTCTGAGGCGAACGGGCCGAGCACCTGACGGCCGACATTGCCCGGCAGGACGTTGACCATGAGGAAAATGATCGTCGCCAAGACCCACAACGTGACCACTGCCGACGCTATGCGCCGCAGCACATACCGGCCCATGGAGCCTCCTTCGGGGGTTCGTGTGGACCGGACCTACTCGGTGAAGCCCGCCTTGCCGCAGTAGAACTGACCGAGACCCGTGGCTTCGATGCCGGCGACCTTGTTCGTGTTGGCGAAGAGGATGTTGTAGAAGTACGGGATCGCGTACGGGACATCCTCGTTGGCGATCTTCTGGATGTCCTTGATCGCTGCCTTCTGACCATCGAGGTCGAGCGACGACTGGTACGCCTTCGTCGCCGCACGGAACGGCTCGGAGATGTAGTGAGCGGAGTTCCATTCGCCGGTGGCGTACGCCTTCACGAGATAGACGTCGGGAACGCCCCGGAGGCCGTAGTCGACGATGCCGAAGTCCATACCGCCGTCGCAGCCTGCCGGCTCCGTCTTGGAGTCGTACACCTTGCACCACTCCTCGCCGTCGACCGTGGCCTCTTGCTGGAGCGTGACCTCGACACCGATCTCCTTCAACTGGCTCTGCACCAACTGGGCGAGTTGCGGGATCTCCTGCAGCTTCGGGAAGGCCATGGTGGCCTTGAGGCCACTCTTGCCCGCCTCGGTGAGGAGCTGCTTGGCCTGTTCCACGTTGCGCTCGCGCTGCGGCTGGGTCGAGTCGAAGAACGGATAGATCGGAGCGATGGGGTGGTCGTTGGCGATGTCGCCCTTGCCCTTGAGGATGGTGTCGATCAACGCCTGGCGGTCGATGCCGAGCGCGATGGCCTGCCGAACCTTCACGTCGGTGAAGTCACCTTCGCGGCAGTTCATCCAGATCTGACGGTGAGCGGAACCACGGATGGTGTTGACCGTGAGGTTGCTGTCGTTGAGGATGGCGTCGCCGCCGACAACCGAGAACTGCGTGATCGCATCGGCCGCCCCACCCTGCAGACCCGAGACCAGCGTGGCGAGATCCTCGCTGAAGGTGTACTCCAGCTTGTCGAGGAACGGCTTGCCGCCCCACCAATCCGGATTGGCCTCGAACGATGCGCCGGTCGCCTGGTTGTAGGCGGTCATCTTGAACGCGCCCGTGCCCGTCATGCGCTGATCGAGCGTCGTGCCGAGCGCGAAGTCCTTCGGCGTGATGACCGACTGTGGGTTGTACGCACCGACCTGCTGAGGGAACTGGCCATCCGGGCTGAGAAGCGTGATCTCGACGGTGAAGTCGTCGATTGCCTTCGTTGAACCCGCGGCGATCGACGCCTTCAGGTTGCTGCCGGCCAAACGGTCCATCGTGGCGACGACGTCGGCCGAGGTGAACGGTGTACCGTCGTGCCACTTCACGCCCTGGCGGAGTACGAACGTCCACACGCTGCCGTCGGCATTCGGCTTCCACGACTCGGCGAGTGCCGGGTTGACGGTGCCGCCGACGGCATTGACGAGGTAATCGAAGCAGGTCGTGACCGGGCAGTAGGTGCCGAGGTCGGCCATCGCGACCGGATCGAGCGGACCGGAGGGTGTCTGCGCAACGATGCGCAGCGTGCCGCCCTGCTTGATGGCGCCTGCCGCTGCCGTGCCGCCGGGGGCCGTGGTGCCGCCCGCTGCGGTGGTGCCACCTGCTGCGGTGGTACCGGCTGCCGGCGTGGTGCCGTCGCTGCTCGAACCGCTGTCGCTTCCGCATGCGGCGATGACAGCACCGATCATCGTCGAGCCGAGACCGATCATCATTCCGCGCTGAACGAATGCACGCCGCGAGAGTCGACCGCGGGCATACGCCTCCACGAGTTCGACCTCTACTGGGCTGGCCTGGCGACGAACACTGTCAAAAAGCCGGTAGTCCATCAATCTCTCCCCGTGATGCAAGGCCACTGCGAAGGCGGGCCAGTTGCGACACGTTAGCGAGCGGCGCGCGAAGGCGTCAATGCACAATCACCATTCCAAGTACAGTCGTTCCGGTAAAGGGGGCCGCTCGAGGGGGTTGAGGATGAACGAAGTTCGCCATCGCGCAGGCGGCGGGCGATCTGCTCGCATGGCGACACGGACCGGGGAAGGTGCCCGACCCCACGCACCCGCGTTCATCCGCCGCGAGATCCCGCCGTACGAGCTCCTCGGCGAAGAGGGGCTCGCTCTGGTCGAGGAGCAGGCCGATCGAATCCTCTCCGATGTCGGGATGGAGATACGCGACGACCCCGAGTCGTTGCAGTTGTTCAAGGACGCGGGCGTGTCGGTCGACGGCATCACACTCCGCTTCGATCCCGGTCATGTGAAGGCGCTGTGCGCGACGGCGCCGCGCCAGTTCACCCAGTTGGCACGCAACCCGTCGCGGTCGGTCGAGATCGGCGGCGACAACGTCGTGCTCGCACCGACGTACGGATCACCGTTCGTTCGCGACCTCGAGGGTGGTCGGCGTTATGGCACGCTCGTCGACTTCCAGAACTTCGTGAAGCTCACGTACGACACGCCATGGCTGCATCACAGCGGCGGAACGGTGTGCGAGCCGGTCGACATCCCGGTGAACAAGCGCCACCTCGACATGGTCTATTCACATCTGCGGTACAGCGACAAGGCGTTCATGGGTTCGGTCACACATCCGTCGCGCGCTGCCGACTCCATCGAGATGGCGCGCATCGCGTTCGGTGCCGATGTGGTCGACAGCAACTGCGTGATCATGGGCAACGTCAACGTCAACTCGCCGCTCGTGTGGGATGCGACGATGACCGGCGCGCTGAAGACCTACGCGGCAGCCAACCAGTGCCCGGTGGTCGTGCCCTTCATCCTCGGCGGCGCGATGGGCCCCGTCACCACGGCAGGTGCCGTCGCCCAGGCGCATGCAGAGACACTCGTCGGAGTCGCGCTCGGTCAACTCGTGCGACCAGGGTCACCTGCGATCTACGGCAACTTCTTGTCGTCGATGAACCTGCACAGCGGCAGCCCGACCTTCGGTACGCCGGAGCCCGCGCTCGGCTCGTTGGTCGTCGGCCAGTTGGCCCGTCGCGTCGGTTTGCCGCTGCGGTGCAGCGGAGCATTCACGTCGTCGAAGGTTGCCGATGGGCAGGCCATGAGCGAGTCGGCCGTCTCGATGATGTCGGCGCTGCTGTGCGGCGCCAACTTCATCCTCCACTCTGCCGGCTGGCTCGAGGGCGGGCTGGCGATGGGCTACGAGAAGTTCATGATGGATCTCGATCTGTGCGGTGCCGCCCACACCTACCTGAAGGGCTTCGATCTGTCGCCGGATCAGTTCGCCCTCGATGGCTTCGTCGAGATCGGGCCCGGCAAGCACTTCTTCTCGGCGCAGCACACGTTGCGCCACTACGAGACGGCGTTCTACGAGCCGGCCCTCAGTGACTCGTCGTCGTTCGAGCAGTGGCGCGACGCCGGTGAACGCACCAGCGAAGATCGCGCCGCCGCCTTGTGTCAGCAGGTGCTCGCGAACTACGAGGCCCCACCGCTCGACGACGCGATCGACGCTGCGTTGCTCGAGTTCATCGCAAAACGCAAAGCTTCGATGCCAGACCAGTGGTACTGATTCTCGGAGGGTTTCCATGAGCGCGGCCTTTGATGTGCAGGCACGTATCGACGCCATCGACCGGCGCAAACTGCGAGCCGATCGGCTCGCGCGGATACGCGCCCAGTTGGTCGCTCACGACTACGGGGCCGCGCTGCTGGCCGACCCGATCAACATCCGCTACGCCACCGACACGCACACGTTCAACGTGTGGACACTGCATGCTCCCGGCCGTTACGTGTTCGTGCCCGTCGAAGGACCGGTCGTGCTGTTCGAGTTCGGCACGTGCATGTACCTGCAGGAAGACCTCGATTCGGTCGACGAGGTTCGCAAGGCCGTGCCGTGGTTCTACTTCTTGGCCGGCCCGCGAACGCAGGAGAAGGCCGAGGTGTGGTCGCGCGACATCATCGATCTCATGCGTCAGTACGGCGGTCCTGATCAACGCCTCGCGATCGACCGTTGTGAGCCGTGGGGTGCCAAGCACCTGACGGACGCGGGTATCCAGTTGTTCGACGCCCAGGAGCCGCTGGAACTGGCGCGCATGATCAAGACGCCCGAGGAGCTGATGGCGCTGCAACTGGCGATCGACGTGTGCGACGTCGGCGTCGATCGCATCCGTCAGGCACTGCAACCCGGCATGACCGAGAACGAGCTGTGGAGCATCCTCCATCACGCCAACATCGAACACGACGGCGAGTGGATCGAGTGCTGCCTGCTGACATCGGGACCACGGACGAACCCGTGGTTCCAGGAAGCCAGCAACAAGGTGATCCTGCCCGGCGAGCTCGTTGCCTTCGACACCGACATGGTGGGCCCACTCGGCTACCTCGCCGACATCTCGCGCACGCTGGTGTGCCCCGGCAAGTCACCGACGGCCGACCAACGCAAGTTGTACGACATCGCACAGGAGCAGATCCTGACCAACATCGAACTGATCAAGCCCGGCCTCTCGTTCAAGGAGTTCGGCGAGAGGTGCTGGCCGGTTCCCGATGAGTACGTGCCGAATCGTTACATGATGATGATCCACGGCGCCGGCATGGTCGACGAGTACCCGACGGTCGCGTACGCCGCCGACTACGCCGACTGGGGCTACGACGGCGTGTTCGAGGAGAACATGGTGGTGTGCGTCGAGAGCTTCATCGGCGAAGTCGGCGGCAAGGAAGGCGTCAAGCTCGAGCAGCAAGTCGTGATCACGGCAAACGGTGCCATGCCCATGTCTCGCGACCCGATGATCGACGCCTTCCGAGCCTGACCGTCAGGCTTGAGTGATTCTTCCGTCGACGACTGGGGCTACCGGCGAGTTGGCGGTGACGTAGTCGATCGCGACCTGCAACAGGTCGTCGCCCGGCTGCTGTACATCGGTGCCCTGCGCGAAGACGGTGTAGCCGTCGCCGCCGGTGAACATGAAGTCGTTGGTCACGAAGCGAACAGTGTCGGTCGGGCCGATCGGCGTCAGCGTCCCGCCGACACCGTCCGGCGCCTTCGACATCTCCGTGATCACGGGAGTCGTGCCGTTACAGGTGTAACTGACCTTCAACCCGGAGATCTGCGGGAACCGACCGGTGTTGATCGACGGGTCACACTTCGGTGAAAACCCGTTGAGGAACGCTTGCTCGAGCTGCGCACCGGTGAGGGTCAGGATCGTCGTGCGGTTGCCGAACGGGAGCACGGAGAACATCTCGCCCCACGTGATCTCGCCGGGTGCCTCACCTGCCGTCGGTGGCGTGACGAGCAGATCGACACGCAACCCACCCGAGTTGGTGTATGCAGCATCGACGCCGGGATACTTCAACCTCATCGCATCGGCCACCATGTTGCCCATCGCCGACTCTGCCAGTCGATCAGGCGCCCGTTTGATGTCGATCGACTGCGTGCCGATGACCTGATTGCGCAAGACAGCGGTCTGCGCGTTGGCATCGTCGACAATCGCCTGCACGGTGGGATCGGCAGCGACACCGATGTTCTTGGCGATGCGGGTCGCACCGCCGGCCCACTCGACATCACGACCCTTCACCACCATCTGCACCACCGAGTAGCTGGCGCCGGCGTTGATCCCTTCGGTGACGAGGATGTTGCCGACCATGAGGTTCGAGACGCGGTGGGTGTGCCCGGCGATGATTGCATCGACTGTCGTGTCCTGGATCCCATTGGCGATGTCGACGATCGGGCCCTGCCATGGAACCGCCGCCGTGCCATCGACGGCGTTGCTGCCGAGCGCTGTGCCTTCGTGGATCAACACCACTTGGATCCTGATCCCCTGCTGGCGCAGCTTCGCAGACTCCGTGTGGATCGTTTGCACCGCCGGAAGGAAGTCGAGGCCCGCAGTTGCTCCAGCACTGACGAGCTCAGGGGTCGACTCGAGTTCGATGCCGATGAGACCGATCTTGAGCCCGTTGTAGTCGATGACATGGGTTCCCTGGACCCAGTCCGGATTCTGCTGGGTCGTCTCGTCGACGATGTTCGCACCGAGGAACGGGAAGTTGGCGCGCGCCTGATGCTGCTGCAACCGCTCGACGCCATAGTCGAACTCGTGGTTGCCGTAGGACGTGGCGGCGAGACCCCAGGCGTTCTCGACGTCGATCGTCGGGGTGTCCTGTAGCAGGCTGGAGTTCGCTGGTGATGCGCCGACGTTGTCACCGGCGGCCACAAGTGGAGCGCCGTGTTCGAACTGCGCGGCCTCCTCCGCGAACATCGTTGCGAGCTTCGGCGCTCCGCCAACGGTGACAGCCAAACCGTCTGCGGTGAACGTCGTCTGGTCTAGTTGTCCGTGGAAGTCGTTCAGACCGATCAACGGCACGAGAGTGAGCGACCTGCCGTCCTTCAACATGTCGAGGCGCACCTTGCCCTGACTCTGTTGCGGCTCGGGAACGCCGAGGATGAACGCGATCGTGGGAGCGAGGTCGATGCTGCGTACATCGTCGATGGTGCCACGACCGATTCCCTCGCCACCGGCCAGGAACGTGGCCCGCATGTTGATGTTGTTCGGCAGGTCCTGCACGTCGGGCACATAGCCGTGCTGACCGAAGAACGCCGACAGCGCAACGAGCGTTCCGGGGGTCTCGGCGTCGAACTGGTACGGCGGGTAGGCGAAGGCGACGACGTCGCCGGTGCGCGTCGGGTTCGACATGTTGGCCGTGCTGTTCTCGCCGTTCGGGATGTAGCGGGCCTCGGCCTTCGTGAACACGCGGTCGATCACCGTCCAGTCCTCGGGCGCGCCATCACCTGTCCAGTCGTTCGGATCGGTGAGGCCCTGGTAGGCCGCTTTGATCTGAGCCACGGTTGCCGCTTCGTCGGCCGCCGCGACCTGTTGGAAGGCTGGGTTCACCGGATCGCGGCCGGCGAGGTTGAGGTAGATCTGCACGGCCCCGCCTGCCCAGCAGGCCTTGGCCTTGCCGATGGTCTCGCCTGTGGCGGGTCGGCAGTTCCCCGTCTGTGGCTTGGACAGCAGGCCGAGGTCGACCAGAGGCTGACTGGCGTCGATCGCGAGGAACTGCGGCGCGAAGCCGTGGTCGGATGACACGAACGTGGTGACGTCGCTGCCGTCATCGCCGTCGTGGCCGTGTCCCTTGTGATCATCATTACGCGAGAGGTGCTGTTGGGCGAGGCGCATCGTCGCGTCGGAGCCCTGGTACGCGCGGCGGATGTATCCCTCGCGCTGGCGAACACGACCGTCGGGCGTGCCGTTGACCTCGACGTCGTCGTACGCCGGGTTCGGCTGACCGTTCGGGAGCGTCTTGCTGACGAGCCCGAGGAACTGATGCGAGAACTCGTCGGTCCCGGGATACCCGACGAGGGCGAGATCAGGCTTGTACGTGTCGAGGACGTACTTGATGATCGGCTGGTACGACTTCTCCCAGTACTGTCCTTGCTGGGCATAGGTGTCTTCGCTGACGATCCCGGATTCGAGCACGGCGAAGTCGCCGGCCTGCGAAGACGGGAACGTCGCCGCCACGTAGTCCTCGAAGTCGCCGGTGAAGCCTGGCTCGCCGGGCCAGGTCGGCCAGGACGCGATCGCGCGCGTGACGGAGGTGTGGAACAGCCGGACCTGCGAGAGGTCCTTCGTCAGACGCTCGACCTTCACCAACATTGCCGCTGTCTTGCCGGCGAGCGCGCCGCCCTGGACGACGACCTTGACGTCGGCCAGCTGACCCTCGCGGAGATCAGCAACTGCGTTTCCACCATCTTTGGCCGGCGCGAAGAGCACGCGGTTGTAGTCGGTTCGATGGTTGTTCGTGCTGTCGTAGATGTACGCGTTGAGGCCGTACTTGTCGACACCGAAGTCGACGACGCGCATGCGCATCTCCATCGCCGGGCTGAACGATGCCGGCACGTTGGTCCAGCCCGTCGCCGGCGAGGGAGCGGCTTGCGGGAAGGGCGGCTGGTTGGCAAACCCCGCGGGGTGGTCGTACTGAACACCGAACGAGGCGACGAACTTGGCGATGTCGGTCGGCGACACGTAGTTCGTCGTGACGCCCCGACCGGAGAGGAAGCTTCGGAAGTCGAGCGTCGGACCCTGGATGCTGCTGCTCCGACCGCCGGCCCACTCGATCTGGGCGACCTTCAGTCCGCCGCGTTCAGCCGACTGGGCGATGGACTCGGCCTGCAGGATGTTGTTGGCACCGAAGGCTGCCGTGCTGTTGGTGAACGGCTGGCCGTTGATGTGGAACGTGTTGTTGGTCGAGCCGGTGACCGCCGGCCATGCGCCGGTTGCCAAGGTGAACCATCCGGCTCCCGTGTTGGGCGGCGCCTGTGTCAGCAAACCGTTGTCGGAGGCCTTCACGCCCTTGCGCAACAGATCCTGAAAGCCCGGCACGACGCCCTGTTGGGCGTACTTCTCGATGAGGTCCTGGCGCATGCCGTCGGACGCGAAGAACAGCACCGGCGAACGACCGTTGTCGTCGTCGTGCTTGGACGCGCTTGCTGGCGATGCCGGGATCATCAGGACTGTCAGCAGCAACATCAACGAGGCGAAGACACCTGCGCGACGAAGCCGACGAACACGCCGGATCGGATGGACGGATACGACCACGGTTGACCTCCAGAGCTATGTGCACCCATTGGCGCTGAGAGTCCCTTACGGATCAAACTAGCGACGGCCACTGGTCCCGTCCAGAGCTGAACGCGAGAGGTTGAAAGAAGTCACCGTGCATTCGGATCCGCTACTCCAACCGTTCACTTTGAAGCACCTTCAGTTGCGCAACCGCGTCTTCTCGTCGTCGCACGAGCCGGCCTACAGCGAAGACGGCATGCCGAAGGATCGCTACCGGCTGTATCACGTCGAGAAGGCCAAGGGCGGTCTGGCCATGACGATGACCGCCGGCACCGCCGATCGTGTCGCCCGACAGTCCGCCGGCGTTCGGCAACCTGCACGCCTACGACGACGAGATCGTCCCGTGGATCCGGGCCATGACCGACGACATCCACGAGCACGGCGCCGCGGCGATGATCCAGATCAGCCACCTCGGGCGTCGCACCGGTTGGGGCCAGGACGACTGGCTGCCGGTCGTGGCGCCGTCGCCGCTGCGCGAGCCTGCGCACCGCATCTCACCCGAAGATGGCCGAGCACTGGGACATCGAGCGCATCGTCGGCGACTACGCCGACGCCGCCGAGCGGATGCAGGCGGGCGGGATGGACGGCATCGAGATCGAGGCGTACGGCCACCTGTTCGATCAGTTCTGGTCGCCCGCCACCAACCATCGCGACGACGAGTACGGCGGTTCGTTCGACAACCGCATGCGCTTCCCGCTGCGCGTGCTGCCGGGCGATCCGCGACCGCGTCGGACCCGACTTCATCGTCGGCATCCGGATGGCCGTCGACGAACGCATGCGAGGACGGGCATCGACGACACCGGTCGGCCTCGAGATCCTGCGGCGCCTCGACCGCTGCCGGACTGATCGACTTCGTCAACGTCATCCGCGGCAACATCGATCAACGACGCGGTGCTCACCGACGTGATCCCGATCCACGGCATGCGCTCGGCGCCGCACCTCGACTTCGCCGGGATGGTGCGCGCCGACACGGGCCTGGCCGTGTTGCACGCCTCGAAGATCGACGATGTGGCGACGGCACGCCACGCGATCCGCGAGGGCCTGGTCGACATGGTCGGCATGACCCGCGCCACATCGCCGACCCGCACATCGTTCGCAAGATCGAGCTCGGGCGTCGAGCCCGCGATCCGGCCATGCGTCGGCGCGACGTACTGCCTCGATCGCATCTACCAGGCCGGTGAGGCGCTGTGCATCCACAACGCCGCGACCGGCCGCGAGCCGACGATGCCGCACGTCATCCCACTCGCGCCGACGCGCCGCGACGTGTCGTCGTGATCGGCGGCGGGCCCGGCGGCCTGGAGGCGGCGCGGGTGTGCGCCGAGCGCGGCCACGACGTCGTCGCTGCTCGAGGCGATGCCGTGGGCCGGTGGTCAGATCCGTCTCGCGGTGCGCAACCCGCGCCGGCAGGACCTGCATGGGCATCGTCGACTGGCGCGGTCAGCGAGCTGCGCCCGGCTCGGTGTCGACGTCCGCTACGACACCTACGCCGACGCGAGCACCGTGGTCGCGACCTTCGAGCCCGACGTCGTCATCATCGCAACCGGTGGCCTGCCGCAGCTACCCGATGCTCGAGGCCGGCGACGACCTCGTCGTGTCGGCGTGGGACGTGGTCGGCGGCGACGTCGCGACCCAGCGGCGACGTGCTGCTGTACGACGACAACGGCACGCACTCGGCGATGACGACCGCCGAGATGCATCGCGCGCTCGGGGGCACGGCTGGAGATCGTCACGCCGGAACGGATCGTTGGCGTCGATGTCGGCGGGCTCAACATGGTGCCGTACGCGCGGGCGTTCAACGAGACCGACACCCGGATCACCCTCAACCAGCGTGTGCGATCGGTGCGCCGCGACGGCGGCCGGCTGGTCGTCGAAGTCGGCAGCGACCACTCGCCGCGTACCGCACGACTCGCACCGTCGATGCAGTCGTCGTCGATCACGGCGTGCTGGCCAACGACGAGTTGTACTTCCGAGCTGAAGGGCTCTCGCCAACGGCGGCGAAGTCGACTACGGGGCCCTGATGGAGGGCCGGCCGCAGACCGGCATCGAAGCGGCGACGGCTATCCAGTTGTTCCGCATCGGCGACGCGGTCGCCGGGCGCAACATCCACGCCGCCGTCTACGACGCCCTGCGCCTCTGCAAAGACCTGTGAGCGCCGTACCGAACTGCGGTCGTGACGGGCGCGGTCCGGAGGGATCGGGCGAGCGGTCTGCGCCGAGCTCGTGCGCCTCGGCATGCACGTGCACGCCGTTGGCCCTGGCGGACGCAGCGCTCGACCAGTTGCACGATCTCGACGGAGTCACCACGCATGGCGTCGATGTTCGCGATGCCGAGGTGCTGGCCGCTGCACTCTCCGGGCCCTCGATGTCGACGTACTGGTGAACAACGCCGGCACGATCGGCGATCTGCAGCCCGCACAGTCGTCGAACACCGCGGTTGCCGACGCGCTGATCGACATCAACCTGCGCGTCGCCGTCCACTCGACGATGGCGGTGCTTCCCGGGATGGTGCAGCGCAACCGCGGACATGTCGTGTTCACCGGTTCGATCGCCGGCACCCGCCCGACTGCGAACAGCGCGATCGTACTCCGCAACCAAGGCCGCCCTCAACGCTTCGCCGACGGGTTGCGAATGGACCTCCACGGAACTCGCCGTTCGCATCACCGTCCTTGCCCCCGGACGGGTGGAGACACAACCTGTACGACGCCGCGATCGGGCGGCCACGATCGCCGCGGTCGACCGCCTGTACTCCGGCGCGACGTCCCTGCAACCGGCGGACGTGGCCGCGGTCGTCGGGATGGCCGTGACGATGCCGACGCATGTCGACGTGACCCGGATCGAGGTCGTTCCCGACCGGCCAGATCTTCGGTGGCAGCACCATTGCGGGAACCGACTAGCATTCCGCATCGTGGGCTGGTTCCGTAGAGTGGAATCGTCCAGCTGATCTCACATCGACAGCTGATCCGACAAAGGAGTCAACCAGTGGCATTTCCATCCGACCTCGAGATCGCCCGCGCCGCCAAGCTGCGCCGCTCACCGACATCGCCGCGCAGATGGGCATCGGCCCGCACCTGCTCGAGCCCTACGGCGACAGCTGGCCAAGATCAGGCTCGACGCGATCGACGAGCTGGCCGACCGACCGAAGGCCAAGTACGTCGTCGTCACGGCGATCACGCCGACGCCGCTCGGCGAGGGCAAGACCACCACCACCGTCGGCCTCGGCCAGGCGATGAAGCACATCGGCAAGAAGGCCGTGATCGCCATCCGCCAGCCGTCGATGGGCCCGACGTTCGGCATCAAGGGCGGCGCGGCCGGCGGCGGCTACAGCCAGGTGATCCCGATGGAGCTGCTCAACCTGCACCTCACCGGCGACTTCCACGCCGTCACCGCGGCGCACAACCTGCTGTCGGCGATGCTCGACAACCACCTGCACCAGGGCAACGAGCTCGACCTCGACCTCGACAACATCACGTGGCGGCGCGTGCTCGACGTCAACGACCGCGCGCTGCGCAACATCGTCGTCGGCCTCGGCGGCAAGGAGGACGGCGTCACCCGCCAGACCGGCTTCGACATCACCGCCGCCTCCGAGGTGATGGCGATCTTCGCGCTGTCGCACGTCGCCGCAGGACCTGCGCGACCGCCTCGGTCGCATCGTCGTCGGCTACACGCCGTGCCGGCGAGCCCGTCACCGCCGAGCAGCTGCAGGGCGCCGGCTCGATGGCCGTCATCATGCGCGACGCGCTCAAGCCGAACCTGCTGCAGACGCTCGAGAACACGCCGGTGCATCGTGCACGCCGGCCCGTTCGGCAACATCGCCCACGGCAACTCGTCGATCATCGCCGACCTGATCGGCATCCACAGCGGCGACTACCTCATCACCGAGGCCGGCTTCGGCGCCGACATGGGCGCCGAGCGCTTCTTCAACATCAAGTGCCGCGCCTCCGGCATGGCTCCCGACGCCGCGGTGCTGGTGGCGACGGTGCGCGCGCTGAAGGCGCACTCGGGCAAGTACAAGATCGTCGCCGGCAAGCCGCTGCCCCCCGACCTGCTGGCCGAGAACCCCGACGACGTGCACGCCGGCGCCGCCAACCTGCGCAAGCAGATCGAGAACGTCAAGGTCCACGGCGTGTCGCCGGTCGTCGCCATCAACGCCTTCCCCGGCGACTTCGACAGCGAGCACCAGGCCATCCGCGAGATCGCCGAGTCGGTCGGCGCGCGCGTCGCCGTGTGCACGCCACTTCGCCGACGGCGGCAAGGGTGCGATCGAGCTCGCCGCAGGCGGTCGTCGAGGCGTGCGACGAGCCGAGCAACTTCCAGTTCTGCTACCCGCTCGACGCACGCGCTGAAGACGAAGATCGAGACCGTCGCCACGAAGATCTACGGCGCGGCCAACGTCGACTACTCCGCCGGCCGCCAACACGCAGCTGGCGCGACTACGAGAAGAACGGCTTCGGCAACCTGCCGGTCTGCATCGCCAAGACGCACCTGTCGATCTGCGGCGACGCCTCGCTGAAGGGCGCTCCGACCGGCCACACGCTTGACCGTGCGCGAGGTGCGCGCGTCGGTCGGTGCCGGGTTCATCTATCCGATCTGCGGCGACATGCGCACGATGCCCGGCCTCGGTTCCGCACCCGGCCGCGCTCGATCATCGACTTCGACGAGACGGCGAGATCGTCGGTCTGTCGTGACTGGCTCATGACCAGCGAAGCGCATCGACCGCGAGGCGGCGCCGTCTCATGGACGGCAACCGGCTGCGCGACGAGACCGTCGCCGCGCTGCGCGCCGAGATCGAAGCGCGCCGGCAACCCGCCCGTGTGCCTGGCCACCGTGCTCGTCGGCGACGACAAGCCGAGCCAGATCTACGTGCGCAGCAAGCACAAGAAGGCCGCCGAGGCCGGCATGCAGTCGCGGCACGTCGGCCGTCGACGGCAACGTCAGCCAGGCCGAGGTCGAGGACGCGGTCGCGGCGTTGCGCCGCCGACCCAGGCGTGCACGGAATCCTCGTGCCAGCTCCCGCTGCCCGGGCGACCTCGACGCCGAGCCGTGCTGCGCCTGATCCCGGCGGAGAAGGACGTCGACGGCCTCACCGAGGCGCTCGATGGGTCGCCTCGTGCGCGGCCAGCGCGGGCACGTGCCGTGCACGCCGCTGGGTGTGATGCGTCTGCTCGAGCGCTACGACATCCCGACCGCCGGCGCAGCGCGCCGTCGTGGTCGGCCGCTCGACGCTGGTCGGCCTGCCGCTGGTGCTGCTGCTCGGCCGCAAGGGCGTCGACGCCACCGTCACGCTTGCCCACTCGCGCACCAGCGACCTCGTCGCGGTGTGCCGCGACGCCGACATCATCGTCGCCGCCGCCGGCCAGGCGCGGATGATCACCGCCGACCACGTCAAGCCGGGCGCGACGGTGATCGACGTCGGCGTGTCGCGCACCGAATCCGGCATCGTCGGCGACGTCGACTTCGAGCCCGTCGCAGGCGATCGCCGGAGCGATCACCCCGATGCCCGGCGGCACCGGGCCGATGACCATCGCCTGCCTGCTCGAGAACACGCTCGAGGCAGCGCGCATGCAAGGGGCGTTCCCAGCCTGATGGCGCCGATCTGATGTCAGGCGTTCAGTCCGTCGAGCGAGCGTTCGCAGTGCTGCGCTGCCTGTCGGGCGGCCCTGCCGGCGTCACCGATGTCGCCGACCGGGTCGACCTTGCCGAAGAGCACCGTCTCGACGGATGCTGTCGACGCTCGAGGACCTCGGCATGGTCGAACAGGTCGAGCCCGGCGGCAGTTACCGCATCGGTTCCGGCATGGTCGAGATCGCTGCCGCAGTCCTGCCCGGCCGCACGTTGATCGCAGCCGTTCGACCGCATCTGCACACGCTCGTCAAGGCCACGGGTGAGGCCGCGGGCTTGTCGATCGCCGACGGGTTCGACATGCTGTACCTCGATCAGGTCGACGCCGACAACCAGGTGCAGATCCGCGACTGGACGGGTGAGCGCCTCCGAGCTCACACCGTGTCGTCGGGTCAGGTGCTGTTGGCATTCGGCGCGATCGACGCCGACGCGTACCTCGCCCAGCCGCTCGAACGGACGGCCAGCGGAACGCTGACCGACGCCGCCGCGATCCGCAGCCGGTTCGCCGAGATAGCGGCGAAGGGCTACGCGTGGGCGTTCGAAGAGTTCCTCGACGGGCTCAACTCGGTTGCGGCACCAATTCGTGACGCCGGTGGCCGAGTCGTCGGCGCCATCCACGCCCACGGACCGGCCTACCGATTCCCCGGCGACGATCGATGCCGATGAGGTCGGCCGGTTGGTCGCCGCGACCGCACGAACGAGTGCAGCTGTGAGAAACCAGACATGAGCATGTTCGACTACGTCATCGTCGGCGGCGGGTCGGCCGGCTCGGCGCTGGCCAACCGGCTCAGCGCCGATCCGACCACCTCGCGTGCTGGTGCTCGAGGCCGGTCGTCCCGACTACAAGTGGGACGTCTTCATCCACATGCCGGCGGCGCTGACGTTTCCGATCGGCAGCAAGTTCTACGACTGGAAGTACGAGAGCGAGCCCGAGCCGTTCATGAACGGCCGCCGGATCTATCACGCTCGCGGCAAGGTGCTCGGCGGCTCCAGCAGCATCAACGGGATGATCTTCCAGCGCGGCAACCCGCTGGACTACGAGCGGTGGGCGGCCGATCCCGGCATGGAGACGTGGGACTACGCGCACTGCCTTCCGTACTTCAAGAGGATGGAGAACTGCCTGGCCGCCGAGGGCACCGACGAGTACCGCGGCCACAGCGGTCCGCTCGAGCTCGAGCGCGGTCCGGCGACCAACCCGCTGTTCGGCGCGTTCTTCGAGGCGGTGCAACAGGCCGGGTATCCCGATCACCGACGACGTCAACGGCTACCAGCAGGAGGGCTTCGCCAAGTTCGACCGCAACGTGCGCCGCGGTCGCCGGCTCAGCGCGGCGCGCGCCTACCTCCACCCGGTGATGGACCGCAAGAACCTGACGGTCACGACGCGCGCCCTGGTGCACCGCGTGCTGTTCGACGGCACGCGGGCCACCGGCGTGGAGTTCAGCACTCGACGCGGGCCGGCATGCAGCAGGTCGACTGCCGGCGAGGTCATCCTGTGCGGCGGTGCGTTCAACTCGCCGCAGCTGCTGCAGCTCAGCGGTGTCGGCGACGCCGAAGGCACTCGGCGCGCTCGGCATCCCCGTCGTCCACGACCTGCCGGCGGTCGGCCAGCACATGCAGGACCACCTCGAGGTCTACGTGCAGTACTCGTGCAAGCAACCGGTGTCGATGCAGCCGCAGTTGAAGATGTGGCGGCGGCCGTTCATCGGTGCCGAGTGGCTGTTCCTGCGCAAGGGCCCGGGCGCGTCGAACCACTTCGAGGGCGGCGGTTTCGCGCGCAGCAACGACGAGGTCGCCTATCCCGAACCTGATGTTCCACTTCCTGCCGATCGCGGTGCGCTACGACGGCTCGTCACCGGCAGGCGGCCACGGCTACCAGGTCCACATCGGCCCGATGTACTGCAACTCGCGGGGCTCGGTGCAGATCACGTCGACCGACCCGAAGGCCAAGCCGGCGTTGCGGTTCAACTACATCTCGACGCCCGAGGATCGCCGCGAGTGGGTCGAGGCGATCCGCATCGCCCGGCGCATCCTCAACCAGCCGGCGATGGAGCCGTTCAACGGCGGCGAGGTCTCACCGGGGCCGAGCGTCGAGACCGACGAGCAGATCCTCGAGTGGGTGCGCACCGACGGCGAGACGGCGCTGCATCCGTCGTGCACCTGCCGCATGGGCCGCGCCGACGACGACAGCGTCGTCGACCCGCTGACGATGAGGGTGCACGGTGTCGACGGTGTTCGTGTGGTCGACGCCTCGGCGATGCGCTACGTCACCAACGGCAACATCTACGCGCCGGTGATGATGATGGCCGAGAAGGCCGCCGACCTGATCCTCGGCAACACCCCCCTCGCCGCCGGAACCGGTCGACTTCTACCGGGCCAAGTAACCAGCGTCTGACGCCTGTCGCCCCGCATAGGGGTCCGGAGTCAGGTCGAACGGTGCGGGTCAGGGTCAGCCGAGCCAGGCGTTGACGACGTCGGGGTTGGCGTCGACCCAGTTCTTGGCAGCAGCGTCCGGCGTCATGGCCGTCGCTGTCGATCATGGCGGCGATCTCGTTCTGCTGATCGGTGGTCAGCTGGAACTTCGACAGGAAGTCGAACGCTGCCTTGTTCTTCGCCTCGAGACCGGCGTTGGCCGCCTTGTACAGCGGGTCGACCGGGTAGTCGCAGGCGTACTGCGCCGTCGGCGGCAGCGGCGCGAGGCGAGGCAGGCATCGGTGACGTCGGGCAGCTTGACCTCGGTCAGCTTGACCTTCGACTGCAACCAGTGCGGCTGCCAGAACTGCAGCAGCAACGGCTTCTGATCGGTCTCGGCCTGCTCGATCGCCGTGATCAACGCCGCCTCGGAGCCGGCGACGACGTACTTCAGCGGCAGGTTGAGGTTCTTGATGATCTGCTCGTCGTAGGTGACGTAGCTCGGGTCACCCATCAGGAACTGGCCCTGATCGCCGGACTCGGCGGTCGCGAACAGCTTGGCGAGCGTCGGGATCCTTGAAGCCTTCCCACGTCTTCAGCTCGGGGTGCTCGTCGATGACGAACGTCGGTACGTACCAGCCGATCTTGGCGGTCGGGCCGAGCAGGCCGATGTCGACGACGGTCTTCTTCTCGTCGATGTAGGTCTTGTGGTCGGCGGCGTGACCCGACGGCCAGATCTCGAGGTTGGCGTCGAGGTCGCCGGCGTCGAGGCCGACCCACGTCGGCGTTCTCGTCGATGTCGACGAGCTCGGTCGGCGTGCCGAGCTTGGACTCCGAGCACGACCTTGGCGACGTTGGCGTTGACCGCCGAACCGGTCCACGGGTTGACGGCCAGCTTGATGCCGGCTCCCGCCGGCCGCGGCCGGCGTGGCTGTCGCCGTGCGGCGGTGCCGGTCGGTCGCCGGCGCGGTCGGCAGCGGTCGCGCTGCCGTCGGTGCCGTCGCTGCGATGCTGCTGTCGTCGTCGCTGCCGCACGCAGCGGCGACGAACGCGAACGCGACGCCAGCCGCCGCGAAGCGGGCGGATCGTACGAATCCTTGATCTCATGTTCTCCCCTTTGGTCCCGATCGTTGCGGGGCATGCTCACGATGTGCGATTCTCCGGAGCCGATCGGTTGCCCCACGCCTGGGTGAGCCGGTCGAGGACCATCGCCAACAGCACAATACTCACCCCGGCCGCCACGCCATCACCCATCTTCAGGTTCGGTTTGGTGAAGCCGCCGAGCGCCTCGAGGCCGAGCGCGCCGCCGCCGATCAGGCCGGCGATGATCACGGTCGCCAGCACCATCAGGATCACCTGGTTGATGCCGAGCATGATCGACTTGAACGCCAGCGGGAGCTGCACCTTGAACAGCTCCTGACGAGGTGTCGCGCCGAACGAGATCGCCGCTTCGCGCGGCGCGAACGAGCACCTCTCGCAGACCGAGGCTGACCAGCCGGATGCCCGGCGGCAAGGCGTAGATGACAGCGGCGATCACGCCCGGGATGCGGCCGACGCTGAACAGGAACACGACCGGCACGAGGTACACGAACTGCGGGCAGCACCTGCGCGGTGTCGAGGAACGGGCGCAGCACGCGTCTCGAGCCACCGCGAGCGGCCGCACCAGATGCCGATCGGGATGGCGAGGCACACGCTGATGGTGACCGCGACCGAGCACCTGGCTCAGCGTGTCCATGGCGAGGTCCCAGTTGTCCATCGCCGCGATGCCGACGAGGGCCACCGCACAGAACGTTGCGAGCCGCCAGCCGCCGCTGAGCCAGCCGAGCACGGCGAAGACCAGCACCACGAACCACCAGGCCGCATCCTGCAGCACGCCGCGGAGCGGATCGAGGACGTCGCGGACGATGAAGTCGCTGATCGAATCCGTGCCACCGATGATCGGGCACGCCGTGTGCGGACGTTCGTCGTTGAGCCAGTCGATCGACCGACTCGGCCCACGAGCCGATGCCGATGCGCCACGACGGGAAGTCGGGCAGCGTCGAGCACCGTCGCGCGACAACGCAGCGACGCACGACGACCACGAGCCGCGCCGATCCACAGCTTCCGTCGATCGGCGACCCACACGCTTGGATGCGACGACCGTGCTTGACGCGCTGCGTTCGCCGGTGGTGATGCGGTCGAGCGCGATCGCCGCGAACACGATGCAGAACCCTGCAGAGAACGGCCAGCTTCGCGTCGAGCTTCTGCAGACCCGCCAACACCTGGTCGCCGACGTCGCCGGTGCCGATCTGCGAGGCGATGACGACGATGCCGAACGCCATCATGATCACCTGGTTGAGGCCGAGCAGGACCGGTCTTGCGGGCCAACGGCAGCTGCACCTTGTCGAGCAGCTGGGTGCCCGTGCGACCCGAACGACACGCCGACCTCGGTCGAGACGACCGGCACCTGACGCAAGCCCGAGGCTGGTGAGCCGCACCGCCGGCGGCACGGCGAAGACGAACGTGGCGACGACCGCCGCCGGGTACGCCGATGCCGAAGAACGCGACGCAAGGGATCAGGTACACGTACGCCGGCATGACCTGCGCGGTGTCGAGGATCGGTCGCAGCGCGCGTCTCGGCGCGGTCGGACGAGGCCCGACCAGATGCCGAGCGGCACGCCGATCAGCATCGCCAGCACCACGGCGACGAGCATGATCGACAGCGTGATCATCGTCAGATCCCAGAACCCGCAGAGCCCGACGGCGAACATCGACAGCGACGGCGTAGATCGCCGTGCGCAGACCGGCACGCAGGTAGCCGATCACGAAGACGAGCGCGACGACGCCGGTCCAGTGCAGGAGCGCGCAGCAGCGACAGTGCTCGATCGACGCACCACTCGATCGCGCTGCCGATCGACTTGATCGCGTCGAGGACCGCGTTGCGACCGGTGTTCTGCGTGATCCAGTGGTACGCGTCCTGCGGCATGCTGCTGCACGTGGAGGTCGAGCCACGACGGGCACATCCTGCTGCCGCGGTGATCTTGTAGATCGACGACGCCGAGCACGATCGAGCCGACGACGATCAGCGATCGGTGCGGGTCGGCGCGACGAGCCGCCGCCGTCGGTGGCGGCCGGCGTCTGCAGCGCAGGGACCGCCTGCGGTCATCCGTCGACGCCGGCGATCAGCGCAGCACGTGGACACGATCGACGCAGCCGACCTGACGTCCGTCGGCGTCGACGACCTGCACCGGCAGCTCGGAGTGGGCGACCAACGGGACGACGTCGCGGACCTTGGTGCCGAGTGCGACCGAGCCGCAGAACTGCGTCGAGCCGTCGACGTCGCGCATGACGTGCTCGACCGGCACGACGAACGACCGCGGCACGTCGCGCACGAAGTTCTCGACGTACTCGTCGGCGGGCTCGACCACGACCGCTTCGGGCGTGCCGACCTGCACGAAGCGGCCGTCGCGCATGATCGCGATGCGGTCGCCGAGCCGCAGCGCCTCGGACAGGTCGTGGGTGATGAACACCATCGTCTTGTTGACCTCGCGACGCAGCCGGATCGACCTCGTCCTGCATGTCGCGGCGGATCAACGGATCGAGCGCCGAGAACGGCTCGTCGAACAGCAAGATGTCGGGGTCGGTGGCCAGCGCTCGGGCCAGCCCGACGCGCTGCTGCTGGCCACCGCTGAGCTGATGCGGGCGTAGCTGCCCATGTCGGAGAGACCGACGAGTTCGAGCATCTCGTTGGCCTTGCGCGCGGCGCTCGGTCTTGTCGACGCCGCGCACCTCGAGACCGAACGCGACGTTGTCGATGAGCGTGCGATGCGGCAGCAGACCGAAGTGTTGGAACACCATCGACACCTTGTGGCGACGCACGTCGAGCAGCTGTGTCCGTGTCGGCCTTGGTGACGTCGATCGTCGCCGATCCGAACCGTGCCGACGGTCGGTTCGATCAGCCGCGTCAGGCAGCGGATGAGCGTCGACTTGCCGCTGCCCGACAGGCCCATCACCACGAACACCTCGCCGGGCGCGACGTCCATGTCGATGTCGCGCATCGCCACGACGTTGCCCGTCTCGTTCTGCAGTTGCCGGCGCGGCAGGTCGGCCAATTCCGACCCGACGATTCGCTCCGGCTTGGGCCCGTAGACCTTCCACAGACCGCGCACAGAGATCGCCGAGTTGGTGTGCCCCACGCCGCCGATGCTAGCCATAACCTGGCGGAATACCGGAAGGGCACGGCAGTGACGGACCAACCAACTTCGGCTCGAGCCGTGATCATCGGCGGCGGCATCGTCGGCTGCTCGACCGCCTACCACCTCGCCAAGCTCGGCTGGACCGACACGGTGCTGCTCGAGCGGCACAAGCTGACATCGGGCTCGACGTTCCACGCCGCGGGTCTGGTCGGCCAGCTGCGCACGCAGCGCCAACATCACCCAGCTGCTCGGCTACTCCGTCGATCTCTACAAGCGGCTGGAGGCCGAGACCGGTCTGGCCACCGGCTGGAAGATGAACGGCGGCCTGCGGCTGGCCTGCAACGAGGAGCGCTGGAACGAGGTCAAGCGCCAGGCGACGACCGCGAAGTCGTTCGGCCTCGAGATGCACCTGCTGTCGCCGCAGCGAGGCGCAGGAGCTGTGGCCGCTGATGAAGGTCGACGACGTGGTCGGTGCGGCCTTCCTGCCGACCGACGGTCAGGCCAACCCGTCCGACATCACCATGGCGCTGGCCCGGGCGCGCGCATGGCCGGCGCGACGATCTGCGAGGACACCGAGGTGCTCGAGCATCGAGGTCGTCGACGGCGTGATCACGGCGGTCGTCACCGACGCACGGCCGGATCGAGTGCGAGCGTCGTCGTGTGCTGCGCCGGCCAGTGGACGCGCGACGCTGGCCGCGACGGTCGGCGTCAACGTGCCGCTCGTCTCGGTGCGAGCATCAGTACGTCATCACCGCCCAGTTCGATGCGGCGTGCCGCGCGACCTGCCGACGCTGCGCGACCCCGACCGGCTGACCTACTACAAGGAAGAGGTCGGCGGCCTCGTGATGGGCGGCTACGAGCCGAACCCGATCCCGTGGGCCGACGACGGCATCCCGCGCGACTTCCACTTCAAGCTGCTCGACGCCGACTTCGACCACTTCGCGCCGATCATGGAGCTGGCGATGGGCCGCGTGCCCGGCGCTGCAGACGGCGGGCATCAACCAGCTGATCAACGGCCCGGAGAGCTTCACGCCCGACGGCAACTTCATCCTCGGCGAGGCGCCGGAGCTGAAGAACTTCTTCGTCGGCGCCGGCTTCAACGCCTTCGGCATCGCCGCCGGCGGCGGCGCCGGCATGGCGCTGGCCGAATGGGTCGCACAAGGGCGTCGCCGCCGTACGACCTGTGGGTCGTCGACATCCGCCGCTTCGGCCGTCCGCACCTGGACACCGACTGGGTGCGCACGCGCACGCTCGAGGCCTACGGCAAGCACTACACGATGGCCTGGCCGTACGAGGAGCACGACAGCGGTCGACCGTGCCGCACGTTCGCCGCTGTACTCGCGACTGCTCGGCGCAGGGCGCGTGCTTCGGCGAGAAGCTCGGCTGGGAGCGGCCGAACTGGTTCGCCGATCGCCGTCGCTCGGCGAGACCGCCGCACGACGTCTACAGCTACGACCGCCAGAACTGGTTCGATGCCGTCGGCCGCGAGCACCGCGCCGTGCCGCGAGGCGGCCGTGCTGTTCGACCAGACGTCGTTCGCCAAGTTCGCGCTGAAGGGTCCCGACGCGCTGGCCGCGCTCAACTGGATCTGCGCGAACGACGTCGACAAGCCGGTCGGCTCGCTGACGTACACGCAGATGCTCGACGACTCGCGGCGGCATCGAATGCGACCTCACCGTCTGCCGCGTCGCCGACGACGAGTTCTACATCGTCACCGGCACCGGCTTCGCGACGCACGACTTCGACTGGATCCAGCGCAACATCCCGGCGGGCTCGAACGCGCAGCTGGTCGACGTCACGTCGGCCTACGTCGGTGCTGTCGCTGATGGGGCCGGCGTCGCGCGACGATCCTGCAAGCGGTGACCCGACGCCGACGTGTCGCAACGAGGCCTTCCCGTTCGGCACGCATGCAGACCATCGGCATCGCCGGATGCCCGGTGCGCGCGCTGCGCGTCACCTATGTCGGCGAGCTCGGCTGGGAGCTGCACGTGCCGGTCGAATACGCCGCGACCGTCTACGACGCGCTGATGGCGGCCGGCGCCGCGCACGGCCTCGTCAACGCCGGCTACCGGGCGATCGAGAGCCTGCCGGCTGGAGAAGGGCTATCGGGCCTGGGGCAGCGACATCGGCCCCGACCACACGCCGATCGAGGCCGGGCTCGGCTGGGCGGTGAAGCTGCGGAGCGACGATCGACTTCCGCGGCCGCGACGCGGTCGAGGCGCAGCGAACCGACGGCGTGCGCAAGATGCTGGCCGGTTTCACCGTCGACCCGTCGGTCGTGCTGCTCGGCCGCGAGACGATCTACCGCGACGGCGAGCGCGTCGGCTGGCTGACCAGCGGCGGCTTCGGCTACACGATCGACCGATCGATCGGCTACGGCTACGTGCGCAACCCCGACGGCGTCACCGCGGACTGACGTGACCGCCGGCAACTACGAGCTGGAGGTCGGCGGCGAACGAGTGCCTGCCGACGTGTCGCTGCAACCCTTCTACGACCCGACGAACGCCAAGAGTGAAGTCATGACGAACGTGCCGTCCGAGCCATTCCGTCGCAAGCGCGGATCGTCATCATCGGCGGCGGCATCCTCGGCTGCAGCATCGCCTACCACCTCACCGAGATGGGCGAGACCGACGTGGTGCTGCTCGAGCAGCACCAGCTGACCGACGGCGCCACGTGGCACGCCGCCGGCCTGGTCGGCCAGCTGCGCTCGTCGCGCAACACGACGCGCATGCTCGAGCACTCGGTCGAGATGTACGGACGGTCTGGAGGCCGAGACCGGGTCAGGCCGTCGACTGGCACCAGGTCGGCAGCCTGCGACTGGCGTGCTCGCCCGAGCGGGTGCATGGAGCTGAAGCGGCTGACGACGATGGCGAAGAGCTTCGGCCTGCCGATGGAGATCGTCAGCGCCGCAGCAGGCGCAGGAGCTGTTCCCGCTGATGACGACCGACGGACGTGCTGGCCGCGGCGTTCCTGCCGACCGACGGCTACATCGATCCGGCCAGCGTCACCCAGGCGATCGCCACGGGTGCGCGCGATGCGCGAACGCGCAGATCTGCGAGCACACCGAGGTCACCTCGATCACCGTCGACGGACGGCGGGCACCGACGGTGCACACGCGACCAGGGCGACATCGACGCTGCGAGATGGTCGTCAACGCGGCCGGCATGTGGGGCATGGAGATCGGGCGCATGGCCGGCGTGCGCGTCCCCGCCGTCGCGGTCGAGCACCAGTACGTGCTCACCGGTCCGATCGCCGACTTCACGCCCGCCGAGCTCGGGCAGATGCCGACGATGCGCGACCCGGATCACCTCGTGTACTACAAGCCCGACGGGCCCGGGCTGCTGGTCGGCGGCTACGAGCCCGACACGTTGCCGTTCGGCCGACGACGGGCATCCCGTCGCCGTTCCAACGTCAGCTGCTCGACCCGAACTTCGACCGCTTCGAGCAGCTCGCCGACGCTGGCCGCCAAGCGCACGCCGGTGCATCGAGCAGGCCGGCATCCGCACGCTGATCAACGGGCCGATCCCGTACTCGGCCGACGCCGACTTCGTGATGGGCAAGGTGCCCGAGCTCGACAACTTCTTCGTCGCCACCGGCTTCCTCTACGGCATCGCCGCCGGCGGCGGCGCCGGCAAGATGATGGCCGAGTGGATCCTCGAGGGCCGCCCGTCGCTCGACCTGTGGCCGCTCGACGTGCGCCGGTTCGCGTTCCACCACACGACGCGTCACTTCATGGGCTCGCGCATGGTCGAGCTGTACGGCCACCACTACAAGCTCGCCGCACCGGGTACCGAGCACGTCACGTCGCGCGCGGCGTCCGGCGCAGCCCGCTGCACGACACGCTGGCGGCGCAGGGCGCGGTGTTCGGATCGCGCGGCGGGTGGGAGCGGCCGAACTGGTTCGCGCCGCCGGGCGTCGGAGCCGGTCGACCGTCCGTCGTTCGGCGAGCCGAACTGGTTCGACGCACGTCGCCGCGAGAGCACCGCGCCGTGCGCGAGCGGTGTCGCGCCTGATCGACCAGACCTCGTTCGCCAAGTTCGAGATCACCGGGCCGGGCGCGCTCGCCGCCGTGCAGTGGCTGTCGGTCGCCGACATGGACAAGCCGGTCGGCACGGTCACCTACACCCAGCTGTGCAACGAGCGCGGCGGCATCGAGTGCGACCTGACGATGACCCGCACCGGCGACCGACTCCTGGTACGTCGTCACCGGCTCGGCGTTCGGCGCGCACGACATGGGTTGGATCCGCTCGCAACTCGCCCGACGACGGCAGCGTGCATGATCCGCGACCTGACGTCGGCCGCGCGGTCATCAACCTGTGCGGCCCGCTGGCGCGCGAGGTGCTGCAGGCGGTGTGCGAGGACGACGTCTCCAACGCGGCGTTCCGCTACGGCCGAGCCGCGCGAGATCACGATCGGTGTCGGCGCCGGTGCTGGCGATGCGCATCGGCTACGTCGGCGAGCTCGGCTGGGAGCTGCACGTGCCGACCGAGTACGCGGCGCACGTGTACGAACTGCTGCGCGAGGCCGGGCGAGCCGCACGGCATCGTCGACGTCGGCTATCGCGCGATCGACACGCTGCGGATGGAGAAGGGCTACCTGTACTGGTCCACCGACATCACGCCCGACACCACGCCGTGGGAGGCCGGGCTCGGCTGGCGGGTCGATCTCGACAAGGGCGACTTCTTCGGTCGCGACGCGCTGGTCGCCCAGCAGCGAGGCGGGCGTCGAGCGCAAGCTGTGCACGTTCACGCTCGAGTCGATGGCGTACCCGGTCAGCGGTGAGGCGATCATCGCCGACGGCGACGGTGGTCGGGTTCACGACCAGCGCCAACTTCGGCCACACCATCGGCAAGCCGATCGCCTACGGCTACCTGCCGATCGAGCTCGCCGACCGCACCGACTTCGTGATCGAGGTCTACGGCGAGCCGATCCCGGCCACGCGCCACGACGGCGCGTTGTACGACCCGAAGAACGCGCGGCCTGCGAGTCATGACCGACGCTCGCCGCCGTCCTCGCGCGCGTCGCCGTGTCTGCCGGCGCCGATCGCCGCCGACGTCAGCCGGCTCGGCCGGGCTGACCAACGTCAACTACCTCGTCGACGATCGGCGACGACGGTTCGTGCTGCGCATCCCCGGCGCCGGCACGAGCGAGTACATCGACCGCGTCGACGAGGAGGTCGCCGCGCGATCGGCGGCGGCTGCCGGCGTCAACGCCGAGGTCGTGTTCTTCGACGCCGACCGACGGGTTGATGGTCACTCGCTTCGTCGACGGCGCGGCGACGATGAACGCCGAACGCTTCCGCGATCTCGGCGCGGTCGCGCGCGCCGGGCGATGCGTTCCGCCAGCTGCACACACGCGCCGCGCCGTTCGCGACCGACTTCACGCTGTTCCCGATGATCGACGAGTACAAGGCGCTGCTGGCGTCGAAGGGCGCCACGCTGCCCGACGGCTACGACGACGTGCAGCGCAGGCCGAGCCGCGCCGCGCGCGCGCTCGAGGCCGCGCCCGCTGCCGCTCGTGCCGTGCCACTGCGATCCGCTGTGCGAGAACTTCCTCGACACCGGCGAGCGGATGTACATCATCGACTACGAGTACGCCGGCAACAACGACCCGATGTGGGACCTCGGCGACCTGTCGGTCGAGGGCGGGTTCGACGCCGAGCAGGACGCGGCGCTGCTGCGCGCCTACTTCGGCGGCGATCCGCCGCGCGGACCGAGGTCGGCCGGATGGTCGCCTACAAGGCGCTGTGCGATCTGCTGTGGACGCTGTGGGGCGTGATCCAGCACGTCAACGGCAACCCGGCCGACGACTTCTGGGCGTACGCCGTCGGCCGCTTCGAACGCTGCAAGACGTTGATGTCGACGTCCGGCTTCGACGATCAGGTCGCCGCGATCGGGCGCTGAACTGCCGCGGTCACGCGGCGCGCTTGTCGCGATAGCGGCGGCCCATCGCGACCACCGTTGCCGGCACGAAGAACGCCCTCGCCGGCAACGACACCTCGCTCCACGGTCGCTTCGCCAACGGAGCGCGCCAGGCACGCAGGCGGTAGACGAAGAAGGCGGCGAGCGAGCCGTGCAGAACGATCGCCGCCCAGAAGAAACCCTCCGGGCCGATGACGATCATCAAGTCCGGCAGCGACGAATGGCCCGGCCATCGCACCGATCCCGTACAGCGTGACGAGTTGGGACGCTGCCGCGTTGACGTGCTCGGGATCGATCCAGTCGTTCGTGTACGCGGCGGCGATCGAGTAGAGCGGATAGCTGCAACCTCCGAGCACTGCCATCAACAGCAACGCCACCGGGCTGGTCGACGGACCGAGCAGCAGCAGCACGGCGGCGCCGATCGCGCCGAGTGACGCGGCCAGCCCGACAGCCCGCCGATCGATGTCGTCGGAGGCCGCAGCCACCGGCCAGTGCAACAACATCCCACCGATGTTCGGAGCGGCGACGAACAAGCCGACCTGTCCCGGCGAGAGCCCGACGCGGGTCGCATAGATCGCGGCCATGCCCGTGAGTGCGCCGTGGGCCATGCCGACAAGGAGGCACGAGACGACGCCCGTCGGGACGAGCTGTGGCCAGATCCCGCAGCGAGATGTGCTCGCGCTTGGCGACCGTCGGCGCGACTGCATCTTCCGACAACGCCACCGGTGCGACTGCGAGTGAGGTGATGATGCTCGCGATCGCGAAGCCGGTGATGGCACGGGCGTCGTCGATGGCGAACAGCATCACCTGGCCGAGCGCGAACGCGCCCGACGTGACGACCGCGTAGATGGCCAGCAGCCGGCCACGGTTCTCGTTGGTGGCCAGGTCGTTGAGCCACGACTCGGCGACGACGTATTGCCCGGCGAGGCACAAGCCGGTCACGAACCGCAGCCACGCCCACGCCGGCGCCGACTCGGTGAGACCGACTGCCAGCATCGCCGCGGACAGCAACGACGCCAGCGCGGCGTAGACGCGGATGTGGCCGACGCGACCGAGCGCGGAGAGCGCAACGCGCGATCCGACCAGGAAGCCGCCGTAGTACGCCGCGCTGATGAGGCTGCTGACCGCGGTGGGCAGACCGACGAGCTCGGAACGGACGCCCAACAACGTGCCGAACAAGCCGGCGGCCAGCAGCAGCAACGCGAGCCCGACGAACAAGCCCCACGTCGCGAGCGCAATGTCGCGACTGAAGGACGGACCGTCGTCGTTGCGTTCCATGGCACGCCCAGCCTGTCACGCCGCGCCTCGCGGACCCTGGACCTGGGCTGGTGTTACTGTCGCCCGATGAGTTCCCCGTCGGCAACCAAGCTGACGCTGGTCGGAGCAGGCAAGATCGGGCAAGCGATCGTGCAATTGCTCTCGGCCGCGCCCGAGTTCGACGTCACCGTCATCGATCGCGACGAAGCTGCCCTGGCACCGCTGCGCAGCCCGCGGCGTCAAGGCGTTCGAGGTCGACATCACCGACCCGGCCGCGCTCGCCGCGTGCGTCGACGGCCAGGACATGGTGATGAGTGCGGCACCGTTCCATGCCACGTCGATCATCGCCACCGCGGCTCGCAACGCGGGCGCCCACTACTTCGACCTCACCGAAGACGTCGACTCGACCCGAGTGGTCAAGAGCCTCGCCATCGACGCGACTTCGGCGCTTGGTCCCGCAGTGCGGACTGGCCCCGGGCTTCGTCTCGATCGCCGCCGCCGAGCTCGCCAGATCGTTCGACGACATCAGGTCGATCTCGATGCGCGTCGGCGCGTTGCCGCAGTTCCCGACCAACGTGTTCAAGTACAACCTCACGTGGTCGACCGACGGCTTGATCAACGAGTACCTGCAACCCGTGCGAGGCGATCGTCGACGGCAAGATGCTCGAGGTGCTGCCGCTCGAAGAGGTCGAGGCGTTCTCGCTCGACGGCGTCGACTACGAGGCGTTCAACACCTCGGGCGGGTTGGGCACGTTGTGCGAGACACTGCTCGGCGAGGTCGAGACGCTCAACTACAAGACCGTGCGCTACCCCGGTCACCGCGACGCGATCAAGATGCTGATCACCGACCTGCGGCTGTCGCGGCGACGTGACCTGTTGAAGGAGTTGCTCGAGGCGGCCATCCCGATCACGTATCAGGACGTCGTGCTGATCTTCGTGACGGCGTCGGGCATGCGCAACGGCCTGCTGATGCAGGAGACGTTTGCCCGCAAGGTCTACGCGTCGGAGGTGAACGGCGCGAGGTTGTCGGCAATCCAGCTGACCACCGCGGCGGGGATCTGCACGATGGCCGATCTCATGCGCGAGGGCAAGCTTCCGCAACGCGGATTCGTGCGTCAGGAGCAGTGCGCTTTGAGCGACTTCCTCGCCAACCGCTTCGGCTCGCTCTACCTCCGCGGCAAGGAAGTCACGGCCTAGGTTCGAGTCATTCGAACTTCAGCTCGTTGCCCGTCTCGAGCAGCGACTTCAGACTGGCGAGGATGGTCGGCCAGCCTTCGGAGATGCCGGGCAGGATCGTGCTGCCGGGCTCGAAACCGCCGTGCGTCACCGTCAGCTTCACCGCCTCGCCGGCCTGCTCGATGTCGAAGGTCACGTTCGAGCGCTGCTCGGCCGCCAATGCAGCCGCCTCCTCGGGATCGACGCCGATCAACGCCGCGAACTCCGGCGTGATCGCGTGCCACTTGTAGGAGAGACGGCGATTCACGTCGGCAGCGAGCACCGTCTGATCGGCGCCATCCATCGTCACGCCGTTGTACTGCCAGGTGATCTGCGAGCCGACCTTCCAGTCGGAGCTCAGCTCGACGCCCCAATAGCGAGCGGTGAAGGCAGGGTCGGTCAGCGCCTTCCAGAGTTGCTCGGGCGTGGTCTTGATGTAGGTGGTGTAGACGAACTCGGTCGCCTGTGATGTGGTGGAAGTGGTCACGGGTTTCTGCTCCAGTGCAGTCTTCAGGTCGGCGAGCGCTTCGGCTCGGCGTCGGTCGTAGTGGTTGATCCATCGGTCGGCGATGGCGTTGATGGGCGCGGCATTGAGGAAGTGGAGCTTCTCGCGACCGCGCCGTTGCGTTGTCACGAGGTGCGCGTCCTCGAGCACCGCAAGGTGCTTGCTGACAGATTGTCGAGCCATGTCGAGCCCGTTGCAGAGCTCGCGCAACGTCTGGCCGTTGTGTTGGTTGAGGCTGTCGAGCAGAGCTCGGCGGCTGGGGTCGGACAACGCTCGGAAGACGTCGTCCATGGGTGACATAATAGGCAGCCATTTGGCTGCATGTCAACCGCGGCATCAAACTCCAGGTCGTGACCGACCCGCTGATCCAGTTCGGTGATGCTGTGCTGCCGGAGGGCGTTGTGCTCGACCGGCAGGTTGCCGACGGGTCTCAGCGCATGCGGTTGACCGCAACTCGCGACCTCTCGGGCATTGCGACGAAGCGGTTCTCGCGGCTGTCGGCCCACGTTGCAGTGAGGGTCGAGGGGACGCCGACGTACCTCGGGTTCGCGTGCACGCAATTCGCGCTCCCGGTCGTCGCCGGTCCGTCGCTCGATTTCGACTTCAACCCGGCACCCAACCTGCGCTCGCCTCCCGCGCTCGGTGTGCTCATGGCTCGAGTCGGCTGGCAACACATCCTGCTTGCCCCGTTGGATCATCCTCACGAACAGGTCATCGGCATCGCCGATGGTGGGCTCGTGTGGGGTTGGCACGGCGACCTGGACGAGGTGCCGGCCGGTTTCTCGACGACGCTCGGTGTGTACGTCGGGGCATCGTTGGACGAGCTGTTGGATCGATGGGGACGCGAGCTGCGCAGCGGGCGTCCGGACAGACCGAGGCGCACGAATCCGATCGTCACGCACCTGTCGTACTGGACGGACAACGGCGCCGCATATTGGTATCGCACCGAACCCGGCCGCACGATCGGAACAAGCGTCGCCGAGGCAGTGGAGGCGCTGCGAGCCGACGACGTTCCGATCCACGCGATCGAACTCGACTCGTGGTGCTATCAGCACGAGGAGCCTCGGCCCATCGCGGAGATCGGCTATCCCGAGGAGGTGCCGCCGTCGGGCATGATGCTGTGGGAGTCGCGGGCAGACGCCTTCGATGCGTGCCCGCCGGACGTCGACCCGATCGAACGGTTTGCCGAGCAGTTGGGTCGGCCACCGCTCGTCATCCACTCGCGGCACATCTCACCCACGTCGCCGTATGTCGGAGACGAGGGATGGTGGGTCGACGCAGCTCGCCGCCCACCCCGTCGACCCGATGTTCTTTCGACGATGGTTCGACGACGCCCGCCGGTGGGGTGTCTGCGCCATCGAGCAGGACTGGATGCTCGTGTACTGGTTCGGTGTGCGAGCTCTGCGCGCCGTGCCCGATCGGGCCGCGGCGTGGCAGCGTGCCCTCGACGAGCTGGCGGATGAGTCGGGGATCGATCTGATCTGGAGCATGGCAACGCCGGCCGACATCGTGCTCGCGGCGACGCTCGATCATGTCGTCGCGGTGCGAACAAGCGACGACTACCGGTTCGCCGCCGACCCGGCGCTGCTGTGGACCTGGTACCTCACCGTCAACCGCATCGCGAGCGCGCTCGGACTGGCAGCGTTCAAGGACTGCTTCTTCTCGCGCCGACCACCCGCCGGAGCCGACGCGATCGATGGCGACGAACACGCCGAGCTCGAAGCTCTCCTGGCCTGCATGTCGGCGGGTCCAGTCGGCATCGGCGACCGCATCGGATGCACCGATCGTGAGATCGTCATGCGAACCTGCGACAGCGACGGGCTCATCCGCCACGTCGACCGTCCTCTCGGCATGGTCGACTCGTGCCTCTTCGGCGAGCCGGCGCGCGGCGAACGCCTCGCCTGGGCATCGACGACGTCGACCCGTGACGGCAAGGTGTGGACGTACGTGGTCGCCATCAACACCGCCACCGAGCGTCGGGTCGTCGCAGACCGTCTGGAGCTCGTCGACATCGGCCTCGTGGACACATGTGCGGTGCTCGACTGGCGACGAGGCACGGTCGAGCAGGCCGATGCGGTCAGCGCCGAGCTGGCACCGCGGGACTGGGCGTTGTGGGTGTGCGCCCCACCCGGCGAGCGCGCCGACGCCGGCGACCTCACGAAGTACGTCACCGTGTCATCCGACCTCCGCTGAAATCGTTGCGATTGACCCCTGGCGCCCCGTAGCGGGGCGTGCGGGGTCAAACGCTGAGGAGATCTAGCTCCGGCGGCGTTGAATTTCGGCGGTGATCGCCGGCACGACTTGGTGGAGATCGCCGATCACCGCGTAGTCGGCCTTGGTCACCATGTTGGCCTCGGGGTCGGTGTTGATCGCCAGGATCTTCTTCGACGCCATCGCGCCGACCCAGTGCTGGATCGCCCCGGAGATGCCGCAGGCGATGTAGATGTCGGGGGCGATGCGCGTCCCGGTCTGGCCGACCTGATCGGTGTGGTTCCGCCATCCGAGGTTGGTGACGGCACGGCTGCAACCGACCACGCCACCGAGTGTTGTGGCGAGCTCCTGCAACGGAGCGAAACCGTCGGCTGAACCGACGCCGCGACCACCGCTGACGACCACCGGCGCAGTCGACAACGTGACGCCGGCAGCCCGTTCGACGCGCTCGCGGATGACGGTGCGACCGAGTGCGGGATCGAGCTCGACCCACAATGGTGAAGCGATCGCGGTAGCGGGTGATTCGACCGCAGCGGAACGCGTGGTGGGCGATCGTGATGAGGCGGACCGGCGCGTCGAGTCTGCATCGTTCGAGCAGCGAGCCACCCCAACGAACGCGGACGCAGCTCGTCGTCGTCGGCGAACTCGATCACGTTGGCGACCATCGGCAGGTCGAGGCGCGCGGCCGCCTGCGCCATCACTTCGTTGCCACGATCGGTGCCGGTCGCCAGAACCATCGACGGGCTCAGCGCGGTGACAGCTTGCGCCACGACCGCGCCCCACGCCTCGGGCCCGTAGTCGATCAGCACATCGTCGTCGCACTTGGTGCACCGTGGTGGCGCCGAAGACGCCGATCTGCTCGACAAGACCGTCGGCGGCCTTGCCGATCGTCAGGGCGTGCGTCTCGCCGAGCGCGTGCGCAGCGGCGAGGGCTTCCCACGTGGCCGGCGACATCGTGCCGCGGTCGTGCTCGACGATGACCAGGATCATTTCAGCACGCCGATCTCTTCGAGCATGTCGACGACCGCTGCGGCCGCGTCGGGACCGTTGCCGAGGATCACCGTGCGCGCTGACCTGCTCGGCCGCGGGCAGCAGCGTGATCATCTGTTGGCCACCTGGCTCGGCGGTGGGCGCGACCTGGGCGACATCGACCTTCTTCGACGCCAGGCGTCCCTTCAGCGTCGGGTAGCGCGGCAGGTTGATGCCTTCCTTCACGCCGAGCACGGCCGGCATCGGCACGTCGTAGACCTCGACGCCGACGTCGGCTCTCGCGGCGGGCGCGCAGCGAGTCGCCGTCGACATCGATGCCCTTGATGCCGTTGACGATCGGGCGGCCGAGCGAGTGGGCGACACGGACGCCGACCTGGAAGCCGCCGGAGTCGGCCGACTCGTTGCCGAACAGGATCAGATCGAACGGACCGTCGGCCGCCTCGATGTCGCTGATCGCCGCGGCGATCGCGGCAGCCGTGCGCTGCGGATCCCAGTCGGCTGCCGTCGATCGGCAGCAGCACGGCCTTGGCGACACCGAGGCTGGCGGCGTAGCGCAGCTGCTCGTCGGCCTCGGCCGGACCGAGCGTGAGCACGGTGGCCTCGCCGCCGTGCTGCTCGACCAGCTGGACCGCCTCCTCGACCGCGCACTCCTCGTGCGGGCTCGTCGTGAAGCCGAGGTACGCGGTGTCGATCGCCTGGCCGTCGGCGGTGATGTTGATGCGCGCCCCGGGCGCCGGCACGCGCTTCACGCAGACGAGGATCCTCATGTCAGCCTTCATTCGGGTGTCGTCGGGATCGAACAGCGGCGTCGCGCCGGCCCGCTCGACGGTCGACCGGGTACAGCTCGTTCATGTACATCACCTGCAGCTTGGTGCCCTCGACGGCGTGCTCCGGCGGGAGGTAGGCCAGCAGCAGGTACTTGCCGACCGACGGTCCTGCACCGGCGGTGGTGACTCGCGAGACGCGGCCCTTGGCGTCGACGATGCGCTCGCCGTCGAGCGTGAGGATCGGCTCGTTGCCACCGGTCGGGTAGCGGTCGATGCCGTCGGCGCGACTGCTGCGAATCCATCGACAGCGTGCACATGATCGCGGCCGGTGCCTCCTCGCGAGCCTTGAGGTACGCCTCCTTGCCGATGAAGTCGGCGGACTTCACCTTCGGGCGGGCGAGGCCGGCCTCGACCGGGTTGTACTCGCTCTCGAGCTCGGCGCCCATCAGGCGGTAGCCCTTCTCGATGCGACCGGTGACGGCGTACACGCCGATGCCGACGGGGATGATGTCGAACTCCTTGCCGGCCTCGGCGACCGTGTCCCACAGGCGCAGGCCGTGCTCCATGTTGGTGTAGATCTCCCAGCCGTTCTCGCCGACGTAGGAGATGCGGAACATGATGCACGGCATGCCGTCGATCAGCACCTCGCGCACCGCGCCGTACGGGAAGCCGGCCTGCGACACGTCGTACGGCTTCGACTGATCGGTGACGATCTTGGCCAGCGTCTTCTCGGCGTTGGGGCCCCACACGCCGAGCGTGCAGATGCCGTGCGAGCGGTCGGTGAACGTGACCGAGCCGTCGGTCGGCAGGTGCTTGTTGAACCAGTAGTTGTCGCGGCCACCGTCGAAGGCGCCGGTGATGATGCGGAAGTGATCGTCGCCGAGGCGCTGGATCGTGAGGTCGCCGCGGAAGCCGCCGTGCGGCGTCAGCAGCGGCGTGTAGACGCTGCGGCCGACGGCGACGTCGACGTTGTTGACGCACATGTACTGCAGGTAGTCCTTCGCGCCCGGGTCCGGTGATGTCGAACTCGTTGAACGCGGTGAGGTCGACCATGCCGACGCTCTCGCGCATCGCCAGGTGCTCGGCGTTGGTGATCGGCGACCACCAGCGGCGTCCCACTCGTGCTGGCGCGGCTTGCGACGCCGTCGGGGAACTTCTCGACCAGGTTCGGCGTTGCTCTCGTACCACTGCGGACGCTCCCAGCCGCGGGCGTCGAAGAACACCGCGCCGAGCGCCTCTTCACGTGCGTAGAACGGGCTGCGGCGCATGCCGCGCTGGCTGGCCCACTGCTCGCGCGGGTGGACGATGCCGTACGTCTTGTTGAAGTGCTCGGCGCAGCGGGCGAGGATGTGGTGCTCGGTCTTCTCGTGCGGGTAGAAGCGGGTGATGTCGGTGCTGTGCGGATCGCACAGGTGCGGGTAGCCGTAGGTCATCCACTCGGCGACGATCTGGGCGATGCCGGGCCCTTCCTTGATCCACACCGCGGCAGCGCGACCACAGGTTGCGCACCTCGGTGGTCTCGCCGAGCACCGGGTTGGCGTCGGGCGTCAGCGTCAGCAGGCCGTTGATCGCGTAGCTGATCTCGGCCTCGCCGAGCATGTCCATCAGCTCGATCGCCTCTTCGAACTGCTGGTCGAAGTCGTCGGCCGTGAACGGCAGCTCGGTCGGCGACAGTGCCGATTCCTCGATCGACGGGATGTCGTCGGGGTGCATGAAGATCGGACGGTGGGCGTAGGAGCCGACCTCCATCGAGCCGGCGGTCTGGCGCTCGTAGCAGAACGTGTCCATGTCGCGAACGATCGGGTAGGCGACCTCCTTGCCGCTCTGCTGCGAGGATGTCGATCGGGCCGACGTCGGCCATCTGGTGCACGGCCGGCGTGAGCGGGATGTTGGCGCCGGCCATCGTGGCGATGCGCGGGCTCCACACGCCGCAGGCGATGACGACGAACTCGGCCTCGATGCGACCCTTGTTGGTGACGACCGCCACGACCTTCGGTCCGCCTGGGCCGTCCTCGGTCTCGACGTCGAGCACCTCGGTGTTGGCGAACACCTGCAGTGCGCCGGCGTCGACAGCCTCGTTGCGCATCTGCGTGCCGGTCTCCAGCGAGTCGACGCACCGACACGCTCGGTGTGTAGAAGCCGCCGAGCAGGATCTCTTCGTTGATGAACGGGACCAGCTCCTTGATCTCGGCGGGCGTGACGAGACGGGAGTCGATGCCCCACGCCTTGGCCGACGTCATGCGCCGCTTGAACTCCTCCATCCGCTCGGGCTTGCGGGCGACCTCGATGCCGCCGCACGTGTTGTTGAGCCCGTGGTCGATGTACTGGCGCTGGCTCTCCAGCGTGAGGAACGCCATCTCCTTGTTGTGGTCGGTCGGGAAGATGAAGTTGGAGGCGTGGCCGGTGGAGCCGCCGGGGTTCGGCAGCGGGCCCTTGTCGATCTGGACCATGTCGGTCCAGCCGAGGCGGCTGAGGTGGCCGACCAGGCAGTTGCCGACGATGCCGGCGCCGATGATCACGCACTTGGCCTTGGTGGGCACCGTCTGGCTCGTCGTCGGTGTGTCTGGGCTCGGTGTGTCGGTCATATCCGTCTCCCTGTCGCTTCTTGGATCGCCTTGTCATCACGGCGGGTGTGATATATCTTTGCGATATCACCAACGTATCACTCAGCGAGCAGGCGTTTCAAGCGATCCGGCAAATGATCGTGACGCTCGAGCTCGCCCCCGGCGCGGTCGTTCGCGACGACCTCCTGCAGCAGCAACTCGCGCTCGGTCGCACTCCGATTCGTGAGGCTCTGCAGCGTCTCGTGCGCGACCAGTTCGTCACGATCATCCCTCGCCGCGGCATGTACGTGTCGAACATCGACGTCGTCGGAGCTCTCGACGTTGTACGAGACGCGAGCCATCCTCGAGCCCTACGTCATGCGCCTGGCGTGTGCACGCGGCCGTGCCGCGGATTGGGATGCGATGGCAGCCTCGCTGGCGCGTGCCGACAGCGCACGCACGTCGACGCAGTTGCTGGAGATCGACCGCGAGTGCCGCGAGATCGTGTGGGCGGCTGCGGGCAACCGCTTCCTCACCGACACGCTCGACATGCTCTACGCCCAGAGCGACCGGCTCTGGCACTTGTACCTGGCCGACGTCTCCGCGCTCGATCACGTCGTCGACGAGCACCGCGCGATCCACGCGGCGTTGGTCGCCGGCGACGGTGACCGCGCCGCGGCCTTGATCGAGTCGCACATGCGCGCCTTCAACGACAAGATCGGCGACGCTGTGCGCCGCCGCCTCGAATCCCCCCTCGCCGGCTTCTAGCTCCACCCGCTGATGTCTGCGAGGATTCGCGCATGGCAGCCGACGTCCGCAGTGTGACCGTGGGTGGGCGCACGTTCAACGTCGTTGCCGGGCATCACGACAGGTTCTGGGACGACTGCGAGGCCGGATGGGAAGCAACGACGTTCGAGGTGCTGACCTCTCGGCTGAGATCGGGTTCGACGTTCGTGGACGTCGGTTCGTGGATCGGTCCGATGACGTTGGTCGCTGCCTCTTGCGGCGCCCGCGTCGATCGCCTACGAGCCAGATCCGACTGCTGCGGATGAGCTGATCGAGAACATCGCCGCGAATCCCGGCTTCGATGTCGACGTTCGCCGAGTCGCGCTGTGGACCTCGACCGGCCATCGCGAGTTGCGCGGCGGACCGGTTGGGCTCGGCGAGAGCATGTCGAGCTTCAGTGGTCGATCGGGTCGAATCGGGACGACGACTGTCGCGACCATCGACGCGCGAGACGCTGCCACGTCGTGGCCGGACGATGCATTGGTGAAGATCGATGTCGAAGGCGCCGAGTACCGGCTGGTGCCGCGACTGAGACCGTTTCTGTCGGCGCGGCCGACGGTCGTGCTGTCCGTGCACGCCTACGACGTCCGCGCGTCGATGGCCCAGCTGGCCGTCATTCGTTCGGCGCACCGTGCACCACGCCCGCCACGCGACGCGCACCATCCCGCTGCTTGTGGGCGATCCGTCGGCTACAAGCTGCGAGCGAGCGACAACCAGCGACCCCACTGGCATCGTGTCGCGCGACGCGAATCGGTGCTGCACATGTGGGAGCGCGAGCTCCTTCTCGAGCGAACGTAATCTCGCGCGGTGGCACTGCGCGAGATCCCCGACCCGCCCGGAATCAGGCGAGCGAAGACGCTGCCGGCGTCCGCGTACAGCGACGTCGAGTTCCACCAACGCGAACGCAGCGAGATCTTCCAACGCGACTGGGTGTGCGCCGGAATCACCGACGAGATGCCGGGCAACGGATCGTTCACGGCCCGGGTCGTCGGTGGCCTGCCTGTCCTGTTCGTACGCGACAAGTCGGGCGTGCTGCGCGCGTTCCTGAACGTGTGCCGTCATCGCGCTTCGCCGTTGTGCGAGGACGGCGAGACGCAATCGAGCTCGCTTGATCCGTTGCCCGTACCACTCGTGGTTGTACCAACTCGACGGCTCGCTGGCACGAGCATCCGGCGTCGGCGATCCGGAGGATTTCGATGTCGCCGACTACTCGCTGAAGCCTGTTCAACTGGCCGAATGGAGACGGCTGGTGTTCGTCTGCTTCGACGAGACCGCCGAGCCGTTCGACGTCGATCCTCTCGGTCGAGCGATCGATGCGTACCCGCTGGAATCGATGGAGCTCGTGCTGTCGGAGACCAACGATCGCAACTTCAACTGGAAGGTGCTGCTGGAGAACTACTCCGAGAACTACCACACGCCGTTCGTGCATCCTGAGCTCGACACGAGCTCCAGCGAGGACTACCCGATGGTCTCCGACGGAAGCGTGCTGTACGCCTGGGATCGACCATTGCGCCCGACCGACTCACGTGTCGACGTGATTCGAGCGTCCTTGCTGCCGGGCGAGCCGGGTTGGGAGGAGTTGGCATCGATCCCGATGGACGGTCCATACGGGATCGGTGGCTACCTGACGGTGTGGCCGAACGTGATGATGAACGTGTTCCCCGGTGCGTTCCTGGCGATGTGGATGGAACCGATCGATGCGATCACGACGCGGGTCGAGCGACGGCTGTTCGTTCGGGCCGACATCGACGACGACACCCGCAAGTCGATCATCTCCGCGCACGGTCTGGTGCACGGCCAAGACGTCGACATCTGCGATCGAGTGCAGCGATCGCACAACGCCGGCCTCGATGCCGATGGCGTGCTGGCGACCGTCGAGGAGCGCGGCGTCGTACTTCGTCCACGAACACCTGCGAACCCGCCTCGGCGTACCCGAGCGATAGTCAGCCGACGATCGTGGTGGTCGTTGCCGACACCGCCCCACCGACACGGTCGAAGTAGTCGGGACCGATCACGACGGCGACCATTGCCTTGCATCGGGGTACGCCACCAGGACGGGTCCCAGGTGTCGAAGCCGTCGATGCCGAACACACCTCCGACCGCGGTGGCCATCGCCGTGTTGTCGCCGACCGGCATCACCATCGATCTGCTCGAAGGTCCTGCCGGTGCCCGGAACGATCGTTCGGTTGTAGCCGGCCAGTCGCTGGAACGCATCGTCCATCGCACCCGCCGGCGCTCCGCCGTCGATGAGGATGACACCGTCGAACACGCTGATCGTCGTCGGCGTCTCGTTGTTCGGGTCGATGGTCGTCGTGCGGTGGGGCGGAGCCGAAGATGCTCTGTACCACGTCGCCTTCGCGAGGCGGCTGGGAGAAGTCGATTGTCGGGTTCGTGTCCTGCATCTGCTGGACCGAGCTGAAGCCGAGTTGCACGGCGATCTCGTGCCAGACCACGTAGTTGTACATCGCTCGGCACTCCTGCGTTGTGCAGCCGAACTGCTCGGGCGTCGGCATCACGTCGGCGGCCGCTTGATCTGCGGGCTCGACCACCAGCCCGGCTCCGGACGGGATCGAAGCGGGCATTGAACAACGCATCCCACACGGCAGACGGCGTGATCGTCAGCGCCGGCAGACCGAACGTCGTCGTCGTGGGGCCGGACGGCAGGAACACCGTCGTGGACGGCGCGGCAGCATCCAGCGTGGCGTCGGGGGCCGAGGCCACGCTGGATGTGCCGGCCGAGTCGCGACGGACGATCAACGCCGCTGTGCCGACGCCCGCGCAGGCCACGACTCCGACTGTCGCCGTCATTCGTCGACGGTTGTGGCGGCGGGCGCGACGGCGCACGTCGGTCAGCGACGGTCGGGCATCGACGGGGCCGCGAACCTGGGACATGGCGTCGTGCAAAAGGGGATCGAGGTCAGTCATTTGTTATCTCCTGGCGTAGCTGGGCGATGGCCCGGTGCAATGTCGATTTCACGCTGCCGAGCGGCATCTTCAAGGTCTCGGCGATCTCACTGTCGGTCAGTTGCATCTCGTACCGCAGCACCACTGCCGCTCGCTGCTTGGCGGGCAGCCGCCGGACGGCATCGATCACGTGGTTGTAGACCATCTCGTTGTCGGGTTGCGCGTGACCGAGCAGTCGACGACTCAGCACGCGGCGCCGCAGCACCTTGCGGCTGCCGTTCAACACCGAAGCGCGGACGTAGGGCAATGGTGTCGCGACCGACTGATACCGGAGGTAGAGCGCTGCGAATGCATCTTGCACGACCTCTTCGGCCTGTTCCTGGCTGTCGACCAGCACCATCGCAAGTCGAACCAGTCCACGAAACTCGCGGTGGTAGAACGCATCGAACGGCTCGCGCACGACTGCCTCGACAGGCGTCGCCGGCACGGGCACGTTGGTCACGCTCACCTCACTCATCCACTACATGAGAGCCACGAGGAGGCTGATCGGTTCCCGCCAATCGGATGCTCAGCCGGCGCGGCGGGCGCCTCTGCCGCGGGCGAGCGACTTCTTGTGCTCGATGAAGTCGACCAGGACGTAGTCGCCGAGGGTCTCGGGTGTCGTGAAGAACGCCCGGCCGCGATTGATCGACGTCAGCTTCTCGATGAACGACTTGAGGTAGCTGTTGGCATCGAGCATGAACGTGTTGATGCGAATGTTGTCCTTCGTGCAGCGCACGACCTCGCGCAACGTCGCCTCGATGGTCTCGGGCACCGGTGGGTAGTTGAAGAACACGTCGCCGCGTTGGGTGATGTGCGCCGTCGGCTCGCCGTCGGTGATCATGATGATCTGCTTCGTGCCGGTCTGCTTGGCCAACAGGTGCCGAGCCAGCAGGAAGCCATGCTGCATGTTGGTGCCGTACACGAAGTCCCACGACACCTCGGGCAACTGCGCGGCGGTGAGGATGCGCGCCGTTTCGCTGAAGCCGACGATGCCCATGTAGTCGCGTGGGAACTGCGACGTGATGAGCGAGTGCAACGCCATCGCGACCTTCTTGGCAGGGAGGAAGTTGTCGCGCATCGGCATCGACAACGACAGGTCGAGCATCAGCACGGTCGATGATTTGGTGAGGTGCTCGGTCTTCTCGATCTCGAAGTCGTCCGGCGAGAGGTGCACCGGTGTGCCCGTGCCATTACGACGCAGCGCGTTGCGGATGGTCTTGTGCAGATCGAGGTTGAACGGGTCGCCGTACTCGTACTGCTTCGTCTCGTACGTGCGCTCGTGACCCTGGCCGAGGCGATCCATCTGGTGCTGGCCGACCTTGTCCTTGGCCAGCTTGTCGAACAGATCGCGCAGCGCGTTGGAACCGATCTTGCGCAGCCCCTTCGGTGTGAGCTCGAGCCGGCCTTCCTTCTGCTCGATCAGTCCGGCTTCCTGCAGCATCTTGGTGAGCTCGGCCAGACGTTGTAGCGATCGGGCAGCGTCGTCGCCCATCAGGTCGCGCACCTTGTCCATGTCGGCCTCGGCCAAGGCGCCAGGGCTGGTGGCGTTGCGCAGCAGGTTCTCCAACTGGTCGAGGTCGCCGAGCTCCTGCATCGTCTGCATCGCCTGGCCCATGCCCATCGGGTCGCTGCCCTCGAACTGGTAGCCCTGGCCCCAACCCATCTCCGGGAACATCGACTGCAGGTTCTGGCCGAGTTGGCTCATCTGCCAACGCAGGTCCATGTCTTCGAGGAGCTGATCGCTGAGCTGTTGCAACTGCGAACGCTGCTCCGGCGTCATCGAGTTCATCATCGCCTGCATCGCAGCCATGCGCTTGGCCATCTGCTCGAGCAGCTCGTCGAGCGTCTCGGGGTTCTCCGGGAAGAAGTCGCCGAACTCCTCCATGAACTTCTCGAACTCGGGGTCCTCACCGCGCTCGCGCTTCTCGAGCATCTCGTTGAGGCCGGCGATCATGTCTTTCATGTGCTGCATGTCTTGCGGAGTCATGCCCTGCATCGCGCCCGACATCTGATCGACCATCTGTTGCGTCAACTGCTGGCGGATCTTGTCGAGCAACTGCTCGAACCGCTGCGCTGCCTCGGCCGACTCGAAGTCGTACGCCTGCAGTTCGCGCACCTTCCCGGCGAGGTCGTCGGGCAACATGTCGAGGCGGAAGTTGCGGTCGGCGGCCGAGTCGCGCGCTGTCTGCGCACGCCGCTCGTCGCCGCTGCGTTCGGCTGCCTGGGTTGCGTTGTCGACTGCGTGCCGCTCCTCGTCGACGATGTCATCGAGCTCGTCGGCGATCTCGTTGTACACGCCGCCGAGGTCGAACTGGTCGAGCCGATCCTGTCGCTGCTGACGCAACTTCTCCATCAATTCCCGAAGGCCCTGCAGTCGCTCGCCGTTCCGGTCGCGCATCCCTTCCTGCATCATCCGTCGCAGCGCCGAGTTGACGTCGCCGTGATACAGCAGGTCATCGGTCAATTCGTCGAACAACCCGTCGGCGTCCAGGTCGAACCCGCGCTGCGTGCCGTCCCACCGGGAGTAGGTGAATCGGGCTGCCATGGGAGAACCTTACCGAAAGATCGCCCCGGCTACCCTGGGGGACTGCATGCGGGTACCACGCACATTCTCGTTCGTCGATCTATCGGGCTTCACCAACTACACCGCCGCGTTCGGCGACGACGCTGCAGGCCGAATTCTCAGCGCATTTCGCTCGCTCGTGCGCGAGATCGCCAGCGAACGCGGCGTACGAATTGCGAAGTGGCTCGGTGACGGATGCATGGTCGTTTCCATCGAGCAGAGCAACGCGGTCGCGTTCGCGCTCGACCTCGAACACAAGTCTGCAGAAGTGTGCGCGCCGCTGTCGCTGCGTGTTGGAATTGCCACCGGTCACGCGCTGCTGTTCGAGGGTGACGACTACATCGGATCGGCGGTCAACATGGCCGCGAGACTCTGCGATGCCGCGGGACCGTTCGAGGTGTTGATGCCGACGATGCAGATCGAACGACTGCCACGTGGCGTCACCGCGAACGCTCACGAGCCGATCGAGCTGCGGGGCTTCCCTGGTCCGATCGACGTGGTCGAGTTGGGTGGCCAGCCCGAGCTGGTCGCCAGCACCGACACCGGCGAACTCTGGACTCGCAGCCCCTTCGCGTGATCCGCGCCTCCGTCGTCCCCCAGTCACGCCTCGACCGCGCCCTCTTCCACGAAGATCTCGCCCTGTTGAAGGGTCTCGGCGCGTCGACCGTGCGCATCACGTTGGACTGGTCGTGGTTACAACCGAAGGCGGGAGCGTTCGACGGTGATGCAGTCGAGTGGTACGCCGGGTTGCTGCAGCATGCGGCCGGGCTCGGGATCGCGCTGCAGTTCACGATGTTGGAACGCGTCGTGCCGCAATGGTTCGACAACGACGGCGGGTTCACCGACCCTCGATTCGCAGGGCACTGGTGGCCACGTTGGGTCGAAGGAGTGTCGGAGCGGTTCGGCGATGCCGTCGCGGGCTGGGTGCCGTTCGACAATCCACTGGCGTATGCGAACCGAGTGGTGCCCGACGATCCGCGTCGTCACGGCGAGGTGCTCGACACTCTGGTCGTTGCCTGGCGCGATGCGTATCGCATCCTGCGCGGTGGGCCTCCGGTCTCCACTGCGATCGGTGTGAAGACGGTGCGTCCGGCCGACCAGACGGTCCAGGCTGCGGAGGCTGCCCGCCGACAGGAGCATCTCCGATGGAACCTGTGGCTCGACGCGCTGCACGACGGAACCATCGGCATCCCGGGCCGCGCCGACCGTGAGTTGGCCGATCTCGCCGGGTCGTGCGATGTGCTCGGCATCATCGTTGCCGACGTCGACGAGTCGTTGGGTGCCGTGCTGCGGACCGCCGAGATGGGGCCCGACCGTCCGCTGGCGATCACGTTGATCACACCGCCGGGACGGGACGCGGATCGCGTGACGGTGGTCGAACGCTTCGAAACGGCGTGTGGCGAGGCCGCCGAGGGCGCGCCGCTGCAGGCGATGGCGTTGAGCCCGACCTTCGACATCGAGGGCTACACCGACGGCATCATCACCCGCGATCGCGACGTGAAGGATTCTGCGGCCATCTTCTTCGGGGCCGCGGTGCAGTAACTTCCGGCTCATGGAGTTCTTCACCGACGTCACCAATCGCATCGCCTACGAGGGTCCCGACAGCGACAACCCATTGGCCTTCCGGTGGTACGACGCGGATCGTGTCGTCGCCGGCCGGCGCATGGAGGATCACCTGCGCTTCGCGGTCTGCTACTGGCACTCGTTCGCCTGGGACGGTTTCGACATCTTCGGTGCCGGCACGCTCGATCGACCGTGGCACCCGACGTTCAATCCCGGCGCCGATCCGATGGATGCGGCCAAGCAGAAGATGGAAGCCGCCTTCGAGTTCTTCGCCAAGCTCGGCGTTCCCTTCTACTGCTTCCACGATCGCGACATCGCCCCCGAGGGCGCGAGCTTCAAGGAGTCGGCGACGCATCTCGACGAGATGGTCGACATCGCTGCCGAGCATCAACAGCGCACCGGTGTGGAGTTGTTGTGGGGCACCGCCAACCTGTTCTCCAACGCTCGATACCAGGCCGGGGCGGCGACGAATCCTGATCCCGAAGTCTTCGCCTACGCCGCCGGGCAGGTGGCCCATTGCCTCGAGGCAACCCATCGTCTCGGTGGCCACAACTACGTGCTGTGGGGTGGCCGCGAGGGCTACGAGACGCTGCTCAACACCAACCTGAAGCGTGAGCTCGACCAGTTGGCGCGGTTCTTGACGCTGGTCGTCGAGCACAAGAACAAGATCGGCTTCACCGGCGCGATCCTGCTGGAGCCGAAGCCGTTCGAGCCGACCAAGCACCAGTACGACTACGACGTTGCCGGAGTGCACGCCTTCCTGCAGAAGTACGACCTCGCCGACGAGATCAAGGTCAACATCGAGGTCAACCACGCCACGCTGGCCGGCCACGACTTCGCCCACGAGATCGCGACAGCAGTCAACGCCGGCATCTTCGGATCGATCGACGCGAACGCCGGCGACGACCGGCTCGGTTGGGACGTCGACCGCTTCCCCGTGTCGGTCGAGCAGATGACGCTCGGCATGCTGGAGATCCTGCGCGGCGGCGGGTTCACCACGGGCGGGTTGAACTTCGACTCGAAGTTGCGCCGCCAGTCGACCGATCGCACCGACCTGTTCTACGCCCACATCGGTGGGATGGACACCATGGCACGGGCCCTGCTGGCTGCCGCCTCGATCGTCGAGACAGCCGACCTCGATGCGTTCCGCGATGCCCGCTACGCAGGATGGGACGGCGAGCTCGGCACCTCGATCATGGCCGATGCGACCCTCGACAGCCTGCACAACAGGGCGATGTCGACCGGCGAGCCGACCCGGTCCTCTGGCCACCAGGAGATGCTGGAGAACCTGATCGCCAAGCACATCGAGCGCACCCGCTGATCGCGTTCAGCGACTGAGAGATGAGCCGCTTCAGGCGGCTCATCTCTCATCTTGCGTCAGTCGGCTAGCGGTTAGACACACTCGACAGTGCCGTCGTGCTATCTGCACGTCGTTGCGTCGGGGTGTGCCGACGTCGGCAGGAGCTGACCAGCGCCCGGCCAGTAGGCGACGAAGTCGAACGACCGATCGACGGCGACGCCCGGCCACGTTGTAGGTGCTGATCTGAACAAATGTGTCGCCGGGAGTGCACTGCACCGATGCCGAAGCCAGTGTTCTCCTGGAAGCCCGCACCGAACGAGTTCCCGTGACGATCATCAGCGGGAGCAAGGGATTGGCGCAGCCTGGGTTCAACCCCGGAATCTGGATCAGGTAGCCGCCGACCCCGAAATGGTTGACCGTCCATGTCGTGCCGAATCTCGGCGACCACCACTGATCGTTCCGTCTGGGCCACCGTTCCAGCGGCCACCACCGAGCTCGCCGGCAAGCCGTTGATCTGGGCCTTCGTGTAATAGCGGTCGTCGTGGTTGTGGTCGGCGTAGTAGCCGACGACATCGGCAAGGACGTTCACGCTGCCGACGTCGTTGTACAGGTTGATGCCGCCCGTCGCCGACAGCTTCACGTCGACCTTGTTCGGCGTTGGCGGTGAGCCCGGTACCCAGTTGAGGCTCGATGCTTGCGGCTGAGCGACATCGGCCGGCCAGATGGTGAGGAAGCTGGACCCGGTTCCGTCGACGGTCGTGACGTTCATCGCCACGGCACTCGCATCGGCCGGGATCGTGCAGTTGCCGTTGGCACCTGTCACCTGCACTGCGTAGACCTCATGAGCGGCGAGCGGCGTCGCTCGCGGGCCGATCTGGGGATTGGACGGACGGGTGTCGAACAATCGACACGGAGTGATCGGAATGAACGCTGTGCGCTCGCCCGTGGACACGGCGGCGTTGGTCACTGCGATTCCGCCAACGCCCAACGACACTGCGACGGCGGCGCCAATGGCGGCCCATCGAGCGCGCGACACACTTCCTTGTTGCAATCTCTTCATGCTGATTCCCCTGACGATCTACTGCTTCACCCGATGCGATGCAGTTCATCGTGGTTAGCAGCTCAACCGGTCACGGATCGCGGACCCTCGCGGAAAATCACCTACTGGAAGTACCCGTTCACGTCGACCACCAACTGCGTGGCCGCACTCGTGAACACACACACCCGACCACCAACACCAACACCCGACACCACCGAATTCGCCACCGTCGCACCCGCCACAAAATTCACACTCGACGCCAACGGCAACGAACCACCACACGGAAACACCGACACAAACCCAGCCGCCACAGGCTCGGTCACCGTCACCGTCAACACCACCGCCGACGCATCACCCGCAACACCACCACGACCCGCCACCAACAACTCCGTCACCGAACCAGCAGCCCGCACACCCAACCCCGCAAACAACCCATCCACCGAACCCACACCAACACCCGACCGCGACTCCAACAACCGCGCCGGCACCAACGACACAAACGACGACACCGCCGGGAAGAACCCATCAACATCCACCACCAACTGCGTGTCGACACTGGTGAACACACATACCCGACCACCAACACCAACACCCGACACCACCGAATTCGCCACCGTCGCACCCGCCACAAAATTCACACTCGACGCCAACGGCAACGAACCACCACACGGAAACACCGACACAAACCCAGGCGCCGCAGGCTCGGTCACCGTCACCGTCAACACCACCGCCGACGCATCACCCGCAACACCACCACGACCCGCCACCAACAACTCCGTCACCGAACCAGCAGCCCGCACACCCAACCCCGCAAACAACCCATCCACCGAACCCACACCAACACCCGACCGCGACTCCAACAACCGCGCCGGCACCAACGACACAAACGACGACACCGCCGGGAAGAACCCATCAACATCGACCACCAACTGCGTCGTCGACACTGGTGAACACACACACCCGACCACCAACACCAACACCCGACACCACCGAATTCGCCACCGTCGCACCCGCCACAAAATTCACACTCGACGCCAACGGCAACGAACCACCACACGGAAACACCGACACAAACCCAGCCGCCGCAGGCTCCGTCACCGTCACCGTCAACACCACCGCCGACGCATCACCCGCAACACCACCACGACCCGCCACCAACAACTCCGTCACCGAACCAGCAGCCCGCACACCCAACCCCGCAAACAACCCATCCACCGAACCCACACCAACACCAGACCGCGACTCCAACAACCGCGCCGGCACCAACGACACAAACGAGGGTGTGGATGGCGCGCTGTACAGCAGCCGATTCGGCGATCCGTTGGCACCGATGATCACGTCCGGTGTCGCCGCGGCCAGGAGATGAGCAGCGACATGCGCCGGCGTCCACGCCGGGTTCACGGACAGCAGCGCCGCCGCGGCACCGGCGACATGTGGCGCGGCCATCGATGTACCGCTCTCGATTGCTGTCGCTGTTGGTGAGCCCCTGAAGTCCGACGGGATGTTGGAGCCGGGAGCGAACAGGTCGACGCACGATCCGAAGTTCGAGAACGCAGAGCGGGCATCGGTCTCGGTGGACGCGGCAACCGTGATCGCTGCCGGTGTGCGGGCGGGCGACACGTTGCACGCATTCTGCGATTCGTTGCCCGCGGCGATGGCGACCGTGACGCCATCGTTGATGAGCGCCTGGACGGCGTCGTCGACCATCGTCGATGGGGCACCGCCGATGCTGAGATTGGCCACGGCCGGCGTACCGGCTTGATGATCGGCAACGACCCAATCGAGGCCCTGGATCAATTGCGAGCCCGACGTCGTTCCATTGCAGTCGAGCACGCGTACGGCGACGAGCGAAACGTTCTTGGCAACGCCGTACGTCTGGCCGCCGACAATGCCGGCGACGTGCGTGCCGTGCCCGACGCAGTCGTCGGTGCTGGGAGTGTCGCCGACGGTCGAGATCCCCGATCGAACACGTCCACCGAAATCGACGTGGGCAGCGTTGATCCCCGAGTCGATGATGTATGCCGTCACGCCGGAGCCGTCGTCGTTGTAGCTATACGTGTTGGACAGCGGCAACGACCGCTGGTCGATGCGGTCGAGACCCCACGGCGGATCGGACTGCACGACGGTCGGCGGAACTGCGTCGAGGGTGATCATCTGGTCCGGCTCGACGCGGACGACGGTGGCGTCGGTTCGGATGTGTGCGACGAGATCTGCGGATGCGAACACCGCGGCGCCGGGGAAGACATCGTGATACACCTCGGCCACCTCGACGCCGAGGCCGCTGAGCTCCGCGGCCTCACGATCCGGATCGGTGCCGGCGGCGAACTGCACGATGTATCGGTCGACAGTTGCGGACGCTTCGATCGGAGATGGCGATGACGCCGCCACGAACGCATCCAACGGCAGGCACGGCCCGATCGCGACGCCGCCGATGATCAACAACGCACCCAACTTGTTCATGACGGAATCGACGTACTAGCTACGACCGCGATACGTGGCGCTGGTTCCCGACGAGTCCTTGTTGAGCCGCTTCGACAGGTGCAGGCCCTTCGAGCACGAACTCGACCGCAGCGGCGACGGCCGCCGGGGACTCGTCGCCGCCGGTCAATGCCAGCACCGGCGCTCGCATCGCCGGCACCATCTCCACCAGTCGGGCTTCTTCGACCGAGGCGATGTCTTCGCCGGCATGGGCGACGACACCCTCCTCGAACGCGGCGATCACATCGCGAACCTGGTCGGGAGTGATGCGTTCCTTGTAGACCGTGAGCACAGCGGCCTTGACGAGGTTGTCGAGGATGAGGCCGTCGCGACCCTCCTCCAACGACTCGATCTCGATCTTGCCGCTGCTCGACGCAGCGAGCGCCTCGAGATCGCAGATGCGCGGCACGACGACATGCTCGCCGGCCCGCAGCCCGCGTCGCAGGGCGTTGGCGCCGAGCACCTCCACGTTGCTCACCGACAGGCGCACGCTGACGCCGCTGCGCTGATTGACCTGGGTGCTGGCCCGAGCCAACTGGCTGAAGGTGGCAACCACCTGCTCCATGTAGTCGGGCAGGTGCACCGTGACATCGCCGACCGACCCGGCGCGGGCCTCTTGACGCATGATGGCCACTTCGGTCTCGACATCGAGTGGATAGTGGGTGCGGATCTGGCTGCCGAAGCGGTCCTTCAACGGCGTGATGATGCGGCCGCGGTTGGTGTAATCCTCGGGGTTCGCGCTGGCGACCAGCAGTACGTCGAGCGGCAGACGGATCTTGTAGCCACGTACTTGCACATCGCGCTCCTCGAGCACGTTGAGCAGACCGACCTGGATGCGTTCGGCGAGATCGGGGATCTCGTTGATGGCGAAGATGCCGCGATTGGTGCGAGGCACCAACCCGTAGTGCAGCGTCAGTTCGTCGCTGAGGTACCGACCCTCGGCCACCTTGATGGGGTCGACTTCGCCGATGAGGTCGGCGATGGACGTGTCGGGGGTGGCCAACTTCTCGCCGTAGCGATCGTCGCGGTGCACCCAATCCATCGGCGTCGCGTCGCCCATCTCTGCGATGAGATCGCGCGCATGCTTGCTGACAGGGTTGTACGGATCGTCGTTGATCTCGCTGCCGGCGACGATGGGCATCCACTCGTCGAGCAGGCCGGTGAGTGAACGGATGATGCGGGTCTTCGCCTGTCCGCGTTCGCCGAGGAAGATGACGTCGTGACCGGCCAGCAGCGCGTTCTCGAGCTGCGGCATGACCGTGTGCTCGTAGCCGAGCACGCCATCGAACAGTGCCTCACCAGCGGCGATTCGCGCCACGGCGTTGCGACGGATCTCCTCTTTCACGGGGGATGACTGCCAGCCCGAGGCCTTCAGATCGCCGAGGGTGGGAGCGAGTGTTGCCATGAGTCGACCATACCGCTTTTCGACGGCACGCGGCCGGGGCCGAGGCGCGCCTAGTCTCGCCGTCGTGGATCTGTCGGGACAGTGGCGCGCCAATGTTGCCGACGACGAGCGGCGACGCAGTGCTGTCGGGCTCGACTACCCCGACGAAGACTGGCCGGTGGTCGCCGTGCCGAGCCACTGGCGCAACCTGGCCCCATTTTCCGGCAACGACGATGCGTTGATCTACCGCAAGCAGTTCGAGCTCGAGCCCGCGCCGGCCGGGCGTCGACACTTCGTGACGCTCGACGGCGTGTTCTACCAGGCCGACGTGTGGCTCGACGGCGCCTACCTCGGCGACCCGGAGGGGTACTTCTTCCCGCACACCTTCGACATCACCAGCCTGTCGCGCCTCGCCAGCGAGCACGTGCTGGCGGTCGAGGTGGCCTGCCCGCCGCAGCGCAACAGCAAGTCGAAGCGAGCGATCACCGGGGTGATGCAGAACTGGAATGCCATGGATCCGACGTGGAACCCCGGCGGCATCTGGCGACCGGTGCGGATCGAGACGACCGGGCCGGTGCGGATCGACAGGTGGCGGGTACTGTGCCGCGACGTCAACGACACCCGAGCCCACCTGCGCCTGCACGCCCGCCTCGACAGCGATGCGCGCGCGGACGGTGCGCGTCCGCACCCGCGTCGACGGCGAGCTGCTCGATCAGCACGAGCAGTCGCTCGCCGGTGGGCTCAACGAGGTCGACTGGAACCTCGACATCAACGACCCGAAGTTGTGGTGGCCGTGGACGCTCGGTGATCAGGAGTTGACCGAGGTCGAGGTCGAGATCTCGGTCGACGAGGTGGTCAGCGATGTCCGGAGCGTGCGCACCGGCTTGCGCGAAGTGGTGTTGCAGGACTGGGTCTTCACGGTCAACGGCGAGCCGATGTTCGTGAAGGGCGCCAACCTCGCGCCGACGCGGCATGGCGCTGGGCGACGCGACTCCGACCGAGATGCGACGCGACGTCGAACTGGCCCGCGAGGCCGGTCTCGACCTGCTGCGGGTGCACGGCCACATCTCGCGTCCCGAGTTGTACGACGCCGCCGACGAGCTGGGGATGCTGTTGTGGCAGGACTTCCCGCTGCAGTGGGGCTACGCCGCGCACGATCCGCAAGGAGGCGGTGCGCCAGGCGCGCGAGGCGGTCGACCAGCTCGGCCATCATCCGTCGATCGCGGTGTGGTGCGCGCACAACGAGCCGGTCGCCGTCGAACCTCGATCCCGACGGCACCGACGCGGCAAGACCGCCATCAAGTACATCGCCGGCCAGCAGCTGCCGTCGTGGAACAAGACCGTGCTCGACCGATGGGTCAAGCGAGCGTTCGAGCAGGCCGACGAGACACGCACGACGATCGCGCACAGCGGCGTGATGCCGCACCTGCCGATGCTCGACGGCACCGACAGCCACCTGTACTTCGGCTGGTATCACGGCGACGAGCACGACCTCCCCGGCTTCGCCGCGTCGATGCCGAGGATGGTGCGATTCGTCAGCGAGTTCGGCGCCCAGGCCGTGCCGGTGGCCGCCGATTTCATGGAGCCTGCTCGCTGGCCGAACCTCGATTGGGAACGGCTGCAGCAGCACCACGGTCTGCAGCTGCATGCCTTCGAACGGTTCGTTCCGCCTGCCGACTACCCGACGTTCGACCAGTGGCGCGAGGCGACGCAGCGTACCAGGCCAACGTGCTGCGACATCACATCGAGACGCTGCGGCGTCTGAAGTACCAGCCGACCGGCGGCTTCTGCTTCTTCATGTTCAACGACGGCGCGCCGATGGTTTCGTGGAGCGTGCTCGATCACGAACGGCACCCGAAGCTGGCCTACCAAGCCGTCGTCGACGCGTGCCGTCCCGTCATCGTCGTCGCCGATCGGCTGCCCGACACGGTGCCCGTCGGCACCGCGCTTGCGCTCGATGTGCACGTGGTCAGCGACATCCGCCGGCTGCTCGAAGACACGGTCTGCACAGCCAAGCTCAGTTGGCCCGGCGGCTCACACGCCTGGCGTTGGGGTGGCGACGTGCCACCGGATTCCTGCGTGCGCGTCGGCACCATCCAGTTCGTCGTCGCCGATCAGCCCGGCGAGCTGTGGCTCGACCTCGTCGTCGAACACGGCGACGAGATCGCCACCAATCGCTACGTCAGCACCATCGTCCGCTAGCGGCGGCTGAGTTCCTTGCGGTTGGCGAACTTGGACCGGAGGTAGTCGCTGTTCATCAACGCGATGAAGTCGATCGAGATGCTCTTCGGGCACGCCGCTTCGCACTCGCCGTGGTTGGTGCACGAACCGAAGTACTCCTCCATCGTCTCGACCATCGCCTCGACACGGCTGAAGCGCTCTGGCTGGCCTTGCGGCAACAGGTTGAGATGGCTGACCTTGGCCGCGGTGAACAGGTTGGCCGCACCATTGGGACAGGCAGCGACGCATGCGCCGCAGCCGATGCACTCGGCGGCGTCCATCGCCGCAGTCGGCGACGACCTTGGGGATGAGGATGAGGTTCGCATCGGGTGCGCCACCGGTCGGCGCGGTGATGAAGCCACCGGCCTCGACGATCCGATCGAACGCGCTGCGGTCGACCATGAGGTCCTTGATGACGGGGAACGCAGTTGCTCGCCACGGCTCGACGACGATCTCCTGGCCGGAGGCGAACTTGCGCATGTGCAGCTGGCACGTCGCCGTGCCGCGTTGCGGTCCGTGGGCCTGGCCGTCGATCATCAGCGAGCACGATCCGCAGATGCCCTCGCGGCAGTCGTGATCGAAGACGATGGCTTCCTTGCCTTCGGTGATCAGACGCTCGTTGAGCACGTCGAGCAGTTCGAGGAACGACGCCTCGTCGCTGATCGAGTCGATGCGATAGCTCTCGAAGTGACCCTCGACATCGGGCCCCGCTTGACGCCAGATCTTCAACGTCAGGTTGGTGAGATGACCGCTCACTTGTAGCTCCGGGTTGCTAGGTGCACGGCTTCGAACTCCAACTCTTCGACGTGGCGAACCGACTTGGTCGGCTCGCCGGTCCACTCCCATGCGGCGACGTGGGCGAAGTGCTCGTCGTCGCGCTTGGCCTCGCCTTCCTCGTCCTGATACTCGGAACGGAAGTGACCGCCGCAACTCTCCCTGCGCTCCAGGGCGTCGCGGCACATCAACATGCCGAGCTGGAAGAAGTCGTCGACTCGACCGGCCTTCTCCAACGTCTGATTCGTCGACGCACCGTCGCCGGTGACGCGCAGATCCTTCTGGAACTCGCTGTACAACGCGGGCAGCTCCGACAACGCCTTCTCGAGACCCTGCTCGGTGCGCTCCATCCCGCAGTAGTCCCAGATGATCTTGCCGAGCTCGCGGTGGAAGTGATCGGGCGAGCGAGTGCCCTTGATGTCGAGGTAGCCCTGGAACCGCTGCTTGGCTGCAGCCTCGGCTGCCTTGAACTCGGGATGATCGACGCCCGGCGCCGGCTTGCCGAGCAGCGGAGCGAGGTAGTTGCCGATGGTGTACGGCAGCACGAAGTAGCCGTCGGCGAGGCCCTGCATCAGCGCCGACGCACCGAGACGGTTGGCGCCGTGATCGCTGAAGTTGGCCTCGCCCGCGCAGTACAGACCGGGGACGGTGGTCATCAGCTCGTAGTCGACCCACAGCCCGCCCATCGTGTAGTGGCTGGCCGGGTAGATGCGCATCGGCACCTTGGTCGGGTTCTCGCCGGTGATGCGCTCGTACATCTCGAACAGGTTCGAGTAGCGCTCGTACACGGTGTCGTAGCCGATGCGGTCGATGGCTGCGGCGAAGTCGAGGTACACGCCGTTCTTCAACGGCCCGACACCGCGACCCGTGTCGACGGCGCGCTTGGCTGCGCGCGACGAGATGTCGCGGGGTGCGAGGTTGCCGTAGCTCGGGTACAGCCGCTCGAGGTAGTAGTCGCGATCCTCTTCCGGGATCTGGTCGACCGGCCGCTTGTCGTCACCGTTCTTCGGTACCCACACACGACCGTCGTTGCGCAACGACTCGCTCATCAACGTCAGCTTCGACTGCGTGTCGTCGGCCTGCGGGATGCACGTCGGGTGGATCTGCGTGTAGCACGGGTTGGCGAAGTAGGCGCCGCGTTGGTGGGCCCGCCACGCCGCGGTGACGTTGCAGTTCATCGCGTTGGTCGACAGGAAGAACACGTTGCCGTAGCCGCCGGTGGCCAGGACCACCGCATCGCCGGCGTGCGATTGGAACTCGCCGGTCATCAGATCTCGAGTGACGATGCCGGCGCAACGACCGTCGATCACGACGGTGTCGACCAGCTCGACGCGGTTGAACAAGCGAACGCCGCCGACACCGATCTGGCGGGCGAGCTGCTGGTAGGCGCCGAGCAGCAACTGCTGGCCGGTCTGGCCACGGGCGTAGAACGTGCGGCTGACCTGGGCCCCGCCGAACGAACGATTGTCGAGCAGGCCGCCGTACTCGCGGGCGAACGGAACGCCCTGGGCGACCATCTGGTCGATGATGTCGACGCTGACCTGAGCGAGGCGGTGCACGTTGCCTTCGCGAGATCTGAAGTCGCCACCCTTGATCGTGTCGTAGAACAACCGATGGATGGAGTCGCCGTCGCCGCGGTAGTTCTTGGCCGCGTTGATGCCGCCCTGCGCGGCGATGGAGTGAGCGCGTCGCGGCGAGTCGTGGAACGTGAACGCATCGACCTGGTAGCCGAGCTCGGCAAGCGTTGCTGCCGCAGACGCACCGGCAAGACCGGTGCCGACGACGATGACCTTGAACTTGCGCTTGTTGTTGGGGTTGACCAACTTCACGTCGTTCTTGTACGTGTCCCACTTGTCCTCGATGGGACCGGCTGGGATCTTGGCGTCCAGCTTCAGAGCGTCGAGCGTTGTTGGCTCAAGTGTGACGGTCATATCAGCTCTCCACGATTCCGGCGAGCACGGCGATGGGGAACGAGACGTTGCCGACGACGATCAACGTCGCGAAGGCGATCGCGAATCCTCGGCGCCACTTGTTGAACCGCGGGCGATTCCAACCCATCGACTGAAACAGGCTCCACGCACCGTGGTACAGGTGGATGCCGAGCGCGATGTTGGCGACGATGTAGAGGATCGCGACCGGTACTCGCGACAGCGACGCGTCGACGTTGTGGTACACGTCGCCACGCACGTAGTCGGGGTTGACCCAGCCCCACGTGAGGTCGGCGAGGTGCCACAGCACGAACAGCAACACGATGATGCCGGTCCAACGCATGGTCCGGCTGGCGAAGTTGGCGACCTGGTAGTCGCGCTCGCTCTGGTACTTCACCGAGCGCGCTTCCCTGTTCAGAACGGTGAGGCTGTATGCGGCGTGGATGTGCAGCACTGCGGCACCGAGCAGACCGATGCGCAGGATCCACAACGCCACGCCACGCGGCAGCAGCGGAACCAGCAGTTCGCGGAGGAACTCTGCGTAGTGGTTGATCTCTTCGGGTCCGAGATACATCTTGAGGTTTCCGACCATGTGGGCCAAGACGTAGCCCATCATCGCGATGCCGGTGAGCGCCATCACGTACTTCTTGCCGACGGCGGTGCTGTAGAGATCGAGGAGGAAGAACTTCCGTCGCTTCTTGCCGGCGGTTGCGGTGCCTGAAACGGGGCCGCGCGTGGAGACTGCCTGTGCCATCACTGCCGACGGTACTCCGACGAGGAGGAACCGACGAACTTTCCCGAAACTGTCATCGTTTCGCCGCAAGCCGCCCAAAGTCCCTACACTCTCCACGTTTGCCAACCAAGCGTTCCCCATCGATTGGGCGCGCCCTAGATTCCCGGAGAACGACCGGTGTCATCACTGATTGCTGCTGAAGGCGGCTACCAAGACTTCATCCTCAAAGGCGGCGAGTGGGCAGTGCTCATACTCTCCGCAGTTGCAGCAATCGTCGCCATCATCGTGGGCGTGCTGCTGGCGAGGAACGTCATGGCGCAAGACGAGGGCACTCCGAAGATGAAGGAGATCGCCAAGGCGATCCAAGAAGGCGCATCGGCATATCTGCGGCGTCAGTTCAAGACGATCGCGGTCATTCTCGTCCCGCTCGCCATCATCGTGTTCCTCACCTCGACCGCCATCAAGAAGCCCGATGGAACCGAGGCGCTCAGCTTCGGTGAGGCCGGCACATGGCGCACCCTGGCGTTCATCCTCGGCTGCTTGGCGTCCGGCGCGACGGGCCTCATCGGCATGACGCTGGCCACGCGTGGCAACGTGCGTACGGCCGCCGCTGCCAAGACCGGCTCGATGCCGGCGGCATTGACAGTGGCGTTCCGCACCGGTGGCGTCGCCGGCATGTTCACCGTCGGTCTCGGCCTGTTGGGCGCAACCGCGATCATCGCAATCTTCCAGAACACGTCGTCGGTCATCCTCGTCGGATTCGGTTTCGGCGGCTCGCTGCTGGCCCTGTTCTTGCGAGTCGGCGGCGGCATCTTCACCAAGGCAGCCGACGTCGGCGCCGACCTCGTGGGCAAGGTCGAAGCCGGCATTCCCGAGGACGACCCGCGCAACCCGGCGACCATCGCAGACAACGTCGGCGACAACGTCGGCGACTGCGCCGGCATGGCAGCCGACCTGTTCGAGAGCTACGAGGTCACCCTCGTCGCCTCGATCATCCTCGGTGTCGCGGCGTTCAACTCGATCGGCGCCAACCCGGCACTCGGCCTCATCTTCCCGCTGGCCGCTCGTGCGATCGGCGTGGTCGCCTCGATCATCGGCATCTTCTTCGTCAAGGCGAAGGAGGGCGAGACCAACGCCCTCAAGCCCATCAACAAGGGCTTCGCCGTTGCCGGCTCGCTGACGCTGGTCGGCACGCTGCTCGTCGCCCTGATCTACGTGGGCAACGACTTCAGCAACGCTGGTTGGAAGTGCTTCGGAGCCGTTGCGATCGGCCTCGTGCTGGCGCAGGGCATCAGCCGCCTGACCGAGTTCTACACGGCGACGCACCACGGCCCCGTCAAGGAGATCGCTGCCAGCGCCGAGACCGGCCCGGCAACGGTGATCCTCGCCGGTACCGCCAGCGGCATGGAGAGCTCGGTCTACGCAGTGCTGGCGATCGCGATCGCGATCGGCGCAGCGCTGGCCCTCGGTGGCGGCAACCTGCAGTTCTCGTTCTACCTCGTCGCACTCTGCGGCATGGGCATGCTGGCCACCACCGGTGTCATCGTCTCCGAAGACACGTTCGGTCCGGTCAGCGACAACGCCGCCGGCATCGCCGAGATGAGCGGCGAGTTCCACGGCGAGCCGGCCCGCATCATGGTCAGCCTCGACGCCGTCGGCAACACGACCAAGGCCGTGACCAAGGGCTTCGCGATCGGCTCGGCAGTCATCGCCGCCGTCGCCCTGTTCGCCAGCTTCATCGAGACCGCGGTCAACGAGACGCTGCCGCAAGACGTCATCGACGCCGCGCTGAAGACCTCGCGTGGCGTGTTCGACCTGCTGCCCGTCAACGTCGCCGATCCCAAGGTGTTCATCGGTCTGCTGATCGGTGGCGCCGTGCCGTTCCTGTTCAGCGCCCTCGCCATCCGCGCCGTCGGTCGTACCGCCGGCGTCGTGGTGCAGGAAGTCCGCAAGCAGTTCGCCGACGGCAAGATCATGAAGGGCGAGAAGGAGCCGGAGTACGGCCCGGTCATCGACATCTGCACCGAGGCATCGCTGCGCGAGTTGGCCACGCCGGCACTGCTCGCCGTTCTCACCCCGGTGATCGTCGGCTTCGGCATCAACTTCTTCGCACTCGGCGCGTTCCTCGCGGCCGTCATCCTCGTCGGCCAGTTGATGGCCAACTACCTGTCGAACTCGGGTGGTGCGTGGGACAACGCCAAGAAGTACATCGAGGACGGCAACCACGGTGGCAAGGGCAGCGACCCGTATCGCGCCGCGGTCATCGCCGACACGGTGGGCGACCCGTTCAAGGACACGGCCGGTCCTGCGTTGAACCCGTTGATCAAGGTGATGAACCTCGTCTCGCTGTTGATCCTGCCGGCCATCATCAGCCTCAAGGACAACGACGGTGCTCGCTTCTCGATCGCCGCGGCGGCACTCGCCGTGCTGATCGGCGCCATCATCTTCTCCAACCGCAAGGCTGGGTCGATCGTGGACGCAGTCACCGACTGATCGCAACCACCCCGTCAGTGCTCGCCCTTTTCGACATCCAGAGCTGGCTCGACAAGGGCGGACTGGCGCTTGCCGCGCTGATCGTCTTCGCCGAAACCGGACTGCTGATCGGTTTCTTCCTGCCCGGCGATTCGCTGTTGTTCGTCGCCGGGTTCCTATCGTCGAAGCCCGAAGGTCTGCCTCACCTGCCGCCGATCTGGATCACGGCACCCGTGCTGATCGGCGCTGCCTTCCTCGGCAACCAGGTCGGCTTCTGGATCGGTCGCAAGTTCGGTCCCGCTGTGTTCGACAGGCCCGACTCGCGATTCTTCAGCCAGAAGAATGTCGTCAGGACACAAGAGTTCTTCGAGAAGTACGGCACGAAGGCGTTGGTGCTCGCTCGCTTCGTGCCGATCGTGCGCACCTTCGTACCCGTGATGGCCGGTGTCGGCAACATGAACAAGCGCACGTTCGTCGTCGCCAACCTCATCGGCGCGGTTTTGTGGGCCGGCGGCTTGACGGTGCTCGGCTACTACCTCGGTCAGGTCGAGGTGATCAAGGAGAACATCGAGTTGGCCGCGATCGTCATCGTCGGCATCTCCTTGATCCCGGTCGGCATCGAGCTCATCCGCCACCGGCGCGAAGCACGCAAAGAGATTTCGACACAGCGACCGCGTAATCTGCGGCGATGACACCAGCTCGACGCTCCGGTCCGATCACACTCGCGATCGACATCGGCGGCACCGGTCTCAAGGCCGTCACGCTCGACACCAAAGGCACAATGCTGATCGATCGGCTGCGTGTGCGAACGCCCTACCCGCTGCCACCGCGACGGCTCATCACAGAACTGCGAACACTCGTGGGCACCGAGACGCAATTCGACAGGGTGTCGGTCGGCTTCCCAGGCATGGTCCGCAACGGACGCGTCCTCACAGCGCCGCACCTCGTGTTGTCGACTGGTCCCGGCTCGAAGGTCGATCCAGCATCGGTGAAGGCGTGGGATCACTTCGATCTCGCCTCGGCCCTCACCAAGGCGTTCGGCAAGCCGACGCGAGTCGTCAACGATGCCGACTTGCAAGGCCTCGACGTCGCCACCGGCAAGGGGCTGGAAGTGGTCATCACCTTGGGGACCGGGTTCGGAACCGCGGTGCTGAACAACGGTCAACTGGTCCCGCACATGGAGTTCTCGCAGCACCCACTGCGCAACGGCGAGGACTACGACGAGCAGATCGGCGACGTCGCCCTGAAGAAGGTCGGCAAGAAGAAGTGGAACAAGCGTGTGCGCAAGGCAATCGCCGCGCTCGATGCCGTCTTCGAGTACGACCATCTGTACATCGGCGGCGGCAACTCCCGAAACCTGAAGGGCTCGCTCGGCGAACGTGTCACTGTCATCGACACCAACGCCGGGCTGCTCGGCGGAGTTCGTCTGTGGGATCAGGTCGCACACACGCCGGTACGGCGCACAAGGAAGCGAGCCGCACCAGCCTCGTCACGCGACTGACACGCCGTCGCGGGAACCAGATGTGTCGATGGTCACGTCGAACACCCATGACACACGTGAACACAGCGAATCGAGGGGCACGGATCGCCGCCGTCCTCGTAGCTGTCATATTCGGCGCCACCGCATGTGGATCGGACGACGACAGTTCGTCGTCCGCGACCATTGCCCACCCAGAGCACAACCAAGCTGATGCACCGTCCGTCAATGGCGACGCGAGCCAGGTGGCTCCTGCCGCCAGCATCCCGGCGGGCGAGGTCGCTGCACCCGAGGGGTCGATTCCGGTAGACCCCATCGCCATCGATGTGCCCGATGTCGTGACGCCCCAGAACAAGAACCTCGCGATCGATGTCAGCTACGGGATCGAGGTCGACGACATCAGGAAGGGGATCAATGATGTCGTCGCGCTGTCCGACCGTCATGGCGGACAGATCTTCGAACGCAAGATCAACATCACCGACGATCGATCGTCGACGGCGTCGTTCGTCATCAAGTTGCCGCCCGCAGACGTGGAGTCGGCGATCGCCGATCTCGACGCGGTCGGCATCCGGCGGACCGCTTCACAGGGCACCGAGGACGTCACCACTCAGGTGGTCGACATCGACGCCAGGTTGGTCAGCGCTCAGGCCAGTCTCGACCGCGTTCGCAAGCTGCTCGAAGCGGCGACCGACCTCGGCCAGATACTGAGCCTGGAGAGCCAACTGACCGAGCGCGAGACGCTGGTCGAGCAGTACACCGCGACGAAGCGAGCACTGAGCGATCGCGTGTCGCTGGCGACGTTGCGAGTGCAGTTGAGCCTCAGCCCCGCGCCGGTCGCCACGACCGTCACCGAGCCGGCGCCGCCGGCCAAGCCGACCATCGCCAAGGCGTTCAGGAGCGGTTGGAACGGTTTCCTCACGGTGCTCGCGGCGATCATGATCTTCATCGGATACACCGCGCCGTTCCTCGTGCTCGTGGCGATCGCAGCCGCGGTGCTGATCCCGATCAGCCGCCGCCGTCGCCACCTTCGGGCGGTGCCACGAAGTCGATCAGCTGCTCCACCGCCCCCACCAGTTCCGGTCGCAGATCCGCAAACGTCCGAACGCGATTCCGTAGGTGCGGCCAGAAGTCAGTGAGGGAGACGCCCAGCGCGTCGCACATCCCCTGCTTCCACTCGACCGACCGAGGCACGTCGGGCCACGAGTCGAGGTCCATCACCTGCGGGCGAACGCCTGCCCACACGTCGACGAACGGGTGGCCGGTCACCAGCACGTGGGGACCGGCCACCTGGCGGGTGATCCGTTCCTCCTTCGAGCCGGCGCACGAGATGGTCGACCAGCACGCCGAGGCGGCGTTGCGGGGACGGTTCGAAGTCGCCGACCATGTCGACCAGCCCGTCGATGCCGTGCATCGGCTCGACGACGATCGCCAGCTCCGCCAGCTCCTCGCCCCACACATGCTGCAGCAGCTCGGCGTCGTGGCGGCCTTCGACCCAGATGCGGCTGGCGCGCGCGACGCGTGGCCCGCTTCGACGGTCCGGCAACCGCCCCGCTGTTGGTCACCGCCGGAGCGCTGTCGACGAAGGGCGTGACTCGCGAACCAGCGTGACCGGCTTTCCGTCGATGAGGAACCCGCCGGGCTTGTAGCGGAACTCGCGGTGTACGTCCCTGGCGATCGCGCAGCGTCACTGCTTCTGCGGTGATCGTGACGATGTCGCCGCAGAAGCCCGAGGCGCGGTCTTCCACGATCTCGCCGACGCGGGCAGCGATGGATCGGTAGGTCGGCTGACCGCGCTGCTGTTCGAACTCGTCGAGGATGTCGCGACTCATGTGCCGACAGTACGTCCGAGCCAACCTGTCGGAGTGAGCACTTGATCGACATTCACGCCATCGCTGCGTCGGTACGGGCCGCGCAGACCAACAGTGTCGACGGGCATCGCCAACGATTGCGGCAGGTACGGCACGCCCCACACGTGGGCGCGGTGCGCCGGACCGACGAGCTCGAGCACGCCCTCCGTCAGCTCGATCCGGGCGTCGATGTCGCCGGCCTGCTCGTAGCCGTGGGCGATCGTTGTCGGCTCGCTCGCCGATCCCCACTCCACGTCGAAGGTCACCGGAACCGGCGATCCGTAGGCGCGGCGCCACGCCTCGGTCGGGTCATCGAGCGAGCACTCCGTGGGACTCGTTGCCGATGCTCCACTGACGAAACGGAACATCACACGCATGGTCGGCCCACATCTGCGATGGCTTGATCTCCAGCCCCTGGCGCAGACCCGTGCCGTCGAGCTCTTCGACGTAGAGGAACGGCTCGCCGCGACGGACCAGTCCGGCCCAGTAGTCGAACCGACGGCCACGCAGCTCCAAACCGACGAACACGCCTGCAGTAGCGGCGGAGTTCCAGCCCCACCACCACCAGGCTTCGACTGCCACATCGGGATGACGGCTCTCGTCGGCAGCAGCGAACAGCATCTCGATCCGGCAGACTAGGCGGCCGTGGTTCGCTATCTCAGTCTCGCTTGGATCGATGCGCTGTCGCAGGAGGTCGCCAACGAGCAGCGAGCTCGCCGCGCTCGCCGGCATCCACAACATCGGCGTCACTCAGGTCGTCACCGATGGGCCCGAGGGCGACGTGACATACCACCTGCGCCTCGGCGACGGCACCGCCGAGTTCGGCGCCGGTCCCGCCGATGCGCGAGGACGTGTGCATGGAACAGTCGTGGGCGACGGCGACCGCGGTCGCCACCGGCGATCTCAACGCGCAGGAGGCGTTCATCAAAGGACTGATTCGCCTCACCGGCAACCAGCAGAAGTTGATCGAATCGCAGCCGGTCTTCGCCGCGCTCGACAGCGTGTTCTCCTCCATTCGTCAGCAGACCGAGTACCGCTGAGCCGCCTGTGCCCGAGCTTCCAGAGGTCCAAGCGCACGCCGAACGCCTGACCGCGCAGTTCTCGGGTCGCGAGTTGGACAAGTTCGTTCCGATGACGTTCACTGCGCTGAAGACTGCCGTGCCGCGGCCCGATGCTGCCTACGGATTGCCGCTCGAGACGGTCGGTCGGCGCGGCAAGTACCTGCTGTTGAAGTTCGAGCCCGTCACGTTCGTCGTCCACCTCATGCAAGGCGGCCGCCTGCTGGTCGACGAGAAGCAGTCGGCCAAGGCGCGCAACGGTCAGGCGAGATTCGTGTTCGACGAGGGTCCGGCGCTGCTGTTGACCGAGGCCGGCACCGAACGTCGAGCCGGTGTGTGGTGCGTCGCCAACGACGCCATCGACGGCCCGCCGCTCGACCGTCTCGGGCCCGAGGCGCTCGACGTCACGGCCGAGTCGCTGGCCGCGCTCGTTCGCGAAGACCAACATGCGCATCCACGGCTACCTGCGCGACCAGCATCAGATCGCGGGACTCGGTCGCATGCTGGCGAACGAGGTGTGCCATCGCGCCAAGATCTCCCCGTTCGCCATGACCGGCAAGCTCGGTGCCGACGGGGCTGCGGCGGTGGTCACGGCCATCCACGAGGCGGTCGACGAAGGTCTCGCGTACGAACGCACCCGACCCGACATGAGCTCGTCGAAGGATCGTCCGGGGCGGGTCCACGGGCGCGTCGGCGAACCGTGTCCGGTGTGTGGCGACACGATCCGCTCGGTCTCGTACAGCGGGTACACGGTGGCGTACTGCCCCACGTGTCAGACCGGTGGCAAGGTCCTGGCCGACAACACCACGTCGCGCTTCCTCAAGTAACAGCACCAAACAGTCGTACCGATATACGCTCGCAGCGATGCCCATTCACCTGCGCGCCGAGCCGTCCGATTATGCCCCCGCCGTGCTGGTGCCGGGTGATCCCCGACGGGCCAAGTACATCGCCGAGACGTTCTTCGATCCTGGCGCGCGATGCGTCAACACCGAGCGCGGCATGCTCGGCTTCACCGGCACGTTCAAGGGCCAACCGATCAGCGTGCAGGCCGTCGGCATGGGTTGCGCGAGCGCGGCGATCTACTACAGCGAACTGATCCAACTCGGTGCGACGCGGATCATCAGGGTCGGCACTGCCGGCGGACTCGCCGATGGACTTCGCATGGCCGACACAGTCGTCGCGATCAGCGCCACGGCCGACGACCCGATCGTCGGCATCCTCACCAACGGCGAGGCGCACGCGCCGACCGCAACATGGTCGTTGGTCGAGCACAGCGTCGCCTTGAGTCGCGCCGCGGGCGCCACCGTGCACGTCGGTCCGATCGTGTCGAGCGCCCTGTTCTACGACCCGCGCAAAGAGATCATGCAGCACTGGAAGGATCGCGGGCACCTTGCGGTCGAGATGGAAGCCGCGGTCCTCTACACGCTCGGCGCGATCCACAAGATCGAGACCCTGTGCCTCGTGACCATCAGCGATCTGATTGCGGTCGACGCCGGCACCTCCGAACGGATCAGCGACGAAGAGTTGAAGCTCGGCGTCGATCGGATGATGACCGTCGCCTGCGAAGTAGGCATTGCGAACCTGACCTGACTCTCAGGCCGTGCCCAGTTGACTGGCGATGGATGATCGCGAGCGACAGGACACCAACGACTGGCCAGGAGGCATCACATGGCAGAGAGTGATCAATTCGAACGTGGACTACAGATCCGACGAGAGGTCCTCGGCGCCGAGTACGTGGACGCAAACCTGGCTGGCACTGACGAGTTCATGATGGGCTTTCAGCGGCTCCTGACGGAGTGGGTCTGGGGCTACGCATGGAGTCGCCCGGGTCTGGACAGGAAGACGAGAAGCATGCTGAACCTTGCGATTCTCACGGCGCTCGGCAGACCGCAAGAACTCGGCATTTACGTCAAGGGCGCGCTCTCGACGGGGGTCTCGGTCGCTGAGATCCAGGAGGTGCTCCTACACGCGACCGTTTACTGTGGCACCCCGGCGGGCCGACAGGCGTTCCAGGCCGCACACGAAGCGCTGATAGATGAGGGCGCCCTCGACTAGATCGGGCCTCAGATCAGGCCGAGTTCCTTGACTGCGTCGCGCTCTTCGGCGAGCTCGGCGACCGAGGCATCGATCTTGCCGCGTGAGTAGTCGTCGATGTCGAGGCCTTGCACGATCGAGTACTCGCCGTTCTTGCACGTGCACGGAAACGACGAGATCAGGCCCTCGGCGACGCCGTACGAACCATCGGACGGGATTGCCATCGACACCCAATCACCATCGGCGGTGCCGAGCTTCCACGTACGGATGTGATCGACGGCAGCGTTGGCTGCTGATGCCGCGGACGAAGCACCGCGGGCCTCGATGATGGCCGCACCGCGCTTGGCGACGGTGGGGATGTACGTGCCGTCGACCCAGGTGTGGTCGTTGATCAATTCGTAGGCGTTCTTGCCGTCGACCTTGGCGTGGAAGAGGTCGGGATACTGGGTGACCGAGTGGTTGCCCCAGATGGTCATGTTGGTGACGTCGTTGACGGTCGTTCCGGTCTTTGCCGCGAGCTGGCTGACGGCGCGGTTGTGATCGAGACGGGTCATTGCGGTGAACCGCTTCGGGTCGAGATCGGGCGCGTTGCTCATCGCGATCAGTGCGTTGGTGTTTGCCGGATTGCCGACGACGAGAATCTTGACGTCCTTCTTGGCGCTCTTGCTGAGCGCCGCACCCTGCGGCTTGAAGATGCCACCGTTCGCGCTGAGGAGATCGCTGCGCTCCATGCCGGCCTTGCGCGGCATGGCGCCGACGAGCAGCGCAACATCGGCATCACCGAACGCGACGTTGGCATCGTCGGTGCACACCACATCGGCGAGCAGCGGGAACGCGCAGTCGTCGAGCTCCATCTTCACGCCGCCGAGTGCACCGAGCGCCGGCGTGATTTCCAGCAGCTGCAGGATCACCGGGGTGTCGGGACCGAGCATCGAACCGGAGGCGATGCGAAACAGCAGGCTGTAACCGATCTGACCGGCAGCACCGGTGACGGCAACGCGAACAGGTGTAGTCATGTTGCCGAGCGTAGGTCGCCGCTCGCCGGCCTCAAAAGCCTGTTGGGCCGGCGGACGTCAGGTTGCCAAATCCTCAGGTGGGTAGCCCGAGGGCTTGGAGGATGATGTCCCTGTAGAACTGCTTGGCCGTGTCGTCGCTGAGGTGGATGCCGCCATCGCTCGCCGACAGGTGCCCTTCGATCTCCGCGGCGCGTGCTTCCCAGTCGAGGACCTTGACGTTCGGATGGGTCTCTGGCAGCGAGCGGATGATCTCGTTGTTGCCGGCGATCCACGGCTTGGGGGCCTTGACCGTCAGCATGACGACCAGGTTCTGATCCTTCACCTGGTCGAGCACGGCCTCGTACTGCTCTCGGGTGACCGTGCCGTTGGTGCCCAGTTGGATGACGACGCCGTACGTGATGCGGTACTTGCTCTTCGCCAGTTGCAGCTGTTCGAGCTCCCAGTCGGGGCCCTTCGACACCTCTGCCGCCGTCTTGAACCCGCGCGCGTCGAGCACCGGCTTGGCGCCAAGCATCACCGACTCGCCGACTGCGAACAAGGGGATGTCCTGCAGCACGGTGGTGGGTGGCGCGGTCGACGGTGGCGCGGTGGTCGGTGCTGCGAGCGACACGGCCGGGTCCGCGATCGCGGCAACGACCGGAACGGTGGTGCTCGGCTCTTCGGGAGCGGCGCTGTCGGTGGGCACGGTCGCATCGATGGCCCGGCCAGCCTCGCTGTCGCACTCGATCTGCCCGACACACTGGTTGTTGGCCATCGCGATGCTGACTCCGGCGAAGCCGATCAACGCTGCACTGACGATGCCGAAGCCGACCACACGTTGACGCCGCTTGATAGCCATGGCAGTGCGCGGGCGCCGTTCGCCGCGGAGCCATTCTCCGAGCCGACCCTTTCGAATGGGGACTTCGATGAAGCGATAACTCGCTTCCGTGATCGGCAGAGTCAATGCCATCGCCCACAGCCACTGCCGCAGGCTCAACGGAATGCCGGCTTGGCCGCGGATGATCTGATAGATCGGCCAGTGGTAGAGGTACAGGCCGTAACTGCGCGTGCCGACCCAGTTGAACACCGGGTTGCCGAGCAACCGGCCCATCCGCGCCCGCTGGTGCGTGACGGCGGCGATCACCATCAGCGTCGCCAGCCCGGTGAGGAAGAAGCCGCCGCGGAACAACCACGGGTCGAAGCGGACGCCGGTGGAGTGACCGTCGCCCGACAGCGAGATGTTCCACACCAGGAATCCGAGGATCGCCAGACCGAGGATCGCGAGCAGATCGAGTTGGCGAGACTTGTTGCGGGCGGCGCCGCGCAGCAGGGCCATCGGCCTCCACACCATCGCGAACGCGGCACCCATCAGCAAGCCACCGGCACGGCTGAAGCTGCTGAGGTACAGCGCTTCGTCGACGTTGATGCAGCGCCCGAACAGCATCCAGTAGCCGTTCATCTGATCCGGTGCGCACGTGGTCGCGACATCGCCGTTCGCGAACAACAGCGCCACCATGAACGAGATCCATGCGCTGATGCCGAAGATCCACAGCGCGACTCGCGGCAGCCGGTTGCGGCCGAGGTGCAGGATGCCGACCATCACCAGCGGCCAGATCAGGTAGAACTGCTCCTCCACCGCGAGCGACCACAGATGGCGAAACGGGACGAACGCCTCGCCGGCGGTGTAGCCCTGGCCGACGAAGATCTGGTACCAGTTGCTGCCGTAGAAGAGCCCGCCGAGGAAGTCGCCGCGGGTTCGCCCTTGCGGCCCTCGGTTGAACAGGGCCATGTAGACGGCGACCCCGCTCATCATCGTGATGATGGCGGGCAGCAGGCGGCGTGCTCGACGGAGATAGAACTGCCCGAGCTTGACCTTGCCGTTGCGCTCGTGCTCGCCGATCAGCAGCAGGGTGATGAGGTAGCCGCTGATGACGAAGAAGACCTCGACACCCAAGAACCCGCCGCTCAACCAGTTGTGGTTGGCGTGGTAGAGCATGACCGCGACGACTGCGAGGGCACGCATGCCATCGAGTCCCGGCAGGTACGGCACACGGCTGAGCTGGCGTTTGGGCGCGCTGAACGAGGTGGAGGCGCGAGAAACCGTCCGTGTGCTCATTCGAGTGTCAAGTATCGCTGATGAAGTGCCTCAGAACGTGCGCACCTGCAAGTTGTCAGGGCGTGTAGGCCAAGGTGCTGCCGAGCAGTGACTCGACCTCTTGCACCGTGACCCGCTTGCGTTCTGCGTAACTCTCCACCTGGTCGCGCTGGATCCTGCCGACCGCGAAGTAGCTCGCGTCGGGATGAGCGAGGTAGATACCCGACACCGATGAGCCCGGCCACATCGAGTAGCCCTCGGTCAGCCCGAGGCCGATGCGCGCTTCGGCATCGAGCAGTTCGAAGATCGTCACCTTCTCGGAGTGATCGGGCTGAGCCGGGTAGCCCGGCGCAGGACGGATGCCGCGGTACGGCTCGCCGAGGAGCTCGGCATGTGTGAACGGCTCGTCGGGCGCATAACCCCACAACGTTCGGCGGGTCACAGCGTGCATGTGTTCGGCAAGCGCTTCGGCGATGCGATCGGCGAGCGACTTCACGAGGATCGACGAGTAGTCGTCGCCCGCCGCGGCGTAGCGATCTGCGATCGCAACCTCCTCCGGCCCGGCCGTGACAGCGAAGGCCCCGATGTGATCCGTCACATCCGCGTTCGATGGCGCGATGAAGTCGCTGATCGACAGGTTCGGCTTCCCGTCGCGCCGCTTCAGCTGTTGCCGCAAGCCGTGCAGGCGTCGACCTTCGCGCGGTAGCACGATGTCGTCGCCGTCGCGCTCGGCCTGCCAGAACCCGACGACGGCCTTCGGTACGAACCATCGTTCGGCGACGATGCGTTCGAGCATCCGCTGCGCGTCGTCGAACAGCGGTCGTGCCGCTGCACCGAACTCGGCGTCGGTGAGGATCGTCGGGTAGCGACCGCGCAGACCCCAGGTGTGGAAGAACGGAGTCCAGTCGATGTACGGCACCAGGTCGGCGAGCTCGATCTCGTCAAACGTCCGAGCACCGGTGAACGTCGGCGCGGTCACCGTCGAATCATCGAACGTGAACCACCCACCGTTGGCACGAGCGTCGTCGATCGACACGCGGTTGCGCTCGACCTCGGCGCGCTCGTGGGCCTCGATGACCCTCCTGTATTCGACATCGAGGTCCGCGAGGTACTCGCCGCGTTGATCGTCGTCGGACAGCAGCTTCGAGATCACCCCGACCGCGCGGCTCGCGTCGGCGACGTGCACGACCGCGCCGTTCGAGTACGCCGGCGTCACCCGCAACGCGGTGTGGATCCGGCTGGTCGTTGCGCCGCCGATCAACAACGGGATATCGAAGTCCTGGCGCTGCATCTCGCTGGCCACGTGCACCATCTCGTCGAGCGACGGGGTGATGAGGCCGGAGAGCCCGATGATCTGCGCGTTGTGCTCGCGTGCCGTGTCGAGGATCTTCTGTGCGGGCACCATCACGCCGAGATCGATGATCTCGTAGTTGGCGCAACCGAGCACCACACCGACGATGTTCTTGCCGATGTCGTGCACGTCGCCCTTCACCGTGGCGAGCACTGCGGTGCCATTGGAGCTCGATGTGACCTCGCCGCCGGCGGCAACGAGCGCGGCGCGGTCGGCCTCCAGAAATGGGGTGAGGTAGGCGACTGCCTGCTTCATCACGCGCGCCGACTTGACCACTTGCGGGAGGAACATCCGGCCGGATCCGAACAGGTCGCCGACGAGGTTCATGCCGTCCATCAGCGGGCCCTCGATCACCGACACCGGCGATGCCAGCCGTTGTCGCGATTCCTCGACATCTTCCTCGATGAACTCGGTGATGCCATTCACCAGCGCATGCTCGAGACGCTTGTCGTTGTCCCATTCGCGCCACTCCTGACCAGCCCGTTCCCCCTGGTCAGACTTGCCGTCCTGGTATCGAGTCGCGTTCTCGAGCAGTCGCTCCGCGGCATCGCTTCGCCGGGCGAGAACGACGTCCTCGCACAGGTCGCGCAGCTCCCGTTCGATCTGCTCGTAGACCGCGAGTTGCCCGGCGTTGACAATGCCCATTCGCATCCCGTGCGCAATGGCGTGGTACAGGAACACCGAATGCATCGCCTCGCGGACTTGGTCATTGCCGCGGAAGGCGAACGACAGGTTCGACACCCCACCCGAGATGTTCGATGTCGGGAACCGGCGACGAAGTTCAGCGGACGCCTCGATGTAGTCGAGGCCGTAGCGATCGTGATCGGCGATGCCGGTTGCGACCGCGAAGATGTTGGGGTCGAAGATGATGTCCTCGGGCGGGAAGTCGAGCTCGGTGGTCAACAGCTCGAACGCCCGCGCGCAGATGTCGACCTTGCGCTGCGCAGTGTCGGCCTGACCGTCTTCGTCGAAGGCCATCACGATCACTGCGGCGCCGAAATCGCGGCACGCGCGGGCATGCGCGAGGAACTGTTCGACACCTTCCTTCATCGAGATCGAGTTGACGATCGCCTTGCCCTGCACGCACTCGAGCCCAGCCTCGATCACGGCGAACTTCGACGAGTCGAGCATCACGGGGACGCGGGCGATGTCGGGCTCGGCAGCGATGAGGTTGAGGAATGTGATCATCGCCTGCTTCGAATCGAGCAGACCCTCGTCCATGTTGACGTCGATGATCTGCGCGCCGTTCTCGACCTGGTCGCGGGCGATGTCGAGCGCCTCGGCATAGTCGCCATTGGTGATCAAGCGGCGGAACTTCGCCGATCCGGTCACGTTGGTGCGTTCGCCCACGTTGACGAACGGGATGTCGTCGGTGAGCGTGAACGCCTCGAGTCCGGACAGCTGCAAGACCCGGCGACGCTCGGCGGGAATCCGCGGCGACTTGCCGGCGACTGCCGCGGCGATAGCACTGATGTGCGCAGGGGTTGTGCCGCAGCAGCCGCCGACGATGTTGACGAACCCGGCATCGGCGAACTCACCGAGGATCGCTGCCGTCTGCTCGGGCGTCTCGTCGTAGCAACCGAGCGCGTTGGGCAGGCCGGCGTTGGGGTACGCGCAGATCAGCGTGTCGGCGACGGTTGCCAACTCTTGGATGTAGGGGCGCATGTCGGCGCCACCGAGGGCGCAGTTGAGCCCGACCGACAACGGGTCGGAGTGCCGGACCGACTGCCAGAACGCGGTGGTGGTCTGGCCCGACAGAGTGCGACCAGAGCGATCGGTGATCGTGCCCGAGATCATCAGCGGCGTGGTGATGCCGGTGTCGGCCGCATGGCGCCGCGCCGCCCAGATGGCCGCCTTTGCGTTGAGCGTGTCGAAGATGGTCTCGATCAACAGCATGTCGACGCCGCCTTCGACGAGCCCGGCGATCTGTTGGCGATACGCGTCGGCGATGTCGCGGAACGTCATCGTGCGGTAGCCGGGATCCTCGACTCGCGGCGACATCGACAAGGTCACGTTGGTCGGGCCGATCGCGCCGGCAACCCAGCGCTCGACGACCGTCGCTGCGCTGCGCATCGTCGGCCGCGCGTCGTGCGAGTTGCGCGGCCGTGGAGTTGAGCTCGCCGATCAGCGCCGGATCGTCGAGGCCGTATTCGCGTTGGGCGACCGTCGTGCTCGAGAACGTGTTGGTGGTGATGATGTCGGCGCCGGCGAGGAGGTACGACAGGTGCAGGCTCGATCACGGCGTCGGGCTGGCTCAGAACGAGCAAGTCGTGGTTCCCGGCGAGGGACGACGGGTGGTCACGAAAGCGATCGCCGCGCAGATCCTCTTCCGAGGTCCGCAGCGCTTGGAACTCTGTTCCGCTCGCTCCGTCGAGTACGAGGATGCGCCGGGTGGCTTCGGCGCGGAGGGAGTCGGCTGCGCTCATGCCGCGGCTCTCGATACGACACCGAGTTGTTCGCACACCGCGACAGCCAGGTCGGCACGATTGAGCGTGTAGATGTGGACCTGCTCGACACCGTGCGCGGCGAGCTCGGCGATCTGTTCGTTGGCCAACTCCGTGGCGATCTTGTGCGTCGTCTCGGCGTCGTCGTCGAGACCGGCGAATCGCTCGACGACTCGCTCGGGAATCGATGCGCCGCATCGATCGGCGAACCTTGCGACTGCCGGGAACGAGTGGATGGGAAAGATGCCGGGGACGATCGGGATGTCGATGCCTCGGGACTGGGCGCGATCACGGAAGCGGAGGAACTGCTCGTTGTCGAAGAACATCTGGGTGATCGCCTTGTCGGCACCGGCGGCGCACCTTCTCGGCGAGCACGTCGAGGTCGTGGTCGATCGGTCGGCGACTGCGGGATGGCGCTCGGGGTAGGCGGACACGGCGACGTCGAAGCCACCGCGGTCCTTGATGCTGTGCACGAGATCGGCGGTGCGTTGATACCCGTCGGCGGTGCGGCTCGTACGCCGCGCCGACACCGCCCGGAGGATCGCCGCGCAACGCGACGATCCGGGATGACGCCGAGCGACGCGTAGCGGTCGATCACGACGTCGACATCGGATCGGGTCTGACCGACGCAGGTCAGGTGTCCGGCGACGTCGAAACCTGCGGATCGAACTGCGTCGATCGCGGCGAACGACCGCTCGCGGTCGGACCCGCCGGCTCCGTACGTCACCGAGACGAACGACGGTGCGGCATCGCCCAATCGTGCAACCGTGCTGCGCAGCCCTTCGAGGGCATCGGCGGACTTCGGTGGGAAGACCTCGAACGAGATCGACAGAGTCATGACGATGCCTCCTCGTCTGTGGTGGCAGGCAGAGTTGCTGCGGGCGTGGCTGCATCGCGACGGCCGCGTCCATCGCGACGATCGCGTCCCAGCCACAGCGACACGGTGAGACCCTCGGTCAGCAGCGCGCTGCCCTCGGTCGCGGGCGGTGCGATGGTGCGCTCGGCTGCGACCTCGAGACCGGATTGCTCGAGCCAGGTTTCGACGGTGTCGGAGCGGAACCCGAGACGCAGGTGAGCGTGATCGGATCGAAGGAACTCGATGCGAGTGCGGCGCGAAGTCGACGATCAGCAATCGTCCGCCCGGTGTCAGCAGCCGGCTGACCTCGCGAATCGCCCGAGCCGGATCATCGAGGAAGTGCAGCACCTGATGGATCACGATCAGATCGAACGAGTCGTTCGCGAACGGTGGCACGTAGATGTCGCCCTGGCGAAGGTCGATGCCGCGGATCTCGGCGCGCTCCAGGTTGGCGCGCGCGACCGCGAGCATCGAATGGCTGCTGTCGAACCCGACTGCCCGCTCCGCCTTCCGGCCGAGCAGCTGCAGCATCCGCCCGGTGCCGGTGCCGACGTCGAGGAGCGATGTGTACCGCGTCGAACCGATCGTCTCGACGATCGCCTTCTCGACGGTCGTGTCCGACGCGTGGAGTGAACGCTCCTCGTCCCACCTCGGGGCGATGCCGGCGAAGTACTCCTGGGCGACGGCTGTGCGACGGCTTCGAACGATCGCTAGCCGATCGAGGTCGGCGGCCAGCACGGTGTCGCTCGTGTCGATCAGCGCCAGCACGTCGCCGACGAGTCGACCGATCGGTCCGGTGGCAACGAGGTCGAAGAAGGCCCACGTTCCTTCGCGGTGCTTGTCGACGACCCCGGCCTCGGCGAGCAGGTTGAGGTGCCGGGACACACGCGGCTGCGACATCCCGAGGATGTCGGTGAGGTCCGAGACCGTCAGTTCACCGTGCTGCAGCAGGGCGGCGATGCGCAGCCGGGTCTCTTCGTCGAGCGCCCACAAGACGTCGAGGAGGGTGGGCAGCGGCAGCGTCACCGGAAGGTTCACCGGGAACATGTCGGGCAAGGGCATGCGTAACCATATAACGATATCTACATATAAGCAATCCCTCGACTACCAGGGCTAATGTCGGAAGTGGCGCTCTCCCGTGAACACCATGGTGATGCCGTGCTCGTTCGCGGCAGCGATCACCTCGTCGTCGCGCACGCTCCCGCCGGGCTGGATCACGGCACGGATCCCGGCCTGAGCTGCGGCGTCGAGACCGTCGCGGAACGGGAAGAAGGCGTCGCTGGCGCACACGCCGCCATCTGCTCGGCCGGCCGATCGCTCGGCAGCGATGCGGGCCGAGTCGAGCCGGTTCTGCTGGCCGGCACCGATTCCGAACGCCTGACCGTCGCGCGCATAGACGATGGCGTTGCTGCTGACGGCCGCACAGACCTGCCAGGCGAAGCGCAGGTCGTCCCACTGGGCGTCGGTCGGCGCGGCCGTGGTGACCACCTGCCACGTCGACTGATCGAGGTTGATGGTGTCGACGTCTTGCACGAGGAGACCGCCGTCGATCGAACGGACATCGAGCGCCGCGCCGTACGGCGCCGGGCCGGTGAGGATCCGCAGGTTCTTTCGCTCGGCGAGGATTGCCAGCGCGTCGTCGTCGATCGAGGGGGCGATGATGACCTCTGTGAACACAGCCGCGAGGGCGCTGGCCAACGCCGCCGGCACCGACCGGTTCAGTGCGACGATCCCGCCGAACGCGCTGACCGGATCGCAGGCGTTGGCCTTGGTGTATGCATCGGTGATGTCGTCGCTGACGGCGACTCCGCACGGGTTGGCGTGCTTCACGATCACACACGCCGGCGAGTCGAAACGTTGCACCAACCGCCACGCCGCCTCGGTGTCGAACAGGTTGAGGTAGCTCATCTCCTTGCCACCGTGTTGCACGGCCTCGTCCCACCAACTCCGCCGGCCTTCGATGCGATACCGGGCGCCCGACTGATGAGGGTTCTCGCCGTACCGCAACGACTGCGCCTTGGTCATCGACAGGTGCATGGTCTCGGGCAACGTCGCGTCGTCGAACCACCCCGCGATCTGCGCGTCGTACGCGGCGATCCGCGCGAATGCATCGCGCGCCAGACGACGTTTCGTCGCAGTGCTGATCGATCCGTCGGCGCGGAGCTCGTCGAGCACCACCGGATAGTCGGCCGGGTCGACGACCACCGCGACGAACTGGTGGTTCTTGGCGGCGGCACGCACCATCGCCGGACCACCGATGTCGATGAGCTCGATGCTCGGGTCGGTCGCGAACGGATAGAGGTTGCACACCACGAGATCGATCGCCTCGATTCCGTACTCCGCCATGTCGGCTTGGTGCGAGGGCTTGGTGGGATCGGCCAGCAATCCTCCGTGGATCTTGGGGTGGAGCGTCACGACTCGATGGTCGAGAATTGCCGGCACGCCGGTGAGCTCGGCGAGGTCTGTGACGGGCGTTCCCGACGCCGAAATCGCCTTGGCCGTACCTCCGCTGCTGACCACCTTCCAACCGAGTTGGTGCAGGTCAGCGGCGAACTCGACGATGCCGGTCTTGTCGTACACGGAGAGCAGCGCAGTGGGCATGTTTCGACAGTAGGGGACCCCGGGTATTCCGCAGTCGGAGCCTTAACAAGGTGTACGGTGCGCGAGGGGCTGGAGTTGTTCTTTATCTGGAGGCACATGTGGATCTGAGCAAGTTCAAGACGTCGGATTGGATGAAGATCGGCGGCGCAATCGGCTTCTTCATCTTCGGATTTTTCAGCTGGGTCACCGTCGACGGACCGGCAGGGTTCGGCTCGGCTGACGCCGGCGGCAACGTTTTCGACTTCTTCTGGACCGGCACGCTTCCGTGGCTCCTCGTCATCGCGACGGGTGTGATCACGTTCCTCCTCGTTCAAGGCGTGATGAAGAGTCGGCACGGTGCCGTGGCCGCTGATCATGTTGGTAGCGACTGGTCTCGCCGCATTGCTGTTGCTGATCCGCCTCATCTTCAACCCGCTCGACGGTTCCGATGCAACTCGAGGCCGCCGGCTTCAGCTTCGGTCGTGGGATCGGCATGATCCTGTCGGTCGATCTCCGGCCTCGTCGCCTTCGCCGGCGCGTTCATCGGCTTCAAGGAGTCCGGTGGCGACTTCAACGATCTCAAGGACATGAACAAGCTGAAGGCCTCGTTCCAGGGTGGTGGCAGCAGCGAGTCCGCTCCACCGCCACCTCCGCCGCCGCCCCCGGGATGGCTCCGCCGCCTCCCCCTCCCCCGCCGGCCTGATATTCACGCAGTTCTCGAAGAGCCCCGCCGCAAGGTGGGGCTCTTCGAGTGTGCGTCTGACCGTTGCGGCCCCTATGCGGGGCCGGAAGGGTCAAATACTCTGGGATGGGCTAGAGGGTGGCGACGATCTGGGCCATGAGGTCGCCCGCTTCGGTGGGATTGAGGCCGACGTGGACGCCGGCGGCGCGCAGGGCGTCCATCTTGCCTTGCGCGGTTCCCTTGCCACCGCTGACGATGGCGCCGGCGTGACCCATCTTCTTGCCCGCGGGGGCGGTGACGCCGGCGATGTACGCGCTCATCGGCTTGGTCACCGACGACTCGATGAAGGCAGCGGCCTCTTCCTCGGCGGAACCACCGATCTCACCGATGAGGATCATCGCGTGCGTCTCGGGATCGGCCTGGAACTCGCTGAGGCAATCGATGAAGTTGGTGCCGGGCACCGGGTCGCCGCCGATGCCGACGCACGTCGACACGCCGATCCCGCGCTGCTTCAATTCGTACAACGCCTGATAGGTGAGCGTGCCCGAGCGCGAGACGATGCCGACGTTGGGCCCGTCTGCCGTGGGCAGTTGGGCGATCTCGCCGGCGGTGATCCCGATGTTGCACTTGCCTGGGCTGATGATGCCTGGGCAGTTGGGACCGAGCAGTCGCGTGTTGGGATAGTCGCGCACCAGCGTGTTGAACACCTTGGCCTCGTCCTGTGCGGGGATGCCCTCGGTGATGCAGACGATGAACCCGATTCCGGCCGCGGCGGCCTCGAGGATCGCCGCCGACGCGGCCTTCGGAGGAACCGCGATGAACGATGCCGTGGCACCGGTGGCTCCAACTGCCTCAGCCACCGAGTCGTAGATCGGCACGCCTTCCACATCCTGGCCGCCCTTGCCAGGGGTGACGCCACCGACGACCTGCGTGCCGTACGCCTTGTTGCGCAGGCCGTGGTACTTGCCTTGACCGCCGGTGAGGCCCTGGACGATGACCTTGGTATCTGCGTTGACGAAGATGGCCATGTCAGACCGCCGATCCGTTGGCAAGGGCGACGGCGGCGCGGGCCGCGTCGAGCATGGTGGGTTCTGATGTGAGCTTCGATTTCGGGATGCCGGCGTTGGCCAGGATCTCGCGTCCCTCCTCGGCGTTGGTGCCGTCGAGGCGGATGACGATCGGCGCACGAAGGTCGACGCGACCGAGCGCTTCGACGATCCCCTTGGCGACCTCTTCGCCGCGGGTGATCCCGCCGAAGATGTTGATGAAGATGCTCTTCACCTTCTGGTCGAAGTTGATCACCTCGAGCGCGGCAGCCATCACGTCGGCGTTGGCGCCGCCGCCGATGTCGAGGAAGTTGGCAGCGGTTCCGCCGACCTGATTGACGACGTCGAGCGTGCTCATCGCCAGACCCGCGCCATTGGCGATGATCCCGACGGTTCCGTCGAGACCGATGTACTGCAGGTCGTGTTCGCGCGCCATCTTCTCGCGCTCGTCCAGTTCCTCGGTTGCCCGGTACTCGTCCCACTCGGGATGACGGAACGCGGCGTTGTTGTCGAGGCTGACCTTGGCGTCGAGCGCGTGCACACCGCCATCGGGGCGAAGGATCAGTGGGTTGATCTCGGCGAGATCGCAGTCACCCTCGGTGAAGCATCGGTACAACTTCACCAAGATGTCGGCAGCACCATCGACGGCCGCGGGGTTCAACTTCGGCATCGACACATGCTTGATGCGCATCTGCCAACGACAGCCCGTCGACAGGATTGATGTGTCGCATCACGATCGCGTCGGGGTTGGACACTGCCACCGTCTCGATCTCGACGCCGCCCTCTGCCGACAGCATCAACAGGTGCTTCTTGGCGGCACGGTCGAGGGTGAACGATGCGTAGTACTCCTCGGAGATGTCACTGGCACGCTCGACCCACACTCGCTTGACGATGTGACCCTTGATGTCCATCCCCAAGATGTTCGTCGCGTGCTCACGCGCCTCTTCGGCGTTGTTGGCCAGCTTGATGCCACCTGCCTTGCCGCGGCCGCCGACCTGCACCTGCGCCTTCACCACGACCGGATAGCCGGCGGCATCGGCCTGGGCAACTGCTTCGTCGACCGTCGTGGCAACACCGCCCGGCGAGACGGGGATGTCGTAACGGGCGAAGTACTGCTTGCCCTGATACTCGAATAGGTCCACCTAGTTCTCCTTGCTGTCCAACGCCGCTTCCAACCATGCACTGATGCCCTTCAACGAACTTCCCGGCCCGAAGATCTCGGCCACACCCTGAGCCCGCAAGGCGCGTGCATCGGCTTCGGGGATCACACCGCCACCGAACACCAACACCTCGTCGAGATCGCGAGCCTTCAGCTCGGCCATCACACGGGGGAACAACGTGAGGTGCGCGCCGCTGAGCAACGACAGGCCCACGGCATCGGCGTCTTCTTGCAACGTGGTCTCGGCAATCTGCTCGGGGGTCTGGTGCAACCCGGTGTAGATCACCTCGAACCCGTGATCTCGCAAGGCCCTGGTGATGGTCTTCGCCCCGCGATCGTGACCATCGAGACCGGGTTTGGCGACCACGACGCGATAGGGGCGTTTCACGAAACCCGAACCATACGACCACATCCCCGGTTGGCTCCAATCGCCATCGTGGGCACACTGTGGCAGTGCAGCAACCACAGCTTCGAACCCCGCTGGCTCGGGCTGTGGTGCCCGTGCTGGGTGGAATCGGGTTCTTCGCGTTGGTCGGGCTGATCCTGTGGGGCATCGCCAGCTTGGTGTCGCAGAACGGCGACAGTACGACGGCCAACCTGGCGAGCAACGTCTTCCGTCCCGGCTCGGTCGTGCGCTACGCGGCAATCATCGACGAGGACGGGCCGGTGCTGTTCCCCGATCTGCTGGGCACGGACGGCGACAAGACGATCGTGCTCGATCATCAAAGTACGAATCCCATGAGTGGTTGGAACATCTACCTCGGCCATCCCTCGGATCGGCCGATCTCGTGCAAGGTGACGCAGGTGCAGCACACCGATCAGTTCACCGATTGCGAAGGCAGAACGGTGAGCGTCGTGGACCTGGCACGCCCGGCCCAGGGCATCAAGCCGGTCGTGAGCGCCGATGGGATCCTGACGCTCGACCTCACTCCCGACTGAGTCGAGCGGACCGGAACCCCGCAGGTGTCTCAGTGATTGACCGCTGCGGCCCCGTAACGGGGCGCGTGGCGTCAAACGCTCGAAGCTCAGTCGGTCGGGCTACACCAGTTCGCTGGCTCGTTCGACGAGCCGGGCAGCGAACTCCTCGGTGTGCTCGGACAGCTTGGCGCGATGCAGGGCGAGGCCGCCCAGCACCTCGGCGCCGAGCAGGTCGAGGACGCCGGTCATCTTCTCCAACGACTTGCCGGGGTTCAACGCGTAGGTGCAGAAGGCCGCGGCCTTCTTGCCCGACATCACCGGCAGCTTGGCCAACGTGCCGAGCCCCCACGGCTGCTGACCGACGATGAACAGGCCGTGGATCCAGGTGCCGACCAGCACGACATCGGCATCCTGCACGGCGGCGTAGTCGGGTTCTTCGGCACGCGACAGCGCGGTGATGCCCCAACCAGCCTGCTGCAGATGATCGGCGATCATCTCGCCGGCCTTCCAGGTGTTGCCGGTGAGGCTCTCGACGAGGATCGCTGCTTTCATGCGTTCAATTCAAGCATGGCCGGGAACGCTGACCGGCGCTCCGAGCAGCGCGGCGCGCGCGGCGCGACCTTTGCGGATCTTGCGAACGATGCCGATGACGGCGAGCGCCAGCATCGCCCCGATGATCAAGCACAACACGACGATGATCCGAGTGGGCAACGTTCGCGTGCCGGCGAAAATGTAGATGTCGGGGATGAGGAAGGCGCCCAGCGAAACGATGCCCCACTTGATGGCCAAGTTGTAGTGATCGTCGATGAAGTAGAGCACCATCTTCGGCGTCGTGAAGGCGTCGATCGTGGCGCACACCAAGTCGATGGAGAGATAGATCCACGGGTTGAACCCATAGCCACCGAGCGCGGCCCAGATGATGACGGTGCGGATCACCGACCAGAGGATCACGAACAATCCCCAGAGGCGTGAATACAGCTGCCGCTTCCGCAGTGTCTCGGCGCTGTGCTGGATCATCACAGCCATCGTTACAGCTTCTTCAATGGAGCCCACGCAAGTGAGAGGTGCTTGGTGCCGGCGTCGCGGAAGCGGATGGTGGCCTCTGCCTTGTCGTCGATCCCGCGGATGTCGATGATGACACCTTCGCCGAACGCTGGATGCTCGACGTCGTCGCCCACGCGAAGTCCGATCATCTGCGCATTCGACGGCGACGGTTGCTTGGCGCGCTGCCCGGCAGCGAGTGCCGCCTCGACGACACGATCGCGATGTCGATCAGCGTCGCCGCTGTCGTCGCGATCGACACGCCGGTACGGCGGCGGGTCGGACCACTCGTCGCGCGCTCGATAGCTCTGCCGGCCGTACGTGGTGCGGCCACTGACAGCGCCGGTCTGCTCGATGAGCTCCGCTGGGATCTCGTCGATGAACCGGGACGGCGGGTTGTAGTTGGTGCTGCCGAACAACTGACGGCTCCAGGCGTGCGCAAGGAACAACCGTTGCTGGGCACGAGTGATGCCGACGTACGCGAGCCGTCGCTCCTCCTCCAGCTCCACCGGTTCGGTCAGCGCTCGGCTGTGAGGAAACACACCTTCTTCCATACCCACGAGGAACACCGCGGGAAACTCCAAACCTTTGGCGGAGTGCAATGTCATGAGGACCACGCGGTTGTCGTCGTCGAGGTCGTCGGTGTCGGCCACCAGCGCAACCTGCTCGAGGAACTCGTCGAGCACCGTGAACTCGCGAGCAGACCCGACCAGCTCGCCGAGGTTCTCGATGCGGCCGGCAGCCTCGACCGAGCCTTCGGCCTCGAGCTCTGCGAGGTACCCACTGTCGGTCAACGCCGCCTGCAAAAGGTCGCCGGGACCGTCGTCGATTCGCAGGGCGAGGTCGTCGAGCAACCGAACGAACGACTCGACACCTCGGGCAGCGGAACCCGTCAGGCCGGCATCCTGCGCATGTCGCATGGCCTCGACGAAGTTCCAACCATTGCTGGCCGCCAACGCGTCGAGCTTGGCCACGCTGGATTCGCCGACACCTCGCTTCGGCACACCGAGCACGCGCTTCACGCTGATCTCGTCGGCCGGGTTGGCGACCGCGCGCAGGTACGCCATCGCGTCCTTGATCTCGCGGCGATCGTAGAAGCGGGTGCCACCCACCACCTTGTACGGGATGCCGAAGCGCATCAGCGCCTCTTCGAGGACACGGCTCTGTGCGTTGGTCCGGTAGAAGGTGGCCATCTCCTTCCACATGAACGTGGCGTCGCTCTGCAGCGTCTGCATCGTGCGAGCGACCCATGTGGCCTCGTCGCCCTCGTCCTCGGCGTGATACCTGGTGATGCGATCGCCGGTGCCGAGCTCACTCCACAACTGCTTGTCCTTGCGGCCGGGGTTGTTGGTGATGACGGCGTTCGCGGCGTCGAGGATGGCTTGGGTGCTGCGGTAGTTCTGGTCGAGGATGATGGTCGTGACGTTGTCGAACGCCTCTTCGAACTGACCGATGTTGCGAAGGTCGGCGCCGCGGAAGCGGTAGACGCTCTGGTCGTGGTCGCCGACAATCGTGATCTGCTCGTGCCCGGCAGCCAACGCGAGTGCCAGCTCGTTCTGCGCCATGTTGGTGTCCTGGTACTCGTCGATGAGCACGTGCTGGAACCGCTCTTGATAATGCGCCAGCACATCCGGATGGGTGCGGAACAGCTCGACCGTCTTCATCAGCAGGTCGTCGAAGTCCATGGCGCCGGCCTTCAGCAGACGAGCTTGGTAATCGGTGTAGATGTCGGCGTGCTTGCGCTCGAAGATGTTGGCGGCGCGCTCGACCGCCTGCTCGGGCGTGATGAGCTCGTTCTTCCACAAGCTGATCTGCCCGTGAGCGGCGCGTGGCGGGAAGCGCTTGGCATCGAGGTTGAGATCGCGAACGACGTAACCGGTGAGTCGTTGCGCGTCGGCCTGGTCGTAGATGCTGAACGTGCGCGGGTACCCGAGGCGATCGCCGTGGGCCCGCAGGATGCGCACGCAGGCGGAGTGGAACGTGCACACCCACATCGCCCGGGTGACAGGGCCGACGAGCTGAGCGACACGATGACGCATCTCCTCGGCCGCCTTGTTGGTGAACGTGATGGCCAGGATGGCCGTCGGCGGCATGCCCTCGTCGATGAGATGGGCGATGCGATGGGTAAGCACGCGGGTCTTGCCGGAGCCCGCACCGGCCACGACCAGCAGTGGGCCACCACGGTGTACGACGGCATCGAGTTGGTCGGGATTGAGTGAATCCAGGTCGAGCGCGACGCGGCGATTGGTAGCGATCTCGTCGGGCAACGTCATGGTGCACCCATTCTACGGAAGGGGTGTCGCATTGAAGTTCCGGTCGGGGCGCTCGAGTGCCGAATATGGTGCCGTGAATATGGTGACACGGTGATCCGCCTCGCACGCCTGGTGTCATTCGCCGCCGTCAGTGGCGGACTGGCCGGAGTCGCCTCGTACGCCTTTCTCAAGGCGCTGACCTGGGCCACCACGTCGAGGGTGGAACACGGATGGTTGTTGTGGCTCCTCCCACTCGCAGGGCTCGTCATCGGAACGATCTACCACTACCTGGCGGGTCACGCCGCGAAGGGCACCAGACACGCCGTTCGCGAGGCCCGTTCACTGAGCTTCGGGGCGCCGGCGCGAATGGCGCCACTGGTGTTCGGCTGCGCGGTCCTCGGACACCTGTGCGGCGCCTCGGTCGGTCGCGAAGGAGCGGCGGTGCAGATGTCGGCGTCGATCACCGACACCGGGGCGCGGTTGTTGAAACTGCGCAGCGACGATCGCCAGATCCTGCTGGTCGCCTCGCTCGCCGGAGGCTTCAGCTCGATCATCGGTACCCCGTTCGCGGCCGTTGCCTTTGCGTTGCTCCTGACCAAGCGGCGCAGCCCGCTCAACATCATCACGTGTGCGGTTTCGGCAGTCGCCGGCTACTTCGTCGTGCGATGGCTCGACGGGGTGCACAGGTTGTACCCGACGATGCCGCGGCATCGATTGGACCCTTGCGCTGCCGTTCAAGCTGATCGTCGTAGGCGCATTGGTCGGCGTCGTCGGTCGGCTGTACATGTGGGTCGGCGACTCGGTCACACGGTTCATGTCAGGTCGCGTTGCATGGCCGCCGGTGCGACCTGTCGTCGGTGGATTCGCGACGATCGGGCTCGCTGCTCTCTTCGGGCGTGACTACCTCGGGTTGTCTCTGCCGCTGCTCGGCCAGGCCATCGCGGGCCAGCACATCGACTGGTGGGTGCCGGTCCTCAAGCTGGTGTTCACCGTGGTTGCCCTCGGCACCGGTTTCGTGGGTGGAGAGGTGATCCCACTGTTCGTCATCGGCGCCACATTGGGTGCGACCCTCGCCCCGTCGTTGCATGTGTCGCCGGCGTTGTTCGCGGCATGCGGTCTGGCAACGCTGTTCACGACCGCCGCTCAGGTGCCGCTCGTCGGTGTGATCATGGCGACCGAACTGTTCGGCTGGAACACCACCGTTCCGGTCGTGGTCGTCGCCGCGGCTGCTTGGGTCGCTCTCGGCCGCGAGGGGCTCTACATCAACCGGGGCGAAAGCGAAGGCCTGCCCGCCGACGCACCATTGACCAGTCATGAACAATGATGCGCTTCTTGCCGGTCTCGAGGATGCCCTCGGCGCGCGCCTCGTTGAGAACCCTGTTGGTGATCCTCAGCCCGACACCCGTCATCGATGCCAACTGCTGCTGGCTGATCGGTATCTCGGCGCCGACGCGCCGCTTCTCGTAGACGTCGCCGAGCCTCCACAGCTGGCGATACAGCCGTGTCGAACTGTCGAGCTCGGACAGTTCGCTGACCTGTGTCGTCAGCCGCTGCACCAACCGCAGCAACGCCTCGATGAACACGTCGGAGATGCGAGGAAATCGCTGACGCAACGTCTCGATGTCGGTTCGCAGGATCTGGATGACCTCGACCTTCGACAGCGCTTGGATCGAGGCAGTGCGCACCCGCTCGTTCGACAAGATCGCCATCTCACCGAACATCTCCCCCGGCCCGAGGATGGCCAGCAGCACCGGGTCGCCTCGTTCACCACCGCTCCAGATCCCGATCCGTCCACTGACCAGCACATACACGGCGTCGCCGGATTGTCCCTCGTGATACAGGAACGACTGCGCAGGAAACTTCGAGACGCCGGCACCGTGCCTCCAGCGCTGAGCGCTCGCGCTCGGGCAAGGACGCGAAGAGGGCGATGTTCTCGGGAATGAACGCCAAGATACACGAACACGCAAAGTTGCGTGTTCCAACACGCACAGCAGCGTGGTGACGAACACGGTTTCCGTGGTTTCGTTCACTCATGAGGACGAGTGCAACATCTGAAGAAGTAGCAGTTCTGGTCCAGCGCCATTTCGATGGCGACGAGAAGGCGCTGGTCGAATTGATCACGATCTTCGAGTCACTGGTCAAAGCCGCGGCGCGCCGAGTTCTGCGCTGCTCCACCGATGTCGACGATGCCGTGCAGGACACATGGCTGAACTTCGTCCGCTTCGGTGATCGAATCGCCGATCCGGAGCGCGTGGGTGCCTGGCTATGGACGGTGGCTTTGAACTCGGCGCGCCGGATACAACGACGGGCAAGCCGCTGCATCGTGGCCGACAACGTCGTCGCCCTCGCCGATGCGATGGCGGACGAGCTGCCGGACCCCGACCATGGGCTGCAGCGCTGCGAGCGGGCAACGGTGGTGCATCGCGCCGCCGCCGACATGCGTGAGACCGACCAGCGCGTGTTGAGCCTGATGATGGACGAGCGGGCGTACGACTACCGCCAGATCAGCAACATCAGCGGACGGCCGATCGGCAGCCTCGGGCCCACCCGCGACCGCATCATCCGCAAGTTGCGCACCAACCCGCAGGTCGCCGAACTGATGACTGCAGTCTGAATTCGATCCGCATCGTCGTGTGTCCTGTAGACATGCGACATGGCGTCGGCGGCAGTGCAATTGGGTGTGCTGCTGCCACCATCGGAGGGTAAGGCGGTCGGTGGGACGGGACCGATCTGGTCTCCAGATCTCGGTCGATTCGCTGAGCTCGAGCGTCGGCGTTCGACACTCGCACGACGGCTCGTCAGGGTGCGCGGTGGCAACGAGAAGTTGCTCGGCATCGGCGGCCACCACCTCGTGTCCGCCCGCTCGGCCAACGCGACGTTGCAATCGGCTCCGTCGTTGCCGGCATGGCAGCGATATACAGGCGTGGTGTGGGGCGGGCTCGACGTGGGCTCGCTCCCGGCAGCAGCGAGCCGGCGGGCGATGTCGTCGGTCGTCGTCGTTTCCGGCCTGCTGGGGCTGGTCGCCCTCGATGACCCGACGCCCGAGTACCGGCTGAAGATGGGCGCCTCGCTGGCCCCGTACGGCAAGCTCAGCACGTGGTGGCGTCCGGTCGTCGGCGAGGCCCTCACCGGTTGGGCCGCGCAGCGTTTCGTCGTCGATCTGCTGCCCAACGAGCACCGGGCCGCGTGCGAATCGGCGGTCATGACCGGTGTGCGAGTCGCCTTCGTCGAACGAGATGGCAAGGTCGCCGGCCACGACGCCAAGCTCGCCAAGGGCCGGCTGGCACGTCATCTGCTGACCACGGGCGGCCATCCGATGGACGCACTGCAGTCGTGGACCGACCCAAGGTTCGACCTGGTGATCACCCCGCTCGACGACCTGACGCGGCTGTAGGGTCGCCGCAGTGGAAGTGATGTCGGCCGCCGATCTCGAACGGCGCGTGGCGTTGCGCAAGATGAAGGCCTTGGCCACCGGCCTGCTGGTGCTCGTCACCATCGTGTTCTTCATCGCGCGGTGGCTCGAGGAGACGCACGGTTGGGTCGGCTACATCCGGGCCTTCGCCGAGGCGGCGATGGTCGGTGCGCTTGCCGACTGGTTCGCGGTGTCAGCGTTGTTCCGCCATCCGCTCGGCATCCCCATTCCGCACACGGCGATCATCCCCCATCGCAAGGATCAGATCGGCCGCTCGCTCGGCGAGTTCGTGCAGACCAACTTCCTCACCCGTGAGGTCCTGGACGAGCGGCTCGCCGGCGCGCACATCGGCAAGCGCCTCGGCGACTGGATGGCCGATCCGCAGAACGCCGGCAAAGCCGGCGAAGGGCTCAGCGATCTACTGCGCGGCGGGTTGGAGGTGCTCGACGACCGCGACGTCGCGTCCGCGTTGGAATCGTTGATCGAGCGCCGGGTGCGAGCCACGCCGGTGGCGCCGCTGGTGGGCAAGGCCATCGACCTCGCTGTGGAAGGCGGGCACCATCAGCGATTGCTCGACGCGGTGCTGAAGGGTCTGCAGGGCTTCCTCGAAGACAACAGGACGACGTTCAGGGAGCGCCTCGAGCACGAGTCACCGTGGTGGATACCCGACTCGATCGACGACAAGCTGTTCGCCAAGATCTACAAGGGGGCGAACAGCTTCATCGCCGAAGTCGGAGCCAACCCCGATCACGAGGTGCGGCGATCGATCGATGCCCGCGTCGTGACGTTTGCGGATCGACTGCGCACCGATCCCGAGCTGCTGGCCAAGGGTGAGGAGTTGAAGACCGAACTGCTCGCACATCCCGACGTGCGCGCCTGGCTCGGCTCGCTGTGGGGTGAGGTGAAGCGCAACACCATCGGCGCGCTGGACGACCCGACCAGCGAGCTCCGCCGGCGCATCGACCGTTCGTTGACCAACCTCGGAAGTCGCTTGGCGAGCGACGTCGAACTGCAGGCAAAGGTCGACGACTGGGTGATGCGCGCCGCCGGGCACATCGTCGATCACTACCGCGGCGAGGTCAGCGATCTGATCGCCGGCACCGTCGCCAAGTGGGACGGCAAGGCGACGAGCGAGCGCATGGAACTACAGGTCGGACGCGACCTGCAGTTCATCCGCATCAACGGCACGATCGTCGGAGGCCTCGCCGGCCTGGCGATCTACTCGGTCACCCAGTTGATCTTCTGAGATCTAGTTCCAATCGCGTCGCGTGGCGGGCATCGCCGCATTGCCGCTATCGGACGGAATAACGCCGAGAACCTGATGGATGGCGATGCCACCATCCTCGAAGCCGACCGCCGAACCGGCCATGTACAGCCGCCAGATCTTGGCCCGCGGCTCGCCGACGAGCTTGACCGCCTCGTCCCAGTTCGATTCGAGGTTCGACACCCAGCAGCGCAGTGTGCGGGCGTAGTGCTCGCGCAGTGACTCGACGTCGCGCACCTCGAAGCCGGCACGTTCCATCGCCAGCACCGTGTCGCCGACATCGATCAGCTCGCCGTCCGGGAACACATAGCGACCGACGAACGAACGGGAGCCGAGGGTCGATCCGCCCACCGACGAGATGGCGTGATTGAGGAGGCGACCCTGTGGGCCGAGCCCGGCACGCAGCGCCTCGAAGTACGTGTCCAACTTGTCGTGGCCGACGTGCTCCGACATCCCGACGGAGGAGATCGCGTCGAACTTCTCGCCGGCGAGATCGCGGTAGTCCTGCAGACGGATCTCGACGCGATCCGTGACACCCGCTTCCTCGACACGTTGGCGGGCCATCGCGGCCTGCGCCTTGCTGATGGTGATGCCGACGGCGCGAGCGTCGTAGTGGAGCGCAGCATGGATGACCATCGACCCCCATCCGCAGCCGACATCGAGCAACCGCGCACCGGCGTGTTCGTGCAGCCCGAGCTTGCGACAGATCAGGTCATGCTTGGCGGTCTGCGCATCCTCGAGCGTGAAATCTGGCTGCGCGAATCGCGCGCACGAGTACGTCATCGTCGGTCCGAGCACCAATCGATAGAAGTCGTTGCCGACGTCGTAGTGGTGGCCGATCGCTGTCGCGTCGCGCCGCAACGAATGGCGCCAGCCATGGAGGCGGGCCTCTTCGGGTGGCGGGGGAAGTGGGCGTCCCAATGCGCCCGCTCGCTTCGCTGCCACGACCGCGGCCGGAAGCACCTTCCACGCCCGACCGACACTGGCGACCTCGGGCTTGGCATCGCGAAAGGCAGTGACCACATCGAACAGATCGCCGTCGAGGTCGATCTCGCCCGATACGTACGCCCGGCCGAGACCCAACTCGTTGGGCATCCACAGAACCCGTTTGATGGCATCGGGCGACAGGAACTTGAGCGTCCCTACGGTCTGGTCGGGAGGGTTCAGATGTGACCCGTCCCAGAACTGGAAACGGATCGGGATCTTGGCGCCGAAACTTCCTTCGATCACGGGTCTCATGGCCGCGGCAACGGGGCCATCAGTCTCGATGTCTCGTGGGGTAGTTGTGACGTCCTGTGTCAGCGGGGTCTGGGCTGGCGCAACCATCTCATCACCTCAATCTTCAGTTTTCACCCAAGATTAGAACGGTCGAGAGAGGTGTCGAGAACCGTGCGTCACCTGGCCGAGGGTGACATATTTCCCATCTGGGCCAACGTCGAAACAGCGTGTTCCGACAGCATGTCGACGACCGCATGCACCGGTTTGCCGGGTCCGGTGACGGCAGCCAACGCCCTCCCACCGGATGCCGCCGCAGGCTGGTCGACCGACAGCACGACGAACCCCGCGGCGGGGTCGATCTCGTGGACGATCGCGGCCTTGGAGATCGCTCGCCACAGCAGTTCTACACGCTGCGCGCCGGGCCGATTCGAGGTACGTCCACCGACGACTTCGAACCACCAGATCTTCCCTGTCGGAGCGACTGCCCGGAGCGTCGGCGCGACGCCGGGCACGACAGTCGCCTGGTCGTCGATCTCTGAGAACCCCGCCTCGCCGAGCAGCCACCGGGCGACTTCTTTCGAGGCCCACCCCCCGCGCAACGGGTCCGTCTTGCGGCCGTCGTCGGCCGCGAGCTCGACTTCCGGCGTGTGGGCTTCCTCATCGATTCGATGCCGAGCCGCGTCCACGTAGCCGGCATCGGTGTCGTATCCGATGTAGTGCCGGCCGGTGCGCACCGCGGCGACGGCGGTGGTGCCAGATCCCATGAACGGGTCGAGTACGAGGTCGCCGGCATAGCTGTTCATGTGGATGAGGCGCTCGGGCAACGCAACCGGAAACGGGGCAGGGTGATCGACCCGGCTGGCACGCTCGGGCGGGATCTCCCACACGTCGACGGTGGCTTCCATGAACTCGTCGCGGCTCATCGTGCTGACCGATGGGAGACCCAACTTGGCGCGCCGCTTCGCAGGGATCGCGCGATCGAACCGGCCCTTCGAAGCGATGATCACCCGTTCGCTGAGGTCGCGCAGCACCGGGTTTCCGGGGCGTTGAAAGCTTCCCCAGGCGCAGTTGCCGGCGGCGCCGCGCTGCTTCACCCACAGCACCTCGCCACGCATCAACAGGCGTAGATCGTCCTGCAGGATGGTCGTGACGTCGGCGGAGAGCGAGCGGTAGGGCCGACGACCGAGGTTGGCAACGTTGACGGCAATGCGACCTCCCGGTTCGAGAACGCGCACGCACTCGGCGAACACGTCGCGGAGCTGCTGGAGGTAGTCGAGGTAGGTCGCCGGCACATGCCCCTGGCCCAGCTCCTCCTCGTACGCCTTGCCGGCGAAGTACGGGGGCGAGGTCACCACCAACGCGACGCTGTTGTCGGCGACATCGGTCATGTGCCGGGCGTCGCCGACGATCAGTTGATCGACGCACTTCGGTGCCGACACCTGCTCGTCCGTCGAAATCGAAGGTGCTTGAAAGCGGTCGTAGAAGGCGGTCGCGTCGTGTCCCTCGCGTCGACCGACACCGAACGCCGACGTCCGAGTGCCGCGTCGCTTCGGCGAAGCCTCTCCGGCACGATCCTCCACGCGGCAACGTTACGCGCCCCGCGTCCGCGGGCCGGCGATACGCGCCTCGGTAGTGTGACCGTCGATGGCGTACCGGTACCTGTGGACTCCGCTCGCGCTCGGGCCGATCACCGCTCGCAACCGCATCGTCTTCAGCGCTCACCTCACCAACTACGCGCGCGATGGCAAGCCGACCGAGCAGCATGCGGCCTATTACGCGGCACGCGCGGCAGGTGGCGCCGGGCTCATCATCACCGAAGAGCACTCGACCCATCCCACCGATTGGCCGTACGAAAAGCTGATCCACGGGTTCCATCGCGACGTGATCCCCGGATATCGAGCGATCACCGACGCTGTTCACCGTCACCGCGTCCCGATCTTCGCTCAGATCAACCACAACGGAGGGCAGGCCAGCTCGATGTACTCGCGGTTGCCGGTGTGGGCACCCTCGGCCGTCGCCGATCCGCTGTTCCGTGAGGTGCCCGAAGGCCGTCACCGAAGCCGAGATCGAAGAGATCGTCGCCGGGTACGCGCGTGTCGCCGACCATTGTGCCGAGGGTGGGTTCGACGGCATCGAGCTGCAGTGCAGTCACTCCTCCATCGTCCGCGGGTTCCTGTCGCCTGCCACCAACAAACGGACGGATCAGTACGGCGGCTCGCTGTTCAATCGCTGCCGCGTGCTGATCGACATCGTCGGCGCGGTTCGCCAGGTGATCGGCGATCGACTTGCCCTCGGTGTGCGCATCTGCGGCGACGAGTTGATCGAGGGTGGCACGACCATCGACGACGCCGTCGAGATCGCCAAGCTCGTCGAGGCGACCGGGCAGGTCGACTACATCAACACGTCCATCGGTGTGGCGACCGCGAGTCTCTTCATGATCGAGGCGAGCATGCACGTGCCGCCCGGCTACGCGATGTTCATCCCGTCCGCCATCCGCAAGGCGGTCGACCTGCCGGTCGTCGGTGTCGGGCGGTTCAAGGATCCGCTGCAAGCGGAGCGCGCCCTGGCGGAAGGTCACTGTGATCTGGTCGGCGTCGTTCGCGGGCAGATCGCCGACGCCGATTTCGCTGCCAAGGCGAAGGCCGGAGCGACGGACGACATCCGCCTGTGCCTGTCGTGCAACCAGGAGTGTGTGGGGCGCATGGGCCTCAACCGTTGGCTGGGCTGCATCGAGAATCCGCTGACCGGAAAGGAAGCGGATGTCGCTCGACGCGCGGGGTCGCGGCTACAAGCCCCGACCATCGAAAGAGGTTCTCATCCCTCATCGCGTGGGCGGGTTGTGGTCGTGGGTGCCGGCCCGGGCGGGTTGCAGGCGGCGATCGCCGCGGCTCGAGGCGGTAGCAAGGTGACCGTCTACGAGAAGGAGCGCCACGCCGGCGGCCAGGTTCGCCTCGCTGCGTCGGTGCCGAACCGAGCGGAGTTCGGCGACATGATCCGCAACCAGCTCACCGAGTGCCGGCGACTCGGCGTGACGATCGAGTACGGCGTCGGAGCGTGGACCGGTCTCATCACCGAACAGAACCCGACCCGCGTGATCGTCGCGACGGGCGCCGAGCCGCAGCGACCATGGTGGGTGCCCGAGGATGCGGATCAGGTCGTCGACGTGCGCGAGGTGTTGGACGGCTCGGCCAACCCAACCGGCGATGTCGTCGTGATCGACGAGCTCGGATTCCACCAAGCAACCTCCGTCGCCGAGCTGTTGGCCGACCGCGGCTGCAACGTGGAGATCGTGACCAACGGCATGGTGGTGGGGCAGGATCTCGGCATCACCCTCGACATGGAGAACTGGTGGATGCGCGCCGGCGCCAAAGGCATCGTCCAGTCGACGGATCTGGTGGCGATGGGCATGGGCGAACCGGAAGTTGGTGAGCTGGCGCCGCGACGGTCTCTCGATTTGCTGCACCACCCCACCGGTGTCACCGTCACGCGCACACCCGACTGGGTCGTGCTTGCCGTGCCGGCGCGCCCCGTCGACTGGCTGTACCACGAGTTGAACGCTGCGGGGGTCAACGTCGAACGCGTCGGTGATTGCGTCGCCCCCCGTCGCGCTCATGCGGCCGTCATCGAAGGCGAACGCGCCGGCTCAGCGACCTGACGCTGGACCTGGAGGGATGACATGGACGGCGAGCAGGATCAGGGTGTGCAAGTTCCACTGCTCGAGCCGATCGAGCTGGGCAGCCGGGAAACGGACCTGACTCCTGGCATCGGCCTCGATCGCCGAGCCGTGCTCCGCCCCGATGAACGGGTCCTCCTCGAAGCACGCTCGTTCCCCACGATCGCGACGCTCGACGCCGACGGACAGATCGTCGACACGTTCGTCGACGAAGACGGCGGGACCACGACGTTCACCGATCGCAGGCTGATCTTCGTGCGCGGCAACCTCAGCGTCGGCGATGATGGCGCAGTCACGGTCGTGGCCGGTCAGGTTCGCTGGGCCACGGTGATGGCGCTGTCGTACAGCCACCGGTGGTTGTTCGGCTCCCGTGATGTCTTCTACTTCGAGACGAGGTCCGCGTCGTCGACACTGCTGATCTCGTCGAGGGCCAAGCGAGCTCCCAACGACCTGTGCCCACGGGTGGTCGAGTCGATCAGCATCGCCCGCCGCAAGGAGATCCCGGTACCGGCCGCACGCCGGGACGGTTCACTGAACTGGGTGTTCTAGAGGCGGAGCGCGGTCGATCGATCACTGGTGCGGTTATGAGTCCGCGTGTGTGCTTGACGTAGAGGCGTTTGGCGGCTGGCGCCCCGTATAGGGGCCTCCGAGGTCAAACGCTGAGGAGTGTCAGCGGCCGAGCTCAGCCGCCGGTGAGGTCGAGCGACATTCGATGTTCGTCCTTGCAAGGGTCTGATGGCAGCGGCTGGAAGTCGCCGGTCGTTCGGAAGCCGAGCGACTCGTACAACTGCTCCGCCGGCGAGTTGCCACGGGTCACCCACAGTCCTATGCACGACGAGCCGTTGTCGCTCGCCCACTCGATGACAGCGTTGACCAGAAGGCTCCCGACCCCGGTGCGCCGCGCCTGCGGAGCGATCCACATCGAGACCAGCTCGACGACGTCGGTGGACGGATCAGGCCGGTAGCCGCCGACGATCCCGACTGCGTCGCCGTCGATCCAGGCGAGGAAGACAGCGCTGTCGCGCCCCGACGAGGCAAGCATCGCCCGATGCATCCAGTGCTCGTCGGAGCGGCCCGCCTCGGCGTCGTAGGTCGATCCGAACGCGAACGGCGAGTCGAGCAGGGCCGCCAGCCGAACCTCTTTCAAGACCAGCGCGTCGCCCGGTCGGACTCGGCACACGGCAACACCCATCGCCCGATCCTGGTCAACTGAGCACCGAGCGGCAAGCCATTTTCGACGGCGCCGGAGTGTTCGGCAGCGCGTACGGGGTGGCGCGAAACACTCCGATGCCATACTTGACCGGTGAACGAGAGCCCGCTGGTCGCAGTCGTGATGGGGTCGACCAGCGACTGGCCGACGATGTGCAAGGCCGTCGATGTGTTGGCCCACTTCGGCGTTGCCCACGAGACGCGGGTGCTGTCGGCGCATCGCATGCCGGACGAGATGTTCGCGTTCGCCGAATCGGCAAGAGAGCGCGGGTTGCGCGCCATCATCGCCGGTGCCGGCGGAGCCGCGCACCTTCCAGGGATGCTGGCCGCAAAGACCACCGTTCCCGTGCTCGGCGTGCCGGCTCCGACTCGGCACCTCGGTGGCCAGGACTCGTTGTACTCGATCGTGCAGATGCCGGCCGGCGTCCCGGTCGCGACGTTTGCAATCGGCGAGGCCGGCGCCACGAACGCGGCCCTTTTTGCGGTTGCGCTCATCGCCGCGGGCGACTCGGCGTTGACCGCCGCGCTCGATGCCTACAGGCAGCAGCGCCACGACGACGCCGCGGCCGCGGCCCTTCCACCCGAATGACCTCAGACGAGGCGATCACGCCGCCCGCAGCACTCGGCATCCTCGGAGGCGGCCAGTTGGGCCGTTACTTCGTGATCGCCGCGCGCACATTGGGCTACCGCACGATCGTTCTCGAGCCCGATCCGCATGCACCTGCCGGCATGGTTGCCGACGAGCATCTCGTCGCGGCCTACGACGACGAAGCGTCGTTGCGCCATCTGGCATCGACATGCGCTGCGGTGACGACCGAGTTCGAGAACCCTCCGTCGGCCGCCATGGAATGGCTCAGCGACCACACCGCAGTGCGCCCGTCGCCCGCTGCTGTGGCCGTCGCCCAGGACCGCCAGCGTGAGAAGGAGTTCCTACGCGAAGCGGGCGTTCCGGTTGCCCCGTCCGCGGTGATCGCGACCGACGACGACATCGCCGGCGCGGCCGCCGCGCGCTATCCCGCGATCCTGAAGACGGCGCGCATGGGCTACGACGGCAAGGGACAGGTCACCGTCGCCTCGCACGGCGAGCTGGCATCTGCATGGAGTCAGCTCGGACAGCAGCGATGCGTGTTGGAGGAGCGACTGGGTCTCGACGGGGAGGTCTCGGTCGTGCTCGCCCGCGGCGTCGATGGCGAGATCGCGATCTACCCGACGGCTTATAACTCGCATGTCGACGGGATCCTCGACTGCACCGTCGTCCCGTTCGGCGCTCCAGGCGCCGACGAGCTCGCCACGAAGATCGCCATCGCCCTCGACTACGTCGGCGTGCTCGCGGTGGAGATGTTCGTCGTCGCCGGCCGGTTGATCGTCAACGAGCTCGCGCCACGTCCGCACAACAGCGGGCACTGGACGCTCGACGCGGCCCGCACGAGCCAGTTCGAGCAACAGGTCCGCGCGGTCTGCGGCGTCGGGCTCGGCGACCCCTCGCTGTCCGCACCGGCAGCGGCAATGGTCAACCTGCTCGGGGACCTGTGGGCCGACGGTGAACCCAACTGGGCTGCAGTGTTCGCCGACCCCAGTGCGTCGTTGCACCTGTACGGCAAGACGTCGCCGAGGCCAGGTCGCAAGATGGGCCACATCACGGTCACAGCGACCACCTCCGGAGACGCCGAGCGCCGGGCGAGGGCAATCCGATCCGGACTGACGACTCGGTAGTCTGCCCGAACCATGATCGCCGGGACCTTTTCCGACCTCGTCACGGACCTCACCGACTGGCTCGATCAGATCTCCAGCCATTGGTGGTTCTTGCTGGTGATCTTCGCGATCGCGTACCTCGATGCCGTCATCCCGATCGTGCCGAGCGAGACGTGTGTCATCATCGGTGGCGTCGCTGCCAGCCAGGGAACACAGAACATCTTCCTGGTGATTGCCGCAGGTGCCACCGGCGCGTTTCTCGGCGACAACACCGCCTATCTCATCGGCAGGCGGGCGAGCGGATGGTTCCACCGGCGTGCCGAGCGGAAGCCGAAGTTCGCCCGCAAGATGGCGTGGGCGCAGATGCAGATCCTCCAACGCGGCGGGTTGCTGTTGATCACGGCTCGCTTCATTCCGGCCGGCCGCACGATCCTGACGTTGTCGTGCGGCGTCACACGACAGAACCACTGGTGGTTCATCCGCTGGGTGGCATTGGCGACCATCATCTGGGCGACGTACGCAGCGATGCTCGGCTACGTCGGTGGCGAAACGTTCGAGGACGATCACACCAAGGCCTTCATGCTGGCGTTCGGTCTTGCCATCGGCGTCAGCGTGGTGATCGAGGTCGTTCGCCACTTCCGCAACAAACATCGCGAGGCATTGTCGACGGCGGGTGAGGCCTCGTGAAGCGGCACCTCGCTCAGCTCAACATCGCGACCTTGCGCCATCCGATGGACGACCCGCGCACCGCCGATTTCGCGAACGCGCTTCCAGCCGTCAACGGTGCCGGGGAGCAGTCGCCCGGATACCTGTGGCGGCTGCAATCCGATGCCGGCGATGCCACCGACATCCAGGTCTTCGACGACCCTTTGATCATCGTCAACCTCACAGTGTGGGAATCACTCGACGCCCTGAAGGCGTTCGCCTACCGCGGGATCCACCGCGACTTCTTCCGTCGTCGGGCCGAGTGGTTCGTCGACGGATCGACACGGACCGCCCTGTGGTGGATGCCGGCCGGCGTGCTTCCCACCACCGACGACGCCAAGCGAAGGCTCGACTTCATCGAAGTGTTCGGCTCGTCGCCATATGCGTTCACGATGGGCCAGACCCAGCCCGCGCTCGCAATCGAGCGGGTCGGCCCCGACGACCATCGAGTGCAGGAGCTGGGCGCTCGAGTCGACGGTGGCGGGGCCGCCGAGGAAACGGCAACGGTCGTCGTGGCCGAGATCGACGACGTACCGGTTGCGTGCGGCGGATATCGAATCGTCGACGACACCACCGCCGAGATCAAACGAATGTATGTCGCTCGATCAGCGCGTGGATTGAGGGTTGGAGCAGCGATCGTCGCCGAGCTCGAAGCCGCGGCGCGAAGCGAACGAATGCAACGGCTCCTGCTGGAGACCTGGCCGCGCCAGCTCGATGCGCTGGCGCAATTCGGCTTCCGGCATTGCCCTGCGTGGAGCGAGCCGACCCTGTCGCCGGACTCGGTGTTCATGGAGAAGTCGCTCGCCAACTAGCCGAGCCGTTTAGCCTGGCGACAATGCTTGCAGTGATCGTTGTGCGCGACGGGATAGTGCCCGCTGGCGCCGGCGAGACCATCTCGGAATGCGATGGCAGGGCCGCGCTCGTGGGTTCGGGCACCGCCGCGGCGGCGCTGGAGATGCAGCACACGGCAAGCCAGGTGACCACGTTCGAGGTCGGCGACTTCCATCCCGGCGCATGGGCCGAAGCACTCGCGGCCCATTTCGACGACGAGCCGATCCTCGTGCTGCCTGCATCGCCCGACGGTCGTGACTTCGCGCCGCGATTGGCCGCGCAGCTGCAACGGCCGCTGTACGCGATGTGCATGGGCGTGTCGCCGTCGCGGGTGGACCAGATCCGCCACGCAGGTACCGAATTGCACTCGATCGAACCGCCTGCGGCATTCGTGGCGACGCTGCAGCCCGGCGTGCGCGGTGCGGATCACGTCGCCGCGACGGCCACGGCGACCAGCCATCAACTGATCGTGGCGGACACCAGCGACCCACGCGTCGAGCAGGTGTTGCCGGCCGATGCAGCAACGATCGATTTGTCCGAAGCTGATCGAATCGTCGCCGGTGGCGCGGGGCTCGACGCTACACATCGCTTCGATCAACTCGCTGCGCTCGGCAGCGCTTTGCGCGCCAGCGTCGGTGCAACTCGCGTGATCACCGACCGCGGCTGGATAGGTCACGAACGCCAGATCGGTACGACCGGTGTGATCGTCGATCCGCAGTTGTACATCGCGTTCGGGATCAGCGGAGCAGTGCAACACACCAGCGGCCTCGGTCAGCCGCAACACGTCATCAGCATCAACACGGACCCGCATTGTCCGATGATGCAACTTGCCGACCTGGCGGTGGTGGCCGACGCGAACGCAGTGCTCGACCAGCTGCTCCTGCAGCTCGGAGTCGCCGATGGCTGAGCCCGATTTCGATGTGGTGATCGTCGGTGCCGGTCCTGCCGGATCCTGCGCGGCGATCGAGGCCGCCCGCGGTGGCTTGCGCACCCTCTTGCTGGAGCGCGGCCCGTTCCCCGGCAGCAAGAACATGTACGGCGGCGTGATCTACCCGCGCATTCTCGACAACCTGATCCCGGAGTGGTGGAACGACGTCCCGATCCAGCGATGGGTCACCCGCCGATCGACCATGGTGCTCACCGACACGCAGGCGCTGTCGGTCGACTTCCGCAACGATGGGTGGGGCGCGCCGCCGTACAACGGCGCGACCGCGTATCGCCCCGACTTCGATCGCTGGCTGGCGGATCATGCTGTCGCCGCCGGCGCGACGCTGCTGTGCGACACCACTGTCACCGGGTTGCTGCACGAGCCGACCCGACGGTCGCGCAATGCCGTCACCGGTGTGCGCACCGATCGGCCCGACGGCGATGTGACGGCCACCGTGGTGATCGCCTGCGACGGGGTCAACAGCTTCGTGGCCAAAGAGGCAGGGCTGTACGGAACTCCCAATGCCAAGAACTTCACCCTCGGTGTGAAGGAGACGCTGTCGCTTCCGAAGGACGTCATCGACGAGCGCTTCGGCGTGCGTGGTCGCGAGGGTGTCGACATCGAGATCATCGGCTGCACGGGTGGCATCAACGGCGGCGGCTTCGTGTACACCAACCTCGACACGATCGCGGTCGGTGTCGTCCTGAAGTTGACCAAGCTCGCTGCGGGCAAGACGCGACCCGAAGACATCATTGCGTCGATGAAGCGGCACTCGGCGATCGCCCCGCTCGTCGAGGGTGGCGAGTTGAAGGAGTACTCCGCCCACCTCATCCCCGAGGCCGGGTTATCGATGATGCCCGAGATGACCGGCCACGGATTGCTGGTGGCCGGCGACGCCGCGGCCTTGTGCCTGGCAGCCGGCATATGGCTGGAGGGTGTCAACTTTGCGATGGCCAGCGGTATGTACGCCGGACAGACAGCGGTGGAAGCAATCGCCGACGGCGACGTCAGCCAGCGCGGCCTCGGTGGATACGCACGCCGTCTCAGCGACACCTTCGTGTTGCGCGACCACCGCAAGCTGCGCCGGGCACCGGAGCTGGTGTTGAGCGACCGAGTGCAGCACATGTATCCGTCGATGATCACCGGCATCGCAGAGCGGATGTTCCGTGTCGACAACCCAGCCGCCAAGCCGGGCATGCGGCGAATCGTTCGCGAAGAGCGCAAGCGCGCCGGAGTGAACGTGCGCAACCTGCTGAGCGACAGCCGCGCCACGTTCAGGAGCTTCGGATGATCGACCGCGACGCTGCATGGCCTGACGTCTCGTTCGAAGACCGCATGGCCAGCACCGAGTTCAAGGTCAGCGACAAGCCGCACATCGTCGTCGACGGAAAGGCGTGTGCCGACTGCAGCACTCGGGCCTGCATCGTCGCCTGCCCCGCCGACCTGTTCGTGCCGACGAGCGACGGCGGCATCGTCTTCAACTACGAGCAGTGCTTCGAATGCGGGACCTGCTACCTCGTCTGCGACAAAGAGGGCGCGATCACGTGGTCGTACCCCGAGGGCGGATTCGGCGTGATCTTCCGGAGCACCTGATGATCGCGGTGTGCATCAAATGGATCGGTTCGTCGTCGGCGGCAGGACTCTCCGCGGCCGATGAGGCTGCGATCGAGATGGCACTTCGCCACAGCGAAGCGATCCGTTCCACGGTCATTGCTGTGACGGTCGGCGGCGCAGTCGCCGATCAAGGACTGCGGACCGCGCTGGCGTGCGGTGCGACGACCGCGATTCGTGTCGACGCTCCCGAAGGGATGGACAGTGCATCGGTCGCCGCGGCGCTGACACCCGTGGTCGCCCACAGCACCGCCGTGTGGTGCGGCGACTATTCCTCCGACCGCGGCACCGGCAGTGTTCCTGCCTTTCTCGCCGCCAGGCTGCAACGACAACAGGCCCTCGGACTGGTCGGCGTCGAGTTCGTCGACCCTCTTCGCGTCACTCGCCGGCTCGACGGTGGCCGGCGCGAGATCCTGCGCGTCACCGGACCATCTGTGCTCTCGGTCGAGGGTTCGGTCGCCCGCTTGCGCCGCGCCTCGCTGCGATCCGCCCTCACCGCGCAGAAGGCCGAGGTGCTGCCATACGGCACGCCGACGCTGCTCGCCGGCAACACGTCCGTCGTGACGGTGCGTCCGTACCGGCCACGGGCTCGGGTGCTGCCGGCACCGGTCGGCGCCACCGCACTCGATCGACTTCGTGCCCTCACAGACGCGTCCGCTTCGCCGCAACCCGGCGAGACCGTGGAGGCCACTCCGGAAGCTGCGGCGCAGCGGATCATCGAGGTGTTACGCGACTGGGGCTATCTCTCTTAACTGCGGCGACTGGTCTACCGCGATCTCCTCGCTCGACTCGGCCTGCTGGGGAAGCCAGCGGAGGGCGATGATCGCACCGACCAACACGACGGCGGCCGAGACCCAGGCGCCGACGCGGAAGCCATCCATGAACGCCGTGTCCACGGCGGCCTTCACGGCGGCACCGGCCTGAGGTCCCGCCTGCTCTCCGGCACGTCGGGCCACTTCGACGCCGGCGCCGACCGAGTCGCGGGCGATCTGTTGGGCCTCGGTCGGAACCGGTGAGCCGGTCAACAGCTCGCCGAGCTTGGACGAGTAGGCCGATGCGAACAGGCTGCCGATGATGGCGACACCAAGCGTTCCTCCGAGCTCGCGAGCGGTGTCGTTGACGGCCGAGCCGACGCCTGCCTTCGCCGGCGGCAGCGAGCCCATGATCGCTTCGGTGGCGGGAGCGTTGACCAGTCCGAGCCCGCCGCCCATGAAGAACATCTGTCCGACGACCAGCCAGTACGACGACGTTGCCGTGTTGCGAGTCGTCCACGCAAAGCCGACCGCCATCATGGTCAACCCGGTAGCAACGATCGCCTTCGTCCCGAACCGTTGGGCGAGCTTGGCGCTCAACGGTGCGGCCACTCCGGTGAAGATGGCGAAGGGCACGGTGCGCACGCCTGCCTCCAGAGTGCCGTAGCCGCGGACGAACTGGAAGTACTGCGTCACCATGAAGATGAAGCCGAAGAGTGCGAAGAAGGCGAACGCAACCGACACGCTTCCGGCAGTGAACCGCATGTTGGTGAACACGCCGACGTCGAGCATCGGATGGTCGATGCGCCGTTCCCACCGGATGAAGGAGGTCAACAGCACCGCGGCAAGGGCGAACGCCACCAACGTGGTGGTCGAGGTCCAGCCATGCTTCGGTGCTTCGATCACTGCCCACACCAACATGGTCACTCCGGCGATCGACAACACGATGCCGAGAGGATCGAAGCGGTGCAGCGTCTCGTCACGCGACGTCGGCACCACCCTCCAGATCGCGATCATGGCGACGGCGATCACCGGAACGTTCACCAGGAACACCGAGCCCCAGAAGAAGTGCTCGAGCAGGAAGCCACCCGTCACCGGTCCGAGGGCGACGGCGAGCCCGCTGGTCGCCGCCCAGATCGAGATGGCGATGGCACGCTGCCGGGCATCGGTGAACACGTTCACCAAGAGGGCGAGCGTTGCCGGGAAGATCAACGCCGCGCCGATGCCCATCGCCGCTCGCCAGCCGATCAACTGTGTCGGGGTCGAGGCGAGTGCTGCCATGGTCGACGTCGCGGCGAAGACGGCCATGCCGACCATCAACGTGCCCTTGCGGCCGAAGCGATCACCGATGCTGCCCGCTGCCATCAACAGCCCGGCGAACACCAGCACGTACGCATCGACGATCCACTGCAACTGGCTGGTCGTCGCACCGAGCTCGCGAACGAACGTGGGCAGCGCCACGTTCACGATCGTGCCGTCGACGACGATGATGAAGACGGATGCGCACAGCACCGTCAAGATGACCCACGGCGATCGACGTGTTGCGGTAGTGGGATTCGATTGGCTGAGTGCGAGTGATTCGCTCATCGAGGGATCCTTTCCTGTGGGTTGCTCTTCCTATCACGGTGTCATAACATTGTTATCACGATGTCATCAGGAGGTCCACATGACGTTCGGCACATCCCCGTCCCACTATCCTGCGCCCATGGCGCCGCTCGATCCTGTGGGCTCCACGCTGCTGAAAGCGGCCAGCGACCTGCTGGCGGCCGAGGGACCGGGGGCCCTGACCGTGCGTCGCATCGCCAACTCGGCCGGCGTCAGCACGATGAACGTCTACTCACGATTCGGAGGCAAGGACGGCGTCGTCGAGCACCTCTTCATCGAGGGCTTCACTCGTCTCGCCGAGGGGATGCGAGTGGTCGTGGAGACCGACGATCCGATCGCCGACATGATGGCGTGCGGTTTGTCGTATCGCCAGTTCGCGATCGAGAACCCGACGCTCTACTCCGTGATGTTCGACCGGGTGGTCCCCGACTACGAACCGACGACCGAGGCACAGATGATCGCCGGCTCGACGCTCGAACTTCTGGCATCCCGCATCGAACGGGCGATGCAGGCGGGCGTGCTGCGTCCGGCCGATCCGATCCACACCGCTGCGCTCGTGTGGGCGACGTGTCATGGCGTCGTGAGCCTCGAGCAGAAGGCGGTGGGACCGAACAAGATCGATTGGCCGGCGGTCTACACCTCGGCGCTCGGCATGATCGTCCACGGTTTGGCGTGAGGACTGGCGTGTGACCACACGACTCGGTGATGTCACCTGGACCGACCTGTGGAAGCTGTCGCCGCGGCCGATCATCGCCGTGCCGATCGGCTCGTGCGAACAGCACGGCCCGCATCTCCCCCTCGACACCGACATGCGGATCGCGATGGCGTTGGCCGAAGGACTGGCGACGTCGTTCGAGCCAGGTGATGTGTTGATCGGGCCGGCTCTCACAGCGACGTCCAGTGGAGAGCACGCCGGCTTCCCCGGCACGTTGTCGGTCGGTGCCGAGGTGGTCGAGCAGATGATCATCGAACTGGTGCGCAGCGCCGACTGGTCGTCGGGCGTCGTGTTGATCAACGGTCACGGCGGCAACGCCCTGCCGGTGCAACGAGCCACCAACAAGTTGCTCGGCGAGGGCCGGCGCGTGCTGGCATGGTGGCCACACATCCGCAACGGCGACGCGCACGCCGGCGAGTCGGAGACATCGATGATGCTCGCGCTCGCCCCAGCGATGGTGCGGATGGCGCGTGCCGAGGCGGGCCGCCCCGAGCCGATCGTCGATCTGATCGAGGAGTTGCGAGCGGGCGGCGTGCGCGCTGTCAGTCCCAATGGGGTGCTGGGTGATCCTCGCCAGGCAACCGCGAACCACGGCAAGACGTTGCTGACTCGCCTCATCATCGACCTCGTCGCGGCCGTCGACGAGTGGCGATCATGACCGAATCCTTCGAACTGGATGGGTCGTTCCGCCGGTACGAGCGCGTGGTGATCGGCGGTTCGCCCCTACGGCTGTTCACCTTGTCAGCAGCAGGGCAGCGAGTCGTCGAAGCGATCGAACAGGGCACGCCGCTGCCGAGTGGACACGGCAAGTTGACGGATCGGCTGCTCGAGGCGGGAGCCATTCATCCGGTCCCGAGCGACTCACCGTTCACGGCTGCCGATGTCACGATCGTCGTGCCCGCGTTCAACATGCAACCCAACCTCACCGGTCAACACGAGGATGTGATCATCGTCGACGATGCCAGCGACCCGCCGCTGACCACATCGCCCGGCCGACGGATCATCCGCCTGACGACGAATCGCGGGCCAGGCAGTGCGCGCAACGCGGGTCTTGCCGAAGTCGCGACACCGCTCGTCGCGTTCGTCGACACCGACGTCGACCTCGACGACGATTGGCTCGAGCGGCTGCTGCCCCACTTCAGCGATCCGCGGGTCGCGCTCGTCGCGCCACGCGTTGCATCGACGGACGGGACATCGACGCTGGCGCAGTACGAGTTGGCCAGATCGCCGCTCGATCTCGGACCCGAGCAAGGCCGCATCGCCGCGGGCACGCGCATCAGTTACGTGCCGGCCGCGACACTGCTCGTGCGCACCGATGCACTTCGATCGATCGGCGGCTTCGATGAGACACTGCGCGTCGGCGAAGACGTCGACATGGTGTGGCGACTGATCGAAGCCGGCCATCGCTGCCGCTACGAACCGGCGTCGACCGTCCATCATCATCCGCGATCAGGCCTGCCGTCGTGGGCTCGGCAACGGTTCTCGTACGGCCGATCGGCGGCAGCGCTCGATCGCAAACATCCGGGAGATGTCGCACCGTTGCGAATGAGCGGATGGAGCGCCGCAGTCTGGGGTCTGGTGCTCGCTCGTCGACCGGCCGTGGCACTGACCGTCGCGTTGGGCACGATCGTCGCGTTGCGCCGAAAGCTCGACCAGCTGCCGCCCGCGGAGTCATTGCGACTGGCCGGTCTCGGCCACCTCTATGCAGGCCGCCAGGTCGCGAGCGCGATCACCCGCATGTGGTGGCCTGTCGCCTTGGTCGCTGCGATGCTCGTGCGGCGGTTGCGCCTACCACTCGCAGCCGCGGCGACCGTGCCTGCGCTGCTCGACTGGTTCGAGCGACGTGGACCACTCGATCCGATCCGGTACGTCGCCCTGCGTATCGCCGACGACGTTGCCTACGGGGCCGGAGCCTGGGCGGGTGCGATCGAGCAGCGGTCGGCCGGCGCGCTGGCGCCGAAGTTCACGAATTGGCCGGGGAGAGCTGGCGGCTGATGTCGTTGCATTCCTCGCACACGTCGGCGGGGATCCATCCCCAGCGCATCAGGCGGGCGAAGACGATGCAACCGAGGCAGATCGCGAAGACCGATTCCAGGGTTGCTGCCACGAGCAGCCCGCCGATGAGCACATACGACACGACGTGCACGCCGAGACCCCACGCCACGAGCGCGCCGCCACTGAAGACCAGGCCGACGCCCTGTGCGAACCGCTTCGGCGGACCGGGGACGAAGTGGTGCTCGATGTGGATGCGCGGGGTCAGCACCCTGGTCACCAGCTGACCGAGCGGACTGAATCGAGGCCCGCTGAGCACCCTCGCGAGGAAGCCGTACGCCAGCGGGACGAGCACCCAACCCTGACGGAGCACCAGGAACGCAATCGCCTGCAGCACCACGCCGGCGGCGACCAATCGAGCGGACGTCTCGTTGACCGGATTCGGGAAACTGAACGACCTTTCGCACCTCTGAAACGGTACTCCGACAATCCCGATCGGACAACTCGGGATTCACAGTGCGGACCTCTTCTACCGCGATGAAGGACGGCGAAACGGCCGAGGAACTACGGTTTGCGCGGCATGGCCTTGCGACTCACTGTTCAACGCGCGGCTTGGGAGTCGCACATCGATTCGGTGGCGGCGCACATCGACGGACTGGTGCCCGTGGTGAAGGGCAACGGCTACGGGTTCGGCCGACCGACACTGCACCCGCTGATCAAATCGCTCGCCGATTTCGTGTGCGTCGGCACGATCTACGAGCTCGACGGCGTCGCCGACCGCGTCACGCCGATCGTGTTGACCCCGTCGCTCGTCCCACCGCCGACACCGTCGAGCGGACTGACACCGGTGATGACTGTCGGCACGACCGGCGACGTCGACGCGTTGGCCGGTTGGCACGGCAGGGCGATCATCAAGTTGCAGTCGTCGATGCGTCGTTACGGCGCGTCGCCCGCCGAGCTCGAGTACCTCACGGTGGCCGTGCGGACGGCAGGGCTCGACATCGTCGGCTATTCCCTCCACCTGCCGTTGGCGGGAACCGATCACGAGCGACTGGTCGAGGTCGAAGGCTGGCTCGACCACCTCGATCCGAAGCAGCCGCTCTGGCTCAGCCACCTGCAACAGCCCAGTCGTACAGCACACTTCGGTCTCGCCATCCCGACCGCATGTTCCATCTGCGGATGGGCACGGGTTTGTGGCACGGCGACAAGTCGTTCCTGCAGTTGGATGCCGACGTCCTCGGCGTGCATCGAGTCCTGCAGGGTGACCGCGCCGGATACCAGTTGAACGAGGTGATCGCCGACGGTCATCTGGTGTTGGTCAGCGCCGGATCGGCACACGGAGTCGCACCTCTCGCCGGTGGGCTCAGCCCCTTCCACTTCGCCCGCCACCGCCTCCTCATGCTCGAGCCGCCGCACATGCACACATCGATGGTCTTCGTGCCTCTCGGCGATCCCTGCCCGGCAGTCGGCGATCGTGTCGACGTGCAGCGTCCGCTGATCACCACGATCGGTCGACGAGGTCGAATGGGTGTGAGCACGCCGTCGAACGAGCGGGTGATCGACCTCGATGTCACTCGGGCGATCGCCATGATCGGCGTCGCGGCGATGAACTACCACGGGTACCTCATCCTCCTCGGCGGGCCCGTCGGCACATCGACGATCAACCGCTTCTTCAACCCGTGGACCGGGCCGCTGGCGACGCGCTTTGCGGCCACCTTCGTGATGGTGGCCGGCATGGGAATCACGCTGCTGACCAACCGAGGACGACTCGAACACGATCGCGTCCGTCGCAGCGCGGACCGGTGGACGCTGATCCGTCGCGGGACGCTGCTGCTACGCGTTCGGATTCGTGTTCGAGTGGATCTGGAGCGGCACGATCCTGTTCTTCTACGGCGCGTTCTTCGTCGTCGGCGCGTTCCTGTTCACGCTGCGAACGCGGTGGCTGATCGTGATCGGTGCGCTCGCCGCGCTTGCCGCTGCTGCACTGCAATGGTGGGCGTTCGAGACGGACAGCGACACGCAGTGGCTCTTCGGGGGTTGGTACGCCGGGACGCCGTACCGCTCGCCGCGCCGCCTGCTGTTCGACACGTTCGTCAACGGCACACACCCGCTGCTGCCGTGGCTCGCCTTCCTGTGTGCAGGCATGGCACTCGGTCGATACCTCCCGCTGCGTCACGAATGGCGTCGAATCCTGATCGCGCTCGGCGTCGTGATGGTGTCCTTCAGCTACCTCGCGAACCACGTCCTTCGCCGACACGCCGCTGCGCTCGAAGTTGTTCGCCACCGACCCGTTCAGCCGCAGCCTGAACTACACCATCAGCGCGCTCGGCTCGTCGATCGTCGCGTTCTGCGTGATCGGTTGGATCGCCGAACGCGACGAAGACCAACGCGATCACGCCGAGCGTTCGCCGCCGCGGGACGGATGACGCTGACGCTCTACATCGCGCACGCGCTCGTGTTCAACCTGGTCGTCCGTCGGTGGGGCCTCATCCGGCCCACCGGTCTCGATGTGGCGCTCGGGTTCGCCGCCGGCTTCTGGCTTGCTCGGGATAGCCGCCGCCGCGTGGTGGCAGAGAGTACTTCGGCATCGGGCCAGCCGAGTGGGTCTACCGGCGGTTCGGCGGCAGCAACATGGCAGTCGTGCCGACGACCACGGCACCCGAGCCGGCGACTACAGCACCTCGCTGAACGTGTCGCACTGCTTGGGGTCGCCCGAGTTGTAGCCACGCGTGAACCACGTCTGACGTTGTTCCGCGGAGCCGTGCGTCCAGGCCTCCTTGTCGATCCGACCCTGCGTCTTCTCCTGGATGCGGTCGTCGCCGACGCCCGCCGCCGCGTTGAGGGCTTCCTTGATCTCGTCGGCGGAGTCGAGCAGCCCGCGTGAGGCGACATCGCCGACCCACATCCCGGCGAAGCAGTCGGCCTGCAACTCCATCGCCACCGAGTACTGGTTGGCGCGGCCGGGATCGCTCTGCTCGGCTTGCTGCACCTGGGCGTTGATGCCGATGAGGTTCTGGATGTGATGGCCGTACTCGTGAGCGATGATGTACTGCTCGGCGAGGTCCGATGTCGTGCCGACCAGTTGCTGCTCGAGCGCCTGCATGAAGCCGAGGTCGATGTACACCAGATGATCGACCGGGCAGTAGAACGGACCCGTCTGCGACGACGCCTGCCCGCAACCGGTGTTGGTGCCGTCGGTGAACAGGACGGTCTTGGTGTCCTCGTATTGGGTGCCGTAGAACGCGGGCAGGTTCTTGGCCCAGTACTGCTGCACGTCGTCGGTCGCGCCGCACACGATCTGTTCGAGGTCGGAGGTGCACGACTGCTGCTCGGCAGCGGGACCGGTCCTGTCGATCGGTTGCGTGACGCCGGAGGTCGACGGGCTGCCGCCGAGCAACTTCGGCAAGAACAACGCGGCGAGCACCACGATGAGTCCGAGCAGGCCGCCGCCGGCCTTCATCGGGATCGGGAACCCACCTCCGCCAAGCCCCGGAAAACTGCCGCCTCCACCGCCGCTGCCGCGGCGATCATCGATCATCGACGAGTCGCTACTTCGAATCTTGGTCATGAGATGTCTTCTTTCATTCCCGAGATCTACCCGCTCGGCGCATTCCTCTAACCCCCACCGCACCGGCGCCGATCAACGGGCCGCGACCGCCGAGACGAGCGGGGATGATCCGGGCACTACGACTGAACGAAAGTTGCGCGTGTTCGGACGAGCGCTTCTTGCGCCGAGTTGAAGAACGTGGCGCCGAACCCGAGCGCGACCGCGCCGCCGACAACGGCGAGGTCGATGTCGAGGAGGTTGCACACCGTGGCCACGGCCTGGCCGACGAGTCGACCGGTGCGCTGCATGATCTCGTAGGTCGGCTGTTGCGGAGAGCGACCGGTGATGGCCTCGATGGCCGGGCCCGATGCTTCGGCATCGAGGCAGCCGCGCGAGCCGCACACGCAACGGCGACCGTTGGGCTCGACGATCGTGTGGCCGATGCTGCCGGCGTTGCCCGTGGCACCCTCCAGCAGCTGGCCGTTCAGCACGATGCCGCCTTCGACCGTCGACGACACCACCATGGCCAGGAAGTCCTGGTGGCCCTGCGCCGCACCCAACCATCCTTCGGCCAGCGCGAGCGCCTTCGCACCGACGTCGCCGTAGACGTTGAGGCTGGTCGCCGAGGCGAGGTTGGACCGCAGCGGGTACGACCTCCACGCGCTGATGTTGGTCGGCGAAACCGCGACCACGTCGGGTCGAACAGGTCCCGCGCAACCGACGCCGACCGCGACGGGTCGGGCGTTGTGATGGGTGCGCGCTCGCTCGAGCTGGGCCTGGGCGATGCCGTTGAGCGAGGCGAACAGTGCATCCGCCTTGAGACCGAAGTCGATGTCGACATCGTCGCGGTCGAGCAGCTCGCCCTTCATCGTCATCAGTCCGGCAGCCAACTTGGCATCACCGATGTCGAGCGCCAATATGACGTCGCGTGACTCAGCCAACTCGACGGGCCGTCTCGATCAGGTTGATCTCGTACAACACCATGTCGAGCGCGTCGGCGCTGACCATGGCCGAATGACGCTGCGGATGCTCGGGAGTGATGCAACTGGACAGCGGTGTCAGCAACGTCCACGGCGTCGGATGGCAGAACTGCACCACGCTGTAGCGCTCGCCGCTGAAGCCCGGCGAGGCGACGACGCGGTGGATGCCGGTGGGCAACACGCCGTTGGTCAACCGCTCGAGCATCATCCCCGTGTTGATGATGACCTGTCCCTCGGGTGCGACGGCATCGACCCAATCGTCGCCGACCTTCACCTGCAGACCAGGCGCAGTGGCGCGAGGCAACGCGGTGATGAGATTGATGTCGCCGTGCGACCCGGCCCAGACGTGGCTGCCGCCCGGCGACTCCGGCATCGGCGGGTAGCGCAGGGCGCGGGTCAGCGTCGCGCCGTTGTGGGTCATCTCGTCGAACAGTGACTCATGGCACCCGATGGCCTCCGCGATGACCCGCAGGAAGCGGCGCTGGATGTCTTCGATGCGATCGTGGAACAGGTTCAACAGGTCCCGCGCCCCGGGGATGACCTCCTCGGGGAGCACCTGCGGACCGTACCGATGCGGATAGCGCGCCCGCAGCGGATGACCTGGCGGCAGCTCCCTGCCCCAGTTGAGCATCTCCTTCCAATCGGGCACGTCGCTGGAGGCCGCAGTCTCGACCAGCAACCCCGTATACCCCGTCTGACCATGGCTTTCGGGCGCGACGAAGCGCTGCTTGACCTCCTGGGGCATCGAGAAGAACTCGGCCAACATGCCGTATGCGCTGTCGAGCAGATCCTCGGAGAGATCGTGGCGCGTGTATACGAAGCCGGTCGCCAAACTACGGCGGACACCGTCGACGACGGCGGCGCGTTGCGAGGAGGTGCCGCGCTCGAACGCGAGCAGATCGACATCGAGAATGTCATCCATGCTGCGAGCGTAGCGCCGACATATTCCCCCAGGTAGAACAGTGATTTCTTGGCCGGGATCGAAACCTCGGTAACACTTACGGCGTGTCAAATTTGTGGTGTACACACTGACCACGATGAGCGAGATGGAGGAAGTCGAGGTCGTCGCGACCGTTGACTCACTTTTCCGCGCGCATTATGGCCGGCTGGTTCGTGCACTCACATTGGCGAGTGGTGACTCCGAAGTCGCCGCCGACGCCGTGCAGGAAGCCTTCGTGAAAGCTCACTTGCACTGGCGCCGAATCCAGCAATACGACGATCCCGTCGGCTGGATCCGCCGAGTCGCCATCAATGGTCTTCGTGACGACCATCGTCGGCAGACTCGCAAAGGCAAAGCAATGCAGCGCCTCGCAGTCGAGCCTCAGGTCGAGTCAGTCGAGCAGCACGGCTTCGACTCCGATCTGCCGACGATCCTGGCTCAGCTACCGAAACAGCAACGCATCGCCATGGCGCTGTTCTACGTCGACGAACTGTCGATCGCAGAAGTGGCCGTCGCCCTCAACGTGAGCGAGGGCGCCGTCAAGTCGTATCTACATCAAGGCCGCGCTCGACTTCGCAGTGTGGTTGCAAGCGGGGAGGAGGTGCATTCGGATGAGTGAGTTCCACGATCCCGATCTGCGCCAGGAGCTCGGTCGCCTCAGCGGCCCCTATCCGGACGACAACGCCGCGTTCGCCGCGTGGCAGCGCCGTGTCGGTCAGGCCCGGCGTCGCCGGGCCATGGCCTGGACGACCGGCGCAGCCTTGTCGCTGATCGTCGGCACCGTTGCAGTATCGGCCTTGCAGAACCCGACGCGGCATTCGATCGTCCCGCAGAAGTCGTCCGAGACCAGTGCCGACTTCACCGTCAGCGTCGCCTCGACCGAGCCGGAGTCGGAAACCACCGACCCGACGACCACCGAGTCGTCCATGCCCGACACAACAGCAGTCACCACCCTCGCCCCCGACACGACACCCAGCAGCGAAGTCATCGACACATCGATGCCCGAGGAAGTCGCCGGCGATGGGTCCGGCGTGCCTGGCGGCGGCGGATCGTCCGGTCGCGGTGGACCGACCTCGGCCACTCCCACGCTCCCTACGGGAACGCAGACGTTCAATTCGACAGGGGGCAGCATCACCGTGCACAACGACGGTGAGACGCTGACTCTGGTGGCGACGACTCCAGCAGCGGGCTTCCGTGCCAGGCAGAGCGATCGCTCCGGCGACAGGGTGCGCGTCACGTTCAGGTCTGGCGACCGGCAGTTCGAGATCACCGTCAGGCTGTCGGACGGCGTCATGAAGTCGAGCGTGGTCGACAAGTCCGACACACATCGCGACACCGTGCCCGATGAGACGTCCGGCGACAATCACGACGGCGACGGCGGCGGCGGCCGCAACGACTGAGCCGGCCTGACCAGGCCAGCGGCACGTGTGCAAAACCCATTGCTCCCGTACGACGTGTCATTGGTAATGCGGGCACGCCGAGGAGGTTGAGATGAATCCCGATCGCAGTCGGATTGTTGTCGCTAGCGCTTTTTCCGGAGTACTCGTGCTTGCTGCTGCCGGTGTCGCCACGGCGGCGACCGGTGCAGATCCGGTGCATCGCGTGCTTGCGGCGCAGAGCCATACCGTCAGCCAGATCGAGGCGGACGACGACACCACCACCACCTCCAGCGACGAGACCTCGACGACCATCGCCGACGACGTCACGACGACGACCGACGACGAGACGACGACGTCGGCTGACGATGACAGCACCACGTCATCCGAAGCCACCACCACCACGGCAGGCGACGAGACGTCATCGTCGATCGATGATGACGCCAACGAGCAAGAGGGCGTCGAGACCGAGGCCGACGACAACGACGATGACGAGGCAGATGAGGTGGACGAGGACAACAGCGGTCCCGGCAGCGTTCACAGCGGCCACGATGACGCCGATGAGCGCGGCAGCGGTCACCACGGTGGCGACCACGATGGCGGCGACGACGGTGGCGGCGACGACTGATCCGATCTGCTGAAATACCGTCGGTGAAGACCGACTGGAACCCGGTGCTACGCGGCGAGTTCGACAAGCCGTACTGGAACGAGTTGCAGCAGTTCGTCGCCGACGAGCGTGCCCGTCACACGGTCTTCCCTCCGCCGGACCAGGTCTTCGCCGCGCTGCACCTGACGCCGTACGAAGCGACCCGCGTCGTGATGCTCGGCCAGGATCCGTACCACGGTCCACGGCAGGCGCACGGCCTGTGCTTCTCGGTGCGGCGGGGGTGCAACTGCCGCCGTCGCTCGTCAACATCTACAAGGAGCTGCACGACGACCTCGGCATCGAGACGCCCTCGCACGGCAACCTCGAGTCGTGGGCGCGACAAGGTGTGCTGATGCTCAACACCAGCCTGACCGTGCGCGCCGGCGCGGCGGCCTCGCATCAGGGCAAGGGGTGGGAGACCTTCACCGACGAGGTGCTGCGCATGGTCAACGACAAGCCGCACCGGGTGGTGTTCATCCTGTGGGGCTCGCACGCCCGCAAGAAGAAGGCACTGATCGACACCTCCCGTCACACGGTGATCGAGTCCGCCCACCCGTCACCGCTCAGCGCGCACAACGGCTTCTTCGGCAGCAAGCCGTTCAGCCGCACCAACGACGCGCTCGTCGAGGCAGGCCTGCCGCCCATCGACTGGCGATTGCCCGAGTCGCCCTGACCCATCCATGTCCCGGCCCGATCGGCTGCGAACGAGTGTCCGGCCCACCCGGGTGGGACGGACCTGTCGGAGCTCTAGCCCGCGGGGCTGGGGTAGTTGCCGGGGGCTTCGCCGGGCGGCGGCGTGGTGTACAGCGCGACCGCGCCGGCGGGGTCGAACAGCTTGTCGTCGCTCGGCCATTGGCCCGGCAGGTAGCGCTGGCCGCCGTCGACGTACTGGTACATGCCCACGCCGTCCTTGCGGATCTCGTCGGGACCGGTCGCCGTCGGATCCCACCAGATGGCCGTGGCGTCGTCGACGCCCGAGTAGTCCTTGCTCCGGCCAGATACCCCTTGTCGCCGTACGACAGGAACGGTTGGCTGATCGCAAGGCCGTCGGAGGTTGCGGGTAACGCGAACACGGCATCGCGGAACGTCTCGGGCGTCAGGTTCGGACCGACGTATTGCAGCACTGCGAAGAACAACGCCGGGTTCGGAGCGATGACGCCGATGGATCCGTCGGCCGGCGGCTCCACGCCGGTGAACCACTTGTAGATGAAGAACGGACCGATCTGATCCGAGGGCGTGCGGGCGGCGAGTTGGGTGACACCGAACGCGTGCTTCCACTGCTCCTGGTCGTAGGTGCGGGCAAACGCCGTGACGTCGACAAGTGTCGCCGCCGCGACCACCCACTCCGGGAAGTACTCCTGCGCAGTCGCCTCCTTGGTGAAGTCGCGTGGCGCTACCGGGTCGCCGCTGAAGACGATGGTCGTGACGCCGGCAGCCTTCATCTTGGTGATCACCTGCGACGCCGTTGCTTGGATCGTCGACGGATCGAGTTGATACGCGACCACCTCGGCGAACGGTGAGCCTGCGGCGCTCATGTCAGCGGCGAACTTGTCGGCCAGCTCCTTCGCGGCCCCACTGCTCTCGAGGTAGAGCAGACCGAACTTGCGCGGCTGATCCTTCGACGTCGTCGCCACCGTGGCTCGCCGGCTTGCCGATGAGCTGCTTGGTCAGGAACTCGACCGTGTGCTGCTCCTTCTGTGCCGGACTGCCGTCGAGTCCCCACACGTACGGATCGCGATCGCTGTAGAACGACGCCGGTTGCCCTGGAGTGCAACCGATGCACATCACCTGGTGCGCAGCCAACTCGTCGGCGAAGGCACTCGTCAACGCCGGCCCACCGAACACGACGAACGGCTTGTACTGCAATGCGATCTGCGCGGCGTCGGCGCGAGCGGCAACCTCGTCGACCGCAGTGCCCGTACCCTCGAACGTCACGAGGTTGACCTTGCGGCCGTACATCTCGTAGTAGGTCTCGTAGTACCGGACGAGCTCCTTCATCGTCGCGAACTGATCGGCGTTGGTGTCGTCGACCTTGATCGCGTCGGTGATGTAGGCGATGATCGGATCCGCCTCTTGGCCGTCGTAGTAGACGATGGTGATCGCGTCGGCAGTGACACCTGGTGCAGTTGCACCACCGTTGTCGCCGGTGAACGGTGCGAAGCACGGCTGAGCGAAGAAGTCGGGGACTGCGAGTCGACCGGTCGACGTATCGCAGCGGGTACCCCAATCGATCGAGTCCGCGTTGCCTTGCTCTGTCGCTTGCGCGAACGAGAGCGGAAAGGTGATCGGAGCCGGAGCCGTGGATCCTGCGGTGGTCGTGTCCGAGCCGCCTGCGGCTGTCGACTCGGTCGGCGCCGCGGTTGTCTCCGAAGCGATGGTCGTGCTGGCGGCCAAGGCGGCGGTGGTCGTCGGCGCGGTCTCGTCGTCGCCCGAGTCGCGAGTGACGAGCACCAATCCGACGACGACAGCAACGAGGACGAGGACGCCGGCGATCGGCCCCCATCGTCGAAGCGCACGGCTGCGATCGGCACCCGTCGAACTGGCTGGCTGCATGTGGCTACCCCCTGATGCCGGAGCGCTGGCGCGCTGCTGCGTTGTTCCCCAAGTAGCTCTCTACCACGTCTGGATGGGTCAACACGTCAGCAGGCGTTCCGCTGGCGATCACCTCGCCCTGATCGAGAGCGATCAGTCGATCGGCGATCGAAGAGATCAACGGCAGGTCGTGCTCGATCACCAACAGGCTCGCGCCCATCTCGTCGCGCAGGCGCAGCAACACCGGCGCCAACGCCTCGACCTCGCGCTGGGCGATGCCGCTGGACGGCTCGTCGAGCAAGACCACGGTCGGTCGATGCCCGACGAGGCAGGCGAGGTCGACGATGCGACGTGTGCCCGTCGACAGCTCGCGGACGAACGAATTGGCGATATGCGCCGAGGTTCATCACGTCGATCAACTCGTCGACCCGTGCATTGGTGCGCTCTTCGTCGTCGAACACGGTCGGGAATCGCAATGCCGCGGCGATGACGCTGCGTTGCGTCGTCCATCGCTCGAGCGACACCGCGATGCGCCTCGGCAACGGTCATGTCGGGGAACAGGCGGGCATCCTGGAAGCTGCGACCGAGACCACGGCGGGCTCGCACTGTTGGCGAGTCGCTCGGTGATGTCGCGCCCGTCGAGCACGACCCTGCCGGTGTCAGCAGAGACGTAGCCGCTGATGAGGTCGAACAGCGTGGTCTTGCCGGCGCCGTTGGGCCCGATCATTCCGACGATCTCGCCTTTGCTGACCGTGAACGAAACGTCGGTCACTGCGTGGTTGCCACCGAAGGATCGACCGAGTCCGACAACCTCGAGCACCGTCGCGTCCACCTGCCTCCGGCGCCACGATCGCCTCGGGCGACTGCCGGGGTCGACGTGGTGCTGGTCGGCGCGGCGATGTCGGTGAGGAAGACGGACCGCAACAGATCCGGTCGGTTCAACAGGTCTGCTGTCGGTCCCGAGAATCGGATCGTGCCGCGCTCCATGAAGTAGGCGCGCTCGGCAACGGTCAGCGCGACGTTGACGCTCTGCTCGACGAGGATGACGGCGACGCCGTCGTCGGCGAGCCGGCGAACGAGCGGCAACAACTGGCCGACGACGACTGGGGCGAGGCCGAACGACAGTTCGTCGATCAACAGCACTCGCGGCTTGGCGATGAATGCCATGCCGAGCGCGAGCATCTGCTGTTGGCCGCCGCTGAGATCGGCCGCCGAATCCGCCGAGGCGCTCGCGCAGGACCGGGAACATCGTCAGCACCTCGTCGATGGCCTCTTGCGCATCGTGCGTTCGCTGTCGCGTCCAACCCGCGAGGCGCAGGTTCTCGGTGACCGTCAGCGATCCGAACACGCCTTGACCGCCGGGCATCTGACTGATGCCGAGGACGGCGATCTCGTTGGGCGGCGCGTGCGTGATGTCGCGACCATCGAGCACGACCGCGCCACGGTCGGCTTCGACCACGCCGCTGATCGCCTTCAGCAACGTGCTCTTGCCCGCGCCGTTCGTACCCAGCAGCGCGACGATCTCGCCTTCCTTGATCGTCGATGTCGACACCGAACAACACCTGACGTCCGCCGTAACCGGCATCGACGCCGCGCACCAGCAGCAGGTCGCTCTGCCCTTGGCGACGCTGGTACAACGCCTCGCTGCGAGCCGCGGCCGCCCGCCACACCTGGGCGATGTCCGCGTCGATCACCGAGCCGGCGCTGCCCAGGATGAGGCTGCCGATGATGAACAACGGCACCAGCACGAGCATGCCCCAGCGGATCCCGACGTGTCCGGAGATCCAGCCGATGATCGGCAGCACGATCAGTCCGGGGATGACCCACAGCGACGCAACCGAGAAACCCGTGGCACGTGCTCGCGGCGGGATCGCCAGCGACAACGCGACGAGGATGCCGGGCCCGAGCATCGCGAGTGCCGCGGAGATGACGCAGTTGAACCCGACCGCGACGACGATGTTCGGCGCGGTCGCGAACCCGATCGCGGCGATCGATGTTCCGACGGCGACCTTGGCGAGGAAGCGGATGAGGCCGCGCATGTCGCCGAGGAAGCGACGGGTGATGATGCGCGAGCCCAGGACCAGACCGACGAGCTGGAACGGTTCGGCGATCGCCGACGCGATGCCGCGCGCGCGCTCGTCGAGACCGAACTCCTGCTCGTACAGCAACGACGCGAGCGTCACGAAGCCGATCAACGCGGTCGCCAGGAACGGCAGGCTCCACCAGATGCGTTTCAGGCTCTCGATCTTCTGCACCGTGCGCCAGCTCTCGGCGTACGACGGCGCAGTCTCCTCGGTGGCGATGACCTCGTCGCTGGCGCCCATCGCCTGGCGTTCCCAGCGCCCGCGCACCGGTTCGCGCAGCCGCAACGCCATCAGGGCGAAGATCATCGTCGGGATGACGAACACCAGGAACGGAGTTCGCCATCCGAACGCGTACGCGAGCAGTCCGGCGGACAGCGGACCGACGAACGAGCCGACGGCGTTGGCGGCGCGGTGGGTGCTGAACACCCGACTGCGCGAGTCGATCGGGTAGTAGTCGGCGAGCAGCGAGTTGTGCGTCGGGTCGATCACGGCCTTGCCGATCGCGCTGCCGCTGCGGGCGATGCACAGCATGACGACGCCGGTGGCCAGGCCGGTGAGCCCGCTGAACAACGCCCACGCGACTGCGCCGACGATCGCCAACGGAACCCTGCCGCGATCGATCGGCGTACTGCGCGATCGGCACCTGCAGTGCGAGGGCGGCGACCGACGACCAACGCGACGATGCCGAGCACGGTGGTGTTGTCGAGGTTGAACTCGTCGCGGATGTTGGGCAGCAGGATGCCGAACGCGGTGCGGTCGAGCTCGTCGACCGCGTTGAGACCGAACAACACCACAAGCGGGAACGCGGCCTCGCCGCCGCAGATCTCGCCGAGCCATGCACCCGGATGACGGCACGCTGCCAGGAACTTGTGCATCAGGCTGCCGGCTCCACCGGCACCGAAGCCGGCACTTCGACGGGTGGTTGCACGCGACGGCGCACGAGCAACCGCACCATGACGTCGCGGACGGTGACCCACAGCGCGCCGAGCCCGCCGGGCAGGATCAGCAGCACCAGCAACACACCGGCGCCACTCGACAGCAACTGCCACTCCGGCGACGTGATGAACCAGCGCAGGCCGCGCAGGTAGACGGCACCCAGGATTCCGCCACCCAGCGATCCGAGCCCACCGATGACGGCCGAGGTGAACACAGTGAAGCTCTCGCCGGTGGTGTAACTGGAGACGCTGAACGACTGGTTGAGATGCGTGAACAACGCACCTGCGATCCCGGCCAGCACGCCGGAGATCACGAACGCGGTCAACTTGGCGCGAACCGCGGGGACCGAATAGCTCTGCGCGGCACGCTCGTTCTCGCGGACCGCGATGATCACCCGGCCGGTCCGCGAGCGGCGGATGCCACGGGCCGCGAGGTAGCACAGCGTGAGGACGAGCAGTGAGTACATGTAGTAGCGGTCGGGGGTGTCGAGGCTGATCTTGCCGAACAGCGGTGGCCGCTCGAAGCGCGAATCGCCCTTCGGGAACCATCCGAAGAAACGGTCGCTGAGCAGCCACTGCTCGGTGGCGAGCCCGAGCGCGAACGTGGTGACCGCAAGGTACAGACCGCTGAGCCGAAGTGCAGGCACACCGACGGCGAACGCCACGACACCGCCGGCGACACCGCCGATCAACAGGCCCAGTGTCAGGTCCACGTGCCATCGCGATGTGCAGGTCGCGCTGACCGCGGCACCGATGCCGACGATGGCCATCTGACCGAGCGAGATCTGTCCGGCCCATCCGATCAGCACCACGAGCGACAAACCGATGATCGCGAACGCGAAGATCGCCGACGCCTTGATGACGTTGCCGACGTTGAGCACCAGTGGTGCTCCGAGCACGACGATCACACCAACGGAGACGAGCGCGACAGCGCGCAAGACGGACTCTTGAGTTCCTGCGGTCGGCGAGCTCGAGCGGCCGGATCTCTTCCGCGCCTCGCCACGTGCTGCCGGCCTCGATGTCGCGCCGCGATCTGCTGACCGGTTGGATCAGCAACACGACGAACATGATGATCGCCATGATCGGGTACGCCGCGGCCGGCGTGTCGGAGTTGAAGCGCACACCGGACTCCAACAAGCCGAGCGCGATGGCCGCGAACGCGATCGTCGGTAGCCGTTCGAGACGACCGATCACCAGTGCGGCGAGCGCCAGCAGCAACGCCGGCAATCCGGCCGCGTACCCGACCGGCACACCGATGATCCCGCTGCGCAGGAACAAGGCGATGTACGACATCGTCGCCGCAATCCCCCACACCAGCGTGTTGAGCCGACCGACGGGAATGCCGAGCATCGCCGCCCGATCACCGCGTTCGGCGCTCGCACGGATCGCGACGCCATATCGACTCCGAGCCAGGAACCAGGCGACGGCCAGCATCACCAGCGGCGCGACGATCAGCGCGATCAGGTGGTTGGCATTGAGGATCGACACTCCCGACCGTCAGCTTCCAGTCGACCGGTGGCGCGATCCGCTCGCTGGCGAGGTTGCGACCCCACCATCGCGGGATGAGGATGCCGATCACCACGAGCAGCTGAGTGATGCCCAGCGTTGCGACCGTCACCACGAGCCGGGGCGAGTTGCGGAAGCGTCGGATCAAGGCGAACTCGATCACCACGCCCGCGACATCGACAACACGCAGGCCGGCTGACGAAGCCCGAGCAGGTACGGCCAACCCCAGAAGATGATGAACGCGGCAGCGAACGAGGTCGGCACCGTACCGAGCTCCGCCTGCGCGAAGTTGACGACGCGATTGGCCCGATAGATCAACGCCATGCCCACCGCCATCACGGCGGTCGAGCGAGCCGAGGATCACACCGTTCAGCCACAACCCCAGCGGCGATGCGAAGAAGATCAGCTGAATGCCGACGATGGTCGCAATCGCCGCGACACGCGACAAGTCGAGTTGGGTCGACGTTGCTGACACCGGGGCGTCGCACGCCGCGACCGTAGTGGCAACGCCACCGCCGATGACGATGCCGGGGACGAGACGATTCGGTGATGGGTTTGACAACGTCCCCTGCCCCTACATTCGTGATGTGAAGTGGAACGAGATCCCCCAGGTTCGGAGACTTCGCGCCAAGTCTCGCGTCGCCGATCTCATCGCCGCACTCTCGAGGGATACCGCAACCATCGCAGCGGCCGCAACGTGGCGTTGATCTCCCACTTCGGTTTCCTGTCGGTCTTCCCGTTGATGCTCGTGTTCACCACTGTTCTCGGCTACGTCTTGCAAGGCAACGACGAGCTGCGAACCCGGATCATCGACTCGGCGTTGGCACAACTGCCGTTCGTCGGTCAGCAGATCAAAACGCGACCCGAGTCAATTGCACGGCGATGCTCTGGTGCTGATCATCGGGTTGGCCGTCAGCCTGTGGAGCGGGATGAAGGCGTTCCTCGCTGTCCACCGAGCCCTCGACGACATCGACGAGCTCCCGCTCGACGACCGCTCCAACCTGTTCATCACCCGGCTGCGCGCCCTCTTCGGCATCCTCTACGTCGGTGGGGCCCAAGTCGGCGCGGCCATCTTCGCCAGCCTCGCCACGGTCGCCCACACCGCCGGCCTCAGCACCGTGCTGCTGACGATCGGAACCGTCGCGATCAACGCCGGCGTGCTCGCACTGAGCTATCGATGGCTGCGCACGCGGTCACCGTCGTGGCGCGACGATCGCACCGGGCGCGATCGTCGGGCGGCGTCGTGTTCGCGATCCTGCAGTTGTTGGGTGTCGCGATCGTCGGTCGAGCGATCGCCCGCGCAACACCGGTCTACGGAGACCTCGCCGCGGTGATCGGACTGCTCACATGGCTCAGCCTGCATGCGCTGATCGCCCTCCTCGCAGCCGAATTCAACGCCGCGCTCGTTGCCGAGAGATCGCCGCAGCGTGCCGACGGAGCCACCGATTCGCTGAGCCCAGCGTGACCACATCCGATCTGCCGCTGCTGCCGATCCTCGAATGCGCAGGGCTTGACGAAGACCTATGGCTCGGTCGTCGCTCTCGACCATGTCGACTTCGCGGTCTATCCGGGAGAGGTGCTGGCAGTGGTCGGCGACAACGGCGCGGGGAAGTCGACGCTCGTGCGTTGTCTCGTCGGCGGCGCAAGTTCCCGACGCCGGCACGGTTCGACTCGACGGCGCAGTCGTTCGCTTCCGCACCGCTCGCGAAGCGCGCGCGGCGGGCATCAACGCCATCTTCCAATCGGTCGATGCGGACGATGCGATGGACATCGCCACCAACCTTTATCGCGATCGCGAGCTTGCCCACCCCGGGCCACTGGGGAAGGCACGCGCAAGCGCGTTGCTGTGGATGGAGAGCAAAGGGGTGCGTCGATCCGCCGCCGCATCGCCCAGCAAGGTTGTCCTCCTCGACGAACCGACCGCAGTGCTCGGCCGGAAGGAGTCGGCGAAGGTCCACCATTTCATCGAGCACCTTCGAGGTCGAGGCCTGCCGATCGTCGTGGTCTCGCACAGCGTTCCTCAGGTGCTCGAGCTTGCCGACAGGATTCACGTGCAGCGCCTCGGTGCACGCGTTGCCGTGGTCACCCCCGCCACCGTCGATGCCTCCGATCTCGTGGCGATCATGGGCGGCGCGCTCCATGTCGACCCGAAGGATCAGGCATTGGGTCCGGTTCGCTAGCGTCCGGCGACATGAGTCCGATCGTCGTGGGTGGCGAAGCACTGGTCGACCTGGTCATCGATCCCGACGGCGCGGTGACGGCGAAGTTGGGCGGCGGTCCGTTCAACGCGGCGCGAACGATCGGTCGACTGGGGAGCCCGGTCGCATTCCTGGGCGCCCTGTCACGCGACCGTTTCGGGTCGTTGCTGCACGGACAGCTGCTGGCCGACGACGTCGACGACTCTCTGGTGCAGTTCACCGAGTTGCCCACGACGCTGGCGGCAGCGGAGCTCGACGAGCACGGCGCAGCGACCTACCGGTTCTACATTGCCGAGACCGCGGCACCCAACCTCCATCCGCTGCCCCTGCCGGACGACGTCCGCGTCCTCCACGTCGGAACGCTCGGCATGGTCCTGGAGCCGATGGCGACGGCGCTCGAGGCACTGGTCGGCAAGATCGACGACGACGTCCTCGTGCTGTTGGATCCCAACTGCCGGCCGCGGGTCACGCCCGATCGTGTGGGATACGGGGCGCGTCTGGAACGGATGGTGCGACGCGCCGATGTGGTGAAGGTCAGCACCGACGACCTCGACTTCATCTCGCCCGACGATCACGCCGCGGGCATTCGTCTGCTACTGGATGGTGGCGCGCCGCTGGTGCTCCACACAGATGGTGGTCGAAGCGTGCACATCCACTGGCAGTCGCATGCGATCGAGGTCCCCGTGCCGAGCGTCGGGGTCGTCGACACGATCGGCGCCGGCGACGCATTCGGCGGTGCATTCGCGGCATGGTGGGACCAAGCCGGATTGGGCCGCCGCGATGTCGGCGATCACGATGCGGTGAGAGTCGCCGTGACCGCGGCCGTCGAAGTCGCTGCGATCAGTTGCACGCGCGTCGGTGCGCAGCCCCCGACACGTGCCGAGCTCGGCGACGCGTGGAGGCCCGAGCGCGCGTGATCGTATTGTCCGTTCACGGAGCAATCGAGCGAGCCGCGACGATGGCGGCCGACGGCCGGGCTGTGCTCGGCATTGCCGGGTGTCCGGGTGCCGGCAAGTCGACGCTGTCCGGGGCGATCACGGCGGAGGTGACGTCGAGCGTCGTGGTTCCGATGGACGGCTTCCACATGCTCAACGAAGACCTCGTGCGTCTCGGTCGGCGCAATCGCAAGGGCGCGCCCGACACGTTCGACGTCGACGGCTTCGTCGAGTTGCTCGATCGGATCCGCAGCCAAGGTGCCGGCGGGGTCGTCACAGCACCCCGCTACGACCGAGCCGCCAGTGCACCAGTTCCCGACGACATCATCGTCAGGTCCGACGACGCGTTGGTGATCACCGAAGGCAACTACCTCCTGCTGGATCGATCACCGTGGGACGCGGTGCGCCCACTGCTCGACGAGGTGTGGTTCGTCGACATCGACGATGCCGTTCGTATCCCGCGACTGATCGCTCGCCACATCCAATTCGGCAAGACACCGGACGAGGCCCACGACTGGGTGATGCGATCGGACGAGGCCAACGCGGCCCTTGTCGCCACCACCCGCGGCCGGGCCGACGCGATCGTCCACCTCCCCTAGACCGGCTCGGGCGCCACGGGGGAAGGCTCCGGCTCCGTCGCGGTCTCGAGGGTGGGAAGGGTGAAGCCGACGATGCTGCCTCCGCCATCGCGAGGCTGGGCGAAGACCGTGCCACCGTGCGACTCGACGATGTCGCGAACGATGGCGAGACCGAGGCCGGAGCCGGGCAGGCTGCGCGAGGCGACCGATCGGTAGAAGCGATCGAAGATGTGCGGCAGATCATCGCTGGGAACTCCCGGCCCTCGATCGCTGACCGCAAGGCGACCCGAGTTCACATCGACTTCGATCGCGCCGGTCGGGCTGAACTTGGCGGCATTGTCGATGAGGTTGACGATGACGCGATCGATCGCCGAGGGCCGGCACGAGACCATCGACGCATCGCTGTGCACGATGACCTCGCGACCGGTACGGCGCCTGCACGCGAGCGGCGGCCTGCTCGCACAGCACAGCGAGGTCGCAGTCCTGCGCAGGCTCGTCGTCGCGACGATCGGTTGCCAGCTCGACCAGTTCGTTCACGAGCGCTGTCAGTTCCTTGGTCTCGCTGTCGAGATCGTCGACCAGCTGCCGGCGCGCCTCGGGCGCTAGGTCGTCCATCCGTCGAAGCACTGCGACGTTGGTGCGCAAGCTGGTCAACGGCGTGCGCAGCTCGTGCCCGGCATCTTGGACGAGTTGCTGCTGCTGGTCGCGGCTGCGCGCCAATGCACCGAGCATCCCGTTGAACGCCTTGCCGAGCCGGCCGGTTTCGTCCGATCCGCTGACGGGAACCTCGACATCGAGACGACCGGTGACCGCGACGTCGTCGGCAGCCTGCGTCAGCCGCACGAGGCGACGCGTCACCTGGCGGCCGATCAGCCAGCCGACGATGGCTGCGCCGATCATCACCAGCGAGACCGACAGCAACGTTCGCTCACGGATCACCGTCAGCGCCCGCTCCGTCTCGCGCGACGAGCGGGCAATCTGCACCGCACCGACGCCCTCGATCGGGATGGTCAGCATGCGAAACGCCTCGCCTTCGATGGTGACATCGCGAGGCCGGCTGCTGGCCGGCATCGAGCCATCGGCGACGGCGCGATCCGCATCGTCCACCGGTAGTTCTCCGGACTGCGGCGATCGCACCACCGTCCCGTCGGCGGCGATGATCTGGGCGAGCACCGCATCGAACACGCGCGGTGGCGGCGCCCGGCAGGCCCGTCGGAATCCGCGCCGAATCCAGGCCCGACCTCGGCCTCCGCCCGGACCGCGACCGAAGTAGCGCAGCAGTTGGACGGGATTCGCTGCGGCATCCCGCAGCGATCGATCGACGACCTCGTTCAACTCGTGGCGGGTGCTGACGTACGACGAGATGCCCACTGCAGCCGTCGCGCATGCTGCCAGTAGAACGAGTGCGGCGACGATCTTGAGGCGGAGGCTCACGACGACCGAGCCGAGTACCCCACGCCGCGAACAGTGTGGATCAACTTGGTCTCACCGGTCAGTTCGAGCTTGCGGCGAAGGTACGAGATGTACACCGCGAGGTTCTTGCTGTCGGGCCCGAAGTCGTAGCCCCAGATGCGGTCGTAGATCGTCGAGTGATCGAGCACGATGCCCTGGTTGCGTAGCAGCAGTTCGAGCAGGTCGAACTCCGTCTTCGACAACTCGATCTCGCGTTCGCCGCGCCACACTCGCCGCGACGTCGGGTCGAGTCGGAGATCGGCCAGTTGCACCGCATCGCCGTCGGGCTCGTCCTGCGACTTGGTGCGTCGCAGCAGGGCGCGCAGCCGAGCAAGCAGCTCGTCGAGGTCGAACGGCTTGGCGAGGTAGTCGTCGGCGCCGGCGTCGAGGCCGGCGACACGATCGGGAGTTTCGGTACGAGCGGTCGAGCATCAGCACCGGGAGACGGTTGCGTTCGGCGCGCAGCACGCGGCAGACGGTGAGGCCATCGATGTTGGGCATCATCACATCGAGGATGGCGACATCGGGCTGCGCCGATTCGATCAGGGCAAGTGCCGTGTTGCCATCGCTGGCCTGCACAACGTCGTAGCCCTCGAGGCCGAGGGCCCGGGTCAAGGCGTCGCGGATGGCCCGATCATCGTCGGCAATCAGTACTCGGGCACTCATACGTCGACATTCTGATACATCGGCGTTCTGACTGGCCGGGATGACGAGGGAGGAAGTCATCCCGGCCGAGCCGAGAACGTCAGCCCGCGACCGTGTCGGTCGTGGCAGTGGTGTCGGACGGAGCTGTGGTGTCACCGTTGTTGTCGTCACCGTGGTGGCCTGGGCCACCGAAGCCATGACCGAAGACCGTGGTCACCGAGACCGAACGCCGGGCCGCCGTTGTTGACGAAGTCAGTGGTGAACTTGGTGACGTCGGCCAGCGCCTTGTCGGCCTGATCCTGCGTGATCTTGCCGTCGGTGACCGCTGTGTTGATACGAGTCGTCGCCTCGGCGACGATCGCGTCGATCACGTCTTGAGCGGTCTTGCCCTTGCTGACCGCGAGGTCGGCGAGGGTCTGGCCGTTCTTGAGGGCGGTGAGGACCTCGTCGTTGGTGATGCCGAGGGTCGTCGCAACGACGTCGAGACCCTTGCCGATCAGACCACCGGGACCACCGAACCCACCAGGGCCGCGATGACCGCCGCCAGGACCGCCTGCGGGGCGAGCCGCGACGATGGCCGCGATCACCTTGTCGGCTTGATCCTGTGTGATGGTGCCGTCGTCGACGAGCGGCTTCAAGACCTCGCCGAGCTTCGTCGACGGATCCGGGCGAGCGGGCGTCGTCGTATTGCCAGTGGCCGGAGCCGGCGGCGTGGTCGCGTCCGGCGTCGTGGCATCCGGCGTCGTCGAGTCTGTCGAATCGCCGACCACCGCCGTCGGATTGCTCGACGCTGCGCCGACCGCGCCGGACAGCTCGAGAATCAGACCAGCGCCTGCACCTGCGACCAATCCGATCGCCAGGCCCGTTCCTGCAAGCTTCCTGTTCATGCATGTCTCCAATTTCGGTAGGGAATGACGATGTCGCATCATCAACCTCGCAGGTGAGGTGTCTACCGACGGCGAGTTAAAGCCGGGTGAGAGTTCAGTCAAGCTGCTGTTCGTCGAAGGCGTCGATCAGCTTCAGCAACGCCTGCTCCACCACCTCGGACAGCGCCGGGTGGATCCAGATCTGACCCTTCGCCATGTCGTCGACGGTGGTGCCGAGGTGCATTCCCTGCACCAGCAACTGCACCAGCACCGAAGCCTGGTAGCCGATGACGTGGGCGCCCAGCAGCGTGCGGGTCGCGGGATCGCCGATCAACTTGCAGAAGCTCTCCGTGTCCTCCAACGCCCATCCGTACGCAGCGCCGCCGTAGGCATGGCTGATGACGGTGGTCGGTCGATCCAGCGCGTCGGCCTGCGCCTCGGTGATGCCGACGGTGCCGATCTGCGGGCTGCCGAACACGGCGTGCGGCGCGGGACGTGTGTCGAGTGGCTGCAGGTCGTCGGGATGCAGGAGGCTGTGCTGAATGGCCCTGGCCTCGCCGTTGGCCATGTGCTTCAGCTGATAACGCCCGTTGACGTCGCCCAACGCCCACACGCCTGGCGCGGTGGTTCGTCCATACGCATCGACGATCACCTCGCCCATTTCACCGATCTCGATGCCGGCGGCCGCTGCGCCGATCTGGTCGCCGTTCGGCCGTCGTCCGGCGGCAACCAGAAGGGTGTCGCCCTCGATCGTGTGCTCGCCGTCGGCGTTGGTCACCCGCATCCCGATGCCCTCGGCCGTCATGTAGATCCGATCGACGTGCGCACCGAGCACGAGTTCGAAACGATCCTCGACTATCTCGGTGTAGCGATGCGAGATGTCGTGATCCTCGGCACCGAGCAAGCTGTGACCGCGGTTGACGAGGGTGACGCGGGATCCGAGCGAGCGGAAGACGTGACTCAACTCGTCGGCGATGAATCCCCCGCCGAGCACGACGAGGTGTTTGGGCAGATGAGCGACACGCATGATCGTGTCGCTGGTGTGATACGGCACCTCGTCGATGCCGCGAATCGGTGGGATGAACGCGCGCGCGCCCGTGGCGATGACCACCCGCTCGCCGCGGATCGTCTGGCCGTTGACGACCAACGTGCGATCGCCGACGAACTCTGCGTTGCCCTCGTAGACGGTGACGTTGTTCAGGCTGAGGCGATACTCGCGGCCACCTTCCGCAATCGGGTCGATGCGGCCGAAAACTCGCTTGACGATCGACGGCCAATCGGCCGAATCGAACTGCGTGGTGACCCCGAACTTGGGACCGTTGTCGTTGGCCGCTGATTCGGCGACGTCGGCCGCGTACACGAGGATCTTCGACGGGATGCAGCCGCGATTCAAGCACGTCCCACCGAAGGTCCACCGCTCGACGATCGCGATCTTCCAGCCGTCCATCTCGCTGTTGATCACCGAGTTGCCCGAACCCGTACCGACGATGATCAAGTCGTAGTTTTCCGTCGTCACCGCGCCAGCCTTGCAGGTTCACTGGCAGAATTGTCGGGTGGCGACCATCGAGCAGATCCGACCGACAGACTCGTGCCTGCATGTGACGTGGGACGACGGAATCGAGAGCTGGTACCCGTGGCTGTGGCTGCGCGATCACGCCCACGACGAGGCCACGATCCATCCCGTCACCCAACAACGTCAGCTCGATACCGCGGCATTGCCGGCCGATCTGCGCGCCACTGAAGCGACCGCCGACAACGGCGTCGCCCGGATCACATGGCTCGGCGATGCCGAAGTGTCGGAGGTGCCGGTCGACTTCCTGCGTCGGTTCCGGTCCCCCAAGCCGGCACGCATCGCGGCCGCCCCTCGACCGGTGTTGTGGGACCGTCAGATCATCGGCGATGCACCGATCCGTGTCGACCACGACCGGGTGATCGACAGCGCCGACGGCGTGCACGAGTGGATGGAGATCGTCGCCACCTACGGGTTCGCAATCGTCGAAGGCACGCCCGCAACAGCAGAAGCAACGGAAGCGTTGATCCGGCGCGTCGGCTACGTGCGCGAGACGATCTTCGGAGGGTTCTGGGAGTTCACCGACGATCTCTCGAAGGCCGATCTGGCGTACACCACGCAGTACCTGCCGGCGCACACAGATGGCACCTACAGCCACGACGCTCCGGGATTGCAGATGCTGCACTGCCTCTCCTTCGACGGCACCGGCGGCGAGTCCACGTTGGTCGACGGCTTCAAGATCGCGGAGATACTTCGAGCGACCGAGCCCGAGCTGTTCGACGTGTTGTCGACGGTTGCGATCCCCGGCCAATACATCGGCGACGGCTCGCACCTCATGTCGGCACGGCCCGTGTTCCGGCACGACCACACCGGCACGCTGGTGCAGGTCTCGTACAACAACTCCGATCGTGCACCGTTCCTGTTGCCGCCCGACGAGATGTCTCGGCTGTATGCCGCACTACGCGCGTTCGATCACCTTGCCAACAGCGAGTCGTTGCAGTGGAGCCAGGTGCTACGACCCGGCCAGGCACTGTTGTTCGACAACTGGCGAGCACTGCATGGTCGCCACGCGTACACCGGCAAGCGCACCTTGTGCGGTGCGTACATCAACCACGAAGACTTCGAGAGTCGGTTACGGACTGCAGGTTGAGCAGCGACGACGACATCGAGATCACCGACGGCGACGTCACCTGGCGATTCGACCGCGGGTTCCTCACGTCCAACTGGACGTGCATCTGGGGACGGGGTTGCAAGGGCATTCTCGACGAGCCTGCGGAACACCTGAACCAGGGCTGCTGCTCGATCGGTGCCGAGATGGCCGATCCCGATGAGGCGATGACCACGTCTGCGCTCGCGGCGACCCTGGGTGACGATCTGTTCCAGCACCGCGACGCCGTCGATGCCGACGATGTGTTCAGTGATGGCAGCCGTACCAACACCAAGGTCGTCGACGGGGCGTGCATCTTCTTGAACCGACCCGGCTTCGAGGGCGGCGAGGGTTGCGCGTTGCATCTCGCCGCGTTGCAGGCCGACGAATCGCCCACGGCCTGGAAGCCGTCGGTGTGCTGGCAGTTGCCGATCAAGGTGGACTGGATCGACAAGACCGACGGCACCGAAGTTGCCACGGTCCGTGGTTGGGAACGTCGCGACTGGGGCGACGATGGCGACACCATGTACTGGTGCTGCACCGAGGGACCGGAGGCGTACATCGGGGACCAGCAGGTCGTCGAATCGCTCGCAGATGAGCTGATCGGAGTGGTCGGAGAGCCTGTCTACGTGGAGCTTCGCCGCCGCCTGCGTTGAAGTGACCACCGCTCGACGGTTCGCGACGGGCACCCGTTCCCAATAGTGCTAGTACCAACGTCCGATAGGACGCGTCCGGTAAATCGGCCACGCTGAGTGTGAGGGGGTTCACCTCTGGGCAAGCCCCAAGACACCCCCAGTTCATCTCCTTCACTCGACGAGAGAGGCCCTCCCCGTGGCCAGCGCAGCGCCAATCTCCCAGACCAATCGCATTGATGGCCGTCGAGCGCGCCGGGTCGTCAGGCCCCTCCTTGCGGCACACGTTCGCCGGTACTGGCCGGCACTGCTCGTCGGTTCCTTGCTCGCAGTTCTGCAGGTCATCACCAAGCTCGCCGAGCCGTGGCCGCTCGGCTGGTTGGTCGACAATGCACTGACAGGTCCGCCACAGGGCTCCGACTCGATCCACCGCGAACTGGTGATCGCCGTCGGCAGCCTTGCATTCATCGTCGCGATCGGCGCCTTCTTCGACTACTGGTCGACGAGGTTGCTGTCGTCGGCCGGGTTGCACGTCGCCAACGACATGCGCGGGCGAGCGTTCACACACCTGCACCGCATGTCGCTCGGCTACCACAAGCGACATCAGGTCGGAGACCTCACGGCCCGCGTCACCGCCGACGTCGACTACACGCAGGACATGTTGGTGCAGGTCCTCGCCAACCTCTTCCCCAACCTGCTCCTGGTGATCGGGATGTTCGTGGTCATGCTCACCGTCGACCCGTTCCTGACCCTGCTCAGCCTGATGACCACACCGTTGCTCGCGCTCGTCGATCCACCGCTCTCGGCGCAACTTGCGCCAGGCGTCGCGGCGGGTCCGCAAGGCCGACGGTGCAGTTGCTTCGTTGGCCACGGAGAGCCTCGGCGCCATCGGGCTCGTGCAGGCCTTCACGCTCGAGCGCTACCAATCCGGTCACTTCGAGGAGCTCACGGGCGACAGCCTCACCGCCGGCGTCGAGGCCGTCCGCCTGCAGGCCAGGTTCGCCCCGATGGTCGACGCCGCTGGTCTGCTGTCGACCCTGATCGTGTTGTGGGTGGGCGCCACCAAGGTCGCCGACGGAGAGATGAAGCTCGGTGTGCTTCTCATCTTCCTGACCTACGTCGGATCGCTGTACAAGCCAGTGAAGGCGCTCTCGAAGTTGACGATGATCTTCACCAAGGGAATGGCCGCTGCCGAGCGCATCGAAGAAGTCCTCTCCGCAGAGCCCGACATCAAGGACCGCCGCGACGCGATCGTCGCCCCCACGTTCAAGGGGCATGTCCGCTTCGATGAGGTCACCTTCTCGTACGGACGCGAGCCCGTGCTGTGGGCGGTGTCGTTCGACATCCACGCCGGACAGACGGTGGCGTTGGTGGGACCGACCGGCGCCGGAAAGTCGACGCTTGCAGCACTGATCCCTCGGCTCATCGACCCGATCTCCGGCCACGTCCGGATCGACGAGCGCGACATCCGCGACTACACGGTCGCCTCGGTTCGCTCGCAGATCTCGATGGTGCTGCAAGACACCGTCCTGCTGCGCGGCACCATCCGCGACAACATCGCCTGCGGCCGGCCCGGCGCCTCCTGGAGTGCAGTCGAGCGCGCCGCCAAGCTCGCCCTCGTCGACGAGTTCAGCGATCGGCTGCCCGACGGGCTCGACACGCGTGTCGCCGAACGTGGCGTCGATCTGTCGGGTGGTCAACGGCAACGCATCGCGATCGCCCGCGCGATCCTGCGCGACGCCCCCATCCTCATCCTCGACGAGCCGACCAGTGCACTCGACACGGAGTCGGAGGAACTGATCGTCACTGCACTCGACAACCTGCCGAGATCACGCACCATGTTGATCATCGCCCACCGCTTGTCGACGGTCCGTCGCGCGCCGATCGCATCGTCGTGCTCGACGGTGGCGCCGTGGTCGAAGAGGGTGTGCACGACGACCTGATCAGTCGCGGCGGGCTGTATTCGCGATTGCAGAAGCAGTCCCGTTCGACGCCGGACGGCTACATGGTCCATACCAAGCGACCGGTCCCACCGCCACCTCCTGTTGCGGAGCGGCTGGCCAGCCCGTTCCCTGCGCCCAGCAACGACCTGACGAGCGCACAGCGATGAAGACGTCGATCGTTCCTCACCACCTCGAGTTCGGCGGCCTGCGCGCCCTGTTCATCACCAACGAGTGCGCCGGCTTGGGCCACCTTCGCCGCACCATCAACCTCGCCAGGGCAGTGACCCAGCGCGATCCACACGCGACTGCGCTGATCGTCACCGGTTCCGCCGCGCTCGGCAGCTTCGTGCTGCCCGATCGCGTCGACACCGTGAAGCTGCCGGTGTTCCGTCGCGAGGCCGATGGAACGCTGTACGCAGCGACGCTCGGCGTCGACATGCCGCGCATCGAGTCGATGCGTTCCGACATCCTGCTCAGCGCGTCGGCGGCATTCGATCCCCACGTTGTCGTCGTCGACAAGACGCCGCTGGGGCTGCGCGACGAACTGGTGCCGATGCTCGAACAGCTCCGCCACCGCGGACGCGCTCGCATCGTGCTCGGCCTCCGAAACGTGGAGGACGAGCCCGAGCGAGTCCGCGCCGCGTGGGCAGAGGCCAACACGCTCTCGGCCGTCGAGACCTTCTACGACCGGGTGGTCGTGTACGGCCCGGAGAACACCACAGCCGATGCATTGAGCTGCCTCGACGGCGTCGACCTCCCGGTACCTGTCACGAACGTCGGTTTCGTGGGCAACGCTCCGGCGACCACCGCCCCCGAGGATCTGCCGGAGGGCTACGTCCTCGTGACGGTCGGTGGAGGCAGCGACGGTCACGACACCATCGAGGCGGTGCTCGACGCCGACCAGCACGAGACGCTGCCGTACCCGATCGTCATCGTCACCGGCCCGTTGATGTCGGCCCGGACGGTCGCTCGTCTGGCCGATCGTTGCGACGGTGAACACGTGCGCATCTTCGACTTCCGCCACGACATGGCCAACGTCTTGTGCGGAGCCCGCGGCGTGGTGACGATGGGCGGCTACAACACGATCTCCGAAGTCCTGCAGACCGGCGTACCAGCGTTGGTGATCCCCCGAGTTCGCCCGAGCGAGGAGCAGTTGATCCGAGCCAAGGAGCTCGTTGCGATGGGACTGGCCGACATGCTGCATCCCGACCTCATCACGCCCGAGCGCATGTGGAACGCGGTGCACCAGATGATGTCGCGTCCTCGCCGGCCGATCGACAGTGCCGACTACCGAGGCGCCGAACGTACCGCCGAGGTTTTGGTCGAACTGGCCAACGAGCGTCGCAAGCCCGTGCTGGCGGCGTCATGAAACGAGACAGATCCATGCATGCCATCGTCACCGGAGCAGCCGGTTTCATCGGCTCACACCTCAGCGAGCGGTTGATCGGAGAGGGCTGGCGCGTCATCGGTATCGACGCGTTCACCAGCTACTACCCTCGCGCCGACAAGGAAGCCAACCTCGCCCCACTGCGCAACGAGGCCCGCTTCGACCTGATCGAAGCCGACCTCGTCGATGCTCCGCTCGAGCAGATCTTCGCCGATCGTCCGGTCGTGTTCCACCTCGCCGCGCAGGCCGGAGTGAGGGCCAGCTTCGGCGAGTCGTTCACCGGATACGTGCACGACAACCTCATCGCCACCCAGCGCGTGCTCGAGCACGCGCTCGACGCCGAATGCCCGCGCGTCGCCATGGCTTCCTCGTCGTCTGTGTACGGCGACGCCGAGGAATACCCCTGCATCGAAGGCGTCACGCCGACGCGACCGCGCTCCCCGTACGGCGCGACCAAGCGGATGTGCGAGGACCTCGCCGACATCTATCGCGGCCTCGGTCTGTCGGTGACCGCTCTTCGCTACTTCACCGTCTACGGCCCGCGCCAGCGTCCCGACATGGCCATGAGGCGACTGTGCGAAGCAACGATCGGCGGCGCACCGTTCACCCTCAACGGCGATGGCCTGCAGTCGCGCGACTTCACCTACGTCGGCGATGCCGTCGACGCCACGCTCCGAGCGGGCGTGGTGCTGGACGTCCCGTTGCTGCTCAACATCGGCGGCGGCGAGGAAGCGACCATGTTGCAGGTGATCTCCACCATCGAGGAGATCGCCGGCAAGTCACTCGACATCCAGATCGCCGGCGACGGCAAGGGCGATGTGCGCCGGACTGCCGCCGACACGCGCATCGCCCGCCACGCATTGGGCTGGGCGCCCAGCACCTCCCTGACCGAGGGTCTCACGAATCAGCACGCCTGGGTCCGGGCCCGCTCACTCGTGATGGCCGGGGACTGACATGGCCGCGATCACCGTCACCATTTCCGGCACCAAACGGGTCGTCGTCGTCGGCCAGGGCTATGTCGGCCTGCCGTTGGCAATGGCTGCCGTCACCGCAGGCTACGACGTCGTCGGGTTCGACCTCGCCGTCGAGCGCACGAAGAACTTGGCGGACGGCACGTCGTTCACGGCCGACGTCCCCGACACGGAGTTGCAAGCCGCCCTGGACACCGGCCGCTACACCGCGACCGCCCAACCCGAAGAGTGTGCGGATTTCGATGTTGCTGTCATCACAGTGCCCACTCCGTTGCGCGAGGGCGATCCCGACCTCACGTTCATCGCCGCCGCAGCTCGCACGTTGTCGGGCTTCTTGCGGCCAGGGGCGTTGGTGGTGCTGGAGTCGACGACCTACCCGGGCACGACCGAAGAGTTGATGGTCCCGCTGCTCGAGGCCGGCTCGGGACTCACAGCAGGAGCCGACTTCTCCGTCGGCTACAGCCCGGAGCGCATCGATCCCGGCAATCAGACCTGGAAGTTCGCCAACACGCCGAAGATCGTTTCCGGGATCGACGATGCCTCGCTCGCGAAGGTCGCCGAGTTCTATAGCTCGATCGTCGAGACAGTGGTACCCGTCGCTGCGCCGAAGGTCGCCGAGCTCTCGAAGCTGTTGGAGAACACGTTCCGGCACGTCAACATCGCCCTCGTCAACGAGCTCGCAGTGTTCGCTGCCGAACTCGACATCGACATCTGGGCAGCGATCGACGCGGCCGCGACGAAGCCGTTCGGGTACATGAAGTTCACGCCGGGGCCCGGCGTCGGCGGCCACTGCCTACCGATCGATCCGAGCTACCTGTCATGGACCGTCCGCCGCCGAGTCGGCCGACCGTTCCGCTTCGTCGAGCTGGCCAACGACGTCAACGAGCACATGCCCCACTACGTCGTCGAGCGGGTTCGCGCCGCGTTGAACAAACAGGGCATCGCTCCCTCGCGTAGCCGTCTCCTCCTGCTCGGCATGTCGTACAAGCGGAACACCAACGACACTCGAGAGTCACCGGCGCGGACAGTGGCCAAGCTGCTCGTCGCGGACGGTGCCGATGTCCACGCCGTGGATCAATATGCGACCATCGATGCCTTCGGTGGTGGCGTCAGCCGCGCCGACCTGACGGTCGACGAAGTGCGCGCTGCCGATCTCGTGATCGTGCTGACCGACCACGACGACGTGGACTACGAGATGGTCGTCGCCGAGGCGACGGCGGTGCTCGACACCCGTCATCGAGTGGAAGGCAGCAATGTCGAACACCTCTGATGCGACGATCCGTCGGCCGCAGATCGCGGTCGTCGTTTCGGGATGGCCGCGCCTGTCCGAGAGCTTTGCGCTCAACGAATTGCTGGCGATGCTTCGCGCCGGGATGCTGGTGAAGGTGTTCGCCACCAAGCGAGGCGATCTCAGCGATGCCCATCCGGCGGCTGCAATTCTCGACGAACACGTACACCATCTCGGCGAGGGCACCGCCGATCAGCAGGCCGCCGAGGCCTTGGGGGTCCTCGGCGGCCTGCACATCGACGGGGTGCACGGCTACTTCGCCCATCAACCGGCTGCCGTTGCGCGGGTCGCCGCCGAGCACCTGGGCGTGCCGTTCGGGTTCAGCGTTCACGCCAAAGACGCAGGCAAGGTCGAGCCGGAAGCGCTCGCCGAACGAGCCAGAGCCGCGGCGTGTGTCATCGCCTGCAACGCCGATGTCGCTCAGCAGCTGCGCGCTGGTCGGCGCCGACCCGATCCTGGTGCCACACGGTGTCGACCTCGGCTCGTTCACCCCGCAACGTCGCGTTCCCGATGGTCGCGTGGAGTTGCTCGCGGTCGGTCGGCTGGTTGCCAAGAAGGGCTTTCACGTGCTGATCGACGCGGTGCGCCGGCTCGACTTCGACTGGCGGTTGCGCGTCGTCGGCGACGGACCGTTGCTGCTGCAACTGCACGACGCAGCTCGCTCCAACGCCGATGCCGAACGCATCGAGTTCCTCGGCGCACGGACGCACGCCCAGTTGCCCGCGCTGTACCACGCCGCGGACATCGTCGCCGTGCCCAGCGTCATCGACGCTCACGGTGACCGTGATGGGTTGCCCAATGTCGTGCTCGAAGCGATGGCATGCGGGCTGGCGGTCGTCGGCAGTGACGTGGCCGCGATCCCGACCGCGATCGAGCATCGCGTCACCGGCCTGCTGGTGGACCCGGGCGATGCCAACGGGCTCGCCAACGCCATCAACGAGCTTGCCAAGGACGCCGACCTGCGAACAGCACTCGGCCACAACGCCCGGGCAACCGCTGAATCACGCTTCGGTCTGCAGGCCTGCACCGATCGATTCCTGTCGATCCTCGAGGCCGCGTATGTCTGAGCAATCGATCGCCTACGTGTTGATGGGCTACCCGCGGATCTCGGAGTTGTTCATCGCCAGCGAGATCGCCCGCATGGAGCAGCAAGGCACGACACTGCGCCTCATCGTGCTGAAGCCGAGCGACGAGGACACGCATCATCCCGTGGTCGATCGCATCGAGGCGCAACCGGTCTACCTGCAGGACTTCACCAGCCTCAGCGACCGCTCGTTCGTGCGATGGCTGCGCGACAACCTGCCCGAGGCATTCGGACCGATTCGCCGAGTTGGAATGCGTCATCCGTTGCGGTTGGCGCGAACTGCTGCGTGGGCCGGGGCACAGTCGTGGCGCGACCGTCGCGGATGGAAGCCGCGTGCGGTGTACCTCAAGGAATGGATGCGCGCAGCTGCCGTCGCCGACGAGCTGTCGTGCGGTCCGGCGGTCACGCACATCCACGCGCATTTCGCCCATCGCACCACCACGGTCACATGGTGGGCGGCGCACATCTTGGACCTTCCGTTCTCGTTCACGGGCCACGCCAAGGACATCTACCAAACCGATCAGAACCCGCACGGTCTGCTGGCTCGCAAGATGCACGCAGCCAAGTTCGTGGTCACGTGCACCAACGCCAACCGCGAGCATCTCGAGGCGATTGCGCCAGGACGTCCTGTGCACGTGATGTACCACGGGTTGAACGCCGACTTTGCCCGGCTGCTCGCGGACGCTCCGGCCACCAGTCGCCCCGACGGCCTGCGCATCATCAGTGTCGGACGCCTCGTCGACAAGAAGGGTTTCGACATCCTCGTCGACGCTGTCGCGCTGCTCGTCGAACGCGGTGTCGATGTCGATGCTGTGATCGCCGGCGAGTCGGGCGATCGCGAACGGGCGATTCGCGAGCAGGTCACGAGCGCCGGTCTCGACGGTCGTGTCACGTTCCTCGGCACGCTCAGCCAGGCCGAGCTGTTCGCCGAGTACCGCCATTCCAGTGTGTTCGCGCTGGCCTGTCGCATCACCGACGACGGTGATCGCGACGGCATCCCCAACGTCTTGATGGAGGCAATGGCCGCCGAACTGCCGGTCGTCAGCACAGCAGTGTCCGGGATCCCCGAACTGATCGAGGACGGGGTCAACGGGTTGCTGGTTCCGCCGGAGGATGCCTCGGCGCTGGCCGATGCGATCTGGCGCCTCGCCAAGGATCCGGCACTCACCCATCGCCTGGCGCACGCCGGCGCAGCAACCATCGCCGAGCGTTTCGACGGCGAGATCCTCGCTCGCCACATGGCAGCCTTGTTCGCCGGCGAACCGTCCGGGGCACAGCAGTGATCTCGACGCGCTTCGAGCTGGTTGCACCCCAACCGGTGATCAACGTGATCGATCACCTGTATCGCGACGTCTCGATTGCCGAGGCTGCGCGGCGAGGACGGTTCACGCACGCCGGTGTCGAGCTCGAGCTCGGGCGTACGCCTGATTGGCTCAACGGCGGCCTTGCCGACGATGTCGAGTGGCGGATCGAGTGGGTCAAGTTGTACGAAGGGCTCGACCTCGCTCATGCCTACGCGCTGACCGGCGAAGCCGACTACCTCGCCGTGTGGGAGGGCTTGGTCGAGTCGTTCTGCGACCAGGTTGCCGTCGGCGTCGACGTCGCCGACGTGTCTGCTCGTCGCCTGTTGAACTGGCTGTACGCCTGGCAGCGCTTCGCCGAGGCGCCGACCTTCACAGGACTGCGTCCGGGTCTCGCCGATCGGTTGGCGCAGCGCATCGCCCGCGACGCCACACACCTGCGATCCAACCTCACCCCGCATCGAAACCACCGCACGCTCGAGCTCTACGCATTGCTGGTCGTCGGGCTGGCATTGCCCGACACGGATCCCGGGCTGGCGGCGTTCGCGCTCGCTCAGCTGGGCGAGAACCTGCTGACCGATGTGTGGACCGACGGCGTCCACCGCGAATGTTCGACCGACTACCACTGCATCGTGCTGCGCTCCTTCCTCGGCGGTCTCGCCAACGCTCGCGCCGCCGGCCTCGATCTTCCCGACGGCTACGTCGACCGGGTATCGCTGGCGCTCGATTTCGCACTGCACATCCAACGACCCGACGGGATGACACCGTCTTTCTCCGACGGCGACATCGTCGATTTCCGTCAGCTCCTCGCGCTCGGTGCCGAGTTGCTGGATCGCGACGACCTGCGTTGGGCCGCCTCCGGCGGCACGAAGGGAACACCTCCGGCGGATGTCGACGCGACGTTCCCCGTCGGCGGGTACCTGGCAGGTCGCAGCGGTTGGGGTGCCAACGCCGCGACCTACGGTGACGAACGATTCATGCTGATGGACGCGGGACCGATCGGCGACGGCGGCCACGGCCACTACGACCAGTTGTCCATCGAGATCTACGCGAACGGCCACTCGTTGGTCGTCGATCCGGGCCGCTACACGTACGCCGATACATCGTGGCGGCAGTGGTTCAAGGGGTCGAAGGCGCACAACACCGTCACCGTCGATGGCCTCGACCAGACCCCGTATCGGCACGCCGCTCCGAAGGGCGGCACATCGCACGCCAGGCTCGTTCGCCGGGTGTCGCAGACGAACTTCGACGCCATCGAGGCCGAGGTCACCAGCCCTCAGCACGACGTCGTACACACCAGACGCGTGCTGTTTCCGGAGCGCGAGTACTGGGTGGTGCACGACCACCTTCGCGGTGACCAGCGCCATGACTACGAGGCTCGATGGCACCTCCCGAGTGAGGCAGAGGGCCGGGTGATCGTGGAGCGCAATTCCGGGCGAACGAAAGTCACGACGCCCGCCGGCACCTTGACGGTTCCGGCGTCGGCGACGGTCGAGATCGAACCTGGTTGGATCTCGCCGAGCTACGGCATCCTCGAGTGCGCACCGATCGTGGTTGTTCGGGCCAGCGGCATCGAGGCCGACATCGTCACCGTGCTGTCGCCCGGCGAGAGCGACGTCGACCTCGACGACACCACAGAGCGCGGATCACTGCACTGCGTCGTGACGCGCGGCAACACGACAGATCTCATCCGGTGGGCGGCACACACGAACGTTGCGTGGGAAAGGCGGAGTTCATGACCATGGCTACAGCAAGTCCTCCCGTGGGATTAGCGAGCGACCCGGTGATTCCTCAGCGCGATCTGCTGCTGGATCCCGACAGCGTCGCCGAGCAACTCAGTCGCATGTCGCACGGCGACAGCGTCATCCAGTCGTGCACGCTTCGGCGAGCCAAGTACCGCATCGGCGAGAGCCTGCGAGTCGTGTACGACGTCGTTGCCGACGGTCGACGGTTCGTGATGTCGGCGCGCACGTTCGACAACAGTGCCGACGTCTTTCGGAATGCCGAACTGCATGCCGATCACGTCCTCGGCATGCCGGGCGTCGCCCACGATCCGCACACCAACACGGTGTGGTGGACGCTGCCGAACGACCGCAAGCTGCGCAACCTCGGCACGCTGCTTGACCCGCCGATGCGCGTCCGCCGCAGCAGTGGTGTCGCGTGGGACCAGTCGGAGCTCGTCGAGTACGCCCCGGAGAAGTCGGCCACGGTGCGCCTTCTCGATCCCCACGGTCAGGTGTCCGGCTTCGCGAAGGCATACCTCGATCGCGATGTGCTCGACGTCGCCAACCAGTACAACCGAATCGCCGCGTCGATCGCCTTGCTCGACGGCATCCGCACCCCGCGGGCACTCGGATGGGCACGCCCCGACCGCATCATCGTGCTCGAGCCGATGCGTGGCCGAATGTGGACGCAGTTGCCGGCCGAGGTCCGACCGGTCGCGATGAAGCAACTGGGCGCGGCCCTCGCCAACATCCACGGGCTGCCCACCGACTTCGGTCGCGGACCGTTTCAGCGGTACCGCGAGGAGCGGGTGCTCAACAGCGCCGACCTGGTGATGACCGCGCGTCCCGACGTTGCCGATGCTGTTCGCGCGGTGCGCAATCAACTCGCCGGCGGTCCGCCGTCGCCGAAGGCAATCGTGTGCCTGCACGGCGATGTGCACGCCAACAACGTGCTGTTCCACGCCGACGAAGTGCACATGATCGACTTCGACCAAGGCGGCTCTGGTGCTGCCGCGGCCGACATGGGCAGCATGTTGGGAACCCTGCTGACAACACAGCTCCTGCGACCCGACACCGCTGTCGACGGCCTCGGCGCAGCGTTCCTCGACGGGTACCGCTCAGTTCGAGCCCTGCCCAGTAGTGCGGAGCTGCGGTGGTACACCGCTGCAGCGCTCGTGGCCGAGCGGGCGATCCGAGCGGTCAACAGAGTGAACATGCCGGTGCTCGAGGTGCTGCCGCAACTGATCGAGGTTGCCGACGCGGTGCTCGCCGGGAAGCTCAGCGCCGATGGCTGACCGACCGGCGCTGCTGTTCTACTGCCAACATGCGCTCGGACTCGGACACCTGGTTCGCTCGTTGTCGTTGGCCGAAGCGCTCGGCGAACACTTCGATGTCGTCCTGCTGAACGGGGGTCGCTTTCCCGACGGCACGACGGTTCCCGATGGCGTGCGAGTCGTCAACCTGCCACCGCTCGGGCACGACGCGAACTTCGACCTCGTCAGTCATGACCCGGCCGTCACCGTGGAACAGGCGATGCGAGAGCGGCCACGGATCATCCTCGACGAGTTGGCCACCACACAACCCGAGGTCGTGTTGATCGAGCTGTTCCCGTTCGGTCGCAAGAAGTTCGAGTTCGAGCTACTGCCGTTGCTCGACGCCGTGCACTCCATGGGTGGCGAGCGTCCTCGTGTCGTCTGCAGTGTCCGCGACATCCTCGTCGGCCGGCGAAGCAACCAATCTCGCCACGACGACCGGGCAGCCGGCTTGGCCAACCGCTACTTCGACGCCATCCTCGTGCACTCCGATCCGAAGTTCGCCCGCCTCGAAGACACGTTCCGGCCCGACACTCCGATGACGGTGCCGATTCACTACACCGGCTTCGTCACCGGGAGCGCTGCGCCGATCGAGGTCGCGTCCCGGGACAGGCTGCGGAGAGTCCTGGTGTCCGCGGGCGGCGGAATGGTGGGTGGCCCGTTGTTCGAGATCGTCGTCGACGCCCATCATCGCTGGCACGACTCGCTCGGGCTGTCGACCACGATCCTCGCGGGCCCGTTCGCTCCGGAGCCCGTGTGGACGTGGCTGCAAGAACAGGCCGCGCGGCTCGACGGCCTGGAGGTCGTGCGCTACCTGCCCGACCTCAGGACCGAGATGGCGCGATCTGCCGTCACCGTCAGCCAGTGCGGATACAACACGACCATGGACATCCTCCGAGCGAGGGTGCCGGCCGTCGTGGTCCCGTTCGCAGAGGGAGGTGAGGACGAGCAGCGGCGGCGCGCCGAACGGCTCGATGCCCTCGGAGTGTTGCGGTGCCTGTCACCCGACGATCTCGGCGCCGAGCAATTGGCCGAGGCAGTGATCGTTGCGGCATCGACGACGCCGGCCACCGTCGCGTTGGATCTCGACGGTCGGCGCACGTCGGCGCGGATCATCTCGGACCTGTGTGCGGCGCCGGTCGACGCATCGGTGGCAGAGGCATCGGTATGACCAACTGGCTCGACCCGGTTCGCGTCGCGCTCGACAACGCGATCCGACCCGTTCCGCTTCTTCTTTCGCGACGACGACTCCGGTTGGGAGAACGAATTGCTGTGGGACATGCTCGATCGGTTTGATGCTCGCAGGGCTGCACATCGACCTTGCCGTGATCCCTGTCGAGCTCGACGCCGAGCTCGCAGTGGCACTGTGCACACGCGCGTCGACAGGATTGGTGCACTTGCACCAACACGGCTTCCGCCATGTCAACCACGAGGCGAACGGTCGCAAGTACGAGTTCGGGCCCAGCCGCACCTACGACCAGCAGCTGGCCGACATTGCACAGGGCCGGGCCCTGATCGCCGATCTCCTACACCCGTACGTCGATCCCATCTTCACGCCGCCGTGGAACCGCTGCACCGACCAGACAGCGGCGGTGCTCATCAACCTCGGCTTCCAGATCCTGTCGCGTGACCACACAGCGGAGCCGTTCGGTCTGCCCGACCTCGCCGAGGTGCCGGTCACCGTGGATTGGTTCGCCAAGAAGAAGAGCGAACCGTGGGCTCGCGAGGCGGTCGCTCAACAGCTCGACAAACAGATCGCTGCCGGCGGCCGAACGGTCGGAGTCATGCTGCACCACGCGATCACCAACGAGGAGCACCTCGGTCTGATCGATCAGCTGCTGGCGCTCGTGGCAGAGCATCCGAAGGCAATGTCGACGTCGATCTACAACTCGTCGTTCTGAGTGACCTTGACGGTGTGACCGTCGAGCAACGCCAGTCGTTCGCCGATGGCGTGGCCGCTGTCGCTGACACGCACGGTGACGCCAGCCAGGTTGGGCACGGGGCCATCCTCGAGGCCGAGCGATCTTGCGACCGAACGGATCACACCTCCGTGGCTGACCACCAGCAACGACCCGCCTGGGCTCGCTGCGTGGATGGCATCGAACGCCTCGAGCACGCGTTCCACCATCGCCTCGATCGGTTCGAAACCGTCGGGCCGGCGACCGTCCTCCAGCCAGCCCGGCCAACCTTTGCGGATCTCCACATCGGTGAGGCCCGACCACTGGCCCACATCGCGCTCGCGCAGGCGTTCATCGACCATCACCGGACCGATGCCGAGCTGTTGGGAGATGATCGCCGCGGTCTCGGCGGCTCGCGACAGGTCGCTGGAGATGATGCCGTCGACCGCGCCGATCGACCCCGCGGCAACAGCGGCCTGACGCCGGCCGAGCTCCGACAGCACAGGGTCGGCGTGACCCTGCCAGCGGCCGATCGTGTTCCACTCCGATTGCCCGTGACGCACGACGAGCAGGTCGGTGGCAACCATCGGCGTCGAACTACCTCCGGCGCTTCTTGGTGCTCGAGGTGCCGTACTCGTATTCGCCGGTGACCTTGGTGTCGACCTTGGCTCGGTTGAGGACGATCCCGAGCAGCGGTGCGCCTGCCCGGTCGAGCGTCGCCAGGCCTTCACGGAGTTGCGGCAGCGACACACGCTTCGCCTGAGCCACCAACAGCACGCCATCGACGTGACGCGACAGCGCGGCGGCGTCGCTGACAGCCAGCAGCGGAGCCGAGTCCATGATGACGTAGTCGAAGCGGCGGGCGAGCTCCTCGGCGAACGCATCCATGCGGCGACCACTGAGCAGCTCGCTGGGGTTGGGCGGCACCGGGCCGCCGACGATCACCCACAGCTGATCGGTGATCCGTTGGATGGTCAGTTCCATCGGATCGCCGGCGAGGTTGTTGGTCAACCCGTTGCTGCCGTCGATGGCGAACATGCGGTGCAGATCGGGCTTGCGCAGGTCGGCATCGACCAGCACGACGTTGGCGCCGGTCTGCGACAACACGATGGCGAGGTTGGCGGCAGTGGTGGTCTTGCCCTCGCCGGGGCGCGTGCTCGTGACCTGGATCGATCGCATAGTTCGTTCGATGCCGAGGAATTGCACGTTCGTCCTCAGGTTGCGGTAGGCCTCGACTGCTGGATTGTCAGGGTCCGATATCGCCAGCGGTCTGTTGTCGCGACCCGAGACGTTGGGCACCATCGCCAAGACGGCGACATCGGTTCCCAATTGACCGAGATCGTCGGCGGTGCGAATCGAGTCGTCGAGGTGGTCGACCAAAAACGCGGCGCCGAGACCCAACAGCAGTCCGACGACGGCGGCGAGCGTCGCAGTGCGAACCGGCGTCGGCTTGATCGGCGTGACCGGTGCGACCGCGGGTCGCACCAGTTGGGCGTTGCCGGCTGACAGCGCCGCGTCGACCTGCAGTTGATCGATGCGTTCCTGGAAGTGAGCCTGCTGTTCGACGAGGGCGCGGCGGTTGGCCTCCGCCCCGGTGTCGTCGTCGGTGCTGCTGGCATCGATCTGCGCGTCGAGCGCGTCGATCTGTTTCTGCAGATCGGCGATTTGGGGCTGCAGCTCTGCGCTGGCCGCAGCCATTCCGTTGACCGCTTGCTCACGCTTCACGTCGATGTAGGCGTCGACGTAGGCGTTCGCGAGTGTGGCTGCCGTCTGAGGGTCGCCGCTCTGCACTCCGACTGTGATGATGTCGGCGTCACTGAAGCCGTGGCCGGTCACGTTCGGGGGGTCGTCCTCGAGACCGAGGTTCTCCTTCAACCGGGCGTAGACCAGATCACCTTCGAGCACCGAGATCTCGTTCTGCACGAGCCGATCGGGGTTGACGGTCTGCTGCCCGCTACCGAACACGGATTCACCCGGCGCGGGACCGATCAACATGTCGGCGTCCGCCTCGTACACCGGTTCCTGTCGCAGCGACAGTGCAACGGCCGGCGCAGTCGTGGCGATGATCGCGATGACCACGATCCACGACCGACGAATGACGACGCGCCAATAGCCGCGGAAATTCATCTCGGACGCTCGCCAACGCTCATAGAAGTCGCCAGCCTACCGGTGGTGCTTGGGACGCATGGACGCCGCCCTCTCCGCGACCATCGAGCGAGTTCACAAGTCTTGACGATGCGGCGCACCGCCTCCCAAGTAGCCTCAGCAGATCGTGACTGAGGGGCAGAGGCGGGATGTCCGCACTATCTTCGCATGGGTCGGCGGCATTGCTGTCGTGTCCGGCATCGGAGTGGTGCTCGCCGGTCCGTCGCCCACGGGATCGACCATCATCGACACTCTTCTGTTGATCGTCGTTGTCGCCGCGTGCATCTTCTGCATCGCCACCGCGCCGTGGCTGCGACGGTGGAACGAGACGCTACGGCCCATCATCACGGCGGCCGTGTTGGGCATCGGCGTCCAGGTGCTCGCGAGGCTCGGCAACCAGCGCTACTTCGGGGTCACATCGGCGATCGCGATCCTGCCGGTGCTCGCACTCACGTTGATCGCGATCCAGCGCCGCACGGGCCAGCGGAGGCTGCAGCTGTGGTCGATCTTCGGTGGCCTGGTGGCCGCCGGCATCCTGGCGCTGATCGGATTCGGCGTCGCTGCCGCAGCCGCTCGACCCAATCTCACGCAAGGCACCGACGAGGCGAAGCAAGCGTTGGACTCGCTGAAGGCCGGCGACTTCGGCACCGCGCGGCAAGGCTTCGACCTCGCCGCAGGTCTGCTCGCCGGCGCGCGCGATGATCTCGACGCACCGTGGGCGCAGCCGGCGCGGCTCATCCCTGTGGTCGCCCAGCATCGACGTGCTGCCTCCGACCTCGCCGAGAGCGCCGCCTCTGTCTCGACGACAATCTCCGGCGTGCTCGACGAGGTCGACTTCGACAAGCTCCGCATCGTCAACGGGACGATCGACCTGAATGCCATCACTGCGCTGCGCGATCCGTTGTCGAGGTTGAATGCCGCGCTCGACGATCTCGACTCGACCGTTGCCTCGGTCGACAGCGATTGGCTGGTGCAGCCGATTCGTTCGCGGTTGTCGACGTTGAGCGAGCAGATCGAGAAGCAACAGGTCGAGAGCAAACGAGCGTCGCTGGCGGTGGACCTGGCGCCCGACATGCTGGGCGCCCACGGCAAGCGGGTGTACTTCGTCGCCTTCACCACGCCGGCGGAGGCGCGAGGCCTCGGTGGCTTCATGGGCAACTGGGCCGAGATCACCGTCGACGAGGGCCACCTCTCCGTCACCGGATTCGGGCGGACGGCCGATCTTGCGGTCGGTGGCGACACCGAACATTGGGCGCGCATCACCACCTCGCCGAACTTCCCCGACGTCGCATCAGCGATCGCCGAGGGCTACCCGACATATAGCGGTCACCAGGTCGATGGCGTGTTTGCGATGGACGTGTACACGATCGCAGCCCTGATGAAGCTGACGGGCCCCATCGACCTGACCTCGATTCCGCAATCGGTCTCTGCCGACAACGTTGCCAAGTTCTTGCTGAGTGACCAGTACTCGCTGGTGCAGAATCGACCGGACCCCATCGACATGTTGGAGGAAGTCGCCGGCACGACGATCGCTCGATTGCTCTCTTCATCGCTACCGGCGCCGCCGGATCTGGTGAAGCTGTTGAACCCGTTCTCCACGCAGGGTCGTCTGATGGGATGGTCGTCGCGTGGCGCAGAGGAGGATCTGTTCGACCGCATGCACATGACCGGCAAGCTGCCGGCGTTGAACGGCGGCGACGGTCTCGGTGTCGTGATCGACAACATCGGCAACAACAAGATCGACTACTACCTCAGTGGTGAGGTGTCGTACACCGTCACGACCGACGGTCCGTCGAGCACCGCCGGGGCGTCGCTGACCGTCACGCTGCACAACAACGCGCCGCCCGGGGTGACCGAGCCGGCGATCGTGTTCGGCAACTCGGCGGGTGCACCACCGGGTACCAGCACGATGCAGTTGCACATCTACTCGGCGATGCCGGTGACCTCGGCGACGGTGAACGACGTGAGCCATCCCGTCGACCTGGTCACCAAGGATCACGACTTCACGGTGTCCACCCTGAACCTGCAGATCCCCGGACAATCCACCATGCAGATCGAGATCCAGCTCACCGGCCCACTCGACATGACGAAGGGCTACCACTTGATGTTCCGCAACGCCCCCTCGGTGAGCCCGTTCGAAAGCAAGCTGATCGTCGACCAGTCCATCGTCGAAGACCTCGGCGCCCAAGCCGGCACCTTCGACATCGGGGTGTAGCGGATCTGACTTGGTCGGGGGGTCCCTAGACTAGGGGGTCAGCGGCGCAAGAGACTTGAGTGGAGGACCCTTGGACAACCAGGCTCGGATCTACGTCGCCGGCCACGCAGGGCTTGTTGGTTCTGCCGTCGTCCGGCGACTTGAAGCCGGTGGGTTCACCAACATCCTCACCGCCAGCCGGCAACAGCTCGACTTGCGCGATCAGTCCGAGGTATCGCACTGGTTCAAGGCGAACAGGCCCGAATATGTGTTTCTCGTCGCCGGCACCGTCGGCGGGATCCTGGCCAACAGCACGCGACCGGCGGAGTTCATCTACGACAACATGATGATCCACGGCACAGTCGTGCACGCCTCACACTTGTACGGCGCGACGAAGCTCCTCTATCTCGGTTCGTCGTGCATCTACCCGCGTGAGGCCACGCAGCCGATCACCGAAGAGGAGTTGCTCACCGGTCCGCTCGAGCCCACCAACGAGTGGTACGCCATCGCCAAGATCGCCGGCATCAAGCTGTGCCAGGCGTACCGGAAGCAGTACGGCAGCGACTTCATCTCAGCGATGCCGACCAACCTCTACGGTCCGAACGACAACTTCGACCTCACCAGCAGTCATGTCCTTCCGGCGCTCATCCGCAAGTTCCACGAAGCGAAGGCCAATGGCACCGCCGGCGTCGAGATCTGGGGAACCGGGTCGGCAAAGCGTGAGTTCCTCCACGTCGATGATCTCGCCGATGCATGCCTGCACCTGATGCGGCACTACAGCGAAGACAGCCACATCAACGTCGGAACCGGAGTCGACCTCTCGATACGGGAGCTCGCCGAGAAGATCCGCGACTTGGTGTACCCGGAGGCCGAGTTGCAGTTCGACACGTCACGGCCCGACGGCACGCCGCGCAAGGTACTCGACACCACACGCCTCACTGCCACCGGATGGTCGCCGAAGATCGACCTCGACACTGGCATCCGCGAGACGTACCAATGGTTCCTCGACCAAGAAGCGGCGAACATCGACATGCGCGGCATCGACACTCTGGCCACCGCGACAACCTGACGCGTTTCTACGTCACAGTCCACGTGATCTTCGGCGGTCTTACTGACGCGCACAGCGGATGGCCTTTCGGGTCGGTCAGACCCAGGCGACCTTCGACTGTTCGACCGTCACAAGCAATCGGGTCGAGGGAGTCCAGCTGCAGCTTGGCGCGGCGGAACATTGCGAAGTGGCCGTGGATGAGCTCTCCCCACGACAGGTAGATGAAGCGTTCACGGCTGCCGCCGTGCACATACGGACCACTGAACTTGTCGTTGCGAACGTTGACGTCGAACTCGAACACGGCCTGCGGCGCGTCTCCTCGAACGAGGTCAATCACCTCCTTGCCGCGTTGCACACCGACGTGAACCGACGTGTACCCGCCCGGGTCGGCGGGCGATGGCGCACACGACGCTCCGGGCAGGTCAGTTCCGATCAGTCGAAAGTGCACCGACATACCGTCACCCTAAATCGGGCGTACGGGCGAATTCGTTCGCCTCGTCGCTCATCAACGAGAAGACTTTGGCCATGACGTTCGTCGTTCGACAGGCCGTGCCATCCGACGCGATGGCGATGGGCGTGATCCATGTTGCCGCGTGGCGTTCGGCATACACCGGCGTCATGCCTGATGCATACCTCGACGAACTCGACGCCACTTCCTTTGGCCTTCGATGGGAGGCATCACTGCGCGAGGGCACCCCTGGCTCGACCGTGACGGTCGCGTTGACCGACGACCGGGTCGTGGCGATGTGTGCTGTAGGCGCCTTCACGCGGTCGTGAGACCGACGACCCGACCGGCGAGCTGATGATGTTGAATGCCGACCCTTCCACGTTCGGTTCGGGTGCGGCCGTTGCCTTGCACACCGAAGCAGTGCACGCGCTGGCCGAACAAGGCCATCGATCCGCTGCATTGTGGGTGGTTGATCGCAACCCACGAGCCCGTCGCTTCTACGAGCGCGAAGGATGGGCCGCCGACGGCGTGGAGCGAGTGGACGAAATCGGAGGCTCCCCGATCCACGAGCTCCGCTATGTCCGACAGATCGAGGAGGCTAGAAGCGGTCGATCGGGACGCCGAAGCGGGCTTGGGTGACGGCACGCGAACGGAAGTCGAACTGGTGGACGGAGTTCGAGCGGAACGCGCACAGGTCGCGCCAGTAGCGCTGGATCCGGCGACCGTCGAGCGACGCTGCGGAACCGGCGGTGCGGAACATCAACTCGCCGGCTTCCCACGACAATCGTGCGGCGGTCTGGATCATCCCGTAGAGGCGCCAGTGGTCGTCTGATGTCACCGGGCGACCTTCGTCGAATGCCTTGCGAGCATTCTCCATGTAGATCTCGCCGGCACGCAGCATGATGCCGTCCGCGGCGTCGACCCATCCCAACGACATGCCGAAGGCACGCTGGAAGTCGTGGTCGAGGTAGCGCTTCATCGTCGCGTTGCCGCTCATCGACGTGATGGGCACCGAGTCGAGCAAGCGCTCGTACTCGTCCAGCATCCCGCGCGCCGCACCGACCTGCACAGAGGTGAGCTCACCGATCGCGAATCCCATGAAGCCGCCGCTGTACATCGGGTTGCCGTGGATCGCTCCACCGGGGAGCACCTCGGTGGTCATCGGCGACTCGCCCATCAGCCGTGCGATCGGCGCGGTGTGATGCGAAGGAACGAACGCGTTGTCGATGACGACGCTGTTCGAACCCGATCCCTTCAACCCGATCAGCTCGCCCCAATCCTCCAATATCTCGTAGTGCTCGCGCGGCACGATCACGACGATGGGCTCGGGTGGATCAGCGCCCTCGACCTCGGCCAGGCCCATGAAGTCGGTGCTGTACGGCACGCCCGATGCATACCTCCACTTTCCGCTGACGAGGTAGCCACCGTCGACGGGCTTGGCCGGTCGTTGACCCGGCGAGTTGCCGACGCTGAGTGGAGCGATGAAGTGCCCGTCGGGCCCGAACACCTCCTCTTGCGCTTGTTGCGAGAACGACGATCCGAGTTGCAATGCGTGGCCGGCGCCGAGGCACAGCAGCCAGCCACTGGACGGACAACCTCTGGCGATTTCGATGATCGTTCGGTAGAAGGTGCGGATGTCGAACTCGTAGCCGCCGAACATTCGCGGCTGGAGGATGCGATAGAACCCGGCATCGGTGAACAACTTCTGCGTCTCTTCCGAGAAGCGACTGCGTACCTCGGTCTTCTCCTGCTCCTCGACCAGGTGCGAACGCAACGCGACGGCGCGGGCCACCATCTGATCGGGCGTGAGACCTGGGTCCGGGACGTCGAAGCTCATCGGGTCACCCTAGAACACGCTCATCGCAGGCACCGATGTGGGCCATAGGAAACCCACATCGGTGCCCGCGCTACACCGTCGGTCAGCCGTCCATCTGATCGACGTGATCGTTACCACGATGTCCGTCGTGCCCGTCGTCGGGAGTGCACGTGACATCGGGGTTCCACATCGCGAACATGCCCGCCGGGTTGTGCTTGTACAGCCAGACGTGCAGTGAGTAGAACGCCGGCAACCCGAACCGATTGCCGTCCGGCGTGATGTCGAACGGCTGGCCGAACAGCGACGGCTTGGAGTCGTGCTGCCCGTCCCAGGCGTCCTTCAAGACGACGTACTCGAGAGCGACCAATTGCATGCGGCCGCGCTCGTCGGGCTCGTAGACGACCGCTTCCGGCGTGAGGGCATCGACGGCGCCGTCACCGACGATCGAGCCCTTCACGTAGTGCACGCCCATCGCACCCATGCCGGGCATGTCGATGCAGGCGATGCCGTCCTTGTCGAACAACTCGCTGTACTCCGCGCCGGTTGCCACCGACAGACTGCGGAACTGCTTGGTCGCGTCGCGGGCCTTGCTGAGGCTGTCCTTGCCACCGTTGTGCGAGGCATAGGCGACGCCGGCGGCACTGCCGAGCACCGCGACGATCAAGGCGCCGAAGAAGAACTTACGAAGCATTGGACCCACCACCGTTCGGGCTGTAGAAGTACGGGTCGAGCACGCGCACTTCGGTGATGTTGTCGACGGGCAGTCCGTTGCGTTGGGCGACCTGGCGGATCGACTCCGGGGACGGCCCGTCGTAGATACAGAAGCTCTTGCGGTTCGCTTCACCGACGTAGGAATGAATCCACGTCACTCCGAGATCAGCGTTGTTGGCCACCACCGAGGCCACGGTCTTCACTCCGTGGGCATTGATGGGGATGTCGAGCCCGTCGGGAAATGATCGTTCCACGAGATAGCGAGGCATGTGTTTCTCCGTTTCCAGCCGGACGATCCGGCGTGGTTCGACAGTACGGAGACGCCCGATTTTGCACATCGGGATGCCTCCCCATCTTGCGGTGGCCAGCTCCCCATCTTGCGATCTGAAGGATTCCTTTGACATTTCTGCGCCGGTCCGCGAAGATGTGAAGTATTCACTTCACATCGAGGGAACACCATGGCTGACAACGAGCGGATGACGATCACCGACGTCCGCGTGCTCGCCGCACTCGCCCACCCGGCGCGTCTGGCGATCCTGCATTTGCTGCTGACTGTCGGGGATGCCACGGCAACGCAATGCTCCGCGGTGGTCGGCGAGTCGCCGTCGTCGTGCAGCTACCACCTCCGCCACCTCGAGAAGTTCGGCCTCGTCGAGCGCGTCGAATCGGACACCGACGACGAGGTCGACGGACGCACGCGTCGGTGGCGCAGCGTGGCAACTGGTTTCGACTTCGGCGAACCGCACAGCACCGGTTCACCCGAGCTGGTTGCGGTCAGCGCGGCGTTGATCACCACCGGCCTCGAGGAGAACGTCCGCCTCGCCCGGCACTACCTGACCCACCTCGACACGGTCCCCGAGGCGTGGCAGGACGTGGCCGCGTTCTCGACCTACGCGTTGATGGTGACGGCAGATGAGCTGCGCGCCGTGACCGAGGCGATCGACGCGATCGTCCGCCCGCTCCGCGGTGCAGCGCGCCCCGACGCCCCCGTCGATGCTCGACCGGTTCGACTCTCGCTCGAAGCATTTCCGCGTACGGACCTGCCATGACCGATCAGCTGACCGCCGGACCACCAAGCATCTCGCCGTGGCGCACACGCGACTTCCGGTTGGTGTGGTGCGGCGGGTTCGTCAACGACATCGGCGACTGGCTGCTGATGGTCGCGTTGCCGGTCTACGTGTTCATCCAGAGCGGCTCTGGCTCGGCGACCGCCATCCTGTTCGTCGTCGAGTTGGTCGCAGCGTTGGTGCTCGGCCCCGTCGGCGGCAGCCTGGTCGACCGTTGGGATCTTCGCCGCACGCTGATCGTCACCAACCTCGCTCAAGCCATCACCCTTGTGCCACTGCTGACCGTGACCGGCGACCGCATCTGGCCCGCCTATCTGGTCGTCGGCGCCCAGGCGATGCTGACGCAGATCAACAACCCTGCGTCGACCGCGTTGCTCCCACACGTCGTCGCACCCGATCAACTCACTGTCGCCAACGCTGCGAACTCCACCAGCGCGAGCCTGGCCCGACTGATCGGTTCGCCACTCGGCGGGCTTGCGGTCGGACTCGGCGGCATCGGGGCAGTTGTCGTGATCGACAGCCTCACGTTCGTCGCGGTCGCGATCGCGATGCTGTTCGTCAGGTCGCACACCGCACCGATCGTCACCGATTCCGAAACCGGAGAGGCCGTCGAGCCCGGGATCCGTGCCGGCGTTCGGGCCGTCCGCGCGCATCGTTCACTCCGGTCACTGATCCTGATCGACAGCTTCGGTCAGATCGCTCAAGGCTTCTTCGTCGTCCTGTTCGTCGTGTTCATCGTCCGACAGCTCGACGGCGGCGGTGTCGACGTCGGTCTGATTCGCGGCAGCATGGCCGTCGGCGGAATCATCAGCGCCGCGCTGATCGGCAAGTTCGCCGATCGGTTCGGGCCGATCACGCTGCTGATCGCCGGCTACCTCGGAATGGGTGGCGTGTCGTTGCTCTTCTGGAATGCTCCCACTGTCACCTCGGCACTATGGGTGTACATGGTCGTGTTCGCACTGTCGGGCGTCCCCGGCGCGGCGATGGGCATCGGGCTGTTCACCGCAGTGCAGCGGTTCAGTCCCGCAGGCATGCTCGGCCGTGTCGTCGGCATGGCCGGCGCGCTCGACGCGCTGGCACGAGCCGCCGGCTCGCTGATAGCCGGCCTCCTCGTGTCGCAGGTCGACCTCACCGTGCTGCTCGATGTGCAGTCGTCGATCTACATCGCCTGCGGATTGCTGGTCTACCTCTTCATCCACGAAGGCCGGACGCCCCTTCGCGAGTGACCGGCTGGACGGGTACGGTTCTCGGAATGGATGAGCCGTTCGCCAACGTGATCGACAACGAGACCGACCTGCGCGAGTTGTACCGCATGCCCCACGACGGCACTCGCGCCAAGATCCTCGGCAGCCTCGACCAGCACGCCCGAAACTTCATCGACGTCTCGCCATTCGTGCTCGTCGGCACGACGTCGCCTGACGGCACCGGCGATGTCTCACCCAAGGGAGGCCCGCCCGGTTTCGTCGTGGTGCTCGACGATCAACGCATCGCGATCCCGGATCTGTCGGGCAACAACCTGCTCGACTCGATCACCAATGTCGTCAACGGCTCGGGCATCGGTCTGCTGTTCCTGGTGCCCGGTGTCGACGAGACGCTGCGCGTCAACGGACGCGCGTACCTGACGACCGATCCCGCGGTGCTCGACGCATGCGCCGTGAAGGACCGTCGGCCGAAGGCTGCAGTCGGGATCGCGGTGACCCAGCAATACATGCACTGCGCCAAGGCGTTCCGTCGTAGCGAGTTGTGGAACGGCGACTCGTGGCCGGATCGCGCGGCGATCCCGTCTCTCGGATGCATCCTGCGCGATCAGATCGCGGCGATCAGCGAATTCAGTGCTGACGTGATCGATGCCGATCTGGAGAAGAGCTACGCCGCATCGATGTGGGAGCCCGGCGGCAAGGCCTGAGGAGGCTCGATGGCCGACACGATCGGGAACGCGCTCGCGGCCGCTGATAGCACCAAGACCCGTGTCACCGAGTTGTTGCGATCCGGCCTCGACGGCAACCAAAAGGTCGAGGGATCTGTCCTGGACGATTCGAGACCTCGCCGCCCATCTCGCCACCGCGGGCATCGCCTTCCGCGAGATGGCCGAAGGAGGTCCGAGCCCGTACGAGTCACTCGATCGTCGCAGTGAGACGAACCAGGAACGGCTCGACGCTGAAACGACGCAAGATCTCGGCGAGCTGGCCGATCTGATCGACGACGAGATTGCTCGCATGCTGTTGGCCGTCGGCCTGCGCGACAGCGATGTGGTGTCGTGGCATGGTGGCACGCTGCTGCCGGTCGCAGCATTCCTCGGCTCCGTGGTCGGTGAGTTCCTGCTCCATGGTTGCGACCTCGCCGGCACGGTCGGCAAGCCGTGGCCGATCGAGCGCCGCGACGCGCTTCCCGTCATCGATTTCCTCGTGGCCGTCACGCCGCTGGTGGTCAACACCGAGTCGACCCGGGGATTGACGGCAACCTACGAACTTCGATTCCGTGGGCACGACACGACGACGTTCACATTCGACGATGGAGTGCTCGCTGTGTCGAGTGGTCGAGCGCCTCGCGCCGATGTTCGCATGTCGGTCGACCCTGCATCCTTCGTGCAGGTTGCCTACAAGCGCGTCGGCCTGGCGCGTCCAATCGTCACCGGTCGCGCCGTTGCGTGGGGGCGCCGCCCATGGCTGGCGCTGAAGTTTCCCGGCCTGTTCCAGGCTCCCTGACGCGGCGGGCCGCGTCTGGTCACACGGTCGTCTGGCGGGCGATGAACTCGGCCATGCCGGGCACGGTGAAGGCGATGGCTCCGCGTGCCGGCGCGAACACCAGTCCCTTCGAGATCAACTTGGCGCGGACAGGTCCGAGTTGGGTCGGCATCTTGGCCAGGCGGCGAGCGACCTCACCCGACTGGCTCGGGTCGTCGCCATCCACGGCCATCGCCGACAGGTACTCGCGCTCGCTCGGTGTCGCCCGCTCCCAACGAGATCGGAAGAAGCCGTCGTCGAGCCGCGCCTTGCCGATGCGGATCCCCTCGACGGCGTCGGACTGATCGATCGGCGAGCTGGTGGCCACGTCCCACGCCGCGCTGCCGTACTCCTGCAGAAAGTACGGGTAGCCGTTCGCGGCAGCGACGACGATCCCGACAGCCTGGTCGGTCCACTCGACACCCTCGTTCTGCGCCGGCCGCGTGAGGGCCGCGGTCGCCTCGCCGGCAGGGAGCGGGCCGAGTGTCGCGTATTGGAACAGCCGCTCCGCATACGACCGCGCCTCGGCGAGGATTCCCGGAAGGTTCGGCAGCCCGGCACCGATCACGAAGAAGGGCTTGTTCTGCTGGCCGGCCTCGTGGCACGCCTGGCAGATCGCCGCGAGCTCCTCCGCCTGCAGGTCCTGCATCTCGTCGATGAACAACGCAACCCCGCAATCGAGCTCAATGGCCGCCTCACCGAGATCGAGCGCGAGATCGGTGAGATCAGCTTGCAACGAGCCGGTGTCGGCGCGACCCGAGTTCGGCTCGATCTCGATCCCGACCGACAAGGTGCCGTCCGGCTCTGCCTTCAGCGAGAATGACTTGAACGTCCGCAGCGCGGCCTTCATCCGGCTACCCCTGGCCGACTTGCCCTGTACCCGCCGCAGCGCGATGTTCAACGACTGGGCGATCTGGCTGCGGAACGGCGACCGAGCACCACTCGCGTCGGCCTCGACCTTGGCGACGATCCATCCGTCGTTGCGGGCGGCATCGGCCAGCTCGTTGAGCAGCACGGTCTTGCCGACGCCGCGCAACCCGTAGAAGACGATGCTCTGGTCGTTGCGGCGTTGCCGGGCCCTGGCCCGCAAGACGTCGAACTTGGCGATCTCCCTGTCGCGCCCGGCGAGCTCGAACGGACGCAGCCCGGCGCCAGGTGAGTACGGATTGCGAACAGGATCCACGGCCCGACTCTAACAAGAACTAGCCATATCTACATGTTCGTGTTATATACCACTAGAAATCGTTATAGACACGCCCGTCAGAGGAAGACGACGACTGCGGAGGCGGCGATCAGCGCGGGGAGGCCGACCTTCAGGCCGATGAGGCTGTAGCGGCGGCCGGACACTTCGACGCCGAGCCCTGCGGCCGTGTCGCGCCACAGCAAGCCCGACAACGCTCCGCTGATGACCAGCACCGGGCCGACGTTTGCTCCGATCAGCAGCGCCCACACCTGCGAGCGATCGCGCAGCGACGTCATGCCGGCGAGCACGGCCGGCAAGTTGTTGGAGACGTCGGATGCCACGACGCCGAACGACAGCGTGCGAAGGCGACCCATCACGCCGGTGGCGTCGAAGATCCTCTCGAGCCCGAGATGCGGCGCGGCACCGGCGACGAGCACCGCAAGCCCGGCGGCGACGAGCATCGCCTCGTAGGGGATCGCACGTAGCGGGACATGCGCCGCCAACGCCGCGCCCCACGCGAGAGCGACGGCGGCAACGACCCACTCGGGCACTCCCAGTGCCGCGCCGACTGTGAAGCCGACGAGCACGAAGCCGACGATCGGCAGCCCTCGGCGCAGGGCACGTTTGTCGACGGGCTCATCGATGTCGTCGACGTGAGATGCGTCGACCCCGAACGCCCGCCGGAAACACAGCCAACCGACGAGGCAGGCGGCGATCGTCGGCAGCACCATGTGCTGCAAGAACTCACCCACACCGAGATCGAAGTGCTCGGCGACGATGAGGTTGGTGAGGTTCGAGACGGGCAGCGGATTCGACGCGAGGCAGGCGAGCAGGGCCGGTTGAAACGCGAGCATCTCGGGTGGGTATCCGTGCCGATGGGCGATGCGGATGTAGAGCGGCGTGAGCAGCACGACCGACGCATCCAGGTTGAAGACGATCGTGACTGCCATGGCCAGCAGCCACAACCCACCGACCAAGTGCTTGCCCCCGTCGACCGTCGCAGCAAGTGCCTCGAACACGCCGATGCGATCGAGCACGATCGCCAACGGCACGGCGAAGAGCAGGAACAGCAGCGGCTTGGTGAGAAGGTGCAGCGACTCGGAGGCATCGTCCCAATGGATGATCCGAGTGATGAGGCCGATCGCGGCAGCAGCGACCGGTCCGGCCCACAACGGGATGCCGAATGGTCGCAGGAACATTGCCGCGATGCCGACAACGAGAAGTACGACGGCCGCCACGGTTCGTCAGGTTCGTGCAGGATCAAATGGTGGAGCCGCCGATGATCGTCGATGCGACCAAGGGGACTCCCGGCCGGTAGACGAAATCGATCGGGTTCGGCGTGTCGAGGATGATGAGGTCGGCGCGGGCGCCGGTCGCGAGGATGCCGATGTCGACGCGACGGAGCGCCGCAGCACCTCCTGCGGTGGATGCCCACAGCGCCTCGTCGATGGTCATGTTCATGTCGCGCACGGCGAGCGCGATGCAGAACGGCACCGAGGTGGTGTAGCTCGAGCCCGGATTGCAGTTCGACGCGATCGCTGCCGTTCCGCCGGCATCGAGGAGACGGCGGGCATCGGGATACGGCTGGCGAGTGGAGAAGTCGGTGGCCGGCAGGAACGTCGCCACGGTCTCGCTGGAAGCGAGGGCCGAGACGTCGTCGTCGGAGAGGTACGTGCAGTGGTCCGCCGAAGCACATCCGAGATCGACCGCCAATTGCACGCCAGGACCATGCCCCAACTGATTGGCGTGCAAACGCAATCCGAGTCCCGCGGCGCGTCCGGCTTCCAATACGGCGCGGCACTGATCAGCATCGAACGCACCCTGCTCGCAGAAGGCGTCGATCCAACGCGAGTACGGCGCGCACTCGGCGAGCATCTCGCCGCAAACGACGGCCACGTAGTCGTCGACGCGGCCATCGAACTCGGGTGGCACCACGTGAGCACCGAGGAATGTGGTCTCCGCGGTCAGTTGGCGCGCGATGCGCAGCGTTCGAGCCTCGTGCTGGGCGGCGAGCCCGTAGCCGGACTTGATCTCGATCGTCGTGGTGCCCGACCGACGAGCCTCGGCCAACAGCGACAACGCGGCCACCACCAACTCGTCGTCGGTCGCGGCGCGCGTCGCCTCGACCGTCGTTCGAATCCCGCCCGCCTCGTACGGCTTTCCTGCCATCCGCGCAGCGAACTCGGCCGAGCGGTCGCCGGCGAACACCAAATGGCTGTGACTGTCGACGAACCCGGGCATCACGCAGCGACCGGCGGCGTCGATTCGCTGGTCGGAAGCCGGTGCCTGCCCCGTGCCGACCAGCTCGATCAAACCGTCGACCATCACCACCCATGCATCGCGCAGTTCGCCCGTCGCTCCGACCTCGAACCGCGAGTCGTTGGTGATGAGCCGACCGATGTTGTCGATCACGGTGGAGCGCTGGCTCATGCCCACACTGCGCCGATGGATCGGGCCAATGCGTCGGCAACATCGATCGTGGTGTGCGCTCCGTCGGCAACGATGACCCTTCCGCCGACCATCACATGATGGACATCGTTCGCGGTTGCCGCAAAGACGACCGCCGCGCCTGCATGAGTGGGATCGATCCCTGCGAGTCGTGGCGAGGTCAAGGCAACGGTGGTCAAGTCGGCCAGCGCACCCACTTCGATGCGGCCACCCTCGTGCCATCCGAGACTGCGGTAGCCCGCCTCGGTCGCGGCGAGCAGCAACTCCCCGGGTTGATGATTTCCGCGGCGGAGTGTGGCGAGGCGTTCGTCGAGCTCGATCCCACGAGCCTCCTCGAACGGATCGATGACCGCGTGTGAATCGGTGCCGATGCACATCGAGATCCCGGATTTGCGGAACGCAGAGGTGGGGCCGATCCCGTCGGCAAGATCGCGCTCGGTCGTCGGGCAGATGCAGCACGTCGAGTCGCTCGCCTGCAGCAGATCGATGTCCCAGCCGGCGAGGTGCGTGGCGTGCACCGCCGTGAAGCGTTCGGACAGAACGCCGTTCCGGTTGAGCAACTCGACGGGAGTGCAACCGTGCACCGCGCAGCACTGCTCATTCTCCGCCGGTTGCTCGCTGACATGGGCGTGCAGCGGCGCGTCGCGCAAGGTCGCCCACTCGCCCACCACCGACATCGCCGCCGGGTCCACGCTGCGCACGGAGTGGATCGCTGCGCCGATCCTCGCCTGAGGTGTCTCGCCCAACGCGTCGGCTCGCTTGATCCATTCGTCGACATCACCATCGGTGAACCGTTGCTGGGTGTGGTTCAGCACGGCGTCGTCGGTCATGCCGGCGCGCAGGTAACACGTGTCGAGCAGGGTGATGCGAATGCCGGCCGCAGCCGCGGCGTCGAGCAGTACCTGCCCCATTTCGTTCGGCTGCGAGTACCACGCCCCACCGCGGTCGTGGTGGAGGTAGTGGAACTCACCGACACAGGTGAAACCGGCGAGCACCATCTCGGCGAACGTCGCAGTAGCGAGCTCGCGGTAGCTCTCGGGATCGAGTCGATCTGCGAGCGAATACATCCGATCCCGCCACGTCCAGAACGAACCGGACTCGCCGTGTGTTCGACCACGCAGGGCGCGATGGAAGGCATGACTGTGCGCATTCGCCATGCCGGGCAACGTCAGCCCGACGAGGCGCGTCGCGTCGTCAGGAGGCTCGGCACCGACGACGACACCGGTGATGCGGTCGCCGTCTACCGTGATCAGGACGTGGTGGGCGATGTCGCCGGCAAGATCGCCGAGCCATGCCAGTTCACACCAGTACGTCGAGCTCACGATCCAACTCGAGCGACGAACTCGGTGATCCGTTCGACGAACGCGGCCCGGTGGAACTTCTCGAACTGTTCCCACGTGGTGAACGTCGTCGAGTCCACAACACGATCGAGGAACAGCATGCCGTCGAGATGATCGCACTCGTGCTGGAACGTTCCGGCGGTGAGGCCGCGGCGGATCTCGTCGTGGGCGACGCCATCGCGGTCGAGGTAGCGAACACGCACGTTGACGTTGCGCATGACGTTCCCGCGGAGGTTCGGCACCGAGAGGCAGCCCTCGTTGATCTCGACCAACTCGTCGTCGATCGGCTCGATGATCGGGTTGACCACGATGGTCAACGGGATGCGCGGCTTGTACGGGTAGCGCGGGTTGTTGCCGACCTCGATCGTGGCGATTCGTATGGGCACACCGATCTGATTCGCAGCGATGCCGGCGCCGTTCGCGTGACGCATCGTGTCGATGAGGTCGTCGATGAGCTGCTGCGTCTCGGGCGTGGCCAACTCCTCAGCGGTCACCTCGCGCGCCCGCTCGCGCAGCACCGGGTGGCCGACCGTCACGATTTCACGAACGCTCATCAGCCCTCCGTCATGGGGATGCGAACGCCGCGCTCGGCGGCGACATCGGTGGCGATCTGGTAGCCGGCGTCGGCGTGCCGGATGACACCCATCCCGGGATCCGTCACGAGCACCCTCGACAGCTTCTGCGCGGCGAGGTCTGTGCCGTCGGCGACCACGACCATGCCGGCATGGATCGAGCGTCCGATGCCGACGCCGCCACCGTGATGGATGCTGACCCACGTCGCCCCGCTGGATGTGTTGACCAGCGCGTTGAGCAGAGGCCAATCGGCGATCGCATCGCTGCCGTCGGCCATCGACTCCGTCTCGCGATACGGCGATGCAACAGAGCCGGAGTCGAGATGGTCGCGCCCGATCACGATCGGTGCCGACACCTCGCCGGTGCGAACCATCTCGTTGAACCGCAGGCCGAGGCGGTGCCGCTCGCCGTAACCGAGCCAGCAGATGCGTGCCGGCAAGCCTTGGAATGCCACGCGATCGCGGGCCAGCTTGATCCAGCGATGCAGACCTTCGTCGTCGGGAAACTCGTCGAGGACGGCCTGGTCCGTGGCAGCAATGTCGGCCGGATCACCCGACAGCGCAACCCATCGAAACGGGCCCTTGCCTTCGCAGAAAAGCGGCCGTATGTACGCCGGCAGAAAGCCGGGGTAGTCGAACGCCCGATCGAAACCGCCCAGCTTGGCCTCGGTGCGCAGGCTGTTGCCGTAGTCGAACACCTCGCTGCCCTTGTCGAGGAACCCGACCATCGCTCGGCAGTGCGTCGCCATGCTGACTCGCGCACGACGGATGAGCTCTTGGGGATCCGTGCTGGCCAGTTCTGCCGTGGCTTCGGGCGTGAGGTCGGCCGGTACGTAGCTGAGCGGATCGTGGGCGCTGGTCTGGTCGGTGACGATGTCGGCAGGGAAGTCCAGCTCCAGAAGTTGCGGGACGAGCACCGCCGCGTTGCCGACCACGCCGACCGACAACGGACGCTTCTCGTCGCGTGCCTGCAGGCAACGCGCAACAGCATCCTCCAACGAGTCGGCGACCTCGTCGAGGTAGCGCGTCTCGACACGTCGACCGACGCGCCACGCATCAACGTCGATGCACAGGGCCACGCCGTCGTTCATCGTGACGGCCAACGGCTGCGCACCGCCCATCCCGCCCAAGCCGGCCGTCAACGTGATGGTGCCGGCGAGCGTTCCGTTGAACTTGCGGCGGGCGATCTCGGCGAAGCACTCGTAGGTGCCCTGCAGAATTCCTTGCGTGCCGATGTAGATCCACGACCCGGCGGTCATCTGCCCGTACATCGTCAGGCCCATCGCCTCGAGCCGCCGGAACTCCTCCCAGTTGCCCCATTCCGGAACGAGGTTGGAGTTGGCGATCAGCACCCGCGGCGCCCACTCGTGCGTGCGAAACACACCGACTGGCTTGCCCGATTGCACGAGCATCGTCTCGTCGTCGCCGAGCGTCGTAAGGGTGCGGATGATGGCGTCGTACGCATCCCACGAGCGCGCCGCGCGACCGGTGCCTCCGTAGACGACGAGGTCGTCGGGACGCTCGGCAACCTCCGGGTCGAGGTTGTTCATCAGCATGCGCATCACGGCTTCCTGCTGCCATCCGCGGCATGTCAACGTGGTGCCCCGCGGTGCTCGTACGGGTCGTGGTCCAGACATCGTCGCTCCCTCCGTCGCCTTCCCGATCAGTCCAGCGGTCCGGTGACTCGCTCGACCGCTGCCAACAATTCGCCGCTCCTCACCAATGCCTCCGCCCGAGCCAACTCCGGCGACAACCACCGGTCGGGCCCTGCACCCGCGACGCCGGCCTCGCGCGAGCGCGGCGACTGCTGCGGCCGTGGGCTCTGCAGGGCTGACCGGTTGGCGAAGTTCGATGCCGCGTGCCGCGCAGACCAACTCGCAGGCGATGATGCGCGTGAGGTTGGCCACCGACGCGCGCAGCTTGCGCGCCGCACCCCAACCCATCGACACATGGTCCTCTTGCATCGCCGATGTCGGCAGCGAATCGACGCTGGCCGGTGACGCCAGGCGGCGATTCTCGGCCACCATCGCAGCCTGCGTGTAGTGGGCGATCATCAGGCCGGAGTTGACGCCGGCATCCTCGGCGAGGAACGGTGGAAGGCCGTGCGAACGAGTGCGGTCGAGCATGCGATCGGTGCGGCGCTCGGCGATGGCCCCGATCTCGGCAGCCGCGATCGCGAGGAAGTCGCAGGCAAAGCCGACCGGCGCGCCGTGAAAGTGTCCGCACGACTCGACGCGGCCATCGGGCAGCACACTGGGATTGTCGATCGCCGACACCAACTCGGTCTCGGCCACCGAGCGTGCGTAGGTGATGGTGTCGCGCGCCGCGCCGTGTACCTGCGGAGTGCAGCGCAACGAGTACGCATCCTGCACGCGAGGATCGTCGGTGCGGTGACTCGCGACGATCGGGCTGTTGATGAGCAGGCGGCGCAGATTGGCCGCCGACACGGTCTGGCCGTGGTGTGGCCGCAGCGCCATCAGGTCGGCCGCGAACGCTCGGTCGGTCGCCATCAACGCTTCGACGCTCATCGCTGCAGCGATGTCGGCAGTGCGCACCAGCATGTCGAGGTCGGCGAGCGCGAGCACCAACATGCCGAGCATGCCGTCGGTTCCGTTGATCAGCGCGAGCCCTTCCTTCGCCCGAAGGATCACTGGCGTGATGCCGGCCGCCGCCATCGCCTCGGCGCATTCGCCTTCGCCGATCAGCGCGAGCGCGACGTGGGCCAGCGGAGCGAGATCGCCGCTCGCGCCCAGCGACCCGTGCTCGTGAACGGAGGGAACGATGTCGGCATTGAGCAAGGCGAGGATCGTGTCGACCACGTCGTTGCGCACGCCGGAGAACCCCATCGCCAGCGTGCGCGCCCGCAACAGCATCATTGCCCGGACGACTTCAGGTTCGACCAGCGGACCCATCCCCGCGGCGTGCGAACGGATGAGCGCGCGTTGCAAGCTCCTCGCGCCGCTCGGGCGGGATCACCGTCGTCGCGAGCGAACCGAACCCCGTCGAGATGCCGTACACGGGGTCGGGGAGGTCGGCGAGGCCCTCGACGATCGCCGCGCTGCGGGTGATGGCGTCGCGAGCAGATTCTGCGAGCGTGACCCGTGCGCCGCGGCGGGCGACGGCGACGACATCGGCGGCGCTGACACCCGTCGAACCGAGAACGACATCGCTCGCCGCGTTTTCCATCAATCGGTAACTTACGTCTCTGGGGCACACCGTGCGGCTTCTGTAGAAATTCGAATCGGCGGGTAGCGTGCGGCCATGGCTGGTTCAATTCTTGGAACACGTGTGCTGCGCACGGAAGATCCCGAGTTGCTCTTCGGAACTGGGCAGTACGTCGGCGATCTCGACCTGGGCAACCAGCTGCACCTCGTCTTCGTACGCTCCGAGATGGCTCACGCCTCGATCACCGGTATCGACGTCGAGGAAGCGAAGTCGGCGCCAGGTGTCGTTGCCGTTCTGACTGCCGCAGACCTCGGGGTGGCTCCGTTCCAGAGCATGGTCACCGTGCACGACGACTTCGCCCGCCCACCGCTGGCGACTGACCGCGTGCGCTTCGTCGGCGACGCGATCGTCGCGGTGGTCGCCGAGACCGCGGTGCAGGCCAAAGACGCAGCCGACATGGTGATCGTCGACTACGAGGTGTTGCCTGCAGTCGTGGCCGCGGAAGCCGCGCTCGAGGTCGACGCGCCGGTGTTGTTCGAGGCACACGGCAACAACGTCGCGATCAGTTCCACCGATCCGGTCAACGACGATCTGTTCGGCGACGCCGACGTGATCGTGCGTGGCCGGTACGTCAACCAGCGGATCGCAGTCGCTCCGATGGAGCCGCACGGCGCAGCATCGGCGATCGCCGAAGACGGACGCCTCCTGGTCTACGGCTCCACTCAAATGCCCCACCTCCTGCACAACCTGATGGCGCGGGCACTCGACGTCGACAAGAGCGAGATCCACGTCGTGACACCATTGGTCGGCGGCGGCTTCGGTGGTAAGGCCGGCATCTATCCCGAGCAAGTCGTCGTCGCCGCTGTGGCGAAGCGGCTGCAACGACCGGTCGTGTGGGCGGCGACGCGCAGCGAAGACATGCTCGCGCTGTCGCACAGTCGCGGCCAGATCCAATACGTCGAGCTCGGATGCAAGCGCGACGGAACCTTCACCGGCCTCCGCGTTCGTCTGGTCGGCGACGGTGGTGCGTATCCGGGCATCGGTTCGTTCCTGCCGGCCGGCACTCGGCGCATGTCCAACGGCACGTACCGGTTCTCCGGCATCCAGTTCGACGTGGTCGTTGCCGCAACCAACACCACCCCCATGGGTGCCTACCGTGGCGCCGGCAGGCCCGAGGCGACGGCGCTGCTCGAACGCATCGTCGACCAAGCCTCGATCGAGCTCGGCATCGATCCGATCGAGTTGCGCCGCAAGAACCTGCTGACCGACGACGTGTTTCCATTCACCACGCTCACCGGAATCACCTACGACAGCGGCGCGTACACCACTCCCCTCGACGCCGTCGCCGAGTGGTCGGGCTACGACGAGTTGCGGCGCGAGCAGGCCGAGCGCCGAGCCAAGGGCGACCGCAACCTGTTGGGCATCGGGGTGTCGTCGTACGTCGAGATCACGGCCGGCGGTGGCACCAGCGAGTACGGCGCTGTCGAGGTCCACGACGACGGCTCGGCCAGCGTGATGGCCGGCACCTCGGCCCACGGGCAGGGGCATCAGACCGCGTTCGCGATGATCGTCAGCGATCAGACGGGCATCCCCATCGACCGCATCCGCTTGATTCCAGTCGACACCGATCTCGTTCGTAGCGGTGGCGGCACCGGCGGCTCGCGCTCGTTGCAGCTCGGCGGATCGGCGGTGTTGCGGGCGACCGAATCGCTCGTCGACAAGGCCAAGCACCTCGCCGCGCACATGCTCGAAGCCAACGTCGACGACATCGTCGTCGACACGACCACGGGCACCCTCAGTGTCGCCGGTGTGCCGAGCACGGGTCTCGATTGGGCTGCGCTCGCGGCTGCCGCTCAGGCAGCCAACGGAGCGATCGATCACAGCGATGGCACCATGGGGCTCGCCGCTCAACTCGACTTCAACCAAGGTGAGGCGACGTTCCCGTTCGGCGCTCACATCGCCGTGGTCGAGGTCGATCAGGACACCGGCAAGGTCACGTTGTTGCGGCACATCGCCGTCGACGATTGCGGCACGGTGTTGAACCCGTTACTGGTCGAGGGTCAGCAGCACGGTGGCGTCGCAGCCGGCGTCAGCCAGACCTTGTACGAGCAGGTGGTCTACGACGACGACGGCAACCCGCTCACGGGCAACTTCATGGACTACGCCCTGCCTTCCGCCGCCGAATTCCCGAGCTTCGAGGTGCACAGCACCGAGACGCCGACACCGCTGAACCCGTTGGGTGCCAAGGGCATCGGCGAGGCCAGCACGATCGGCGCCACACCCGCGGTGCAGAACGCAATCATCGACGCGCTCGCCCACCTCGGCGTGCGACACATCGACCTGCCCTGCTCGAGCCAGGTGGTGTGGAAGACGATTCGCGATGCAGAGGCAGGCACGCTCGCCGACCCGTGGTCCGAGCCGCCGTCGATCTTCGAACGGCTCGGCCGGGACCAAGAGGTCGACGAAGAGGGCCTCAGCGCGGCCGAAGGAATCTGACCCGCCGCGACGCGACGGTTGCAGCATGCCCGAGGGCGACACGATCAGGCGGCTGGCCGACAAGATCGGGCAGCGGTTCCTGGGTGAGCGTTGCCTTCGTTGCGTCACCCGGGATCCTCGACTCGTCGGCGTCGACCTCGCGGGGGCATCGATCAGTGGTGTCGACGCGATCGGCAAGCACCTGTTCATCCGCTTCGACAACGGCAACACCTTGCACTCGCACCTCCGAATGGATGGATCGTGGACGGTCGGTCCGGCGGCGCGCGAGCCGGAGTGGCGACGCCGGATCGAGATGTGGATGGAGAGCGGGCGGTTGACGGGCATCGATCTGCCCGTGCTCGAGTTGATCGCGACCAGTCGCGAACAAGAAGTCGTCGGGCATCTCGGGCCCGACCTGTGCGGCGCGCAACAGCCCGATCTCGACGAGGTGGTCGAGCGGCTGCAACACGACCCGGTCGTGGCACTGGCGACCGCGTTGCTCGACCAACGCAACGTCGCCGGCTTCGGCAACGTCTACGCGATCGAGGTTCCGTTCGTTGCCGGTGTGTCGCCCAATCAACCGATCGGCACGATCGATGGTCTCGAGCATCTCGTCGGCCTCGGGACCGCGCTCATCCGCACCAATGCGGATCGAGGTCCGCAGAACACGACAGGTCGTCGGCTGAACACCGCTGATCACTGGATCTACGGTCGACGCGGTAGGCCGTGCCCGATCTGCGGCACGACCCTCGACGGATTCGACGAGCGCGACAGCCCGTGGCGACGTGTGTCGGTGTGGTGCCCGAGCTGCCAACGAGTCGACGAGCAACGTCGCGTCGACACGGCGCGCATCACCAAGCTGATGGCACTACATCCGGCGCGGCGCGGGCCGTCGTTCCCCCGGACGTAGTTGTGGAGAATTTGCGCGAGGCAGTCCGCGCCCGAAGCGGACTACCCCACGCAGATCTTCGGTCAGTCCTCGACGTCGACGACCGTCTCCATCCACGGGTGGATGAGGCACATGAACTTGTGCTCGCCGGGAGCGAGTCCTGCGACGGTCAGCGTGCTGAGACCGTTGGGTGCCACGCCCGTTTGGACGATGAGCCCGGTGCCGGTGGGATCACAATCGGCCGGACTGAACCGCTCCGGCAGCCCGAGTGCGCCGTTGATGAACGGAACGCAACCGGCACCGAACTCGTCTACCTCTGTGAAGGTGTGGAACTCGCCACCGCGGACAGTGACGCTGATCTGATCACCCTCGCGCAGATTGAGCTTGTCGGGATGGTTGTTCCACTTCGGGTGCCCGAAGTCCATCGGATTCAGCTTGGCGAGAAACTCGTCGAACGTGACGGTTTTCTGGCCGCCATGCGGCAAACAAGTTCCTGGCCCGATCGCTGCATCGAACGATGCTGGATCGCACCGGTCCTGCAGCCGCACGTCGCGGATATGCACCCCACGTGCATTCGCTACGGCGGGCATTGTCATGGCCCCGATCGCGAGAATGGCGATCGCGCCGGAAATAAGGCGTGTACGCATACTTGGTCCCCTCCCATTTGCGCGCGCGGGTGCACGCTGTATACGGCGGCAAACGGTACGCGGCGTTGGTCGCAACGGGCAATCGGGCGATGGTCGTAGGACGGTCTGCTTCAATGATGAAGCCCTGGTACATGACCTGTGGCTTCGAGGAGAAGCGATGGTCGATGCCCAACCATCCGTCTCGCTGCACACCATCACCGACCTGACCGCGCCGCAGTGGAGGCACTCGAGGTTCGGCCTGATCAAGAGGTGTTCGTTGCCGGCGTGTGTTCCTCGCTCGACGAAGCCGCCGAGACGCCGCGCGCATGCCCGCGGTATTGGGCGATCTATGCCGATGAGTCGCCAGTCGGCTTTGTGATGATCAGCGGCCGACCGGCGACATCTTCGACGATGAACCCGTCCTCGCCCTCGCCCTCGGCCGGATCTCCACGTGAGCACATACAGCCGCGGATCGTCTATTCGCTCGTACAGAACGCCGCGACGACGCGCCGGGCTCAGTGCTTGTGTTCGGCGTGGTGGCGGGCCAGCGGGTCGTCGGCGAAGTCGCCGCGTGGGTCACGCCACACGGTGTGCACGTGATTCGCGTCGCGCGCCGAGTTGTCGTACTCGACGAGGATCGACGGGCCGTGGAGCCGGTAGTAGTGCGGCTGGCCGGGATCCAACCCGCCGGCCCACAACAAGTGCACGTCGTCGAGCGCCGCGCCGGCGAACTTGGCGGCCTCCTCGTCGGCGACATCGTCCGGCAGGCGATCGACATACAGGCGCAGCAGCGAGTCGAGCATGCCGCGCTGGTCGCCGTTCATCGCCTTCGCGGCGAGTCCCTTCGGTGTGTGGCTGAACGACATCGCCTCGAGATCCGCCGGACCCACGCCTGTGGACTCCTCGAGGCGAGCCTGCGCCTTCTGCAAATGCTCGCCCACCTCACCTTCGAACACTCGTCGCCAGATCAACGGCAATGCGATCGGCTGGTCGCCGTCGGAGAGCGACGGACGGTTCGCGCCGACGAGGTCCGTCGGTGCGCGAGGCGTCACGATCGCCAGCCCGCGTTGGTCGACCGAGAGCGAGCGAGCCAGCTCGCGGGCGAGATCCTCGACGCCGGCGAGAGGGCGAAGCGGATGAGGGCCGAGCAGCGGCGAGCTCGCCGGATCGGCACCGAAGAACAACGGCGTCGCGCTGCTCAACACACCGTCGATGATCGTGAAGTTCAACGAGACGTGGTGGCCGCCGAGACGCCAGCTCCACGTGCCGGTCGACGACGGCGAGCCGAAGAACCGGATGAAGTACATCAGCGGATCGCGGCCTCGGGGTCGCTCGAATGTCGCGGTGAATCCCTCCAACTGATCGAGCACGTTCTCGAGACCGATGATCGTCGACACCGTCACGTACCCGGCAGTCGACAGACCACTGGCCACCAGGCGGTAGAGCAGGCGATGCTGCGGCCGCGTCATCGCCGCCAATGTCAGACCACCGTGATCGGTCGGCGTGTAGAACCACAGACGGCGCTCCTCGTCGCCGGGGAACGGCCACAACGCCAGCTTCCGTTGGGAGTCGTCGAGCGAGTCGATCAGTCGCTCGGCCTCCTCGCCCATCTTCGCCGCCACCCGTGTGCGGCCCGGAGTTGTCGTCTCATCCATCAGTGCTCTCACTCCCCTGGACCATGCAAGCCGAAGATCAGTTCGGGATCACCGGCTTGCCAGTTCCCGTCGACATGCGACCGTCGCCCGATCGCCCGCGTGCGCGCCTGCAGGCTACGCCCGAGCGCGAGTTGTCCCGGCTCCCATGCGGCCAGCGCGGCAACGGGATCGTTCGGGTGCGCTGCCAACGAGTCGCGCAGTGTCCATGCGTCCTCTGCCGCCTTCGCCGTTCCGGCAGCGGCGTGAGGCCTGACAACGAACGCAGCGTCGCCCCGAGTGCATGCTCGTCCGAACGCCATGCGCCGCACTTCGAGATCGAAGACGACTTGCACGAAGAGGTTCTCGACGGCCAGCACCACTTCGGCGATCGGCCCCGGCAATCGCGCAGCCGCCACGCCACGTAGCCCGCGTACTGCGGACGAACGTCGGGCAGCAGTGCGGCGCGGGCAGTGGATCCCACTCCATCCGCGAACACCGCAAGGTCGGGATGCACCACCTCGCCGTTCGAGAATCCGAGCTCCAACGGCTCGAGCGCGATCGACGTCAGTTCGTGACCGAGGCGGGGGTGTTGTTCGAATGCACGATCAACCAGATCGCCACCTTCGGCCAGCCGTGATGTGACGTGCTCGAGAGCCGGCCGTTTCGAACATGGACATCGCTGTCGTCGGAGGATCGCTCGGTGGGCTGACGGCCGCAGTGTCGCCCTCGTAGTCGAACCACATCGGCGTGAGGTTGGCCCGACCACTCGGGCCGACGATGCCGAGGACCTGCGTGACCGGATCGTCCATCAACTTCTTGAAGGTCGGATCCAGCTCGTCGAGCGAGTCGATCGTGAACCGATCTCCGACGGCGAACTCCGGCCTGCGTGCCCCCAGACACATCGCGGAACTTGGCCACTTTGATGCTCAATGTCCTAGCCCCCAGTACTTCGACCCCATGTCGGCGATTCTACGCACCACGGGTGGCGGCGATCAGCGGGGCATACGTCGCCGGGTCGATCCTCGCGTCGATGAGGCGCGGCCGATCCCAGTCGTCGCTCAGCGCCGCCTCCGCCTCCGCCGCCGTTGTCACGACAGTCGCGTCGAGGCCCATCGCCGCGGCAACCTGCGCGAAGTCGACCGGCGCGAACCGGACTGCCGCGCTGCCACCTTGCCCAGGCTTCTGCTTGACCTCGATCAAGCTGAGTGCGGCGTCGTCGAACACGACCACCGTCACCGGCAACCGCAGTCTGGCCAATGTCTCCAGCTCGGCCAGGGTCATGGCCAGTCCACCGTCGCCGACCATGCAGACAACGGGGCGCCCAGGTCGCGCCAATGCGGCGGCGATCGCCGCGGGCAAGGCAAATCCCATCGTGGCGAGCCCGTTCGAGATCAACAGCTGCAACGGCTCGACAGCCGGCCAGAAAGGCATGATCGACAAGAAGTGCGCGCCGGCGTCGACGGTCGCGATGGTTCGTGGTGGCACCGCTGCAGCGACCGCAGAAGCGAGTTCGAGCGGACCGAATCCGCCGGTGGCAGTGCCCGCCAACACGTGGCGCGCCTGCGCGAGCGCGACCGCACCGGCGTCGCGGGACCAGCCGGCGCACTTCGTGATGATCGCCCGCTCGAGCGTCGCCGCGAGCGGTCCCAACACTTCGATCGTGATCGGTGCGAGCGTCGCGCAGGCAGCGACTTCGGAGATCGACACAACGGGAGCGTCGTACCGCCACGCGGTCGGCATCGGCTCCACTTGATCGAAACCGATCGCGACGACGAGATCGGCCTCGAACAGCACCGAGGTCTCGATGACTCCACTGGTGAACAGGCCGGCGAGCTGCGGATGACCCTCCGGCACCACGCCGGCTGCTTGGTACGTCGTCAGCACCGGACAACCGAGTCGCTCGATCGCCGACAGCACCGCCGCGTATGCCGCGTTGGCCTCCAGTCCGACGATCACGACAGGCTTCGATGCTCCACGAATCAGATCGGCCGCACGCATCACGGTGTCGAGGTCGGATTGCGGAAGGGCGACCGGATGGGGCGGCACTGCGGCGTGACCTGTCGGGTCGTAGTCGAGGTGTACTGCTCCAGCCGGACGCGAGCCCGCCAGTTGCAACGCGGTGCGCACAGCGTCGGGGGCATCCGGCGAGTCGGAGAGCGAACCGCTCCACTTGGACACCGGAGCGAACAACTGCTGCTGATCGAAGCGTTGATGAGCGAAGCGATCGCGCTGGGCACTGGGCACACAATCGGTCACGACGAGCAGAGGGAACCGGTCGAGCGTGGCCTGCGCCGCGCCGTTCACCGCGCACGCCGCGCCGGGACCTCGAGTAGCGATGGCCATGCCGGGCCGTCCGGTCAGCAGCCCATAGGTCGCGGCCATCATGCACGCGGTCGTCTCGCCATGGGTCAACACGAATCGAAGGCCCGCGTCACCGACCGCACCGACGACTTCGAGGTTCGGGCCTCCACCAGGAAATCCGAAAACGACATTGGCGCCGTGGTCGCGCACGCCCTCGGCCAATGCCTTCGCCAATCCGTTGTTCATCCGGATCGGACGCTATTCGACGAGTCCCGTCGAGTCAGGCCTCGACGAAGATGCACTCGCCGGGACACTCCTCCGCTGCGTCGAACACTGCGTCGATCGCGTGCGCAGGAATGTCGACCATCGAAGTTGAACCACCTGTCAACCGCGGGCCGCTCGCATCTTGCACATACGAAATCCCACCGTGCATCGTGAACACCTCGGGGCACAACTCCTCGCAGAGCCCATCGCCAGTGCAGAGATCCTGATCTACCCAAACCTTCATGCCGGTCCTCCTCAATCTCAGTGGAGATATCGGAGGCCAACACGGCTTTCTTGAGCGCTAGCTGGGCTTATGTCTTTGGTCTTGCGCCTACTGGCGGGTCACCAATAGTGGGCTCTGCCGCCCACCGGACGACCCGTGCGGCCGAGCAGCATCAGGATCGCGCCGATGATCAACACGACGATGCCAGCCGTCCACAAGATGGGGATGCCGAGCAACAGGCCCAGGAGGAGGAGTACGAGTCCGAGAATGATCATGCACGTGAAGTACCCCCGCGGGCGCAGCGTCAAACGAATCGCGTGGATCTCAACTGAAGGGGGCTTCAGCAACCTTCAGCATTATCTCAACCGGTTTCCGGCACCCTGAACATGTTCAATTCGGAAAGGAAGATCACAACATGTTCAGCGCACACGATTCGGATGCAGCCACTGAGCCGCCGACGTGGCCCGCGCCTGCCGGCTCGACACCCGTCGTCGACATCGCCGCCCCGACCTCTCACAGGGTTCCCACTCGCTCCAGCCGTCGCCGCCGTTTGGCTCTCGCCGCGGTCGCCGTCCTGACAATCGCCGGCGGCACCGTCGGTGGTGCACTCGCCGGCAGCCATTCAGACTCCACCACATCCCAACCGTCCGCGACCGCGGGCGGCTTCGACACGACATCGGTCGGCACGTCCGGCCAGGCCGTCGACGGAAACGCCAAGTCGGATGTCTCGGCGCTCATCAGCAAGGCCCTTCCGGGCGTCGTCAGCATCAACGTCGTGTTGGACAGCGGCCAAGCTGCCGGCACCGGCTTCGTCATCAGCAGCGACGGGCAGATTGCCACCAACGCGCACGTCGTGGCTGATGCCACCTCGATCGAGGTCGTCTTCTCCGACGGAACCAGCGCATCAGCCAAGGTCCTCGGCGTCGATCGCACCGACGACCTCGCAGTGATCAAGGTCGACAAGACCGGGCTCACCGCATTGCCGCTCGGCCAGTCGTCTGATCTCAAGATCGGCGAGCCGGTCGTCGCGATCGGCAATGCACTCGCACTGACCGGCGGGCCGACCGCCACTGAAGGAATCGTCTCGGCACTCGACCGCACGATCGACACCAACGATGGTGAGCACCTGACGCACCTCTTGCAGACCGACGCGGCGATCAACCCCGGCAACTCCGGTGGTCCACTGCTGACGCTCGACGGCGAAGTCGTCGGCATCAACTCTGCCGGCTCGCAGGACGCGCAGAACATCGGCTTCGCGATCGCGATCGACACTGCCCAGCCGATCATCTCGCAGTTGCAGCAGGGCAAGACCGTCACGAAGGCATACCTCGGAGTCTCGACAACCCCACTCGACGCCGCCACCGCAGCCCAGCAGGGCATCGGCATCGATCACGGTCTCTTGATCGCCGACGTAGCCGCTGATTCTGCAGCCTCGGCTGCCGGCTTGAAGCCCGGCGACGTGATCGTGTCGATCGACGGCAAGGCGACGGGCGACAACAGCACCCTCGGCGACGAGATCAAGGCTGTCGGAGCCGGCAACGTCGTGCACCTCAAGATCTTCCGCGACGGCAAGACCATCGACGTCGACGCAACGCTGTCGACGCACTCCGTCTGACGTCTACGTAGATGTGGCGGGCGCGTTTGCGTCGGTCAACCGTCCCTGGCCGAGCATCGCCCCACCCACAGCACACGCCCCCAGCGTGAGCAGCAAGGCAGCCATCACCGCCGCGCCCTGCGCGGCGGTGATCTGCTGTGTGGCGAGACCGATCGACACCACCGCGGCGGGAACGCCGAGCTGTGCCGAGGCCAGCAGACCCATCGAGACCGGCAGCTTCCACAACGCGGCCGTGACAACGTGAATCGCGATTGCCGTGGCCGCGAGCACACCGGTCAGCGTGAGTGCCTTGGAGGAGTTGAGTAACGCACCGAGATCGATCTGAGCACCGAGGTGCACGAAGAACAGCGGGATGGCAAAGCCCTCCCCGATGCCGACGAGTTGCTGGGCGACACGTCGAGGCTCTCCGAGGAGTGCCACCACCGCGCCGACGGCGAAGCCGGCGATGAGGACCGACGCGCCGAAGTGGCTGGCGATCCAGGCACAGATGAACAAGGCGAGCAGCGATACCCGCAGGTCGAGACCCCAGCCGCGGCTGTGCGACATCGTCCGAACGCGTCGGGCCCACGGCGTTCGACGTACGGCTCGCGCAACCAAGAACATCGCTGCCGCGGCGACAACTACAAGGACACCGCCGATGATCACACGCGCGATGCGGCCTGTGGCAAGCACCACGGGCAGGGCGAGAACCGTCGCCACATCGGCGATCGCGATCCATGCAGTCGTCACGAGCACGGTCTTGTCAGTCTTGCCGAGTCCCTGCAGCACCGGTAGAGCGACGGCGCCCGAGCTCGTCGCCAGCAGCACCGCGAGGATCGCCGGCCGATGCAACCCCACTGTTGTACCGAGCATCGATGCTGCGGCGACTGCCATCGCGCCAACTGTCGCAAAGACCGCGGCACCACGGGCAAGTGCGGTTCGAATGTGCCGATCGCGCACCGGCAGGCGGCTGCCGACGATGAACATCAGGAGGGCGAAGCCGATGGCGGCGAGGCCGGTCAACAGCGGATCGGTGGGATCGATCCATCCGAAGCCGCTGTTGCCGATGATGACACCAGCGGCGATCTCGCCGACGATCACAGGTGGGCCGAGACGACTCCACGACGCGAGCAATGGGCCCAACAATCCGGCGGCGACCACCAGAGCGAGTGAGCCGAAGATCACGTCGCGGCCGGCGCGGGGAACGTCGCCTTGAACTCCGCTCCGTGATCGACCGCTGCAGCAACGATCGACCCGCCGAGCGCTGTCATGATCGACCGAGCGATTGCCAAGCCGAGCCCACTCCCGCCGATGTCGAGCGAGCGCGCTTCGTCGAGTCGCATGAACGGCTCGAAGATCCGTTCGCGTGCATCCTCCGGAATGGAGGGACCATCGTTCGCAACGCTCAAGACGACGCTGGTGTCGTCGGCCGACACGGTGACCTGTATCTCGCTCGCTGCGTGACGCTCCGCGTTCTCGAACAGGTTACGGACCACCTGCACGACTGCATCGGGATCGGCGGCGATGCGCGCCGGCACCAGTGATGTCTGATACCGAACGTCACGATCGGGTCGTCGAAGCGCAACCTCGGACGCAACGACGTCGGCGAGCTCGATGGGTACGGCTGCCGACGCCTGCATGGAACGCGATCGTGTCAGCATCCGCAGATCGCGCGTGAGCTCCTCGAGCCGCGCCACCTCGATCAACGAATCCTCTGCAACCTTCGCCCACTCCGTTCGGTCCGGATAGGCCAGCCCGACTTCCAACTCCGTTCGAATCGTCGAGAGCGGACTTCGCAACTCGTGCGACGCCGCCGCGGCGAACAACTGCTGGCGACGAGACTCCTGTTCCAAGCGGTCCAACATCCGGTTCAGGGTCAGGCCGAGGTTGGCGATCTCGTCGTCTGTCGATCCCGCCTCGACTCTGCCCGAAAGGTCAGCGGCCTCGATGCGATCCACCTCGGAGCGCATCGCGTCGACCGGTGCCAAGGCGCGCTTCACCACCCGATAGATCAACAAGGCCGCAAGGGCGACAAGCAGTGGTACTCCGACGATCAGCGAGTTGCGTAGATCGCGTTGGGCCCTGTCGGCAGAATCGAGCGACGTGACCGCGTAGACCGTCAATGGCCCGAAAGTCGAGTCGACGGTCCGTGCGACCATCCGATACTGCTGTCCGGGGATTCCACCGATCGTGCTGCCGTCGACCGTCGCCGTCGTCTGTTCGCCCAGGGGTGGCGGATTGATCACGTCGAGCCGCGTGTTGCCGGCCAGACCCGGGGTGACCGCGACGACTGTGTCGTCGCCGGCAATCACCTGCACCTGACCGACCTCTCGACCGGTGGGTGCCAGCACTGGCGTCAGCCGATGGTTGGCGATCTGCAATTCGACCTCGTCGACGCGATCGTCCAACTGCGATTCTGCTTCGGATGCCAATGTCCGGCGCAGCAGGTTCGAAGCCGCCAATGCGCCGACGACCAATGCCACCGCCAGGATCAGCGATGCTCCGATCGTTGCTCGCGACCTGACCGACGAAGGCCACCTAGCGCGCACGCGCGCCCATCCGGTAGCCGGCTCCGCGGACGGTCTCGATGGCAGTCGACCCGAGCTTGCGCCGCAGCGCCGAGACGTGCACCTCGACCACGTTGTCGCCACCGTCGAACGCGAAGTCCCACACGTGTTCGAGGATCTCCGACTTCGGAACCACCTCGCCTTCCCGGCGCATCAGGTACTCGACCACCGAGAACTCCCGGGGCGTCAGCTCGACCTGTTCGCCGTCCACCGCGCATGTCCGAGCAGCTACATCGAGCTCGATGTTGCCGGTGCGGAGTATCGGCGGACGCGTCGTCGCACCGCGCCGCAGCAGGGCGCGCAGGCGCGCGACCAGCACGACATAGGAGAAGGGCTTCGACAGGAAATCATCGGCGCCAGTGTCCAGTGCTTCGGCCTCGTCGAGCTCGCCATCCTTGGCCGTGAGCATCAGCACGGGTGTCCATATCTCCTTGGCGCGAAGCTCAGCGCAGACCCGGTATCCGTTGAGCCCGGGCAACATCACATCCAACACGATCGCGTCGTACGACTGTTCGGTCGCCAACCACAGTCCGTCGGTTCCGGTGCTGGCCACATCGACCGCGAACCCCTCGGCCTCGAGCCCGCGCTTCAACGCTGCAGCCTGACGCACCTCGTCTTCCACCACGAGTACACGCATCAACGAAGTCTCACACAAGCGAGCTGAAGGCGCCTTCAGCCACCTTCAGCTACCGGCAAGCTGCCGCGGCGCATAGTGCGCTTCGTTGGTTCACAGCCGCATGCAGGAAAGGAAGATTGAACGATGATCACCACCAGCCTCCTCCCCAATGGTGACGTCCTGGTCACGTTCATGATCGACGACGAGCGGCCCGTATCCGTCGTCGGTGACTTCAATGGCTGGGATCCGTCCCGCGACCCATTCGTCGAAGAACTCGACGGACGTCGCTATGTCACCGTGTCTGTTCCCGCAGACACGGTGACATCATTTCGCTATCTCGCCGAGGGGGGCGAGTTCTTCGATGATCCGAATGCGGACCGCATCGAGCCGAACGGCTTCGGTCAGACGCACAGCATCCTCGATGAGTCATTGCGTTCCGAGGCTCTAGTTCCAGCGTGAACCGCCGCTGATCCGCGGCGAGGCAGTCGCGCCTGCCAGGTTTCGGCTGGGCGCCCCAGGTAGTAGGCGGGGGCGCCGGTCGAACGGGTTGAACGTGTGGTCTCCATAGCAATCCTTTCGTTGTGCTGTGCAGAGGTACGTCCATGACCCGCGAGCGGTTCGCGGAATACGGGAATTCGAACCGAGCCGCTCAGTGATCGAGGCTGGCCTCGAAGCCGGCCAGGAGGCGGGCGAGGTTGCGGTCGAAGCGGCCGGGACTACGTGCGTGGTTGTGAAGGCGGGACCACAGTTGGGGCATGCCCATCTCGGCGACCATTGCCGACAGCGCCGGGATACTCGTTCTCGATCAGCAGATCGTCGATGTAGTCGATCATCTCGTCGTCGCTGGTGTGGTCCTTCAAGCTGTTGCGCTCGTGCAGGCAATAACCGAACACGTACTCGTCGACCGCGGTGATGAGATCGATCTTGTCGTCGAAGCTCGGCGTCGAGTGAAGCAACGGCCTGCCACGATTGATCGAAGTGGCGCATCGCATTGGGGCCGATGTTGGGGTCGTCGGTGATGTCGAGGATCCAGTGATGGCGACGGAGCGCGTCGCGTGAACGCCTGGCGATGAGGGTGATCGCGGCACGCCAGTCGCGTGGCAACCGCTGACCGACCGGAACCACCACCTCGCCCATCACCGCGTCGAAGACCAGTGTCAACAGCTCGTCCTTTGTGCGCACGTAGTGATAGAGCGACATCGTTCCGGCGTCCAGCTCGGCGGCAAGGCGACGCATCGACACGGCTTCGAAACCCTCGTCGTCGGCGATACGGATTGCCGCTGCGGCGATGTCGTCGCGGTTGAACCTCGGCCGGCGGCTCCCCCGCTCGGCACGTGTCCACACGTCGATCGTCTCGAGGTGGGCAGCGAGGCGGTCGAGCGTTTCGACATGCTTGGCGGTCTTGGCAGCGACCTTGGCGGACTGCTTCTCGAGCTTGGCATTGATCTTGGCGTGGATCTTCTCGTTGATCGTCTCCGCCGTCTGGTCGATGACGAACTGGCGGACGGACTCGCCGACCTCGCCTTTCGGGCGATGCCGCCGGCTTCTTCCGATAATCGCTTGCCATGTCGTACAGTGTACTGCTATTCTTGTTCGTACTATGTACGATAATTCAGTACGCCATACGAATACTCTGGATCGCACTCCCCGCAACGTCCAATCCAGGCACGGGCGGCATCACCGCCACCGGTCTCGGCAAGAAGTTCGGCGACCTGTGGGCATTGCGCAACCTCGACCTCGCACGTCGCCCCGGGCACCGTGCTCGGGCTCCTCGGCCACAACGGCGCCGGCAAGACCACGGCGATCCGCATCCTCACCACGCTGAGCCAGCCGACCGAAGGCAGCGCGACCGTGGCCGGCCTCGACGTCGTCAAACACGCTGCAGAAGTACGCGGGCGGATCGGCGTCGCGTCGCAGCAATCGACGGTCGACGGCTTGATGAGCGGACGGCTCAACCTGCAGACGATCGGCCGGCTGCGTGGCATGTCGAAGGCCGCGGCTCGCAAGCGCGGCGATGAATTGCTCGAGCAACTCGACCTCACCGACTTCGCCACCGCCTTGGTGAAGACCTACTCGGGAGGCATGCGACGCCGGCTCGACGTCGCCGCCAGCCTGATGGGCAGCCCCGAGGTCCTCTTCCTCGACGAGCCGACCACCGGTCTCGATCCGCGTAGCCGCGGCGACCTCTGGCAGATGCTGGCAGACCTCGTTCGCGAGGGCACCACCATCGTCCTCACCACGCAATACCTCGAAGAAGCCGACCGCATGGCCGACGACATCGTCGTCCTCGACCACGGCCAGACCGTGGCCCACGGCACGCCCGAAGACTTGAAGTCACGCATCGGCGACGATCGCATCGACGTGAAGGTTGCGGCATCCAGCGAACTGCGTCGCAGCGGCCAGCGCGCTGTCGGCCTTCGCCGACGACGACCCCACGTTCGACAGCGAACTGCTGGTCGTGACTGCACCGATGAAGCGGGGCGTGAAGGTGATCGACGTCGTGCGCGCACTCGACGAAGCCGGCATCGACGCCATCGACATCACCCGCCGCGAGGCAACCCTCGACGAGGTCTTCCTCGCCCTCACCAGCGATCGTCCCACCAACCAGGAGGTTTCGGCATGAGCAACACCCTGTTGGCCGACTAGCACCATCTTCGCTCGACGCAACCTCGAGCACATCCGCCAAGTTCCCGAGAAGCTGACCAACGTCACGATCCAACCGCTGATGTTCGTCGTCCTGTTCGCCTACGTGTTCGGCGGCGCGATCGATGTCGGTGGAGCCGGATACCGCGAGTACCTGATCGGCGGCATCCTCATCCAGACGCTCGCCTTCGCGATGATGGGCCCGGCGATGTCGGTCGCCACCGACCTCCAAGAGGGCGTCGATCGACCGGTTCCGCTCGCTGCCCGCGAAACGATCGGCCTACCTGCTCGGTCACTACCTTGCCGAACTGCTCGGCTCCATCCTGACTGTCGCCATCCTGCTCGCCTCGGGTCTGGTCATCGGTTGGCGTACACACTCACCGGTGCTACACGTGATCGAGGCGCTGGCGTTGTTGCTGATGTTCTCCTCGGCGATGATCTGGATCGGGTTGTGGCTCGGAATTCTGGTGCGGTCACCCGACGCCGTCATGGGCATCGGCTTCGTCATCATCTTCCCGCTCACGTTCATCTCCAACGCCTTCGTGCCGATCGAATCGATGCCGAACGCGCTGCAATGGGTGGCCACGGTCAACCCGGTCAGCGTGCTGATCGCTGCAGTTCGAACGTTGTTCGGCAACCCGATCTCACCGGTCACCAAACACACCTGGCCGATCGACCATCCAGTCGAGGCTGCTTGGATCTACAGCATCGTGCTCACGGCGATCGGGTTCGTCATCGCCCAGCGCCGCTACAGGGCCCGCACCACCGACTGACAACTTCGTCCCTACCAAGTCTGGTCGGGCGCGAAACCGAAACTCACCACTACTTGCGTCTCGCCGGGCCGCCTCAACGGGCGCGGCGTGAGTACGAACGGGTTCCGGAATCGCGCCCGATCACACTCGTATTGCACGAGGTTTTTGCCTGAGTCGAATCGATCTGGTTGCCAAACATATGGGTGACCTGCAGGAGTGAAGAAGTCTGGCAACCAGATCGCCGGACAGACACCTCGTCAGGGCGGCCTGTGCCGCAGCTACCGCGTCGGAAGGGTGTCTCTGCGGCGACGGAGGTGGTCTTGTTCGACCGCGTTGGTCGTCAAGGACAGTGCACGGTCGTAGGCGGCCGCTGCGTCGTCGTAGTTGCCACACCGTTGCAGCAGCTCGGCTCGCGCGGCGTGATAGAGGTGATAGCCGTCGAGGTCGAGCCCGTCGAGGATGGCAAGCGCGGGTTCGGGACCCTCGAGCTCGGCGATCGCGATCGCTCGATTGAGCGCAACGATCGGTGTCGGCGTCAGCCGGATCAGCTGGTCGTAGAGCTGTACGATCTGCGACCAATCAGTGTCGGCCGCAGTTGCGGCATCGGCGTGCACAGCGGCGATCGCCGCCTGGATCTGGTAGGGACCCGGCATGTTGCGACGAAGACAAGCGCGAACGATCGCGTGACCTTCGTCGATGTACGAACGGGTCCACAACGTGCGGTCCTGATCACCGAGCCGAACGAGCGAGCCGTCCTCCGCCGCTCGCGCCGGTGTGCGCGCCTCGGTGAGCAACAGCAGCGCCAGCAGCCCTTGAGCTTCTCCTTCGTCGGGCATCAGTTCGACCAGCAGGCGGCCCAGGCGAATGGCCTCGCCGCACAGGTCGTCGCGCATCAACGCACCACCCGCGGTCGCCACATGCCCCTCGTTGAAGATCAGGTAGACCACAGCGAGCACTGAGCGGAGCCGGTCGGGCAGCTCCGCATCGCGGGGGACGGTATAGGGGATGTTGGCGGCGCGGATCTTGTTCTTGGCCCGCACCAGACGTTGCGCCATCGTCGGTTCGGACACCAACAACGCGCGGGCGATCTCGGGAGTTTGCAGTCCGGCGATCAGACGGAGGGTGAGGGCAACCTGCGCCTCGCGGCCGAGCGACGGGTGGCAGCACGTGAACATCAGCCGCAGCTGGTCATCGCTCACCGGACCGACCTCCACGCTCTCGTCCGTTGCGTGCACGAGCAGTGCCTGTCGTTGCCGATCGTTGCGCGATGACTCGCGGCGGAGTCGATCGATCGCCCGGTTGCGGGCGGTCGTGATGATCCACCCGGCCGGGCTCGGCGGGAGGCCGGCTTCGGGCCATCGCTGGACTGCGATCGCGAACGCCTCCTGGACCGCCTCTTCGGCGATGTCGATATCACCGAAGACGCGGACCAGGCTGGCAACCGCACGACCCGACTCGGCACGGAACACCCGCGCAATGTCGTCTGCATCGACTTCTCCGACCATCAGGCCCTGTCAGCTCGGGTTGTCCTGGAACGGACGAACCTCGACGGGCCCTCCGCAGGCGGCGGAGCCCTCGGCTGCCAGTGCCAACGCAGCATCGAGGTCGGGGACGTCGACGATCCAGAAACCACCGAGCTGTTCCTTCGACTCGGCGAACGGGCCATCGCTGGTCAGCACCTCACCGTTCTGAGCCCGGACGACCGTGGCGGTGTCGGCTGGGTGGAGCCCACCGGCGAAGACCCACGAACCCTGGTCCTGGACCTTCTTGTTGAACTCGTCGACTTGCTTGTACATCCGCTGGATCTCGGCCTCTGGCGGCATTGGGGTGCCTTCGACCATGTGCACGGACAACAGGTACTGCGTCATTGGATTCTCCTTGGTTCAGGACTCGGCACTCACCGAGTCTCGTGCCCACTACACGAACGACACCTTCCCGAATCGACACACTCGCGAACAAATTTCGAATCAACCATGCATCACGGTTGTCGACCCATGAAAGCAATGAGCTTCGTCTGCTCGTCGGCATCGTCGGGCACCAGCACACGAGGGCCGTAGTGGCCACTGGTTCGCAACATCTCGTCGTACGGCTCGACGCCCGAGAACATGCGATGTACCTCGTCGGGATCGAGCGTGTCGTCGGCGCCTGTCGCTCGAGCCAGGTCCCACGTGTGGATCAACACGTCGCTGAGGAAGAACATCGAGATCGCGTCCTCGATGGTGTGCGTCCCGACCTGAGGGTGGCTGAACTCGCCCGACGCGATCTGTGGATCATCGAGCAGTGATTGGACGTTGTCGGTGAAGACGATCCATGCCCCAGCGGGGTCGTCGTCGGGACTGGGTCCCCTCGGCATTTCGATGCGCGCACCGCTCTCGAGGAACGGCGGGAACCAGTCGACCATGTGGCTGACGACGTCGCGGGCGACCCATCCCTCGCACGGCGCCGGGCTGTCCCACGCGTCGTCAGGTACCGCAACGGCAACCTCCGTGAAACGGCCGGCGACCTTGCGATAGCGCTCCGAGATCTCACTCATTCTTCTGTTCTCCTCTCAGATTGAGCTGTCGCTGATGGATCAGCACCCTTGTTACCGTCAGGCGGATGAACGAATCGCAGGACGGCGACGTGCGATTGCTGGTCGGGCACACCTCGGACTTCGATCCGGAGGTGCTGTCGGCAGCTCGCGATCTCCTCTATGTCGTGTTCGACGATATGACGGACGACGACTGGGAGCATGCACTGGGCGGTGTCCACGCGATCGCGTGGCACAACGATGCGATCATCGGTCACGCATCGGTGCGCTGGGTGCCAGCGATGCGGCCGTCGGTTTCTATGAACACCGCGGATGGGTCCGATGGACGGGTCACAGGTACGCCCTGACTCCGGACGGTGTCATCCGCACACCGGACGACGACGACTCGACCTTCGTATGGCCGGCCGATCGATCGACATCACCGGTGAGCTGATGTGCGATTGGCGGACAGGGGACGTGTGGTGGAGCGCGGTTGCGGATACGGTTCGTACGCGGGATGGATCGATAGGGAGCTCAGTGGGTACCACGGCAACAATGTCCAAACTGCCATCCGCCTCACCGCGACGATGGGCACGAGGCCTCACAGTTCTCGGGATCGTTGTCGCCGCGTCGCTGCCCATTGTCAGTTCGACCCGAATCGCGTCGGCAGCGAGCCCTCCGGCCGACGCTCCTGCTGTTTCACTCGTCGGTGACTCGACGATGGCAGGCATGCAGTGGAACTCGACGACCGGTAACGATCCTCGCGACATCGTCGGCAACGCATATCGACTGACGTTCGACGCCGAGAGCTGCCGTCGCCTTGTCAACGCGAGTTGTCGAGGTCGCTTCGGAACCGTGCCGATGAGCGTCCTGCCGCTGATGCGAACGACGCTCGCCGGCCGGCTCGGCGAAGCGATGGTCGTGATGGCCGGCTACGACGATGCCTCGATCACCAACGCCGTCGACCAGGTGATGGCCGAAGCCGAGGCACAGGGCGTGAAGCGTGTGCTGTGGCTGACCTATCGGACGAACACTGCGTACGTCCTGCCCGGAGGCCTCGCCGCGCGGACGCTGTACACAAGCCACAACAACGAGCTCGCATCCGCAGCGACACGCCACAGCGCGTTGAAGATCCTCGACTGGGATGGCTTCACCAAGGACCAGCCAACGTGGTTCGCGAGCGACGGCATCCACCTCAACCTTGCGGGCGCAAATGGCCTTGCGACGTTCATCAAGAACGCGCTCGATGCCGAGCCGAACATCGGCAGGTGCCGCGCGGCCAACGCCCTCACCGGCACCGTCGGGAGTGGCACTGCGCCCGCGTCCCTGCCAACCACTTCTTCGGGCTTCGTGCCCCTCGTACCGAAGCGTGTGCTCGACACGCGCGATCCAGCGCTTGGCGGCGCGTCGGGAATGCTCGGCGCCGGCCGAACAGTGTCGATCGACGTCAGCAAACTGGTGCCGGCGGATGCTGATGCTGCGGTGTTCAGCGTCACTGCCACTGCCGGCTGTGTAGCCGGCTACCTCACCGTGTTCGCATGCGGTGCCCAACCTCCGACCTCGAACCTCAACTACGAGGTCGGTCGGACCACCGCCGGGCTGGCGATCACGTCATTGACCAACGGCAAGGCGTGCATCTTCGCCTCGACCTCCACCGATCTGATCGTGGACGTGATGGGCGCGTTCACGCCGGGAGGCGACCGATTCCATCCGATGACACCGACCCGATGGATCGATACGCGTGGCGGCGCGGTGCAGCTGACGCAGATCTCCGGCGCCCGAGCCGCGCCGACCCAGACGCAGCTGGCGATGCGCGGCCAGGGAGGCATTCCTGCGGATGCCACCGCGGTGTGGCTGAACCTCACCGTCGCCGATCCCACCGCTTCCACGGTGTTGACCGCGTATCCCGGCCCGTGCGGCACAGCGCCGCTGTCGTCCAACGTCAACGCCCGACCGCAACACTCCACCGCCTCGTCGGTGCTCGTCGGCCTCGGCACCGATGGCTCCGTCTGCGTGCTGACCTACAGCGGCAATTCGCAGATCGTGGTCGACGTCGCCGGCTGGTTCGGCCCCGGTCCCGGCGGACTCGGCTATCGCCCTCGCACCCCGGTCCGGCTGGCCGACACACGCCTGAACGGCGGGCTGCCGACCACCGCAGAGGTCCCGGTGCACCTCGGTGCCGTGTCGGTGCTGAACGTCACCGCGGCCGACAGTGCGGCTCCCGGATTCGTCACTGTGCGTCCTTGCGGATCGACGTTGATCAGTTCGCTCATCAACACGACCGCAGGTGAGGACACCGCGAACGTCATTGCCGTCGGCGGCGATGCCGGCGGAAACGTGTGTGCTCGGTCCAGCATCAAATCGCACATCGTCGTCGACCAGGTTGCGACGTTCGAGCCGTAATACGACTACGCCCCGGGGCGCAGTACCAGATGCGCCGGTGGGCGGATGGCGATCGTCGAGGCCACTCGTAGAGTCTTGCCAATGACGACGTCGAGACGCGCTGTGCTGCTCAGCGTGTTCGGCGTCGGCGTGTTTCAGGTTGTCGGCTCGTTCGGGGCAGCGCACAACCAACCCGATCGAAAGGCAATCGACGCGCTGGCGATCGTGTTGGTGTTGATCGGTCCGGTCGCGCTGGCGTGGCGAGATCGCTGGCCGCTCGGAGCGATGGCGGCCTCCATCGCTGCCGCCGACATCTACATCGCGTTCGGCTATCCGTTCGGACCGATCTTCGTCAGCGCTGCCTTTGCACTGTTCAGCGCGGTGCAGGCAGGGCTCCGTCGCCAGGCAACCGTGCTCGCTGCGTTCGGGTTCGCCGGCTTCGTCGTCGCCTCGATCATCGATCCCAAGGCGGACGATGGTGTCCCGTTCGTCCACTTCGCTCTCGTCGCCGGATGGCTCATCGTCCTGCTGGCCGTCTCGGAACTGGTACGGGTTCGCCGGCAGCAATCCGCGGAACGCCATCGCCTTGCGGAAGAGGACGAGCGGCGCCGTGCCGGTGAACAGCGTCTTCTGCTGGCGCAGGAGCTACACGACGTGCTGGCGCACAACATCTCGCTGATCAACGTGCAGGCCAGCGTTGCTCTCCATCTCCTCGACGAGCAACCGGACCAGGCCCGACCCGCGCTCGTCAACATCAAGGTCGCCAGTCACGACGCCCTGCAGGAGCTGCGCACTGCACTCGACGTATTGCGCAACGACGGTGCCGCGCCGCGGACACCTGCTCCGACACTGGCCGATCTCGACACACTGGTCGATGGTGTGCGAGTCGGTGGGCTCGACGTGGCCCTCGAAATCGCGAGTCCTGCAGCGCCGTTGCCCGCCGCTGTCGAACTTGCGGCGTACCGAATCGTCCAGGAGGCATTGACCAACGTCACCCGGCACGCGCATGCACACCACGTCACCGTGCGCCTCGCGTACGACGACGGCGTCGACATCGAGGTGCTCGACGACGGCGTCGGCGGCTCGCCTGCACCCGGCAACGGCATCGTCGGCATGCGCGAGCGGGCAACTGCCATCGGAGGATCCCTCGACGCCGCACCGCGCCGCGGTGGAGGCTTTCGGGTTGCCGCCCATCTGCCGGTGCGCCAGTCATGATCTCCGTTGTGATCGCCGACGATCAGGCGTTGGTCCGCGGTGGATTCCGTGCCCTGCTCGACGCACAGGACGACATCGCGGTGGTGGGCGAGGCTTCCAACGGCGAGGAGGCGATTCGCCTTGCTCTCGAACTGCGGCCCGACGTGATGTTGATGGACATCCGCATGCCGGTCGTCGACGGCCTCGTCGCCACGCGGCGGATCGCCGAGGACGAACGACTCGCCAATGTGAAGGTGGTGATCCTGACCACGTTCGACCTCGACGAGTACGTCTTCGAAGCGATCCGTGCAGGTGCCAACGGCTTCTTGGTGAAGGACACCGAGCCGGTGGAACTGCTGCGCGCGGTGCGCGCCGTGATGGCGGGCGACGCGCTGTTGTCGCCGCGAGTCACTCGTCGCCTGATCGAAGAGTTCGCCAGCCGAGCCAAGGACCCTGCCGGCCTGCCGGATCTCGACACGCTGACCGATCGCGAACGACAGGTGGTGGCGCTGGTCGCGGGCGGGCTGAACAACGACGAGATAGCCCAACGCCTGATCATGAGCGGGGCAACGGCGAAAACACATGTGAGCCGGGCGATGATCAAGCTCGGCGCACGTGATCGGGCGCAACTTGTTGTGTTCGCCTACGAAAGTGGCCTGGTGCGCGCCGGCTGGCAGGCCGACTAGACCGGGCCGCCACGTACCTCGGACGGAGTAGTCGGTCGACCTCCCCTCGCCCGACGACGAACCGACTGATCAGTCGCACGATGGGCGCATGACATACACCGCCCTGTCCGTCAGCGGACTCACCAAACGATATGGTCGCCGCGTCGCGGTCGACCGACTCGACATCGAACTGCCCACAGGAGTCGTGGCCGGTTTCGTCGGACCGAACGGTGCCGGCAAAACCACCACCATGGCCATGCTCCTCGGGCTCGTTCGGCCCAGTGCCGGCACCGGCACGGTTCTCGGTTCGTCGATCGACGAGCCGGCCGAATATCTCCATCGTGTGGGGGCGATGATCGAGAGCCCGGCGTTCTACCCATCGTTGTCGGGGTCCGAGAACCTGCGCATGTTCGCGACGGTCGGCGGACACGACACGTCGTCGATCCCGCGCCTGCTCGACGAGGTCGGTCTCGACGGTCGCGGGGCGGACAGCTATCGCAACTATTCGATGGGCATGAAGCAGCGCCTCGGCATCGCCGCCGCGCTGCTCGGGGATCCCGACCTGTTGATCCTCGACGAACCGTCGAACGGCCTCGATCCGCAGGGCGTACGGGAGGTACGAGCCCTGATCGGGAGCCTTGCCGGGACCGGTCGCACAGTGCTGGTCAGCTCGCACGACCTCAGCGAGCTCGAACAGGTCTGTGACTGGCTGGTCTTGATCGATACTGGTCGATCGCTGTACCAGGGACCGACTCGCGAGTTCCTCGATTCCGCGGCAGGCGGCCTGATGGTCGTGCCGCAGCATCCGCATCAACTCGAACCCCTCCTGCACCTCCTGCTCGCCCAGGGCCTGCGAACGCAACGCCAGGACGATCGTCTCGTCGTCAGCACCGACAACGCCGACACGACAGATCTCGCTGCGTCGGTGAACCGGGCGGCGTTCGCCGCCGACATCGTGCTGGTGGAGCTGGGAGCGGTCCGCTCCACGCTCGAGGATCGCTACCTCACGCTGGTACAGGCAGGTGCGCGATGAACCGCATCATTCGAGCAGAGCTCATGCGCCTGCTTCGCCGCAGGACCTTCGTGATCGCAACCATCGGCTCGGCAGTGCTTGCGATCGTCGCCGCGCTCACCGTCTTCGCGTCGGCCAAGTCGAACGGCATCGCCAACTCACGACAGGGCGGCACCACGCTGGCCAAACTCGCCGAGAGCGGAGGCGGGACACAGGCCTTCGCCGTCGGTGCATCCTTCGCCGGGTTCCTGGTGTTCGTCACGTTCATCGCCGTCGTGTCGGCCGAGTTTTCCGGAGGAACGTTCCGGGCCTTGCTGCTACGTGATCCACATCGGCTGCGGGTCATCGTCGGCAAGGTCGTCGGCCTGCTGATCGTCGCCGCCGGAGTGGCCGTGATGACGGAGGTCTTCTCCTTCATCGCCTCGCTCCTGCTTGCACCGAGCAAGGACATCTCCACTTCGGCATGGTTCTCGTTCGCCGGTCTCGGCAGCGCGGCGCACGATCTCGGCACCGTCGTCGCCGGGATCACCGGATGGGCGATCTTCGGCTCGACGCTCGCCGTCATCTTCCGGTCTGCGCCATTGGCACTCGGCGTCGGCTTCGCCTGGGCAGGACCGTTCGAGAACATCGTGGTCGACTCGTGGAGCACCGGATACAGGGTCTTCCCCGGTCAGGTGCTGGCCTCACTGATTCGTGGAGGGACCATCGAGCTGGGCTTCTCCCGCGCCGTCCTGACAGCGATCGTGTACGCCACGATCGCGGTCGCCGTCGGCATGGTGCTACTGACGCGACGCGATGTGACGTCGTGAGCTCAGTGCTCCGCGAGAAGGTCGGCGGAATCGCGGGTCAAGGTTGCTGCACCCTGAGCGTGCGGGTTGCCCGACGGCAGCTTGCGGTAGACGATCGCGGCAGCAGCGAGTGCGACGAAACCGGCGATGATCGCGGCGAGGTGCACACCCGACAGGAACGCCTCGCGGGCGATGCCGACGACTTCGACGCCAGTCGAACCGCCGACCTCGCTGCCGGCGTGCATCGCGCCGGCGAGGCTCTCGCTGGCTTGACCGTGCAGCTCGGCCGGCAGCAGATCGAGCGCCGGCGCGAGCTTGGTGTCGTAGCGCGATGCGACCAGGCTGCCGAGCACGGCGACGCCGAGGGCGCCACCGAGCTCGCGGGTCGTGTCGTTCATCGCCGATCCGACGCCGGCCTTGCCCATCGGCACCGCCGACATGATCGAGCCGGTCATCGTCGGAATGCACATCGCCATGCCGGCAGCCATCACCATGACGACCAGCACCAGCTGCCAGATACGGCGTGTCGATGCGAGCGATCGTGAACAGGAACATTCCGGCCGACACGCCGATCAATCCGATTGCGACCGCGACGATTGGCGCCGAGCTTCGCGGCGAGCTTGGGAGAGTTCGGTGCGACGATCATCATCACCATCGGCGAACGGCAGCTGCTTGACGCCGGCTTCGAGCGTGCCGTAGCCGAGGACCAGCTGGAAGTACTGGGTGAGGAGGAAGAAGAAGCCGAACATCGCGAAGAACACGAGTGTGATGACGCCTGCGGCCACCCCGAACCTCGGGTCGAGGAAGTAGCGCAGGTTGAGCATCGGGTGCCGTGTTGCGCAGCTCCCACAGGAGGAACGCTGCGATCAGCACGGCGGCGATGCCGAACCACATCAGGCTCTCGGCGCTGGCCCAGCCACGATCGGGCGCTTCGATGATCGCGTACACCAGCGAGCCGAGGCCGGCGATCGACAGCAGGGCGCCGATCGGGTCGAGTGCTCTCGGGGTGCGGGTCACGCGACTTCGGCAGCAGGATGTAGCCGGCGACCAGTGCGATCGCGATGATCGGCACGTTGACCAAGAACACCGAGCCCCACGCGAAGTGCTCGAGCAGGAAGCCACTGGCGACCGGGCCGACGGCGGCACCGCCGCCGGAGATGCCGGCCCAGATGGCGATGGCCTTGCCCCGCTCGTGTGGCGGGAAGACGTTGGTGAGGATCGAGAGCGTGGCGGGCATGACGAACGCGGCGCCGAGGCCCATGACGGCGCGCCCGACGATGATCGCCTCGGCGCTGTGACTGAACGCCGCGAACAGCGAGCCCGACAAGGAACACGGTGAGGCCGGCCTGCAATGTGCCCTTGCGGCCGAAGCGGTCGCCGATGGTTCCGGCGGTCAGCAGCATGCCGGCGAACACCAGCCCGTAGGCATCCACCATCCACTGTTGCTGCGAGATCGATGCGTTCGAGCTCGCGGGCCAATGTGGGCAACGCGACGTTGAGCGCCGTGTTGCCGACGATGACGACCATCAAGCTGGTGCAGAGCACCGCCAAGATCTTCCAACGGCGTTCGAACACGGTTGGATCGATGTCGATCGTCGCCATGTCGGAGCCTGACTGTGGTGTACTGCTCATGCATTCCTCCTCACAGAACGCTACGAGACCGTATCGCCGCATTCTGGGATGCGCAACCGAATTGGCGAGCCCCGACGCTTGTCACACCATGGCCTTGCCAGATGACGCTACGATCTGGTAGCGATGGTCGAATCAGCACAAAGCCGCAGCGCACGGGCACGCCAAGCCGTGCTCGATGCTACTGCGGATCTTGTTGCCGAGGTAGGGGTGGAGCGCACCACCATCGATGAGATCGCCAATCGGTCCGGTGTCGCCAAGACCACGATCTACCGCCACTTCGCCAGCAAAGAGGTGCTCGTCGTCGAGGCCGTGCATGCCTGCACGTCGTTCGTCCCCGTCGTCACGGACACCGGATCATTGCGCGACGACCTGATCTCCTGCTTCAGCGGCACCACGAAAGCGTCGTACGACGGTCGCCTCGGCGACATGATGCTGTCGCTGATGGACGCTGCCCAGCGCGATCCCGAGCTCGGTCGACTGGTACGTGCCCAGACCGACCAACGACGTCGGTTTGCCACCTCTGTCCTCGAACGTGCAGTTGCCCGAGGTGACCTGCCGGCCGACGTCGATGTCGACCTGCTCGTGACGATGCTGTCCGGCCCGCTGGTGTACACCAAGCTCGTCCGCCGCCAGCGAGTCACCGAAGAGCTCGTCGCCGCCGTCGTCGACACGGTGCTCGCCCGCTACGCCGTCCGCTCGACAACCTCAGACTGATCGAACGAACTCCACCTTGCGCTCGAAGTGCAGGGTCCCGCCGCCTTCGTGACCATTGAAGGAGTAGACCTCGATGCGTTTGTCGCCGGCGAGGTGGTTATACGCGGCGAACACGGTTGATGGCGGCGTGATGAGGTCGGTGAGACCGACGCTGAACAGCGCGGGCGCCGTGATGCGGCGGGCGTGGTTGACGACGTCGATGTACGACAGCGTGTGGAAGACAGCGTCGACCCGATCCGGATACACCTTGCAGTACTCGGCGACCTCGCCGTATGGATAGGCATCGGTCACCTCCGCACCACGACGGATGTGGGCGAGGAACGGAACCTCCGGCACCACTGCGACCACCGGCGAACCGAGGTGCGCGGCCGCGAGCGACAGGCCACCGCCTTGGCTGACACCGGCCGCCACGACCCCGCGACTCGCAAGGCCCTCGAAAGCCGAGGGAACCTGCAACGCGCGCGTCGCGTCGATGAACAGGCGCGTGTAGTAGTGGTCCGCGGGACTGGCGATGCCGCGAGTCATGAACCCCTTGGCCGATGGCGCGCCGGAGTCACCCGTGTCGGAGGTGTCGGATCGACGCCAGCCGCCGCCTTGCCCGCGGGTGTCCATCACGAAATGGGCGAACCCTGCGCACGACCACGTGAGCCAGTCCGCAGGGACGCCCCGACCGCCGCCGTACCCGACGAACTCGACGATCACCGGCGCGTTCGCATCGAGCTCGCGCGGCACGAACAACCAGCCACTGATCCGCGTGCCACCGTGACCGGCGAACGACGTGTCGTAGACCTCGGCACTGCGGATCACAGTGTCGACAGGGGTGAACGTGGCGTCGAGTGGAATCGACGCGACCTGCGCGAGTTGAGCCTCCCAGAACTCGTCGAAGTCGGCCGGTTCGGCAACCGCGGGAAGGTACTCCCGCAGCTGATCGAGGGGTAGATCGAACATCATCGCGGCGAGGGTAATCGCACGACGCGAAGTGTTTCGCGAGTGACCGCGGCGGGTACCTGTACACGCATGACTACGAGCGAATCGAAAGCACTGAAAGACATCGTCAAGGCAGGAGATGTCGCCATGGTCGTCACCTCGGCGCACGGCGCGATGACGAGTAGACCGCTGACCATCGCCAGCGTGCACACCGACGATCTGCTGTTCCTGGTGGACCGCACGGCCGACTGGCTGACCGAAGCTGCATTGTCCGATCCGGTCCACGTCACGATCTCCGCCGGGGGTCGCAACGACTGGGTGTCGGCCAACGGGAAGGCCTCGATCAACGACGACCGAACGCTGATCCACGAGCTGTGGACGCCCTTCGCGGGTGCCTACTTCGACTCGGAGGACGACCCCAACGTCGTCGTGCTCGACGTGCACGTCCTCGATGGTGAGTTCTGGAGCGCACCAGGTGGTGGCCCGATCGGTCGCCTCGTTGCCGTCGTGTCGTCTGCGATCGGCCACGAGCGCCTGCCCGGTGCCGGCGAGCACGGCACGATTTCGTCCTGACGAATCGGCTCAGCAGGGGTCGACGCGCTGCAGCAACGCGCGCAGCGCGAGCAAGTCGGCGTCACCGAGTGAGTTGAGCACCTGACCAGCGGCTGTCCGTCGGCGACGCCGGGCGTCGGCCATCGCCTTGCGGCCGGCGTCGGTCAACTGCACGCCGACGGCTCGCCGATCGCTGGGATCGGCGATTCGTTCGACGAGACCCATTACTTCGAGGTCGTCGACGACCGAGGTTGCCGACCGCCGAACGATGCCGAGCGCCTCGGCGAGAGCGCTCATCCGCATCGGTTCCTCACGACGGATCAACGTGCGCATGGCGCGCATCTGGGCCGAGGTGACGCCGTTCGGGTCCGCATCGGCGATCGCTTGACGCCGAATGCTGTGGTTGACGTGGTGGAGGAGATCGGCCACCTCGGTCGCCAGATCGGGTGTCGCCAGATCGGGCACCGCGGGAATAGATGTGGCCATATAATGAGTTTACCTCACTATTAGATCCACTGTGCCGGATTGCCCGGCAGGAAGTAGGTAGCGCATGCCTCCGCCGCTTCGCTCATTCGTTCGAGATTCGTCCGTCACATCCCACAAGCTCGCTCCGGGCACGCTTCGCCGGATCGCCAAATTCGCCCGCCCCTATCGCGGCAAGCTCATCGCGTTCCTCGTGCTGGTCATCGTCGACGCACTCCTCGGCGCGGCCGGCCCGCTGATCTACAAGGTGACCATCGACGAGGGGATCATCAAAGGACGTTCCGGCTTCGTGATCGCGATGGCGGGCTTGATCGCTCTGCTAGCGGTGACATCCGCAGTCATGGGAATCATCGAGCGGTGGTACTCGGCGAGAATCGGCGAAGGCCTCGTCTTCGATCTCCGTACCCAGGTCTTCGACCACGTACAGACGATGCCGATCGGCTTCTTCACCCGGGCGCGCACCGGCGCATTGGTGACCCGGCTCAACAGCGATGTGCAGGGAGCCCAACAGGCCTTCACCTCGACGCTGTCGAACGTGGTCGGCAACATCGTCGGCGTCACCGCAACCCTGGTCGCGATGTTCGTACCTGTCGTGGCAGATCACGCTGCTGTCGCTGGTGCTGCTGCCCCTGTTCGTGCTCCCTGCCAAGTACGTCGGCCGGAAACTGGCGGGCATCACCCGCGAACGGTACGAGTTGAACGGTGAGATGGGCCAGATGATGACGGAACGCTTCAACGTCTCTGGTGCTCTCCTCGTGAAGTTGTTCGGACGACCCGAGCACGAGTCCAACTCGTTCTCCGACAGTGCCGGCCGTGTGCGCGACATCGGCGTGACGCAGGCGATGTACTCGCGGGTGTTCATGTCGTCGCTCGGTCTCCTGGCCTCGCTCGCGATCGCTGTTGCCTACGGACTGGGCGGCGTGATGGCGATTCGTGGGACGCTCGGCGTCGGCACCGTGGTCGCCCTGACCGCGTACCTCGGGCAGCTGTACGGACCGCTGACCTCGTTGTCGAACGTGCAGGTCGATGTGATGACCACGCTCGTCAGCTTCGAGCGAGTCATCGAGGTCCTCGATCTCGAGCCGATGATCAAGGAATCGCCGACTGCCACTCCTCTTCCGAGTGGACCCGTCGGCGTGCAGTTCGACAACGTCGACTTCAAGTACCCGACCGCCGATGAAGTGTCGCTCGCGTCGCTCGAGGGTGTTGCCCGCCTCGACACGTTCTCCTCGGACGAGATCCTGCACGGCGTGTCGTTCAACGTCGACGCCGGCCGAATGGTTGCCATCGTCGGCCCGTCCGGCGCTGGGAAGACCACGATCGCCGGTCTCGTGTCGCGCCTGTACGACCCGACGGCTGGACACGTACGGATCGGCGGCACCGACCTGCGCGATGCAACGAGCGCGTCGTTGCGCGACACGGTCGGCGTGGTCTCGCAGGACGCGCATCTCTTCCACGAATCGCTGCGCGCCAACCTTCGCTACGCCGCGCCGAACGCGACCGACGACGAGCTGATCGCCGCGCTGAAGTCCGCCCAGATCTGGGACGTCGTCGAACGCCTGCCGGAGGGCATGGACACCGTGGTCGGCGACCGCGGGCACCGGATGTCGGGTGGCGAGAAGCAGCGGATCGCGATTGCTCGACTGCTGTTGAAGAATCCGGCGATCGTCGTTCTCGACGAGGCGACGGCCCACCTCGACTCGGCATCCGAGGCCGCTGTGCAAACTGCGTTGGGTGTCGCGCTCGAGGGACGTACCTCCATCGTGATCGCCCACCGGCTGGCGACCATTCGCGCCGCCGACGAGATCATCGTCGTCGACGACGGTCGGGTGATCGAACGCGGCACGCACGAGCAACTGCTCGCCGTCGACGGTCTCTACGCGTCGCTGAGCCACACCCAGTTCGCGGACGGCGACATCGCCGCCTGAGCCCTCAGGCTGATCCGTAGCTCTGGTGCGTCAGACCAGGTCGTCGAGGCGGCGTTGCAGTTGAGCCCGCTCCTCGGCGGTCGGGGCCAGCGGGATCGCTTGGCGATACCGGGCGACGGCATCGTCGATGCGACCGGCGCGTCGCAGCAGGTCGGCCTGGGCGGCGGGCATCAGGTGGAACCCGGGCAACTCCAACGCAACACCGTCGAGGAGCGCGAGACCGGCCTCGGGCCCGTCGCGCATTCCCACGGCGATCGCCCGATTCAGCGCGATAACAGGCGACGGCGACATCGCGAGCAGTTCGTCGTACAACTCGACGATCCGCGACCAGTCGGTCGCTGCGGCAGACGGCGCTATTGCGTGGCACTCGGCGATCGAGGCTTGCAGCACGTATGGACCACGCTCACGCGCAGATGCCAGCGCGACGCGGCCGCGGTGGATCTCCGCGTGGTTCCACAACGATCGGTCCTGCTCCTCGATCGTCAGCAACTCACCCGCAGAGTTGAGCCGCGCGCGTTGCGCCGCGAGTTCTGGAACAACACGAGCGCCAGTAGTCCGCTCGCCTCGGACTCGAGGGGCATGAGATCGACGAGCGATTCGGCCAACGAGACCGCCGAGTCCGCCAGATCGGCGAGCGTGACGTCGCTGTAGCCGGCGTTGAACGCGAGGTACAGCACGGCGAGCACGCCGTTCAGTCGCTCTTCCAACAACTCCGCCGGCGGCACCCGATATGGGATGCCGGCATGCTCGATCTTGCGCCTCGCCCTCGTGAGGCGCTGGGCCATGGTGGTCTCGGGAACCAGGAACGCACCGTGCGATCTCGGCGAGCTGCAGCCCGGCAACCGTGCGCAGTGTCAGCGCAACTCGAGCCGCGAGGGGAAGCGCCGGGTGGCAGCAGGTGAAGATGAGACGGAGACGATCGTCGTCGACGTCGTGCGATTCGGTCGACTCGAGGTCCATGCTCACCTCCCTCAGCCGTGATTGTTCGGTCTTGGCCGAGCGCAGCCGGTCGATGGCCCGGTTGCGAGCGACTGTGGTCAGCCAGGCGGCGGGTCGGTCGGGAATTCCGTCGTGTGGCCAACGGACGAAGGCCGCTGCGAAGGCGTCCTGAGTTGCATCCTCCGCAAGCGACCAATCGCCCGTCAACCGGATCAGTCCCGCGACGATCCGAGCCCAGTCGGATCGGTGCGCGGCGGCGATCGCCGCGTCGACGCTGGTCAGTCCTCGAACGGCCAAAACGGTCGGATCTCGATGCGGCCGTGTCGTGCCATCGGGTGGCGCGATGCGTAGTCGATGGCCTCGTCGAGGTCGGCGCAATCGATGATGTCGAAGCCTGCGATCCACTCCTTCGACTCGGTGAACGGGCCGTCGGTCACCAGCCGTTCGCCCTTGCGAACGCGCACTGTCGTGGCGTCGGCCGGCGGGCGAAGCCGGTCACCCTGCTTGCGGATGCCGCGGCGCTCGCCCTCCTCGGCCCAATCCTCGATGGTGCTTCCGGGCGGATCCTCCTTGTCGGCATCAGGATCGGTGTCGGTGGCGATGAAAAGCATGTATTCCATGAGTTGCTCCTTTGGACAAACGGTACGTGCATACGACGGATCCCGAGACGGTGAAAACGACACTCTCAGAAAAAAGTTCAGGCCTTGCGATCGATGGCCGACAAGCGCGAGCGCGTGTCTGCTCGGGCGAGTCGACGGATCGTCGACTCGCGCACCTGTCGTGCCACCGGACCGCGCCGGCTGGGATCCATCGCGTTCAGCCCCATCACCTCGGCGTCGTCCACCGTTGGTTGGAAGGCAACCACCGGCACCCCGTGCCGACGCAATCGCAAGGCCTCGGCGTCGAGCAGCGCCTTGGACCATCGCCGCACGACGGACCCTGATGATTGGTAGACCCGGCGTCCGGTCATCGACATCGGCGAGCTGACGATGACGAGATCGAGGTCTTCGCCGACCAACACATCAGCGTTCGTCGGCGAGTGGACGCCGCCGTCCACGAACGACTCTTCGCCGATCACCACCGGACTGAAGAAGCCGGGTATCGCGCATGAGGCGGCGACCACATCAGGGAGGGAGGGTCGCAGATCATGCTTGCCGAACACGAACCGCCGGCCGTCGCTCTGGCGCACAGCGCACAGCCACAACGGTTCCCCAGGCCACTCGTCGGGAAACAGACCGGCAATGGTGTCGGAGATCATCGTCGTGCTGACCTGACCTTCCGGTATCAAGCTCGACAGCAGAGCCCACGGAGGAGCAGAGAACGCCCGCGTCGCGACCCTGGCGAGTATCGCCGCGAGCTCCGACGGTCGGTGCCCGCGCACAGCCGGCCGCAGTGGTGGCGGGCGCCGTGGCGGATCGACATTGCTCATCAACTCGGCGCCCTCGGGTGACATCGGCTGATCCTCGGAGCGGGCAATGAGGTCGGCGGCGGAGAGCCCCGCACGCAAGGTTGTGGCGGCGATGGCTCCCGCCGACGTGCCGACGATGATGGCGGCATCTCGCGCGTCCCAGCCGAGTTCGTCGTCCAACGCGCTGAGCACTCCCGCATGGAACGCACCGCCGGTGACCCCACCCGCGCCGAGGACCAACCCAACCCGGGGCGATCGCTCCGTCACCGAGTCAGTCTCTCACGCTCCGTCTGCAGCGGGCGGCGGCAGCAATTCTTCGACAAGTGCTCGCACGCGCCGATCGATCTCATCGCGAATTGGACGCACCTCCGCGAGCTCCTTGCCCGCCGGATCGTCGAGTGCCCAGTCGAGATATCGCTTACCCGGGTAGAACGGGCACTCGTCCCCACAGCCCATGGTGATCACCACGTCGGACGCTTGGACGGCGGCGTCCGTGAGCTTCTTGGGCCTCGCACCCGCCGCACCAAGGTCGATGTCGAGTTCCGCCATCGCCTGGAGAACAGCAGGATTGATCGTGTCGGCCGGAGCGGTGCCGGCAGATCGGACGACGATCCGGTTGCCGGCGTGCCGCTCAAGAAGGGCTGCGGCCATCTGCGAGCGGCCCGCGTTGTGAATGCAGACGAACAGGACCTCCGGCGTCGTGTCAGACATCGGCCATCGTGCCGATCGGTCGTGGATAGAGGAATTGGATCAACAGAAAGGCGAGCCCAGCGCCGACGAACTGCATGACGATGAACATCGGCGCCGACGACGGTTTGATGCCGGCGAACGAGTCGGACAGTGTTCTCGAAACGGTGACGGCCGGGTTCGCGAAGCTCGTCGAGGACGTGAACCAGTAGGCGCCCCCGATCCACACGCCAACCGCGAACGGCACTGCGGCGCGGCGACCTGTGCGTACACAGCCATGGATCACCAGGAGCAGACCGATCGTGGCGACCACCTCCGACAGCCACAGCGCGCCCGACGATCGCGACTTGGTCGACAGGTTGATCGGGTCGAGTTCGAACATGATGTTCGCGATCACAGCACCGAAGCATCCTCCGACGGTCTGTGCAATCCAATAGAGGAGCATGTCGCGGGTCGTGATGTCTCCCGCCAATCGGTCGACGAGCGTGACGACCGGATTGAGGTGTGCCCCCGACACGGCACCCAACATCAGGATCAATCCGATCAACGCGCCGGCGGTTGCAGCCGCATTCTCGAGCAGCTGCAGTCCGATGTCGTTCGGCGACAGCCGGGAGGCCATGATCCCCGAGCCGATGACGGCAATGATCAAGAAGGCGGTACCCACCGCCTCTGCCACCAAGCGGCGAACAAGTGTCGAAGAGGACACGCGGGTCAGCAGCAGCTCGAAGATTCCATCGCAGGAGCGTCGCCCTTGACGTAGTAGAACTCCCACTCGTTGTCGGGACCCTTGACCCACGTCTTGTCCTGCACCGCGAAGCAGCACGACACATCTTCTTGAATTGTCTGCTCGAGACCGAGGTCGTTGGCACGGCCGATCATCGCTGCGACCGAGTCGACGTCTTCGACCTCGACGCCGATGTGGTTCAACGATCCCGGCTCACCCATCCCTGTGAACAGGACGAGCTTCAACGGTGGGTCGACGATCGCAAAGTTGGCGTAACCGTCGCGAATCTTGACCGGCTCGGTGTTGAACAGCTTGGTGTAGAAGTCGATCGACGCATCGAGGTCCTTCACGTTGAGGGCGAGCTGGACACGAGACATACGTTCCTCCTGCGGTGGTATCACTAGATCGACAATTGTCAATATAAGAAACGTACCCAATACATCGACGATTGTCAATGTGTTGTTAGACTCGTCGACGTGGTCACTTCGAAGATCGCTCTGCACGATCGCATTGCCTGCTGCGCGCCGGTCACGACCGATGTTCTCGACGAGTCACAAGCGGAGCTGCTCGCGGCGTCGTTCGCGGCTCTGGCCGATCCGATTCGCCTTCGACTGTTGAGCTACATCGCTGCCTCGGGCGCGGACGAGGTGTGCGCCTGCGAGCTGACCGAGCCGTCGGGCCGTTCGCAGCCGACGGTCAGCCACCACATGCGGATTCTCATCGAAGCAGGGTTGATCGAACGCGAGAAGCGCGGGCTGTGGGTGTGGTATCGCCTGGTGCCGTCACGCCTCGACGCGCTGCGATCCGTGCTCGGCTGAGCTCAGGCGTCACCCTACAAACGAGCTACGACGGCACAGAAACACGAACTCGCGCCCGGGTCGATCCGGTGCATCGCGGACTTCGATCACCTCGTACCCCTCGCGCACCAGCGATTTCTCGATCTCCGAGCGCTCTCGAAAGCGAAGTGTCGACGTCGATTCCAGCACGAGGTCGTCGTGCCCGAAGACGGTCATCGAGCGGAAGGTCACCAGCGGACCATCGACGGCCGTGATCTCCTCCCAGGATTCGACGAGCCCAAGTCCGGGGATGTCGACGGCGGTGTGGGTCAGTTCCGGCGTCCACTGCTCCCATGCCCGACGCGCCGGATCGCGCGTTTCGAACACAAGCACGCCACCCGGCCGGAGTGCGCCGCGGATGCCCCGTAGCGTCGCCGCCCATTCCTCGTCGGTCAGGAAGACTTGGGCGACGTTGGCGGTCATGAACGCTGCGTCGACGTGCAGAGCCGGCAGCGTCGTGGCGTCGCCTGCCACCCAATCCACTCTGTCGGCGCCCGGCTTGGTGCGTGCGACATCGAGCGAGGCGCGAGCAGGGTCGACGGCCGTCACGCGAATCCCGCGCAGGGCGAGCATGCAGGCGAACGTTCCGGTTCCGCAGCCGACGTCGAGCACCGATGTCGCGCCCAATTCCGTCACCAGCTGGTCGTACACGTCGAGGTCACGTCGATCGGGGTCCAGCGGGTCGTACACAGCGGCGAGGCGAGGATCATCGAAGATGGCATCGGGCATCCGTCGATTCTGACGCTGCGAGCCAGCCGTCGTCGATCGGTTTCCTATGCTGCACCAATGGTTGAGCCGACCAAGGAGGAATTGGAGGCGGCATTCTGCTGGGAGGCCGACGACCGCGTTCCCGGCAGTTCAGCGATGACCGCGTTCCGGCGCATGGCCCGCTATCGCCAGGCGCGCTGGCGCGAAGCGAACCATCACCCGATCGGCACTCAACCGATCCTTCCCAAGCCAGGTGCGCCCGCCCGAAACATGGGCAGCCGAATGCCGCTCGACCATGCGCGCGATACGGGAGCGAACTTTCTGACCCCGCGGCGCTGGACGCCGCACGAGCGCGCACGGCACACATCGAGCCGCACCAGAGCTTCGATCACCAACGCTTGTGGGCCGACCTGTTGTCGTCTGCGGCGATGGCGTTCAACCTGTTCGGAGACCTCGCCGCCGACGTGGCGCTGGCCGATCGTGCTGTCCACGACTGGTTTCCCGGCACTCCGGGGCGGGTCAGCGAAGTGCGCTTCGTCCACTCGCCGGGTTGGTTGGACCCGGCCTACCTCAACAGCCTGCGTTCCTTCACGGCAATGTTCGTGCTCGATCTCGACGACGGCGACCGAGGCATTCTGGCCGTCGACGTGAAGTACCACGAGATCAACAAGCGCGAGACGCCGCGCCCTGACAACCTCACCCGCTATGGCGAAGTCGCCGAGCGCTCTGGAGCATTCGCGCCCGGAGCGATCGACACGCTGAAGGGTCGCAGCGACCTCTGCGTGTTGTGGCTCGAACATCTCCTGCTGTTCTCGATGTTGCAGCATCCCACCGACAACTGGACGTGGGGCCGATTGGTCGTCGTGCATCCCGCGGAAAACTCCGACGTCGTCGATCTGTGTTCGCGCTACGGCGCCTTGCTCGCCGACGACTCGACGTTCGCCACGAAGACCTTGGAAGATCTGCTCGACACGCGCGTGCTTCCTCCTCAATCGTCACGTCGTTGCGCGACCGCTACTTGGGCTGACGGTTGGTCGCGGTGACCAGCCATGTGTGCCCGACGAAACGAACGCCGCCGTCGACGAACTGGCGCGCAGTTCGTCCCGAGCCTCGTCGAGCACCGCTTGCCATCCGTCTGCATCGAGGCGCGGTTCGAGCTCTGCACGAACGGCCCGACCGACCATGCCACTGAGCACGACAGCCATCCGCTGCTCGACGCCATCGCTGCCGTCGATCGCGTAGTCACACATCGCGTCGGCGACATCGACCGTCACATCCGACCAGCCCGATCCGCTCAACACCTCACGTATCCGGTCGGCATGTGCAAAGCCCATCGGGCCCGGCGCGCCGGGCTGTGGCGGGGCCGGCGGCTCGGGCAGATGTGCCTTGAGTGCGCGGAGGCCGTGAGCGAACATCTCCGTCTCGCCTTCTCGCCAGCACACGAACGCGAGCCGAGCGCCAGGTGCCGACGCCGACCGGATGTTGGCGAATGCCGCGACAGGATCTGCGAAGAACATCACACCGAAACGCGACACCACCCTGTCGAACGGTTCGCCTGGTGCGGCGGCCAGCAGATCCTCGGTCTGAGCATCCGCCACGACGACGGTCGCTGCGGGCACCCTGCGACGAGCGGCCTCGACCATCGGCTGCGAGATGTCCACCCCGACGGCTGCGGCTCCGGCGAAGACGGCGGCCTCGACCAAGGTGCCGGCACCACAGCCGACATCGAGCACGCGACGCGCCGAGCCGAGGTCCGCCGCGCCCACGATCGCGGCCGTGAACGGTGCGAACACGGCATCGAAGATCCGCTCGTTGCGCACCCACCCTTCTGCTCCGGTCGCCCATGTGTCGCGCATCGCTTCGTTTGCCATGCGCGCCAACGTAGCGACGCACGACGTAGCGATGTGAAACGCTGGAGAGGTGACCGTTTACACGATCAGATTCGAAGGACCCGCCGCGCTCGCAGTCAGAGTCGCCACCGCACTCGCCGACGCCGATGGCGTCGACCTGACATCGTCCGCGACACCGGCGGTGCTCGACGCCGACACTGTCGAGCTCAGGCTCACAGCCGAGGGCACGCGGGACGACATCGTCGGCGCGATCGCCGACATCAAAGCCGGACTACCCCGTGGTGCGTCGATCGAGATCATCAGCGAATGACCGCCGAGGGCGGTGTTGTCGCCGATGGCGCAAACCCGCCTCGCCGATTTGCGGTCGTGTACGCGGGCCTGGCCATCGTCGTCATCGTCGCCGTCACATTCCTGGTGAACACCGTTCGCACCTACGATCGAGCTTCTCGGCAAGAGGACGAGCTGTGGCACCCTGGCCAGGTCGCGGGCGCGATCTGTTCGCCTACGCAGTCGACCAAGAGACGGGACAGCGGGGCTATCTCTTGACGGGCGATCGGCAGTTTCTCGACCCGTATACGGCCGGGAAGACCGGTAGCGATGCAGCGATCCGCACTCTCGAGTCGATGTTTGCATCGGACTCGCAACTGAGCGGCCTCGTCACGCAGGTCGACGCAGATCTGTCGAAGTGGCGATCGGAAGCCGCCCAGCCCGAGATCGCGGCGGCCGACATCTCCCTGGCGCAAGCACAGGCGATGGTTGCGAATGGAAATGGCAAGGTCCTGTTCGACCAATTTCGGACCGACCTCCAGCAACTCGTCGACGTTGTGGACACGAGATCGGCTGTGGTGACGTCCCAACGGAACCACGGCGTTTCGCGCGGTCGTCGTGACCGCAGCGATCGCGATCGCCACGATCATCGCCTCCGCACTGCTGATCCTGTACCTCTCGCGGCGATGGATCGGTCAGCTGCGGGTGGCTCAACAACGACTCCGCGACACCATCGGGACGCTGCAGCTCGGACTGCTACCGAACGAGGTACCGCAACTCGACAACGTCGCAATCGCGGTCGCCTACCTTCCGGCAACGGATGACCTGGAAGTCGGTGGCGACTTCTACGACATCTCGACACCCTCGGAGGGTTCCATCGCCATCACAGTCGGCGATGTCTGCGGTCACGACGTCGTTGCCGCGGTCATCACGGGTCTCGTTCGCAACACGATCAGCGCTGCGTCAGCGCATCTCGACGACCCATCCGAGGTGCTCGACTGGGCGAATCGGGCGCTCCGACAGCGCAGCCGCGACACCAGGTTCGTGACGGTCGCTCAGGCACACCTCGACCACACGTCCAACACGTTGCGACTGGCGCTGGCCGGGCATCCGCGACCGATCCTGATTCCTGGGAACGGGGATCCGCCGCGAGAGATCGGCGCCGCGGGCACGTTGCTGGGCGTTCTGGCGAGCCCGGCGATCACGACGGTCGACGTCCCGGTGAACGACGGCGACCAGGTCCTCTTCTACACCGACGGGCTCACCGAGAACACAAGGCCGCGACTGACGACCGAGGAGCTTCTCGCGCTCATCGTGCGCAGCACGGCAGACACAGCGAATGGAGACCCAGTCGAACCTGCTCGAGAACTACCACTCCTTCGAGCTCGGCGAGTCACGAGACGACGTCGCGATCGTCGTCGTCCAGCCCATCGCCGGGTCGAACGCCGCCGACGACGCGAGGCCGGCAAGGTCGTCGCAGTCGTTCGCAATCTCCACCACGCAAAGGATTGACGGATCACCGCGGGCACCCTACGACGGAGCGTCCGCAATGGAGACCGCGACGGGCGTCCCGATCTCGACCGTCCGGCTGACCGTGCACAAACGATCGTGCGTGCGAGTGATTGCGTCGGGCAGGACTGCGGCCGCAGCGCGTCCATCCTCGTCGTCCGGGAAGGCGACGTCGATGCTCATCGAGAGATTGACGAGATGATGTCCGTGATCATCGAGGGACCTTGTTGGCCTTCATCGACACCTCGAAACGCAGGGGCTCGGAACGCTTGGAAGTGATGAAGTCGACGTCGATCATCGTGCAACCCGCGACGGAGGCAAGGAACAGTTCGACGGGCGTGAAGGTCTGCTCGCGATCGGTCGAGAACTCGATTGTTCCGCCGCGGGCATTGACCGCCTCGTACCGTCCGAGACCCAATCGGGTCAGGCTCACCGAGCGTGTCGTGTCGTCGTTCATCACCGCACACTTTCACGAACCGTGCAACTAGTCTCGACCCATGACCGGCGACGTCGATGGGGCGCGTCCCGTGTGGGCAGAGATCGAGCTCGGCGCGATCACGCACAACATCGACCTGATCCGCGAGCGTGTGGGCCGCCCAGTGCGGCTCATCGTGCCGGTGAAGGCCAACGCGTACGGCCACGGTGCCGTCGCGGTCGGACCGCATCTCGAGAAGATCGGTGTCGACGCCATCGCGACGGCGAACGTCGACGAGGCGATCGAGCTTCGGGCGGCAGGAGTGCGGATGCCGATTCTGATGTACGCCTCGCAACTACCGACAGCAACGTCGCGGCTGCTCGCCCATGACCTGACGCCGACCATCGCCGATCGCGCCGGTCTCGAGGCCGCTGCCGCCGCGGCCGGCGAGGAGCCCGTCGCCGTGCATGTCGAGGTCGACGCCGGCTTCGGCCGCCTCGGCGTGCGCTTCGATGAGGCCGCAGCATTCGTCGCCGCAGTCGTGGCCGAACCGCGTCTGCGCCTCGAGGGCATCTACGCGCACGTGCCGTTCAGCGACACGACGGGAGCGGCATGGGCGACACGTCGGATCGCCGCGTTCGGCGAGCTCGTCCGACAGATCGAGACGACGCACGGCATCTGCATCCCCTACACCCAGGTCGCCGCCAGCTCCGCCGTGCTCGAATCGATCCCCGACGATCTCAACACCATCGCGCCCGGGAAATCTGACGTACGGCCTCTCGCCGATCGACGGGGTACAGGCCGAGGAGCTCGGGTTCCGGCAGGCGTTGCGCGCGATCCGAGCGCTGGTGATCCACGTCGGCAGGCGCGAGCCGGGCGACGACCTCGTCACCGGATCGCCCAGCGCGGTGGTCAGCACGGCGGTTCTGCTGTTCGGCATCGACAACGGTTACGACTTCTCCCCCTGTGCCTCGGTCCTGGTGCGCGGCTGCCGCTGCTCGGTGTTGTCGGTCAACGCCGAGTACACCGTGGTCGACACGTCGTCGGTTCCCGAGGTGGCTGTCGGCGACGTGGCCACGATCGTCGGCTCCGATGGAACCGACTCGCTCAGCCTTCACGACCTTGCCGAACGCGCCGGTCGCAATGCCGGCTACTGGATGATGGGATTCAGGCGAGTCCCGCTGCGGTACGTGGACTAGCGGTCGACGAGAGCGATCAGCTTCTTCGGCGCGAGCACGCAGAAGCTCTCCGTCACCAATTCCCGAACCTCATCCCAGTCGGTCTCGTCATCGAGCACCATGCCGATGGCATCGCGGCCCCATCCGAGGACGAAGAACGGATGACCGGCATGGCGAAGCACTTCCAGCTCCTCGCCCGCCGACCGGAACGAGAGCACGACCAGAGGGTCTTCGTGACCGGCGACGACGCCCAGAACTTGGGCGAACGTGCGCTTGCGGACCATCCACCGTGTGCCCACCCAGGCACGCTCCTCGTATGCGTCGGGCAGGTCGAGGCAGATCTCGCGCAGCCGACTCTCGACGTCGTCGGGCACGTCGTCGGTGTAGCGACGCTGTCCCTCGGCCATCACCAAACCCTACGTCGGCGTCGCCGGTCGGAAGAGGCGGTGCGAGCGAGCTGGTCATCGACGAGCGCGATCCTCTGACAAGAGGATTCCAACTCGGGCACAAATGGCGCCAGACACAAGAGTGGTCGGATGCAGACACGCACTGAAGAGATCACCACGCCGAGCGGCCCGATGGGCGTTCACGTTGTGCGGCCCGATGGTGACGGCCCCTTTCCTGTCGTCGTGTTCTTCCATCACGGTCCTGGCCTCGATGATGGATCGAAGCGGACGATGGCCCGCATCGCCGACTGGGGCTACTACGTCGTGTCCCACGACCGCTACCACCGCGCCGAGCCGTGGTACACGATGAAGAGCCGCGACGACGATGAGATCAAGAAGATGTTCGGCCTGGTGCTGGGCACGACCGAGGACCAAGTCGCCGAGGACCTCGGGGCCGTGCTTGCCTGGCTGCCATCCGATCCCGCTGCACAGCGGCGGCGCGATGGGCTGCATCGGCTACTGCATCGGGGCACGATCGGCGCTCTGCACGATCCGTGATCGTGGTGACCAGTTCCGCGCCGGCGTTGCCCTGCACCCGTCGTTCTGCACCACCGACGACAGCGATTCACCCCACCTCGGGGTGCCGTCGTACAGCGGGTCGTTGTACGTCGCGTTCGGTTCGGAGGACACGATGCAGCCCGCCTCCGCCAACAGCCCTCTGATCGATGCGACCAACACTCTCGACAAGGGCGAGGCCGATGTCCACGACGGTGCAAACCACGGGTTCGGTGTCTACGGCCCGGCATACCACGACGACGCCGCAACGCAGTCCTACGAGCGCGCCAAGATCATGTTCGACCGGGAGCTCAAAGACTGACTGTCGCCCTACTCCTGGGCGGCAAGCAGCAGCTTGGCGAGCGGATCGAGGAAGTCCATCAGCTCTTCGAGCTCGCCCGGTTCGAGGCTTTCGTACGGCTTCGCCGCGAGGTCGTCGGTGAGCGACTCGACGCGCTGCTTCACGGCGTGACCCGCTTCGCTCAGCCAACCGTCATCGCCGATCAGACCGCGATCGCGCATCCCGTCCTTCACGGCATCGATCTGCGCTTGCGGAAGGTGATGGATGCGCCCGAACTTCTCCGCCGGCATGTCCATGTCGAGCGCGAGGAGCACATGCGCCTCGAGGCGCGCCACACCCTCGACCATCAAGGCTGCAATGTGACCGTCGCCGCGGTGCTCGCGCAGCAGACCGGCCGCATGGAAGAGGCGAGCCACCACCTCGTCGGGAATCGGCATCGCGCGCAGCGCGGCGTACATGGGTCGGCCTTCGACCGGAGCGCTGGTCGCCGCCTCGATCAACAACTCAGTGCCGCGGGCGAACGAGGGAGCTTCGACTCGATCGCCGAAGATCCGCCGCAACGCATTCACGCAACCTTCCTGACGAGCGGCGAACGCCGCTTCGGGCGTGGTGGTGCTCCACACCTTCGGGATGTGACGAGCGACTTCGCCGGGAGCGAAGTTGTAGAAGAGCGCATCCACCACTTCGGCGGGGACGATGCCCAGTGGTGCCGCCCGCCCGGCGAAGTAGATGTCCCAATAGTTCGTGAACCCCAGGGCGAACATGGTCTCGTTGGGTTCATCGGCCGAGTAAGGGATGACACCGATCGGCTCGACGAGGTCGAACATCCGGCGAGCCACGGAGTTCATCGTCACAGCCGCCACTGAGAGGCAGGCGAGCCGTCGAACGCGTTCTCGTGCCCGCATCGCTCGCAACGGAAGATCTTGCCCCGCTCGTCGTCGTTCGTGGCGATCGGCGCACGCTCGGCCTTGTAGCGATGACCGAGGATCTTGCACATCCATCTCTTCGACAAAATGCTGCCTCCGATCGGTCCGTCGCGGACCTTATCAACTCCGTTTAGACCCTCGTGCTGGCTCACGCGTCGATGATCTCCAGGCGGATGCGCTTGTTGCCCTTGCCCTTGCTCTCGGTCTTCGTCACTCGGATGCGACCGACCTCGCCGGTGCGTCCGAACGTGCGTGCCGCCGTCGGCCTGCTTGTCGAGACCGACGATGTCGACCACGCGAATCTCCGGCACCGACTCGGGGATCATCGACACCTTCGTGCGGATCAGGTCCTCGTCCATCACCGCCGTCGAGCGGGGCAGGAACGACACCTCGATCGGCCGGTCCGCGGCGAGCTCGTCGTTGACGAGTTGCTCGACGCGAGGACCGAAACCCTCCGGCAGCGGATCGAACTCGAAGTCCATCCGCGCGCTCAGCGGCTCCATGTTGCCGCCGGTCACGGGCACCCGCCACTCGTTCCAGATCACACCGCACAGCACGTGCAGCGCGGAGTGCGTGCGCATCAACTGATGACGACGCGTCCACTCGACGACGCCGTGCACCGTGTCGCCGACCGACGGCAGCGAGTCGCCCGCGACCGAGTGCCACACGAGGTCGCCCTCCTTGCGAACATCGACGACCTCGAGGCCGCCGAGCGTGCCGACGTCGTGCGGCTGCCCGCCACCGGTCGGATAGAACGCGGTGCGATCGAGCGCGACGGCGCCGTCTCGAACGTCGACGACGACGGCGTCGAACTCGCGTGAGGTAGGCGTCGCGCAGGTACAGCAGGTCGGTCATGGCTGCCTGGCCAACTCGACGATGATGTCCCACTGCGAATCGCTGACCGGCATCACGCTGAGCCGGTTGGCCTTCTGCAAGAGGTGGAACGGGCCGAGCTCGTCGGCATGCTCGCGTAGTTTTGTCAATGCCAGGACCCGAGGAAAGCGCTCGACGAATCGAACGTCACGGCACACCCAGCGAGGCTTGGCCTTCGGCGACGCTGCGTCGTAGTAGTGACTCTCCGGATCGAACTGCGTGGGGTCGGGATACGACGGCCCGACGATCTCGGCGATGCCCGCTATACCGGGCACCTTCGTGCTGCTGTGGGCGAAGAAGAACTGCTCCCCCGGCTCCATCTGCAACATCCAGTTTCGGGCCCGGTAGTTGCGCACTCCATCCCATGCGAATCGCTTTCGTTTGGAACGTGCCAGATCGTCGATCGACAACTCCTCGGGCTCGGACTTCATCAACCAATGTGCCACGAGGACATTGTTGCCGCAGTGACTGTCGCCGGAAAGAAATTTCGGCGAGCTGTCGATTTCGGTGAGGCCGGTTCGTTCAGAGGGCGACACAGCGCACGAGCGCTCGAACCCGAGAGGACATCACCATGAACACCACCGCTGCCACCATCGCAATCACCGCTCAGCACGACGCCGCGACCGTTGTCGAAGAGCATGCCAACCACTACGTCCGCGCCGGGTTGCTCGCCGCACTCGTCGCCGCAGCTGTCAACACCGTCGTCGTCTCCATCGCCAAGGCCGGCGACGTGTCACTGGCGGTCGACGACAGCGGTCGCCCGATTCCATTGATGGGCTTCGCTCAAATCACGATCTTCTCAGCGCTGAGCGGCATTGCGATTGCAGCGGTTCTGCGCCGGCGATCCGCTCGACCGGCCGTGTGGTTCACCCGCATCACGGTCACCCTGACCGCGGTCTCGCTGGTGCCGCCGTTCCTCGTCGACGCCGAGACGTCGACCAAGGTTCTGCTGCTCACCACGCACCTCATCGCCGCAGCGATCATCATCCCCGTCATCGCCAAGCGGCTCGCCCGCTGACCGAACTCCAGACGATCCCTACCCCGAGCGGGGTAGGGATCCGGACTATGTGACGACCCGCTTCTCGAAACCTGTGACGCCGATCCAGGTGAACAGCACACCGAAGCCGATGAGGGCGCCGTAGATCGCGAACAAGGGCATGTGCGGGATGTCGCCGACGAGCGCGGCGCGGAATCCCTCGGTCATGTACACGACCGGATTCACCAGCACGGCGTATTGCAGCCACGGAACGCTTTCGAGGTCCTGCCATGGAAAGTACGTACAGCCGAGGAACGTCAGTGGCAGCACGATCAGGGAGAACAGCAGCGGAACTTGGAACGGCTTGACCTTGGTGCCGAGCACCAGCCCGAGCGAACCGGCGACCCAACCCGCCAGCGGAGCGAGCGTCAGCAGGACAGGCCAGTTGATGTTGAGATGGACAGGTGTCGCCGGCACGACTGCCGCGATCGGGAACACGAGGCATGCGCCGATGAGGCCTTGCAACAGACCCGTCACGATCTTCTGCAACCCGACCATCCACGTCGGCAGCGGAGCCAGCACGCGGTCCTCGATCTCGCGAGAAACACCGAATTCCTGCACCAGCGGCAACGCCACGGCCTGGATGCCCTGGAACACGATCGCAAGGCCCATCACACCTGCGACGAGTTGCGTCGAGAATCGTGCGGCGCCTTCCGCACCACCGACGCTCTGGCCGGTCTTCGGGAAGACGTAGGTGAACACGAACACGAGGAGCAACGGCTGGATCAAGGTACGCGGCAGGAAGATCTTCAGGTCCTTGCGCAGCAGATACATGTCGCGGCCGAGGAGTCCGACGAACGCAGATCGGTATGCCTCGCTGGCGGGGCGAAGTTCGCTGAGCCCGTGCAGCTCCGGAGCGGACGCGGACGCAGGTGTGGTGGTGGCGGTCATTCGCGCAGATCCTTTCCCGTGAGGTTGATGAAAACGGATTCCAAGGTGGGCTCGGTCACAGAGAGGTCGTTGACATAGGACCCGGCAGCCTCGGCCGCGTCGATGATGCGCGGCAGCAGTCCTGGCGAATCGTCGACGCTCAGCAGGATGCGTCCCTCGAACACTTGAGCCTTGTGCGAACCCTCCACCGACGCGACGAGTGTGTCCGCGAGCACTGGCAGGTCGCCGCTGGCCGACACGATCACGACCCTGCCGGCGCCGACCGACGCCTTCAGTTGCGCGGGCGTGTCGAGGGCGAGGATGTGGCCGTGGTCCATCACGGCAACGCGGTCGCAGAACTCGTCGGCCTCTTCCATGTAGTGCGTCGTCAACAGGATCGTCTGGCCGTCCTTGTGCAGATCGCCGAGGATCTCCCACAACGCGATTCGACTCTGCGGATCGAGACCCGCCGTAGGCTCGTCGAGGAACAGCACTTGCGGCCGGTGCATGATCGCCCGTGCCACCATCAGACGTTGGGCCATGCCGCCCGACAGCGCCATGACGGGCGCCTTCGAGCGCTCGACCAACCGCACACGCTGCAACAGCTCCGACGCCACGCCCCTCGCCTGCTTCGCGCTCATCCCGAAGTAGCGGCCATGGAACTCGAGGTTCTCGAAGACCGTCATCGCCCGGTCGAGTGTGTTGCTCTGGGGCACGACACCGATCAGCTGCTTGGCGAGGGCGGGCTGGGAAACCAGGTCGACGCCACCGATCAAGATCGAACCACTGGTCGGCACCACCCGCGTCGTGAGCATCCCGATGGTCGTGCTCTTGCCGGCACCGTTGGGACCGAGCAGTCCGTAGATCTCGCCGGACCGGATCTCGAGGTCGATTGCGTCGACCGCGACGGACGTCGCCACCAACTCCGCCGGCGTAGACCTTGGTGAGTCCAGTCGCCAGGATGATCGCGTCCGACACGCCGGCGATCCTACGAGACAGAGCTCTCGCCCGCCGTCAGGGGACCGGCGGGCGAGAGCATGTGCGTCGACGTGGTCGTGTCAGGTGCACCGTGGACGAGGGACGGGGTCGGTGCCGAGTCCGAAGCCGACGCAGATTCGAGCTGTCTCATCCACCCTTGCCACAGTCGCAGAAATTTCGCGAATCACGACACCTCTTGCGGGGTGATTTCTCGTGGCGATCCGCGCGGAAAGTGGTTTCGTTACACGGCGGGTGACGGAGCGTGCTGCGCGTCGGTCTCTTCCCAGCTCTTCTTCAGCGGCTTGTAGAGCAGTGCAAGGCAACCCGTCGTCACCACCACCGACACGGCGATCGACAACACCGGCTGGTCGCTGATCACGGTGGCGATGAGGTAGCTGAAGATGCAGGTGTACGAGGCCCACAGCGTTCCGCCGATGACGCTCCACAGCAGAAAGGTGGGATAGCGGTGCTTGGTGAGGCCCATCGTGGCATTGACCATGAACCGCAGCCCGGGGACGAACCGGCCGAACACGATCAGTGTCGGCGCGGTGCGGCTCATCACCTCCATCGATCGTGCGACCTTCTCGTTCTGCTGGACCTTGTCCACCTTGCCGGCGACGTACCTTCGCAGCACCGTCCTCGACAGCCAGTACAGCAACGAATCGCCGATGATCGCGCCGAGCGAACCGGCAACCACCAGTCGCCAGATCTCGATGGTCGACCCGTCCTGGGCAGCGAGGTTCGAAGCCGTCGTGAGCAACGACTCGCTGGGGAAGACCGGGACGACGGCATCCAACACCACGAAGGTGAAGATGACCACGTACGGGTGGGCGAGCCCAGCGAGGTCGATGTCGTCAACCCATGTCGCGATGATCGGCGCCAACCAGATCAGTGCAAGCAGAACCCAGCGCCGCGATCAGCAGCGTGCGAAATCGCGGCAGACGCAGCGAGATCTACCTTCTCGTCACGGCCGGGCGTCGCGTCCGCCGTAGACGGCGAGGCCGTACACGACGAGCACGCCGACGAAGACGTACATCAGCGACCACACAGGGTAGAAGGGCATCCACCAGATCGCCGAGATGGCCAGCAATGCACCGCCGATGATCCCGATCCAGCGGGCGAACTGGGATTTGTTCAGGATCATGAACGACGAGACGATCAAGATCGCCCCGAGAATGATCCACACCCATCCATATGTCGACAAGCTGGTACCAAGGAACCCTCCCGTGAGCTTCTCTGCCGTGTCGTTGGCTCGCAACGCCCAGATGCCGTCGAAGACGCGCATGATGCCGGCGATGCCCATCATCGAGCCGGCGAAGAACAGCCAGCCGTAGCCGGGTTCTGCGTAGCTGCTGCCCTGTCCGTAACTCGAATCCATGACTACCCCCAATGTAGGTTGCTCGCACAACGCGTGGTGTGGCCAGGTTAGTCACACGATTTCGGCAACTCGCGGATCGTCCACTGACTACCATCGTCACTCCATCACTCCGAGCCATTGGGGCAACATCTCGTGACTTACTGCATGGCCTTTCGCCTCGACGAAGGCCTCATCTTCCTCTCCGACACACGCACCAATGCCGGTGTCGACAACGTCGGCACCTATCGCAAGTTGCATGTGCTGCGCGCCGGCGACGACCGGCTGTTCGTCTTGCAGTCCGCAGGCTCGCTTGCAACCACACACGAGGTCCTCGACCGCATCAACGCCGATCTGGCAATGCCGGGCGACCACGAGAGCCTGGCCAACATCAAGCACCTCAACGAGGCCGCGATCTACATCGGGCGGCTTGGTCGCGAAATCTCGCAGCGACATTTCCCACGCTCGGCTCGTCGGCCACGGCGACGTTCATCGTCGGCGGGCAGATCGCCGGCGAGCGCGCCGACATCTTCCTCGTGTACCCGGAGGGCAATTACATCCGCGTCTCCGACGAGCGTCCGTTCCTGCAGATCGGCGAGAGCAAGTACGGCAAGTTCATGCTCGAGCTCGCGGTGCATGCGCAGGTGCGATTGGAAGGCGCGATCAAGATCGCGCTCAGCTCGATGGTCAGCACGGCTCATGCAAACCTCTCGGTCGGGCCGCCCTACGACCTCGGTGTCTACCTCAACGGTTCACTCGAGCTGATCGAAACCCGCGTCGAGGCGGACTCGCCGTACCTCGCTGCGCTCACGCAGGTGTGGATGACACACTTCCTCGACGCGATCGCGCAACTTCCGCCGCTGCCGATTCCGTGAACGCCTCAGATTGAGGCTTCGGCTTCCGCCTCTGCTGCGTCGAACGAGACATCCGCAGTGCCGACCACATCCGCCTTACGACCCGGCCCGGTCTGCCATGTCCAGTACATGTTGGTGTGGGCGATCACCTTCTCGACCGGTGGAAGGCCGTAGTCGGACAAGTCCTCGGTGGTGTGCGCATCGCTGACCAACGTCGTGTCGTAGCCGCGGACGAATGCGCCGTGGAGCGTCGCCCGGATGCAGGCGTCGGTCTGCGCGCCGGTGACGACGACGCGGCCGACACCGCGTTGTGCGAGCTCGGCCTCCAGCGTCGTGTCCTCGAACGAGTCGCCATGCGTCTTGTGCACCAGCGGCTCGTCGTCGCGCCGCTGCAACTCGGGCACGTACTCCCACACATCCGAGCCCTCTGGCAGTTCTTCGGAGGAGTGCTGCACCCAGATCACGGGCACGTCTTCGGCACGTGCGGTCTCGACCAGGGTGCTGATGTTCGCGACGACTGCGTCGCGCTCGTGGGCGTTGTCGACCACCCCGTTCTGGACATCGACTACCAGAAGCGCGGTGTTGGGACGGTCGCGAAGGTTCGTCATGCGCCCAGACTGCCGCGAGGTTCGCGCTCGCGCAAGGGTGATTTTCGCGCCGGTGTTCATGCCTAGCGAGCATTGCGTTTGGCGTTTGGCGCCCCGTAGCGGGGCGCCAAGGGTCAAACGCTGAGAGGAAAGGGGAGTTCAGACGGCGTTGAGTGCTGCCCAGACCCGCTCGGGTGTGCACGGCATGTCGATGTGGCGTGACGCCGAGATGCGACAGCGCGTCGACGACGGCGTTGTGGATGGCCGGCGTCGAGCCGATCGTGCCGGACTCGCCGATGCCCTTTGCGCCGAGCGGATTCCGCGGGCTGTCCGTCTGCGTGTTCGAGGTCTCGTAGCTGGGCAGTTCGGCCGCTGACGGCACGGAGTAGTCGAGCAACGTGCCGGTGACGGGGTTGCCGTCCTCGTCGTAACGCACCCACTCGTACAGCGCCTGCGCGGCACCCTGGGCGATGCCCCCGTGCTGCTGACCCGAGACCAACAGCGGGTTCAGGATGCGGCCGCAGTCGTCGACTGCAACGTGGCGAAGCATGACGACCTTGCCGGTCTCGGTGTCGACTTCGACGACGGAGACGTGGGCGCCGAACGGGAACGTCGAGTTGGTGCCGTCGAAGTCGAGCTCGTGGCGAAGCACTCCAGGATCGAGACCCTCCGGCAACTTCGACGGATCCTTCGACGCGATCGCGAGCTCGCCCCACGAGATCGACTTCGACGGAGTTCCGGCGACGTGCAGCGATCCGTTCTCGGCGACGATGTCTTCCGCAGCGGCCTCGAGGAGGTGTGCAGCAATTCGCTGGCCGCGATTCAGCACCTCGGTCGAGGCAAGGAAGATCGCCGAGCCGGCCGTCTGCAACGACCTCGATCCCAGCGTGCCGGAGCCACGCGGCACGAGGTCGGTGTCGGAGTTGACGAGCTTGATCTTGTCCATCGGGATGCCGAGGACCTCGGACGCCAGCATTGCGAACGACGTGTGGTGACCCTGCCCGTGCACGCTGGTGCCGGCGAACACGCTGGCCGTTCCGTCGTCGTGGATCTCGGCTGCGCCGAACTCGATGTGCAGACCGACCGGAGCGGTCACTTCGACGTACGCAGACACACCGATGCCGAGCGCAATGGGATCGTTGGCGGCACGCCGGCGGGCTTGCTCGGCTCGAAGTTCGGTGTAGCCCGACGCTGCCAACACCGCATCGAGCGCCTTCTCGTACTCGCCCGAGTCGTAGGCGGCGCCGGTGTTGGTGGTCAACGGGAACTTGTCGGGCTGGATGAAGTTGCGGCGACGGATCTCGGCGGGATCCATGCCGATCTTCGCGGCCGCGACGTCCATCACGCGCTCGATCAACTGCGTCGCCTCGGGGCGCCCAGCGCCGCGATACGCGCCGACCGTCGTCGTGTTGGTGATGACGGATCGCGTGTTGAACTTGACCTTCTCGATGTCGTACACGCCGACGGACATCATCTGCGTCAACATCGGCAGGATCGCTCCGATCGCCGGATACGCACCGGCGTTGGCGGTGACGTCGCCCTCGAGGCCGGTGATCTTTCCGTCCTTGGTGACACCGAGCTTGGCGGTCATCACGTAGTCCCTGCCGTGGACGAGCGAGACCATGTCTTCCGATCGCGTCTCGGCCCACTTGACGGGCTCACCGAGCGCTCGGCACGCGGCCGCGGCGACGAGGTACTCGGGGTACACGGCGGCCTTCGGACCGAAGCCGCCGCCGACCCACGGGCAGACCACGCGGAGGTTGCCCGGCTCCATGCCGAGCATCGCCGCGATGGCGCCATGGGCGGAGTGGGGTGCCTGATGTGAGATCCAGCATGTCAACAGTCCCGACGAATCGCCGGGCTCGGCGAGGATGCCGTTGTTCTCCATCGGCGCGCCGGCGAGACGCTGGCTGATCATCGTGACCTCGGCGATCTCGTCGGCGCCCTCGAAGGGGTCGACGTCGGCGCCGTGGTCGGTACCGAAACAGACATTGGATCCGTGCTCGGGGAACAGCACGGGAGCGCCGTCGGCGAGACCCTGTGCGGCGGTGACGATCGGGTCGAGCCGCTCGTAATCGACGACAACGGCGTCGGCCGCATCGACTGCCTCGGCCTTCGAGGTCGCGACAACTGCAGCAACGATGTCGCCGACGAACCGCACGACGTCCTTCGCGAAGATCGGGCGATTCACGGTCGGCGGCATCATCGGGAAGCCTTGGAACGACGGCATGCCGAGGTCGTCGCCGCGGGCGTGGTAGACGGCCTTCACGCCGGGCATCGTCTCCGCGGCGGAGACATCGACCGCGGTCACGTTTGCGTACGCCTGCGTGGAGCGAACGAATGCAACATGTAGACAGCCCACGGGCGCCATGTCGTCGAGGTACTTCCCCGCGCCGGTGAGCAGCGTGGGATCCTCCAACCGCTGAACGGCATTGCCCAAGATCGATCCTGCAGTGGCCATTGCAACCTCTCGATGCGTGATGTGGCAGGGCGCCCCAACGCGCCTGCGGAACGGACGTTACGCCAACGAACGTCGCCGCGCTTCACGGTGCAGCGCTCGGCTCACGATTTCGCGGAACTCGTCGAGTTCGAGGATGGGCGCGGAGGCGTCCTTGGCGGCCTCGTCGAGTCGGCGGAGAGCGACCGCTTGGCGCGCAAAGTCGTTGCTTTCGAACGCCGCGGCTTCCTGCTGAGACATCGGTCCGCCCTGCAGACGCAACGTGTGAACGGACGCCGAAGAGAGATTCGCCGCGTACCCGGGTTCGGTCGACACGAGAAATCGCTTGGCCGCTACATGGAGCCGAACGGGCTCGGTGACGTCGGGTCCGAACCAACGCTCCAGAAACCTTGCCCCGCCGGCATCATGATGAGCATCACGATCGTCCGCCATCGCGGCGGCCGCATCGGTGCCAGCCTCGTCGAGACCGACCATGTGGCCGATGTCGTGGAACAAGGCGGCGACGACAAACTCGTCGCTGCTCCCAGCGGCCAGCGCCGCGGCCTGCAACTGGTGCTGCATCATGGTGACGTCCTCACCGAGGTACGCCATGCCTCCTGCAGACACGAACGTGCGCTCGATGGACTCCCACGCTTCGTCTGTCCACGCCGCCAACTTCACGGGCGCCCCCGCTGGAGAACTGCGATCGTCGACGCCAAGGCGTCGAGGTCCGCGTAGCACCCCTGCAGATGCCGCGCTCCACGGCCACCTTCGAACGCAGTTCGGGCATGCAGCACACGCGTGTTGTCGAAGGCGATGCAATCGCCCGGACCGAGAGTCAGGTGGATGGCGAGCTCGGGGCGCTCGAGAGTGCGGGCAAAGACACGAAGCGCCCGATAGACCTCGTCGACTTCGTCTGGTGGAACGGCCGGCGGCATGATCGAGCGATCGTTCCAGCGGATGCTCCTGACATCGCCCGCGTGGTTCACGCCGATGATCGGCCCGCTGGCTTGCAGCACAGCGTCGGCGTCTTCGTAGCGGAAGGTCAGCGACGTCGACACGAGCGTGTTGAACGCCTGCGGATCTTCGTCTCGGATCAACGCGGCTGCCGCGAAACCGTCGATGAAGGTGTTGTCGCCGCCACCGGGTGACGACTGCAGGCAATGCAGGAGCTGGATGCCAGGAACCGGATCGCGATACGGGTTGTCGGTGTGCGGCGCGATCGCTTGGCCGGTGAACGCAAGGTTCACGGGTCGCGCTTCGACCCGCACGTCGAACAGATCGCCGTAGTTCGTCGTGCGCACGTAGGCGAACGATCGAGCGACCGTCAGCACCATCCCGGATTCGGTGGGGACATGTCGCACGAGTAGCAAGCCGGTCCGCATCAAGGCATCCAGAGCCTCAGCCCGCGAGTCACCGGCGGTGCGCAGTTCTTCCCAATCGACCTGCGAGGGACGACCGCCCAGATCGGCGGCGAGCCACGGCGGGCGATGGCGCTCGCTGCGATCATCGAAGAGCATCGCCTTGCCGGGCATGTTCGCCTCCAGCCACGCCCGCGAGAATCGCGACACGTGATCGTCGGGTGCGAACCTCACCTCGACGACGCCGTCGTCCTCGCGCCATTCCGCGATCGACGTATCGGGCTCGAGGCTGAGCACGCCTCGCAAGCGTTGACCGGAGAACTCGTCCCGACAGTCAGCGCACGAACATGCATCGCGCAGCCACAACGGAGCCACGTCGATGTCGCCGACCACGGCCGAACCCTAGCCGTCGAACGTTTCGTCACGGGCTCGGTCGGGAACATTGACGACCATGAACAACCGACTTATCTGCGCAGTCGCAGTCGCCGCTGCCCTGGCCGTTGCCGGGTGTAGCTCCGACGATCGTGCATCCATCGCAACCGACCTCCAGACGGCGGCGTCCGACGTCGCCGACGCAGCAGGAGATGTTGCCAACAACGCCGCCGAGGCGCTGGCCCGCAACATCGCAACTCAGCAGGGTGAGGAGCAGTTCAAGAATGCCGGCCACGAGCTCGACGGCCCGCTGACCTGCGACGCTGCCGTGCAGGAAGACGTGTCGAAGATCGACATCAACTGCACCGGCACCACCAAGGATGGCGGTGCGGCGGCGCTGACCGGCTCCACCAACGAGATCCCCGGTGCGTCGGTCGTCTCACTCGACGGCGACTTCACCGGCACGGTCGACGGCACCTCGGTCTTCACCACGCAAAGCCTCGGGGGCTGACGTTCGATCGCCGCATCATCAGCTGTGGGCACGGAAATGGGCGGGTACGGCCCGTTTTCGTGCCCACAGCTCGAAGCCAATTTTCACGCGATGTTGCAGGCGAATGCTTCAGCCCGCGAACAAATGTGCCGAATGACCTATCGATCCGGCCAGCACGAAATCGGGCCGCTCGTTAGCCTGGATTTTTGTCGTGACGAACCACCCATTCCTGCCCCTCCGCCACAGGGCGGTAAGGCTTTTGTGGGGAGCAGCGGTCGTCAGTGACATCGGAACCTGGGTCCAACTGATCGTCGTCGGCAGTCTTGTCGCGGCCCACACGGGCTCCGCTGTGCAGACCGGACTGGTGGCGCTGGCGACCTTCGCCCCCCAGAGCGTCGCCTCCCCCGTTGGCGGGTTGCTGGCCGACAGGTTTGATCGACGCAAGGTCTTTGCCGCCGCCCTCATCGTTCAGGCGGTCGTCACCTCGGTGATGGCGGTCGTCCTCGGGCTGGGCGTTCGCGAACCCGCTGTGCTGATCGTGCTGATCCTCCTGGCAAGTGCCGCAGGCGCAACCGGAGCTCCGTCGTATGCAGCGATGCAGCCCGACCTCGTGCCGCCCGAGGAGCTCATGGCGATGGTCTCGCTCGGCGTCTACTCCTGGAACAGCGGCCGCATCATCGGTCCCTTGCTCGGCACCGCCCTCGTGCTGCTGGTCGGCCCGGCCTGGACGATCGGCTTCAACGCAGCATCATTCGTGGTCCTTGCCGTGGCAGTGACGCTCGTGCGCCGCGAGTTCCGGCCGACCCGTGGCGACGGCACGATCCTCGATCGGCTGGTCGGAGGATGGCGCACCCTGCGCTCGACCACGGGTTGCTTCCACGGCGTCGCGCTGCTGGTGCTCTACAACCTGACGATCGTCCCGTTCATCGGCCTGATCCCCATCTACCTGCGCGCCGAGTACGGCGGCGGCACCGGCATGGCCGGGACGGTCGCTTCGGCTCAGGGCGTCGGCGCGATCGTCGGCGGCATCATCGTGGCGATGCTCGCCCACCGGCATCCGCGGTCGCTGCTGATCGGCAGGCTCATCCTCCTGCTCGCATTCTCACTCGGGCTCTACGCAGTCGCACCGAACGCGGTGTGGGTTGTCGTTGCATCGGCACTGCTCGGCGGAGCCGGTGCGGGGTTCTTCATCGCCTCCTCCGCGATCATCCAGCGCGACGCTCCGGCCGCCAGTCGAGGCCGCGTGATGTCGATCATGCAAGCAGCGATGGGCGTCTCGTACGGCGTCGGTCTGCTGTTCATCGGGTTCATCGGCGATGCCGCGAACCTGCACCTCGCGTTCATCATCGGCGCGGGGCTGCTGCTCGTCGGCTTCGGCCTGCTGACCCTGCGGTCACGCCACTGGCGCACCGCAGTCGACGGATCCCGCCGTCCTGCCGTCGCAATGGCCTAGGTCGCCGAGCCTCGGTCCATCTGCTCACCACGGCATGCCCGGTGACGGGCCGCCAGCCTCCAAACGCAACAAACACAGCGTTGCGCTTGACGTCTGCGGCCCCTATACGGGGCCGCAACGGTCAAACGCTGTGGAGGTCAGCAGGCGCCGACGGAGGCTGCGACGCCGCCTGCAGCAGCAGCGGACGTCGCGTCGGAGATCAGGCGGCGAACGATCCGACCGACCTGTTCGAGCGATGTGTCGCACAGCGCGTTGTCGATGCGCTCGCGGGCGTGGCGACGCGCCGGACGGTTGGGTGCAACGACCTCCAGGAGATGTGCCGGGCCGGTCATCGACAGCACGGCAGCGAGTCGTGGTTCGATGGCCGAGTCGCCCGCCGCCGCAACGCGCAGAGCAGCCACAGCCGCGTCGCGAACAAAAGGTTGCAGGATCTGGTTGCGCGCTCGCACGCCGCGTTGGGTCGCCGCCAACACACCGGCGTCGACGAGGCTCGACACCACGGCATCCCATGTGCCGACACCGAGCCGCTGCGAGAGCCCTCGATCCATGTGCGACAGGACCGACTTGATCTTCGGGCCCCTGTCGATGACGACCGCGGTGGCGGCGGCCAGGAGCTTCGACTTCGGCTCGGCATTGCCGGTGACGGCGACGCGGTCCGGTTTGTCGCCGATCTCGATCACGCCATCGAGCAGCAGTTCGGCCACCAGGAGACCGGCGAGGCAGGCGTTCAACTCGCTCCGCAGACCAAGACCATGGCGTCCCGACGAAGGGTCGATCGAAACGAGGGCCAGTTCCTCGGCGAGGTGCACGACACGAACGCTACTGGCTCAGCGAGCCCTCTCGAGTTCGAAGAACACGGCGGCGCAGTCCCGCGAGAGCCAGAGGCCGGCTCCGATCTCCGTGAAGCCGGCCGCCAGCCGTTTGCGGTACCAGCTGCCGGATCGCCAATGCACGTCGAGGTCGGTGCTCGATCGGTCGATCACGGTGTCGCGATCGGAGACAGTCGGTGTCTCGAAGTACAGCAGTCCCCGACACGCAGTTGCCAGCACACGGATCGCCTTGGCCGCGTTCACGTCGTCGAGGTACTGCGCAACGCTCTGACACACGACCAGGTCGTACTGGCGCGGCGGCTGCCACGAGGCGATGTCGACATGTTCGTGGTGGAAGCGGCGGCACGCGTATTCGCTGGCGTCGATGCCGTGGTACTTCACGGATGGATGAGAATCGGCAAGGCAGTCGCGCCAGTAGCCCTTGCCGGCACCGACATCGAGCACCGACCTGATCGGGATGCGCCACCACTTCGCCAACGACATGACACCGTCGGCGAGATGGGCGATCTGCTTGCGATCGTGCACAGGCCGGCGGCCGTAGAAACGCGAGTAGTACTCGGCGTCGAATCGATCAGACATGTGTGCGGTTCTACACCGCTGTCGACGACCCGGGGCTAGTCGGCGAACACGTCGCGGCTGTGCTGGATGAAGAACGTGTGGTCGTGGCCCTTGTTCGGGTCATCGGCGTTGTACTTGGCAGTTGTCGCCGAGCCGTCGGGCACATGCTCCTCGGAGTAGATCGCGCCGACCGGGCACACGTCGGGCTGGTAGCAGGCCGTGCACGACGTGCACTCGTCGAGGTTCACGTAGAGGATGCTGTCGCCGAAGATGGCGATCGCGTCCGGGTTCGGTGCGTGCGTGTTCTCGACGACGCCGCTGCCGGCCTCGTCCTCGGAGAACAGCTGGTTCTTCTGCGGGTCGAACTCGTAGATGCACTGCACGGGGCACACGTCGACGCATGCCCGGTCCTTCGTGTCGATGCACGCCTCGGTGATGATCGCGACACCTGCCATGACTGGCTCCTTTCGGTCGTCAACGGAGTGAAGTTCCCGATTCCGGGGAGGACGAAACGCGTGTACCCTCCGACGCGAGGCATTCACATGACGACAGACGCTGCGCGCACACAGTACGACGCAGTCGTCGTCGGATCGGGCCCGAACGGGCTGGCTGCCGCGGTGCGCCTGGCGGAGCAAGGCCACTCGGTGCTCGTGCTCGAGGCTGCGGAACGGATCGGAGGCGGAACTCGTTCTGCCGAGCTGACATTGCCGGGCTTCACGCACGACGTCTGTGCCGCGGTGCACGCACTCGGGGTTTCCGCACCGGCTCTGTCGTTGGACACGCTTGGTCAGCACGGGCTTCGATGGATCTGGCCCGACATCCCGTTGGCGCATCCGCTGGACGGTGGTCGCGCCGCCGTGTTGCATCGCAGTGTCGACGAGACGGCCGATGGCCTCGGTGCGGACGGCGCCCGTTATCGCCGGTTGATGCAGCCGGTTGTCGACGATTGGCCGAAGCTGTTGCCACAGCTGCTCGGCCCGGTGCTCACGATTCCGCGGCATCCAATGATGCTGGGGCGGTTCGGGTTGCGCGCATTGCTGCCGGCCACACTGACGTCACATCGCTTCGTCACGGAGGAGGCGGCAGCGTTGTTCGGCGGTTGCGCGGCGCACGCGATGTTGTCGTTGCGTCGCCCGCTGACATCGGCGTTCGGGCTGACGTTGGCCGGCTCGGCGCACGCCGGCGGATGGCCGATCGCTGCGGGAGGATCGCAGGCGGTCGCCGACGCGCTCGCGGCACGGCTGGGTGAGCTCGGGGGCGAGATCCGTACATCGACGATGGTCCATCGGCTCGCGGACCTGCCACCGCATCGCGTCGTCCTCTTCGACACGAACCCGGCACAGCTCGCATCGATCGCCGGAGACGCGCTGCCGTCGCGTTATCGACAGCGGCTACGACGATTTCGTCATGGCTCCGGTGCTTTCAAGATCGACTACGCCCTCGACGCGCCCGTGCCTTGGACGAACGACGCGTGCCGGCGTGCCGGCACGGTGCACGTGATCGGCGACTTCGCAGAACTCGTTGCGGCCGAGTCCGACGTGGCCGCCGGACGAATGCCCGGTCGTCCTTTCATCCTCGCCGTGCAGCCCTCGATCTTCGATCCCTCCCGAGCACCGGCAGGCAAGCACACCCTCTGGGTGTATGCGCACGTGCCCCACGGCTACACAGGCGACGCGACGGACGCGATCGAACGGCAGATCGAACGGTTCGCGCCCGGCTTCGCATCCACGGTGCTCGCCCGCCACGTCACTACGCCGCCGCAACTCGAGGTGTACAACGCGAACTATGTCGGAGGCGACATCGCCGGCGGCGCGCACAGTGGTCTGCAACTGATCTTCCGACCCACCATCTCGGCCCGGCCGTACGTCACGCCGAACACGGCGCTGTTCCTCTGCTCGGCATCGACACCACCGGGAGCCGGGGTGCACGGCATGTGCGGATGGCATGCCGCGGATCGGGCGCTGCGCGCTCTGAAATGACGCTGTCGGCCATCTACGACGTCGCCCCGATGAAGTCGATGATGATCGCTGCCAGCTCCGGACCCTTGTCCTCCTGCAGGAAGTGGCTGGCTCCCATGACGTTCGTGTGGGCCTGTCCTTTCGTGCCGGGCACCTTCGCGAGGAACGGGGCCTCGCCTCCCTTCGTGATCGGGTCGAGGTCGCTGAAGCACAGCAGGAAAGGCTTCTCGAATGACGACAGCACGTTCCACGCATCCTTGTTCGGTCTCGACTCGGGATCGTCGATCGAGGTCGGAACGAGTGCCGGGAAGATGCGGGCTCCGGCCATGTACGAATCGTCGGGAAACGGAGCGTCGTAGGCGGCGATGATCTCGGGCGACAGGTTGGTCGCGCTTCCGCCGTTCACGATCGTGCCGATGGGGAACACCGGCGCCTCTTGCGAGTACTTCTGCCAGGCGAGGAACGCATCGCTCGGTCTGCCCTCACCCGTTGGAAGGCCCGTGTTGCCGATGACGACGCGAGCGAAGCGGTCCGGCCGCGCGGCGACCAGGCGGAGCCCGATGAGGCCGCCCCAGTCCTGCCCGAAGAACGTGATGCCTGCCAGATCCAGATGGTCGAATACGAGCGACGATGTCCAGGCGATGTGCCGCGCGTAGCTGTAGTCGCTTTGCTCGGTGGGCTTGTCGCTGCGACCGAATCCGACGAGGTCCGGCGCCACGACCCGATGGCCGGCCGCCACGAGCAGCGGGATCATGCGTCGGTACAGGTAGCTCCACGATGGCTCGCCGTGCAGCAGCAACACCGGTGCCGCCTCGCGCTGTCCCTCGTCGACGAAGTGCATGCGCAATGTGCCACCGTCGCCGTCGGGGACGTCGGCGTAGTGGGGCTCGAACGGGTATTCCACGAGGCCGTCGAAGCGATCGTCGGGTGTGCGCACGCTGTGCATTGGTCAGTCTCCTGCTGTCGAGTTGGTGGCGAGAGTCACTGGCGGCTCATCGCGGCACGTGCGTCGACCTCGGCCACGCCGCTCGCGATCGGCTGGGCGACCTCGATCACGATCTCGCGCAGGATCCCGGCGAACCGGAATGGCGCGACGTATCGCGGCGAGACCGCTGAGCCGTGGTCGTACCCGATGCTCGACCCGACCGAGGAGATCATCCGCATGAACAGCGCGGCATCGGCGCTACCACAGGCGACGTCGTCGATCGAGATCTCGATGGACCCGCCGTTGCCCGCGCCCCGACGGAATCGAGCGGCGAGGGTCGATTCTCCGGACGGCACATCGATGCTGGACTCGACAACTGCATGATCGTCGAACGCGTTGTAATCGACCATCAGCTTGTCGTTCTGTATGAAGACGGCGATGCCGGAGTTCTCGGTGCCGATCGCCCACAAGACGCCATCGTCACCCTTGGCCCGTGCGACGCGCGGTGAGGTCGAAGTTGCGACCGCCAATCGCCGCGGCCGCCTGAGCCGGAATCGGGGACATCGGCGGTCGGTACACGTACCGACGGCTCGGCGGATGAGGAGACCGATCGCGAAAGCGAGCACCGAACAATTCGATGAGACGGTCGTCGAGTGGCAACACGTTGTGTCGCGCTGCCTCTGTCCACCACAACCCGATCAGCTCCTGCAACTTGTCGGGCTGCGTCGCGGCCAGGTCGTTGCATTCCGACGCGTCGGCGGCGAGGTCGTAGAGCTCCCACTGCTCGGTGTCGTAGTCCGCTCCTGCGATGTGCCGGCAGACGGCCTTCCAGTGGCGACCGCTCTGGATCGCAACGAGCGCGCGGCTTCCCGTCATCTCGAAGTACTGCAACGTGTTGGTGGCTGCGGCGCCAGGGTCGGCGAGCGTCGAAGCAAACGAGTGACCGGTGACCGGAAGCTGCTCCAACCCGTTGAACACCTCGGGCGCCGAGATGCCGAGCAGGTCGTAAATGGTCGGCGCGACATCGGACACGTTGATGAACTGGTGGCGAAAACTTCCTCGCTGATCAACGGGGACACCTGCAGGCCAGTGCACGATCATCGGCACGTGCACCCCGCCCTCGTGGGTGTTCTGCTTGTACCACTTGAACGGTGTGTTGCCGCACTGCGCCCATCCCCACGGATAGTTGGTGTGGCTGTGAGGTCCGCCGATGTCGTCGATGCGCTCGATCGCCTGGTCGGGCGTTTCGAGGATGCCGTTGAAGAACTTCATCTCGTGCATCACACCGAACGGGCCACCCTCCTGCGAAGCACCGTTGTCGGCCATCACGATCAGCAGCGTGTTGTCGAGCTGACCGATGTCGCGGAGGCCCTCGACGAAGCGGCCGATCTGATCGTCGGTGTGATCGAGGAACGCGGCAAACGCCTCCTGCAATCGCGCCGCAAGTCTCTGCTGGTTCTCCTGCAACGAGTCCCACGCGTCGACGCCGGGGTTGCGAGGTGCCAGTTGTGTTCCTTCGGGAACGACGCCCGTGGCGAGCTGGCGCTCGAACCATTGCCGGCGGGTCTCGTCCCAACCCTGATCGAACACGCCGCGATACTTCTCGAGGTACGCGGCGGGCGCCTGGTGCGGAGCGTGCGTCGCCCCGAACGCGAGGTAGGCGAAGAACGGACGGTCGGGTCGCACTCCTTTGCTGTCGGAGACCATCCGCAGCAACTGGTCGACGAGATCCTCACTGATGTGGTACCCGTCGCCGGGACCGCCCGGCGGTTCGATGGGATGGTTGTCGCACACCAGATCAGGATGGAACTGGTCGGTCTCGCCCTCCATGAACCCGTAGAACCGATCGAACCCACGCCCCAGCGGCCATTGATCGTACGGCCCCGCAGCCGAACACTGCTCCATGGGTGCGAGATGCCACTTGCCGGCGCACAGCGTTGTGTATCCCTCCATTCGGAGAACTTCCGCCAACGTCGCAGCATGGTTCGAGATGTGACCCAGCTGGTGCGGAAAGCCAGTGCGGAAGTTGGAGATCGTGCGCATCCCCACGGCGTGCTGCGAGCGGCCCGTCAGCAGCGATGCCCGTGTCGGAGAGCACAGCGGCGTCACGTGGAAGTTGGTGAACTGCAGGCCGCCCGCTGCCAGCGCATCGACATTGGAAGTGTCGATCGTGGATCCATAGCAACCGAACTGGGCAAATCCCGTGTCGTCGAGCAAGACGATGACGACGTTGGGGGAAGACTCGCCCGGGTGCGGCGGCTCCTCGAACCACGGTTCCGACTCGGCCAGCACGCGACCGATCCGACCCTCGAATCGTGCTCCTTGCGGCCTCGGCTGCGACATGGCGACACCTTACGAGTGCGCGCCACGGGGCCGCGCGTCCGGCCGAGACCGCCTCACGCCCCGATCAGCGGGGCGTCGGGCCCCAGCACCACGATGACGTCGCCACCGGCATCGGAATCCGTGATCGGCTGCGATGTGTTGGTCGGGAACGGAAGGATGATCGCGTCGGGCACGCCGATGTCCTCCGCGGCGAACGCAGCCTCGTCATCGAAGCCCGGTCGGTAGTAGATCATCGTCGCGTCGACGAGGTTCACCGTGTCGCCGAGGACCATCTGGTAGCCGAGCGGCCGGATGCGATCAGCCGTCACGCTCGCGAGCCGAAAGCGGCCATCGCCGTTGGCGAGCACCAGCCGCACCTGATCGTGAGGCAACGGACCGAGGATGGTGGTCGTCGGCACCACGGTCGTGGGAGCGACAGTCGTTGTCGTCGTCGGTGCCGCGGTGGTGGTCGTTGCCGGCACCGTGGTCGTCGAAGCCGCGGTCGTGGTCGCCGTCGCGAGAGTGGTCGTCGTGGACGGCTCCGAAGTTGTCGTCGAGGCTGCCGGTGACGTGGTGCTGGTCGCGACCGAAGTGATGCTCGGCTCGAGTACGAACGGATCGCTCGGCTCGGGACGCCCGGCAATCGCCACGCCGGCCAGCCCACCGACGACGATCACGACGATTGCGAACGGCCACGATTTACGCATCAGTGAGCCAAGTTACCGGCGCACCCGTCAGCGCCGGTCAGCGGCGACGCGACGGCCACCTCGACGTTGGAGTAGACGGTGCCTGTCGCGTCCGACACGGCGAGCCGGTACGAGAAGATGTCGGTGCCGCCGCGGCGTGGACGAGACTCGATGAAGCTGGTCGTCAACAGATCGAGAGCGGAAACCTGCTCCCACGATGTACAACCCACGCCCCTGCAGCGCTCGAGGACGAGTGACGTCGCCGAGCTCACAGGATTGGTCCACGTCAGGCGATTTCGGCGACCGACGATCGTCGCGGTCAAGTCGTTGGGAGCGACCAGTGTCGGGGCCTCGACGACAGGATCGACCGGCGGTGTCACCACGGGATCTACAGGTGGCGTCACCACAGGATCGGTCGGAGGCGGCGTCACATCCGCGGGAGGCGGGGTCACGTCAGCCGGAGGAGGCGTCACATCCGCGGGCGGCGGTGTCACATCCGCGGGAGGAGGTGTCACATCGGCGGGAGGAGGAGTGACATCCGCGGGAGGCGGCGTCACATCAGCCGGTGGCGGGGTCACATCTGCCGGTGGCGGCGTGACATCCGCGGGCGGCGGAGTCACGGCATCAGGCGGAGGCGTGACAGGGTCAGCCGGTGGGGTGGGGTCGACGGGAGGCAACTCGGTGACGACGTCGACGAACACCAGCGTGTACGAGTGGCAGATGAGCCGCGTCGTGCCATCACATTGTTCGCCGAGATCGAGCACCACTTGATACGAACCAGGATCGGTGAAGCTCATCGTGAACTGCTCGCCGCGACCGACGATCACTCCACCGAACCGCGCCAGACCGATGTCGGGCCGTCGCCATGTCAGCGAGCAGGCGGTCGTGCACGGATTGGTCGACGTGAACGTGATCGGGTCACCGACCAGTGCCACGGGCTTGTCGACCTCCGCCGCAGCCGAATCAGTTGTCGCCGCTTGCGATCGAGTTCCACAGTGTCAGTACCGCAATCGGAACCACAGCCATCGGTACTACCGCGAGCATCAGCAGTCTCTTCTTCACACACATCCCCAGTTCAGTTGGCGCCGCACGCAATCCTGAATGAGGTGAAGGGCAGTAGATAGTGTCTAGATGAATTAAGCCTCACGGACAGTGAGACACCTCACGATCGGCGCGTATCGCGAACGATCTTTGCCTCGTGTTAACTCTGTGACCAGGCAGTTTCGGAGCTGGTCACGCTGCTACGTTCTGCCCGCTCCGGGCGATGCGACCGTCCATGTCGGCAGCACCTAGGTCGTGCCCGCCCCACGTTGCGTGAGCTTCTGGAAGGAGGGCGGCATCAGCAACTTGGCGGCCTCGGGGATGATCTTGTCGCCGAACACCTCGAAGTCGGCCGGCGACGACGCGTCCTTCATCCCGGTGTGGAGCATGCGTGATGCCGAGCGTCGGCGAGACGCCTGCAACTGCGGTGAGGATCGCATCGACGTTCTCGCCCTTGTCACCGGGATCGAGTGCACGTCATCACGGTCTTGTCGATGTCGTCGTAGTTGCGGCCCGAGTTGCTCGCAGTGCCCGCGCAGCACGTCGAGCTTGCGTTCGAGCTCCGGGCCGGGGAACAGGTTGCACGCCTGCGCGTACTGCGCGACCATCCGCAACGTCTTGCGTTCGCCCCCGCCTCCGATGAGGATCGGCGGGTGAGGGCGTTGCACCGACTGCGGTGAGTTGAGCGTGCGCCCGAACGTGTAGTGCTTGCCCACGTACGGCTCCTCGCTGTCGCTCCACATCTGCAGGCAGATCTGCAGCGTCTCCTCGAGCCGCTCGAAGCGCTCGGCGGTGGACGGGAACGGAAGCCCGAGCCCGACGCTCTCCTCCTCGTTCCACGCCGGCGCCGATGCCCAGCCAGGCCCGGCCCTGCGACAGCACGTCGAGCGTGGTCACTGCCTTGGCCAGCATGCCCGGCTGGCGGTAGATCGCCGCCGTCACCCAGGCGAGCAGCTGGATGCGCTCGGTCTTCGCGGCGAGGTAGCCGAGCGTCGGTGTACGCCTCGAGCATGTCGTTCTCGGGCGGGCCGACGATCCCGATCTGCCAGACGTGGTCCATCACCGAGAGCTTGGTGAAGCCGACGTCCTCGGCCAGCTTGGCGGCACGGCCGAGGTCGGACGCCAGTCGTTGCCGGGCCGCCCGGCCAGGTGAAGTTGGAGAGGTGCAATCCGATGTCCATCCACTGTTCCTATCGGATCGAGCGGCGACGCGCGCGAGTGATGAAGGTACGGTCGGCGCCATGAGTACACGAACGATCGAACGGATCACCGCGTGGATGCTGCATCTGCCGCATGCCGAAGGCACGTATCGGATGTCGGGTGACCGGGTCACCACCGGCATGGACGCGTTGGTCGTTCGTCTCGTCGCCGACGACGGCACCATCGGGCTCGGTGAATCCGGCACGATCGGGGTCACCTACGACGCGGCGTTCCCCGGTGGGCAGCGGGCGGCTCTCGACGTTCTCGGGCCGGGTGTGATCGGCCTCGATCCTCGCTCGCCGCAATCCGTTGCCACGGGCGATGCATGACGCCCTCAGTCCGGTCACCCGTACGCAAAGGCCGGCATCGACATGGCGTGCTGGGATCTCGCTGCTCGACTGGCAGGCGTTCCGCTGTGGCAACACCTCGGCGGCGACGGACCCGAACCGACGCCGACTGTACCGCCCCGTGCAGGGGCCAACGCCGGAGGATGCCGCGGCGAAGGCCCTCGAACGGATCGGTCAGGGCTACCCGCGTCTCCAAGTCAAGGTCGGCGACGATCCGGTGATCGACGCCGGCTCGAGTCCTCGCGGTCCGCGACGCCGTCGGCCCCGACGTGCCGATCTACGCCGACGCGAATTGCGGGTTCCTGCTGGGCGCGGCCCGAGCGTTCGTTCGCGCGTTGGGACCCGGCGGCGCAGGCGTTCAACTGGAGCAACCCTGCGCGACCATCGACGACTGCATCGCGTTGCGAAGCATCTGGGGAGGACCGATGGTGCTCGACGAGTCGATGGTGTCCCTCGCCGCTCTGCTCGCGGCACATCGGGCCGGCGCGGTCGACGGCATCACCATCAAGCTCACGCGGGTCGGCGGCATCACACCGGCCAAGCTGATGCGTGATGTCGCGGTCGAGCTCGGTGTCGCGGTGACCATCGAGGACGCCGGCGGCGGCGATCTCATCACGATGGCGTTCGCCCACATGAACGCGTCGACCCCGGCACGCAATCGCGCGCACTCCTGCGACTTCGGCAACTGGGTCATCTCATCGCACGTCACTGGGCCCGTGTCGCAGTACCGGGGTTACATCGTCCCTCAGGCAGACGAACCTGGTCTCGGCATGACCCTGGTCGAAGACCAGCTCGGCGAACCCGTCTACGACCTCGCCCTTCAATAATCGTGACTGCCCACGACGACCGGGCAGGCGAAGATGGCCCACATGAAATTGACCGCAGCCCTTTCGCCAGATCGACGCGCGCGCGTGGAGACTCGGTTGCAGACCAACCTGATGGCCTGGCTCACGACCGTGAATCCGGCAGGCCGGCCTGACACCGTTCCCGTGTGGTTCCTGTATCGCGACGACGACAGCGTGCTGATCTACAGCCGGCCGGGCAAGGCCAAGCTCCGCAACATCGCCGCCAACCCGAACGTCGCTCTCGGGCTCGACGTCACCGACATCGGCCGCGACATCATCCGCATCGAGGGCACCGCCGGTCTGCGCCACGGGCCACCCTCCTGCCGACCAGGTTCCCGAGTACGCCGCCAAGTACGCCGAACGGATCGGCGCGATCTTCGGCACGGTCGAGACGTTCGCCGCCGGGTTCTCCGAAGCCATCGTGATCACCTCGACCCGGCTCCACGCCTGACCCAAAGCGCGGAGGTGGTCCCACCCCCACCGTCTCTGAGACGGTGGGAATGGGACCACTGGCGTGATTCTGGTTCGATCAGACGCCGACGAGCTCGCGCTCCGTTTCATCCTCGTCCTCGATGTCGATGACCTCGGCGTCGTTGGGTGCCGACTCGAAGTCGAGGTGCGGAAGGATCCGGTCCAGCCATCCCGGCAGCCACCAGTTGGCACGACCGAGCAGGCTCATCGTCGCCGGCACCAGCACCATGCGAACGAGCGTGGCGTCGAGGAACACGGCGACGGCGAGGCCGACACCGAACAGCTTGCCCGTCGGATCGTCGCCGAGCACGAAGGCGCCGAACACGCTCATCATGATCAGCGCCGCCGAGGTGATGACCCTCGCCGTGCCGGACAGGCCGGCGACCACGGACTGGTGGCTGTCGCCGGTCGCCACGTACTCCTCACGGATTCGAGACAGCAGGAACACCTCGTAGTCCATCGACAGCCCGAACAGGATGGCGAACATCATCAGCGGTGCGAACGGGTTGATCGGCATCGTGTGGTGCACGCCGATCAGTTCGTTGCCCCAACCCCACTGGAACACGGCGACGATCACGCCGTAGGCGGCCGCGATCGACAGCAGGTTCATCAGTGCGGCCTTCAGCGGAACGAGGATCGAGCGGAACACGATCATCAGCAGCACGAACGACATCGCCACGATTGCTGCGATGAACAGCGGCAGGCGGTCGGTGATGCGTTCCGTGAGGTCCGTGACCATCGCCTGACCGGTGAGCAATGCGGTGGCATCGGTGCCCGACACGGCGACGGGAAGCACGTCGGAGCGCAGGTGATGGACGAGTGCGTCGGTCCGCTCGTCCTGCGGCGCGGTCGTCGGGTTGACCATCAGCACCGCGGTGTCGCCGGCAGCGTTGAAGACCGGCGCGGTGACGGCGGCGACTCCGGGGTCGGCCTGCAGTGCGTCGCGGACGCGATCGACAGCGACCCGTGTCGGCCGGCGTCGGGACGTCGATCACGACCTGGATCGGACCGTTGAACCCGGCACCGAAGCCGTCGGCGAGCAAGTCGTACGCCTTGCGCTGCGTCGTGTCGGTGGCCGCATTGCCGTCGTCGGGCGTCCCGATCCGCATGCCGAGCGTCGGCGCCGCGATGGTCAGCAGCGCAACGAGGCCGACCACGGCGTAACGAACCGGGTGGCTGCCGACGTGGTGCGCCCAGCGACCTGCAAACGTCTCGTGCGCAGGCTTGGTCACGTGCGACTTGCGATGGATCGACAGCTTGTCGATCTTCGTGCCGGCCAGGCCGAGCAGACCCGGCAGCAAGGTGATCGCCGCAGCCATGGCGACCACCACGGTGAAGGCGACCGAGATGCCCATCGACGTCAGCGCCGGGAGGCCGGCGAGGAACAGGCCGAGGATCGCGATCACGACCGTCGTTCCGGCGAACAACACGGCTTGGCCGGCCGTGGCGTTCGCAGTTCCGGCCGAGTCGTGCACGCTCATGCCCCTCGTGCGAGGTGCTGGCGATGGCGTGTGACGATGAAGAGCGCGTAGTCGATGCCGACGCCGAGACCGATCATCAAGCAGAGGATCAGCGAGAACTCGGGAACGTCCAGGAAGGCAGAGATCACGCCGACCCCTGCGGCACCGACGAACAGGCTCATGAGTGCGGTCACGATCGGCAGACCCATCGCGACGACCGAGCCGAACGCGATCAGCAGCACGATGATGGCGACGCCGATACCGATGAGCTCGCTGCTCGGATCGCTCTTCTCGAGCAGGGCGAGCTGTCCGGTGAACTCGGTCTGAACGCCGTCGGCGATTGCATCGTGGGTCGCAGTCCTGGCGTCGTGCAGCTGCGTGACGGTGAGCTTGTCCAGTGCGTAGGCAACGTCGACGTACGCGGTCTGCCCATCCTCGCTGAGTGCCGCTGACTCTGCGGCGAACGGATCGGTGACGCTGGCAACATCGTGGCCGGTCGACAATTGCTGCAGTGCTTGGTCGACGATCGGTTTGTGATCGGCGTCGTCGAGCCGTCCGTCATCGACGTGGACGACGATGCGTGCCGCCTGTCCGCCGTGGCTGGGGAACCGGTCGTTCAGAATGTCGGCCGCTCGTTGTGACTCGACGCCGGGAACCCGGAAGCTGTCGTCGAAGTGCCCGCCGGCGACGCCCTGCAGCACCACGATCGCAATCGCTGCGATGACCCACAGGCCGATCACGCGGAATGGGTGGCGGGCGCTGCTGCGTCCGAGGCGGAAAAGAAATGCGCTCATTGGGGTCCTCCTGATGTGTCCGCGACTGCGGAATGACACCACCATCCAGGAACCCGCTGAACTGCGGCTGCACTTTGGCTGAACTCGGGCGACGTTGCCGGTTCAGCGCCTGAACATCACGCTGCTGCCCAGCTGACCTGCTCGTCCCAGGTCGAATGCGACCTGGTAGGCGACCGGACCGAGCAGCGACGACGCAACCTCGACGGCGCGCTCGAGGCCATCGCATTCGAACCCCGGCACAGACACGCCGGCGTCGCTGCGGAGGCGTTCGGCCTGCCCGAGGAGCTGGACCGCGTGCTCGACGTCTCCCGCCTCGATGGCGAGGATGCCGAGCTCCGTGCAACACACCGCGGCCCCGGCGAGCAGATCGGCCCGCGGATCGACGCGGTTGGCGAGTCGACGCGGCTCTCCGACGAGATACAGATCGAGCGCCTCGATGGCGGCCTCGGCTGCCGACGAGTTGCGACCGTCGAGCCGATGTACAACCGAACGGCCGGCGAGCGCGAGGAACACGACCGACATGTTGCTCAAACGACGGGCAAGGTCCAAGCGCGCGGTCGTATGCGACCTCGGCGCGGGCGATGTCGCCGTCCTGGAGCAGAGCCCAACCGAGCCGTGCCGAAAGCGATCCGTTGAAGCCACGCAAGCCGAGCGTTTCGTTGGTCGCGATCGCTGCGTCGAGGTTGTCGATCGCAGCTCGGTAGTCGCCGGCGCGCTCGTCGAAGTCGGCGATGATGCCACGGCACATCGCGAGCATCATCGGGCGGTCGATCCGCGAGAAGCCGTCGGCCGCTTCGCGGTAGCAACGCTCGGACAGCTTCGAGATCGCCGTCCAGACCACCGAGCTTCGCCCGCGAATACGCCCGCGCCGCGATCACGAACGTGGTGTCCGGCAGACCGAGGTAGATGGTCGAGCAGGTCGAGGCGACGGCGACGACCTTCGTCGATGTCACCGCGCGCCGCGGCGACCTCGGCGTAGAACGAGTGCGCCAGAGAGATCGCCTGGCATGTCGTCGAGCTCGCGGAAGATGGCAAGCGCTGCGCCGAGGTCGGCATCGACGCTCTCCGGCTTGCCCACCTGGAACTCGATCAACCCTCGGCCCGTCAGCGCCAACGCACGGGCGCGTTCACTGACATCACCCTTGCAGCGAAACGCGTCGTCGAACCAGCGCTTGGCCTCGGCGGCGTTGCCCGCCAGCCAGTGCGGCCAGCTGACCCCGCCGGCGATCGTCAGCGCCGTCTCGGCATCGTCGTTGGCAACCGCCCAGTCGAGCGCTGCCCGCAGGTTGTCGTGCTCCTGGTCGACGGCGATCAGCCACGCGCCGCTGTTCGTCGCCCGCGTACGCAGTCGCAGAGCGTGCACACAATCGGGCGTAGTGCGCTGCCATGGCATCGCGAATCCGCTCGGCATCGCCTCGCTCGGTCGAGCTTCTCCCGGCCGTAGTGCGCCAGCGTCTGCAACTGCGTGAAACGGACATCGTCACCCCGCGGCACCGCCACGACCAATGACTTGTCGACGAGGGTCTGGATGATGTCCCCGAGATCCGAGGCGTCGAGCTTCTCGTCGGCGCACACCGCCTCCACCGTCGCCAGATCGCAACCACCCAGGAAGACCGACAGCCGCTCGAACACGCGCTGCTCGTCGTCGAACAGCAACTCGTAGCTCCAGTCGACGACCGCTCGCAGCGTCTGCTGGCGCGGCAAGGCCGTCCGCGACCCGCCCGTGAGCAAGCGAAATCGATCGTTCAGTCGGGACGAGATCTGCTGGATCGGGAACGCTCGTGTCCGGGCCGCGGCAAGCTCGATCGCCAGCGGCAGCCCGTCGAGGCGCACACAGATGTCCGACACCGCAGCGCTCACATCGTCGGTCATCTCGAGTGTCGCACCGGCTGAGCGAGCGCGCTCGACGAACAGCTGGACCGCGTCGTCGGTCGCCAGCGGCGGCACAGGCCAGATCGTCTCGCCGCCGACTCGCAGCCCCTCGCGACTCGTCGCAAGCAGACGCAGACTCGGGCATCGGCGCAACAGCTCCTCCGCCAACTCCGCCGCGGTGGTGATGACGTGCTCGCAGTTGTCGAGCACGATCAGCAGATCACGGTTTCCGATCATCTCCGCCAGGCGGTTGGGATCGGGCAGGTCGAGAGCGGACGCGATTGCCGCGGCCACCCCTTGCGGATCACCGACGTGGGCGAGCTCCACGAGACATGCCGCCGTGCGAGAGGCGCGCCGACTCGTCGCGCGCCACCTCGATTGCGAGTCGCGTCTTGCCGACGCCGCCGGGGCCGACGAGCGTGATGAACCGATGGTCACGGAACAGTTGCGTGAGGTCGCGGAACTCGTCGTCGCGACCGACCAACGGGGTCAGTGATGCCGGGATGGTCGAACGATTGCCGCTCGACACACCCTGCTCGGGCACTGCAGAGGCGGGCACATCCAGCGACGGGTCGTGCGAGAGGATCGCGGTCTCCAACCGACGCAATTCGGGGCCAGGGTCGAGCCCGAGGTCCTCGCCGAGGATGTCGACGACCCTCCTGGAAGATGCGGAGGGCATCGGCCTGTCGGCCGGCGCGGTACAACGCGATCATCAACAGACCGCGGAGGCGCTCGCGCAACGGATGGGTGGCAACCAGTGCCTCCAGCTCACCGATCACACCCCGATGCCGTCCGAGTTGCAGCTCGAGGTCGAGTCGCTCCTCGACGGCGTCGAGGCGCAACTCCGAGATCCTGGTGACCTCCGCCGACGCGAAATCCTCGTACGCGAACTCGGCCAGCGCGCTCCCTCGCCACAACGCGTCGCCCTCTGCCAGCAGTCGGATCGCTGCGTCGAGGTCGCCGCTACCGACCGCTCGCCCGACCCGCGGCGACGAGCTGTTCGAAGCGGTACACGTCGACGGCGTCCTGCGGGACCTCCAAGGCGTATCCCCCGCCGCGGGTCGCGACGAGGTCCGGCGACCCGAGGGCTCGGCGAAGCTTCGACACGAGGCCCTGCAACCCGTTGCGCGCCGCGGACGAAGAATCGGGCCCCCACAGCGCATCGACGAGCTGGTCGGTCGGCACCGCCCGACCACACTGCAGGGCCAACATCACCAGGAGCGCGCGCAGCTTGGCGCCGGTGACCACGATGTCCTTCTCGTCGTCGTCGAGAACCTGGAGCTCGCCGAGAAGTCCGATCTTCATGCGTCGACGGTACCCGCGCCGCCATCCAGTCGTCCGCTAAGCCTCGTCACCGTGCGAGGCGCGCAACTCGGCGAACCGTTGTTGGGCGGGCCGGGCGACGTCAGCGACATCGATGGCCCGAGCGAGCAGGTCGATGATCTCGTCGTCGCGCCCGAAGTGCGCAAAGTGCTCGAACGCGAGGTCGATCGCCCGAGCAACTCGGCCACCCGCGCACAGCTCGCGTAGCTGGTTGCACTGCGTCTGTCGGCGGGACATGCCACCACCATCCATCGGCGCGCTGACGCGCCGCTGCATTCCGGCTGAACTGGCCGGCGTCGGTTGCGCCAGGCCGGCAGCGGACTCATGATGGCTGCGCCGGGCGTTCGCTGTGTCTGTGATACACCGCCCTCAGCGGGTGCGGTTGGGCGCGGCAATATGCCACAGGCGGCCGGAATCGCGCCCTACGAAGTGCCTTGGGCGCGAAATCGGCCATCTCAGACATGATTTCGCGCCCAACGAACCCGTCGGAACCCCGATTGGCGTCAGTTGTGCCATCTGGCTGCCAGTGATCTGACTGACCTGGGACGATGATCACGCTTGGCAACCAGATCGCCGAATGTCATGCGCCACCCGGCGCGCTGTGACCCCGATCATCGATGTCCGACCAGACTCGACTCACAGCGGTTCCGTCGCCGGCGTCAACTGGGGATTGATCTGGGCAGGCCGAACCACGGGAGCACGCCGTTCTCGAAGCGAAGCATGGAGCTGATCCGATCGCCGGAGAGGGACAGCACGTACAGACCAACGCCGTGACTGATGCCGTCGGGGCCACGGACGTACGCCCCGAACGCCGGCTGACCGTTGGCGCGCGTCGCGACGAGATCGAACCTCCGGCCGGAGTCGAAGATGCTGGCGCAGAAGTTGACGACAACGTCGCGGCCCTCGTATTCGAACGGCATCGGCGGCATCGACATGAAGACGTCGTCAGTCAGCAGAGCAACCAGCGCGTCGAGATCGGCGGACTCCCATGCGTTCACGAACTTGCGCACGATGGCGTCCTCCGCGGCCGAGCCGGGCGCCGGCGGCGGATCGGCTGCGACCCGCGGCCATTGCCGCTGCAAGCTGGCACGGGCCCGCTTCAACGCGCTGTTGACCGATTCGACGGTCGATCCGAGCATCTCGGCGACCTCGCTCGCCTGGAACCCGAGGACGTCGCGCAACACAAGGACCGCGAGCTGACGCGACGGCAGAACCTGCAGCGCGGTCACGAAGGCGAGGGAGATCGACTCGTTTCGTTCGTAGCGGGCCTCGGGGCCCAATGGCATGTCGGCAGGACTTCCACCGGCAGCGTCGGGATACGGCTCGAGCCACGGCACTTCTCCTAGCCGTGTCGGCTCCGGCGGTACGACCCTGGGCACATCCCACGCCTTCACGGGGCGTCGGCTGGCAGAGCGGCGAGCGTTGAGGCACCGGTTGGTGGCGATCTGGTACAGCCACGTTCGCAGCGAAGCGCGTCCCTCGAAGCCGGCGTACCCCCGCCAGGCCGCGAGCAGTGTTTCTTGCAGAGCGTCTTCGGCATCCTGGAAGGAGCCGAGCATCCGGTAGCAGTGCGTGTGCAACTCGCGCCGGTACGGCTCGGTGAGCTCCCGGAATGCCTCTTGCTCTCCTAGCGATTGTCGCATGTCCATCCTCGTGTAGACACCGGTCGACGCGCGAACTGGGCGGCCGGTCGGCGCCCAGTTTCCGGATCAGAGGGTGTCTACATCGCTGGCAAGTCACAACACAACGAATGGAGAACCTCATGGGAAGGATAGTGATCAGCACGAACGTGTCGATGGACGGAGTGGTGCAGGATCCCGACGGTCAGGAGGACTTCAAGCACGGTGGCTGGTTTGGCCAATACGGCGGCAAGGACCTCGAACCGTGGGGCGAGATCATGACCGACGAGGCCTTGAAAACAGAGGCCCTTCTGTTGGGCCGTCGCACCGACCAGTTCTTCGGATCGCGGTGGAACGACCGGACCGGTGCATGGGCGGACCGGTTGAACAGCCTGCCCAAGTACGTCGTCTCGTCGACCATCGTCGAGCCGACGTGGGCCAACTCGACCGTCTTGAAGGGCGACGTCCTGGATCAGGTTGCAAAGCTCAAGGAGGATCTCGACGGCGACATCGTCGTGTACGCCAGCTATCAACTCGGCCAGATGCTGATCGAACACGACCTCGTCGACGAACTGCGCTTGTTCCTCTTCCCGGTGGTGCTCGGCGCGGGAGAACGCCTCTTCGGCGAGACCACCGACAAGAAGCCGATGCGCCTCGTCTCGACGCGGACGATCGGCGACGGCCTCGTCTTCCTCGACTACGAGTTCGTCGACGCCTGAGGCTTGGTCGCGACGACTTCGCCGTGGATGACGATGAAGAGCGCCTCGGGATCGGCAGCCCACTGGCGGAAGGCGTCGGCGATCCCGGCCAGCTCGGACTCGGTCGTCAATCCGTACTCCACGCTCTGCGTTGCGAACTCGCTCTCACGGACACGATCCGCCCACAGCCCACCCCACCACGTCCGGTCCTCGGCGTTCTGGAACGTCCAGTTCGACGACGACACGTGGAGCTCCTCGAAGCCGGCCGCTCGCACCCAACGGTGGATGTTGCGACCCGCATCGGCTTCGGCACCATTGCGCTTGGTCAGCTGGTGATACAGCTCCATCCACCTCGTGAGCCGAGGATCGGACGGCGACCACAGAAAGGCTCCATAGTCGCTGTCGCGCACAGCCACATGCCCGCCCGGACGCAACACCCGGAACATCTCGCGCAGCGCGCCGACCGGATCGCCGAGGTGTTGCAACACCTGGTGGGCATAGACCATGTCGAACGATCCGTCGTCGAACTCCAGCGCGTACACATCGCCGACGGCGAACCGCAGGTTGGCTCTGCCCAATTGATCCTGCGCCGCACCGATGACGTCGCTGGGCAGATCGACACCGACGACCATCCCGTTCGGAATCCGCCCAGCGAGGTCAGCGGTGATGGTTCCCGGACCACACCCGACGTCGAGCAACGACATGTCGTCGCGGAGGTACGGCAACATGAACGCAGCCGAGTTCTCGGCGGTGCGCCACTTGTGGCTGCGCAGCACTGACTCGTGGTGACCGTGTGTGTATCGGTCGTTGTGGTCGGCCATGCCCCGACGTTAGATCCGGCGACGATGGCCGACCTTCGTCGATTTACGGGGCGGTCGGTGATGTTGCGAGACCGCGGCTGGCGTACTCCGCTTGGGATTTGGCGCACTCGTCCCAATCCCACGCGATCGGCCTGCCGGCGAGGCACGGCTCGAGCCGCGAAAGCGACGTGTGCAGTCCGACGACGTAGCCGTTGCCGATCGCAGTCTCTGCGTCGGGCACGAAGTGGCTCAGCCGCAGAACGCATCCGCTGTCGATCGCTTCCAACTCCCAGCGCATGAACGAGCCGGGATCGACATGGGTGTGCTCGAGCAACATCGGTGGCTCGACGCGCAGGATGGTGCACGTGATCGTGACATTCTCATCGCCGGTCGAGGCCATCACCATCTGACCTCCTTCGCGGAGATCCACGGTGATGTCGGCATCGAATGGCAGCCACCACTCCGCCAGCCGAACGGGGTTCGTGATTGCGTCCCACACATCACGGATCGGATAGCCGAGATGACGCTCGAATCGGATGACGCCGCCGTCGGCGGTTCGTTCCATGGTGCCGTCGTAGCGGTCTGAGGAGATGTTGCTCATCGGGGGTCCTTTGTCATGAAGTGGGGGTTGTCGGTGTGATCGGTGTCGATGTTCGCCCGAGGTGTTGCTCGAGGGCGTCGAGCCGTCGTGCCCAATGCGCTCGATACGGCTCGAGCCATGCGTCGAGCTCCATCAGGGGCTCGGGCCGAAGGCGATACAAACGCCGTTGGGCGTCGCGCCGCACGTCGACCAGGCCCGCATCGCGCAACACCTTGAGATGGCGGGACACACCGGGTTGATGCATCCCGACCTGCTCGACGAGATCGGTCACCGAGCATTCGGCATCGCGAACCGCGTCGAGGATTCGCCGCCGCGTCGGTTCGGCGATCACGTCGAGGACTTCCGAGCGCGGCAGGCATGGCCGTAATATACGCTACACCATATATATGTGTCAACAGATTTACGCCAAGGGATCGACCGTCAGACCGACGCGCTCGTCGAACCCGCGTCGTGAACGCGGTGGCGAATCACGTCCGACGTTCGAGCGCTGCGCGATCCCAGTGGGCGAGGTCTGCTGCGGCGTCGTAGGTGGCTTGCAAGAACGCCAGCAGTAGCTCGTCGGGATCCGGCGCCGTGCGAACCGCTTCGTACGGAAGTATGAACTCGCCGAGGCCGGCGTCGTACCGCGCGCCCGGCACACCGAGGTCGACATCGGCGAAGCCCTCGGGTGCCGGGTAGGCGTAGGAGTAGAAGACGCCCTCGCCATCGGGTCCCGGCCAATAGCCGGCGCTGCTGACCTCGTGCGAGTAGGCCTCGTGCATGACGTGCGGACCGCAGTTGGGAGCGCCGCCGGGATGCGGAGGCGCCGTGCGGCCGGAGAATCGTGTGACCGCCAGATCGAGGGCTCCCCAGAACAGGTGCACGGGGCTGACCTTGCCGACGAACCGGCTCCGAAAGACTTCGAACACCCGATTCGCTTGCACGAGCGCGAGCCAGAACTGCTTCGCCTGGTCGCCGTCGTATGTGGCGTGGATGGTGTCGAGCTCGAACGGGATCGCGTCCGGGATCTCGACCGGCATCGTCCAGATCGGTGTCGCCAGACCGAGGCCGTCGAGGCGATCCGTGAACTCTGCGTAGAAGTCGGCGACTGTACGCGCGCTGAGCGGCATCGACGCCGAGGTGCCATCCGAAACGGAGATGTTCAGCTGCTGATCGATGAAGTCGAAGTCGATCTGGAATGCACGATCGCCACGTGGAATCAATGAGGTCGTGAAGCCACGCGAGGTCACGTACAACGTCACGTTCCACCAGTGGTTCGTCAGTGGTGTCGACTCCATGCGGACCTTGCCGACGATCTGCGTCCACAACTGCAACGTGTCGCGCGTGTCGTGCCACTGTTCGACCGGCATCGCCGGCCATTCGCCGTTGACGCTCATCCCTCCATCATGCCTCCTCACGCGCCTGAGGCCAGGCACGGAATGTTTGGTCTGATCGAACATTCGGTGCCTGGCCTCGGACTCGCTACCGCTGAACGGGATTCTCCTTCGGGTCGATCACTCCGAGGTTCTTGACCACCTCGAACCTGCCGGCCCTCGACTGGGCGATGTACATGTTCATGCGCACGTGGTGCTCTCCCGGGCACCATCTCGGCTGGGCCGCCAGGACCCTGGGCGATGCTGGCATGGTCCAACGCATCGACGACATCGTCCTGGTCGAGCGAGCCGGCTTCGTTGACGGCCGACGCCCACAGCTTCAAGCCTCGATACATGCCCGAGCATGCACTGCCGGCAGTGAACATCGCGCTGCCGGGATAGCGCTCGTCGTACTTCGCCAGCAGCGCCGCGCTGAACGGATCGCTGACGGCTCGGTAGAAGTCGAGGCACCCGTAGAGCCCCTCGACGTGTTCGGCCGGCACGAGGTTGAGGAAGTTCTCGTCGAAGTACGTGCAGACGATCTGTCCTCCCCGCTTCGTGAAGCCGGCGTTCGAACAAGCAGCTCGAGGAACGGCGTCAGGCCAGGCGGAACGATCGTGTTGAACACGACGTCGGCGCCGCTGGCCATGATGTCGTTGACGACGCCTTCGTAGTCCATGTGGTCCATCGGGAAGTACTCCTCGCCGACCACCGAACCGCCCTCTGCCGAGACGACCTCGCGAACCTTCTTGTTCATGGTGTGAGGCCAGATGTAATCGGCGGACGGCATGTAGAAGGTCTTCGCCCCCGTGTGCCGCATGAGCCATGGGAAGAGTGGCTCGACCTGCTGCGCCGGCACCGGGCCGGTGCAGAAGATCAGCGGGTGGCACTCCTGCCCCTCGTACTGCTCCGGGTAGATGTAGAGCGTGTTGCCCTGCTCCACCGTCGGGCCCTTGATGGCCTGGCGAGTGGAGCTGTAGATGCCGCCGAGGACGACGTCGACATGCTCTTGCTCGACGAGCTTGCGACGCCGCCGCTTCGGCTGCCTTGTCCTCCGTCTCGCTGTCCTCGATGAACAGCTCGATCGGGTGACCGAGGAGCCCGCCTTCGGCGTTGATGTCGTCGACCACCATCTGGGCGACGTTCGTGTTGGCGATGCCCATGAACGACAGCGGTCCGGTTTGATCCGTGATGATGCCGACGCGTGCCGGTCGGCCGGTTGACGTAGCCATGGTGGCCTACGCCGGGTACGTGCCGGCGAGCACGGCTGCTTGAGGCTTGCCGACATGGCCGGCTTCCTTGAGAATCGGCGGCACCGCGGGGTCGGTCACGAAGCTGATCCAGCCCTGCTCGTCCCAATCGAACAGTGCCCACACACGATCATCTTCGCTGGGATCGCGGAACACTGTTGCGCCCTTGGAGCCGTGCTCGGCGCGCTTCTCGGCGCCCTTGGTGGAGAAGATCTCCAGGAAGCGATCGAGGTCTTCGATCTTCGTCGTTGCCAAAATCATTGCTCTCTCCGTTCGTTCACTTGCTCGTCAACCCGGTTGGTTGTCGTGCAAATGGATCGTGCGCTCGAACGGACGGCGGCGCATGAGGAGACCTCCTCATTTCCACCCAGAAACTTGTGAGTCGGTCGATCAGCGCGCGATGGCGGCGCTGACGATCTCGTGTTCGACAGCCCACCGCGTCGCGGCGGCGCGATTGGTGACAGCGAGCTTCGTGTAGATGTGCTGGATGTGGTTGTCGGCAGTCTTCGACGAGATGAACAACTGCTCGGCGATCTCACGAGTGGCTCGGCCCTCGGCGATCAGTCGCAGCACATCGACCTCCCGACGAGTGAGCCCAGCCGGGATCGTGTGCCGCGCCTGGCGCGTCAGCATCTTGCGAGTCAGCTCGATCTGCTCCGCGCGTACGCCGCGGCATCGTTGAGATCGAGCATGGCACCCGCGTTGGTGAGCTCCTCGGACCGCGCCTCGCCGAGCTGCGCCGTCAGTCGCTCGCCGAGCTCGACGAGCTCGGGAACGTGGTGCAGGCTCGACGACTCGCGTGAGAGAGCACCGAGCAGCGTTGCTGCCGCGTCGAGTCGACCGACGCGTTCGAAGAGCGCCGGCACGCTCGCCAGCGTGATGATGAGTTGCGGCACGTTGCCCGCTTGGTGGAACGACTCGATGGCCGGGCCGAGCAGCTTCCAGCGCGGCATCGGGCTTCGCCCTCGGACGGTGTGCAGGCGCGCCGCGTCGCGCCCGATGAAGCCCTCGAAGAACCTGACGCGGCTGTTCACGCACGACCTCGACGCCTTCGTCCCACGCCAGCAGTGCCCGCTTCTTGTCGACCTTGGACAGTGCCAACCCGACGATCCACAGGGTGTACGAGATCCAGTAGGGGTTGCCGAGCTCTCGGGCTGCAGCGACCGCGGAGTCGGTCAATTCGAGCGCCTCGTCGACCCGACCGGCGGACTGCAGTCCATCGAGGTACGCCGCGATGGCGTAGGCACGCGTCTCCAATTTCGGCAGCGCCGCCACCGCGCCGGTGAGCTCGACGTAGCGATCGAGATGGCCGCAGTAGACCTGGCCGAGCGCCTCGATGAAGGTCGCGTACCCGGGCTCGCACGCGTCGTAGCCGGGGGTCGGTCTCGAGCTCGGTCGCCCGATGCGCATTGGCGGCAGCGGCCTCGGCACGTCCGGCGAAGCAGGCATAGCCGGCACCGGTGTAGAGCCGTGGCAGTCGGCGCACATCGGCCGCAGCGGTCGCGGCCGGCAACAGCTCCTCCGCCCATCCCAACGTCTCGAACAGCTGCACCGAGAAGCCCATCAATGCGGCGTGCGCGGCGACATCGGTGGCAACGTCGAGGTCGCCTCGCTGCATGCTCCAGCGAAACGCTGTACGAAGGTTGTCGAGCTCGATCTCCACCCAGTCGACGGCAGCACGCCATCCCGGCCCGTTCCAGTTCTGATACCGATGCGATGCGCTGGCGGCGAAGTACGCGGCATGCCGATCGCGCATGCCGTGCGAGTCCGCCGGTGACCGACAACTGCTGCCTCGGCGAACTGCCGGATGGTCTCGAACATGCCGTATCGCGTGTGGGCGGCGTGGTTCGACGACGACGAGTGACTTGCGGACCAACGAGTCGAGGCGTTCGAGCACATCGACCTCGTCGGCGCCGTCGACGACCGACGCGATGCGCGTCGAGGTCGAACCCGCCGGAGAAGACCGACGCGTTGCGCAACAACTCACGCTCGTCGTCGCTCAACAGATCGTACGACCAGCCGACCGCGAGCTGCAGCGTCTGCTGGCGCTCGGGCTGACGCTCCGATCCTCGCAACAGTCCGGAAGCGATCGCCGAGCCGATCCCTCACCTCGACCGCGCTCATGGTCGCCATGCGAGCGGCGGCCAGCTCGATGCCGAGAGGAAGCCCGTCGAGGGTCTCGCAGATCTCCGTCACCGCAGCGGCGCTCTGCGTGTCGTACAAGCCGAAGCCGGGCACGAGCCGCGCTGGCTCGTTCGACGAACAGCTTGACCGCGTCCGAAGCGATGCCGCCGTCGAGCGCCAGAGGCGAGACCGACAGCAGCGTCTCGCCGGCGACCCACAGGTACTCGCGCGAGGTGGCCAACACCTTGGCGTTGCCGGACCGACCGAGGATCCGTGCGATCGCCGCGCCGGCGGCGTCGAGCACGTGCTCGCAGTTGTCGACCACGAGCAGCAGCCGTCGGCTGGCGACCGCCTCGGCGACGGTGTCGATCAGCTCGGCGTCACCCTGCGGAGTGATGCCCAAAGCCGTCGCAATGGCGGCCGGCACCGACGACGGGTCGCCGACCGGAGCGAGCTCGACGAGCCACACACCATCGGGAAACTCGTCGGCCATCTCGGCGCCGACCTCGAGAGCGAGTCGCGTCTTGCCGACTCCACCCACGCCACTCAACGTGTCACCAGCCGGTTGGACCGCACCAGGTCGGCGACCTCGGAGAGCAACTGATCGCGACCGACGAACGAGCTCAACTGCTGAGGCAGGTTGCCGGCGAACGATCCCAGGCTGCGCAATGGCGGGAACTCCGACGGGAAGTCCATCGGCGACGACCTGATGCAGTGTCATCCGCCGGCCGAGCCCGCGGAGTCGATGCTCGCCGAGCGGCCGCAGGGTCAATCTGATTCTGCAGCAACACCCTGGTCGTGTCCGACACCACGATCTGTCCGCCATGGGCGGTCGACATCAGCCGCGCCGCACGGTTCACCTCCGGCCGAAGTAGTCGCGATCTCGTTCGGTGGCCTCGCCGGTGTGCAGACCGATCCGAACCTCGGAACGGGATCACGACGGGGTCGGCGAGCAACTCCTGCTGCATCTCCACCGCGGCGCTCGCCGCGTCCGGTGCTGTCGAGAACGCCGCGGAGAAACCGTCGCCGCCGGTGGCGAACACATATCCACCGTGCCGTTCGATCGTCGCCGCGGACGATGCCGTCGTGCACCTCGAAGGCTGCGGCCATCTCGCTCGGGCGATTCCTCCCACAGCCGCGTCGAATCCTCGATATCGGTGAACAGGAACGTCACCGTTCCTGCTGGCAGGTCCCCCGGCACGGGCAACGGCAGGTTCAGTGCCGGTCCCGGCGCGCCGGCTATCGTGCGGTTCACCGATCAAGGGGGCACGATGGATCAGTTGGCGACGTTCGAGTACGCATTGGAGGAGCTCCGGCGGACGGTGGCGACGCTCGACGACTCGCACATGGACGTGGCGACGAACTGCGATCCGTGGACGGTTCGCCGGTTGGCCAGCCACGCGCTGAACAACCAACTGCTCTGGGCCGGCCTCGTGACCGGTCAGGACAGCTCGTCTCGTTCGAAGACACCATGGGCGCGGTGCCCCACGATGGCGACCTCGTTGCCTTCGCCGACGATGTCGCGGCGCGCGCCTTGGCGATGTGGAGCACGCCGGGAGTGATGGAGGCGATCCACAGCACGCCGTTCGGTGAGCTGCCGGGCTCGGTGGTGGTCACGTTCCCGACCATCGATGCGGTCGCCCATGCGTGGGACCTGTCGTCGAGCGTCGGTCATCCGATCGAGTTCGAGGCGCGGGCAATCCCGTCGATCTCGACGATCGTCGACGCCGTGTGCACCGACGACGTCCGAGCGATGGGGATCATCAAGGCCGCCACCGAACCTCCCGCCGACGCGACCGACACCGAGCGACTGATGGCTGCCGCTGGGCCGAACCATCACCCGTTAGCTTCGCTCCATGAGCGAAAACCTGCGCGTCTACACGACGGTGATGTTCGGCCTCGAGCAGACACTCGCCCGCGTGCCGACGAGCGCGTGGGATCGTCCGTCGCCGTGCGAGGGTTGGACGGTGCGAGAGGTGGCAGGCCATGCCATGGCCGTGACTCACAACATCGCTGCACGTGCGTCCGGTGGCGAGTTACGCGACGCGTTCACGGATGTCGCCGAGATCGGTGGCGACGATCCGATCGCGACCTTTCGGAGGATCCGCGATCAGTTCCTCGAGGCGACCGACCGGCGCGGCGCATTGGCGACAGCGGTCGCATCGCGCCTCGGCGACATGGACCTCGATTCGTACATGGCCTTCATGCGCAGCGACACGTTGGTGCACACCTGGGACGTCGCCCGAGGAGCGGACATCGACCCATACTTCGATCCACGCATGGTGTCGGTGGTGCTCGCCGACTACCTCGGGCGCGACATGACCCCGCTGCGCGTCCCGCAGCGTTACGACGACGAACGATCCGTCGGCTCCGATTCCGATGAGCTGACCCGACTGATCGCGTTCACCGGTCGCGATCCTCAGTGGCAGGCGACCTGAAAACCGCGCACGGTGTGTCGATTTCGGGAAATCCCGTTCGTTTCGATGGTGTACGCACCCAATCGATAGGAGCACACCATGGGACTCATCCACATCGACCTGTTCACGACGCTCGACGGCGTCGCTCAAGCACCGGGCGGGCCCGACGAAGACACCGAGGGCGGGTTCGCCTTTGGAGGTTGGCAAGCACCATTCGTCGGACCAGATGGTCGGCGAGCAGGTCGTCGCCGGCATGCAAGGGCTCGACGCACTGCTGCTCGGCCGACGCACCTACGACATCTTCGCCGGCTTCTGGCCACACCATGAGGAAGGCATCGACGGGGGCATCGGCCGGCTGTTCAACGCTGTTCCGAAGTACGTCGCGTCACGAGGCGCTCCGGTACTCCACTGGGCCAATTCCACATTGCTCGGCGCCGACATGGAGTCGGCGGTTGCAGACGTCCGCGAACGTCACTCGAACGTGCACGTGATCGGCAGCCTCGACTTCGTGCAGACGCTCTTCGCCACAGGCTTGTTCGACCGACTCACGCTCTGGACGTTCCCCCTGTTCCTCGGGAGCGGCAAGCGAGTTTTCGCAGGCGGCACTGTCCCGTCGAACCTCACAATCGTCGAACCCGCGATCACCACTCGCGTCGGCACCGTGTACACGCGATACGCCCGCGCCGACGGCATCCCGTCGACGGGCGACATGTCAACCCGCTGACCGGCCGGGCCGGGTCTTGCTACTGGCGGGCGGCGACGATCGCGGTGACGTGATCCGGCACGTCGATCGGCTGGCCGGCGCCGTCGCTGATCGGGTCTCCGGCCACAGTGCGCAGCGGCACGACGCCACCCCAGTACGGCAGATCGAGATCCTCTTCGTCGTCGACCGGCGGACCGGTTCGGATCTTGGCGCTCGCCTCGTCGAGCGGCAGCCGCCAGACCGTCGTCTGCCGAAGCTCGATATCAGTCGGTCCTCGGGCGTGGTCGATCCGCCCGGGCAAGAGCGATGCGCTGAGCCGTAGCAACGCGTCGAGCTTCTCCTCGGCGGACAGGACCGTCGGAACACCCAGGACTGCAACGCTGCGATAGTTCATCGAGGAGTTGAACAAGGAGCGGGCGAACACCCAGCCGTCGACGATGGTCACCGTGACACACACTTCCGAACCCGTGCGCATCAGGCGGCTGGCGACGGAGCCGTGCAGCAACAGCGATGCTCCGTCGACGGCGAAGGCCATCGGAATCACCACGGGCGAGCCGTCCGCGGTGATGATACCGACGTGCGCGACCAGCCCGTCTCGGAGCACCTCGATGATCGTCGCCGGGTCGTACGAGGCGCGGTCGGGCTCGCGCTTGACAGTCGTGCGGGCAGAGGGACTGTTCGTCATATCGGTGACGCAATGGTCGATTGCAGCATCCTCGAAGTCTGGCCTATTCGACCGGTGCGGCTGCTCCGAACCAGAAGGTGAGCGCATCGCGAAGCGTCGGGTCGGTGAGATCTCCCACCCAGGCGACGTGTCCGTCAGGCCTGATCAACACCGCGGGAGGAGTGGTGACCTCGCCGAGGACGGGCAGGTCCACGACGCCGTCGTAGGTGGCGTCGACCAGGTGGACACGGTCCGCCCATCGCGCGAGGTCGACACCGCGGCGCTCACTGAAGTTGAGGAGCACGGGCCGTGCATCGTGCAGCAGGGCGAAGACGCGCGTCACTCCCTCCGCTGTGTGCAGGTCGAGGTCGGGAATCCGCCTCCCGAGCAACGGATGACCGTCGCCGAGGTCGTAGTGGACGTCCAGCGCAGAGATCATCCCGACGACGCTCCGTCGCGGCTCGTCCATCTTCCATTGTTCGATCACGATGTCGCGCAGGGCCTTGCTGCGTGCGTCGATTCGCAGCAGGGCGACCTGCGCCATCGTGTTCTGCAACACCCTCGCGGCGACCGGATGCCGTTCGGCGTGATACGTGTCGAGAAGCGTCTCGGGCGACGCCTTGGCGACGACCTGCGCCAGCTTCCACCCGAGGTTCACGGCATCCTGGACGCCGGTGTTGAGACCCTGCCCACCCTGCGGGCCGTGGATGTGTGCAGCGTCGCCCGCCAGCAGCACACGTCGATCGCGGTACGACGCCGCCTGCCGCGTCATGTCGGTGAACCGGGAGATCCATGTGGGGCTGTGGACTCCGTAGTCGGTCCCGTAAACGGCGACGAGCGTCTCGCTGAGGTCCTGCAGCGTGGGATCGCTGTCGTGTTCCGTCTGCTCCTCGAGCAGCACGACCCGGTACGGTCCGCCGGCCTTCGATGGGTCGACGGGGCCGAGGCCACCACCCTCCGGACGCATCCCGACCTCCGGCTGCTCTGCCATCTCCACTTCGGCAATCATGTAACTCGTCGGTCGGGTCCCACCCGGGGAAGTCGATGCCGGCGGCCTTGCGGACGAGGCTGCGTCCGCCATCGCATCCGACGAGGTACTGCGCTCGCAGTGACGTGCCGCCCGACAGCTCGACATCGACACCGCTGTCGTCCTGCGTGAAGCCGACCACCTCGCGGCGGTACATGACCGGAACTCCGAGCTCACCGATCCACTCGGCGAGGATGCGTTCGATGTGGCTCTGCCACAGCCCGAGCGTGTAGTTGTGGCGGGTCGGGAAGTCGCTGATGTCGAGGAAGATGCCGGCGATGCCGACGAACGGATGTGCCGTCCCCGCCGAGATGAATCGTTCGGCGACGCCACGCTGATCGAGCACCTCGACCGTGCGCGCGTGGAGACCGCCGGCGCGCGACCCATCGAGATCCTGACTGGCCCGTCGCTCGACGATCACGACATCGACACCGGCCAACTTCAGCTCGGCCGCGAGCATCATCCCGGTCGGCCCACCGCCCGCGATCACCACCGCATGTTCGGTCATGTGCGATACCTCCGGGTTCATAGTCAGCACGATTCGGTCGTTTGCGGCAAGCCCCCCACCCCGCGCTACTTTGGTCAGTAGCGGACCAAACTCAGCTGCGCAGGTTCAGCCTTCGGCGGCGGCCCAACCGGCGACTGCGACGATGCGCAGCACCAGCACTCGTGCGAATGGCTGATCGCGATACTGCGGGTAGCGCGCGGCCAACGCGCGGCCAACGTCGCCGCCCGGTCGGCGTCGGCGTGGCTCTGCCAACGCAGCTCGGCGCGCACCCACCACAGCTGCGACCAGTCGTCGGCATCCCAATGCTCGACGAGCAGCGTGGCTCGCGAATCCGCCTCCAGGTTCCGCTCGCGCTGCAACCGCAACGACGTCTTCGGCTTCACCAGGTCGACGGGCACACCCACGTATCCGTCGTCGTCCACCACGTAGGCGACGGGCACGGCATCGACACCCCGCTCGACGTGCACCGTGCACAGGATCGCCGTGGATCGTGGGCCGCGAGGCGGGCGCGCGCCTCGTCGTCGGCGAGCCTCATCGTGCGATCGTAGGCCGTTCGCGCACGCGCGTGGTTACGCTCCGCGAGAGCGATGAACCTGGCTGTCTGGGTCGAGCGACACGGCGTGCAGCGACCCGGCGAACCGGCACTGGCCGACGGCGAGCGCGTCCACGCCGACTGGGCCACGTTCGCAGCGCGCACCGCGGCCGTGGCGGCCGGCCTGCGCGACGACTTCGGCCTGTCGCCCGGTGACCGCGTCGCGATCGTCATGCGCAATCGACCGGAGTACCTCGAGGCGTTGTTCGCCATCTGGCACGCCGGGCTCGTGGCCGTGCCGGTGAACGCCCGCCTCCACCGCGACGAGATCGCCTACATCCTCGACCACAGCGAGACCGCGGTGGCGCTGACCGACGACGACCACGCCGACGACGTCGAGGCGCTGGTCGGCGCTGTTGCGTCACTGCAGGCGGCGGTGTGGCACCCGGCGAGCGGTGGGACCGTCTGACCGCCTCGTCGCCGGCGTCGATCGTCGACCGCAAACCGGACGACCCCGCCTGGCTGTTCTACACGAGCGGCACCACCGGCCGACCGAAGGGAGCCACGCTGACCAATCGCAACCTGCTGATGGCGTCGCTCAGCTACTTCGCCGACATCGACCAGGTGATGCCGCAAGGACTGCATCCTCCATGCCGCACCGCTGTCGCACGGTTCGGGTCTGTACGGGTTGCCGCACGTCGCCCGCGGCGCGGTCAGCGTCGTACCGCACTCCGGTGGCGTCGACGGCGACGAGATCGCCGCGCTGCTGCAGCGCTGGCCGGGCATGTCGCTGTTCGCCGCTCCGACGATGGTGAAGCGGCTGGCCGGCGACGCGTGCAATCGCCGCCGCCGACCTGTCCCACCTGAAGACGATCATCTACGGCGGCGCACCGATGTACCTCGCCGATCTCGAGGAAGCGCTCGCGGTGTTCGGCCCCCGCCTGGCGCAGATCTACGGGCAGGGCGAGACGCCGATGACGATCACCGGTCTGTCCAAGGCCGACCACGCCGATCGGAACAATCCGCGCTGGCGCGAGCGCATGCAGAGTGTCGGCGTCGCCCGCACCGACGTCGAGGTCCGTGTCGTCGACGAGGACGACCGCGAGCTCCCGGTCGGCGAGATCGGCGAGATCGTGGTCCGCGGCGACGTCGTGATGGCCGGCTACTGGAAGCAACCCGATGCCACCGCCGAGACGTTGCGGGGAGGCTGGCTGCACACCGGCGACGTCGGCAGCTTCGACGACGAGGGTTACCTCACACTGCGCGACCGGTCGAAGGACCTGATCATCAGCGGCGGGATGAACATCTACCCGCGCGAGGTCGAAGAGACGCTGCTCCGCCATCCCGGCGTCCGCGCGGTCGCAGTCGTCGGCCGACCCGACGCCGAGTGGGGCGAGGCAGTCGTCGCGTTCGTGGTGGTCGACGACGGGACATCCCCGCCATCGACGGACGATCTCGATCGCACCTGCCTCGACCATCTCGCTCGCTACAAGCGACCGAAGGACTACCGATTCGTCGACTCATTACCGACGAACAACTACGGCAAGGTCGTGAAGCGAGAACTGCGCGAACGGCTCCGAACCGAAACCTAGGATCACCGTCAACCAACGATCGATGAGGAGGCCGTCTCTCATGAAGCTCGCTCTCTACCTTCCGAACTTTCGCGACAAGGTCACCGTCAAGGAGCTCGAGGATCTCACCGCCCTCGCCGAGGAACTCGACTTCGACTCGGTCTGGACGCTTGATCGGATCGTCGTCCCGGAAGCCTCCGATCGCCAAGAGCTCCAATACTCGTTCGGCATGATCGAGGGGTTCCCGAAGGCATTGCCGGTGTCCGCCCGCGGCGAGTTCCTGCAAGGGTGGCCATTGATCCCCTGGCTCGCCGCGAAGACGAAGAAGGTTCGCATCGGCATGAGCATCACCGACACGCCGTACCGCGTGCCAGGCGTTCTGGCTGCAGAGATCGCCACCGTCGACCAGCTCTCCAACGGCAGGATCAATGTGGGCATCGGATCCGGCTGGATGCCCGAGGAGTTCGCCGCTGCCAGCGCTTCGCACATCTTCCCGAAGCGGCACAAGCACGTGCGCGAGACGATCGAGATCATGCAAGGCATCTGGACGAACGACCTCTTCGAGTATCACGGCGAGTTCGCCGATTTCGACCGCTGTGGGTTCGGCGCGAAGCCGGTGCAGAAGCCGCACCCGCCGATCTTCTTCAGCGGCCTGAAGGATCCGAAGCGGTCGGCGAGCCGCATCGCGAAGTACGGCCTCGCCGGTTGGATCGGGATCCAGGACTCACCGGAAGAGCTCCAGCAGTGGCGTACGGCGATTCGACAGGAGCTCGAGGAGTTGGGGAGCGCCACATCGTTCGACGATCTCGAGATCAGCAGCATGATCTGGTTCGTCATCACGGACGCCGAGACCGATCAGTCGGATGCGGGCAAGGGCAGCAACCTGCTGGCGGGGACCGCCGGCCAGATCACCGACAACCTCAAGCGCTACAAAGAGGCCGGGTTGACGATGCCGATGCTGTGGCCACCGTTCGCCGACGTCCCGGTCAGCAAGACGCTCGACGACCTCAAGCAGCTGAAGGAAGAGATCATGCCCAAGGTCGACAGCATGTAGGTCGTCACGACACCGGCAGCCCGAGACCCCGGGCGATGACGATGCGCTGGATCTCGCTGCTGCCCTCTCCGATCTCGAGGATCTTCGCGTCGCGGTAGAAGCGGGCGATCGGGTTCTCCTCGATGAAGCCGCTGCCGCCGAACACCTGCGTCGCTACACGAGTCGCGGTGACGGCCGCCTCGGTGGAGTACAGCTTGGCCAGAGCCGCGGCATGTGTGAATGGTCGACCTTGATCCTTCAACCACGCCGCCTTGTACGTGAGGTTGGCCGAGTTCTCGACCGCCACCTCGAGGTCGGCAAGTGCGAACGCGATGCCCTGGTTGCGTCCGATCGGGCCACCGAAGGCCTTGCGCTCCTTGGCGTACTCGACGGCTGCCGCAAGGCAGGCACGTGCACATCCGAGAGCCAACGCGGATATCGCGATGCGACCATCGTCGAGGATCGAGAGGAAGTTCCGGAATCCCGAGCCTGGGTCACCGAGTAGGTGATGGGCGGGCACGGTGCAGTTCTCGAGGACGAGGCCATGCGTGTCGCTGGCATGCCAACCCAACTTGCGGTAGGGCGCCTCCACCGTGAGGCCCGGCGTGTCGGCCTCGACGACGAAGGTCGAGATGCCATCGTCCGTTCGAGCGGTCACCGTGATGATCGAGGTGATCGGCGTGCCCGAGTTGGTGATGAACGACTTCGTACCGTCGATGACCCAGTGTGTCGCCATCAGTCCGAGCCCGCGTCCGGGTGGCGCCGGCGTCGCTACCGGCGTCGGGCTCGGTGAGACCGAATGCACCGAGCGCGCGACCGGCGACCAGGTCCGGCAGCCAGCGTTGCTTCTGATCGTCGGTGCCGAATCGGAAGATCGGATTCGCACCGAGACCGACGCCGGCGGACAGCGTGATGCCCATCGATTGGTCGACTCTGCCGATCTCTTCGATCGCGATGCAGAGCGAGGCGAAGTCGCCGTCGCCACCACCCCACTCGGCCGGGAACACCAAGCCGAACAGGCCGAGGTCGCCCATCGCCTTCACCGTCTCCAGCGGAAAGATGTGCTCCTCGTCCCAGTGCGCGGCGTGCGGGGCGATCTCGCTTTCGGCAAAGTCTCGGACAACCTTGCGGAAGGCTTCATGTTCGGGCGACAGGTCGAAATCCATCATTCCTCCTCTGCTACGTGGGTTGGCTCGATGGCGGCCAAGAGTTGATTGAGCGCAACGCGATCGCCGACCTGCACGAGCACGTCGCCGACGAGCCCGTCGACGCCCGCTCGCAACGTGTGCTCCATCTTCATCGCCTCGACGACGACGACAGGTTGGCCAACCGTGACGGATTCGCCGGTGGCGACCAGCACTGCAACGACCGTGCCCGGCATCGGGCTGGTGATCGCAGCGCCGTGGTCGAGCTGCGAGTGCCGGGCGGCGGTCGGTTCGTACGAAGTGAAACTCCACGCGTCACCTTCCGAGCCGACCCACGTTGTGGGACCGCCAATGGCGATTCGGAAAGGTGCTGGTCTCGTCGGCGAAGTCGACGAAGCCCTCACCATCATGGAGCCTCGATGCGACCGCCATGATCGAGCCGTCCGACGCTTCCACCTCGAACGAGTTCGGCGTGCTCGTTGCACGAAACCGAACGGTCAGTTGTTCTCCGTCGTCGGTGACGGCGCGCCACGTGATCCATGCGCGGCGGCCGAGGCGCCAGCCACCGAGATCGTTCCAGGGTGGTGTGGCCGTCCCGCCCGCGTGCGCATCCGCGACCTGGCACAGGGCTGCGATCGCCGCAATGTGCGGTGGCGTGGTGCGCGGGGGCGCTTGCTGGGCGATGCGTTCGACGAGCGAGGTGTCCAACGCTGCGTCGGCGACCGTCGGGGTCGGCGAGCGACGAGCCGCAGGAACGCAATGTTGGTCGTTACTCCCAGCACCGAAGTGGACGCAAGAGCACGGTCGAGCGTGCGCAGCGCGGTTCCCCGATCCGGCCCCCACGCGATCACCTTGGACAGCATCGGGTCGTAGTTGGAGCCGACCTCGGACCCGACCAACAGCGACGAGTCGACGCGAACGTTCTCCATGTCGGTCGGCTCGTGCAACGCGACGACGCGACCACCGGTCGGCAGGAACCCGCGAGGCACATCCTCCGCGTACACGCGAGCTTCGACCGCGTGGCCGCGTCGCACGAGGTCCGCCTGCGTGAAGGGAAGTGGTTCGCCCGCGGCGATGCGGAGCTGCAGCTCGACGAGGTCGAGTCCCCACACCATCTCGGTGACGGGATGCTCGACCTGCAGCCGCGTGTTCATCTCCATGAAGAAGGCCTCGTCGGGACGATCGCCGGCGACGATGAACTCGACCGTTCCGGCGTTGACATAACCGCACGCCCGTGCCGCGGCGACCGCCTGCGACGCCGATCGCGTCCCGCTGGTCCTCGGACAGGAAGGCCGAAGGGGCCTCCTCGATCACCTTCTGGTGACGCCTTTGCAAGCTGCACTCTCGCTCGCCGAGGTGGACGATGTTGCCGTGGGCGTCGGCGAGCACCTGCACCTCGATGTGCCGCGGGCGTTCGATCAGTCGCTCGATCAACAGCGTGCTGTCGCCGAACGCACCCTGTGCCTCACGCTTTGCGGCTGCAATCTCGGCAGCGAGATCGTCGTCGGCCGTGACCACACGCATGCCCTTGCCACCGCCACCGGCCGACGGCTTGATGAGCATTGGAAACCCGATGCTCAATGCCTTCGCGGCCAACTCCGCATCGTCCAACCCGACCCCGGAGACTCCTGGGACCACGCGCACGCCGCGAGCCTCGACCGTCGTCTTGGCGCGGATCTTGTCGCCCATCGCCTCGATCGCCTCGACCGGTGGCCCGACGAAAACGACCCCGGCGTCCGCACAGGCCGCGGCGAGTGCACTGTTCTCGGCCAGGAACCCGTAGCCGGGGTGCAACGCCTGCGCGCCCGTCGCGATCGCAGCCTCGATGATCCGCTCGACCGAGAGGTAGCTCTGCGCGGCAGGGGCCGGGCCGAGACGCCTGGCAACGTCGGCGTCGGTGACGTGCCGGGCGTCCACGTCGGCATCGCTGTAGACCGCGACGGAGCGGATGCCCATCGTCCGCAACGTGCGGATGATGCGGACCGCGATCTCTCCGCGATTGGCGACGAGCACAGTGTCGAACATGGCCGAATCAAGCATCGTCCCGATCACATCCTGAACACGCCGTAGCCGACGGGATCGAGAGGTGCTCTGCCGACGATGCCGAGCGCGAGGCCCAGCACCATGCGCGTCTGACCGGGTTCGATGATGCCGTCGTCCCACAACCTCGCCGTCGAGAAGTACGGATGACCCTCGAGTTCGTATTGCTCGCGAATCGGCCGGCGGAACTCCTCCTCGTCGGCCGCGCTCCACTCCTGCCCTCGCGACTCGAGCTGCTCGCGTCGCACGGTGGCGAGCACCGATGCCGCCTGCTCGCCACCCATCACCGAGATGCGCGCGTTCGGCCACATCCACAGGAACCGCGGTGAATACGCCCGGCCGCACATGCTGTAGTTGCCGGCTCCGTAGGAACCGCCGATCACCACCGTGAGCTTGGGCACCCGGGCAGTGGCCACGGCATTGACCATCTTGGCGCCGTGCTTGGCGATGCCGCCCGCCTCGTACTCGCGCCCGACCATGAATCCCGTGATGTTCTGCAGGAACAGCAGCGGGATCTTGCGCTGATCGCACAGCTCGATGAAGTGCGCGCCCTTCACCGCCGACTCGGAGAACAGCACTCCGTTGTTGGCGATGATGCCCACGGGATGACCCCAGATGTGGGCGAAGCCGGTGACGAGTGTCGGACCGTAGAGCTGCTTGAACTCGTGAAACTTGCTGCCGTCGACGATTCGAGCGATCACTTCACGCACGTCGTACGGCGTGCGGTCGTCGGCCGGGATCACGCCGTGCAACTGCTCCGGGTCGACAGCGGGTTCATCGGCCTCGAGCACTTCCCACGGTGGCGGATCGGACTGGGGCAGCGTCGACACGATCGAGCGCACGATCTGCAGTGCGTGGTGATCGTCGTCGGCCAGGTGATCGGTGACGCCCGAAACAGTGGAGTGCATCTCTCCCCCGCCGAGCTCCTCCGCCGTCACGATCTCACCGGTTGCCGCCTTCACCAACGGCGGGCCACCGAGAAAGATGGTGCCCTGATCGCGAACGATCACCGCCTCGTCGCTCATCGCCGGCACGTACGCGCCACCCGCTGTGCACGAGCCCATCACCGCGGCAATCTGGGCGATCGACTGCTTCGAGAGCTGAGCCTGATTGAAGAAGATTCGACCGAAGTGGTCGCGGTCGGGGAACACCTGATGCTGCTCCGGGAGAAACGCACCGCCTGAGTCGACGAGGTAGATGCACGGCAGCCGGTTCTCGAGCGCGATCTCCTGCGCACGGAGGTGCTTCTTCACGGTGATCGGGTGGTACGTGCCGCCCTTCACCGTCGCGTCGTTGACCACGACCATGCACGGCTGCCCGGCGACGCGACCGATGCCGGTGATGATGCCTGCGCCGGGAACCTCGCCCCCGTACATGCCGTGCGCCGCCATGGGCGACAGCTCGAGAAACGGTGATCCCGGATCGAGCAGTGCGTCCACTCGGTCGCGCGGCAAGAGCTTGCCCCGCGCAACGTGCCGTTCCCTCGACGAAGCCGGGCCACCCAACCGAACGACGGCCAACTCCTCGCGCAGATCTGTCACGAGCGCATCGAACGCTTCGACGTTCTGCCGGAAGCGATCGTCGGATCTGTCGATGCGGCTCGACAGGGCGGGAACCGCCATCAGCTTGCGCTTCTTCCGCTGCGAGTTACCCTAGTCACGGTTAAGTAACCTAGTCCACGTTAAGGTGCGGGTAAAGCGTTGTGAACGGAGGAACCATGAGCCGAGCAAGTAACGGAGTGGTCATCCGCGACTGCGGCCCGCGCGACGGTCTCCAGGGCGAGAGCCCGCTCGACGTCGATGTTCGGTTGCGCCTCGCGCTGGATCTCGCTGCCGCAGGAGTTCGCGATGTCGAAGCTGCAGCGTTCGTTTCTCCGCGAGCCGTGCCTTCCATGACGGGGGCGGCCGAGATCGTCGCTCAGCTGCCCGACGACGGCACCAACTGGTGGGTGTTGGTACCGAACCTTCGCGGCGCCGAGATGGCCGTTGCTGCAGGAGCATCGCGCATCACGGTCACCGTGTCGGCCTCACCGGTGTACAGCGAGAAGAACGTCCACATGACCATCGACGACTCTCTCGCACAGATCGCCGAGATCCGCACCGTGGCTGCCGAGGCAACGATCGACGTCGTCGTGTCGTGCGCGTTCGGGTCGTCGTTCGGTGATCGAGTGACGGTCGCCGATGTCGCCGGAGTCTCGACCCGACTGCGCGAGCTCGGCGCGGATCAGGTCACGCTGGCCGACACGACCGGTACCGCGACGCCGCGCCGGATCCAGTTGGTGCTCGCCGAGACCGGCACTGAGGTCGGCCTGCACCTGCACGACACCCGGGCGACGGCATTGACCAACGCCATCGCCGCGTATCAGCTCGGTGTGCGCCGATTCGACACCGGCGTCGGGGGCATCGGCGGATCACCCTTCGCGCCGGGTGCAGGCGGCAACCTGGCGACCGAGGACCTCGTGTTGATGCTCGAAGACATCGGCGTCCCCACCGGCATCGATCTTTCGGCGCTGATCGACGTCAGCCGTGGGCTCGGCAGAGTGCTCGGCCGGGAGCTGCCCAGTCGAGTCGCCCGCGCCGGCCCGCTGCCGGAGTTCGCGGAATGATCGAAGCATCGAGCACGCGGCCCAAGCGGCCGCGCATGTCGCGGCGGGACGAGTTGCTGACTGTCGCCGCCGACCTCTTCGCAGAACGCGGGTTTGCGAAGGTGACCGTCGACGACATCGGCAGCGCTGTCGGCCTCTCCGGCCCGGCGCTCTACCACCACTTCGACGGCAAGGAGAACCTGCTCGGCGAGATGCTGGTGCGCATCAGCGAATGGCTCCTCGGTCAGGCGACCGCGATCGTCGACAGTCACTCACTCGACGAGGCCCTCGATCCCATCATCGCCATGCACGTCGATTTCGCTGTCGACAACCGGTCGCTGATCACCGTCCACTTCCGTGATCTGGTCCAGGCTCGGCAAATCGACCAGCGCCAGGTGAAGGATCTGCAAGGCGCGTACGTCGACATCTGGGTCGACATCGTCACTGCCCAGCACCGCCCTTCCGGCGGCATCACGCCGCTCGATGCGAGGGAAGTTCGTGCCGCGGTGCACGCGACGTTGGGCCTCATCAACTCCACCCCCTTCAGTGGCCGCCTCCGACGGGACGCGCAGGTCTCGCTGCTCCACAACATGGCCGCCGGCTCCATCGCGGCCTTCCTCTCCGCGCCGTAGAAGAGCTCAGGTCCAGTCGGGGACGAAGATGTTGTGCGGCTCGAGCGGGGGTTTGCCGGCGTGGCGGCGAACTTCGAGCGCGCCGAGCTGGTTGCGGTGCACCTCGTCGGGTCCGTCGGCGATGCGCAACAGCCGCGCAGTCGCGTAGGCAGCGGCAAGACCGAAGTCGTTGTTCGTGCCGGCGGCACCGAACGCCTGGATCGCCCAGTCGATCACCTTGCACGCCATGTTGGGCGCGGCGATCTTGATCATCGCGATCTCGCGGCGCGCCTCGCGATTGCCGACCGTGTCCATCAGGTGGGCGGTCTTCAGCGTGAGCAGCCGGGTCTGCTCGATGGCGATGCGCGACTCGGCAATCCGTTCCAGCGTCACGGTCTGTTCGGAGACGGGCCGGCCGAAGGTGACACGTTGCGCTGTGCGTCGGCACATCATCTCGAGCGCCCGTTCGGCGAGACCGATCAAGCGCATGCAGTGATGGATCCGGCCGGGCCCCAGCCGACCCTGAGCGATCTCGAAGCCACGCCCTTCGCCGAGCAACATGTTCGTCGCCGGGACGCGCACCTCGTCGAACTCGACCTCGGAGGCACGGTCCGGCATTCCGTAGAAGTTGAAGACCGGTAGCGGCCGGATGACGGTGACCCCGGGAGTGTCCTTCGGAACCAGGATCATGGATTGCTGACGATGTCGATCCGGGTTGGTCGGGTCGGACTTGCCCATGAAGATGATGATCTTGCACCTCGGGTCGGTCGCGTTGGTGGTGTACCACTTGCGGCCGCTGATGATGTAGTCGTCGCCATCACGGTTGATCGAGCTCTCGATGTTGGTCGCATCGCTCGACGCGACGGCCGGCTCGGTCATCGCGAAGGCCGAGCGAATCTCACCTGCCAGCAACGGCCGCAGCCACTGCTCTTGTTGCTCCGGGGTGCCGTACGCGCGCCAGCACTTCCATGTTGCCGGTGTCGGGCGCCGAACAGTTGAAGATCTCCGGGGCGAGATGCGATCTGCCCATCACCTCGCACAGTGGCGCATATTCCAGGTTGGTCAGTCCGGCACCGTGCTCGCTTGCCGGGAGGAAGAGGTTCCACAGGCCCGCGTGGCGAGCCAGTGGCTTCAGTTCTTCGACCACCGGCCAGACCGCCCACGGACCGAGTTCCATCGACTCGCGAAAGAAGCGGGCCTCGTTCGGATAGATGTGCTCGTCCATGAACGACTCGAGCCGCTCGACGAGCTCGACGGTCTGTGGGGAGTGATCGAAGTTCATGGTTCTGGTGCAGAAAGGTAGGACAAATGAGGAGGCCAAGCGAACGATCCGCGAAAACAATTACGACGATCAAGTAGAAAACATTGGATGTTTGTGCTGGAATGACCGTCACATGCGACTGGGGTGGTCGCTGCACACACACCTGCGAACTCGTTCACGGTGACTACATGGGGGGAAGTATGAAAACTCACAGCTCATATCCGCAGCAAACGGTCAACCGCCGGGTTCGTCGCTCCGCGGCCACCCTGCTTGCCGCGTGCGCCCTGTTCGCGGCCGCATGTGGCAGCGACGACAACTCCTCGAGCGGCACCGCGGCTCCCGGCGGCACCACTGCACCGGCCGGATCTGCCGCTCCCGCCGGGTCCGCTGCACCGACAGGCTCGGCCGCAGCACCGACCGGCGATCCGCTGAAGGTCATGACAGTCACCACCTTGAACGCTGCCGGCCCGACGTACCAGAACATCGCGAACACCGCGAAGGCGTACGAGAAGTACATCAATGCTCGCGGCGGCATTGCCGGCCGTCCCCTCGAAGTCACCGTGTGCGACGAGCAGTTCGACCCGGCCGTCGCGACGACCTGCGCCCGCCAAGCAGTCGAAGACAAGGACGTGTCGGTCGTCGGTTCGTTCACCTTCTTCGCCGAGAGCATCGTTCCCGTGATCGCCGAGTCCAAGATCACGTGGTTCGGCGAGTGTTGCCCGATCACACCCTCGGAGCTCACCAGCCCCGACTCCTTCCCCGTCGGCAACCAGCCGATGTACGCAGTGGGTGCCGTGAAGAAGGCTGTCGAGGATGGATGCAAGAAGATCAACGCCGTGATCATCGACGGCGCCCAGGTCTTCATCCCGCCGATGGAGAACGCGATCAAGGCGCTGGGCATGAGCTTCGGTACCGAGGTCATCCTGCCGCCGACTTCGCAGGACTATTCGGCTGAGGTCGCCCAGGCAACCAGTGGCGGCGCCGACTGCATCGTCGCCGTCATCTCCGAGACCCCGTTCACCACGTGGAACACCGCGTGGGCGCAGTCGGGCACCACCGCTCGCCAATACGGACCGCAGGGCAACCTCAACGCGGTGTCGGCAAAGGGTGCCGAGGAAGCAACCGACGGCGACATCATCGCCGGCATGTACCCCGACATCTCCACCGCCCCGTGGGACGAGTACCGCAAGGCGCTCGACGAGGCCGGCCTCGACCAGACCAAGCTCGACTACAACAGCCTCGGTGGCATGGGCACATGGGCCGCATTCGTCGCCTTCACCCAGATCGCCGAGACGATCGACGGTGACATCACGGCCGAGTCCTTCTTCGACGCCGCGACGAAGACGACCAAGCTCGATCTCAATGGCATGGTTCCCGTGCTCGACTTCACCAAGGAGTGGACCGACGGGCTCGACGGATACAACCGGCTGTTCAACCGCAGCGTGGTGTTCAGCCAGCTCGAGCAGGGCAAGGTCGTGCCGTTGACGACGGAGTTCGAAGACGTCAGCGACCTCGCCACAGGCAAGGCGCCAGGCTGATACGTACGCCAGACGACGGCTCGGCTCGCTGGATCCTTCGGGGTCACGGCGGGTCGAGCCGTCTCGGCTTTTACGGGAGGATGTCATGACAAAGGTGTTCGTGCATGGAAATCCTGAGACCGCGTTCGTGTGGTCAGCTTTGGTCCGCGAGCTCGATCAGCGCGGAATCGGCGACATCGTGCTGCTGTCGCCACCCGGATTCGGTGCCCCCATCCCTGAGGGTTTCGGAGCGACCCGGCAGGACTACCGCGACTGGCTGATCAACCAGATCGAAGGACTCGAGTCTCCCATCGACCTGGTCGGGCACGACTGGGGTGCAGGGCACGTCTACGCCGTCGCCGCAGCGCGACCCGATCTGCTGCACTCGTGGGCAGCCGATTGTGCTGGTCTCCTCCACCCCGACTACGTGTGGCATTCCGCGGCCCAGGTCTGGCAGACCGCCGGCGAGGGCGAGAAGGCAGTCGCCGGGATGACCGCGCTGACGGGTGATCAGATCGAGGCGGCATTCGGAGTGCCGGCTGCGTTCGCGGCCAGCATCGCCGATCATCTCGACGACGAGATGGGCCGCGCCATCCTGGCGCGTGTACCGGTCAGCCGCACAACCGGCGATGCGCGAGCTCGGCGACGAGCTTGCCGCTGCCGAGCGACGACCCGCACTGCTCATCCATGCAACGGCCGACCCGTACGTTCCGCCCGACATGACGTTCGCAGTGGCCGAGCGCATCGGTGCCGAGATCTTGACGCTCGAAGGCCTGGCGCACTGGTGGATGTTCCAGAACCCAGGTCTCGCCGCCGACGGCCTCGTCGCGTTCTGGGCGAGCCTCCCCAACTAACTGCGCGGTTGGACCAGGAGCTGTTCGAGGGTCGCAATCGACTCTGGCGGCACGCCGGCGTGCTCGACGAGCCACGTCGACATCCCGCCGTACGTTCGATCGACACCGTCGAGGAAGCCGCTGATGAACTTGGGTTCGACCTCCATCGTCCCGGGAGGAAACCGCAGCACGACATCGGCGTAAGCCGGTCGCCGCTGCAGGTAGGCCATGATGGCGGGGAGGGCGGATTCGGTCTCCATGAAGTCCGCGACAACGGCATCGCGCGTCACGCCGACGGCGCTCAGGAGGATGGCAGCGACCGCCCCAGTGCGATCCTTGCCGGCCGCGCAGTGGAACACGGCGGGCGTTGCACCCGAGGTGAGCTCGGCGAAGATCTCGCGGATGGACGCGCTCGACACCTCCAGGTACATCCCGTAGATGCGCGCCATGTCGGCTCGTCCGTCCGCGTCCAGCGGACGCTCGAGGCTGGTCGTCGCCTCTCCTCGGGTGATCGGCAGGTTGACGTATCGAACGGACGTGTCGAGCAACGGTTCCGCGGTCTCGCGATCGTCGACGGAGCGCAGATCGATGACCGTTCGGAGTCCGAGGTCGTCGATCAGCAGCCCGACGTCTCGCGCGGTCAGCTCTTCGAGCGCGCTGCTACGGAAGAGAACACCGTGTCGCGTCACCCGACCGTCGATGGTCGGGAGGCCGCCGAGGTCGCGGAAGTTCGGCGTGCCCTCCAACCGCACCATCGACATGTCAGTCCCACGCCGCGGGCAATTGCTCCGCATCGACGTCGATCGGCATCGTCCGGAGGTGCTCCAACCAGCGCCTGCAGCGCGTCGACTTGGATGCAGCGCGATCGATCGGGCCATCTCGGAGTCCCGACGCTCGAGCGCGTCGAGGATTGCCTTCTGGTGGGCGATGGCGACCTCGCGCATCGCCGGGTCGGAGTTGAGCCACGCACGGCGAACGTGCTCGCCCTCGATCTGCAGGGTGCGCAGGATCGAACTGAGCCATTCGTTCCCCGTCGCGTCGGCGACGATTCCTTGGAACTGACGGTGCAGCTCGGCGATCCGCTCCGAGTCGTCGGCGAGTTCGAGCTCGTCGATGATCGAACGCATCGCCTTCAGTTGCCCCACGGTCACCCGCTGGGCAGCAAGACCGGCAGCGGGGGGAAACAGCAAGCGACGCACCTCGAGAACCTCGTCGAGACCACGGGCTTGCACGAGCTCGAGTGCGAAGACCATTCCCGACAGGAGATCGGCGGGCTGGAGGCTGCGGACATACGTGCCGTCGCCACGGCGCACGTCGAGCACCTTGATCTGGGCGAGCGCTCGCACGGCTTCGCGCAGAGAGCCGCGCGAGAGGCCGAGTTGTTCCGCCAACTCCTGCTCCGGCGGCAGCCGGTCGCCCGGCTCGAGCCTGCCGTCGACGATCATCGCCCGGATGCTTTCGATTGCTTGCGTCGTCACGCTCATGGCGAGACCTCCAATGTTTAGAAGCGTCAAGGACGTGGAATCTGGGTCGAAGCTCCGCAGATTCTCGCCGTGGTGAGCACAATACAGGCCGACAGAAGCACGAGACATAGGATGAATATCCGGTGAGCAGTGACCTGGACGTGATCAAGGCAATCGTCGGTGCCTTCGAACGCTCCGACTGGTCCGAGATCGACGTCAGTTCAGGCTCGCTGCGCATCCGCCTCTCGACGCAACCGCAGACGGTTGCCGGCTCTGCATCGGCGAACCGGGTGCTGGTTCCCGCCGACGGCGATGATCGCACCGACACAGATTCTGTAGCGACGCAACGAAAGCAGCCCGCCGTCGTGCCGGCCGGCGCTCACGCCGTCGTCTCGCCGTCGCCAGGGATCTTCTGGCGTGCTCCCCTCCCGGGAGCGCCACCGTTTGCCGACGTGGGGGACGAGGTCGACTCCGGGGCCACACTGTGCATCGTCGAGGTGATGAAGCTGATGAGCCACATCAGTTCGAGCATCGCTGGCACCGTGGTCGAAGTCTTCGTCGAGAACGGGCTGCGCGTCGATCGCGGGGACACGTTGTTCGCAATTCGACCGTCGATGTCGCCATGACAGCAGTCGTCGAGACGTCGACCCTGCGACGCGTGCTCGTCGCGAACCGCGGGGAGATCGCGGTTCGGATCGTCCGCGCCTGCCGCGATGAGGGCGTGGAGGTCGTCGTCGCTGTCAGCGACGCGGATCATGATTCGCTCGCAGCTCGGCTGGCCGACGCCACCGTGCACATCGGGCGACCGAGCCCGACGGAGAGCTACCTCCGCGTCGGCCAGATCGTGTGCGCGGCACTACTCGCTCGGTGCGATGCCGTACACCCGGGCTACGGATTCTTGTCCGAGCAGCCGGCGTTGGCCGAGGCATGCGCAGCCAACAATCTGGTCTTCGTCGGTCCGAGTGCCGACGTCATCCGGCGTGGCGGCGACAAGGTTGCCGCGAGGGTCGCTGCGCGCCGCGCCGGCGTACCCGTCGGCGCCGGTTCCGACACGGTCGCTACGGTGGACGCGGCGACCGTGATCTGTGCGGACGTCGGCTTCCCGGTGTTGCTGAAAGCGGCCGCAGGAGGCGGCGGTCGCGGGATGGTGCGAGTCGACGACGCGGCCGAGCTCGCATCGCGGTTCACCGTGGCTTCGAACGAGGCTCTGTCCGCGTTCGGCGACGGCCGTCTCTACATCGAACGGTTCGTCGAGAACGCCCGCCACGTCGAAGTGCAATTGCTCGCCGACAGCTACGGCAACGTCGTGCATCTCGGCGACCGGGACTGCTCGCTGCAACGTCGCTATCAGAAGGTCCTCGAGGAAGCACCGGCATCGGCCCTCTCCGATTCCCTTCACCATCGACTGGCCGAGGCCGCGGTCGCTCTCGGGCGCGAGCTCGACTACGTCGGTGCCGGCACGGTCGAGTTCCTCGTCGACCTCGATCGCGACGAGTTCGTGTTCCTCGAAGTCAACACACGCGTGCAGGTCGAACACCCGGTCACCGAGATGGTGACCGGTATCGACATCGTCCGCGAGCAACTGCGTATCGCCGCCGGCTCACCGTTGTCGTTCACGCAGGACGACGTCGTGATTCGTGGCCACGCGATCGAATGTCGCATCAACGCCGAATCCGTGGAGGCGGGCTTCATGCCGTCACCTGGCCGCGTCGTGCGTTGGGACCCTCCCGCCGGCCCCGGCATTCGCCTCGATACGCACGTGTTCGCCGATTACGACGTACCGCCGTTCTACGACTCGCTGCTGGCCAAGCTCATCATCGGTGGCACCGACCGCGACGATGCGATCCGCAACCTCCGCGCCGCGCTGGCGGTGTTCGAGGTCGACGGTGTTGACACCACCATCGAGCTACACCGGCGCATCGTGGAGCACCCGGACTTCGAAGCCGACCGCGTCGACACGAAGTGGCTCGAACGAGTGCTCCTCGCCACGAAGGGAAGTGGCCGACGTGGCTGAGATCGACATCATCGACCAGACACTGCGAGACGGACAGCAGAGCCTGTGGGGCATGCGCATGAAGGTCGCGCACCTTGCCGCGGTGGCGAAGGACATCGACGAGGCCGGGTACCGCGTCGTCGATCTCACCGGCAGCTCGATCTTCGAATGCATGATGCGTTACAACCGCGAGGACCCGTGGGACGGCCTCGATCTGTGGCGTTCGTGGATGCCCAACTCTCGTTTGCGTTCCGGGTCGCGCAGCAACTGCATCGCAAAGTTCGGCCTGTCGCCGGACTCGCTGATGGACCTGTGGATCCGCACGCTCGCCAAGCACGGCATCGACAGCTTCTGGATCTACGACTGCCTCTACAACATGGACAAGATGGAGCGCCTGTGCCGCACCGTCGCCGACGCCGGCTGCGAAGTCGTGCCGGCGATCATGTACGGGATCAGTCCGGTGCACACCGACGAGTGGTTCGCGGCACGCGTTCGCGAGTACGTGAGTTGGGGGATCACCGACGCGATCTACTTCGAGGATGCGGCCGGCATCTTGAAGCCCGAGCGAGCGAAGACCCTCATGCCGGCGCTCGTCGCCGCGGCCGGTGGTGTGCCGATCGAGATGCAGTGTCACAACACCGTCGGCCTAGCGGGATACAACTACCTCATCGGCGTCGAGAGCGGCATCCGGATCCTGCACACCGCGCCAGGTCCGTTGGCGAACGGCCCCTCGCTCCCCTCCACCGAGCAGACGATCGAGAACCTTCGATGGGAAGGCCACACCACACGCGTCGACCTCGAACGCGTCCGACGGATCAGCGAACACATGCGCCGAGTCGCGTTGCAAGAAGGGCATCCCATCGGTGTGCCCAACGAGTACAACGTGTTTCCGTACCACCACCAACTTCCCGGTGGCATGACCGGCACCCTCAAGGCGCAGCTCGCTCAATACGACATGTCCGATCGTTTCAACGAGGTGCTCGAGGAGATCGTGCAGGTGCGCGAAGACCTCGGACATCCGATCTCGGCGACCCCGTTCTCGCAGCTGATGGGCATCCAGGCGGTGCTCAACGTCGTCACCGGAGAGCGATACGGCACCGTCCCCGACGAGGTGCTCGTGTACGTGCTCGGACACTTGGGCAAGCCACCGGCGCCGATCAATCCCGACGTTCTCGATCGCATGCTCTCGACGCCTCGGGGCAAGGAGATCCAGAACTGGACGCCGCCGCAGCCGACGATCGAGGAGCTCAAAGAGGAGCACGGTGACCGGTCGATGACCGACGAGGAGTTGCTGCGCCGCTACCTCGTCCCGCTGCCGGACGTTGAAGCGACGCGGGCCGCGGGACCCGCACCACGCGAGTTCCACTTCGAAGCAAACGGAGTGCCGACTTCGCTGGTGCTCGATCTACTGCAGACGTCGCGCGCCACGTTCGCCGAGGTGCAGATCGGTTCAGCCACCGTCACGGTGCGACGTTAAGGTCAGACAGGGGGCCACTACATGATCACGTATCAGTTCGACACGGATCTCGACCCGAACTTTCCCGTGCTCACCCGGGGAAACGCCGGCGAGATCATGCCCGGCATCGTCTCGCCGCTGTCGGCGACGATGTTCTTCCCACCACTCGAACGCGGGTGGCGACGATCGTTCACCGAGTTGTGGGACGTGATGGAGTGGCCCTCGTGCCCGACGACGTTCGCCCCCATCGTCGGCGGTCGCTTCTACATCAACATCTCGGCGTTCCGGCGGCTGGCTGATCTGACACCGGGGACCAGCCCGGACGACATCGATCGCACGCTGTTCGCCGCCGGTGGCATCAAGCTCGATCCCTACGAAGTGCCCGACGAACCCGGCTACGCCGAGCGGGGGCAGCGGATCGCGGCAACGACTGCCGACTTCTTGGAGCACCCGCCACTCGAGCGGGTCGCGAGCGAGCACGACGACGCGCAGAGGCGCCGCCTCGACGGCCGGGCACATCGCCAGAGTCGGACCTCGGCAGAGCTACTGGCCCGAATCGTCTCGCTGATCCCGTACAACGAGAACGACTTCGTCACCCTGTTCATCGGATCGTCGGTCAGTCCTGTTGTGCTCGGGTCATTGCAGGCCGGCCTCGTCTCGGTGTATGGCGACGAAGGGTACGAACTGGGTCGTCGAGCGGTGATGGGGCGAGGTGGCATCGAGTCGGCGGACGCCGGCCAGGCCATCGCCTCGCTCGCGGGTCTCGATGGCGACGAGTTCGAGGCGGCGTTCCAACGAGTGATCGAGCAGTACGGATTTCGCGGCGTCAACGAGTGGGAGGTCGCTTCGCCATCGTGGGAGATCGAACCTGCGGTACTTCGACGGGCGATCGCCGCCGTGCGCTCCGGAGCCGCACCCCGCGACCCCGGCACGGTGCGCGATGCAGCGCTCGAACGCTTCGATCGGGATGGTGCCCGAACCGCGTTTCCCGAGCTGGACCTGTGGCTCGCGCGCGCCAAGGATTGGATGGGAATCCGCGAACGCACCAAGGCCACATGTGTCCTCACGATCAACGAACAGCGACTCGACGCGCTCGAGATCGGTCGGCGCCTCACTGCCGACGGCAAGCTCGACTCACCCGACCAGGTCTACTTCTTGACGCTCGACGAGCTCACGACCGCGGTCGAGAAAGGCACCGTCGATGTCGACGCAGTCCACGCGCGACAGGCCGCGCAACGAGAGCTCGAGCGATACCAGGAGCCGCTGTTCGCCATCGCCGGTGAGATACCGCCGGTCGAGCAGTGGCCGCTGGTCAGTCGCGACACGGTCGACGACGACGTCCGCGAACTGGTCGGCGCCGCCGGCAGCCCCGGCCATGCGACGGGCCGCGCTCGCGTGGTGCGCGACGCCTACGCCGACGAGCCTCCGCAGCCCGGCGAGGTGCTCGTCGCGCCGATCACCGACCCCGGTTGGATGCCGCTGTTCGTCGGCGCGGTCGCCGTGGTGGCGGAGATGGGCGGCGAGCTCAGCCACACGATGATCGTTGCCCGCGACCTCGGCATCCCTGCCATCGTCGGCGCGGTCGGTGCCACCACGGCGATCAAGACCGGCGACCTGATCGAGGTCGATGGGTCGACGGGTGTCGTCCGCATTCTCGAGCGGGCATGAGCGCATCGTTCGACTTCTCCGGCCGCACCGTGATCGTCACCGGCGGCGCACGCGGCATCGGTCTCGCGCTCAGCCGTTTCTTCGCCGAAGCGGGTGCCACCATCTGCGTGGCGGACGTCAACGAGGCAGCGCTGGCGGAGATCGCCACGGGAGCCCTCGCCGAGGCCATCCCGGTCGTGATCGACGTGAGCAATGCCGAGTCGGTTGCAGCCGGCATCGCGCACGTGGTCGACCGGACGGGACGGCTCGACGTGGTCGTCAACAACGCAGGCATCTTGCGTGATCGCATGGTGTGGAAGCTCAGCGACGACGACTGGCAGGCCGTGATCGGAGTGCACCTGACCGGCACCTTCAACATGACGAGAGCCGCAGTGCCGGTGATGCGCGAGCAGGCCTACGGACGGATCGTCAACGTCACTTCATACACCGGCCTGCACGGCAACATCGGCCAGTCGAACTACGCCGCGGCGAAGGCGGGCATCATCGGCTTCACGCGCGCGACCGCCAAGGAGCTCGCCGGGTTCGGCATCACCGTCAACGCGATCTCGCCGAATGCGGAGACCGACATGGTCGCCTCGATTCCGGCAGACCGGCTCGCCGAGCTGCAAGCGCAGATCCCGATGCGGCGCTTCTCCGACCCGTCTGAGGTCGCTCCGGCCGTCGCATTCCTGGCCTCGGAGCAGGCCGGTTACATCACCGGTGTGGTCGTCCCCGTCGACGGTGGCCTCTCGATATGACCGAACCCGCGCTCGTTTGGGAGTGCGCGTGAACGGGAACGTTGGCTCCGCCGGGCGGCTGACAATGAGAGGCAACGATGCCTGAACTGCTTGTGGACTTCATCACGTCGCTCGATGGATACGGCGCCGCCGAGGGTTGGCCGGGTTGGTGGGGATTGGAAGGTCCGGAGTATCTCGGGTGGCTGGAAGCCTCGCCGGACGCGAGTCATACGATCCTGATGGGAGCGAACACCTACCGGCTGATGTCGGGGTTCGCAGCCCAGGGCGAACCCGGCACCGACATGCTCGCCGGCATGTCGAAGATCGTCTTCTCGAAAACCCTCAGCGAGCCGCTCAATTGGCCCAACACCCAACTGGTCGCCGGTGACGCCGTCGCCGCAGTGAGGAAGATGAAGAACGACGAGGGCGCCAACTCCATGCGCACGATCGGCAGCCTGATGCTCTGCCGCTCCTTGCTGAAAGCGGGCCTTGTCGACCGGTTCCGCGTGGTCGTCTTCCCCGTCGTGACCGGAAAGACCGGCAGCGACCGAATCTATGACGGATACCCCGACGTCGCGCTCGAGATGATCAACAGCCAAACCTTCGACGGTCGCACCCAGTTGCTCGAGTACGTCCCCACCGTTCTGGACGGTCCCCCCGCCGCCAGCTAGCGCCCCAAATGGGCCAAGGCGCGGGCCGCTGCGTTGGCACCGCACATCCCGTGCGCTCCCGCGCCCGGAGGCGTCGACGCCGAGCACAGGTACGTCCCAGGGATGCCGGTGAAGTACGGATCGACAGCGAATCGCGGGCGGAACAACAACTGCTTCACAGACGACGCCCCGCCGATGATGTCGCCACCGACGTAGTTCGGGTTGTACACCGACATCTCCGTCGTCGAGCGGGACGCTGTGCCGATGATCTGCTCGCGGAAGCCGGGCGCGAACCGTTCGATCTGCGCGGTGATCGCTTCGGTCGCGTCACCGCTGTAGCCGTTGGGTACGTGCGCGTACGTCCACAGCGGATGGATGTTGCCGACTGATCGCGTCGGGTCGGCGAGGTACTGCTGGCCGACGAGAACGAATGGTCGGTCGGGCATCGAGCCACGACTGACCGCCGCCTCGGTGGCGACGACCTCGTCGAAGTTGCCACCGAGATGGACCGTGCCGGCCTTGCGGGCCAACGGAGCCGTCCACGGGACGTCGCCTTCGATCGCGAAGTCGACCTTGAATGCGCCGGGGCCGTGACGAAACTTGCGGTAGGAGCGAGCCACGCGGTCCGGTAGCCGATCGCCGAGGATGTCGGCAGCGATCGACGGCGACACGTCGAGCATCAACACGTGACTCGGCGGCAGGTCATCGATCGACGTCACGCGGACACCTGTCTCGATCTTGCCCCCGTGGCGAAGGAGGTCCGCAGCCAACGCGTCGGCAATCGCCTGCGACCCGCCTTGGGCGACCACCCAACCTTCGGCGTGCGCAGCAACGATCAGCATCAGCCCGACCGCGCTGGTCATCGGCCGGTCGAGGCGCGAGAACGCGTGCGCGGCAACGCCGGCCCACAGAGCCTTGGCCTCGTCCGTCTTCCACTTCCATGACAACGTCGTCGCCGGCACCATTGCCGCGGCACCGAAGCGCGCCAACGTCAACGGATGTCGCGGCATGCGTATGACCGGTTGCGACGCGTCGCCGAACAAGGCGTCGAAGTGCGCCGCCATCGGCTCGAACACTCGACGCCACCGCCGGCCGTCGCTGCCCAGCGCCTCCACTGTGCGATCCATCGATCGGAAGAACGCCCCGGCCGATCCGTCGTCCAGTGGATGTACACAATCCACCTCCGGTTGCAGCCAGTTGAGTCCACAGGACCCCAGGTCCAATCCGCTCAGGAACGGCGAGCCGGCGGCGAGCGGATGTACCGCGGAGCAATGGTCGTGCACCAGCCCATCGACGATCATCTCGGAGCTGCGCGTTCCTCCACCGATCGTGTCGCTTGCCTCGAGCACCGTCACCTCGAGACCGGCGCGCGCCAGCCGCGCCGCGGCAGACAGGCCATTCGGCCCACTGCCGACGACGATCGCCGACGTCACGATGTCACCCGATGCGCGGGCGTCAAATCACACTCGGCCGCCGGTGCCGGGGTGGGCGACACCCGGCGCAACGTACCCCGGCAACGTCCACGTGACCGTGTGCGGAATCGGGCCGTTGGGGAGCCACGGCTGCTCGTTGTACGCATCGTCGTTGTGATACCAGCCCTTCTCGACCGTGCCGAGCGCGGCGTCGATCACCCGATACTGCACCTTCTTGCTGAAGGCCGGCTGCGACTCGGTCCACGCGACCACGACATCGCCGGGCTCGTATTGGCAGCGCTCCTGCAGCGCGGCGATCAACCGCTCGTCGAGGCAATGACCGTCGCCGAAGTTCCAACCGGTGAGGACGTTGCTGACGAACTCGCCTTCGCGCTGGACCCGATCGTCGAGGCCGGGTGTGTGGCGCATGAGCGCGGAGATGTGCATGCGTCCCATCGGGTGCATCATCCTGAAGGCCACCGCCTTCTGGATGAAGATCTCCGCTATCTCGTTGCCGAACAGCGGCTCGATCTGGTCGATCTGGTTGTCGGCAGCCTTGACGATCCGCTGGTTGATGCGGTCTTCCATCGACTTGTCCTTGAACGAGAACGTGGCCGCCGCCCAGTTACCGGCGTACTGCTTCATCCCGACGAGGAACGAGACATATTGAGGTCGCAAGGCGCCGAGGATGATCGGGAAGAGCGCGACGATGACGACGATCACCAGTAGGTACGGAGTCATGTCGCCGACGCCGTACCCGTCGCCGGCCGAGAAGTTGGCGAACAGGAACGCGACACAGAACATGAAGAACACGTTCCACTCCAACGGCACCGCCAACGGGATCGTGGAGATGATGAAGGTGTGGAGCATCCACAACGAGATGATGGCGATCCACGTGAGCCACGGCCACGGCGAGAACAACAGGACGAGCGGCATGATGATCTCGCAGGTGGTCCCACCGATGTGGGCCAACGTGTGCGTCAGCTTCGACGGCCGGATGTCGTTCGGGTAGTCCTTGACGGTGGCCATTCGGAACTTCTGGGACACCATCCACGGAGTGTTCTGCACCATGATCGCCACGGTCGACGAGAACCCGTGCTGCAGCTTCGAGAAGCCGGCCCCCATCCAGATCACGACGATCGCGATCTTGGCGCCGATGATCATGTCGTGGAAGTTGGCGAACAACCCGAAGTACAACATCGTCGGGACGTACTGCTCGGAGCGGGCCGACAGGAACACCACCTTGTCGCGCAGACCCATCAAGATGATCAGGCCGCAGTAGACCACCAGCGCCCACTGCGGCATCACGCCTGCCGATCCCTCGGGCAGCCCGGCAACGTCGTGTGTGCCGGACAGGAACATCATCATGATCAGCCAGAACACGATGAACTTGTAGAGGCCGGTGTCCCACGGCGTACGCCGATTGCCCTTGGTGAACGGAACATGGTTCGGATACGGAGGCACCCGCAGCGTGTCGTTCTGCCACCAGTACAGGATTCCGCCGATCGGCGGATCGAAGTGGAACGCCAGCGGCCCACACGTCGCGGCCAGGCCCATGATCTCCAACAGGATCGTCCAGATCATCAGCTTCTGGTAGAGGATCGGCTCGTCCCACCATCCGGCGATGTTGTTGAACTCCAACCCCTTGGTGAACGCGCCGCAGAAGATCAGCCCGAACAGCGCGTAGTAGAAGATCTTCCAGACGTAGAACATCACCGTCTGCTTGGGCGTGCCGAAGCCGTACTGCACCCAGTGGAGTTGCAGCATCTTCATCCGCGGGAAGAACGGGCATCTTGGCGAAGTCGTCGAGGTCGACGGGTGGTAGTTCTGCGGTGCGGTAACCCATCTCAGCTACCTCCTCGCCTGCTGCGACCATTCACGTCGCTGCTGCTCGGCGTCGAAGTAGTAGTCATCATCCTCTTCCCTCCTGGTGGACACGATCTTTCCCGTGAGACGTTCCAACTCGCGCTCGCGCACCCGCAGTCGTCTCCACGCCTTGCGCTTGTTCTTCCGGCGTAGCCGCTCGAGGTGATCTTCCTCGGTCTCGGATGTGCCCCGCATGTAGGCATCCTCGATCTCGCCGAGACGTTCGATCGCCTCTTTGGCTGGAAGCTCGAGCAGGATCTGACCGCGCGCCATCATGTACATGCGATCGGCGTACTTCAGCGCCTTGTGAGCATGCTGCTCGACGATCAACGCGCCGGTGCCGTCGCTCGTCGGCGGCAGTGCGCACCGCGCCCAGCAGGCGGTCGACGATCTTCGGCGCCAAGCCGAGCGACAGCTCGTCGGCGAGCAGGAGCGACGGATTGCGGCTGAGTGCCCGAGCGAGCGCAAGCATCTGTTGCTCGCCTCCCGACAGCATTCCGCCGCGGACCGAGAGGCGCGGTTCGAGCTCCGGGAACAACGCCAACGCGCCTTCGACCGATCCGCCGCCGATGCGCAGGTTGTCGCGGGCCGACATCTTGGTGAACACCAGTCGTTCCTCGGTGACCACACCCATGTGACCGTCGCGCACGCGCTGGTACATCGGCGTGTACGTCGGCACGTTGTTGAACATGACGAGGCCGTCGACGGGATCCAGTTCGCCGGCGATCGTCAGCAGCGTCGTCGACTTGCCGGCACCGTTGGGGCCGAGCAGGCAGACCACTTCGCCCGGATAGACCGTGAGGTTGACAGCTCGAACGACCTCTCGGCCGAGGTAGCCGGCTTTGAGGTTGCGGGTTTCCAGCAGTGGCTGCCTCATGACACACGACCTGCAACCGACTCGGCTTCCTGTACATCGTCCACGGGGATGTCGAGCCCGTCGTCCGGTGCGTTGTCGCTGTCGTCGCCGAGGTAGGCGGCGATGACCGCCGGATCGTAGCGAATCTGCTCGGGAGTGCCCGACGGCAATGAGGTTCCCGAAGTCGAGCACCATCACCTGATCGCAGACGTCCCATCACGAAGTTCATGTCGTGCTCGACGACCAGGATCGCCATGCCCCAGTCCTCGGCCAAGCGGCGGACCACCCGGGCCAGCTCGGTGCTCTCGGTCGAGCTGAGACCGGCGGCCGGCTCGTCGAGCAGGAGCACGCTGGGGCTCATCGCCACCGCACGGGCGATCGCCAGCAGTCGGCGCTTGCCGTACGACAGATCCCTGACGTCGCGATGCAGGTCCTGGTCGAGCTGGAACTCCAGGACCGCGCGAACCACCTCGGGCGGCAGCGGAGGATTGATCGGCCAGACCAGATCGAGCACGTACGAGCGGAGGTCCTGCGGGTCGGCGGCCACGCTGAGGTTCTCGAACACCGGTCGAGTCCTCGAACAGTTCCAGCGACTGGAACGACCGTGCGACACCGGCTCGAGCACGCCTCATGGCCGGCTCCTTCGACAGGTCGACATCGTCGAGCCGCACACTGCCCTCGGCTCGGGCGAATCCACTGATGGCATCGATCAGCGACGTCTTGCCGGCGCCGTTCGGGCCGATCAAGCCGGTGACGGTGCCCGGTTCGAGCCGGTAGCTGACGTTGTTGACGGCGGTCACCACGCCGTAGCGCACCGTCAGTCCCTCGAGCGTGAGTGTGCGCGGCGCCACTCGGGAGTGCTGCTCCGTCGCGGCCCGGGGATCGGCGACATCGGCGAGCTCGATGATGTACGGACGGCCCCACTTCCTGGCCCGCTTGACGAGCTTGAAGACCTTGGCCCACTCGGCGGCCACGCCGTCCTGATACGTCAACACCGTCAGCAGGATCGCGATGCCGCTGATCAATTGGATCCATCGTCCGACGCCCGGCCACGTCGACTCGAGGATCTCCTGGTTGAGCCCGGCGGTCGCCATCGTGCCACCGACGAAGGCGCCCAACAGGTAACCGACGCCGCCGACAATTGCGAGGCCGACGTACGTGATCGAAGTGAAGTTGGTGAACGACTGGTAGCTGATGGAGCTCAGCCGGAACGCACTGACGATGCCACCGAGGGCAGCGACTGCGGACGCCAGCGCGAACGCGAACAGCTTGGCCTTCACCACGTCGATCCCGAGCGCAGCCGCAGCCCGTTCGTTGGTGCGTACAGCGATCAATCGACGCCCGCTGCGGCCGCGTCGCACGTTGGCGACCACCACGACCGCGAGCATCGCCATCACCAACACGAAGATCCCGTAGCGCGCCGGGTGGTTGATCGATCCGATGTCGAAGCCGAAGATCTCGGGGTTGCCGACCTGCGTTCCTTGCACCCCGCCGGTGTAGCTGCGGTTCCTGAACAGCATCAGCTCCATCGTGGTGCCCAAGCCGAGCGTGACGATCGCCAGGTTGATCCCCCTGGTTCGCACAGCCGGCAGCCCGAAGATGATTCCCAGCGGCACGGCCGCGACAACGCCTGCCGCCAGTCCGAGGAGGAACGGGATGTGGAACACGGCGACCAATCGACCGGCGACATACGCGCCGAAGCCGGCCATCGCGTACTGCGCGAGTGAGAGCTGGCCGGTGTAGCCGGTGAGCACCACGATCGACAGCAGGACGATGGCGACACCCAACGTCACAGTGAGCGCGTCGATCCACTTCGGTTCCTTGGTCAGCATCAGGAAGGCGATGGCGCCGCAACCGAACAGCGTCCAGTCCCACGACATCCGACCGTTGCCGACCATCGGCAGTTTCTTGAGGTAGTAGTCACGGAGCGGCAGCGACCGCCCGCGGAACACGAGGACCACGATGATGACGAGGAACGGCAGTGAGGGTGCGAGGCCCTGTTGGTCGGCAAACCGACCGACCAGCGCCTGGCCGATGCCGAGCGCGAATCCTGCTGCCGTGGCGATCGGGAACGATCGGAAGTCGCCGACCAGTGCAGCTGCGAGCGCGGCCAGGATCAACGCCGTCATGGCCGTGACCTGCAAGGTGATGATGGGTACGACCAGGATCCCGGCAACAGCGGCGATCGCCGATCCCAACGACCAGTTCAACACGGCGATCTTGTTGGGCGACAACCCGATCGCAGAGGCAGAGCGCTCGCTCTCCGACACCGCTTCGGTGGCGAGGCCGAACTGGCTCGACCGATAGAGCAGCCAGAGGCCGAACGCCGACGCGCTGCCGATGGCGAGCAGGATCAGCCGATCGACGGTGATCCCGACGTCGCCCCACAACGTGACGCGGTCGGTCGGCAACCAACTGTCGACCTGCTGAGGGTTGGAGCCGTATCGGATCACGACCGCGGCCTGGATCGTGACCAACACGCCGAGGGTGGCGATCACTCGGACAAGAGAACTCGCGCGGCGCAACGGCCGCATGATCACCCAGTGGGTCAGTGCTCCGAGGAAGGCCGACCAGGCGACGCCGACGATCGCCGAGAGGAGGAACGGCCAGCCGTGCTTCGTCTGCAGTTCCCACTGCATGAACACGCCGGCAATCGCCGTGGCGCCGAGTGAGAAGTTCAGCACGCCCGTGCCGCGGTAGATGACGATCAGGCCCTGGGACGCGAAGGCGTAGAGGGCGCCGACGCCCAGCCCCAACAACGCGAACCTGATGACCTCGTTCATCTTCCCCCTTTCGCCGGTCCCCACTCTGCGTAGCGAAACATCAGAGCGCTCGACGCTGTTCGGATGGTAGTTCGTTGCGGAGTCCAGTGCATTTTGCAGCGAACATCCAATGTATGCGGTCCTACGAGACCGCTCGACCGACGTCGTCCCAGTAGCGCGACCGGACGGCCTTCTTGTCGGGCTTGCCCACCGGTGTCAGCGGTAGCGCGTCGACGTAGTCGATCGACTTCGGTGACTGTTGCGAGCCCTTGGCGTCCTTCACCAACTGCTGCAACTCGTGCGTCAACTCGTCGGAAGGTTCCTGATCGGGTCGGAGCACGACGACGGCTTTCACCGCCTCGCCCCACTTCTCGTCGGGCACGCCGATGACCATCACCATGCTCACGGCAGCGTGCGTGCTGATGACGTCCTCGACCTCGCGAGGGAACACGTTGAAGCCTCCCGTGATCACCATGTCCTTGGTCCGGTCGACGATGTAGAGGTAACCCTCGTCGTCGAACCGGCCGACATCGCCGGTGTGCAACCAATCGCCCGACAGCGCCTCGGCGGTCTCATCGGGAAGGTCCTTGTAGCCGTTCATCACCAGTGGGCCGCGGGTGCAGATCTCGCCCGATTCGCCCGGTGCCGCGGGCTGGTTGTTCGAGTCGAGCAAGGCGACGTGCATCCACGGCACCGGCCGGCCACAGGAGGCGAGGCGATCCGGCTTCGAGAGGTCGTGCTCGCCCTTCTTCAGATGGGCAATCACCATCGGCGCCTCGGTCTGCCCGAAGAACTGGAAGAAGATCGGGCCCCAGTCCTCGATTGCATGGGCGAGCTTGGCCGGGCTCATCGGCGATGCCCCGTAGAAGATCGTCTCCATCGACGACATGTCGGCGGTCGCGTACCGTGGGTGACCCTGCAGTGCGTAGAGCATGACGGGGACGATCAGCGTCGCCGTGATCCGATGCTCGGCAACGAGGTCGAAGAAGCCGTCGGGGCTGAACGCTTCCATCACGTAGAACGCTCCGCCCGACAGCAGCACGGGCGCGACGAGCGAGAGAGCCGCGTGCGACAGAGGCGTCGCGATCGCGATCCGCAGTTCGGCGGGGAACTCCCACTCCGCCATCTGGATCCACGTCATCGCCTGCCACACGCGATGGGTCATGAGCACCCCCTTCGGCCGTCCCGTTGTGCCACCGGTGTAGACGACGGTGCACAGGTCGTCGAGACCCACATCGGGGGCGACGAGCGGCAAAGGCTCGAACTGGTCGGCGAGTGCGAGGAAGTCGTCGCCGACATCATTGGGCCCGAAGCCGAGCATGGTGAGATCCGGATACTGCGCCTTCAACTCGCGGGCGCGCTCGGTGAAGTTGTCGGCGTCGAACACGAGGCACTCGATCTCGGCATCGCCGATCACATACGCGTGGTCGGCAAGTGACGCCATCGGGTGCAGCGGTGTGAGCACGCAGCCGTTGACGAGCGATGCCGTCGCGTTGGTGAGAACTTCTGGACGGTTCTTCGACAGCACCGCGAGGCGGGTGCCGCGGCCAACGCCCCGCGCCCGTTGAGCCTGCACCAGCTGACTGGTGCGCCTCCGGACCTCGGCGTATGTGGCGACGCGGCCAGCCAGAAAAATGCACGGCGCGTCGTCGTGTAGATCGAGACTGTGGATGATGAGGTGTGGAAGCAGCGGCTGTTCGTGGAGCGGCGAGTTCACTCGCGGCAGAGTAGTGCAGGCCTCGCGGATACGGTGCGGGGTACATGAGCGGAGCGTGTGACCTCGAGCTGCATCCATGGAACACCGCGTCCGAGTGGACCGATCACGAGGGCCCGTGCCGCCGTCTCACGCCCGCCCAGGTCGCGCAGTTCGATGAGTTGGGATACATCGTGCTGGACAACATGTTCACCGCCGAAGAGCTCGCGCCCGTCATTGCTGTCACTGATGCCCTCGAGGCAGCAACGGACCAGCGCCTGGCTGATCGCGACGGTGGACGGTTCTCCATCGCCGAGCGTGGGGCGATCACTTTCAGCTTGTTTCCTGTGCTGGCCGACGATGCAGCTCGACGGTTCGCCTTGCATCCGGTCTTCACCGATCTGTGCCACGATCTCGTCGGGCCGAACGTGCGGCTGTACCACGACCAAGCGGTGTACAAGAAGCCCGAGAAGCCGAGGCGGTTTCCGTGGCATCAAGACAACGGGTACAACTTCGTCGAGCCGCAGCAGTACCTGACGTGTTGGGTCGCGCTGACCGACGCGACGGTCGACAACGGCTGCCCGCACATCGTGCCGCGCCTGCATCGGCTCGGAACGTTGCAACACCACTTCGTCGATCCACTGGGATGGGAGATCTTCGAGGACCATCGCGACGCGATCGCTGCTCCCGTCGCGGCGGGCGGCGTCGTGGTGTTCTCCTCGCTGTCACCTCACCTCACGGGGCCCAATACGACGGCGTCGGTCCGCAAGGCGTACATCCTCCAGTACGCACCCGACGGAGCACGCGTGCTGCGTGGCGAGACAAGCGCTCCGCCCACCGCGAGCGAGCCGGCCAATGATCCCGCCCGACAGTTTCCGGTCCTCGTCGACGGCCGGCCGGCGACGTAGCTGGTGATCCAGTTGTAGGGAACGCCGAGGCCTCCCCTATTCGCAATACATCAATCTCATTTGATTGATACCAGCCCACTGACTACGCTCGGCTGAATGCAGCCCATCGTCGCGGCCGCCCTCGCGTTCGACGATCCACCGCCGTTCGTGCGGCTCGCATCGCATCCGTTGCGGTGGCGCTTGTTGCGAGCACTCGTGCAGAGCGATCGGACCGTGAGGGAGCTGATGTTGCTGGTGGACGAGCCGCAGAGCCTGGTGTCGTACCACCTGCGCCTACTCCGCGACGGTGGTTTGGTCGCTGCACGTCGGAGCTCGGCGGACGGTCGCGACAGCTACTACAGGATCGACTTGGACGCTTGCCGTCGTGCTCTTCAGGACGCTGGCGGCGCTCTGCACCCGGCCTTGCGACTCGTGCCGGCTGTGCCGGACTGTCGTCGAGTTCGAGGATTCGCGTCGTCATCAGCGAGTGCTGTTCTTGTGCACGGGCAACAGCGCCCGCTCCCAGATCGCAGAGGCGTTGCTCGAGCAGATGTCAGGCGGCTCGGTCCGAGCGGTCAGCGCCGGCAGCCAACCGAAGCAGCTGCATCCCAACGCCGTCAGGGTGCTTCGCACACGTGGCATCGACATCAGTGGGAGCCGCACCAAGCACCTCGACGAGTTCCGATCCGACCGGTTCGACATCGTGGTCACACTCTGCGACCGCTGTCCGAGAGGTCTGCCCGGAATTTCCATTTCGACCCGAGCTCGTTCATTGGAGCGTTCCCGACCCTGCGCTCGAGGGGCCGACCAATCGCGCGTCGTACCCAGCGTTCGAGCGGACCACAGCCGAGCTCGAGAACCGCATCGGCTTCAGGTTGCCCCTGCTCACGAATACCGACACGCAAAGGAGATCCACAAATGTCCACCGATGACACGGTCAGCGTTCGCTACATGGTCGACGATGTCGAGGAAGCGATCGCCTTCTACACGCACCTCCTCGGCTTCGAGGTCCTCACGAGCTTTCCTCCGGCATTCGCCGACGTCCAGCGCGACCGGCTTCGGCTGTTGCTCTCTGGACCGAAGAGCTCCGCGGGCCGTCCGATGCCCGACGGCGTCACGCCCGGACCAGGGGGTTGGAACCGAATCCATCTCATCGTCGACGACATCGAGACAGAGGTCGCGCGCCTTCGCCAGGCCGGCGCATCATTTCGCAACGAAGTGTTGGAGGGCCCTGGCGGGAAGCAGATCCTTCTTCTCGACCCCTCCGGCAATGTGGTCGAGCTCTTTCAACCTGCCGGCCACTGAGCAGCAGCGAGTTGTGACGCCCGGTCAGGCCGGACATCACGTGACTTGCCTCGGCAGATCAACGGTCCTGCAGCTGACCGGGGAGGAATGCGAGAGCGATGATCGATCCGACGATCGCGACTCCGGCGGTGACGATTGCGCCGCGAGAGAAGCCGGTCAAGAACGCGTCGGACGCAACACGGCGGATCATCGGGCGGGCCTCGGCGGGTGCCGAGTCGGCGACTGCGTATGCGGCTCCGATGGAGCTCCGTGCCGCGGCGACTGCGCGTTCCGGGAGCAGTCCTCGCAAACCTGCGCTCAGCTTGTCGCCGTACGCAGATGCGAACAGCGACCCGATCACAGCAACGCCGAGCGTGCCGCCGAGTTGGCGGGTGGTGTCGTTGACAGCTGAGCCGACGCCGGCCTTCTCGGTCGGCAGCGAGCCCATGATCGACTCGGTCGCCGGGGCCATGATCAGTCCGAGGCCGCCGCCCAGCAAGATCATCGAGGCAGCGATGGTGAGATAGCTCGTCGTCGCCGAGAAGGTCGCCGTGACGATGAAGCCACCGGCCATCGTGGCCAGGCCGGCAGCGACGACGTACTTGGTGCCGACCTTGCGAACCATCTTGACGGCGAACGGTGCGGCGAACCCGGTAGCGACCGCGAACGGCAACGTGCGCACGCCGGTCTCGAGGGTGTTGTAGCCCTTCACGAACTGCAGGTACTGGGTGACCGTGAAGATGAATCCGAACAGGGCGAAGAACGCGGCGGTGATCGATGCGCTGGCAGCGCTGAAGCGAGCGTTGGAGAAGACGGCGATGTCGAGCATCGGGTGCTCCGAGCCGTGCTCCCAGACGACGAAGGCGAGACCGGCGATGGCGGCGACTGGCGAAACCGATGAACGTCCGGTTCGACGCCCATCCGACTTGCGGTCCTTCGATGACGGTGTACACCAGCGTTCCGACTGCCAGGATCGACAGGATCAAGCCACCGATGTCGAGGCGTGGTGCGTCGGCATCTTTGGAGTTCGGCAGGATCTTCCAGCCGAGGAAGATCGCAATCGCGCAGATCGGCACGTTGATCAACAGCACCGATCCCCACCAGAAGTGCTCGAGCAGGAAACCGCCGGCGATCGGACCCAAGGCCACGGCCGCGCCGGTGACTGCCGACCAGATCCCGATCGCCTGGGCACGCTCCTTGGCGTCGGTGAACACGTTCGACAAGATGGCGAGCGTCGTCGGGAAGATGAGAGCTGCCCCGATGCCCATCAGGGCTCGTGCGGCGATCAGCTGACCCGATGTCGAGGCCATCGCACCGAGTGCCGAGAACCCGGCGAACAGTGCCAGGCCGGTGAGCAGTGCCGGCTTGCGGCCGAAGCGGTCGGCAAGGCTCCCGGCAGCGAGCAGGAGCCCGGCGAAGACGAGTGCGAATGCGTCGACGATCCACTGCAACTGGCTGGTTGTTGCGCCGAGCTGGCGAACCAGCGAAGGAAGTGTGACGTTCATGATGGTGTCGTCGAGCACGGAGATGAACAGCGACAGACAGAGCACGGCGAGGATCACCCATCGCCGCTCGTGCACAGACCGTGATGGCCGAACGTCCGTGGTAGGTGCGTCGGAGTAGGACAACGATCCAGTACTCCGGGTGGCGAGAGCTGTGCTCATGATCTTCCTTTCGTGTGGGTTGCGGCCGGCTTGCGGCCTCACTCGCACGTTGCGCCCGCCCGTTGACGCGCCGCTGACGACAGCGGACCGAGCGCCCGTCAGCCGAGCCTGCGCTGAGGTCAGCGGTTCCATCGGCACATTGCGCCGCGACAACGCCCCTGGCGATCACGTCAAGCCGACTTCGCATCACCAACTATGCAGGTCTCCTACCCGCGCTGCCAGTCTGCACCGCCGCCGCCGACGTACCGGCGACGACACACATCGAGGTGGTCCGGCTGGTGCTCAGCGGCGAGCGAGATCGCGCCGCAGTGCTCGGTCGTGAGCACCTTCGCGAGTTTCCCGACGACATTCTCGTCGCTGAGTTGCTGACGTCACATGGACTCGCCTGAGACGGGGCCGGCAGGCCGCGGTCGCCTGCCGCGAGCCCCTCCTCTGCCATTGCCACCCCACGCTGGTCCGCGAGCTCTCGACGGCCCGCTCGAGGCTGGCGGTGAGCAGTTCGATCGCCGTCGTCGGGTCGCCTTCGCTCGTCGCAATCAGTCCGAGGCATGCGAGCGAGAACACGGCTCCTTCGACCGATCCGGTCGCCTCGAAACGCGCCAACGCTTCCCGATGGTACGAGTTGCCGCCGACAGGTCGCCGGCCAGCCGTGCTGCTTCGCCCATGCCGCTGAATGCCTGAGCGATCGCGCCGGGGAACTCGTTGTCACGTGCCCGGCTCAGGCCCGTCTCGTGCCACGTCGCCGCTTCCTCGAACTCGGCCCTGCAGCGCGGCGAGGTTGCCGAGTCTGGTTGCCAGCATCGACGCGTTGAACGAGTTCGGCCCCGTCAGCGTCAATGCGTTGTACGCGCTGAGGGTCGCCGAGGTGGCCTCCGCGTAGTCTCCGCGCAACTCCGCGAGCTCGCCCAATCGGATGGCTGCGATGGCCGCCGCGCATTGGTCACCTTCGGCCGTCGACGCGGCGATGCTGCCGCGCAACAATTCGGCGGCGGCTGCGGGGTCTCCCGCCTTGTTGACCAGACCGGAACGCACCCAATCGATCCAGGCTCGGGCCCACCGATCGGGCTCGTCGTGCGAGGCGGGCGTACGCCTCGTCGACCACCGCTGACAGCCTCGTTGCCGAGACCACGAAACGCTCGCAGTATCGACGCGTAGACGGCTGCGACGCAGAAGCGTGCGAACGGATGCCGAGCGACCGAGCACCAGTGCCCGCTCGACGTGGTCGACGGCGTCGGGTGTGGCGCCGTGGATCATTTGCGTCATCCACCCGGCCCACGCGTGGGCGGTCGGACAGCACGTCGTCAGGAACATCGCCCATCGACGGCAAGGGCCCGCGTGATCGACGCAAGTCCTTCGTTGATCGCTCCGCCGATGTACCAGCCGTAGCCGAACCCGGCGACGATGGCGACAGCGTCGGCGGCGCGGCCCTGCTCGACTGCCCACGCCAGCGCGGCGCGAATGTTGTCGCGTTCGTGTCGCGTCCGTCTCCACCCATTTCAGCTGTGCCGAGGTGCGCAGGCCGGACTCGGCTGCCGCGGCCAGCTCGACCATCCAGCGCAAATGTCGATCACGAGCATCGGCATCCTCCCCCGCAAGCGATGAGTCGTTGACGTCCATAGTCGGCGAGCGTCTGCAGCAGCGTGTAACGGGTCTGGCCGTTTCGATGGGCGACGGTGACCAGCGACTTGTCGACGAGATTGCCGAGGAGATCGACGATGTCGGTCGTCGGAGTCTCGTCACTCGCGCACACCGACTCGGCTGCACGCAGGTCGAATCCGCCGTCGAAGATCGACACGTATCGAAACACGCGTTGCTCGGCGCTGAACAGCAGCTCGTAGCTCCAATCGACAACGCCTCGCAGCGTCTGGTGACGAACGGCTGCGGTGCGGTCGCCGCCGGTCAGCAGCGCAAACCGGTCGTCGACTCGCTCGACGATCTCGTCGAGCGACAAGCTTCTGGTGCGTGCCGCGGCGAGTTCGAGCGCGAGCGGCATGCGGTCGAGCTGATCGCAGATCCTGGCGATCGCGTCGAGTTGATCGAACGCTTCCGATGGCAATCCGCCGGCGCGGGCTCGCTCGACGAACAGCTCGGCGGCTTCGCTCTGCGTCGAGAGACTGGACCGGGATACAACATCTCTCCCGCCGCGCCGAGCCGCTCGCGGCTGGTCGCCACGATCGTGACGCCGGGTCCAGCACCGAGCAGGTCGGCGGCGACGGCCGCGGCGTCGTCGAGCACGTGCTCGCAGTTGTCGAACAGCAGCAGCATCCGTCGCTGGGCGACGTACGTTCGCAGCGGTCGCTGTCATCGAGACCGAGTGCCGTGGCGACCGCAGCAGTCGACGTCGCTGCCAGATTTCAGCGGTGCGAATTCGATGAACCACACCCCATCGGCGAAATCGGTGCGCGCCTGTTCGCCGACCTCCAGGGCAAGGCGAGTCTTGCCCGCGCCTCCCGGTCCGACCAACGTGATCAGCCGCCGCGTCGCGACGAGGCTCGAGAGCTCGCCCAACTCTCTCGTTCGGCCGACGAAGGAACTGACGGCGGCGGGCAGGTTGCCGGTCTCGACCGTCGGCGTGCACGCCGTGTCCCTCCACCCGGTCGCTCGGGCAGGTCGAGGGCCGGGTCGTGGGCAAGGATCGCCGCCTCGAGACGCTGAAGTTCGCGGCCCGGCTCGAGGCCGAGCTCGTCGGCGAGCACCGTCCGCGCGGCTTGATAGGCGCGCAGCGCGTCGGCCTGGCGACCGGCCCGGTACAGGGCCAACATCAGCTGGCCTCGAATCCGCTCGCGCAGCGGATGGCAGCTGAACCAGCGCCTCCAGTTCCCCGATCAGCTCCGCAGCGGCGCCCATCTCGAGCCTGGCCGCCATCGTGTCCTCGATCAGCTGCTCGTGAACCTCGACCAGCCGGGCTCGATGCGGACGGATCCACTCGGCCTCACCGGCATCGACGAGTGTCTCGCCACGAAACATCTCCAGAGCAGCTGAGCCGGAACGCAACGCTTCGCCGACTGTCGCCGGCCGCGAGCAACGTCGACGTCAGCTCGGCGAGACGGCACACCTCGATCGCGTCCACCGCCGACGGATCCAACGCCAACGAGTAGCCGGACGCACCGCCCTTCACCAAGTCAGGGTCACCGAGCGCCTTGCGAAGTTGCGAGACCTTGGACTGCAACGTGTTCTTCGCTGTGCCGATCCCCTCATCGCCCCACAGGTCGTCGATCAAACGCTCCGAGCGGACCGTCCGGCCGGCTTCGAGTGCCAGACGAACCAACAGCTCGGTCGTCTTGCCACCGGGAAGAGCGATGCGCTCGCCGTCACGGCGCAATTCAACCGGGCCCAGCAGGCCGACCGTCAGCATCGTCGAAGCATACGGCCGGTCTCGCCGCGCATCCGCCGACGTCACGTTCGTCAGTCGACCGTCAGTGGGCCATCAGCGCCCACGCACATCGTGAGCGACATGACCACTTCCACACACGCAAAGCAACGTTCCGTCAGCTCGCCGGTTGGACCTCAGGAGCCCTCATCATCGGCGGCCTGACGGCGTGCGGCGGTTCGTCCCCTGCGGCAATCGTGACTGCACCGGCAGTAGCCCCGACAAGCACGACCCCGGTGACGGCTGTCGAGGAGCCGACGTCCACGTCGCGGCACCACGACCGTCTGGCACACGCGACGAACTCGTTGCCGTCAGCGGTGGACGTCTTCACATCCATTGCAGCGGCACCGGCCCGACCACTGTCATCCTGATCGCCGGTTGGAACGACGACTCACACATCGTTCAACACGATCGACACGTCGCTCGCAGTCGACGACACGTGTGTGTTCGTACGACAAGTTCGGCACCGGTACCAGTGACGCCGTTCCGGTCGCACAGCGCTTCACGACACAGGCCACGGAGTCTGCACGAACTGTCTGCAGATGACCAACGAAACCGGACCGTACGTCGTTGTCGGCCATTCATTTGGGGGCGACGTCGCCGTCACGTTCGCATCCGAGTTCCGCGACGAGGTCCATGGAGTACTCCTCCTCGACGCCACCCCGACAACCTGGAACTCGGTGCTGTGCGCCGTTCCCGACGACGGCACGACCGCCGCAGCGGGCCTCGCACAGGTGTGTGCGATGCAGGCAGCTGCGACCAACAACCCAGAAGGAATCGACGGGCCTGTCGGCATTCGCCGAACTGGCCGAAATCGCGATCGCTCGGCTCGCTGCCGCTGATCGTCGACACCGCCGCCGACCGCGGGTACGCCGCCCAAGGCGTCAGCCCCGAACTCGCCGCCCAACTGCCGACAACTGGAACACCGGCCAACGCCACTGGGTGTCCCTGTCATCCCATGGCGAACTCGTCGAAGTGCCCGATACCGGCCACTACATCCACATCGACCAGCCGACCTCGTCGTCGAGCAGATCACCTCGCTGCTCGCCTGACACGACCCGCCCCACTCGACAACCACTGAAGATCACGGAGGAACACATGAACACCGCACAGACCAACAGGCAACGTCTGATCACAGCCTGGACCGAAGAACGACACGCGTCGACAGAGGCAATCCGGCGCACGACCTGTGCGACCAGCGTGGGCTCATCTCGAACGAGCCCACATCCTCAGCCAGCCGATGGCCGGACGCCATGTCCGCACCCACGTCGCGATGCTGCAGTTCGCAGTCCGCACCCATCGACCTCACGAGCTGTCGGCCAGTTGTTCCGCACCCTCGTTGCGGCGCCGGGCTCGTGGTCCGGTCGCTACCCGGTGGGAAACACCGGCGGTGCCAACGTCAGCGCCTTTGCCGAAATGGACGTACCTGCAGATCTGCAGGGCTTGCTCGAAACAGTGAGCTAGAAGCTCACCGGCAACCGATCCACACGCGCACGCCTGACGCCGAAGCCATAGCGCGACTCACACGCGCGTAGTAGAGACTTCGGGCAACAGGAGGTTTGCATCATGGCCACAGGCTCGGAGATGTTCGAGACGACGTTGTCGGCGATCGGCAACAACACCGGTATCGAAGTACCGCCGGAGGTGATCGACGCGCTCGGGGCGGGTCAGCGCCCACCCGTGATCGTGAACGTGAACGGATACGAATACCTCAGCACGGTCGCGGTGATGGGCGGCAAGTCGCTCATCGGCGTCAGCGCGGCGATCCGCAAGGCGACCGGGTTGCAGGGCGGCGACCCCATCACGGTCGCCCTCACACTCAACACTGCACCCAGGGCCGTCGACGTGCCGTCCGATCTGCAGGACGCGTTCAGCAAGAACCCAGCCGCTGAGCAGTTCTTCGGCACCCTGTCGAACAGTCTCCAGCGCTATCACATCGACAACATCAACGGCGCCAAGACCGACGAGACCCGGGCGCGCCGCGTCGCCAAAGCAGTCGAGCTGTTCCTCGCCGGCAAACAACGTTGATCGCTGGGCCACTGAAGACTGGAGAGTCGAACTGCTCGAGCTGGTCGAGTGATGGGACTCGTTGCAATAGTTGTGTCGTCCCGCCGACCAGACAGGAGACGCGATGACGGAGATCTTCGCCACAGGCATCCAGATGGGTGAGTCACCTCGTTGGCACGACGGCCGATTCTGGATGTGCGACTGGCTGGCCGGTGAGGTGTTGGCATTCGACGCCGACGGCAACCGCGAAGTCGTCACCCGTGTGAATGGTCTTCCGTTCTCCATCGACTGGCTGCCCGACGGAACGCTCGTGATGACGACGCCGAACGGCGTGGTCGTCGGAAACGAGCTTGCCCCTTACGGCGCTGCGGGCCAACCGTTCAACGAGATCGTCGTCGATCGGGCCGGCCGTGCTTGGGTGAACATGCCGGGTGCTCCTCCAGGGCAGGAATCGAAGCCGGGTTTCGTCACGGTCGTGTTGCCCGAGGGCACGAGTCGTCGAGTCGCCGACGACGTGTGGTTCCCGAACGGGATGGCGATCCTGGACGACGACACGTTGGTGCTCGCCGAGTCGCACGCCGATCGACTGACGGCGTGGACGATCACTGAATCCGGCGAATTGGTCGACCGCCGGGTCTGGGCCGAACTCGGGCCCGGGGCTGCACCGGACGGGATCTGCGCCGACGCCGATGGTGCCATCTGGTACGCCAGCGTGCCCGGGACAGCGATGCACGCGGGTCGCTCCGGGCGGCGAGGTTCTGGCGAACATCGGGGCCGACCGAGGGTGCTTCGCCTGCATGCTCGGCGGCGACGACGGCCGCACCCTGTACATCGTCGCCAACCGTTACGACGGCGGAAGCAACGCATCGGGTGGCATCGTCCTGACCGAGTCGGTCGACGTGCCCCACGCCGGCCGTCCGTGATCTACAGACTTCGAGTTCTCAGCGGTCGATCATCTGTTGCATCTGAGGGCTGTAGCGCTCGCCGGTGATCTCGACTGCTGCGGCGGCAGCATCGAGGTCGGCCAACTGCTCGGTCGGGAAGGTCGAGGGCGGCGGCACCGAGGTTCTCCTCGAGACGGTGGAGCTTGGTGGTACCGGGGATCGGGACGTACGTCGGATTCTTGGTGAGGATCCAGGCGAGCGCGACCTGGGCAGGCGTCGCACGATGCTCGTCGGCGAAGTGGCGGACGAGGTCGACGAGTGCTTGATTGGCGCGCCGGTTCTCTTCGGCGAAGCGTGGGAACGCGGCGGGATTGGAGCGTGCGTCGCCTTCACCGAACGTCGTGTCGGTCGTGATGGTGCCGGTGAGGAAGCCCTTGCCGAGCGGGCTGAACGGAACGAGTCCGATGCCGAGTTCGGCGAGGGTCGGAATGATCTCGGATTCGGGTTCACGCCACCAGAGCGAGTACTCGCTCTGCAGCGCGGTCACGGGTTGGACGGCGTGGGCGCGGCGGATGTTGTCGGCGCCGGCTTCGGACATGCCGAAGTGGCGGACCTTGCCCGCGGCGATGAGGTCGCGCACGGTGCCGGCGACGTCTTCGATCGGCACGTTCGGGTCGACTCGGTGTTGGTAGAAGAGGTCGATGTGGTCGGTGCGGAGCCGGCGGAGAGCGTCGTCGGCCACCTGTCGGATTCGTTCTGGCCGACTGTCGGCGCCCTTGGCGGAGCTTCCGTCGATGAACCCGAACTTCGTCGCGATGACCACACTGTCGCGGATCGGTTCGAGAGCTCGGCCGACGAGGGTCTCGTTGCTCCCTTGGCCGTAGGCCTCGGCGGTGTCGAAGAACGTGACGCCCCGTTCGTGCGCCTGGCGGAGCAGCGCGATCGCGTCGTCGGGCTGCATCGGCGTGCCCCAAGCGGAGTCGAGGCCCATGCATCCGTAGCCGATGGCAGAAACTTCGAGGGCGGCTTCACCCGTGCCGAGTGTGCGTGTAGCGGTCATCTTGTTCATGTGTTGCTCCTCGAGCGTTGAATCGTCGTCTCACTCAACCAGCAGACGAGCGGGCGAGGAAGACCGCGTCAAGAGGGGTATTGGCAGGGACTCCCAGCCGCCAACGCGACGTCGTAGCGTGAGCGCAGTGGACAACAAAGACGGCATCCGCGAGTTCCTCGCCTCCCGTCGCGCCAAGATCACTCCGCAGCAAGCCGGCCTTCCCGTCTACGGCACGAACCGACGCGTCAAGGGCTTGCGTCGCGAGGAAGTGGCGATGCTCGCCGGGATCAGCGTCGAGTACTACACCCGGCTCGAGCGCGGCAACACCCATGGTGTCTCCGACGATGTGCTCGAAGGCATCGCCCGCGCCCTGCACCTCGACGAAGCCGAACGCGCCCACCTGTTCGACCTCGTCCGAGCGACCGCAACGACGAGTGCGCCGCGACGTCAGCCCGCTCAAGAACGAGTTCGCCCTGGTGTGCAACAGATCCTCGACTCCATTGCCGCGCCGGCCTACGTGCGCAACGAACGCCTCGACGTCCTCGCCGCCAACCGTCTCGGCGAGGCGCTGTACTCGCCGGTCTTCGACTTCGCCTCGCGGCCGGTCAACAGCGCGCGGTTTCTGTTCCTCGGCCCGCAGGCACCGGACTTCTACGTCGACTGGGACACCGTCGCTCACGACGCCGTCGCCATCCTGCGCGCAGCCGCCGGTCGGAACCCATACGACAAACGTCTGACCGATCTGATCGGCGAACTGTCGACGCGCAGCGACGAGTTCCGCATCCGCTGGGCGGCCCACAACGTGAAGTTCCACCGCACCGGTACCAAACGGTTTCATCATCCGCTTGTCGGCGACCTCACCCTCAACTTCGAAGCGCTCGAACTCGCCGCTGACCCGGGCCAGCGTCTCAACATCTACATGGCCGAGCCGGGCTCTCCATCACATGACGCGCTGAACCTGCTCGCCTCATGGATAGAGAGCCCGAGTGACCTGACGACGCGGGGTCAGCCCTTGACGTAGAAAGCGTTGCTCTGAGAGCGAGACGGATCGCTCGCGGTCGGGTCGAGGGCAGCGAAGGTGAAGTAGACCTCGTCGGTCTTCCCGGTGGCCGAGTTGGCGCAGAGGTAGTCCTTCGGTTTGTTCACCGCGAGCCTCAGAGTGCAGCCCTTCCCGTCCACGTAGAGAGCATCGAGCTTGCTGGTCACAGTTGCGACCGAATCGGTCGAGCGCACCACGGCCTTCGTGGAGGATTGCGAGATGACCGTGCCCGGATTGGTCGGCAGTGGGAATCCGGCAGGCCAGGCACCCGTAGCAGGGGGCGATGTCGCCGGCGGTGTTGAACCTCCACCTCCACCGCCTCCACCACCGCCGCTTCCGCCACCTTTAGCGGTAGCGAGTCCACCGCCAAGGGCGAGCACGGCAGCGAACATCGCGACGGACAGATTGACTCGAACGAGCTTCTTCAACGGATTCTCCTATGTAGGTATCGTCCGTCCCGCAGCCTCTACTCTCGCTCGACTGCGGTCACGATTCCCATTGGACGTTGGTGCTAGGACGACACGTCCAGCGCCGCGAAAGTGCCCGACCCTGGTGGGGGGATCGGGCACTTGTTCGTCCGCTCTGCGGAGGAGTCAGGCGGTCTTGGGAGTCTTCCGGTAGTGGATGATTCCGAGCACTGACAGCACTGCCATGACCGCTGCGGCGAGGAACGCACCGATTGCGGCGATCCCTGCGATCATGCCGACGGTGGACCAGGCGTAGGCCGACAACAGCAGGCCTCGAAGCGTCTCACCCTTGAACATCGTGTTGCGCTGATTGGTGATGCCATCTGCCTTGGCTTGCAACTCGTCGATCGTCGCCTGTGGCTTGCCGGCATCGACCGCGGCCTTGACGTCGGCCTTGGCTGCAGATTCAGGGGCGCCAAGATCGGCGTAGGTCGCACCCTTGGCGATGCCTTGCAGATGGCCGTTGATGAAGCTGGCGTAGGCCTGCGCCTCGGCGCCTGTGTCGACCTTGTGGTCGGCCCACTGGACCAGATCTGCGCGGCCGCCGTCGGTCAACGCTTGGGCATTGGGGAAGCTGATGTTCTGTGAGGACAGCTCCTTGCCGACGTAGTCGCTGGAGAAGTTGTGCCCCCACAGGAGCAGCCCGCCGGCAACGGCGAAGGCCGCTGTGGCGACCACGCCAACACCGATCAATACCTTGTCAATCGTGCGGCGCTTGACTGCCACCACTGGGGCGACCGACGAAGCCGACGCCTCTGCGATGACTGGGCGATCCATGACTGTGCTCATTTCTGTTACCTCCGTGAGGTGGTTGGAACTCTTGATGACCACAGTAAAAATTCGTGCGCCTTGTAGGCAGAGGACACCGTCACACGGCGTATGGGACCTTTGTCACCATCTCGAAACCATGACGTTGGGCCCTACTTCGGCCCGAAGTGGCGTGCACATACTTCGACTCATGGGCACAGCAGCCACCAAAGATCGAGCACCCGAAACTCGCAACTACCCTTCCCGCAGACAGCTGCGCTACCAGGAGCGCAAGAACCGGGCGAGGAACCGAGTGATCGCCATCGTCAGCGCAGTCCTCCTCCTCGCGGTGGGAGGCATCGTGGTGGTCATGTCCAGCGGAGGTAGCGACACTGCACCGACCACCGCACCATTCAACGGCACCACTCTCAACGTCGTTCTCGGCGACTACGTGATCCAGGGAGACTTGACGGCGCCGGCGGGCAACGTCCGCTTGCAGGCGATCAACCAGGGCGGCATCGTGCACAACGTCGGCATCCGTCGTGGCCCGATCAGTGGCGACATGCAGCCCGGCAGAGGATTCACGCTCGACGTGGGCTCGCTCGCCCCCGGCACATACCAGCTCTACTGCGACATTCCCGACCACGTCGCCAAGGGCATGGTCGCGAACCTCGTCATCACCTAGTCGACGACGGTGGATGTGATGACGTAAGCCTCTAGGAGTGCGGTCGTTGATTCGGCACAGTGACGCACATGACTTTCCACAGTGCGTCGCAGGTCGAACGAGAACCGAGACACTGGCCGGGGCGTGTTCTCGTCGGGTTCGACGGTTCTGGCGCAGCGCAGACGGCTGTCGAGTGGGCGATACGCGAAGTTGCGGCACGCGGATCTTCGCTTCGCCTCGGTAGCAGCGAACTGCCCGCATGCTTCCACCGTGGGTCAGGGGAACTTCATCGGCACAGGCTCATGCGCCTCGTGCGGGATCTGCAAGAGGAGCACGCGAGCCTTGTCGTCGATCTGATCTCTACGCAAGGTGACGCTCGTCGAGCCCTCATCGACGGCGCGGCGACGTCCGACCTTCTCGTATTGGCGTCGTCGAACGGAGAGTCCACAGAGTCGCTGCTTCTCGGGTCGCTCGCCCGCACCGCCGTCAGGCGCAGCCCGTGTCCGGTGGTGGTCGTTCGCGGAAATGCCGGGCCGGTACGCCACATCGTGCTCGGCGTCGATGGTTCGAGCCCGGCTCACACTGCACTCGATTGGGCATGTGCAGAGGCGAACCTGCATCACGCTGACCTCCTGGTCCTCCACTCGCGCGAAGGCGGCATTTCCCGAGCCGAGGCGGGCTGCATTCTCGATCTCGCAGTGAGCGAGTGCCGCGAGTTGACAGGTGTGCCGGTTCGAGGCGTGCTGAGCGATGCGCCGGCAGCGTCCGCGCTGATCGCGGCAAGCCGCAGCGCAGACGTCGTCACGGTCGGGTCACGAGGTCGCAGTGGATTCAAGACGGCGGTTTTCGGGTCTGTTGCGCTGGCAGTCGCCGCAGACGCGGGCTGCCCGGTGGCAGTCACACATCCGATGCCGAAGCGTGATTGACGATGGGAGGAGCGATGGCCGCGTCACAGTTCGAGGTCGCAAGATGGGAAAGCATCGACTTGATGAGCCAAGAGACGGTGGGGCGACTGTGCGTGCTCTCCAACGGTTACCCCCTGGCATTCCCCATCAACTACCGAATCGTGCAGGACGGGATGGATATCCGTGTCGTGTTCCGTGCCGCTCCTCACGCGGCGGTCGCCCAATATCAGGGGCCCGCGTCCATGGAAGTCGATCAGATCGACGCGTCGCACGAGTGTGCGTGGAGTGTCATCGTCCGCGGAAACCTGCACAGGGTCTTTGGTCAGGACGAGCTTCCGGACACGTACCCACTGCTCGAGGGCCGGCATCAATGGATGGTCCTCGAGGTCACCGCAGTAAGTGGCCGACGCTTCGTGAGCACCCCGTCGTTCGACGGGCAAAGTGTCGAGTGGCGTCCGGCGATCGGCTGAGCTGCGAGGATCATCCGAGATGATTGAATCAACGCCTTCGCGACCCGTGGTTGTCGCCACGCCCGCTGAGAGCGTGATCGAACACATCGGCCTCAACGGCGACATCATCGTGCCGCTCGCCAATGGTGAGCCCGCGACGCTCCTCGACGAGATCGATCGCGCCGGCCGCGAGCCTGGCTGGGGTTCGCGTGCACCAGATGCACGCTCTGCGAGACCGACCGTACATGCACGGGGTCTACGGCGATCACCTGCGCCACGTTTCGTACTTCCTTTCGCATGTCACGCGGCCGTGCTTCCGTGCCGGAACGATCGATCTGGTGCCCAACAACTTCTCGGAGATGAGCGCGATCCTCAAGGACGCAACGACCGATCCGTTGATACTCGCGGCGGCATCGCCCCCCGATCGCCATGGGTACTTCAGCCTCGGGCTCAACGCCGACTACGTGGCCTCGTTCGTCGGCAGGGCTCGGTTCTTTCTCGAAGCCAACAAGCAGGTGCCTCGGACGTTCGGCCGCAACCAGGTCCATGTCAGCCAAGTCGCCGGATGGACAGAGGCCGATTATCCACTGATCGAAGTCGCACCTGCTTCGGTTGGCGACGCAGATCTTCGGATCGCCGCTCTCATCGCCGAACGGATCCCGAACGGGGCGACACTGCAGGTCGGCATCGGAGGAATCCCGAACGCAATCCTCTCGACCCTGGTCGATCATCGTGATCTGGGGATTCACACCGAGCTGATCTCCGATGGTGTGATGGATCTCGTCGACCGAGGCGTTGTCACCGGTGTTGCCAAGCAGTTGAACAGGACGAAGACAGTCGGTACGTTCGCTCTGGGCACACAGCGGCTGTACGACTTCCTTCACGAGAACACGGCGTTCGAGCTGTGGCCCGTCCGGTATGTCAACGATCCACGCGTGATCGCCCAGGAGTCGAGCTTCGTGTCGATCAACGCAACGATCGCGGTCGACCTACTGGGCCAGTGCGCTTCCGAAACCGTCGCCGGCAGCTACTACTCATCAAGCGGTGGTCAGGCCGACTTCGCCCGAGGGGCGATGTACTCGAACGGTGGCCAGGGATTCGTCGTGCTCCATTCGACCGCCAAGAACGGGACCATCTCGAAGATCGTTCCGCAACTGACGGCCGGAGATGTCGTCACAACACTGAAGAACACCGTTGACAAGGTCGTCACGGAATGGGGAGTCGCCGAGCTACGTGGCAGATCGATCAGAGGTCGCGCCGCCGCCCTCATCGCCATCGCCGATCCCGACCACAGGGGGCAATTGCGTGCCGACGCACATCGCCTTGGCTATCTCTGACAAGTGACGGACGGCCCTACCCGCTCGTTGCCGCGTCGCCCGATGATGGATGCATGACCAAGCAGCTCACGGTTGGGTACGACGGCAGCACATCATCCTCCGAAGCAGTGTTGTGGGCCGCGACCGAAGCAGCGACACGAGGCGCACGCTTGCGAATCGTCTCGTGCTACGAGATCCCGCTCGCCGGCGATTCGATCAGTGGCTGGACAGCGACTGAGGCCTACGCCGCGCTGATGGACGGGTGCCGAGTCGCTCTGGAGGAGATGAGAGACGTCGTTGCCAACGCCATCCCGGGAATCGACATCGACATCGAGCCGTCTGCGGGTCCGGCTTCAGATGCCCTGGTCGAAGGTGCCGGTCCGGACGACCTGATCGTCGTCGGTGCGAGCGGACACCACGGAGCAGCTGCCTTCTGGCTCGGCAGCACTCCACGTCACGTTGTCCGGCACAGCCCTTGTCCTGTCGTCGTGGTGCGAGGAGCAACGAGCCGCGGGCGACCCGACCGCGTCGTCGTTGGAATCGATGGCTCGCCCTCGTCGGAGCGCGCACTTCGGTGGGCCGGCGACGAGGCCGACCGCCATGGAGTGAACCTCCTCGTCGTTCACGCGTGGCTGTATCCGTACCTGGCAGTTGACACTGCGTCGTCGCAAGCTCGTGACCTCACGAACGTCGATGCAGCTTGTGTCCTCGAGCGAGCAGTCGAGTCAGCCCGCACGGAGTTCGGCGCGGAGGTCATCGGAGAACTCGTCGAGTCCGGTCCGGTGACCGCCCTGCTCGAGACCGTCCAGGACGGCGATCTGCTTGTCGTCGGCTCGCACGGACGCGGTGCTGTTCGCGGCGAACCTCTTCGGCTCCACCGTCAACTCTGTGCTGGATCAGTGCCCGGTCCCCGTTGTCGTCGTACGCGCCTCAGGAAAAGACGGACTGACTGTGCACGCTGACGAGGCGTCTCGGATCACGACGATCATCGTCGGAGTCGACGGGTCGGCCGAGTCTGATCGGGCAACGGACTTCGCGGCGAGGCTGGCGATTCAGCTCGAGGCCCGGCTCGTTGCGGTCCACGCTGTTGGCCTCCTCGACGTGTGGCCAGAGCATCCAGAGGAGTCCGACCATCGCAACTCACACGCACACGTGACCGAGCTGATGGAAGGCCCGTGGACCGACACGATTCGCAGGATCGGCATCCAGCCGACCATCTCGTTGATCGATGGCTCACCAGCGCATGTGTTGCTGGAGCTCGCCGAGGAGATCGACGCAGATCTCATCGTCGTTGGCAGTCGCGGTGCCGGAGCGGCCGAGCTGTTCGCACTCGGCGACACGAGCACGAGGCTCGCTCACCAGTCTGCGCGCCCGGTACTGATCGTCCCAGCGCCACGATGCCCGGCTGGAGGGTGAGATGAGCAGCGAAGTCATCGAACTCTCCACGAATGATTGTGAACTGCTCCTGGCGTCGGTTCATGTTGGACGCATCGCCGTGGTCGACGACGGCTATCCCCTCGTCTTTCCGATCAACTTCAAGGTGGACTTCTCGAGCGGAAGGGCGGTCATCGCCATTCGCACTCGTCCGCACAACGTCATCGACACCGTAGGCAGGATGGTGTGCTTCGAGATCGACGGAGTGGACCAAAGCGGTGACGGAGGATGGAGCGTTCTTGTTCGCGGCGTCCTGGTCGAGACGCTGCCAGACGGCGACCTCGATTCACAGCCGATCGCCACGGAGAATCGAAATGCGTGGCGTGTGATCGTGCCAACGAGTGTCACCGGTCGACGAGTTCGCAACCGAGCGGAGCGATGGTCGTTCCATCCCGCCGGCTATCTCTGACCGTTGTGACCGAGTGCTCTATTCGCATCCCACGACACGCGGGATCATGCAGCTATGACCAAGCAGATCAATGTCGGCTACAACGGCAGCGCCTCCTCCTCTGAAGCTGTCGGATGGGCAGCCGCAGAAGCCGATTTGCGAGGGGCCCACCTTCGAGTCATTTCGTGCTATCCGAGTCATCTCCTGCACGGTTCCAGCATCGAGCAGACGCAAGGCAGTCTCCGCGCCATTCAGATGATGATCGAGAGCTCATTTCCCACGCTCGACGTCACGACCTTGGCGTCAGCCGATCCGGCGGCATCGGTCCTCGTCGACCACATGATGGCTGATGACCTCGTCGTCGTGGGGACGAGTGACCACCGTGTCGCAGACCGATCGTGGCTCGGGAGTACCGCGCGACATGTCGTTCGGCACAGCCCGTGCCCTGTGGTCGCGGTTCCCGGGCCCGGTAGCTGGGGTCGCATCGAGCGAGTCGTCGTCGGCATCGACGGCTCACCGACGTCCACCCGCGCATTGCAATGGGCCGGTGACGAGGCGGACCGTCACGGAGCAACGTTGCTGGTCGTTCACGCCTGGATGGTCCCCTACAAGTACTCCAATCCAGACTCGTCACAGGTTCTCGATCTGACGCGGGTCGAAGCCGCGTGCCTCCTGGCTCGCGAGGTGGAGAGTGCCCGCGAGCAGTTCGGCGCTGATGTCACAGGACGCCTGATCGAGTGCAGCCCGCCGGCGGCACTGCTCGGAGTCGTCCAACCCGGCGATCTCCTCGTGTTGGGATCGACCGGGCACGGTGCGATCCACGCGACGTTGTTCGGGTCCACGGTCAGCAGCGTGCTCGACCGATGCTCCGTGCCATGTGTAGTCGTACGAAGCTCATGATGATCTGAACGAACGCACCGTGTGCCTCGCTACCTCAGCTCGAGAGATCGTCGGGTCTCTTCAGCGGCACGCGCCACGTGAGCGTGGTTCCGCCACTATCCATCTGGGAAATGTCGAAGTCACCGTCGAGTTTCGTGGCTCGTGCCCGAAGGTTGTCCACGCCACGACCAACCTTGGCATCACCGCGGTAGCCGACGCCGTCATCGGTCACGCTGGCGGACAGCGTCGAGTCCCTGGCCTCGACCGACACCTCTGCCGAGGTCGCCTGCGCGTGCTTGGCGATGTTGGTCAAGGCTTCCCGGAGGACGGCAAAGAGCTCATCGGCGAGCGAGTCGCTGACGGCGGAGTCGATGGGCCCGTCGAACCGTATGACAGGTTCGAAGCCCAGCCCTCTCGACGATTCGGCACACAGCTGAATCAGCTCCTGGCGAATCGATCTACCCGGCAGCCGTGCGGTATGCAGTTCGAAGATGGCTGCGCGCACGTCGCGAACAGTCGTGTCCAGATCGTCGACAGCGGTCAAAAGGCGGGCCTTGATCGCGGGCTCGGTCACGAGACGCAAGGTTGCGTGCAAGCCGAGCCCGATGGCGAAGAGCCGTTGGATCACTGTGTCGTGCAGGTCGCGCGCGATGCGCTCGCGATCCTCGACCGTGGCGAACTCAGCAACCCGGGCGTGCAGTCGGGCGTTTTCGATTGCGATTCCGGCGGCAGAGGCGAGTCCGATCGCCAACTCCTGATCGACATCGGTGAAGACGTCGCCGCCGGCCTTGTCGCAGAGGTACAGGTTGCCGAAAACCTTGCCGCGCACTGCAATCGGCACGCCGAGGAATGACGTCATCAGCGGATGATTCGGAGGGAAGCCGTACCGGTCCGGATGTTCTCGGAGATCCGGTAGTCGAAGCGGTTTCGGATCGACGATCAACAAACCCAGGATTCCGTGTCCTTCAGGAAGTTGACCGATCGCCTCGCGTCCCGCCTCGTCAATTCCAACGGTGATGAAATCCGACAGCCGGGTACCTGTCTCGTCGAGCACACCCAGCGCCCCGTACTTTGCCCCGACGACATCTGCTGCGGTCTCGATGATGGTGTTGAGCACCGTGTACAGATCGAGATCCGAACCAATGGTGAGTACGCCGTCGAGGAGCTTGCGGAGCTGACGCGGGCCAGCCATGTGTTCCACGAGCGCGATGATACGCCCTCTGCTAGAGCCCTCGTTCGGAAACCTAGGAGGTTGTCTGTGCGAGAATCGCCGGATGGGACTGCGTATCTTTCTCGTCGATGACCACGAGGTTGTCCGTCGCGGAGTACGTGACATGCTCGAGGCGGAAGATGACTTCGAGGTGGTCGGCGAAGCGGGCACAGTCGAGGACGCACTGCATCGGATCCCGGCGACATCTCCCGACGTTGCCGTGCTCGACGTTCGCCTACCCGACGGGAACGGCGTCGAGTTGTGTCGAGAGCTGCGCTCCAATCACCCGGCTCTCGCGTGTCTGATGTTGACATCTTTCGATGACGACGAAGCATTGTTCGAGGCCATCATGGCCGGCGCAGCCGGGTACGTTCTGAAGCAGGTCAAGGGAATCGACATCATCGACGCGATTCGCCAGGTCGGTGCCGGTCGATCCCTGCTCGATCCGGCGATGACGGCACGTGTGATCGAACGACTTCGCAACGGGCCTACGGAAGACCCAAGACTCGCCAAGCTGAGCGGCCAAGAACGTCGGATCCTCGATCTCCTCGCCGACGGCAAGACGAACCGTCAGATCGCGGCCGAGATCTTTCTGTCGGAGAAGACCGTCAAGAACTACGTGAGCAACCTCCTCACCAAGATGGGCATGAGCCGGCGCACCGAGGCAGCGGTCTACGCCGCGCGCCATGCGGAGCGACACGAACACCGATGACAAACGGCTCTACAGACGGAGGCCAGTTGGTGGCTTACTGAATCCAGAGCGTCGAGTACGCCAACTGGATTGGAGCAAGCCATGAGCCGCACCGTCATCGACGGCAACGAGGCGGCCGCGCGCATCGCGCACCTCGCCTCCGAGGTCATCGCCATCTACCCCATCACGCCCGCGTCGCCGATGGGCGAACTTGCAGACGATTGGAGCTCGAAGGGCCGCACGAACCTATGGGGCGCGGTCCCTGAGGTGATCGAGATGCAGAGCGAGGCCGGGGCTGCAGGGACCCTGCACGGCGCGGTCACACGCGGTGCGATGGGTACCACGTTCACCGCCAGCCAGGGCCTGCTGTTGATGCTTCCGAACATGTTCAAGATCGCCGGCGAGCTCACGCCGACTGTGATTCACGTCGCGGCACGAACCATCGCAACGCATGCGCTCAGCATCTTCGGCGACCACAGCGATGTGATGGCAGCGCGGACGACAGGTTTCGCAATGCTCTGCGCCAGCAGCGTCCAAGAGGCCGCCGACTTCGCCGCAGTCGCCCACGCAGTCACACTCGAGACGCGCGTGCCGTTCCTGCACTTCTTCGACGGCTTCCGCACCAGTCATGAACTGGCCACGATCCAGGTTCCCTCTGCCGAGGACCTGCGGGCGATGATCGACCCGGGGGCGGTCACTGCGCACCGGTCGCGAGGTCTCGATCCCGATCGCCCCGAACTGCGCGGCACCGCGCAGAACCCCGACGTCTTCTTCCAGGCGCGCGAGGCGTGCAATCCATTCCACGACGCGGTGCCGGGCGCAGTGCAGACGTCGATGGACCTGCTTGCCTCTCGGACTGGCCGGCAATACCACCTCGTCGACTACCACGGAGCGCCGGACGCTGATCGAGTCATCGTGCTGATGGGCTCGGGCGCCGGTGCCGTGCGAGAGACGGTCGACGAACTGTGCCGACTCGGCGAGCGGGTCGGCGTCGCAGTCGTCCGCTTGTATCGACCGTTTCCCACAGAGGCGTTGCTCGACGCATTGCCACCGAGTGTGCGAACCGTGGTGGTGCTCGACCGCACCAAGGAGCCGGGAGCGCCATTCGAGCCGCTTGCACCTGGATGTGCTGTCGGCGATGTGGCACTCACCGGATTCCAACTGGGTCGATGGCCGCACACCCCGCGTGATCGGCGGGCGCTATGGGCTCAGCAGCAAGGAGTTCACGCCGGCCATGGTTGCGGCGGTGTTCGGCGAAGCCGCCGATGACTCACCACACAACGGATTCACCGTCGGGAATCATCGACGACGTCACCCACACCAGCCTCAGCGTTCGATCCAGCCTTCTCGACCGACAACGCACAGGTACGCGCCGTGTTCTACGGACTCGGTGCCGACGGCACGGTCGGTGCCAACAAGAACACCGCCAAGATCGTCGGCAAGAACACCGATCTGTTCGTGCAGGCCTACTTCGTGTACGACTCGAAGAAGTCGGGATCGATGACGGTCAGCCATCTCCGCTTCGACCCGAAGCCCATCGAGAGCACATATCTCATCGACAGGGCGACGTTCGTCGGCGTGCACCAGTGGAGCTTCCTCGAACGAATCGACGTGCTGAGCGTCGCAGCGCCCGGGGCGACCGTGCTGATGAACAGTCCGTACCCGGCCGACGAGATCTGGGACCGTCTTCCGGTCGAGGTGCAATCGATCGTGCTCGAGCGCGACCTGCGCCTGTACGCCATCGATGCTGCCGCCGTCGCCAAGGCGGCAGGTCTCGCCGGCCGCGTGAACACGGTGATGCAAACGTGCTTCTTCGCACTCGTCGGGTGTGCTGCCGACTGACGAGGCCATCGCCAAGCTCAAGGACGCGATCGCCGCGACATACGGAAAGCGCGGCGACCTCGTCGTTCAGCGCAACGTCGATGCAATCGACACGACCCTCGCTCAGTTGTCCCCGGTACCTGTCGGTGAACGCGTCACATCCGCCGTCTACCGGCGTCCGACGGTTGCCAGCGGTGTCACCGAGTTCGTCCAGCGCGTGACCGCGCGCATCCTCGCCGGCGAAGGTGACCTGCTGCCCGTCAGCGCTCTCCCGCCAGACGGGACCTTCCCGACCGGCACGTCGAAGGTCGAGAAGCGAACGATCGCGACGGAGATCCCGATCTGGGAACCGGACCTGTGCATCGATTGCGGCAAGTGTGCGATCGTCTGTCCACACGCGGCGATCCGGATGAAGGTGTACGACCCGAGCGAGTTCCTCGCAGATTCGGCAAGCGTGTTGAAGACGAAATCGTTCCGCAGCCGCGAAGTACCAGGGATGTTGTTGACCATCCAGGTCGCTCCCGACGATTGCACGGGCTGTGGACTGTGCGTCACCGCGTGTCCCGCTCACGACAAGAGTGAGGTCAAACGCAAGAGCATCAACATGCGACCGATCGACGATCATCTCGATACCGAACGGGTTGCGTGGGATGCATTTCTGGAACTCCACGAGTCCGACCCTGCCCAATGGGATCCGGCATCGGTGAAGACCAGCCAGCTTCGACGGCCGCTGTTCGAGTTCAGTGGAGCCTGCTCAGGTTGCGGCGAGACGCCGTACCTCAAGCTCCTCACACAGTTGTTCGGCGATCACCTGCTGATCGCCAACGCCACCGGCTGCAGCAGCATCTACGGCGGCAACCTGCCGACCACGCCGTACTGCACCAACGACGAGGGACGCGGACCCGGCGTGGAGCAACAGCCTGTTCGAGGACAACGCCGAGTTCGGACTCGGCATGCGCCTCGGCATCGACGCGCAGCAACATGCAGCACTGTCGCTGCTGCGACAACTGGCAGCACCAGATCGTCGCCTGCTGGACCCGGCTCTCGCCGAGGTCATCGCACTTGGCGTCGACGATGACGGAGATCTGCCGATCCGCGATCAACGAGAGCGTGTCGAGCTCCTGCGCACCTTTCTCACAGCGATCGATGCTCCGGACGCCCAGGCCGAGAAGGACCAGTTGCTCGAACTGATCGGCACGCTCGTGCGCAAAACGGTCTGGATCGTCGGTGGTGACGGATGGGCGTACGACATCGGTGCCGGCGGCCTCGATCACGTGCTCGGCAGTGGCCGCAACGTGAACATCCTCGTGCTCGACACGGAGGTGTACTCGAACACCGGTGGCCAGGCCTCGAAGTCGACTCCTCGAGGAGCGGTCGCAAAGTTCGCCGCCGGCGGAAAGGGCACTGCCAAGAAGGACCTCGGGCTGGAGGCGATGTCGTACGGCGACGTCTACGTCGCCAAGATCGCTCTCGGGGCGAGCGACATCCAAACCGTCAAGGCGTTGCTCGAGGCGGAGGCGTGGCCGGGAGTTTCGTTGGTCATCGCCTACAGCACGTGCATTGCTCACGGTTTCGACATGAGTCAATCGATGACCCAACAGAAGCTCGCCGTACAGAGCGGACACTGGCCGCTCTACCGCTACCGACCCGGCGACGACGGCACCACACAACCGCTCTCACTCGACAGCGCAGCACCTTCAATCCCGTTTGCCGACTTCGCCAACAGCGAAGCCCGGTACTCGATGCTGAAGCGGAGTGATCCGAATCAATCAGAGCTGTTGCTGAATCTCGCCCAATCTGATGTGACCGCGCGGTGGCAGTACTACGAGCAACTCGCCGGTGTCGAGCGCACCGCACCGGTGCACGTCACCTCGACAACGATCGCTGAAGGGGATGACGAGTCATGACCAGACACGTCGACATGTCGACCACATACCTCGGCCTGCACCTACAGAGCCCGATCGTTGCCTCTGCGAGCCCCCTGACGGGCGACTCGAAGGCCTGGCCTGCACTGGAAGCTGCAGGCGTTGGGGCCGTCGTGCTGCCGTCGCTGTTCGAAGAGGAGATCGAACGAGAAGCATTCGCCATGGACGCTGCCTTGGCCCTCGGGGCCGACGTTTCGGCAGAATCGGCGACCTTCCTGCCTCAGGTCGACGTGCACGAGAGCACCTCCGCATTGCACCTCGGCCTGGTGGAGCTGGCCCGAGATCGACTCTCCGTGCCGGTCATCGCCAGCCTGAACGGCACCTCGCCGGGTGGCTGGGTCCACTACGCACGTTCGCTGGAGAATGCTGGGGCACACGCGATCGAGTTGAACATCTACGACGTGGTCGTCGATCAGCACACCACTGCCGCCGACGTCGAGCGGCGCTACCTCGACCTGATCATGGCGGTGAGGGAGGTTGTCACCGTGCCGATTTCCGTCAAGCTCGGTCCATGGTTCACATCACTGCCTCACTTCGCGGCTGAGCTCGAGGCCGGCGGTGTGGATGGACTCGTGCTGTTCAATCGGTTCTATCAGCCGGACATCGACCTCGATTCGCTCGACATCACCCCGCGCCTCGAGTTGTCGACATCGGTCGACAGCCGGCTGCCGCTGCACTGGATCGGCATCCTGCGAGGCGTGGTTTCGTGCTCGCTCGCCGGCACGAGCGGAGTACACGAAGGAGCCGACGCCCTCAAGCTGCTGCTCGTCGGCGCCGACGTGGCAATGACCACGAGTGCGTTGCTACGTCGCGGACCGCACCGGATCGCCGCGATGCTCGCGTGGATCGAGGAGTGGATGACAACCCGCGAGTACGACAGCGTCGAGCAGTTGAAGGGCAGCGTCAGCCGGCCGAACATCCCGGATCCGCAAGCGTACGAACGGGCCAACTACTACCACGTCTTGCACAGCTTTCGAAGCTGATAGGCAAGGTGCAATGCGACTAGCAATGTTCAGCGCGAAGGCATACGAGCACGAGAGTTTCATCAGCGCGAACCAGCGTCATGGACATGCGATCGAGATGTTCGAGAACACGCTGACTGTTCGCACTGCGCCGCTTGCGGCCGGCGCCGAGGCGGTGTGCATCTTCGTCAACGACACCGCCGATGCAGAAGTGCTCGAATCGCTGGCGGCCCTCGGCGTGCGCTACGTCGCGTTGCGCTGCGCGGGGTTCAACAACGTCGACCTCGCGGCCGCATCGCGTTTGGGTATGACGGTGGTTCGGGTTCCCGCCTACTCGCCGAACGCGGTCGCCGAACACACCATCGCTCTGATCCTGGCGCTCAATCGCCGGATCTACAAGTCGTACAACCGCGTGCGAGATGGCAACTTCTCGCTCGAAGGTCTGGTCGGATTCGACCTGGCCGGAAAGACCGCCGGCGTCGTGGGGACCGGTCGGATCGGCGCTCTCGTGGCGCGACTCCTGTGGCATTTTCGGTGCGAGGTGATCTGCTCGGACCCGATGGAGAACGTCAGAGTGACCGAGCTCGGGATGACGTATGTCGACATCGACGAGCTCTGGGCCCGCAGTGACGTGATCAGTCTCAACTGTCCCCTCACCGAGACGAGCCATCATCTTGTTTCGATGAGTGCAATCGAACAGATGAAGCCGGGAGTGATGCTCGTCAACACCGGCCGGGGCGCGTTGATAGACACCCCGGCCGTCATCGACGGCCTCAAGAGCGGCAAGATCGGATCACTCGCGCTCGATGTGTACGAGGAGGAGGCGAACCTGTTCTTTGCGGACCGCTCGGATGAGGTGCTCGGCGACGACGTGTTCGCCCGACTCCTCACCTTTCCGAACGTCTTGATCACAGCTCATCAGGCGTTCCTCACACGCGAGGCGCTGGCCGCGATCGCCGCGACGACCCTGTCGAGTTTGAACGACTTGGAGACTGGTCGAAGCTGCGAGAACCAAGTCGTCTAGTGCTGGACCGGCGATCGCAGGCTGAGGATCACCAGCGTTGCTCCGAGAGGCCAACACCTTGGCACATCTGTCGAAGCCGTTGACCTTCGACCCTATGCAGTGGGCATCACATGGAGCGACGATGTTCGTAGACATGGAGTGAAGGAGATTTCAAATGCGTGTGCTCGTTGTCTACGGCTCGAAGCGTGGAGGGACTGCCGGCTTGGCACAGATGATCGGCGAGGCACTGATCGCCGATGGGCTCAGTGTCGACGTTCGTCCTGCCCGAGAGCCCGGCTCACCCATCGGTTACGACGCGGTGATCGTCGCCGGCGCGTTGTACGCATCTCGCTGGCACCGCGACGCCCGACGATTCGTACGTCGTAACGCTCACGTCTTGCGCAGCCTGTCGGTGTGGTTGGTCGCGAGCGGGCCGTTGGACGGCACCGCTCGGGACGGATCCTTGCCTCCTGTCCGGCAGGTGGCCAAGCTCGTGGAGAGCATCGGAGCGATCGGGCACGAGACCTTCGGCGGGCGACTCGAACCCGACGCCAAGGGCTTCCCGGCAAGCGCTATGGCCAAAAGAGCTCCGGAGACTGGCGCGATCCGCAGCAGGTGAAAGGGTTCGCAGCGACTGTCGCTCTTCGTCTCGGCATGTCGATCGCGTCTCGGTAATCCACGGAGCGCTCGCGGACATCATCACCCGTTTGGGTGAAGTGCGAAATTCTGACCTCGATATCGAAACGTTCGGCGCCTCTCGAGCGTGTCTTTGCTTCACGTATTCGTAACATTTGTCATGCGTTCGTAATAATTGCGACGAAGACGGGCCCCCGAATGATCACCGACATTCACGCGCCTGAACGCGTTCGGCAAACATCAGAGGAGAACTCAACGAAATGACCGATCTTTTCGACCATCAGATTCGTGTCCGGCGAGAGCAAGTGGGTCGCCAACCATCCCGCCGCCGAATCGACCACCGCGCAGGGGTGGTCCTCCTACCCCTCCGATTGTTTCTCGCTGCCGGCTGGCTCCGCGCATCGGCCGAGAAACTGATCGACCGGCAATGGTGGACGGGCAACAAGCTGCACACGTTCCTGACGAAGCAGCACGACGAGGCTCTCCCGTTCTTCAGGCCGGTGATGGACCATGTCATCGCTCCTGGGGCGCAAACCGTCGCTGTTGTGGTCGTGCTGACACAACTCGGGTGCGGATTGGCGATCGCATTCGGCAAGCCACTTCGCCTCGCTCTGCGCTGGGCGGTCGTGCTCAACGTTGCATTCATCATGGCCGGCAAGGTGAACCCTTCCGCGTTCTACCTCGTCATGGAGATCGTGCTGCTGTTCGCCATCGCGGACGGCACGGTCGGCGTCCGCCCTACCTCGCCGTCACGCAAGACAGTCGGAATGGCGATCCTCTGCGTCGGAGCGGCACTTTCGATGACGCCGTACATCCGCACGATCGAGCCGGCCACGGTCATCGAGGACCCGGCAATGATGCTCGTCTTCCTCGGCGTCGTCGTCGCTGTCACCCTCATGGCTCGTCGGGCGGCGCACCGTCCCGATCACGTCACCTACCCGCAACGGTTGTGGACGACATGGGCGGCTGGGTGGATGCACGCCAAACCACGCCACCGGGTGATCAGCGACCTCGAGCATTGGTACGCCATGCCGAGCAGCGAATTCGCTCCTCCGCAGCGAGGAACTGCAGTCGCTCCGCCGGCAAGCACGAGAAGTTCTACTCGACTGCGGTGACATTGTGCTCTGGAGAGCCGGTGCCCGCCTCGAGATACTTGCCGATGCGCTTGACCAGACCACGGACGGAGATCACAGCCCCAGAGTCGTCCATGACCCCAGCGTAAGCTCGCTCCCTCCTGCCGTGATCTACGTGTGTGGATCCGCTGTCGCGAACACCACGCGGAACTCCGCACGGTTGGGGTCGGAGAGCACGAGTCGACCTCCGTCGGCCTCGACCAATGTCCGGGCAAGGGCAAGACCGATGCCATTGCTCGTTCCTTCGTGGCGGTCAAAGATCGAATTCGCGCCGTCGGCATTGATACCCGGTCCGTCGTCGTCGACCTGGACGACGAGTCCGCCGGTGGCCGGACGGGCGATGATTCTGGTCTCGCCGGCGCCGTAGCGAAGCGCGTTGTCGAGGAGGACCTCGACGGCCTGTTCGATCGAGCTCGGCCGGGCACGAATCCCCGGCAAGTCGGGACTGATCGTGGCGACGAGCTCTCGGCCGACCTCGGCGAAGGCAGGTCGCCAGCGTGTGGCGACGTCTTGGACAATCGGTCCAATGTCGATGGTCTCCGCCGTGGGAAGTGAGTTGCGAGCGAGCGCGAGCATGTGGTCGACCGTTGTCGAAAGCCGATCAGCTTCGGCAGTCGCGCCGGGCAAGTCGCCCCGCGCGAAGGCTGACACGCAGCCCGGCGAGGGGTGTTCGCAACTGATGCGACGCGTTGGCGCTGAACTCGCGCTCCCTGGCGACCAGCTCATCGAGACGTCTTGCCGAGATGGCAAGAGCATCGGCAAGAGTGTCGAGTTCCGGCGTACCTGTCCGCGCCGGTGCAAGATCGAACTCGCCTGACCCGAGGCGTTCCGCCCTCGCGGCCAGATCGGACAACGGTGCCGTCAGTCTCGCAGCCTCACGTCGGGCAACAACGAGCGACAACATGAGACCGCGCGGCAGCGGCCAACGCCATCAATGCCCAAGCTCGCCGCGCCTGGCTCGCGACCGCCGATCGAGGGCGGCTCACACGCACCGAGCCGACAGTGGTCTCTGTGCTCCGGTCGGTGATTGGTGACACGACCACGATGTGGTCGGGGTCGGATGCCCCGATCTTCTCGGGCCCCGATCCGAAGAGGCGTGTTCCGGTCTGGTCGTACACCGAGAAGTCTTTCGGTGCATCGGGTTCGCGTGCTGCGATGGCGATCTCGTCGACCTGCAATGGCAGTGCCAGTTCGGCGATCGCCTGCGCAGCGGAGCGCTGCAACTCGACAGTGGCGCGGCTCTCGTAGAAGCGATGGACCACGATCGCGAACGGCACGCCGAGGACCACAACGACGAGCGCAGTGACCCCGACGATGGTTCGAGCGATCCGGGTCCTCACGGCTCGAACCGATATCCGAATGAGCGGACGGTCGAGATCCAGGGTCGTCCATCGGACCGCGGTCCGAGCTTGCGGCGCAACGCGTGGATGTGAACTTCCACGGTCTTCGTTTCACTGTCCCACGACATATCCCACACGTCGTCGAGGAGCTGCTCGCGGCTGATCACCCGACCTGCGGAAGACGCCAACCGCACCAACAATGCGATCTCCTTCGGTCGCAAGGGCACCTCGGTTGGACCGAGGACGACACGAAATCCATCGACGTCGATTCGGAGCTCGCCGAAGACCAGTTCGCTGGATGAGGTGGAGTCGGCGCCACGGAGATGTGCCCGGAGGCGGGCCAGGAGTATGTGCATGCTGAAGGGTTTGGTGACGTAGTCGGTCGCGCCGGCGTCGAGCCCGACGACGGTGTCGACTTCGGTGTCGCGAGCGGTGAGGATCACGATGGGCACGGTCGGCAGAGATCGTCGAAGTGTCCGGCACACGAAGACGCCGTCGAGGTCCGGCAGACCCAAGTCCAAGAGAATCGCATCAGGAGGCGTGACACGAGCGGAGTCGAGCGCTTCTTGTCCGGTGCGCGCCAGACAGGTGACGTAGCCGTGCGCGACGAGTTCCTGAACGAGTCCGTCAGCGATGGCGCGATCGTCCTCGACGACGAGGATCGACGCGCCGACGCCCGCCTCGGCTTCGATCAAGACTCGGATCGATTCCCTCGTGCGCGCATTTCGCCAACGATGGCACACCTTCCGTGCCGGTGGCTCACCATCTCTGGGTATTAACCCAGCGCGAACCTGAGGGTGAGCGGGCGCTCAACACGGCCCTGCATCATCGAGTCATGACTACGGCATCCATGTCACCCCAGCCGGACGCGGCCTTGACCGCTCGAGCGCTGCTCAACAAGGTGCCTGAGGTCACCATCTGGTTCTGGATCATCAAGATCCTGTGCACCACCGTCGGGGAGAGCTTCGCGGACTGGGTCAGCGTCGATCTCGGCGTCGGCCTGGTGAACACCGCGTTGATCTTCACCGTCGTACTCGCGGCAGTTCTCGTCTGGCAGATGCGTCTCCCGAAGTACCACCCGTTCTCGTATTGGTCGACGGTCGTTGTTCTGAGCGTGACCGGCACCCTCTACACCGACATCCTCACCGACAAATATCAAGTCCCGCTGGCCCTCAGCACATCGGTGTTTGCGGTCCTGCTCGCCGTCGTCTTCGGTATCTGGTACGCCCGAGAACACACCCTGTCGATCCACAGCATCGTCACGCCCCCACGCGAAGCCTTCTACTGGTTGGCCATCCTTGTCACGTTCGCTCTCGGCACCGCTGCAGGCGACTGGACGCTCGAGCTCACTGGGTGGACCCCCGGAGTGTCGGTTCTGCTTCCAACCTTCCTGATCGTCGCGATCGTCATCGGCTGGCGGCTCGGCGCCAATCCGGTGCTCTCGTTCTGGCTGGCATACGTCTTGACTCGTCCGCTCGGAGCGAACCTCGGAGACTGGCTGGCGCTCGGCAAGGCCGACGGTGGCTTGAACCTCGGCACCGCCGCCACCAGCGTCATCTTCCTCACCGCGATCCTGGCCACGGTCATCTACCTCGTCATCAAGAAGCCCGACGTGATCGAGAAGCAGCCAACCCACGAAGTCCCTGACGATCTGCGACGAAATCGCGAACACCTGATGCTCGGCTACTTCGGCACGGTTGGGCTCATCGCCGTGATCGTGCTGTTCGTGGCAAACAGCCGCCCTCACGCCCACGTAGCCGCCGAGGAACCAGCTGGAGGCGGAGCCCCGATCGTGCAACTCGACCCTCAACACGCCACGGCGAACTTTCCTGCCGACGACGTCACGCAGCTCCGCACCATCAGCCAAGACACACTCGATCTGCTCGCAAGCGGAGACCAAGCCGCGGCGACGTCTCGAATCGGCGATCTCGAAACGGCATGGGACGATGCCCAAGCGCGACTCGAACCGCTGGACGAGACCGCGTGGACCTTCCTCGACAGCGAGATCGATGCCGCGCTGACCGCCGTCCGCGCCTCGAGTCCCGACGCCGCTGAGGAACAGCAAGCCCTGTCAGTTCTCGTCGTTTCACTGACGCCGTAGCGGCTCCGGCCGTGATCGATGTCGAGAGCTGGCTGTCCGCCGGTGGACTCGTTGTCCTCGCCGCGGTGGTGTTCGCAGAGAGCGGTCTGCTCGTCGGGTTCTTCCTTCCCGGAGACTCGTCGGCAGACGCTTCGGTCCGGGCCTGTTCCAACGGCCGCGGAGCCGGTTGTTCAATCCCGACCGACGGTTCTTGTTACGAGACGTCGAGAGCAGCGTCGTGCGCCAGTATCGCGATCTGCACACGGTTGGCAGCGTCCAGCTTGAGGAGTAGCCGCGATACGTGGGCCTTCACCGTGGACTCGCTCATGAAGAGAATGGCGGCGATCTGGGCGTTGGACTGACCTCGGGCGACTTCACGCACGACCTGCAGTTCTCGGTCGGACAGGGGCTCGAGCCGAGCTCTGGCGCTGATGCGGCGGGAGCTCTGATCTTGCCTCGAGAAATGGGCAATCAGTCGTCGAGTCACCGAAGGCGACAGCATCGAGTCACCGAGCGCCACGACTCGGACTGCGTGGATCAGATCGAGTGGAGGCGTGTCCTTCAGCAGAAACCCGGCCGCCCCAGCTTCGAGAGCACGGAACACATAGTCGTCGAGGTCGAACGTCGTCAAGACGACAACGGGCGGAGCGTCGTCGAGCTCTCGAATCGCCGCTGTAGCGGCGAGCCCGTCGAGTCGGGGCATGCGGACGTCGATCAAAACGACATCGGGTCGGCATCGACGGACGGCTTCGACGGCGTCCGCTCCATCATCGGCTTCTCCGACCACTTGCAGATCGTCGGTGGATTCGAGGATCATCCGAAGTCCGGCGCGGACCAGCGCCTCATCGTCGACGATGAGTACTCGGGTCACATGTATTTCCGCTGGACCGACGCGTCACCCTGCGGATCCCAGGGGAGCCAGCCGGCAAGCCGCCACCCGCCATCGGCACTTCGACCTGCGTTCAACGACCCGCCAAGGAGGCGAAGGCGTTGCGTCAGGCCTACCAGGCCGGCGCCTGACCCAGGAAGCGGATCGGGTTGGGCCTGCGGCGGAGAGTTGACGACCTCCACGGTCACGCCCCTCTCGCAATTGCCCACGACCGACACCGACACGCAGCTTCCGTGGGCGTACTTGTGCACGTTGGTGAGTCCCTCCTGCACCACGCGGCAAACCGTCCGGCCGACGGCGTCGGGAAGCACGCCCGTAGTAGTGGATAGCTCGACATCGACACCCGCCGCGCGAGATGCATCGACGATTCGTGTCAGATCGGCAGAGGTCGATGACGGTGGTCGATCGAACCGCGAAACGTCGCTGTCGTCATCGATCCGCAGCAGGCCGAGGACGTCGCGGAGGTCGTCCATTGCCTCACGTGCAATCGTTCGAATCAACGCGGCAGTGCGCCTCGCCTCGTCCGGTGCAACGGAGGCGTTCACCTCGAGGCCTCCGGCGTGCAGCGCGATCAACGACACCTTGTGCGCGAGCACGTCGTGCATCTCGCCGGCGATCCGCGCCCTCTCGGCGAGCCTGGCCTGGTCGGCCCGCGCTTCGCGTTCCTCCTCGGCGCGCTTCGCTCGTTCGACGACGGATGCGAGGAGGTCATGGCGCGCTCCGATGTATGCGCCTGCGGCTGCGCAGAAGCCGGCTTCGACAATCCCGATCAAGACGAACCCGAGCCAGTACGAGTTGCCGTCGGCCATCCCCTGTTCGACGGCGATCGCGGCCGCTACGGCTGCGGTCGCTGCAACCAGAAGCAGGTCGCGCCGACGGATCGCCAGCGAGAAAAGGCCCACAGCCATCGGGATCGGGTTGGCAGCCACGATGAATATGGAGATACCGGCGAGGGTGACTGCTCCCGGAAACCGACGCCGCCACCACAAGGCGAGCGTGCCGAGCAAACCGAGGATGAGCATCGACGACCATACAGCCACACCCTCATACCGGTGGTGAGCTGCGATCGCCAACGTCGTGATCAACGAGATCAGCATGAACCCGATGTCGCGGGCGCGTGGTCCGAAACGCTGCCACATCACGCGCAACCGGTTGACAACCGACACGATGCCAAGGCTAACGATGGGACGAACACGACCACCCTGTACGAAAGTCGACGCGAACGAAGGTGAACATCGACCTTCGTCGAAGCGGTTTCGACCAACGGCCGTGCGATTTGTCGCGCGCTCGATTGCACAGTTGCGGCATGATCAACGTCGAGCACGTCACAAAGCGCTACGGCAGGTCGATGGCAGTCGACGATGTCTCGTTCGCCTGCGCACCGGGCACCGTCACCGGGTTTCTCGGCCCGAATGGCGCCGGCAAGTCGACAACGCTGCGAATGATCGCCGGCCTGACACCGCCCACCTCAGGTCACACCGAGATCGCCGGGAGCACCTACATCGATTTGCCGAACCCGGGTCACACCGTAGGTGTGATGCTGGACGCCTCGGCCCAGCACGCCGGTCGCACCGGACTGGAGACGCTACGGCTGAGCGCATTGCTCCTCGGGCTTCCGGTTCATGCTGCCGCTCACATGCTCGAGCGTGTCGGGCTTGCCGATGTCGCCAAGCGACGGGTCGGCAACTACTCGTTGGGCATGCGTCAACGACTTGGCATCGGCACCGCGTTGATGGGCGACCCCGAGGTCTTGATCCTCGATGAACCGGCGAACGGAATGGATCCTGAGGGCATCCGCTGGATGCGTCATCTGCTCCGCGAGTTCGCATCGCGAGGCGGAACGGTGTTGCTCTCGAGTCATCTTCTCGGCGAGGTGCACGCCACTGTTGACCGTCTCGTCGTGATCGTCGAGGGCCGGATCGTTGCGGATGACGATCTGGAGTGCCTTCTGGGAAGGCGAGGCACCCTCGTGCGAGGACTCGACCAGCCCGCTCTCATTGAAATGCTCTGCCACGCGGGATTCGAACTCGAACCGACTGTCGACGGCGCAACGCGCGTCCATGCCACAGCCGAACAGGTCGGACGAGCAGCTGCGGCTGCCAACCAAGTATTGGTCGAGCTCAGACCAATCGACGCCTCCGGTCTCGAAGATCTGTTTTTCGAGCTCACCGCCGTTGATCCGAAATAGCGGCCCCGATGACCATCGCCGCGCAACCATTCAGCACCCTGAGCTACGTCGAGCTGCGCAAGACCGCCGACACGCGTAGTGGAAAATGGATCCTCGGACTGATCCTCGTCTTCTCGCTCGTCGCTCTGATCTGGGTCATCGCCCATCCCGAGGTTCCGGTGTCGTTCCACGAGTACAGCGATGGGGTCGCGAGCACGATCGTCTTCATCGCACCCATCATCGGACTGCTCGCGATCACCTCCGAGTGGACGCAACGCACCGCGTTGACGACCTTCACGCTGACTCCGCGAAGGTCGCGTGTGCTGTCTGCGAAGTATGTGGCGGCGATCACCGTGTGCGCGTCGACCATGGCCGTCGGACTACTGCTCTCGGTCGCAGCAACGGCCGTAGGAGGGATCGTGCACGGTCACGTGTCGTTCAGTCACATGGCGGGGGACGTGCGCGGCGACATGATCGTGATCACGTTGCAAGCCGCAATGGCGGCGGGCTTCGGCTCCCTCGCCGGGCAGACTCCCCTTGCCCTGGCAGCATTCCTTGCAGCCCCTACAGCGTTCGCCTCGGTCAGCAATGAACTGCTCGGCGGGCTGTCACCGTGGTTCGACATCTTCGAGACCTACAGCCGGCTCTGGTCGAACCAACCGTTCGATCAATTCGCTCAGACGCTCACGTCCATCGCCTGCTGGATCGTCATACCCGGCGTGCTCGGCGCCTACAGGACAATTCGCCGGGACGTGAAGTGAGGCAGTCGCACCTGCGACCAGCCGCGAGCCGTGCAGACCACAGCCGCACCGAATGCCGCAGCCGCGAGAGAGAACCACTGCCCGGCACCCTGGCCGTGGGTGACGAGGACCGCGTCGATGCCTTGCGCCAATAGAAACATCGCCGCCAGTAGTGCGCACGGTGCCGGCAGCTACGTCTTCGACGTACGCGGGAGCCACAGCGGCGACGGCATGCGAGTTCCACCGGTGCCGCAACCACACGAACAGGGAAAGGCAGACGACGCCGACGACGCCGACGGCCCCCGTCGAGAGCAAGAAGTCGTTGGCGTGATCGATGGTCATCGCAGCGACACAGTCGCGAGCGTTTGGATAGGCCGCCAACCATCGCGTGCAGTCCGACTGCGAGTAGGCACCGGTGGGGAATGGAATGCCCACCGCAGCGTCCCCGGCAATCATGCGAACGACCGCGGCCACGAGCCCGGCGGCACCGACCGCGAGGCCACCCGCGGCGCCGACGAAGAGAGCACCGAGCACAGCCCTTCGTCGGCGTGCAGGAGTCAGGCGGAATCGAGATGCTCGACTATCGATGACACCATCGATCGGTCCCATGCGTTGCACGGCGACGAACCGCGGCAGCATGTTCGTCGAGTCCCTCGGCTTCCGCTGCCAGTGGCGCTGTCGCGGCAGGTGTGCCTCGACCTCGGACAACGTGTGCCGAACATGTCGCGGCGTCCCGGGCAATTCGGTCAACAGTTGATCGAGGTACACCTCGATCGGATCGTCGGACGGTCGGTTCATGCGGTGCGGCTCCCAGGACTTGGGTCATCGCAGTGCTGAACTCGGTCCAACGAACTCGCTGTGACACCAGTTCGACTGCGCCCGACTTGGTCACCTCGTAGATCTTGCGCCGGCGGCCCTGCACTTCAGTCCAACTCGCAATGACCTGACCGTCGCTCTCGAGTCGATGCAATGCGGGGTAGAGCGATCCTTCGGCGAGGTCGAACTGACCACCACTTCGTTCGCGCAGCCGGGCGATCACTCCGTAGCCGTGCGCAGGTCCGTCGGCCAACACCGCAAGCACGAGTGCTTCGAGATGTCCGCGTAGGTCGTCACCCTTCATACCTAGACAGGCTAGGTGTGGTCGCGGTGCATGCGCAAGGCACCCGACGGCGTCAATCGTTGCGAGCGGCTTCGGGTCCAGTGATTCGTGCTAGCAAAGGCATCGTGGACGAAATGATCGCGAACGAGATGAGCACCCCGCCCACTATCAGTGCGTAGTAGCTGAGACCGGGCGCTTGCAGGGTCTGTTCGAGCTGAGCGTGGAGGAACAGCGCTGCGGCGAGCAGGCCGGCAGCCGCGGAGAGGACGACGCTGATCAGGAGTGGAACCGCGGCCTCGAGGCTGACGATGCGACGCAGGGTGCCGAGGGACGTGCCGGTGAGACGGAGAAGGCTGAATGGCCGCCGGCGCTCGGCAAGGCCGCCGGCGATGCTGACGGCGAGGCTGCAGCCGGCGATCGGAAGGCTGGTGAGGAGCACGACATTGGCGAGCTGCTGGTAGCGGTTGATCTCGCGGGAGCTGCGCGACTTGCGTTCGCTGACCGTTTCCGGGGCGAATCCGGTGGACGTCGGGAAGACTTGTTCGAGCGTGGTGCGAGTTTGCTCGATGGCCGCGCTGGTGCCGTTGGTGCTGACGACGACCATGTCGAGCGGCATGTCCGTGAGGTCTTCGGTGGACCTGCCCGCAGCAGGCCACGTGACGTCGGACATTGGCGCAGACTTGTCGACGATCGCCCCGCCGAAGTTGACATCGATCGCCGCAACGTCGGCACCGGCCGCACAGTGGCCGAGCGCGGGGACGGTGACGAGCTCCGCGCAGTCGACGAAGTGCGGAGGTGCTTGGGGTCGCCCGTTCTTACTGAAGGTGGGACCCACGTTCGGGTCGGAGTGGATCGCAGCTACACCTCCGACACCGGGGATCGCAGTGAGGTCGCGGAGCGACTCGGCCGGAATTGTTGTTGGCGTGTCGACGATCTCGGGCGTTCGGATGAACTCGCGCAGCACGGTGCCGTTCGCGTTGGCGGTGTCGCCGACGGCTCCGTCGTTGTAGGCGACGATCGTCGTGATGATGCCGATCGCACAGCTGGCGACGAACACTGCGAGAACGAGTCCGCTCACCGCTCGGAACGCAGATTGGGGGTTGTCACCCAGGCGCCGTGCAGCGATCAATCCGGCGGGTCGACTCGCGCGCCGAACCGTCAGCCGCGCGCCGACCAACGTCAGCCAGGGACCGGCGATGACGAGCCCGACCATGATCGCGAACACACCGGCCAGATATCCGAGTGCCTGGTCGAACGAACGCCACGTCTCGCGGATGTCGCTGAAGTAGGCGAGATAGCCGAGCCACGCGACCCCGGCCACGAGCAGGATCAGCCGCCGAGGCGCGAGGTGGGCGTGGCGTGGTGCGCCGCGTGACGCCGAGGGGTGAGATGTTGACCCGGCGCAACGCGAACCGCGCCGCGACGGCGGCCGCGACGGGGATCCCGATCGCGACGAGCAGCACGTCGACAGTGCTCAGCGACAGGTCCCTGGTGAAGAACCGTTCACCGGAGAAGGGAATCGTCGCGATCAGCGGACGAGATCGCGAACAGGACGAACCCGACCGCAACGCCGATCGTCGTCGCGACACTCGATTCGACGGTAGCGATCGTCGTAGATCTGTCGTGGCGTGCCACCGACCAATCGCATCGCCGCGAAACGCTGTTCTCTTCGTGCAGCCGATAGTCGCGTCGCACCGCCGATGAAGATCAGCACGGGGAACAGCAATGCAGCCGCCACCACCGAAAGCACCAAGGTCATGCCGTCCGCATCAGTACCAACGTTCGGGGCGCAGTTGTCGACGCATTCGCTGGGCGATGTCGTACTGATCCGGGTGACAGCATGGGCGCCCGGCTCAGCACTGAGCGAATCGACCTCGCGGCCGATGACGATGAGGAGGGTGTCGGGCGCTGGGAGTGCGGCCGCCCCAATGACGCCGACCAGCGCGCCCGGGTAGCGATCGGCGAGTTGGTCAGCCGGCGTGTCGCGCAGGAGCCGTGCCAGTTCGGGTGACGCGTAGTACTGCCCGGGCCCAGGCAGAGAGGGAATGCCGGGCGGCACCGGCGAGTTCGCGCCGGTGGCGGCGACGTCGACACGGCCGATCAAGGTGCCGTCGAACTCGTCTGCCTGGAGCTGCCACCACAGCGGATCTGTCGAGGTCGAAGCGTCGTCATCCGCCGGTTGCACAGGGCCAGATGCGCCTGTCTCCAGCCAGGCATAGCGTTCGTTCTGGTGCACGAAACGCATTGGTGCTGGCAAGCGTGGTCAACAGCAGACGCGGACCCGATGGCCACCGCGGCTGCGATCAGCGCCAACCGGGTGATCGCTTCCCGGCCACCTGCAACGGCGAGCCGCAGCCCGAGGCGGATCATCCCCGTACCTGAGCCAACGAGGCCACAACTCCGTCGCGCACGATGATCTCCCGATCCGCGTACGCGGCGATGCGTGGCTCGTGCGTGACGAGAACGACCGTCGTTCCCTGGTCTCGTGCCGCGCCGACGAGAAGTTCCATCACCTGCTCGCCGGCCAGCGAGTCGAGTGATCCTGTTGGCTCGTCTGCGAACACGACGTCGGGCTTGGCGACGAGACCGCGCGCCAAGGCGACTCGTTGTGCCTGGCCGCCGGAGAGCTCGCCTGAGCGCCGCGTCTGCATGCCACCGAGATCGAGCCGGTCGAACCAGCCACGTGCCTCGTCGAATGCGACGCGGCGACTGACACCATTCAGAAGCAGCGGCAGCGCGACGTTCTCCTCGGCAGTGAGTTCGGGGACGAGTTGACCGAATTGGAACACGAACCCGAATCGCCTCCGGCGCAACTCGCTGCGCTCGGCCTCTCGAAGCGTGTCGAGACGAACTCCCGCGAAGTGGACCTCGCCCGAGTCGGGAACGAGGATGCCCGCGAGGCAGTGCAGCAACGTGGACTTACCGGAGCCACTCGGACCCATGATGGCCAGCATCTCGCCGGCTTGGATCGTGACGTTCGCGCCGCGCAATGCGGGTGTCTCGCCGAACGAAAGCCGAAGATCACGCCCTTCGAGCAGGGTGACGGCGCTCATGACGCAAGCTCCTTGGCGAGCGCGGCGAGACGAGACGACGTCAGGTCGATCCACCGCAGGTCGGCCTCGAGGTGGAACAGTCCGTGGTCTGCGAGCAAGGCATCGACCAGGCTGCTGCTCCGGCGCAACTCGGTGAGCTCTCGCATCCGGGCGAGATGGGCGGCGCGCTGCGTGTCGAGGTAATCCTCCGCAGAACGACCCGACATCAGAGCGAGCACCACCTTGACGAAGAGCACCGTCTGCAGGTGCGGTTCCGGGGCGACAGGCTCGGCGAGCCATGCCTCCAACTCGCTGACTCCCTCGTCCGTGATGATGTAGCGCTTGCGATCGGGCCCTGCCCCGGGTTCGGCATCCGTGGCGATGACCTTGCCGTCACGGGCCAGGCGACCGAGCGTCGCGTACACCTGGCCGAACGGAAGCTGCTTGCCGCGGCCGAAGAGCGTGTCGTAATCGCGCTTGAGGTCGTAGCCATGACTGGGCTCGCGTTCGAGCAGGCCGAGGAGAGCAAGTGGAACGTTCATCCCTCAGAGTATACACTCAATGAATACTCATCCGGCGGTGAGTCGTTGAAGGTCGATCAGTCGTTGGAGCAAGCCGCCGGCTGGTCGAAATGGCCCGGGGTGGTTGGATAGGCGCTGCCGCTGTTCGATTTGATGTCAGGGTTGTACACCAGCGCCAACTCGCGATACGCCGACGATGTGCCCGATTGGACATCGGCGAGGCTCGCCCCGACGCCGAGGCTGAACGCCAGGTTCTCCATGAACGCCTGCATCTGCGGGCTTGGCGTGCGCTGGTCGTTGTAGCCACCGTACGCGGCGTTGCAGTGGACGTACAGGTTGTAAGCCCCGGTCCAGTCGAACAGCCTGTCGCCCGAGGTTGGGTCCATTGTCCGCCAGGTTGCCCTCCATCACGTCACGGTCCCAACCGCCGTACACCCAATCGACGCCCTGGTGGAACTGGCGCAGCAGTTCGCCGCCCGCCTCACCGTCGTCGTAGGCGGCGACGGCGTTCTGCCATTCCAGCGGGTCGATGCCGACCCTCGGGAGGTAGTCGATCACGTCGGCCCCGCCGGTGACGATGCCCTCACCGCTGTTGGCCGCCCCGCCGTGACCACCGAACACGTAGTCGACGAGTGAATCGTTGGCACCGCGATCATCCGGGGTCAACTGACTGGTGCTGCCTCGACCGCCCCACATGACGTCGGCACCGTCGTCGCCGAAGAGGATGTCCCCACCGGTGTCGCCATTCATGATGTCATCGCCAGTCGCTCCGTGCATCGAGTCGTGACCCGGACCGCCGCGCATCGTGTCGTGGCCGCCGACGGTCAGGCCGTTGGATGTCAGCGTCGCCGCGGCGCCACTGAACGGACCGCCGATGGAACCGGCGACCTCCTTGGTCAGATCGACGCGCCGATCGTAGGTGCCCGGACGGAAGCCGGTGTAGGTGACGAACGGTGGGCCGTTGGAGTTGAACTGGTACACCGCCGCAGCGAACGAGGCCCCGGCGTCGCCGAGCGTGGTGTCGAGCACTCCGCCGCGGTCACCGATCATGGCATCCTCGCCGGTGCCGCCGTACAAGGTGTCATCACCGATTTCGCCGAACATGTCGTCGTCACCGGCTCCGCCATAGACGGCGTCGTTGCCGTCCTGGCCCCAGATGGCGTCATCGCCGGCGTTGCCGCGCAGCGTGTCGCCGCCCCACGTCCCGGATGCCGCCGAGGCGCCGACGTCGAGTCGCGTCGCCCGCCGCATGATGCGCAGGTGGGCTGCGCCGTCGCCTGAGTAGTTGACGTATGCGCCGGAGGCGATGTTGCGCTGCAGGGTGCCGTTGTCGCCGAGGACGAAGTCGTCCTCGCCGTTGCCGGCGACGGTGTCGACACCGTCGCGATGGCTCACGTTGCTGCCGCCGACGATGTCGTCCTCTCCATCGGCTGCCGCCGCACCATCGCGGTCGGCGTCCGTGGAGGCGACGATCGGGGTTCCGACCACCGGCTCCCCGTTGGTGCCGTTCAAAGCCGGGGCGTTGTCACCGACCAAGGTGTCCGCACCGCCGTTGCCCTCGAGGGCGTCGTCGTTGCTCCCGCCGCCGACCCAGTCGTTTCCGTCCTGGCCGAAGGCCACGTCGGGACCGGAACCACCGGCGACGAGGTCGCCACCGAACCGCCCGGAGTTCAGCGTCGCGCGGTCGCGCAGCACGACGAGCCGATTGGTCGCCACGCCGAGCCACCACCCGGGCCGGGTGTCGTCGGGATTGGTGGTGAAGTAGGCGGTCGGCAGGGCAGCGTTGTACGCCGTCGTGTTCCCGGCCGTCTGGCGGATGATCGCTGCGTTGTCGCCGGACAGGACGTCGGCCCCGCCGCCACCGAACACCGCGTCGGTCCCGTCAGGATCGCCGAGGTCGGTGCCGGCACCACCGAGGGCCAGTCCGCCCGCAGAGGCCAGCGCGCTGCTGCCACCGACGACGTCGTCCTCGCCGTCGTTGCCTTCCAACCAGTCGTTGCCCTGGTTGCCTTCGATGAGGTCGTCGTTGGTGTTGCCCTTGACCGTGTCGTTGCCGCCCTCGCCGTACATCCGGTCCGAGCCGCTGTTGCCGAGCATGTAGTCGCCGCCGCTGACGCCGGTCAGGACATCGCGTTCGCGGTCGAGCAGCGTGACGGTGCGCTTGCGCGCCCCAGGGATGACCTCGTCGGGCGCCCAGGCGTTGCCGGACGCAATCCGGTCGATGCGGGCGTTGTCGCCGGTCATGACGTCGCGGTCGGGACCGCCTTCCATGATCATCTCGCCGACATCGGCACGTGCCAGCTTGACGAGGCCGACATCTGGGCGGGTCCAGTTGCTCGTCCCGCCGATCATGTCGTCCTGATCGCGCTCGCCGGGCTGGAGCGCGTCGACGCCGACGGCGTAGCCGTACATCGAGTCCAGACCGCCGTTGCCTTCCATGTAGTCGTCACCGGACTGGCCGCTCATCACGTCGTTGTTCGCGCCGCCGAAGAGATGGTCGTCGGCGAGGCCGCCGTCGATTGTGTCGACACCTCCGTTGTCGGGGGTGATCTCCAAGCGGACCTCATACATCGGTGCCCCGCCCGGCCAGGTGCCCGTCGGTGTCCCGGGCGTGATCGCTCCGAGATCGCCGATCAGGTAGTCCTCGCCAGCGTTGCCGTTGATCGTGTCGCCGCCCAGTTGACCGTACGCCCGATCCTGACCGTCGTCGCCGGTGATCGTGTCAATGCCGAAGTTGTTGCCGACGTTGGTGCCGGTCATCGTTGCCACGCCGTCGAACGCGATCGTCGCGTCGTCACCGGCGATCACGTCATTGCCGGCGTCTCCGTGCAAGGAGTCGCCAACGTCCGGTGCGGCGTCGTACGGCACTGGCGTCGTACCGTCGCCAGCGAACAGGCCGGCCCGCGCGCTCGAGCCGCCGACGATCCGGTCCGCGTCCTCGTTGCCATTGATGGTGTCGCTGCCGTCGTTGCCCTCCAGCCGGTCGCTGCCGGCATTGCCACTGATCGTGTCGCCGCCGTTGCCGCCCCACACCTGGTCGTTGTCCAGGCCACCGAAGATCGTGTCGCCACCACCAGTGGCAGTGCCGACGTCGAAGATCTTCACGGCGCGGGCGATGCTGGTCGGATCCTGCGCGTCATTGCCGCCGGGACGTGTGATCGTCCCGTTGTCGCCGACCACGACGTCGTTGGACGCGCCGCCGTCGATCGTGTCGCCGCCATCGACCGTCGCGGCCGTCGAGGTACCGCCGACGAGGTCGTCTTGCTGGCCTTCGCCGAACAGGGTGTCGATGCCTTCGTTGCCCTCGACGTAGTCGTCGCCGATGCCGCCACGGATGATGTCGGTGCCGATGTTGCCGTAGATGGTGTCGTCGCCGCTATCGCCGTACATCGTGTCGTTGCCGGCCTCGCCGAACATCGTGTCGTTGCCGCCATCGCCGCGCACTGGGTTGTCGTCGCCGTCGCCGGCACGGACGCGGTCGTTGCCCTCACCGGCGTGGACCTCGTCATTGCCGCCCTCGCCGTAGATCAGGTCATGCCCGTCGCCGCCCTCGAGGCAGTCTGCTGCCGTGACATCGACGGCATCGACGAAACCGCATGTCGGCGTGCCGCCGCTGCCGGTGCCGACGTTGCTGACCAACGATTCGGCAGCCACACCGGCGCGGGCTGCCTTGTCGCCGCTCTGGTCGATCGCTGCGTTGTCGCCGACGAGGACGTCGTTGCCGATTCCACCAAGAACATGGTCCGATCCTCCGCCGCCGGAAACATCGTCGTTGCCGGCGCTGCCGTCGACCTCATCGCGATCAGGACCGCCGAGGACGTAGTCGTTGCCGCCGTTGCCGGTCGCCTTGTCGCTGCCGGAGCCGCCACTGACGTAGTCGTTCCCGGCAACAACCTTCGGGTCGGTGCCTTGGTCGCCGTCCATCAGGTCGTTGCCCTGGTTGCCGCAGAGGTGGTCGTTGCCGGCGCCGCCGTACAGCTCGTCGGGCCCGGCGCCACCGACCAGTAGGTCGTTGCCGTCGCCACCCGTGAGCTTGTCGGCCGACGTCTGGTCGTTGGGCTCGCTGCCGACATCGCCGGCACAGATGGCATCGCTGGAGACGTTGACTTCGGCGTCGCCGTAGAGGAAGTCGCCCTGGTTGCCACCGTCCATCGAGTCGATCCCGGGGCCGCCGATCAGGGTGTCCACACCGTCGCTCCCGTTTGCGTCGTTGCCGGGACCGCCCTGGAGCAAGTCGTCGCCGGGACCACCGACGACACGGTCGTCACCGGCTTGACCGTTGAGCACGTCGGCATCGTTGCCGCCGTCGATGTTGTCGTTGCCGGGACCTCCATTGATGGTGTCGACGCCGTCGTTGCCGATCAGTGTGTCGATGCCGAGACCGCCGTCGATGCGATCGTCGCCCTTGCCACCATCGATCGTGTCGCCGGCATCGCCGCCCTGGATGACGTCGTTGTCGTCACCGCCCTTGAGATCGGTCTGCGCGGTGAACGGTATCGATGGCGTCGTCGGTGTCGTCGCCCCTTCAGGGGGCGCCTGTGCCTCGTCGCCGCCGGCGAGCATCAGGAACTTGTCGTTGCCGGCCTTGCCGTCGGCCACCACCTTGGCCACCGCGGGGCCGTTGAACTGGCCGGTCGGACCGAACGTCTGCGTCAGCCCGAAGCCGGTCACCGAGTACGTTCCGCCGCCAACGGGTCGCACGGTCATCGCCTCGTCCTTGTTGTCCGGATCGAGGTTGCGCAGACCGGAGCGGTCGCCGACGTTGAGCCACAGTTCTCCGTTGGACTTCAGCTCGGCGAGCTTCGGCGCCGGTGGGGTGCACTTGCCGGAGAACTCCAGCAAGGTCAATTCGAGGAGCGTGAACTCGAAGCGAATCGAAGTGATGAACAGGTTGAGCTCGACGAAGGCCTTGATGAACGCTTCCAGTTTCCCGTGAACCTCGAAGAGGCAGATCGGGTTCTGCAGCTTGTTGACGATCTCTTCGATGTGCAGTTTGCCGTCGGGGTTCGGCGAGTCGTCGAGGTTGAGATCGACGGTGATGCGCAAGCCGGCGACGATGCCGGCCGAGGCAATGCCGATGCTCACGCCCGCCTGGGCGTAGACCTCACCGATGAAACTGACCTCGGGAACGTCCACGCCGTTGGCGTCGAGATCGTCGAGGAAGATGCCGTCGAACAGGTACACACCTGAGCCGCCGGCGAGAACCTTGCGCAGGCCGCTGGTGTCGTAGCCGATGACGAAGCGTCCCTTCACCGTCACCGAACCGCCGACACCGATGGCCACGGGCACGGGCCCGATGAGGATCGGCGGGAAGTTGTAGCTGAACCCGGCGGTGGCCTTCAACGGACCGACGTCGTAGCGCACCAGGGTGATGTCTTGGCCCATCAGCAGATTGAAGATCTGGCTGGGGTTGTCCATGAACGGGAACGTCAACCCGGGCACGCCGAAGGTGCCGGGCAGCTGGGCCTTTGTCGGCACCGGCGTGGTGTTCGTCGCCTTGCTACCGAGGTTGCTGGTGGTCGGGCCGCCCGTTGCGGTCGTCGGTGTAGCGCCGAAGAGCGACGAGGCACTGGCTACCGCCTGTTTGACCAGTTTGCCGGCGTCGGCCGGGCTCTGCGCAGACCGCGCTCCGGCCGGATCGACCTTGAAGCTGCCTGCGCCGAGCCCACCGAGAGGGATGTAGCCCTGGGCGACCTTCGGGTCGTTGATGAACGAGATGAACGCCGCCAGGCTCTGGATCAACGAGAGATCGTTGCCGGAGATCACTTCCATCAGCCCGAGCAGGGTGACCGGCGGTTGGCCGACGAGGGCGGCAAGGTCGCTGACCACCGGGATCGGCGCGGTCAGCGTGTCGATGATCGGCTTGAACGGGCCGGTGATCTTGCGAACCTCTTCGCTGATCGGCTCGATGAACGTCTTCAGCAGCGGCTCGACATTGAGGTAGATGTCGTCGAAGCCGACGGTCGGTGTGGTGGCGCCAGCGTTGATGTCCCACCCCCAACCGAGGTGGAACGTGCCGACGACCTCGGGGAACCCGGAGGACTGGCCACCGGCGATGCCGGTACGGAAGCGCAGGTTCAGCCGGGTGTCCAAACCGACGGTCGGCTTGAGGCTGACGCCGTCGATGTTCGTCAGACCGAGCGTGTCGTTGTTGCCGTTCTTCAGGTCGAGGCCGACATGCAGACTGACTGCGGAGGCTTGGTCCTTATCCGCGTCGGTGCCATCACCGTCGCGAATCTGCACGCCGAGGAAGGACAACTGGCCGGCGAGACAACGGTGCTCGGACCACGTTCCGGGGATGATCGAGTCGGGGTCGTTGGACAGTGGCGTCAAGGCGTCCGGCATCACCGCGCTGCAGGCGGCGTCGTTGTCACCAAGTCCGATGTTGGCGGTGAGGTTGAGCTCACTGTCGGGGCGGCTGGAGCCGGTGGGCTTCTTCACCCCGATGTAGGGGCCGGTGGCCCGGTTGAGCCCGAGGTCGACGACGTAGCTCCAGGTCACCGAGGGATGAACGCTGCCGACGAGACGCAGGGGTACGCCGTCGAGACCGAGATCGAACGGCACGTTGGTGTCGACGAGGGTTTGCCCAATGCCGAAGATGACACGCACGTCCTTGAGGTCACCCATGCCCTTGCCCGCACAACTGCCGCCGCAATCGGTGATCACTTCGACGTCGGTCGCCGCCGTGGCCGTGGCACTGCCGTCGGGCTTCATCAACAGCCCCGTTGCACCGACTTTGTCGAACACCAGGTTCTGCAAGGCTTCCTTCAGCCCGGTGTCGGGGTCGGTGAGTCCGCCGACATAATTGCCGATCTCATCGCTGAGCGTCTGGGTGATGTCCTGCATCTTCTGGGCCACATCGGCGCCCGCGTCGAGGGCGTCGCCGATGAGCGGCAGCTTGCCGTTGCCCGCGGCAGCCGCACCGCTGGCGCGCATGGCATCTTTGACCTGACCGATCAGTTTCGGCAGGGCTGCGAGGATCAGGCGCAGGTCGAGTGCTGCGGCGGCGAACTTGGCAACCAGGTCGTCAGGAATCGCCGGCGTGACGGTGAACTGACCCCCGGAGAGTTCGACCTTGATACCGAGGTCGGCGACGTAGTTGGTGACGTTTCCGGCGGCGATGCCGATCGACAGCAGTCCACAACCGAGAACACCGGTGCCGCTGAGCGCGACCACCGTGTCGTCGCCGGTCGAATCCGGGTCGGCTCCCGCGCTGGTCGTCACGGAGCCGCAGTCCTGATCGGGGCCGGCGGTGAAGTTCGGCGTCAGATAGGTGCCGAGATTGGAGATGAAGTCGCCGATTGCCACCGGGCTGGCGATCGACTGCCCGATCGTCAGGTCGGCGCCCAGCTTGACGACACCGTTGCCGTCATAGGTGTCGTCGGCCGGATCCGCCGGCGTGCCGTTGTCGGAGACGAGCCTGGCGTTCGTACCGGCGACCACGGAGAACGGTCCCAGAGTGGCATTGAAGCTGAGCCCGGTCGCCTGGAAACGGCCCTTGACGGCCACGCCGGTACCCGGCAGGACATAGACCTTCGGCAGGCCGTTGTCGAGTGTCACGCCGAGCTTGAGGCGAGCCCCCGCGGTGTACTTCACGGCGATCTCCCCGCCGGAACCGGCGGAGACGAGACCGCCGAGGCCGCTGACATCGGCATTGATCGATGTCGACAGCGCGCCCATGTTGACGTCGTCCGGGTCGCACAGCGTGGCGTCGTTGCAGCGGCCGACGTTGACGTCGATGGCAATCATCTTTCCGCCACCACCGCCGGGGGCGTCGTCGAGGGACAAGGTGAAGCCCTGGGTGATTCCCAGCTTCTCCTTGATCGCCTTTTCCAGCGCCTGGATCGTGCCGGGCTGGGCAAGACTCGGATATTCCTCGGTGTGGTCACCGTCGACGTCGGTGTAGGTGACGTGCACCTGGTAGCCGACATCGGTCGTCGTGTTGCCCGTCGCTTCCTCGTGGCGTTGGCGGATCGTCGCCCCGGGTGTACCCGTCAGGTGTACCACTGCTTGGTCCGTCGGATTCGGGCCTCCACTGTTGGCGGGAGTGGTCGGCTGGTCGACAGTGACGGTGACGCCGGGCAGGCCGAGCAGGGTGGCGCTCCATGTCGCCGCAGTCGCCGGCTTCAGCGAGGTGACGTCGCAATACAGCGTGCCCTTGCCCTGATCGTCGAGTACGACCTGGCTCGGGTCGACTTGCGCTCCGAGCTGCAGCGAGCACTGGACGACGGAACCGTCGCCGCGCAGCTCATCGATCGTCTGACGCAGTTCGTCGATCTGGCTGAGCAATTGGCGAGGGCTGATGCCCACGATCGGCAACTCGGTGTCGAGCGCCCCGGCCGCATCGGTGCCGGTGAGGTTCTTGATCGTGTTGGTGATCTGATCGAGGTTGTCGAGCAGCAGCCCCAGAAGGGCCATCGGGCTGCCGATCTCGAGACGGTACAGATCCCCGCTCTGCCACTTGTTGTCCGTGCCCCCCGCCAGCGGGTCCGTACAGGTCAGCGTCGTCGCGCCCGTGCGCGACAGCACGGCGCACGAGGAACCGTCGGTGACGTTGTGCAGCTGCACGCCGATCGCCGAATCGGTGAAGTTGGCGGCGCTGGCCACGAGCACCGTCGTCGAATCGGCGCCGGTTGCCTGACCGAACAGGTTGGGCACCGGATTGAAGTTGCTGAAGAGGGCGGCGAAATCGGTGCTCGGGGTGATCGTCGGCGCACCGGCTTGGAGCAGATCCCAGTTGATGCCGACCGTGGCCGAGGCCACCGGGGCACCGTTCAGCGTGCCGTCGATCTTCAGCTCCCCGCCCAGCTTGAGGTTCAGCGGGCTGATCGTCACATGGTCCTGGATGTGGAACAACAGTTCGCGCAGGCGCACGGCGTCGGGCAGCACCACGCTGTTGACGGTCATGTCGCCGGCCTTGGTCAAGTCGACGGTGAGCACCGGCTTGGTGTTGTCCGAGCGGGTCAGACCGAAGTTGTTGACCCCTGCGGTCACGCCGAGGAAGCCGAGCTGGCCACGCAGTGTGGGTGAATTCAGGGTGAATGCCGCGTCGCCGACGGAGAACTCTGGTGAGCTCGGATTGATCTTGATGAAGAACAGGTCGAGCGCGCTGGTGCACGGGTTGGGGTTGGCCGGATCGGGACAGCCGCCCGGTCCGCTGACGGTTGCCCATTCGTTCTGAGGCAGCAACAAGACCCCCACGGTGAGGTCGAGCTTGATGCCGGTTGCCTGCGCCGTGATCCCCCCGCCCGTAGTGGAGAGACCGACGACGCCAGTGCCCGACTCGAGTTGGTCGCCGACGTTGAGCGGCAGGTTGATCTGCGCCCCGTCGAAGGTCTTCTTCAGGTGGAACGAGAGCGCCTTTGTCGCCGGGTCGTAGCTCAGGAAATCGCCGAGCGCGTCGAAGCCGCCAAGGCTCTGGACGAGCGCCGCGAGGTCTTGCACGTTGCGCGGCGGCCGCTGACCTGAGCGCCCGGTCACCTCGCGGTCGACGGTGCCGTTGTTGTCATCGTCGAAGGTCGCTGTGTAGGCGACGTGGGCGTCGACCGCCCCGTCGGCGGTCATCGTGAACTCGACGTTCTTCGAGGGGCTGAGCGCGGCCGTGCCGTCCGCATTGGCGCCCGATGCATTGGCCCCGGGGGTGCTGTTGTTCGATGTCCAGCTGACACTGCCGGCCTTGACACCTGTGGTCACGATCGCCTGGCAATAAGCCTTGTCGCCGACCTTGAGGTTCTGTACCGAGCCCGACGGTGGCTGCTGGTTGGTTGCCCCACAGATGACGCCGATCGAGTCGACGACGTCGAGCACCGGGCGCGATGCCTGGGCCAGCTGACGGAGCGTGCCCTTGAGGAACGGCAATGACGGATCGGTGCTCGTCTGGCCGCCGCCGAGGGCGATGGCCGCCTGGCCGAGCATGGCCACGAGGGCCTCGGGCGATGTGAAGGTGAAGGGGTTGAAGGCGGTGAGCGCCGGCAGAGTGAAGGAGAAGCCGTCGGCCAAAGTGCCATCGCCGATGTTGATGTTGGTGGCATCTGGCGAGCCGGGGATCAGCGTTGTGTCGAGATCGAGCAAGCCGGTCACGCTGCCTGTGCGAGCGACTGCGACGAGGTCGCCGGCGGTCGTGTTCTGGAACTCGTCGAGGGTGATCCCGCCGACCGCGTCGGGGTCCTTGAAGGTCACGGAGATCCCGGCATTGACGGTGAGGCCCTTGAGCGTCGCCGTCGCCTTCGTGACGCCCAACGTCGTCGCGGCCACAATGGAGGAGGCGGCCACCAGGCCGGCGGTGAACGACACCGAGAACGGGCCGACGGCGAAGGCCTCGCCGGCGTTCGCGATGTACGTGTTCGTGTCGAAGGTCAGATGGAGCGTCGTGCTCGCCGTCAGGTTGACACCGAGCGCTCCGCCGGAGAGGGTCAACACGTGGCCGACGTCGTCGAAGGCGAGCGGCGTGGACGCGATGGTCTTGCTCAGCCTCAAGGGAAGTGTGATCGAGACGATCCCCGCGGCGGAGGTGACCACGACCGGGTTCTCTCCAGCGTCGCAAGCCGCTTCGCAGCCGACCACGACCTTCACTCCGCCGACGGTCGTCGTGTCGAGGCCCTCCAGCGCGTCGCCGACGGCACCGGGCGCTTGGTCCTCGAAGTTGTTGATGTTGTTCTTCAACTGCCCGAGAGTGGCCTGCAGCGAGGCTGTCATATCCAGTCCGCTCTGCAGCGCCGGGGCAATGCCGGTGAACGGCACCGCTTCCGCGGCCTGCTGAAGCGAACTGCCGGCCGCAAGGACGGAACCGAGCGTGTCCATGGCGTTCGCCAGTGCGGCCGTCGCCGGATCAGCGGCGTGGACAACGGCCGGGGTAGCGCCGATGCCGAAGGTCGTGCCAATGGCCATGACGACGAAAATCCCGACCCATTGCCGCGCGGTCCGTCGTGGCTGGTGTTGACGCATCATCCCTGTTCCTCCCGTCGTGCCGGCGGCTCACACCACCGACAGGTCTCACATCTGGCTACGGCCGGCCAGGGGTACACGGGCGCGACAGCGTGAAGTCGCCAACGGCTGATCCACCCTGCCCGCATCCACCCACATCCGTCCTAAGTCTCACCACACTACGATGTCTCGTCGCCACTGTACGCACAGTCTCGGAGCGTTGGAAAGACCCAATCTCGAACCTTGCCCGAAGGGGCACGGCCGACGGACCTCGTTTGGCTGCACCACGTGGAAACCCCGAGATGGTGGTTCTCCGAGGTTCCAGCGGGTCATTCGGGGCGTCCCGCTGTCGAAGCCGCCCCTGGCCGAGTAGAGGAAGTCGAAAAGCTGCTCACCGGTGCACAGGCGATCGTCGAGCAGGGCAAGGGTCATAGATCCACCGTCGCGCCGATGACGTGATGACAAATCTTGCACGAAATGAACGACCCACAACCCGTAGCAGCGAGCACCACCTACCGACGCGTTGGGATCCGGCTTCGGCTGACGTGATCGCGTGGTCCCAACGGGCAGGGACGGCGCGAAGCTGTTGCGGTGCAGTGGCTCGCGATTTCGATTGGTCTCTCGGTGATACTGACCGTGCTCCTCAACGTCGTGCTACGAGCGTTTCCCGGCGCCGACGACCGCGTCGCGAGAAACCTCACAACGCTCACGTCGCGGAGTGCCGATGACACTCGGACGAACAACCGGAGTGTGCGCGTGTTCATACCCTGGAAGGCGATGATCCTCGGGTCTCTGATCCTGACCGTCGTGGTGAACGTCGTGCTGGCGGCGAGATGACTACCGGTCACGACTCCGACGCGAGTTCGACGAGCAGCTCATCCAGTTGTCCGAATGTCTCGTGCGTCGCATCAGCCGCGCCGGCGCCTTCGGCGTCGAACGCTTCCTTTGACGAATAGAGCTCGCTCATGACGAGCAGCGTCTTGCCATCCTCCTCCGTCAGGGTGACCGTGGTGGTGGAGCCGTTTTCTCCGCCTTCCTCGTTCGTCCAGACGATGAGCGATGGCGGTGTCACCTCGAGGTAGGTGCCGAAGAAGTCCATCCCATCGCCGAAGACGAGGCGGTAGCTGCCGCCGGTGCGTACGTCCATATCGCACGAACGCAGCGTCATGCCCATCGACTTCGGTACCCACCAGCGCTTGAACAGCTCGGGCTTCGACCACGCCTCGAACACGACGCGCGCCGGAGCGTCGAACCATCGGGTGACGACGACCTCGCGATCGGATCTCAGTTCGATTCTCGTGACGTTCGTCGTGGGGGCGAGCTCATCGTGCCTGCTTGCGTCCATCTGACTTCTCCTTCTGTTTCAATTCGTCGATGACCTGGTCGAGCTCGTCGAAGCGAGCGTCCCAGAGCTGTTGGTACTTCTCGATCCACGCGGCCGCCTCCTCGAGACGGCGAGCGCCGACCCGGCAGGTCCGTACGCGACCGACCTTCTCGGTGACGACAAGTCCCGCCTGTTCGAGGACGCCGACGTGCTTCTTCATGCCGGTGAGGGTCATGTGGAACCGTTCGGCGAGGGCGGTGATCGAAGCGTCCTCACGGCCGAGTTGCTCGAGGACACCGCGCCGAGTGGAGTCCGCCAACGCGGCGAGAGAGGCGTCGAGGTAGGCGGCCTTCTTATACTGAACCATACGGTTCAGTGTCTACCACGCGCCGTCTAAGGTCCGCAAGCGTCAGCGCGCGCACTGCACGCAACGACGCGTCGCCGGTAGAGCGACAAGTCGTTCGAATCCAATTGGGCCCCCACATTGTTCGCAAGCACCGAAGCCCTTGTCGTCGAGGTCGTCGAGGTTCTGTCGGAGCGCAGCCGCATCTCGCACAGCCTGGCTGTGCAGTGCGCTCACTTGCGACCGCTCGAACGCGATCGTCGTACCTTCCGGGTCGTGCTCGTCGTCGACGTTCGACATTTCAGCAGCTACGACGATGTCGTCGAACTGAGCGGAGAGCGACAGAACCTGTTCCTGTGTCCGCTCCAACTCGGCAACGAGGGCGGAACGGACCGTTCGTCGTTGGCGATCGGAGAGCCCCTGAATCGGTGGCACGCGTTCTCAGAGGTCGTTTCGGAGCACGACAGCGAGGAACATCGCGACGGCAAGAACAGCGAGTCCACCCATCACCAGGAACAGGTGGGGTGATACCACCCACCACATCAGGTCGACCGGATTCATGGCGGGGCGGTACCCCCTAGCTTCAGGTTTCAAGCAAAGAATCCTGAACATTTCTGAACGCTCGCAGGCGCGGACATGCCGTGACTGGCCTCGGGTAGAACCACCGGAGAACTGCGAAAGCCGCCCCGAGGGACGGCTTTCGAAACGTCGGAGTTTGCAACGAGCTGCCGTCTACCGGCGAGCGGTGAGCACGAGCGACAGCCCGGGGATGTCGAGGCCGTCATTCGTCTCGTACGGACTGGCCGCGGCGCGCAACTGATCGAGTAGTTCCGCCTTGGCGTCTTCGGACAGGTTCGCGACAATGCTGGCGATGGGGCCCGCGAGCGCGGACGTGTGCATCCACCATTCCTCGAACGACGGCGCGTGGAACCGCACCGCGACGTGATCGATGTGGATGTCGCGGAAGCCGGCGTCGCGGGCGAGCTGGCCGAAACGCAGTTCGTCGGCGAGTGCGAACGGACCGGGCATCCCAGGCGGCGGCACTTCGTGACCGATCTGGTCCGACACCGCGTCCATGACAATCGCCAGCCACGGATTATCGGCCTTCGGACCCCACACCGCCGCCGCGAGTCGGCCGTCGCCGCGCAGCACCCGCCGGATCTCTCCCAGGGCCGCCGACGGATCGACTGCGAACATCAATCCCTCTCGGATCACGACCGCGTCGAACGAGTCGTCGGCCTCGGCGATCTCTTCGAGGTCGAGCACCTTGGCCGTCACATTTGCGAGGCCGACGGCCTGGGCACGTGCGGTCACAACGTCCGCGTACGACGGCACCACGTCAGAGCTGACGACCTCCGCGGCAATGCGGGCCGCTGCCAGCCCGAGTCCGCCGGGACCGTCGGCCAGGACAAGGACTCGGTCGCCGGTGCCGATCGCGGCGCCGTCGAGTAGCGCCTTGGTGATCGCGGCCGCGCGGTGATCGAGGAAGTCGGCGCGTTGCGCCCACTGGTCGGCCACGCCGGCCCACATTGCGTGCACGAGCTGGCGCCTTTCGTTGCTCATGGCAATCTCCTATTTCACTTTAGTCTGACATACTTCAATTGAGTAGTACCATAGCTAAATCAGCGAAATTGTCAAGTCCAAGCGCGCGTACAGCTCCGCCCGCCGGCAGGCGCAGGCGCAAGCGACGCGGCGCGTCATTCTCGAAGTCGCCCAGCGACTATTCGTGACCGACGGCTACGTCGCCACCACGATCGAAGGGATCGCGGCGGAGGCGGGCGTGTCGGCCAAGACCGTCTACGACGCGTTCGCCACGAAGCCGGGCGTCTTGCGCGGTGTGTGGGATCTCGCCCTGAAGGGCGACACCGACGACGCCCCCGTCGAGGCGCGACCCTGGTTCGTGCAGGTGCTGGAAGAGCCCGACCCAGCGCAGATCGTGAAGCTGATCGTCCACAACTCGGTGGTCGTGAAGCAACGAATCGGGCCCGTGCTGCGTCTCATCCGCGGTGCCTCATCGGTCGATCACGACAGCGCAGAGCTCTGGGAGCTCATCCAGTCGGACTTCTACGCCAATCAGCGCGTCCTCGTCGGCGCCATCGCCAAGCGCAAGGGATTGAAGGTCGGCCTGTCCATTGACAAGGCGGCCGACATCCTGTGGACGCTCAACCATCCCGACGTGTGGCTCGCGCTGCACTGCGAGCGCGGCTGGTCGGCCAAAGAGTTCGAGAAGTGGCTCGCGACGACAGCAGTGCAGCAGTTGCTGAAGTGAGCGTTCGGCACTCGGGCTCAACGGACGGCAAGCCGAGTCGGCACGTGCGCTGCCGGCGTCGTCTCCGCTCACCATACACCTCGTCCGCACCTCAGTAGCTCCCTCTGGCGTTGGAGCCGTTGGTTCTCGTCGGCGGTTGCAGGTGTGCAGTGGTCCACGCGGTTGCCCTGAGCGGGTGTGCCGAACCCGGCGGCCGATCGCTCCCCTAGCGGACGGCGTCGAGGCGGCGCAGCGCGTCGCTCCACACCGGCCGCCCGGAGGTGCCAGCGTGCTGCCAGCGCACGAACGTGGTCGGCGCCATCTCGGGGGCGAGATCGGTCATCAATTGCTGATGCGGACGCGACCGAGCGAACGCGGCGAGCGCAGCCTCGTCTGTCCATAGCGACAGGGTGACGTACTGCTTCGCCATCGGCCGCGCCAACAGCGAGAACCCGACGACTCCGTCTGTGGCCCCGAGCTGCCGACGCACCTGACGAGACCCGAAGAACATCCGACTCGTCGATGCCATCCGCTTGGGCGGGATGTCGGTGACGAACGCGATGTACTCGCGATCCGGAAGGACCGGCTGCAGCTTCTTCCATCGTGACTTCATGTGGACATGTTGAACGAGCGCGCCGGGGACGACATCGGTGAGTTCACGTATTTCAGACGCGTCTACTTCCCATTGACCGTGGGCGGTCGTACGGTGCGTCCGTGGCAACGACATCAATGTTGACCGTGGTGTTCGTCGATGTCGTCGACTCCACCGGATTGTTGACCTCGTTGGGCGACGCGCGTGGGACGGCGGCGATCGGTCGAGTGCTGCACACCGTGCGCGAGCGACTGGAACCATACGGCGGCCGCGAGGTCACGGCGCTGGGCGACGGCTTGATGCTCACCTTCGAGTCGCCACGATCGGCAGTTGCGTTCTCCGTCGCCGTGCAGCAACGAATCGGTGCAACTCGCCCTCAGCTGCGCATCGGCATGAACTTCGGTGAGACGACCGGCGGCGACAACCCCGTCGGCGAAGCCGTCAACGCGGCGGCCCGCATCGCCGATTGCGCCAAGGCCGGCGAGGTGGTCGTGTCGGACATCGTTCGCCAGTTGGCCGGGTCGGTACCGGGCACCCCGTTCGTCGACCATGGCCGTACGCGTCTCAAGGGGTTCAGCGGTCAATGGCAGCTATATCGGGCGGTCGCGGGCGCGTCGTCCGAGGCCTCGCTGCCGGCGTTCGGACGAACCGTCGAGCTCGGCCTGGTGGACCAGTTCGTGAGTGCAGTCGGTGAGGGCAGCGGCCGGATCCTGGTGTTGGAGGGCGAGGCCGGCATCGGCAAGTCGCATCTCGCCCGCGCGCTCATCGAACGCGCGACCGCCTGCGGGGTCCTCGCCGTCACCGCCGGCGCCGACGAGCTGGAACAAGATCGGCCCGGACGCATCCTCGATCGCATCGCCGATGTCGTGGGCAGCCCCATCAAGGTCGACGCGCTTGACCGGGGCGGTGTGCCGGAGGACGCCGGGTATGCGATCGTCGAACGGTTCACCGCCATGGTCGACACCATCAGCGCTGCCCAACCGATCGTCATCGTCGCCGAGGACCTGCATTGGGGCGACCCGCTCAGCCTACGCGGACTGGCTGCGCTGGCCCGCCGGATCGGCCCGTTGGCGGTCGGCATCGTCGCCACCCTGCGACCAACTCCGCGCCCGCCACACGTCGGTCAGTTCCTTGAGATATGCACGAAGAACGGTGCGGTGCAGATCTCGCTCGCCGGTCTGGAATCTGCCGGGATGGCGCAGCTCGCTGCGGCGTCGATCGGCGCGGCCCCCGGGCCTGCACTCCTGGCCCGCCTGGAAGCCACCGCCGGTAACCCCCTGTTCGTCGTTGAGCTCGTCCGTGCCCTCGACGATGCGGACGCGTTGCGAATCGAAGGCGGCGTCGCCGAGATCACCGCCGGCGACATCCTTCCGGACCTCGCCCGCACGCTGGCGCGCAGCATCTCGGCTCTCCCCGAGGCCACCATCCAGACGCTTCGCCTCGCCAGCCTGTTCGGCAACCGGTTCGCGCTCGTCGACCTGGCCACCGTTTCGGGACGGAGCGTGGTCGACGTCGCGGCCGCACTGCCGCGAGGCAGTCGACGCGTCGTTCATCGTCGGCCGCGGCGACGAGTTGGCGTTCCGCCACGACCTGCTTCGTGAGGCGGTCTACTTCGACCTGCCCGCCGCCATCCGTCGCGATCTTCACGCTGCTGCCGCACGCGCATTGGCAGCGGCCAACGCGCCAGCCGAGCAGGTCGCTCGCCAGTACAGCCTCGGCGCGCGCCCCGGCGACGTCGACGCGGTGGAATGGCTCACGCGTGCAGCGCAGGAATCGCTGACGATCGACACGTCGAACGCGGCAACGCTGACCGAGCGGGCGCTCGCGTTGGCGCCGCTGGAGTGGCCGCTGCGCTTTCAGCAGGAGGCGATGCTGGTCGATCTCCTCGCCTGGTCGGGACGCGTCGACGAGGGCCGGCATCTCGCCGACGCACTGCTCGCTCGCGCCCTGACCGCCGACGACAGGTGGCTCGCCCACCGCGCCGTCGGTTGTGTGCTCGGCACCCTCGGCGAGCTCACCGGCGCGGCGACACAGTTCGAGGCAGCCGCCGCGATCAGCGACATCCGGCCCGCCGACAGCGCGGTGCTGAAGTGTGCTGCCGCCGGCATGCGCGTCATTGCGGGGACAGCAACCGATGCGGACGCGGTCGCACAGCAATTCGTGAAAAGCGACGATCCCGCCGTGCAGTGCTGGGCCCGCCACACGATCGGCATCGCTGCCATCTGCGACGGGCGCTACGACGAGGCACTGGACTCGTTCTCCACTTCGCGGCACCTCCTCGACGCGTACTACGTGCCGCCGCTCGGGTTCTTGATCCCTCACGTCTGGGTGGCGACCGCCCACTACCAACTAGACGACTTGCACCAGGCCGAGGCAGCCGCGTTGGAAGCCCGGCGACGGGCCGAACGTCGCGGCGACGCGCCACTGCTCATCCAGGCGCTGACCGCCACCTCAGGATTCGGCTACATCACCGGTCGCTGGCAGGAAGCCATGGTCGACGTGGAGGCAGGAATGGCACTCGGCGACGAGATCGGCGAGAACGTCCAGGCGATCTGGTTCGAAGCACTCGCCGCTGACATCGCCCTCGGTCGCGGCGACCGCGTCGCAGCCGAGGCGTACACGACCAATGGCGAGGCGCTGCTCGCATCGGGCACCCGGCACCTCTTCGGAGTGGAACACCTGCTCTGGACCAAAGCCAAGATGCTCGAAGCGGACGGCGCCGGTGAAGCCGCCTGCGAGCTGATGCTCGCCCTGTGGGCGCAACTCGCGCCGTTGCGCGGGCTCAGCCACTGGCGCGGCATCGGGCCCGATCTGGTCCGGCTGTGCCGACAGCACGACCGCATCGACACTGCTCGGGCGATCGCTGACCAGCACGACAAGCTCGCCCAGCGTTCGACATCAGCCTGCGCGTGGGCGACGGCCCATCGGGCGCGTGGTCTCGCGGAGCACGATCCCGACATGCTGATCGAGGCGGCTCGGCAGCTGCGCGACACACCGCGGCTGGTCGAGTTCGCCGCGACGTGTGAGGACGCCGCGGCGACACTCGTCGACCACGGACGCAACAAGGAAGCGATCGAGCTGGTCGCCGAGGCAGGCCGCATCTATGAAGCCATCGGCGCCCGCGGACGTTTGGCGCGAACAGACGCCACCCTGGCCGCGCTGGGTGTGAAACGACACAAACGCGCCAACCCGGCGAGCAACGGGTGGGAGTCGCTCACAGCCAAGGAGCTCGAGGTCGTTGAGCTGATCGCCGACGGTCTCAGCAACCCGGAAATCGCAGATCGCCTGTTCATCTCACGACGCACCGTCGAGACGCACCTCGCCCACATCTTCCGCAAGCTCACGATCGGCAACCGAACCCAGCTGGCGACAACGGCCATCGGACGCCGCCGTCCGTCGACACATCGACCCGGAGCCGACGTTGGATAATCACCCGCTAAGCGTTCTTCGTGGCGGGGGCAGAAATGGTGCGGGGGCAGTGTCGTGAGTCAGGACAGAGGAAACGGGTCTCTCAAGACATAGGAACGATGTCGCGAGACATCGCGGACAGTTGCGGGCCTCGGCGGTGACTATGTCGGATGTCCAAAGCGCGTCTTGGTGATCACCGCTGCCGTACTCGAGGGTCGGTCCCAGGCCGATGTTGCTCGCTCCTACGGAGTGTCCACTCGACACCACCCGCGACTACCAGCCAACCGGCGCACCCAAAGGCCCAACACGACCAAAAACCAAACGGACCGAACCCCAATGAGGATTCGGTCCGTTTCCAATCTCCTGAGAGATCACAATGGTGGCGGGGGCAGGATTTGAACCTGCGACCTTCGGGTTATGAGCGAGACGGCTTGGTTCGCGGTCAGTGTCCGCTGGCGACCGGTAGCGCCTGTGAGCAGCAGTGCTGTTGCTGGAGAGATGCCCCGCTGTGACCACCATTCGCCGCCATGAGCCTCTGCGAGGGTTGCAGGCGGGTTGCAGTCTCTCCACCGACTGGTTCACAGCTGGCGGTCGATGTCGGGTTCGGTGCTGACGTCGAGCCATTGATGCGGAAGTGGTTGCGTACCAGGAATCGCGCAGCACAAGCATCTCGGCCGAGAACCGCGAGCCGATCAAGACGGATCACGCTCGGCGAGGCGCACTCAACGCTGCGATGACACGCTCTCAGGTGTCGCCGACTCGTGGCCATGGCAGCAGGAAGAACCAGTTGGCGTCGGCAGTGAAGTCGGTCTGTGTGAAGTGGAGGGTGCCGTCGGCGTCGACAGTCCATGTGAACTGGAGGATCGCGCCACCCATGTTCTCACCCCACTGGAAGAACATGTTGTTCCCCTCGACTTGGTATACCGCATCGCCGCGCGCCGGCGTGGTGAGGTCCTCTGCAGCCTGATCCCAGCTCATGTGGCCGTCCTTCATGCGGAATGTCAACACGCCATGGTCTTCGTGCACGTCCTTTTCGTTCTGACCGATCGACCTGAGGAAGTCGTCGGTGAGCTCCACCCGGTAGATGCCGTTGGGCAGTTCCCCCGGGCGAGCCACGACCACATCGGGCTCGGCTGGAACTGACGTGACTGGCGCGCAGGCTTCGATGGCAACACGGTCGCCATCGGCGGCAAGGGCATCGATCGCAGCGATCGTTCGCTTCGTCGCGTCGTCCTTCGCGAGCTCGGAGTAGATCGGCGCTGCCACGGGCGCGGAAGTCAGCAACCGCGCCTGCCTCTGCCAGCACCACGGTCCCGCCGCCGGCGCAGTAGCTGGCCGCTGCCTCGCTCTCTTCCGTGCGATTGGCGATCGCCCAGTCCTGCGAGGCCTGTGCGGCGGCGGCCAGGATCCGTTGCTGTGCAGCCGTGAGGCCCTGCCAGAACTTGGCACTTGTGACAAGCGAGATCATCTTCGGGTACAGCGTTAGGTTGCCGGTGACCGTCGCCGGGCGTGGGTTCGTGTCGAGGCCCGTGGCGAACCCGCCATCGGCGGCGGTGATCGATCCGTCCTGGACCGCTGTTACGAAGTCGTCGTATGGCGGCTCGACCGGGGTGGCGCCGAGCGTTTGCAGCAGTTCGGCCACGTCGGGGGCAGACAGGTATCGAATCTGACGCCCCTTCACGTCGGCCGGCGTGAGGATTGGTGACGTGAAGCTGAAGAAGTGGCGCAACGATTCGGGGAAGATCGTGAGCCCATGGACACCGATTTCGTCGAGCCCGGCGAGCATGCCGGACACCAGTGAAGTGTCGTGAGCAATGGCAACCATCTGCTGGTCCGACTGCACCAGGAACGGAGCCTGGAGGGCTTGCATCGTCGCCACGCCCGCGGCCGTCCACGCCCTGGTCGGTATCACGGCCATCTGGAAGTCACCGGCTCGCAGCTTGTCGATGATCGGGCCGTCGGAACCCGGCACAGGTTCGTTCGCACTGGCTGTGTACACGACCTGCACCTGCATTGACTGCTTCGAGAGCGATGCCACCTGCGCCGCAAACTCTCCCAGCGGCAGATTGCTCGGGCGGCCTTGGGCCTGCGAATCGGCGATGGTGATGGTGAGCGGGACAGTCGTGCGTTCCGCCTTGGAGTCTGTGCCGCACGCGCTGAGCGCGAGCGCGAACAACGAGGCGGTGAGAACTACATTGCGACGTCGCGCAACGTTGTGGCACGGACGCGCCGCCTGGGTCACGGCTGCGCAGTGCTCCTTGTCGAATGTCACGGTGAGTTCCTTTCTCTGGTCGGGTTGTTCGGTGAGGTGAGGCGGCGGGTTGCGGTCGAAATGGATCGGCACGCGATTTGTAGGTAGGTCAACCTCTGAGCGCCACGTCGAGTGCTGGATCGTGGCCGGCGAAGAAATCAACGCTGCTGAGCGCGACCGGGACGTCGGGTTCGATCGCCAGTTCGCGGGTCTCCGTTGCCCGAACGTGATGTCGGGACCGAGAAGATGAAGCCAGACTGCGGAAGATCGACGTCGGTGCACGGGCACAGAAAGTTGTCGGCGCGGGCGGGAGTCATCTCGCCGACGAACGACGCCTGAGAGCCGAGATCCAGCATCGAGGCGATCGATGTCGCTGCGGATTCGTTCTCCCGACCGATCAAGACCGTCAGGCCGCCGGGTCGGTTGACCCGCTGATCGCTCTCCAGGGCATCAACCATCGGAAGAAGTTGCGACCCGTCGCCGCCACGCAGGTAGCGCATGTCGACCACCACGTGTTCAGCAGTGCCGTTGTCGAGAGCAGTCGTCATTGCGGCGAGCGCCTCGACGCTTCCTGTCGTCGAGTAGTCGTTCACGGACAGCAGGAAGGCCTTGGTCAGTGGATCGACTCGCGACCAGATCGGCTCGCTTCGCCGCCGCACCGCCTCGTTCTCGTCACCGGCCAGGCTCCCGAGGAGGTGTTGTTGCTCGGCGAACTCGTCGATGTCGGACGTAGCCAGATCGATCGTGCGCTCCGTACCGTCCGGCATCGCGAACGCGAACCCTGGCTTGGCCGGATCGTCCACGATGCCGAGGCCGTGCAGGAAGTCGACCTGTGGTGTCATCCACAGTCCGTTGAGCTTGGCACTCTCGTTGTCTCCGGGAACCAAGGGGCGAATGCGTGCTTCGACCTCGGCGGCATCGACTCCGTTGATTGATACCAGACGCGCGCCGATCAACGTCGGGTCCTTGGCTGCGACGACGAACATTCCGTCGGAGAAGCGATACAACCACACGTCGTACACGCGCTGGTCTGGGCCGAAGTATTGCGTGTGGGTGTCGAGTAGGCCCGCAAGGCTCGCCATCCCGACTATCCGTTCGTCGTTGTTGAGGGTTGAAAACGACTCCTCGAGCTCTGCCACCTTGGCGTTCCACTCGGACTCCGGAACAACGGCGAACGGATCCGCGTGCAGGTTCCGCACGCTCGCGTCGATCAGTTCCAAGTCGCTTACCCACGTGTCGTTCGACGACGCAGCCGTCGTGTCGACGATGCTCTCGGGGGTCTGGGCTTGCGAATCGGCGACGGTGATGGTGAGCGGGGCGGTCGTGCCCGCGGCCTTCGAGTCTGTGGCACAGGCGCTGACCGCGAGCGCGAACAACAACGAGGCGCAGAGAAGTGCGTTGTGTCGGCGTGCACATTCGACGCCACCGTCAACGTGAGCGCGATCTGGTTCCTCCAGAGATGTCGTGTTCTCGATCCTCATGGCGACGATGATCCCGCGGATGCCATGAGCGGCGCATCGTGGCAACTACGTATTGCAGTGCAGCGCGGGCATCTGCGCCACTGCGTGCCGGCGCGGACGCTCGCACATGTTCGGTACTGTGCGCTGCATGTTGGACGGCCGCGACGAAACGGTCGCAGGTGTCGTTGGTGCGCTTGGCTCCGACGGACGAGTCGTCATCGTCGGCGCCGGTGGTGTGGGAAAGGCAACATTGGCGCGACAGGTCGCTGAGCACCTCGCCCCGGACCGCACGGTGTGGCTGGAGCTCGAACGACACTGCGCTCCGGCCTCGCTGGCCTTGCGGATCGTCGACGCCGTGGGTGACCAGGCCCTCGCCGGTGATTCGGCCGAGTCGAGACTGCGAGCCGCGACCGAAGGCAGACGGCTACTGGTCGTGCTGGATGGAGCCGATGTCGACATCGACGATGTGGTCGAGCTCGCTAGTGCCATCCCCACCACTGCGATCGGCCCGTGGCTGGTGATCACCAGCCGGGTACGTCCTGTCACCGCCTTGGCGCCTGTGGTTCGCCTGCAACCGTTCGATCTGTCGTCGACGGCAGAGTGGCAGACGGCGATGACGCTCTTTCGTTCGTGGTACCTCCGCGCCGGCGGCGTCGTCCACTCGATCGACGATCGGGCCGAGGTCGTTGCGCGCATCCTGCGGATGACGGCGGGCATCCCGCTCGCCATCCGGGTCGCGGCCGCGGCGGCCGCTGCCACTGGATTGGACGCAGCCGAAGCCTCGCTCAGCGACGGCGAGGGACACGAAGAGCTCACCAGCTGCATCGATCGCAGCGTGCAACTGTTGTCGTCACCCGAACGGCTCGTGTTCGACTCGTACGGCGTCACCTCGGGCTCGATGGACATCGAGACGACGGCGGCCGTTTCGGGTCTGTCCCGCAGCGACGCGCTCGCAGCGCTGGGCTCGCTGGTTCGACACAACCTGGTAGAGCCCGAAGGGGACGAGTATCGCATGCTCTCGCCGGTGCATCGCTTCGCGGTCGCCCGTTCCGGCGAGTTGGCCGCGCTGTGGGACCGGTGCCGCTCCTGGCACGAGTTGATGGCGGGCGAGGCGACATGGGTGTTGCGGCACGCACAGGACGTGCAGCTCGTGGTGCAACGGCTGCTGCAGTCCACCGACGTTGCGAACATCATCGGTGGGGCCGAACTGACCCGAACGCTCGCCAGGTCGCAGTTCGTCATGCTGCTGCAGCACGCGGCGGCTGAGCTGTTGCGCTGGGTGGTCTCGACCCCGGCGCTGCAGCGTGCGGAGGTCGTCGATCAGCGCATCGAGCTGTTGCGCCTGCTGGCGATCGCGCTCGCCGAGTCCGAGGGCGTCGACGCCGCGTTGACCACGTTGGACGACGCCGATGGTCTGGTGGACCGCGGCAGCGATCCGGCCCGCGCCGCTGCCCGGCTGATCTCGTTGCGCGCGACGTTCTTGCATGACGCCGGTCGTCTCGACGATTCACTGCGACTGGTGCGCAGCGCCGCCGAGACGGCAGGCAGCCGCAGCGACCGCTTCAATGAGGTGCAATCCCGTCTCCACGAAGCGACGATGCTGTTGGACCTGGGGCGGCTGGCCGAGGCCGAGGACGTCGCCGTGTGGGTGATCGAATTGTGCGACGACACAATGGCACCCATTGCGCAGACGGCGTGGAGCACGCGTGCGATGGCCGCGGTGGAGCGCGGCGATCGCGCCGGGTGCGTGGCCATCGCTCGCCGGCAGCTGCGCGAGTCGCAGAGCCTGGGGGAGGCGATCGATGCCGAGTACCTGCTGATGCTCGCCGAACCCACGTCCCAGTCGGCGCGGCTGGAGGCGGTTCACCGAATCGACCGCACACAACCCGGCGAATGGATGGTCTACCTCGAAGCTCAGGCGGCGATCGCGACGAAGGCGTTGGTCGACGGCGAGCACGACCTGGCGTTGACCGTCGCGTCCGACATCGTGGTGGTCGCCGAGGTGGTGCCACTGTTCTGGATGCGTCTGGAAGGGCTGCTGCTGGTCGGTGACGCGGCGCTGCTGGTCGGTGACCGCAGGCAGGCGTGGCTGGCCCATCAGCAGGTCTTGAGCCTGGCCGCCGCAGCCGGCTGCGTGACGCGAGTGGCCGACGCGGTCGATGGTCTCGCGCGGCTCATGATGGCCGGCGACCGCCGCAGTCAGTCCCTCGCCGCAGCGGGGGCGCTTCGGGTCGCGTGTGGCGCCGACCGTCGTCTGCGTCCGTGGCTACCTGAGCTGCCGATCGCACGGCAACGCACCACATCTCCGGTCACTGCCGGGTGGGTTGAAGGAACGCGTCTCACCGACATGGCGATCGATGTGATCGTCACCGCTGCTGCCGACCAACCGGCGCGCGGCGACGACTCCGGCCTCGGTTCCCTCTCGCCCGCGGAGCTGCGCGTGGCCCGGCTGGTGGCCCAGGGATGCACGAACCGCGAGATCGGCGAGCGGCTCTACATCGCCAGAAGAACCGTCGAGACCCATGTTGTGCATGCCTTCCAGAAGCTGGGCGTCCAGAACCGAACCCAACTCGCCACCTTCGTCAACACCAGCGATCACTCACCCACCGAATAGGTAGTTGCCACGATGCCGAGTCGGCGTCGGTCGTGCGACGATCCGCACATGTCGAGCGTCACCGCCGAACAGATCGCCGCCGTCGTCGACCGGGCAGCGCGTGCGGGCTTCGCGGGTGTCGTTCGAGTCGATGTCGGTGGGACGACCCTCCACGCCTCGGCGCACGGACTGGCCGACCGAGCCCACGCCCTACCGAACACCATCGACACTCGCTACGCCGCCGCGAGCGCACTCAAGGGCTGCACGGCGCTGACCGTGATGAGCCTGGTGCAGGACGGCCTGCTCACGGTCGACACGAGCGTCGTGTCGGTGCTCGACGAGGTCGCGTCGTTCGTCGATCCGGCTGTCACGGTCCTGCACCTGCTGTCGCATCGGTCGGGCGTCGGCGAGTACTGCGACGAAGTCGTCACGTCACGCGACGCCGAGTGCGACGCCATCGCATCGTGTGCGCTCGAGCGGCCGTCGGCGATCGTCGCACTGATGGGCGGGGTCCCGGCGCTGTCCGAGCCCGGGACCGAGTTCCTCTACAACAACGCCGGCTTCGTGGTGTTGGCTCTACTGAGCGAACGTGTCAGCGGCACCCCGTTCGTCGAACTCGTCGAGCAACGTGTGCTCGCCCCCGCGGGCATGTCGACGAGCGGCGTCCTTCGATACGACGAACTGGATGGCGACGTCGCGATCGGCTACCGCGAGCGCAGCGGGCTGCGCACCAACGTCCACGCCGTCCCCAACCAAGGGATCGGCGATGGTGGGCTGTTTGCCACGGCAGCCGACATGGTGCGGTTTTGGCACGCATTCGAATCGGGTGCGATCGTCGAGCGTTCCATCGTCGAACGCATGACGTCCCCACACGGTTGCAGCCGACGCGGGACGCCGTACGGGCTGGGGTTCTGGCTCCACCCGGTCACCGATGCCATCACGCTGGAAGGCTACGACATCGGGATCTCGTTCCGCAGCGTCCATCGCCCGTCCACCGCGAGCACATGGACCGTCGCGTCGAACTGGACCGACGGCGCGTGGCCCCTCGCGGACGAACTCGAACTGCTCATCGACTGAGCCGCCACACGTGCGGGCGGCATGGCGTCAGTTCAGCTCATCGTTGGCCAAAGGGCAGTTTCGCGTAGGCATTGCGCAAACTGTCGGGATGCGCCAGCTGAGGGAACGGCCGCTGCCCCGGCAGGATCTTGATGTCGGCGGGTGGTGGTAGTCAGCGGGTTGTCAGCCGAGGGTGCGCCCCGTCGATCGGGCTTCCGCCGGCGTCGACGAGTTCTGTCACCGTCCCTGCGAGATCGACGCTGCCGAGGGTCAAGTTCGACTGGCTGTGGATCAACGTGACCAAGATTCGTTCCTGGGTCTCTGCGGTCCAGTCCGGAAGCGCAACCCATGCGTCGCCCTCTCGATGGTCGGTCAGTTGAGTCAGCTCGCTGCCGTCCGGCCGGGCGGTGAAGAGTTCGGGTGGTTCCCCGGTGAAGCTGAACGGGTCGCCGTTACCCGCCTGGAAGACGAGCCGATCCCCCGTACGGTTCCAGTCCGGATACCCGGCGAACATGCCCGGCGGCGTAATGAGCTCGATCGCCGGAGACGCGGCAGCAAGGTCGACGATGCCGATGGCGGAGTCGACCATGGCGAAGTCAGCGCCCTGAGGTTCGAAGGCCCCCACCTCGACCGCGAGGTGTGTGTCGTCGGGGGACCACTTCGGGTTCACCGGTCCGGTCAACTCGTCCCCGGTCACCGTCAGCATCGTGGTGCCGGTCGACACCTCGACGACGCGAATGTCCTGTGTCGTCTCGGTCGGACCATTGGTCCAATAGGCCAACCTTGTGCCATCCGACGACCACGATGGATCCTCTGCAAAGGTGCAGGGCGCCTGGCAGTCGACAACCTTCACGCGCATCCGCTCCATCGACGGCCGACACCCAGATGTCGCTGGTGCCGTCAGCGTCGTCGACAACGAACGCGAACGCGGACCCGTCGGGCGACCAATCGGGATGATGAGGTCGGTTTCCCACGCCGGGCGTGAACAGCGAGCCACCCGTTCCGTCCGGGCGCACGAGCGAGATCCCCTGCCCGATCTGATATGCGATCCAGCCATGTTCCGTAGTGACGGGAGCCGCGGTGCCGGGCGCCGTGACGTCGGGCAGATCGGAGGCATTCTCGGCCGATGTCCGTGGAGACGCCTCCTGATCCCTCGAGCCGCTGCCGCACGCGCTGACGGTCAGCACGAACAACATCGGGACTGCGTGTATGGCGATGTATCGGCGTGCGCCGCAACGAGGTTGACGAAGTGCCTCGGCGTTCACTCGTCTCAGTTGTTCGACGTTCATGGTGACGATGATCGCCCCGGGCAATGACCTGCGCATCGTGGCAACTACGTATTCAAGGGTCCGTTGTTCACGGCGATGCTGCACCGCACCCAACTCGCCACGTTTGTCAACCCCGCGACGGCAACGGTTCGAATGCGTAGTTGCCACCATGCCAGTGCATCGTGCGCCGATCCTTACATGTCGAGTCTCAGCAACGAACGAATTGCGGCCACAGCCGAAGTTGGGTTGCAACGGGTTGCAGCGTGGTTGCACAGGCGCGACAAGACCAGGTCAGAGATGGCCTCTGACCTGGTCTTTTTGGTGGCGGGGGCAGGATTTGAACCTGCGACCTTCGGGTTATGAACGACGAAGCCCAGGTCCGGCGTAGGGCCTGACCTGGGCTTTCTTGGTGGCGGGGGCAGGATTTGAACCTGCGACCTTCGGGTTATGAGCCCGACGAGCTACCGAGCTGCTCCACCCCGCGTCGGAGTAGACGATGTACGGTAGCGAACAGCCATTTCGATCACAACCCCCAGAAGTGAGAGCTGTTAATGGGTCTGTTCAGCAAGAAGCCGAAGTCGATCATCGTCCAGCAACCAAGCGGTAAACCCGCGACCGGGGACGAGGCGATGGACCGGCTGGAGGAGTTGCTGCCCATGGTCGAGCCTCCGTTGCCACAGCTGGCGCCACCTCCTCCCAAGCCTGAACCACCCAAGCAGATGAAGGCCGCAAAGCCGCCCAAAACCGGCAAGAAAATCAGTGTCGATCCGGTCGATTTCCTGGCGCTGCGCGCCGAACTGATCGACATGAAGGCTCGGCTCGACGAGAGCGAGCATGCACGGGCGATCGTCGAGGCCAGGCTCAGCTCGCTCGATGCGGCGGCATCGCAGTTCACGACGGAGCGCAACGAGATCAGCGAGGTGGCCAACATGGTCATCCAGCTGCAGCAGCAGGTCGCCGAGCAATCGCACAACAACGCACCGAGCGGCGGATCGTCGGCGCACGATGGCGCGACCGACGAGCTCTCGGCAAAGGTCGACGCACTGCAGAACCGGTTCTTCGGCCTGCAGGATCACAGCCCGAAGATCGCCGAGTTCGAGAGCCAGATCGCCCAACTGCGAAGCGAGCTCGAAGTCGCTACGACTGCGGCCGCCGAAGCAGCGGCCATGCCTCCCCCGCCTCCGTCGTCCGGGCCCGACCCGGAGACGCTCGAGCGAATCGCTGCGGTGCAACAGCGGGTCAACGACCTCGACCAGATCCGCCATCGCCTCGGCGAGATCGATCACTTCAAGCAACGCATGACCGAGATCGACGCGCTACACGAGCGCGTGACGGGTGTCGAGGCTCTCCACGATCGCGTTGCCGGTGTCGAGGCACTGCACGAACGCGTCGGCGATCTCGACAACGTCGACCCGCGACTCGCAACCATCGACGGGCTGGCGATGCAACTGGCACAGCTCAACGCTCGCGTTGCCGCACAGGCCGAGCTCGGTGGCCAGGTGTCGGCGTTGCGCGATCGTGTCAACCAGATCACCGATCAGCCGCATGGTGCCGACGATGACATCCGCTTGCAATTGCAGGAGATCGGCGAGCGACTTCGATCCAACGAAGAAGTGCACGCGCAGGTCGCCGAGCTCCTCGAGCGGTCGTCGGCCAGCGACACCGAGGCTCGCGCGGTGCGCGAGCACATGGCACTGCTCGATCAGCGGTTGACCAACGTCAGCATCGAATTGGCGAACCAACTCAGTGAGCTCGGCCGCGACATCGACGGGCTCGGTCAGCGTGCACCGGAAGCTGCCGAGGGTGCTGTCAGCGGCGAGGTCGTCGACGCGTTGCGCGGCGGCCAGGTGAAGCTGGCCAACGAGCAAGCTCGTTACGAGATCGCGTTCCGCGAAGACCTCGCCGCATTGGCCGAGCTACTGAAGCGCGGCCGCAAGGACGACTAGTCCGCAACTTGCTCTGTGACCGCGAACGACTGACGGTTACGACGTGGCGCCCGATCAGATCCTCGGGCGCGGAACCAGAAGCTCCATGTCCAATCCCGCGCCCACCAGCATCTGGTTGCCAAACTCCGACATCGCTGCAGCCCGCCGAGAAACTTGGCAACCAGATCCCCGACGAACAGCATCAGTATCGTCACGGACGATTCACGAACAACCGCCGACGAGCGAAGCCTGACTAGCCCTGGTCGAGATCGCCCAGGGCTTGTTGCACCAGGGCTCGGGCTTGCTCGATCTTCGACTGGTACGTGGCCAGGTCCTGGTCTTGCAGAGCCTGGTCGGCCTCGACGAACAACTGCTCGGCCTGGTCGAGCAGATCGGCGGGCGTCGTATCGGCCGGCGGCGGGGTGGCAGTGCCATCGCCGTTGTCCCCCGAGTCGGGCGGCGGTGTGTCGCCGACGACATCACCGATGTCTTCATCGAAGCCGGGGAACAGCTTCGCCAGCGCGCCGCTGAGCGAGCTTCCGAACGCGGCGTTCTTGTTCTGCGACACGAGCACCAATTCGATGGTCGGCTGCGACACGCGCGGATCGGTGACGGTCGGCTGCACGTAGACCGGTCTGACCCACAACAGACCTCCGGCCAGCGGCACCATCTGCAGATCGCCGAACACCACGTCGGTGCCTTCGATGTTGAGCAAGCTGAGCTGCTGCGACACGCTCGATTCGGTGTTCATCGTGTTGGAGACGGTGAACGGGCCATCCTCGGCCGACGTCACTTCGTACGCGACCAACGATCCATAGTCCTGCGGGTCGCTACTGGCTGTCATGAACGCCTGCAGGTTGCGTTTGCTGTCGTCCGTTGAGAACGGCACGAACGGTCTCAGAAGTTTGAACGAAGCCGCGCTCTCGCCCGGTGAGCGCAGCATCGAGTAGTAGGGCACGAACCGTTCGGTCCCCGACTCGGTCGCCAGATCGTCGGCCTGCGCAGAGGTCGCGTCGGCATCGGCATTCGCCGTAGCGACTGCCGGCGCGATCACGCCGGCCCGAGGACGGGCGATCGGTGCCTGGGCAACCGACCATGCGCCGGTACGACCGAAGAACGCATCGGGGCTCAGCCGGTACTTCGAGTACGCCGCGGTCTGCACACGGAAGAGCTCCTCCGGGTAGCGCAGGTGTTGGTCGAGACCGGCGGGCATCTGGTCCTTGTTCTTGAACAACCCGGGGAATGCGGACTGCCACACCTTGGCGATGGGATCGACGGGATCGATGATGTAGAAGTCGACCGTTCCGTCGTAGCCGTCGACGACGACCTTGATGCTGTTGCGCACGTAGTTGAACGGATGGTCGAGGCCGCTGCCGGGGCTCAACTGATTGCGATCGCCACTCTCTCCGTATGGGTACCGATCCGACGTCGTGTACGCATCGATGACCCACACCACGCGACCGTTGAGCGCAACCGGATACGGGTCGTTGTCGAACGAGAGGAACGGAGCGAGCTTCTTGGCCCTGTCCTCGACTCGCCGAATCGACACCAGACGCGAGGCGTCGTCGATCGCCTTCGAACCGATCATGTTGTAGTCGAGGTAGCTGAGCGCGAAGGCCATTCGCTTGAAGACGGAGTTGAGCTTGATGCCACCTGTGCCGGAGTACGCCCCGGGGTCGGGATAGCCGGGGCACGTCTCTTCCGCAACGCCCGTATCGACGATCGCGTATCCGGAGATGTCGTCGCTGAAGTACATCTCCGGACGCTGCAGCGAGACCTCCTGATACACGGGGCGGCGATCACTGATCTGACCAGATGGTGCTTCGACGAGCCCGCACCCGTGAGTGTTGATGAGGTGCTGACCTTGCCACGACTTGTTGGCGATCGACGAGAGGTCGAGCTCGCGAGCCGCCATCGACACCTGCTGCACACGACCATCGAGCTCGTACCGATCCGGGTCGACATCGTTGATGGTCAAACCGGCGCGCTGGCTCTGGTCGGTGCGGAAGCGGCCGATCATCGCCTCGGGCTTCAGCAGCCGCACGTTCTGCAGCGGCGTCACGTCGTCGGTCAGTGCCCGCTCGGTGATGTCGGCGAAGCCGACCTGCTTGCGCGCGACGTTGTCGATGCCGAGCGCATGGTTGGTGGCGTCGATGTTCCGGGCGATGTAGGGGGCTTCCTTGTCGCGCTGGTTGGGGTTGACCACCAGCGCCTGGATGGCGGCCGGATAGATGATCCCTGCGACGAGCGCGATGACAGCCCACAGCGCGGATGCGACGACAGGAATGCGCCAGGAATTGGTGCGCAGTGTCGAGAGGAACAACCCGGCGACCAACAGTGCGATCAACGTCAGCAAGACGACGGCCGGCAGCTGCGCCTTGGCGGCCGAGTACAGCAGGCCGCGAACGAACCCGCGGGAATCGGTGGTGAGCTCGTAACGAGTGAGCCAGTAGTCGCCGGCCTTCACCACCGCCAGCGCGGCGAGCAGTACGGCAACGTGTGCCTTGGTTGCCCGGCGAACCTTCGGGCGTGGTGGCTGGATGATGATGCCGCCGCTGAGCACATGCGTGGCAACAACCAGCAATGTGATGAACACGAGCGCGGCGAACAGCCAGTCGAGCACGAAGGCGATGAACGGCAGCCGGAACATGTAGAAGCCGACGTCGTGGTTGAACTGCGCGTCGGCAATCCCGAACCGCTGCGAGTTGCGGAACATCAACCAGTCCTGCCAGTGACCGACTGCGGGAGCAGCGAACAACAGCCCGGCGATCGTGGCAACGGCGATCCGCAATGGGCGGAGGCGGTGGCCGAAGAACTCGTGGAACCGTTCGACCACTGGATGCGTGTTGGCGGAGAATGCGGACGGCGCGAGGCGATCGGCGATCACCAGATTGAGGACGGCGAGTGCGACGAAGACGCCCCCGAAAAGGAAGAACATCAGCAGCTTCGAACGCAGCATCGTCGAGAAGACGCCTGCCCGGCCCACCGAGTCGAACCACAGGTAGTCGGTGTAGAAGCCGGCGAAGAACCGACCGAAAAGCAGAATTCCGACGATGACCACCGCCACAGCAATGAGGGCGACACGACCCTTGTCGGAGAATCGCCGGGACCTCATCGGTGAAGCTGAACGAGGCGGTAGATCACTTGGGTTCCGCACTCTGGCGAGGCTAGCGGGGTGCTAACGCAAGCATGCAGCGGCATCCCTCGTGGGCGGGTGCACAGGTGTCGCCGGTGGGGAACGGCTGACCAGCCGCCACTTCACCGGCCAGAGCGTTGTCCTCGGCATCGGGACACGCTGGACCGTTGGGATCGACCATCCAGCACACGGGTGTGCCCGGCAGGACTGCAGCCAGCGCGCCACGACCGAACGCGGTTCGGGCGATGTCGTCGAGGTGCTCGTCGATCCGCTGCGTCTTCCACTCGCGGTAGATGCTGCGCACCGTGTCGGCGAGCTCGCCGTTGTCGCCGGCTGCGTCGGTGACCGCACGCTCGAGCCGATCACGCAACGGGGCGACGATGGTGGCCGTCAACGCCTCGGTCGCGCCCTTGGTAGCGCCGGCCCGATTGATGTCGGTCTTGTGTTCCTTGACGGACCCACCGCTGTCGATGCTGGAGGCACCCATCAGCGCTGCCTTCTCGAGCTCTGCGCCGATGGCGGCCGCATAGCGCTCGGCTTGCTCGGCTTCCCACGGCAGCATCGTGTCGATCGTGCGAACCGGCTCGTTGCGACGCAACGTGTGCAGGATCTCGTTCTGCTCGTCGGCGAGCACTCGCTTCAGCTTGCGCGCACAGGCCACGATGATCGGCGTCAACGAGGCGTCGCGTTGGCCGAACAGCGTGTCGTCGAGCGCTTCCTCGATGACCGGCGCCTCGGGCGAGGCCTGGAACACGGCGAGGTCTTCGATGATGGTCAACGAGACGGTGGCGTCCTCGACAGGTTCGGTCTCGGTGTCGCTTGCTTCGGCGTCTTGCGCCCGCTCGACCACCGACTCGGCTCGTGCTGCGCGCAGCCGGGCGAACAGGTCGTCGACGGAAGCATTGGGCCCCGGGTCGACCATCTCGTCGTCGTCGTCGCCACCGAACAGCGCGACGACCGGTGCCGCCTTGCGGGCGTCGTCGAGCTCGTCGTGCTCGTGGACCTCGTGCATGTCGCGCATCAACAGCACCGGGTTGTCGACATCTTCGTCGGTGACCGGCGCAGCGTCGGTTGCATCGGTGTCGACCACGGCTTCGATGACCACTTCGACAACAACTTCTGCGGCGACCGCTTCGTCTGCGTCGGCAGCGACATCGTCGGCCCCATCGGTCACCTCCACCACGGTGACCGCGATCGGCAGCTCGGCGGGCTCGTCGATGGATCGCTGGTTCGGCACCATCAACGGCACCGGGCCGGTGGTCGGTGCCAGGTTGACGTATTCGGCCGGCTCGCCCAGCGGCGTGAGCTCGGCCATGACGTCGACGGCGACCAGCCTCGATCGCTCGAAGGCCTGCAGCAAGCGATCGCGACCATGCATCAACTGCTCGATCTGCTGGCGAGCCAACTCGCGACGACGGGCCAGTTCGCTGAGCACGCGCTCGCGGTAGGCGCGAGCTTCGTTGACCATCTCGCGGCCCTGCTGCTTGGCCATCACCAGTTCGGACTCGGCATCCGCCGACGCATCCTGTCGACGACGAGCTGCCTCGACCTCGGCCTCTTCGCGCAGACGTTGGGCTTCGTCCGTGGCTTCGCGGAGCATCCGGGAGGCACCATCTTCGGAGCGGATCTTGATCTGCGAGGCGGCCTCGCGGGCGGTCTGCAGGATGCGTGCGGCCTCTTCGCCGAGCATGCGCGTGACGACTTCTTCATCGAGCGCGACAACAGAGTTGGCCGTGCCGCGTTGTGTCGTACGCAACTCGCGCTCGAGGAACTTCTCGCGCTCCTGCAGCCGGGCCATCTCGGCGGCGACCATCCGGAGCAGGTCGCGAACCTCGGTCTGGTCGAAGCCGCGTCGTGACGTCGAGAACGTCGCGGACGCAACTGCGTCGGGCGACGAAGGATCAGGACGTGAAAACGAAAGTGCCATTGAGCGCCAGCGTAGGTCTACGGGCCACGAAAATCGTGGCAATCACTTGACGCGGCGTGGTCGCCCGGCTACGGGGCAGTCGTCGTCGGAGCCGTCGCGGCCGCGGGAAGCGCATCGCCCCCGATTCGTTCCAACGCGGCCAACGCCTCGTCCAGCGTGGCGACCGGGATGATCTCGACCTGATCGCCGACCACCTTGCGGGCGTTGGCGATGTCTTCCTCGCCCTGCGCGGTCGGCACCAGGAAGTACTTGGCGCCCGATTGCAGCACCGCCGATGCCTTGGAGGTGAGGCCGCCGATCGCGCCGACCTTGGAGTTGATGTCGATCGTGCCCGTCACTGCCACGCGGTTGTCGCCCAGCAGGTCGCCGTCGGACAACTGATCGATCAACGTCAGCGTGAACGCCAGGCCGGCCGAGGGACCACCGATCGACTCCGTGTCGATGTTGATCTTCACGTCGTCGGGCAGCGTGACGCGCGCCGTGTCGGTGGGAATGAACCCGATGATCGTCCGCGTGGGGTCGTCGGGCGAGGCGATCAACTCGACGGTGCCGCTGCCCGGCTTGCCATCGCGCTCGTACTCGATGTCGACCTTGTCGCCCGGCTTGTGCTTTGCGAGAACCGGCGTCAGGTCGTCGACCGTAGCCAACGACGTGCCGTCGACCTTCACCAACGTGTCGCCTGGATCGAGCAATTGATCCGACGGCGCGAACTGCAGGCACGTCCTACCGTCGTCGCTTGCCTTCAAGCAGACGAGTTGGTCGATGACGACCTCGCCGGGTGTGAGCTTGGCATCGAAGCCGAGGCGGCTCAGCGCGACGTACTCCGCGGTCTCCTTGGCAGTGCGCATGTCGCGTTGACCGCGCGAGGTCTGTTGCTGCGGCGTCTCCGTCGCGAACAGATCGCTGTAGCTCTTCGGCGACACGGCGGGGTTGTTCCGTCCGACCCACCACTGCAGCATGCTGAGCTCCGGGCTGCGGACGGTGACGAACAACACCTCTCCATCGCTGCCGTACACGGTTGGTCCTTCGATCGACAGGCGCGGCTCGACGGGCTGCGCGTCGGCGGGGACGATCGCGAACTGCACCTTCTCCGACGGGCCCTCTTTGGTGCACACTCCGGAGTCGTTGCGCTCGACGCAGTCGTTTTTGGTCGCGACGAGTGTGCTGGGAAGCACCGCGGTGGCAACCACGACTCCCACCGCGAGGAAGCCGATCACGGCTAACGGGATCGCCCAATACAGGTGGCGACGGCTCGGCGAACGTACCTCGGCACGTGGCTCTATTACGATTGATTCTTGCGTGTCGACCAGGGAACTCACCATCGCTACTGCTTGGATTGCCGTCCTTGCCATTGTGGCACTCGTTGCGGCAGGTTGGCGTAAGCCTGCCAGAGCGACGGCCAATCCGGCACGCGCCCTGCGACCGAGGCGGGCCCGAGTCGGCCTGCCGGTCGTCGAAGCGGAAGTTTCGCTGCACCGGCGCACGGAGTGGTGGCGCAAGGTCTGGGCGCTCGGTGCCGGCACCACGATGGCCGTCCTCACGGGGATGATCGCCGCGACGCTGATCGGCTTCGGTGCCTCGTGGCTGGTCATCACGCTGTCGCACATGCTCAAGAAATGACCTCACGGTGGAGGGAGATCGCGGTTGCCGGGCACACGGGTGACACCGAGGCGGCGCGCAACGCGCTGACCGATGCAGACCCAGTGGCGCGGGAGGTGGCGTTGGGGGCAACGCTGCGACTGGGCGTGCTGACCGACGACGATCTCCGCAGCGCATTGGCGGATGACGTTGCGTCAGTGCGACGGCGAGCCGCGATGATCGCAGGTCAACGACCCAGCGTGTCACTGCGCGACCTGCTCGACGACACCGACGCGACAGTGGCCGAGGCCGCGGCTTGGGCATGCGGCGAGCAAGAGGTGGTCGACGACGACGTGTTGCAGAGGTTGATCCATCTCGGCGTTGCCGCGGCAGACGCGTTGGTGCGCGAGGCATGTGTCGCGTCGCTCGGCGCGATCGGTGATCCGCGCGGGCTGCCCACCATCCTCCACGGTTGCAGCGACAAGCCGGCCGTGCGACGACGAGCCGTCCTGGCACTCGCGCCGTTCGACGGCGAGTCGGTCGACGCGGCGTTGCAGGCGGCGCTCGCCGATCGCGATTGGCAGGTCCGCCAGGCGGCAGAGGACGTGTTACGGGCCGCCAACGGCTGAGCAACACTCTCACCAAACTTTAGGACGAACTCGACAGGGTCTTAGAGGGTGCAGTCCACGATCGCGGCGTGAACATTCGTATGCAACATCGGCAGTCGATCGCGGTCCTGGGCATATCGCTCGCCCTTCTCGCCACCGCTTGCGGCGGCACCAACAATGCGTCCGCACAGGTCGCCTCGCTCGGCTCCACCACTGGGACGACCCCCGATTCGACGGTCCCTGTCGACACGCAGGACGCGCTGCTGAAGTACGCAGCGTGCATGCGCGACAACGGCATCGACATGGCCGACCCGACGTTCGACGCCGACGGCAACCCGACCGGCGGCGGGTTCGGACCAGGTTCGGGCATCGATCCCCGATCCGACGAGTTCCAGAAGGCGCAGACTGCGTGCGGCGACCTGTTGCAGGGCGTTCAGTTCGGTGGTCGGGGTCGTGGCGGACTCGACCGTGAAGCCATCCAGAACAGCCTCAACGACTTCACCGCCTGCCTTCGCGACGAAGGGCTCGACGTCGACGACATCACCTTCGGTCCTCCAGGTGGACGAGCCACCGGAGCCAACGGCAGCGCGACCGACGGCTCGGTGCCTGCCGGTGCAACCGGCCAGGGTGGCGGCTTCGGCGGACCACCTCCCGATGGGAGCGCACCCGCGAACGGCACCGGCGGACCCGGTCGAGCCGGATTCGACCCGACGGCTCGATTGATCGAGCGTCTCGGGCTCGACGACACCGATCCGAAGGTGGTCGCTGCGCTCGCCAAGTGCCAGCCGATCATGACCGCGGCGTTCCAGCCACAAACGTCCACCACGACAGCGACGACGCCGTGAGGCGGGCGTCGGCAGCGGCGCTCAGTCTCGTGGCTCTGGCCGCTGGCGCAACCGGTGGGTATCTCCTGGCAACGCGCCAGAACGACACCACCACCGTGGCAAGCGAGCCCGTGAAGCTGAGTACTGCCAAGGTGCAACAACTGGATCTCGTCACGTACGACGAGACCACCGCGACGCTCGGCTTCACCACGTCGGCGACGGTCAGCTCACCAGTTGCCGGCACCGTGACGAGCGTGGTCGCGGGTGGCGACGCTGTCGATGCCGGGACCGTCGTTGCAACCATCGACGGATCCCCCGTGGTCGCGATGGTCGGTGACATCCCGAGCTATCGGGACCTGTCCACTTCCTCGACGGATGGCGCCGACATCCGACAGCTCGAGCTGAACCTCGTGCAGCTGGGATTCGATCCCGACCACAAGATCGTCATCGACGAGAGCTACGACTCGGCGACCAAGGCCGCCGTGACGGCATGGGAAGACAGCCTCGGCCTGACCGGTGACGGCAAGATCACCAAGGGCGAGCTCGTCTTCATCCCAGGCCGCCTTCTGGTCGACACGGTGTCGGCAACTGTCGGCGGCTCGGTGAACGCAGGGTCGGCGCTCGTGGTCGGTCGGCAGGCGGAGCGGAAGTACCTCGTCGCCGGCCGCGCCGGAGCAACCATCGATCATCAGCCAGCGGCCGGAACCAAAGTGGCGACCGGAACCGTCCTGTTCTGGAGCAACGGTTTCCCCGTGATCGCGATCGAGGGCGACGCGACCGCCACGCCGGTGCTCGCGAGAGACCTCTCGGACGGCGTGTCCGATGGCGTCGACGTGAAACTGTTCGAGCAGGCGCTCGACACCCTGGGGTTCAACGCCGATTCGACGATGGTCGTCGATGACCACTTCGACGCGGCGACGGCCACCGCCACCGCGGCCTGGTTGGCGTCGCTCGGAATCACCGTCGATCCCGCCACGCTCGTCGTTCCTGCCGGCTCGTTCACCGTCGTTCCGTCCGGCCTGTCGATCGGCACTGCATTGACAGCGGATGGCACAGTGTTGGCCGGCGACAGCGTCGTTCTGTCGTTGACCGCTCCGTCGCGAGAGGTCACGACCACCGCACCGATCGGTGACGACACGTTCGCGTTGGGTGCGACGATCGACGTCGAGTTCCCCGACGGAACGGTGCAACCCGGCACGGTCGTCGACGTCGGCAACGTCGCCGCCAACACGACAGGAACGCCCGGCGACACACCGACCGTCAACATCACGATCGCCGTCGACAACATCCCGGCGACCGTCGACTCGTTCGTCGAGATTCCCGTGACGCTGCGCGTCGTATCGGCGAACGTCCCCAACGCGATCGTCGTGCCCGTCAGCGCGTTGGTGGCCTTGAAGGAGGGCGGCTACGCAGTCGAAGAGGTGACCGGCGCAAACCCGGACGGCACCAACAAGACCTCGTTGGTCGGCGTCAAGACCGGCTTGTTCACCAATGGCTTCGTGCAGGTCGACGGCGACCTCGAGGCCGACACCGACGTCGTCGTGCCGTCATGAGGGTCATCGGCACGACGGGCTCTGGCACAACTCCTGCTCTGGCGCTCGAGCTGATCGACATCGTCAAGGAGTATCCCGGGCGAGCCGCCGGTGCGCGCACTCGACTCCGTGTCGCTCGAGGTCGCGCGACGGCGAGTTGGCGGCGATCGTCGGACCGTCCGGCTCCGGCAAGTCGACGCTGCTGCACATCATCGGCACACTCGATCGACCGACCAGCGGCATCGTCCGGGTTGCCGGCGTCGACACCTCGGCGATGAGCGATCGCCAGCTGTCCGGCGTTCGGTCGCACCTGATCGGCTTCGTGTTCCAGTCGTTCTTCCTCCTCGAAGGGATGACCGCAGTCGACAACGTCGCCAACGGACTGCTGTACCGCGGCATGGCGCCGGTCGAGCGTCGCGATGCCGCTGCCGAGGCGCTTCGCCGTGTCGGGCTCGGTCAACGGCTGACCCACACACCGAGCCAGATGTCGGGTGGCGAGCGGCAACGTGTGGCGATCGCCCGCGCCATCGTGAACCGGCCCTCGATCGTGCTCGCCGACGAACCGACCGGCAACCTCGATTCGCGATCGGGTGGCGCCGTGATGGAGTTGCTCCGCGAGCTGCACGCCGAAGGCCGCACGATCCTCATCATCACGCACGATCGCGAGCTCGCTGCATCGTTGCCTCGGCGGGTGTCGATGCGCGACGGTTCGATCGAGTCGGTCGAGCATGCACCCGGTCGCGGCTGGGAGTGCCCTGCGATGAGCGTCGCCAACGCGACCTACCGCTCGCGCTTGCGACCGACCGACATCCTGCGAGTCGGCGCGCTCGGTCTGCGCACACGGCGGCTGCGCACCGGTCTGTCGACTCTGGGCGTTGCGATCGGCATCGCCGCGATGGTCGGCGTCCTCGGGCTGTCGGCATCCTCGCGCGAGGAACTGCAGACCCGCATCCGCGCGCTCGGGACGAACCTGTTGGAGGTGCAAGCCGGGCAGGGCTTCGGCCGCGGCACGCAGACACTTCCCACCGACGCCGTGAAGATGGTCAGCCGAATCGGCCCGGTCACGGCGGTCAGTTCGATTGCCACCGTCGATGCGACCGTGCGACGCACCGACGCGATCTCCGAGGGCATCAACAGCGGCATCACCGTGTTCGCCGCCGACAAAGGATTGCTGACCACGTTGAACGCGTCGCTGGCCGATGGCGAGTGGCTCGACGACGCAACCAGCACATACCCAGCCGTCGTGCTCGGTTCGGTTGCTGCACAGAAGCTCGGCATCGTCGATGTTGCCGACGAACTCCGGGTGCGGATCGGCGACGACTGGTTCGCTGTCATCGGCATCCTCAAGCCGGTTGCTGCAGCAGAAGGGCTCGACCGCGGCGCGATCATCGGCATCGCTGCGGCCGAGACGTACATCGTCAAGGACGACATCCCACCGGAACGCATCTACGTGCGCACGCAGGAGGGCGCGATCGACGCGGTTCGCACCGTCCTGCCGCCGACCGTCAACCCAGAGACCCCGGAAGAGGTCGAGGCGACGCGACCATCCGATGCGTTGGCAGCAGAGGACGCGGCGAGCACCGCGTTCACGTCGCTGTTCCTCGGCCTCGGCGCTGTCGCGCTGCTCGTGGGCGGGATCGGCATCGCCAACGTGATGGTGATCGCGGTGATCGAGCGCCGAAGCGAGATCGGATTGCGGCGGGCCCTCGGTGCGACCAAGGCCCACATCCGCCGGCAGTTCCTGACAGAGGCGATCATGCTCGCGGGTGCGGGTGGCGTCGTCGGCGTCGGTCTCGGCGCGGCCGTCACGGCCATCTACGCCTCGACCAAGAACTGGGAGGTCGTCGTACCGCCGATCGCGATCGTCGGTGGCGTGGTCGCTGCCCTCGCCATCGGCGCGATCGCCGGTTTGTATCCGGCGGCTCGAGCTGCACGCCTGCCACCGACCGAAGCGCTGCGAGGTAACTGAGATGGCTGCATCCACGAAACGCCGGCGTACTCGCACGATCGCGATCAGCGTCGTGGGCTTGGCGTTGGCCGGCGGCGCGGCCGCCGCTGTGGCCCTTCGCAATCCGAAACCAACAACAGCACTGGCGACGCCGTCGATCTTCAAGACTGCCGAAGTCACCACCGGCGATCTGACGACGACCGAGAAGATCGACGGCATCGTTCAGCTGTCGACGACCCTGCCCGTGCTGCACCGCATCGAGGGCCAAACCAGTTCCAGTGCAGGCGCCACTTCCACCCCCACCTCCACCTCGGCCGCAGCGACGACACCGACATCCAACCCGGCAGCCGCAGCCAACTCGGCGACCAACCCAGCGGCACTGTCGTCCCCGCTGATTGCGCCAGATTGTTCGAGCACCACAGTGCCGGCGACCTCGCCGGAACCGACGACGACCACGCCACCGCCCGACACCGCACCCGACACGACGGCGCCCGATGGCTCGACACCCGACACCACACCCGCGGCGACCACCGCCACAACGACCGTCCCTGCACCCGACGACACGTGCGATGCGACGGCCACGAGCACACCGGCTCCCGGCGACACGACAGACGCGGCCGGCGCAGCGACAACGACCGGGCGCGGTAGCGGCGGTGCTCGAACCGGCAGTGGCGGTGGCGCCTCGCGATCGGCGGGCGGGACAAACAGTTCCAATGCCTCGACAGCTCGCGTCACTCAAACGATCACATCGATCATTGCGGCGAACACAGCAATCCATCAAGGCGACGTTCTCTACACGGTCGACGGCGCGCCGGTCGTCGCACTCGACGGCGCGCTCCCCGCGTGGCGCTCGTTGTCGACGTCGTCGGACGATGGCACCGACATCGCCCAACTGGAAGCAAGTTTGGTCGCGTTGGGGTACGACCCGGCGCACAAGGTTTCGGTCGACAACCACTTCGACTCGGCAACCCGAACGATGGTGAAGGCGTGGCAACGGGGGCTCGGCATCGAGCAGACGGGCACCGTTCCGCTCGGGTCGGTCGTGTTCCTGCCAACCGCGACGACTGTCAGTGCGGTGGACCAAGCCGTGGGCGACACCGTCGGTGACGGCGACACCGTGCTGACGTTGGCGGCACCCACCCAACAGGTGGTCGTCGATGTGCCGGCGGGCGATGAATCGAAGGTGGTGCCCGGGCTGGCGGTGCAGATCGGCGATGTGCAGGGAACCGTCACCAGGCTTCGGTCGGCGGACCAATCCGGCGCAGTTGTCGTCGAGGCCCTGATCGCCCCGGTAACACCGATCGGGAACGCCACCAACGGGACCGCGGTCAAGGTCACGCTCACATTGCAGAACGACGCCGGCGTACTGATCGCCCCGGCGGAAGCACTGGTCTCGCGACTCGACGGCACCTACGCCGTCGAGGTGAAGGCCGCCGACGGAACCACGACGTGGCTCACGGTCGATCTGCTGGGCGTCAGCGGCGGCAACGTCGCATTGCGCGGCGATGGCCTGACCGAAGGAACCACCCTGCTGCTACCGGTATAGCGAGGCGTCAGAGGTCGTAGCGGTACACGTTGGTTTCGCGCGCCGAGAAGCCGATCCGCTGGTACAGGCGATTGGCGGCCTCACGTGATGGGCGGCTGGTCAGGCTGACGGCCTTGGCTCCATGCCGACGTGCCTCGTCGAGGGCCGCCATGTTCAGTGCTTCGCCCACACCGTGGCCACGGGCGGCCTCGTCGACCACCACGTCCTCGATCCACGCCTTCAAGCCGGTCGCGATGCGGTAGAGCACCAGCGTGAGGCTGCCGACGATCACGCCGTCGACTCGGGCGATGAACACCGTCGAGCCACTGGCCATGATCGTCGCCAACTCCTCGGCGTCGGGCGGGGTTGCCGACGACAGCTGGGGCAGCAGACGGGCCAGCGCCTCGACGACCTCGTCGGTCGGAGCTTCGACGATCTCTACGGTGGCGGTCACGGGACCAACCCTACGAGTCCGCAACGCCACGACCCTGCTCGACGCTCGTGAGAAATCTATGGTCGCCGCATGGAGCCATCGCATGTGTCCACCGCGTCCCGTCGCCTCGGGTCCGTCCTCGAGCCGATCGTCGGGCAGGTCTACTTCTCCCCGGAGTGCCACGCCAACTACGCGCAACTCGGGTTCGACGCCAGCGCGCGGACGGCCGGTGGCGTCGCGCTCCCCGATGGGCCGGCCTACTTCACCAGCCGCGGATCGGTCATGGGCCAGGTACCCGGCGAGGTGGTCGCCGCCGCCTTCGCCGTGTTCAATCCGCAGGTCGTGATCCCTGCCGTGCAGTTGGGCTGGACTCGCACGGACGCCATCACCATCCGCAACGCGCGCGACGACGGCGCCATCGCACAGTTGCAACGGCTGCTCGGCGACGCCCCAGAAGGCGTGGATCGGGCCAAGGAATTGTTGGCTCGAGCAGTCGGGCCGCTGCGACCGGAAGGCCGGCCGCTGTACTCCGGCATGCGCTCGCTGCCGATACCCGACTCGACGCTCGGCGCAGTGTGGCGGATGGGCGACATGCTGCGCGAGTACCGCGGGGATTCACACACGACGGCGTGGGTGTCGGCCGGATTCGATGCCACCGAGATCGGACTGCTCAGCGAGCTGTACTGGGGGTTGCCGATGCGCAGCTACAGCCGCACCCGGGCGTGGACCGACGATCAGTTCGACGCGGCACAGGATCGCCTGCGAGCTCGCGGCCTGGTCGACGAGAACGGCTTCACCGATGCAGGGCGAGCCATTCGCGAAGACATCGAGGTCCACACCGACGCGCAGATGTCGCCTGCCATCACCGCGCTCGGCGACGACCTCGAGGAACTGCTGGGGATCCTCACACCGTGGGGCGAGACCGTTCGTGCCGGATTCGGGTACCTGCGTGCCGGGCCTCACGACCTCGCTCGCGCTGCACAAGGCCGATAGCGGGTAGCCTGGGGACACGAGCGACGGTCCCTCGCTCGACGCCGCGTTGCTCTGATCCCCGGTTGCGCTCCTAGCCTTCCGAGGGAGGTCCGTTGTGAGCGCACCGCCCGCAGGTGCAGACCCGGGACCGTCCCCGCGCCGTCAGCGCATCTGGGTGACCGTGATCCTCGCCACCGGCCTGTTGGCGGCTGGTGTTCTCGGCGCAACACTCACCGCTCAATCAGTGTCGCGCCGCAGCTCGGAACGCGCCCAAGAAGCCTTCGACCTGTCGTCGGTCGAGATCGCCGCGACACTGCGGTTGGCGATCCATCGCGAAGAGGACTTGGCGGTCAGCGCAACCGGATTCTTCCTCGGTACCCCCTACGCGACCAACAAACAATTCCTCACCTGGGCCAACACCGTCCGAGCGATGGATCGCTACCCGGAACTGCTCGGTTGGGGCGAGGTCGTGATGGTCACGCCCGCGCAATTGGAGGCCTACAAAGCCATCGTTGCCGCCGATCCCGCGCAGGTCGTGACCGGCACCTTCGAGCTGATTCCGCCCGGCGACCGGCCGTTCTACTGCCTCTTCTCGTCGGGACAGAGCAGAACACCCGCGTCCGGCGCCCCACCGGGATTCGACTATTGCGCCGGCGCACCGGGCCTTCCGATCCTTGCGGCTCGCGATTCGGGTCTCAGCAGCTACCAATCGATCGATACCGGAAACGGGGCTGGTCGTACCTTGGCAGTGCAGGTGCCGTTCTACCTGGGCGGAATCACACCGACCACCGTCGAAGCGCGTCGAGCAGCGTTCGCCGGCTGGGTCGGAATCGGTTTCGATCCGAAGTTGCTACTCGACCAGGCACTGACGAATCGGCCGGACACGGCGGTAGCCCTTCGGTTCCAGGATGCGTCGTCGTCGGCCGATTTCGCGAGCGGCGACATCCCAGCCGGGGCCGAGCACATTTCGACCGACCTGGGCAACAGTTGGACGGTCGAAGCGTACGCAGTCGTCGAATCGGCAGGGATCGTCCATGATCGCGGTGCGCTGATCATCCTGCTGACGGGCATCGCCGCGAGCCTCATCCTCGCCGCGCTCGTACTGGTTCTCGGCACAGGTCGCGCCGCGGCGTTGCGCCTGGTCGGCGAGCGCACCGGCGAGCTCCGGCACCAGGCCCTGCACGACGCATTGACCGGGTTGCCCAACCGCACGCTGATCATGGATCGCATCGATCAGCTGCTGACTCGTAACCGTCGCCACAACACCAACGGCGCGGCGTTGTACATCGACCTCGACGACTTCAAGAACGTCAACGACACGCTCGGCCACGAGGCCGGCGATCGGCTGCTGGTCGCGGTCGCGGCGCCGCCTCGTCGGGCACGCTGCGCGACGTCGACACGATCGGTCGGATGGGTGGCGACGAGTTCGTCGTGCTGATCGACGGCGCGCCGCTGACAGTCGCGCCCGAGTTGGTCGCCGAGCGTCTGCTCGACGTCATGCGGCAACCATTCGATCTCGACGACACGTCGATGCCGCTGGCGATCAACACCAGCATCGGGATCGCGATCGGTGATCGCGAGACCGGCGGCGACCTGCTGCGCGACGCCGACGTGGCGCTGTACCGGGCCAAGGCGGGCGGCAAGAACCGCTACGAGGTCTTCCACCCCGAGATGCAGACCGAGATCAGCCGGCGGATCGAGTTGGAGATCGACCTGCGCTCGGCGATCGAACGACGACCAGTTCGTGCTGGTCTACCAGCCGATCTACAACCTCGAGGATCTCACGCTGGTCGGCGTCGAGGCCCTGCTTCGCTGGAACCATCCGGACGATCGGGGTGATCGAGCCGGACGAGTTCATCCCGATCCTCGAACAGACCGGCCAGATCCGAGAGGTCGGTCGCTGGGTGCTGGCCACCGGCGTGCACGCAGATGGCCGCGTGGCACGAGAAGGGCTACGTGCTCGACATCTCCGTCAACGTCTCGGGTCGCCAGCTCGACTACGACAACGTCGTCGACCACATCCGAGAAGCGCTCGACGCGAGCGGCCTCGAAGCCAGGTTCGTGATCATCGAGGTGACCGAGACCGCGCTGATGCGCGACGCCGCCGACACCGCAGTGCGGCTGAAGGCGATCAAGGCACTCGGCGTGAGGATCGCGATCGACGACTTCGGCACCGGCTACTCGTCGCTCGCCTACCTGCAGCAGTTCCCGGTCGACTGCCTCAAGATCGACCGCGCCTTCACTCACGCCATCACGACATCGCCGGAATCGAAAGCTCTCATCCGCACACTCGTGCAACTCGGCAGGGATCTCGGCCTGCGGACGCTCGCCGAAGGCGTGGAGACGATGGTCGAGATGGACCACCTCCGCAACGAACACGTCGACGAAGCACAGGGGTTCTTGTTGTCGAGGCCTCTCGATCCCGAAGCCCTCGAGTCGCAAGTGCTCATCCCGTCGCGCGCTCCGATCGCGGTGTCCGACCAAACGTGACGCATCCCGCCAGCCTGGTACCACCTCGAGCCGTCGGAGGTGATCGGCCGCGCTCTCGATGAGCTCCTCTCACAGGATTGTCACCCGCACGTCGCCCACTCTTGCGTCGATAGTGTGATTGTCCATGGACCACGTTCGCTGGATGGCCCAACCGACGCTCCACCGACCGACGATCATCGCCGCGTTCACGGGCTGGAACGACGCCGGCGATGCAGCCAGCAACAGCGTGCGTCACCTCATCGAAGTGTGGAATGCCCAACCGCTCGCCGAGATCGATCCCGAGGAGTTCACCGACTTCGCGACCGTGCGTCCGCACGTCCGATTGAGCGCCGGGATGAGCCGCTCGATCGTGTGGCCGACCGTCGGTCTGTGGAGTGCATCGACGCCCGGCGGCGACGTGATCCTCCTGCTCGGACCCGAGCCGGCACTGCGCTGGAGGATGTTCAGCGAGCAGATCATGGCGGCAGCCACCAAGTTCGAGGCGTCGATGTTGTTGACGCTCGGCGCACTGCTGGCCGACGTGCCGCACTCTCGTCCCGTCCAGTTGATGGGGACCGCCACCGACCAGAGCATGATCGATCGGTTCGACCTGCAGCGCTCGCGCTACGAGGGCCCGACCGGCATTGTCGGCGTGTTGCACGACGCGGCCGCGCAAGTCGATCTGGCTTCCGCATCGCTGTGGGCGGCCGTGCCTGCCTACGCCTCGCAGGTGCCGTCACCGAAGGCGGCGCTCGCACTGGTCGAGCGTGCCTGCGAGATGTTGGGATGCCCAGCGTCGACGGCTCGCCTCGTTGCCGATGCCGGCGAGTACGACGCCCGTGTGTCGGCATTCGTCGGCGACGACGACGATCTCATCGGCTACGTATCGCGGCTCGAATCGCTGGCCGACAGCGGTCAACTCGACGACGAGGACGACGATGATGACGACGACGAGGCCGGCGGGAACGAACCCATCGACGACACCCGGCTGAACAGCGACGAGTTGATGGCCGAGGTCGAAAGGTTCCTGCGCGACCAGGGCGGCAGCTCGCAGTAACGCCGGATCCTCAGGTCGACGGGCCTCGCCACATGGGAGATCGAGGGGCGTCGAACGCGGTGGTCAGCGCCTCGCCATCGATGGCAGCGAACGCCATCGGCCCCCACCAGTTGGCGCCGGCGACCTGCCACGGCAGTTCGTCGCGTTTGAACCAACCAACCCCGGCAGTCTCCAGCGGATGGGCGACGAGATCGCCACCGGTCGCCGTGCAGTGGAACAGGAGGAGGTACATCGCGAACCGCGTGAAACCCATTCGCTGGCCGTCGATGACCGCGAGGAGTTGCACCGGTTCGCACTGAATGCCCGTCTCCTCGTGGACCTCCTTGACGACGACCTCTGCCGGCGAATACCCGACATCGGCCCAGCCGGTCGGATACAGCCAGATGCCACTGTCGGCCCGCCGCACGAGCAGGATCTCACCAGCCTCGTTGCCGACCACTGCACCCACCGCGACCTTCGGAGTGACATAGCCCGGCACGCCCTCGCCGATCGACTCCATCCACTCCTGCACGAAGTGATCCCGTTCGCGGCGAACCTCCAACGCCTCGTCCGCCGCAGCCTTGATGTCGGCGGCGACGTGCAGCACCTCTTCGAACCGCTCGCGTTCGTACAGGCTCTCGGTGAACCCGAGACCCGTGCGGGCGATGGCGGCGAGCGACTCGCTCCAGCGCACCAACTCCCGCGTGAAGTCGTTGGGCATTGCGTCGCTCACGAAGGCGACCCTACGGCATGAAGAAGGGCCCGTTCGATCTCGGCACGGTGGTCGGTATTGGTGACTTTCGCGCCGCTCGAGGTCCGCACATAGAAGCTGTCGACCACACTCGGACCGATCGTCTGGACAGTCGCATGGCGAATGTCGAGGCCCATCTCGGCGAGCGCTGTGGCGACGCGATGCAACAAGCCGATCGAGTCCGGCGCACGAACTTCGATGACCGTCGCGTTGCTGCTGGCGTCGTCGACGTAGACCACCGAAGGCGACAGCACGGACTCCGCCGCGGCTGCCGGCCTGCGACGACGGCGGTAGGTGCGCGCCCGTTCAGCGAGGCGCGCAGACAGACGCGAGCTCGCCCGCCAGAGCACGCCGGACATCAGCTGTGATCACTGCCCAGTCCGCACCTTGGCGCGGTTCGGTGATCCTGAATTGCGAGGCCGCCATCCCCTGCTCATCACTATGTGCACGTGCTCCGACGACATCGATGCCGTGCAGCGCGAGCACACCGGCGAGGCGTCCGAACGTTCCTGGACGGTCGTGATTGACGACGACGATGCGGGGACCATCGACGTGCACCGCGGTCTCGCCTGCACCCATGAGCGCCAGGATGTCGGCCGTTGGAAATGGCGAACCGCGTTCGTGAACCGACTCCGCTCCATCGGCCACACCGAGCCGCAGTCGCACCCGCTCGACCAACTCCTCGACGAGCTCGGCCTTCCACGGGCTCCACGCCGACGAGCCGGTTGCCAGCGAGTCGGCCTCCGTCAAGGCGTGCAGGAGGTCGAGGAACACCGCGTTGCCAACCGCCTCGGCGACCATGTCGATGGTCGCCGGATCGTCGAGATCGCGACGAGTGGCGATGTCGGGCAACAGGAGGTGATGCCGCACCAGCGCGACCAGGTATGCGGTGTCTCGTTCGTCGAAACCCATCCGCGGAGCGATCACCGCGACCAGCTCTTCACCGCGCTCGGTGTGATCGCCCGGGTAGCCCTTGCCGATGTCGTGCAGCAGGGCACCGACGACCAGGAGGTCAGGTCGCACGACGCGATCGGCAAGCACCGCGGCGTTGGCTGCCGCCTCCCAGAGATGCCGGTCGACGGTGAACCGGTGGTACGCGTTTCGTTGCGGCCGCGAGCGAACCGGCTCCCATTCGGGGAGCATCCGGCTGAACAGATCGGCCTGATCGAGTGACTCGAGCACCGGGATGGCCCGCGGGCCTTCCAGCAACAACGCCACGAGCTCCTGCGTCGCGCCCGTCGGCCACGGAGTCGGCCATTCAGGCGTGCGTTCGTTCAGCGTTTCGAGCGCGCGCGTGGCGATCGGCGACTCGGCTGCGCGCCGCGCCGACGGCGAGCTGCAGCATCAACGTCGGGTCGAGCTCCGGGGACACGTCGACCCCGAGCTCCACCTCGCCGTTGCGCAACGTGACTCCGGAGGCGAGGGGACGCGGTTTCATCGGCTCCTTCGCCGACCGGGCGACTGCGTGCCATGCCCGGTCGTACTGCCACGACACGGTTCGCGCTGCCGACGAGACGGCAGCCATCAGCTCGTCGGCGGTTCCGAACTTGCCCGCGGCAGCGATCGCATCCTGGTCCTCCAAGCGCATGAACTCGCCGGCGATCGGTGCCACTCGGTGCAACGCGACGCGGGCGCGAAGCAACGTGTCGTAGGCCGCACCGAGTGCAGCCGGCGCCTCGGTCGCGATGCCTCTGCCGGCAGCGTCGATCCATCGCAATTCGTGCATGTCGCGCAGACCGCCGCGCCCTTCTTTGAGGTTCGGTTCCAACAGGAAGGCGACCTCGCCATCGGCACGATGCCGGGCCAGCCCGCGTTCGCGCAAGAGCTCGAGCCACGCCCCCGCGTCGGATCGCCACGATCGCTGCGCAGCCTGCAACACCTCGTCTGCAAGTGCACGATCGCCGGCCAGCCAACGACCGGCGAGCATGGTCGTGGCCGTGTCGAGTTGGTCTGCGGCGACCGTCAACTTCTGGTTCGCGGCCCGCACCGCATGCCCGAGGTGGATGCCCGTGTCCCAGATCGGATACCACAGGTCGGCGAGACCGGCCTCGATCTTCTTGGCACTCCCGCGATGGACGACCATGACGTCGATGTCACTGCGCGGCGCCATCTCCCGGCGGCCCGTGCCCCCGACCACGAGCAAGCAGACTTCGGCTTGGTCGCCGAACACTCCGGTGTACAAACCGACCAACCAGTTGTCGATCGCATCCGTCCACGCCTCGCACCACGCCCGGCCCTGCAAGGTCGTGTCGGCGAGCAATCGGTCGCGTTCCGCGAGTATCACCCATGCATTGTGGCGTAGCCGGTCGTTCCAGGTCGAGAACGCCGGCGACCCGGCCACCTACAATCCCTGCATGCGTCCAACGTCGACCCGTCGCGCGGCCATGCTTGCCGTCGGCGGGTTGATCGCCCTGGCTGCCGGATGCGAGCTCCGACAGCGCGGCGCCGGCCGTTCACTCCCGCTCCAACGGTCGCACCGGTCATTCACGAGGAGGACGGCGTCCTCCGCATCGGTGTCCTGATTCCCCAGGACAGCGCGAACGCCGACATCGGCGATGCCATCGGCCACGCGGTTTCGCTCGCCGAGCACCAGATCGATGACACAGGTGGGGTCAACGGTCAGTTCATCCAAGTCCTCCGTGCGAACGAGAGCGGCGGCGGAGTTGGTGTCGACCCTGCAGTTGCAACTCTGCTCGATGCTGGGGTCGACGCAATCGTCGGCCCGGCGTCCTCACTCGATGCGCTCGCCAGCTTGGGTGAGATCGTCGATGCCGGCGTCGTGGCCTGCTCGCCCACCGCGTCGGCGGGGTTGCTCGACAACTTCCCCGACAAGGGCTTGTTCTTCCGAACCATCCCTTCCGATTCTCTGCAGGCCGTGGCAATTGCTGACCAGGTCAACCTCACCGGCGCGACCGAAGCGACCGTCGTGTACATCGACGACGACTACGGCCAACTGTTCGACGACGCGGTGGAGGCCGCGTTGCGCGGCCAGAACATCGAGCCCAGCCAGTCCGTCACGTATACACCCGACAACATTGGGATTGCCTCTGCAGCCAAGCAGGTCGCCGACAAGGGGAACCACGTCGTGGTGGTCATAGGCGACGCCACCTCCGGACAACTCATGGTCGCCGCGATCGACAGCGCATACCCGAAAGATCCCACCGGAGTTCTGTCGCCCAGATACGTCGTCAACGACGCGATGCGCCGGCCACCGACATCGGCCCAGCCGATGGCCGCTTCGTTGGGCGCTCGCATCTTTGGCATCTCCCCGGTTGCGTTCAGCAGCAACGTCGATTTCCTCGCAGACCTCGGCACCACGGCCGACAACCCGAGCCCGTACGCGGCCAACGCCTACGACTGCGTGAACCTCATCGCGCTGGCCGCACTTGCCGCTGGTGGCGGTGTCACGCAGCCCGCGGCCATCGCGGCTCAGATCCCGTCGGTCAGCGCCAGCGGCTCGCCATGCATGACTTTTGCCGAGTGCAGCGCCGACCTGTTGAACGCCAGCAACATCAACTACGACGGCCCGGGCGGGCGACTGACCATCGGAGCCAACGGGGACCTGACAGACGCCGACTTCGACGTCTTTGGCTTTGACGAGGCGGGCCGCGACTACAGCCGCACGATCAGGCCGGCGACCGCTCCCTGACGCTCGATCAGAGCGACGCCATCAGCTCTTCGACGGGTGTGACCATCCCGGTGTAGAACGGCCCGAACTCGGCGTACACGGCCGAGGCCTCGTCGAACCGCATCGTGTACACGACTTCCTTGAGATCGTCGGGGCGAACGGCGAACAACGTGACGCCCCACTCGAAGTCGTCGAGACCGGCCGACCCGGTGATGTACTGGGCGACACGACCGGCGAACTTGCGCCCGCTGGCACCGTGCTCGTGCATCAACTCGCTGCGACGCTCGTACGGGAGTGTGAACCAGTTGGCGTCGCCTTCACGCTTCTTGCTCATCGGGTAGAAGCACCACGCGGGCATCGCGTAATCGACGTGGTTGGGCGGGATCGTGGGATACAGCCGCGGCTTCTTCATCTCGTCGGGCATCTGCGCGGCGTACTCGCTGACCTCGCTGAGGCTGACGTACGAATCGACGATGTCGAGCCCGGCGTGTTGCACGGCGACCTGGAGGGCGCGCAGCTCGCGCAGGTTCTCGTGCACGGCCATCACGGCGACGTCGCACTTGTGACCGAGCATCGCGACCGTGACGACCTGGCATCCCGCGGCCTCGGCAGCCTTGACCGCAGCCACGGCCGCCTCGGCCTCGAACATCGGTGTCGGCTTGCAGAACAGGTGCAGAACACCAACACCGGTCGACGGCGTCACAGGATCGCTCTTCATGGATTCAGGCTAGAGCGGCATTCGTTCGGGCGCATAGACATTCAGGCGTTCACCGCGCACGAAACCGGCCAACGTCAAACCCGCGCGCCTCGCCGTCTGCACGGCAAGCGCTGTCGGTGCGCTGACTGCGATCAACGTGCCGAAGCCCGCGGCCCACGCCTTCTGCACCAGTTCGAAACTCGCCCGGCCGCTGACGAACAGGCCGAGCCCGGTCGCCGGAAGTTGGCGGTCCAGCAGCATGCGACCGACCACCTTGTCGACGGCGTTGTGGCGGCCCACGTCTTCGCGCGTGATCAGCACCTCGCCATCGGGTGTGAACGCGGCGGCCGCGTGCACCGCCCCCGTCGTCGAGAACAGGCCTTGCGCGGCGAGGGCGGCCTTCGGCATCGAGGTGAGCACCTTGAGGTCGATCGGTGGGGTGGATGGAAGCGGCTCGAGCCGATCGCACAGCGCCTCGATCGAGTCGTTGCCACACAAGCCGCAACTGCTCGTCGTGGTACCGAGCCGCGGCGTCGGAACCGGAGCCTTTCCACCGGTCTCGACGGTGACGACGTTGAACTGGCTCTCGCTGGCGGCACCATCGGCGCAATACCGCACGCCGCGGATCGTGGCGCCGCCGAGCAGACCGTCGCTGAAACAGAAGCCGGCAGCCAACTCGTAGTCGTTGCCGGGTGTGCGCATCGTGGTGCTGACGATGTTGCCGTCGAGCTGAATCGTCATCGGCTCCTCGACGATCACGTCGTCGGGGCGACGTCGGAGAGCGCCGTCTTCGTAGACGGTGACGAGCAGTGACTCACTGCGACGACGCACCATTCACAGGAAGGTATCCGAGGATCAGCCAAACGCGTATACGCAGCGAAATAGGTTTTCGGTATGGAACCACGAAACAACGGTCGAATCCTCGCCGCCGAGCTGGTGGGCACGCTGGTGCTGATGCTCGGCGGTCCGGGTGTCGCCATCCTGCTACCCGCGACCGGGCTGCTCCCGGAGGGCGATGCATCGACAGCGGTCGGCCTCATCAGGATCCTGATGATCGCCCTCGGGTTCGGTCTGTCGTTGCTGATCATGTGCTACGTGATCGGTCCGATCTCCGGCTGTCACATCAACCCGGCCGTCACGTTGGCCATGCTGCTGGCACGCAAGGTCGACATGACGCAGGCCATCTACTCATGGATCGGGCAGGTCGTCGGGGCGATCGGTGGTGCCGCGATCATCTTCGGCATCGCCAGCGGACAGGACGGCTACGAACGCGGTCAGTTCGCCGCGAACCTGTGGACCGGTCCCTACTTCGGGCTCGGTTCGGCGATCGTGGTGGAGGTCATCCTGACCGCTCTGCTGGTGCTGGTCGTGCTGTTCACCACGACCAAGAAGTTCGCGCCGGGAATGGCGGGGCTGGCGATCGGTCTCACGCTGACGTTGATCCACCTGATCTCGATCCCCGTCGACAACACCTCGGTGAACCCGGTGCGAAGCCTGGCCACCGCGTTGTTCGCGGACAACGACACCGGAGCGTTGCAGCAGGTGTGGGCGTTCATCCTGTTCCCGCTGATCGGTGGAGTCCTCGGCGTGGTCATCTGGCTGATGCTCGACGACACCAGGCTCGAGGACACGGAACTCGAAGAGCTGCCCGGTGCATCCGAGTTGCGCGACGTCCTGGGCAACCTGTCGAAAGGCATCAACGACCTCGGCGACTGATGCCGCCACGTGCTAGGTGAGCAGCGCGAGCAGATCGGCGCGGCGTTTGGGACCGAGCGCCGGCTCCGGAGGACGGTTGTCGCGGTCCTGCCACACGGCAAGAACCCTGGCGCCGACGTCGGGATCCTTGATCATCGCGTCCGGCGCGGTCAGCAGGTTGAGCGAACGGAAGAACGCGCGCAACACAACAGGATCTCGTCGCAAGGCCGGCAGCAGCCCGTCGCGGAACACGGCGCGCATGAACGCGCGCTGGTCATTCGGATCGCCGTCGGGATCCTCGCCGGCCAGGAGCGCCGCGGCGACGCGGCGACCCTCGGCATCCTGCTCGACGCTGGCCCGGTACCACGGGTAGATCTCGGACCGCAGTGCGACCTCGTAGGCCAGCAACATCGCCTCGGCATTGCCAGGGTGCGCCTCGATCGCCTCGACCATCAGATGTGCACCCCAGAACGCCGTGGCGCAACCGCGTCCATATAGAGGGTTGGTGCACAGCACCGCATCGCCGATCGCGATGAACCCGGTGGCCACGGCGCGCTCGCCGACGACGTACTGCCGCCAACGGTTGATGAGCCCGGCCATCACGTGGACCGACGCGGTGATCGGCTCGGCACGGCCGTCCAGATACGGCGCCGTCGCGACCAGTTGTCGAGCGCACGAATCGAACACGTCGGGATCAGCGAGCAGCTTGCGCAGCTCTTGATCGTCGGTCGGCGTTGCGAGTGTCACCGAGAAGGTTCGGTTGTCGCCGACGAAGACTCCGTACTTGAGATAGCCGAGGTCGCCGCCGATCGGCCCCGTGCGAGGCGGGTATCCGGCGCCGTCGAGCAGCCGATAGAAGCGGCTGAAGTAGACGATGCCCGTGTCGTCGACCTCTTCGTCGATCGGATCGCAGCCGATGTCGACGAGCCATTCGGGCAACGCGCTGCGGCGGCCGGCAGCGACGACGACCAGGTCGCACGACGCCTCGCCGCCATCAGCCAAGCGCACGCCACGGACATGCGGTCGCGCGCCCGGTTGTGCGGGTTCGGCCACGAGACCGTCGACCGCAATCCCGGTGCGGAACTCGACGCGTCCTTCGGCCAACGCAGCACGACGCAGCACCCACTCGAACGTCGTGCGACGGCAGGCGAGCATCGACAGGTCGTCGTCCTGTGGTTCAGGCAGGAAGCCGACCATGGTCGGCGGAAGATCCTCGCCGAACCGCATCTCCGTGGCGCCCTCGTCGATCAGCTGCTGATGGACGTCGGGATAATCCGACTTCAGCAGGCAGACGAGCCTGGCGAGGAAAGCGTGGCTGTGGCGAACCTGAGGCGCACCGCGCCGATCCCAGTCGAAGGCCTCATCGGCCGACTGCGGCATCGGCGTGTCGTCGCGCTCGAACACGGTGACCGCGTGACCGCGTCTGGCCAGCGCCAGCGCCGCACCGAGCCCGGCGACTCCTCCTCCGACGACCGACACTTCCATCGCCTCACCCTAATTGCCACCCATCTCTCGCGGCTCCCGGTTGCCGGATTAGCACTCGACGGTCTAGAGTGCTAGCACTCTCGCACTGTGAGTGCGAATGACATATCCCCTCATCGTGGAGGCACAAGCAATGGCGAAGATGATCGCATTCGACGAGCAGGCTCGTCGCGCGCTGGAAGCGGGCATGAACAAGCTCGCCGACGCCGTACGCGTCACGCTCGGGCCCAAGGGCCGCAACGTCGTGCTGGAGAAGAAGTGGGGCGCTCCCACCATCACCAACGACGGCGTGTCCATCGCCAAGGAAATCGAGCTCGAGGATCCCTACGAGAAGATCGGCGCCGAGCTGGTCAAGGAAGTCGCCAAGAAGACCGACGACGTTGCCGGTGACGGCACCACCACCGCCACCGTTCTCGCCTGGAGCATGGTCCGCGAGGGCCTGCGCAACGTCGCCGCCGGCGCCAACCCGATGACCCTGAAGAAGGGCATCGAGGCCGCCGTCGAAGCCGCCGTCGCTCGCATCAAGGAACTCGCCAAGGAAGTCGACTCGAAGGATCAGATCGCACAGGTCGCATCGATCTCGGCAGCCGACAACGAGATCGGTCAGATGATCTCCGAGGCCATCGACAAGGTCGGCAAGGACGGCGTCATCACCGTCGAGGAGAGCCAGACCTTCGGCATGGAGATGGACCTCGTCGAGGGCATGCGCTTCGACAAGGGCTACATCTCGCCCTACTTCGTGACCGACACGGAGCGCATGGAAGCGTCGCTCGACGATCCGTACATCCTCCTCGTCTCCTCGAAGATCTCGTCGGTCCGCGACATGCTGCCGGTGCTCGAGAAGGTCATGCAGGGCGGTCGCCCGTTGGTGATCATCGCCGAAGACGTCGAGGGCGAGGCCCTGGCCACGCTGGTCGTCAACAAGATCCGCGGCACGTTCAAGTCGGCAGCCGTCAAGGCTCCGGGCTTCGGCGAGCGCCGCAAGGCGATGCTGCAGGACATGGCCATCCTCACCGGTGGTCAGGTCATCAGCGAGGAAGTCGGCCTCAAGCTCGAGAACGCCACGCTCGATCTGCTCGGCACGCGCCAAGAAGATCATCATCACCAAGGACGAGACCACCATCGTCGAAGGTGCCGGCACCGAGGACGACATCAAGGGTCGCATCAACCAGATCAAGGCCGAGATCGACAACACCGACAGCGACTACGACCGTGAGAAGCTGCAAGAGCGTCTCGCCAAGCTCAGCGGCGGCGTTGCCGTGCTGAAGGTCGGCGCAGCCACCGAGGTCGAGCTCAAGGAGAAGAAGCACCGCATCGAAGATGCAGTGTCGACCACCAAGGCCGCCATCGAAGAGGGCGTCGTGCCCGGCGGCGGCGTTGCCCTGCTGCGTGCGCAGGCCGCCGTCGACAAGGTCGCCGACAGCTTGAAGGGTGACGAGGCCACTGGCGCCCGCTTGGTCGCCAAGAGCCTCGAAGCTCCGCTGAAGCAGATCGCCGAGAACGCCGGCATGGAAGGTGGCGTCGTCGTCGAGAAGGTCAAGAACCTCAGCGGCAACGAAGGCCTCAATGCGGCCACCGGCGTGTACGAGGACCTGGTCAAGCTCGGCGTCATCGACGCAGCCAAGGTCACCCGCTCGGCGCTGCAGAACGCAGCGTCGATCGCAGCCCTGTTCCTCACCACCGAAGCTGTCGTCGCCGACAAGCCCGAGAAGGACAACGGCGGCGGTATGGGCGGCGGAGGCATGGAGGACTTCTGAGTCCTTCAGCCCACTGACTCAGTCACTGGAAACGTAAGAAGGGGCCTGCAGCAATGCGGGCCCCTTCGCTATTCCAAGACAGAATCCGACGAGTTCATGTCGCGTGCGCCGATATGGGCCGTATCGGCCCATATCGCGCCACGCGATAGCGAGCAACCCGGTGAACCGCTACGCGTCGCTCACTTCCTCGGGTGTCAAGACCAGCCGCTTGGTCAATTCGCAGCGGCACCTGCGAGTAGCTCATCGGTTTCCAAGGAGGTTGATCACGCTGTCAGCGCGATGGTCCTATCCGGACCATTCCGATGACTGCGCTGCTTGCTGCCGAACTCAGCCGCCGGCGACGGCGGGGATGATGCTGACGGTCTCGCCGTCGGGCACCTTGGTGTCGACACCGTCGAGGTAGCGCACGTCGTCGTCGGCAACGAACACGTTGACGAACTTGCGCAGCGCGCCGCTCTCGTCGAACAGCCGCTCGTGGAAGCCGGGGTGCGCGGTCTCGAGGTTGGCGAGCACGTCGGACAACGTGACGCCCTCGACCTGTACGGAGGAGGCACCGCCCGAAATCGGGCGCATCGTGGTGGGGATTCGAACGTTCACGGCCATGGGCGAAAGCCTACCAACCGGGTCAGGATTGGAAACCCTCGAGCACCAGCAAAGTGAGGCCGGCGAGTGTCTTCAACACATAGCCGCCTTCCTGGACGAGCACCGTGGCCCGATCGAGGCCGGCGATCATCCGGCCGACGGTGCTGAAGCCGGAGTGGGTGCACCGATCCGTAGAACACGGCGGGATCGTTCCAGAAGATGGCCTGCGTCCCGTTGCCGTGGTGAGCATCGATGTCGATGATGGCGACGCGCTCGAGGCCGTTCGCCCGTAGTTGCGCTGCTGCCACCGCGGCGTTGTGCGCCTGCACGTCGACTGCGTGTCCCCGATGCGCGGCTAGACCACGCCGATCGTCTCCGCTCGGATCGTCACCGCACCCCGGCGGCGATCTCCACCGTGATTGCCGGCGACGGGCGGCCTCGGTGACGCCACACCACACGCCGGTCTCGACATCGTGCCGCACATGATCCGGGGCGACGACCACCGGCGTCGAGAGGATCACATCAAGCTCAGCATCTCGTCGATCGGCAGCGCCTCGGCCACACGACCGTACCGACCGGTCGTCGTCTGTGCCCGGAACAAGCTGTCGAGCACGGCTTCCTCCGTTGCGTCCACCGCTGCACCGAACAGTGCGTCGAGATCGCGATCGGACAGCACGTCGTGAGTGACAGGACCGCGGCCATTGCGAGTCATGCGGCAGCCCGTGCTGAACGCGACGAAGATCTCGCCGCTGCCGTGCGTCGCCACCGAGCCGGTGCGCGCAAGACCGAGCCCGGCACGTCGCGCGACTCGTTCGCACTGCGCGGGGAGGATCGGCGCGTCGGTCGCGATCACGACGATGCAACTGCCCTCGGGTGCCTCTCGTTCGCCGTTGCGACCGAGCTCGGCGAACCGTCGACCGACCGGCGATCCGTCGACGCACAGCCGCTCGAGCGCGCCGAAGTTGGTCATCACCAGCGTGCCGAGCACGTGACCATCGACGACCCGCGACGACGTGCCGATCCCACCCTTCCAACCGAGGCACGTCATGCCGGAACCGGCACCGATTGCACCGGCGGGAAACAGCCCGTCAGTGGCCGCGGCCATCGCCTCGGCGACATGGTGCGATTGCACCGCCATGACCGATGGATCACTGAGCCACGAGTCGTCGCATTCAGCTACGACAGGAGCAACGACGTCGTCGGCAATGTCTGGGACCTCGCGGAGCGTCGCTTCGATGACTCCCTGGAATGCGAGGCCGACGCTCATGGTCGCAGTGAGGACGATGGGCGTTTCCAACGTCCCCCATTCACGGATCGTCAGCGAGCCGGTCAGTTCGCCGGCTCCGTTGAGTACCGCTGTACCCGCAGCCATCGGCCGACGAAACATGGAACCCAGCGTGTCGGGCACGATCGCCGTGACACCGGTGCAATGCTCGGCGATGGTCGCGTGGCCGACACGCAGCCCGGGCACATCGGTGATGGAGTTGTGGGCGCCGATGGGCAGCGTGCCGATCGAGATCCCGCGGTCGCGGGGGCGTGGCCGGGGCTCCGTCATGCGGAGACAGTACAACGACCGCCTACGGTGCAACTCGTGGAGCATTTCGACATCGCCATCATCGGCCTCGGCGGCATCGGCAGCGCGACGGCCTTGTTCGCAGCACAGGCGGGGCACTCGGTGATCGGGCTCGAACGATTCGACCTCGGTGGCCACAATCGCGGTGCATCGCACGACCACAGCCGCATCATCCGCCACAGCTATCACACGCCGCACTATGTGCAGCTGACGCGTCTCGCCTACGACGCGTGGCGCGAGGTGGAGGCAGCGAGCGGTGAGACCTGCGTGCACGTCACCGGCGGCATCGACCTGTTCCCGCTCGGCGCCGCGATCGACAGCAAGACGTATCGCGAATCGATGGACGCCTGCAACATCGAGTTCGATGAGCTCACACCGGCCGACGTCATGACGCGCTGGCCGGCGTGGAATGTCGAGGCCGACACCGAGGTGCTGTACCAAGCGAACACCGGCATCGTCTCGCCCGCTGCCACCGTGCCGTTGATGCAGCAGCTGGCTGCGGATCGCGGAGCAACGCTGCGCGGCAACGCTGCCGTCGTGGCGATCGAACCAGTCAGCGACGACGTCGTCATCCGCCTTGCCGACGGCAGCGAGGTGCAGGCCGCGCACGTCGTGGTTGCCGCCGACGCGTGGACCGCTCCGTTGCTCGAACCGCTGGGCACATCCCTGCCGCTCGTCGGTCACGCGCGAGCAGGTGACGTACTACGAAACAGACTCTCCGCAACTCTTCGCGCAGAGCAGTTTCCCCGTGTGGATCTGGATGGACGATCCGTCGTTCTACGGCTTCCCGACGTTCGGTCGGCCGGGTGTGAAGATCGCTCAGGACTGCGGCGGGTCGCCGGTCGATCCCGACACTCGAGGCTTCGATCCCGATCCGTCGATCCTCGCACGCACGGACGCGTTCGCAGCCCAAGCCTTCGGCGAACGATTGGGCCCGGCTCTGTCGACGACGACCTGCCTCTACACGTTGCCGCCGGATCGAGACTTCGTTGTCGACGCGTTGCCGGGTCATCCGAACATCCATCTGGCGCTCGGGGCCGGCCACGGCTACAAGTTCGTCGCCTGGTTCGGCAAGACGTTGGCGGCCTTGGCCGCTGGCCTCGATCCGGGCTGCGACCTCGTTCCGTTTCGCCTCGGCAGGCCGGCCCTCACGGACCCGGCTTGGGAAGCGAACTGGCTGGTGTGATCAGCGCGGCGTGATCAACGTCGACGGCTGAGGCCCAGGCCGCCTCCGGTGAGGAGCAGCACGATGACGACGATCAACAGGATGGTAAGCATGGCTCTACGCGTACCCCGCCCCAGTGAACGCGAAACCTACGCGCCGTTCATCTTCGTGGTCCACCAGCGACGGATGTCGAGGCTCGGGTCCTCCATCGGCGCATACCAGCCATGGTCGAACGACCGGCTGGCCATGCCGCGCTGCACCCGTTCGCAGATGTTCCAATCCTGCAGGTTGACCATGTGCCAGAAGTCGATGGCGTCGTACGCGTCGAACACGTCCCTGGCAACTTCGTCGGGATGGAACAACAACTGACAGTCGATCATGGTCCGATCGGCGGCCATCGGCTGGAGGACGAAAGCAGCGACGTGATCACGCGACAACGACAACATCAGGTTGGGGTAGATGAGCTCACCGAAGTGGTTGACCTGTTCGGCATCGTTGAGGCCAGGGAACGACGCTCGTGCGCTGTTGCCGGAAAGCGTGTATGTGTCGGCGCCTTCGCGGTGAGGAATTCCCTGCTCCCAATCGAGGTTCGAGCCACCGCGCATCCTGAACGACGGCACGAGGTCACACAGCTCGGGGTGCACGGGACCGCAGTGGTAGCACTCGTTGTAGTTCTCGGCGATCACCTTCCAGTTGGCCGACACGTCGTACGAGATCGATCCACCAACGACGAGTTGATCGAGTGGAAATCGACTGACTCGCGTTGCAATGGGTCCGAGCTCGTCGAGCAACGATGGTCCGTCGCTGTCGAGTCGCACGAACACGAACCCGCCCCACTCGTCGATGTCGTACCGATGCAGACTGAACAGCGCCGGATCGATGTCGTCGACCCACGGCGAGGCGCGCAACGACCCGTCGAACCCGTACGCCCAGAAGTGGTACGGGCACCGGATGACGGACTCGAAGCACGTGGAAGTCGAAGGCGAGGTCGAGTCGACCAACTCCGTTCCACGGTGCATGCAACGGTTCGCGAACGCCCCGAGGACGCCGGCGTTGTCGCGAACCAGCAAGACCCTCTCGCCGGCGATCGACGTCAGTCGGTACGAACCTGGATCGGCACCGATCGAATCGCTGCGACCGGCACAGACCCACGATGTCGCGAAGGCCAGGCGTTGCTCGTCGGCATAGACCTCCGCGTCGCAATATGCAGCGCGAGCGAGACTCGCCTCCATCAAGCGGTGACAGGCGGCCGGCGCGACGCCCACGGCTGGGCAGCCTCGAGCTGAGCAGCAATTCGCACCAAGACGTCCTCACGACCGAACCCGGCCACCAATTGAACGCCGACGGGCAGCCCTTCGGCAGTCCAGTACAGCGGCAAGCTGATCGCCGGTTGACCGGTGACGTTGAACTGCGCGGTGAACTGCAGGAGCTCGCGCACGCGCATCGCGCCCTCGGGGCCGGCGAGGTAGCCGATCGGAGGCGGCGGCGTCGCGATGACGGGAGTCAGCAACAGGTCGTGGCCGGTGCTGCCGTCGCTGGGATGCCACCACGACAGCATCTCGCGGCACCACATTGCCTGCGCGTCGAGGGTGAGGAGGTAGTCGACCGCCGAGACCGAGTTGCCGATCTCGCCGAAGAAGACGTTGTCGGGCTCGAGGTCGTCCTCCACGAACGGGCGTCCCATGAGGCTCTCGATGATGCGGAGGTCGTGAGCCGTGTTGGCAGCGACAACGGTGACGAAGCGATCCTGGAACCCGAGGTCGGCGATCGCTGCCGGCGACGAGTCGTCGATGTGGTGGCCGAGGGATTCCAACAGCTTCACGGCCGCGGCGACAGCGGCTTCGCAATCGGGATGCGACGGTACGAGGGGCGACCGATCGAGCACGCCGATCCGCAGTCGTCCGGGATCGGCGCCGACCTCGTCGAGCAAAGGACGGGCGAACGGAGGAGCGATGTACGGATCGCCCGCCTCGTAACCCGAGATGGCGTCGAGAACCGCGGCTGTGTCGCGCACGCTGCGAGTGACGACGCCGTCGATCGTTGCGCCGGCCCACGCTTCGCCGATGAGCGGCGCCTGACTGACGCGGCCCTTGCTGGGCTTCAACCCGACGAGGCCGCATTCGGATGCGGGGACCCGGATCGAACCTCCGCCGTCATTGGCGTGACCGACCGAGACGATGCCGGCGGCGACTGCAGCAGCAGAACCGCCCGACGATCCACCGGTCGAGTAGTCGAGGTTCCACGGGTTGCGCGACGGCCCGTACGCCAGCGGTTCGGTCGTGATGGTGCTGCCGAACTCCGGAGCGTTGGTGCGGCCGATCGCAACGAAGCCTGCCTCGCGGAACCGGCGGTACAGGGCCGAGTCGACCGAGCCCCGGTTGTCGACCGACTTCAAACTGCGCGATCCCAAGTGGTACGGCTCGCCCTTCATCATGCAACCGAGGTCCTTCACCACCATCGGCACGCCGGCGAACGGTCCACCGCCCGGGGTTCCGGCCTCGGCCGCCGCTGCCTCGTACGCGCGGGTGGATGATCGCGTTGATCTGCGGATTCACACGGTGCGCGCCCTCGATGGCAGCTTCGACCAATTCGCTCGAGCTGACCGACCCGTTTCGCACCAACTCGGCCTGCGCAGTTGCGTCGAGCGAGGCGATGTCATTGGCAATTCCCATGGCGTCGAACCCTAGGCTGCGGCGGTGCGCGTGGTAGCAGCGGTCGACAAGTTCAAGGGCACCGCAACGGGTGCGCAGGTCGCCGCGGCGGTCGGATCTGCCTGCTGGGAGCTCGGCTACGACTGCGTCGAGCTGCCCGTCGCCGACGGCGGCGAAGGCACGCTCGAGGCGCTCGGTGGACCCAACCGCACGTCGGTCGTCACCGGCCCGCTTGGGCGATCCGGTGCAGGCCGAATGGCGGATGTACCGCGGCACCGCGGTGATCGAGATGGCGCGCGCCTCAGGCCTCACGCTGGTCGGCGGCGCCGCGAACAACGATGCGATGGCAGCGTCGACCATCGGCACGGGCGAGCTGATCGACATGGCCCTCGACGCCGGCGCCAAGAAGATCATCGTCTGCCTCGGCGGCTCGGCAACGACCGACGGCGGCTACGGCGCGGTGCGGGCGATCCACGCGCCGCACCGTCTGCGCGGCGTCAAGCTGTTGGTTGCGTGCGACGTTCGCACACGATTCGTCGATGCCGCCGAGGTGTTCGGCCCGCAGAAGGGTGCCTCGCCGGCGGAGGTCAAGCTCCTGACCGGTCGCCTCCACCGCCTCGCCCAGATCTACCAACACGACTACGGCGTCGACGTGCGCGACATCGACGGGACCGGTGCCGCCGGCGGCATCGCCGGCGCGCTCGTCGCGCTCGGCGGCCAGCTGCTGCCCGGCTTCGATCTCGTCGCCGACGAGCTCGACCTGCACGACGCGATCGCGGCCGCGGATGTGGTGATCACCGGCGAGGGCTACCTCGACGAGCAGAGCTTCGAGGGCAAGGTCGTCGGTGGAGTGCAGGCACTGGCGGTCGAGGCCGGCAAGCCGGTGGGCGCGATCGTCGGCGACGCTGCACCCGAGGTGACGGCGTCGCGTCGACCACATCAGCTTGGTCGACGCCTTCGGAATGGAGAAGGCGATGAACGAGCCGCTGTGGTGCATCGAGCGCGCAGCAGCAACGTTGCTCGAGCGACTTACGGCGCAGCAGAACGTAGTCGTCGCGCCGGCGTCGGCACCGGCGACCGTTGTCGTCGTCGGCGCTCGGTCATCTGCGCCAGCGTCTTGCTGGCCTTGTCGTCGCCGAGCAGCACCACGACGGTGTTGTCGGCGAGCAGCGTCGGATCGCCCAGCAGTACCGGCGTGGGGATCGGCTCGACGTCTGTGCCGCGACACCCATCAACTGCGCAACCGACTGGGCGACCGCCTGAGCGTTGACATCGCCCGGTGAGGTACTGCACCTTCGTCGACTGGTTCCTTGGTCGAGCCGTTGGTCGGCGTCCCCATGGTGAACCCGTTGGCCTGCAGCGCGGTCGACAGTTGGCCGGCTGCGCCGTTGGCATGCGACGAGTTGGCGACGATGACCGTTGCACCCGACGTCTGCGGCGTGAACGACGGTGGTGGTCGATTCGGCCGGCACGACAGGGAACGTGGTGGTGGTCAACGGATCGAGCGTCGTCGATCGTCGGCGTCGTCGGTGCTGGACGTGTTGTCGTCGTCGCTGCGGATGTTCTTGAGGATCAAGAACCCGACCACGACCGCGGCAATGGCGATGACGATCGCCAGTGTCGAGCCCATCGGCGACGAGCCGCTGCCCGATCGCTTTGGCGGTCGGCTGCTCGGCTGTTCGTTACTCATGTGCGCTCCCTCATAGTCCCCCGGCTAGTCACCACTGGCCGCGCCTTCAATCATCTCACGACGGCGGCGCTCGCGATGACGGCGCAGCCGACGCACCGTGAGCGGATCGAACTCGAGAGCCGCCGGGTTGTCGATGAGCTGATTCACTTCGAGATTGTATTCCTCGACCGAACACGCGAACCTGGCGCGGATGGCGTCGTAGCGATGTTCGTCGAGCGTGAACCACGACGACTCGAATCGAATGATCGCTTCGTCGCGTTCGCTGAGAGTTGCAGATCCGTCGGTCACGGCGCCAAGCCTTGCCGGTGGAGCAGGGTCAATACAAGGACCCCCCTACTAATGTCTCGCCGATGCCATTGGCAAGCCGTCCATTCCTGATCGGCGTCGCCGGTGGGACGTGTGCTGGAAAGACGGTGGTCTGCGAGCGGTTGGCCGGCGAAGGCGGGCGAGGAGCGGCTGGCACTGATCCGTCTCGACTCCTACCAGGTGGATCACACGCACCAATCGATCGCCGAACGGGCCGCCACCAACTACGACCATCCCGACGCCTACGACTGGACACTCCTCAACGATCACCTCGCTCGACTGGTCGCCGGCGAGTCGGTGCTGGCGCCGACATACGACTTCGCCGTGCACAATCGCAGCGACATCGTCCGGCCGATCGACCCTGCGCCGGTGATCGTCGTCGAGGGAATCCTCGTGCTGCACGACGCCGCGCTGCGCGAGCGCTTCGACCTGAAGGTGTACGTCGACGCCGACGCCGACCTTCGATTCATCCGCCGTCTTCAGCGCGATGTCGAGGAGCGCGGTCGCACGCCCGACAGCATCATCGAGCAATACCTCACGACCGTGCGTCCGGGCCACGAGCAGTTCATCGAGCCGAGCAAGCGGTTCGCCGACGTGATCGTGCCCGGCGGTGGCGAGAACGAACCCGCGATCGAACTGCTGCTTGCCCGCGTGCGCGAGATCGACCCGCGTCGCCTACGCCGAGGCGTGTCCGGACGAGCTCACCACACGCTGTCGACGACGGCGTCTGACGAGGTCGTCGTCGATCGGTGCCTCGACGATGAGGGCGCGGTGGTAGATCGGCCCGATGAGTTGATCGATCGCTGCATCGATGGGAACCTTCAACTGATCCGGCGCAGCTTCGAGTCGTCGTGCGATCTCTGCGCGCCGCGGGGCGCCGACCCGCTCACGCAAGGCGCGGCCGAGCTCGGGATCGGACGCCGATTCCGAGATCAGCGCACCCAGGATCTCGCGGGCCCTCGGCACCGAGAGAACGTTGCCGACCTCGCTCACGTACGTGTAGAGATCCGCGCGCAGGTCGCCCGTGTCCGGCACGGGATGAGCGTTGAAGACTTCGGCGAGCGCATCGGTGACCGCGTCGACACGATTGCCCCAGTAGCGCTCGAGCGTTGCCGTGGCGATACCCGATCGCGCGGCGATGCCGCTGTAGGTCAGGCTCGACATGCCGGCGTCGGCGAGTAGACCGAGGGCCGCTCTCGCGAGACCGAGACGCTCCTCGGGGTCGTCGAGCAGTCGAAGCGCGGTGCCGTCGACGAGCTCCGCAATCGCCTCATCGCCGTCGGCGTGCGCCGGCAGGAATCGATAGGCGATTCCAGCGCCGAGCAGGGCGACGATTGCGCCGATGATGGTCGTCCGATCGATGGCGTGGATGAAGGCCGAGTTCGCCGCGGCGGTGATCTGTTGACCGATCTCGGCTGGAAGTTGCGAGGCGACGATCGACGCCGAGCCGACCGAATCCTTCACCGCATCGGCTGCCGCCGGCGATGCAGCCTGCAGCGCTTGGAAGCCTGGGTCGCCGACGATCCGCGACGAGTACACGGCCGTGGTGATGCTGCCCAGGATCGCGACGCCGAGTGCGCCGCCGATCTCGCGTGTCGTGTCGTTCATCGCCGAGCCGATGCCGGCCTTCTCGGGAGGGAGCGAGCCCATGATCGAGTCGGTGGCCGGCGCCATCGCCAACCCCATTCCCGCGCCGATGATGACCAACACCAGCGCCACGAGCCCGTACCCGCTCGACTCGGCTGATCCGCGAGAACACCAGCAGTGACAGTGCGACGAGCACCAACCCGAGCGTCACGACCTTCTTCGTACCGACACGCCCGACCAACTTGGCGCTCAGTGGAGCAGCCACCATCAACGTCGCGGCGATCGGCAACAGTGCGGCGCCAGACTTGAGTGCCGAGTATCCGAGCACGAACTGCATGTACTGGCTGACGAAGAACAACGAGCCGAACATCGCGAAGAACACGAGCGTGATCGCGATCGACGCGGCGGTGAAGCGTGGGTTCTTGAAGAAGGTGACATCGAGGATCGGGTGATCCGTGTGCTGCTCCCACAAGACGAACGTCGTCAGCAGAACGATCGCGACGACGAACGAACCAATCACGATCGGCTCCGTCCAGCCTCTCGACGGACCCTCGATGATGCCGTAGAGCAGAGCGACCAGACCGATCACGGAGAGCACCGTGCCGAACAGATCGAGCTGTGCGGCGTTCTCGTCCCGCGATTCGGGGATGATGATGAGGGCCGCGATCACAGCGACGATGACGATCGGAACGTTGACGAGAAAGATGGCTCCCCACCAGAAGTGTTCGAGCAGGTAACCACCTGCGAGTGGTCCGATCGCGACGCCGAGTCCCGACACGCCGGCCCAGAGTGCGATTGCTCGGGCACGTTCGGTCGGATCCCTGAACACGTTGGCGAGGATCGACAGCGTCGCCGGCATGATGAACGCCGCCCCGAAGCCCTGCAGCGCGCGGAACCCGATCAACGCGGTTGCAGCTCGAGACCTGCGAACAGCCCAACGAACCGGCGGCGAAGATCAGCAGACCGATCACGAAGCACTTCTTGCGACCGAGTCGATCACCGGTGTTGCCCGCGATCAGCAGGAAGCTGGCGAACACGATCGTGTACGCGTCGACGATCCACTGCAGTTCGCTTGCGGACGCATTCAGCTCGCGCACCAGTGTCGGGAGCGCGACGTTGACGATGGTCCCGTCGATGCCGACAACCAACAGCGCGAGGCACAGCACGCCCAACACGACCCATCGCCGCGGATCGAGTCCGGCATCGACGACTTCGGCTTCATCCACTTCAACCTGGGAACTCATGCGAGAGCCCCTTTCATTCGCTGCGGTGTCGACCCGCCTGAGGTCACGATGCAGGTCGCCGGTCGACAACGCAATCACCCTGTTGGGGTGACTGTGCGGGCTAGGGAGCTGTTGCGCAGTTGGCGAACCCACTGGTTGCCGAGAGGAGAATCGTTCGCCTTCCGCTGCCGCCCACCGAGCTCTGAGGGTTCTGCGCGTCGACGTACGTCTCGACGTCCGGACTCGCCGCCGCGGCATTCATTCCTTCGATTCCGAAGTCGTTGGTCGTCGTGGTCGAACCCTGCTTGTACAGCCCGATGCCTTCGTCCAGCAGGGTCGTGCCGTTGGCGCTGTTGTTGGAAATGCTCAGACAAACGGAGTCATCCGCGCTGTCGATGTTGCCCGCGTCGATCCGGATGCCGTTCTGGCCGGCACCGAGAGGTGCGGTCACCGCATTGTTCCAAATCGTCGCGTCGAGGTGACCCGTAGCGTCGTGGGCAGCGACCAGGATGCCGTTGCCGTTGGTTTCGTTGATCGTGTTGCCTTCGATCCTGACGGCCAACCACGGCGTGTCGGCCGATGAGAAGATGCGACCAGTCGTCGCAGCGATACCCGGCGCGCCGGCGTCGTTGTGAGCGGCAATGACGTTGCCATCAGCGGTCGCCGTCACAATCGCGAATCCGGCGGACTGAATGGCGATTGCCGCGTCGGTGCTGTTGCCCACCGGGTTGCCGAGAGTGCCGTTCGCGGACACGTCGAAGTTGCCTTGGCCGCTGCCCGCCACGTTCACGATGATCGCGGATGCGGCGAAGCCGGCCGATGCGCTGGGACCGGCAACCTGATTACCGGTGATCGTGACGACGTCGGTGGGGTCGTTTGCAACCCCGACGATCCCGGCAGGGCCGTCGAGGTGAGCGTTCCCACCTGATACCACGATGCCGAAGAGACCCGGAAAATCGGTGACGGTGTTGTTGGCGATGTTCGCGCGCGTGACGTTGGCGACGGAGCTGTCCGAGCCGACGGCGACGAGCCTGATTCCACTGCCCATCGAGCTCACCTCCGTCGCATCGCTGCTGATCGTGTTGGCGGAGATGTCGGCGGCGGAGATCGTGCCGTCGAAATCGAGGATGTCGATGCCGTAGAAGTAGCTGGACCTCAGGATGTTGCCCGTGATGCTCACGACACCCGACAAGTTTCTTTCCGTGCCGGTCTCGAAATCGCCGAACGAGATGTTCGCCGCGTCAGCGCCGTGGGCCGTACCCGAGTCTTCGATGAAGCCGTTGTTGAACGCGAAGTTCGTGGTCGTCGTGCCGTCGACGCCATTGCCGGCGGTCGACAGGATGTGCATCGACGCGAACGATGGACTCCTCGTGTCGGTCAGCGAGATGCCATCGCCCGACGTGGACTGAATGGTTCCGCCAGTGCACGAGGGGTCGAGCGGGGTGCAGACGCCGCCGTTGCCGGAGACGGTGAGACCGCCGGCCGAACCGGTTCCGTCGAGGATGATGCCGCTGTTGGCGCCGGTCGACGCCAGGCTCTGGAAGGTGACGCCGGCCGACCCGATCGCCGTGTTCGAGATCTGGACGGCAGCACGCGAGACGCTCTGGATGGTGTGACCCGTCCCGGTCAACGACACCGTCCCCCCGTCGATTGCCGAGAACCCGACGCCGTTCTCCGAGCAAGACCTTAGGCTCGGACCGTTGATCGCAACCGCGCCTCCGACTGCTCTCACACCTAGACCGTTGCTCACATTCAAGGTGAGGTCGGCAGAAAGGTTCAGCGTTGTTGAACTCAGAACGAGCGCGGTTCCACTCGTAGTCGTGATCGAGTTGGAGCCACTGAGATTGATCGTCCCGCTGTTCGACGCAGTGAAGCCGTCGCGGATGGTGGAATGCACGTTGAGATCGCCGTCGAAGTTGATCGTCGAGCCGGGTTGTTCGACAAGACTGATACCCGCCCCGGTATCGACGACGGCGCCGTTGAAGTCGACGTGCCCCCGGTGTGGTTGCTGACCTCGACAGCTTTCGCCGGTCCCGCCACAGTCGACATCGATCCATTAAAGGTGAAGTCGCCGGACCCCAAGTTGATGTCGACACCGCGGACCGACGCTCCCACAATGGTTCCACCCGAGACAGTGACGGAACTCGTTCCAAGGTTGTTCAGAAGGATTCCGTTCGCAGCAAAGCTGGTCGACACACTCGACAGGTTGTAGGTACCCTGCGCGTTGTCGAGGTCCACTGCAGTGCCAGAGACTGTCGTGACCGAGGTCTGGCTGACACTGATGCCCGTCCCGCTGGTTCCGACCAGTCCCTTTGCGCTCGTCGTGGAGATGCTGATGCCGCGCACCGTCGCGTTGGTGGTGACAACGACGGCTCCCTGCACGATCGCCGTACCGGTGGCGATCGGGGGTCGGGCGAACGTGCCGGCCGGCGGTGAGACACCCATCGCCGAGTCGAAGCTGGTGCCGGTCACTTGCTGACCGACGATCCAGCCGCCGCTCTTCAGCGACACACCAGTGGAGTAGGTGCCGCTGTAGAGGAAGATTCGTTCGTTCGTGTCGGCACCGATGGCGGTCACGGCGGGCGCCAGCGTCTTGAAGGGCGACGACAGCGTGCCGGTACCTGCGACCGCGGCGTTGGCGTTGACGAACCAGACCGTCGTGCCACCGACGAACACGGTGGCTGTGGAACTGTTGCTGACCTCGACGCCGTCACTGATTGTGTAGGCAAAGCTGAAGGAGCCGGTCGCGCCGGCAGGCGGGGTGAAGCTGAACGTGCCCAACGTCGCGTCTGTCAGTGCCACAGTTGCACCCGCCGGTGATGTCGTTGCGCTGACATCGACGACATGGAACGCGCCGCTGTAACCGGCATCGCCGCTGTCGGGATCGATGGCACCGGCGAGCAGACCGCCGAGGTTTGCACCCATGTTGGTCTGCACCGCTTGCGTCCCTACAGAGCCGAAGGTCTGGGTCCTGGCGATCGGTGAGTCCGACATCGCGTTGACGGTGATGGCCACGGTGTCGGTGTCGGTCAGCGGTCCACCGGCTCCGGTGTTGCCCTGATCATTCGTCACGATCACCAGCGATTCCGCGCCCTGCGACGAGTTGAAGTTGGCGGCGGGCTCGTACCGCAGGCTTCCGATCGCCGATTGCATCGGAGTCAACGCTCCGGTGAGTTGGACGGTCGCACTGCCGGAACCCGTGATGGTCACTCCTGTCGTCGCCGTCGGTGTCAGCGTTCCGTGCGACACCGACAAAGTCACCTGCACAGCAGCCGACCCGGCGTCCACGTCGGCGACCGAGATCGCGTTGAGATTGGCAGTGGCGAACAACAGCGGAGTGTCCTCGTCTGTCGCCTGCGCGACGGGAACGCTGTTGACGGGCGCATCGTCGACCGGCGAGGGAGTGATGCTGCGCGCCACCACAGGGCTCGCGGCACCCGATGTGTCGGTGACCTGGAACTCGATGCTGCGCGTCGGAGGAGTCCAGGAATCGGAGCCGTTGAAGTAGAACATCGACTGCAGCGCTTCTTGGTAGTTCGCGGCGGTCGTCGTCCCCGACAACGTCAGGACTCCAGTCGCCGAGTTGTAGTCGGCGACGATGCCCAACTGGTTGCTCATCAACAGCGCCTCCTTCAACGAATCGAACGACGGCTTGATCGCGACCGTTGCTCCCGCGATCGCGGAATCGGGATCGCCGATGGTCAGGCCTGGGTCGACTACCACCGCACCGTCGTTCTCGAGGTATGTCAGGACAGCACCCGTGGCAGTGATGGTCGGCGAGTCGTTGACGCCGGTCATCGCGATCGCCTTCGTGCCCGCTGTCGCAGCCGAGGTCGCGTCGCCGTCGTTCACCGCGAACACGACGGCCTTGGACAGGTTGTCGGCGGTGCTTGCGAAACGAACGGAGCGCAATGCCGCCTGATAGTCGGCAACGGGTGCCGAACCTGTCAGTGAGAGCACGCCGGTGCTTGCGCCGTAGGAACCGCTGATCCCGAGTTGATTGGTGAACGACAACACGTCACCGACAGCGAACCCGCTGGACATCGTCACGGATCCGGAGTCGATGGTGGTGTCGTCCGAATCGATGACCGTCAACGCTGCGTCGATCACCGCGGCGGCATCGTTTTCCACGTATGACATCGAGCCGGCACCGACGGTGACCACCGGGGCCTCGTCGACACAGTTGACGACAACCGTCACCAGTGCACTCGAGCCACCGGGCGTCAACGTGTAACCGAACGTATCGAGGGAGGTGCCTGGCGGAGTGTTGCAGTAGCCCGCATTCGGTTGGTACGTCAGTCCCGTTCTGGCACCCGAGACACCACCAGTCAGCGCGACCGTGCCGTGCGCCGGATCGGTGGCCGAAGCGATCGCCTTCGGTCCTCCATCGACATCGGTGTCATTGACCAACACGTTGATCGCCGCCGCTGGATCGTCCTCGGCGATCGTCGCGAAGTCCGGAACAGTGATCGGAACATCGTCCACACATGTCACGACCACCGCGACGTTGCCGACGGATCCACCATTGAGCGAGTAGTAGAACGAGTCGAGCGCGCCACCAGGAGGCGAGTTGCAGTAATTCGCGTTCGGTACGTAGCTCACACCGGCGCCACCACCGGTGATCGTCGCGATGCCGTGCGCGGGCTGCGTCACGGAGGCGACCGACCTCGTGCCGCCGTCGATGTCGGTGTCGTTGGTCAGCACTGCGATCGCCGTCGCGGACGCATCCTCGACCGTCGTCGTCGCGTCGCTGTTCGCCGTCGGCGCATCGTCGACGCAGTTCACGGTGACGGCAACCGAAGCGGTGAACCCTCCGTTCAACGTGTAGGTGAACGCGTCGGGCTGTTCGGCCGATGAGGTGTTGCAGTAGTTCGCGTGCGGCGTGTACGAGACCCCGGTGTGGGCGCCCGCGGCGCCACCGGTCATCAGCACTGAGCCGCCCGATGGTTGCGTCACGGAAGCAATGGTCAGCGAGTCGCCGTCGTGGTCGATGTCGTTCGCGACGACATCGAGGGCGTTGGCAGCCGAGTCCTCGGTGAGGGTGAACACGTCGTTGGCCGTCACGATGTCGTCCGGTAGCCAACCGAATACGTCGACGATCACATCGACGCTGCCAGCGTTGTTGTACATGCTGACCTGGCCATTCGCGCCGACGTCGGCGAAGACGAGGTTCGATGCGGTCAGGCCCGGCAGTGGGTTCAGGTTCGATGCGTTCGGACGCACTCCCCCTGTCGGATACATGGTCAGGAATGTTGCATCGGTCTGATTGGTCGCCGTCACATTGAGCACCACGGCCGACACGCCGGTCGGTGGCACACCGCCGCGCCCAGCGATGTCGAGGGTCACGATCGAATCGGCGGACAGTGCTCCGCCACCGGCCGCCACGCCATCCACCGTCGACAAGCCCGGTCGCGAGTCGAACACGCGAGCGGGCTCCACAGCCGTGTACGCGGGACCCGTCGGGAACCACCCCTGCACATCGACGATCAGGTCGACCGATCCACTGTCGTTGTAGATCGAGATCGTGCCCCCGGTACCGACCTTCACGATCGCCAGGTTCGAGGCAACCATCGACGGGCTCGGGTTCAAGCTCGAAGCATTCGGACGCGACGATCCCGTCGGGAACGCGGTGATGAATGTCGGCCTCGATTGATTCGTCGCCGTGATGCTCAATGCGACCGCACCAACGCCGGATCCCGGGACGCCACCGCGGCCGACGACCGTCAGCTCGAGTGTTCGACCAGCACCCAACGCGCCCGAGCCTTCGTCCACTCCATCGACGGTCGACATCGCGGCTCGCGTCTCGAGGATGCGCGCCGGCACCACCGGCGTGTACGCGCTCCCTTGCGAGATCGGGAACCAACCCTGCACATCGGCGATCACGTTGACCGTGCCGGCGTTGTTGTAGATCGACACCTCACCGTCGGCGCCGACCTTGGCAACGACCAGGGTCGCCTGGGTGACGCCCGGCGCCGGGTTCAAGTTCGATGCCAGCGGCCGAGATGCGCCCGTCGGGAACACGGTCAGGTAGGTCGGAGACGACTGATCGACCGCGGTGACGTTGAGAACCACCGCGCCGACACCGGCGACGGGTACACCCGCACGACCCGTGACCTTGAGATCCAGCGTCGACGTCGCCCCCATCGCGCCACCACGTGCGAATCGGTCGTCAACTGTCGTGGAGTCGGCGCGGGTGTCGAGGATTCGGGCCGGAGCGACCGCGACGAAGCCGGACCCGTCGAGCGACGGCTCGGCGTGTGCCGATCCCGCTCCGGAGAACACTGACGCCACCAGGAGCATCCCGAACACACCGACGCCGACTGCTTTCGCCCGAATGTTTCGACGCGCGAGCAACCCGCGTCCGATGAGATTCCCGCATGATTGAGGCACGATTCCGCCACGTTCTGTACTTGCCCCGCCACCAGACTAAGAGGTACTTGCAGACAAGCGCCCAGATCTTGAGAACACCTTGCCAAACCCGAGCCGGCGTCAGCCCGATCTACTTCCGACGACGGTGCTGCGCCGTTCGAGGAACAGAGTGTCTCGCCACACCCCATCGAGTTGGCCGATGCGTTCACGGATGCCAACGACGCGAAATCCGCAACGCTCGTGCAGCGCCAAGCTGGCGACGTTCTCCGGGAAGATCCCAGTTTGTACCGTCCAGATCCCGGCTCGTTCCGACGACGAGATCAGTGCGCCCAGCAGTGTGCGGCCAACGCCGCGACCCCGATGAGCGGGATGAACGTAGATGCTGTTCTCGGCGACGCCGGCGTACACGCAGCGGTCCGAAACGGCCGACAGAGCGGCCCAGCCGACGACACTGCGGTCAGCGAGCGCAACGAGCCTGTGGTCGGGAAGATGACTGGTGTCCCATTGCTGCCACGTTGGGGCAGCGTTCTCGAAGGTGGCGTGACCGGTGGCGATCCCGGATCCGTAGATGTCCCGGACAGCCGGCCAGTCGTCGGGCCGCATCTCTCGAATGGCGACGCCGGCGGTCACGTGTTGACGGCGCGAATGATCGCTGAGTGGATTCCATCGCCGAACTCGTGAGTCGACGCCACAGTGATGTCGTCGAACCCTGCGTCGCCGAGTTGGCGTCGATACGCATCGAACGTCAGGGCGCCGGCGAGGCATCCGACACGTGCGGCCCGCTCACCGATTTCTTCCGGAGGTACGTCGTCTGCGGCGACGACATCACTGATTCCGATCCGCCCGCCGTGCCGAAGGACGCGGTGCATTTCGGCGAAGACGGAGGGCTTGTCGGTGGACAGGTTGACGACGCAGTTGGAGATGACGACATCGATCGACGCATCCGGTAGCGGGATCCGTTCGATGTGGCCCTTCAGGAAGGTGACGTTGGTGGCATCCGCCTCGGTGGCGTTGCGGCGAGCCAGTTCCAGCATCTCGTCGGTCATGTCGAGTCCGTACACGTGGCCGGTCGGTCCGACGCGCTTCGCCGAGAAGAGAACGTCGATCCCGCCGCCAGAGCCGAGATCGAGGACCGTCTCGCCCGGAGCAAGGTCTGCGACGGCAATCGGATTGCCGCAGCCGAGGCTGGCCAGTCCGGCGCCTTCGGGGATGCCGTCGAGGTCGTCGTACAGGCTGGTGCCCAGACACGCATCCGGGGGACCATCGGTCGCTTGCTGTCCGCCGGCAGCAGTGTTGGCTGCCTCGGCGTAGCGTCGGCGGATCTCGTCGCGCAGAGTGTCCGCTTCGGCGGTCATTTGTTTCTCCTCGTGGTTGCTGGTTGCGGTTCGTCCCATGGCGCGTTGGCCGGCACTCGGCCCATGACGAGCTCGGCCGCGGTGGGGAAGCAGTCGAGACATGCTTCGTTGATGCGCCACCAGCTGGTCGTGCCGACTCGCTCGACGAGGATGAAGCGGACGTCTCCGAGGATCTTCAAATGATGAGAGATGGTGGACTGGCCGACATCGAGCACGTCGACGATTTCGCCGACGCTCATCGGTCGGCCTTCGCTGGCCAAGAGATTGAGGATCAGCACCCGCGTGGGATCACCGAGCGAACGGAACCACGATGCCCATTCGGTTGCGTTCTCGCGAGAGATCTTCATCGATCATCGACGATATTCGATATAAGGCCGATGGACAAGCGGTTTCTCGCACGCAAGCGTCAGGCCTTCTCCGACTCGTCGGGCCACTCGATGGTCACCGTCGAGGCCACATCGGGATGTGATCGCAACCACGCTCGTGCGAAGGGGCAGATCGGCACCACGGTGAGGTGATGGCTGGCTGCGTGCTCGATCGCAGCGAGGACCAGCTTGCCGCCAACGCCCTGACCTTCGAGCTCCGGCGGTACCACCGTATGGATGATGATCATGCGATCGGCTCGTCGTCGGAACTGCAGCACCCCGGTCGCCGCGCCCGACGTGAACGTGAACTGGCCGGACGTCTCGTCGAGGTTGATCATGCGGTCTCGTTCCCTCTGCTGGTCGGGCTGGCCCCAACGTAGAGATTTCCGTACGTAATGTCGACGCTCGTCCTCTACGATTTGGGCGACCCTCGCCGGGTTAGCTCAGTCGGCAGAGCACTTCACTTGTAATGAAGATGTCGTGAGTTCGATTCTCACACCCGGCTCCATCTACCAGGCGCTACGACCTTCAGAGCCCGTAGCTACAATCCGTCGCGATCTGCATCTGCTGATCTTGGCATGAGACGTGAGCGACCCGCTGGATTCGCGTCCGCCTTGGTCGGAGTACGGTGTCGCGACGTGAGCGACTTCCCACCACCACCGCCACCGGTCGCCCCTCCTCCCTCCGAGCCACCCACGAATTCAGCAACGGACAGGTCAGCCGGTCCAAAGCGCAAGAAGTTGTGGATCTGGCTAGCGGCGGCCGTCGTCGTGTTGGTTGGCGTCGGAATCGCGGCGAACGCTGGCAAGAAGGACGACGGCGACTCTGTCAGCCCCGCTTCTACCGAAGACGAATCGGCTGACGCGACGCTCGAGGCGACTTCGCCACGGGCCACGGACTCCACGTCGATTGAGACGGGTCAGTCGGCGCCGGTTACCGAACCCATCGAGCAAACAACTCCTGAGACGGTGGCCGCTTCGTCCGACGTCGTGGCCGGCGCGCCCGTCGGTCTGCACGGCGATCGAAGCAATCCGGTTGCGGTTGGTGAAATCGCGGACATTGGCGATGGATGGCGGCTTCAGATCCTAAACGTCAATGCTGACGCCGCAGCCGTTATCAGCGCCGAAAACCAGTTCAACGACCCGCCGCCAGCCGGCTCGACGTTTACGCTCGTCACCGTCGCACTCGGCTACTTTGGCCTGGAGGATCCCAAGACGACGTTCGAAACCACAATCTCCGCGGTCGGGGCCTCGAACGTGGAACTCGTAGGTAGTTGCGGCGTCGTGCCGCAAGAACTCAGCAACTTCGGCGACGTGTTCTCCGGCGGGGTCGTGCAGGGCAACATCTGCTTCGTGACGACACCGGAGGACGCGGCCAGCCTGCAGGTATATGGAACCAGTGGTTTCTTCGGTGGAGACCCGGTCTTTATTGATGCCAGCAAGCCGCCGACAGCGGCAGTTCCAATGACGCCTGTCGCCGGTCCGCAGGCCGGTGCTGCGTCGACGCCTGATCGGCTCGCTCCAACCGCGATCGGTACTGCCGGTGACATCGGGGAAGGCTGGCAACTCACTGTGACCGGCCCCGCGGCAGACATCACTGACGCAGTGCACGCCGAGAACCAGTTCAACGATCCACCACCAGATGGTTCGCGATTCATAGGTGTTCCCGTGACCTACACGTACGGTGGCAACGGCTCTGCATCCCCGTTCTCAGTGACCGCCGATGCAGTTGGCGACGGCAACGTGTCGCTGTCAAAAGACTGCGGGGTGACACCGGGCGAGTTCGACAGTTCTGCTGACGTCTTCACCGGCGGGAGTGTCAGTGGCACTCTCTGCTTTGTCGCTCCCGCAGACAGTCCTTCGTTCGTCATCTACGCGACAGCGGGCTTCAGCGGAGACAGCGTCATGTTTGCCGCAAGCTGACAGGGATCAAGACAGCTGGTTGGAGGTTCATTCCCGTTCGACCTGTGCCGTGTGAGTCGCGAGTGCGAATGTTTCACCGGATCCACCCCGGAGAATGTGTGGTTGTCCCAGATTGACCGTCGTTGATGTGGTCAGCGTGTGACAACCCCTCGTGAAGCGATGGCCGAGCGCGATGCTGGAGCGATGGTGTGCGACGACGAAGCGACCATTCACGTCATCGATCTCACGGACTCGAACGCGGCGTCGTTGATCGACGCGGCCTGCCGGCAGACAGGGTTTCTGGTGGTGACCAATCACGGCGTCGACCAAGCGGTGATCGACGCCGCGTGGACAGCGACCACGACGTTCTTCGATCTTCCGATCGCCGACAAGATGACGGTCGCAATGCCGTTCGCGGGCTACCCGTACGGCTACGCCCCGATGCAAGGCGAGCGGCTCGCGGCATCGCTCGGCGACGACACGCCACCCGACCTCAAAGAGACGTTTTCCATGGGCCCGATCGATCGGCCCACCGTTGCGCCCACTGACCCGGCCGAGGCGTTCGTCTACGAAGCCACGCCGTGGCCATCGGCATTGCCGGAGCTCCAGCCCGCCTTGGAGGCGTACTACAACGCGATGGCAGATCTCGTCGTCCGCCTCATGGCTCTCTGCGCGGAGGCGCTCGACTTGCCGCATGACTACTTCGATTCGCGCATCGATCGCCACACGAGCGCGCTGCGGCTCCTGAACTACCCGGCTCTTCTCGAACCAGCCGCGGCCGGTCAACTGCGCGCCGGTGCTCACACCGACTACGGCACGGTCACCATCTTGCGTGGCGATGCCGCTCCGGGAGGGTTGGAAGTGCTCGTGCCCGCGTCGACCGGCAACCGATGGACAGCGGTCCCCATGCCGCCGCACTCGTTCGTCATCAATCTCGGCGATGCGATGGCGCGCTGGACGAACGATCGTTGGCGATCGACGTTGCACCGAGTCGTGACACCACCGCACGACGTCGCCGCGACGGCGCGTCGGCAGTCGATCGCCTTCTTCCACAACGCGAATTGGGACGCGGTGATCGACTGTATCCCGACGTGTCTCGGCGCTGGCGAAGCACCGCGGTACGCGCCCGTCACTGCCGGCGAGCATCTGATGTCGAAGTTCCAGGCGACGCAACATTGACCGAAGATTCGTCTTGACAGAATTAATAACTATGCTGTAGTAATTAATCCATGGCACGCCTGGGGACCGCCGATCAGCCCAATGGACGTTCGGCGACGTCGTCGAAAGCAGCGCCCGCGGACGCTCGTCCACGTAACCGCACGCTGCTGCTGCAGACACTTCACACCAACGGTCCCCAGAGCCGTGCCGACCTCGCCCGCTACAGCGGACTGACCGCCACGACCGTCTCGGCCGTGACGGCAGAGTTGATCGCCGACGGCCTGATCGCAGAGGTCGGTCGCAAGGCGAGCACCAGTGCCGGCAAGCCCGCGACGTTGCTCGGAGTCGAGCCCGACGCACGCCACGTCGTCGCCCTCGATCTCAGCGACGACGACGTGATCGAGGCAGCCGTCGTCAACCTCGCCGGCAAGATCGTGGCGCGGCACTCGCAAGCCCGCAACGGCGAGACCGGCAAGAAGGCGGCTGCTGCGATCGTGCGCCTCACCCGCGACATCGCCAGAGGCATCGACCGTCCATTGCTCGGCGTCGGATGCGCGACTCCAGGCATCGTCGACGACCACGGCGTCGTGCTGACTGCGGCGCATGTGAAGTGGACCGACGAGCCGCTCGCGGCGAAGCTCACCGCAGCCGTCGACGCGCCGTGCTACGTCGCCAACGATGCAAACGCTGCTGTGCTCGCCGAGTACGGCGCGCTCGAAGTGCCGACCGAGAACCTCCTGCTCGTTCGGGTCGGCGGTGGTGTCGGTGCGGGTGTCGTGATCGGTGGCGAACTGTTCGTCGGCGATCAGTTCGCGGCCGGCGAGATCGGCCACGTCGTGGTCGACGACGAGGGCGCGTTGTGCAAGTGCGGCAAGCGCGGATGCCTCGAGGCGATCGTCTCCGTTCCTCTGCTCGCCCAACGCCTGAACGGCGTCGGCGAGCGCGATCGCGCACGCCACCTCGAACTGGCCGGACGCCACCTCGGCATCGTCCTGGCGGCACTGGTCGGTGCGCTCAACCTCTCCCAAATCGTCCTGTCCGGACCGATGGATCTCCTCGACGACCGCTTCCGTCTCGCGGCCATCGACACGATCCGCAACCGGACGTTCCCGAATGTCGGGCAGCACGTCTCCGTTCGCTTCAGCTCGCTGGGCGACGACGGCGTACTTCTCGGCGCTGCTGCGCTCGTGCTTCGCAACGAGCTCGGCATCGTCTGAACAGCAATAACAGCGCGGCCCGCGCTGCGGCACCAGATCCGGCCACGGTCGGTCACAACCCAAGGGGAAGAAAATGAAAACAAGAACACTTGCCGCTGGCCTCGCGGCGTTGACCATGGTGGCGCTCGCCGCCTGTGGCGACGACGACAACGCCAGCAGTTCGGCCACCAACGCGGCGCCACGCGGCTACCACAGCGGCACCGCAACGTCGGATACGACTGCGGCCACGGCTGCACCCGCCGACACGACTCCGGTACCGATCGTCGGTGGCACCGGCGAGGGTGGCAGCTTGCGGTTGTGGCTGAACGGCGGCGACACGCCCGACGACTTCGTCGAAGTTCGCGATCGGCGAGTTCAACAAGATCCACCCTGACGTGAAGGTGACGTTCGAGCGCCAGCAGTGGACCGGCATCGTCGAGAAGTTGACGACCGCACTGTCGAGCAGCGACAGCCCCGACGTGATCGAGCTCGGCAACACGCAGGCGCAGGCCTTCGAAGCCGCCGGCTGCGCTGAAGGACCTCACGGCCGACAAGGCCGCGCTCGGCGGCGACGACCTGCTGCAGAGCCTGGTCGAGGCCGGCACGTACGACGGCAAGTTCTTCGCCGTCCCGTACTACGCCGGTGCCCGAGTCATGATCTACCGCAAGGACCTGTTCGAGAAGTCGGGCATCGCGATCCCGACGACGATCGACGAGATGCTCGCTGCCGGCGAGAAGCTGAAGGCCGACAACGCATCGACGCCGAACTTCTCCGGCATGTACCTGCCCGGCAAGAACTGGTTCGCCGTCGCTGCCCTTCATCTGGGTCAACGGCGGCGACATCGCAGTGCAGGACGGCACGACGTGGAAGGGCATGCTCGCCTCCGACAAGTCCGTCACGGGCTTGACCGAGTTCCAGAAGTTCATCGAGCAGACCAGCGGCGCCCCGAAGGACGGCGACGACTCCAAGGACTACATCGCCTTCTGCAACGGCGAGGTCGGCATGATGCCGGCACCGGGTTGGAAGCCTGGTCAGATCATCAACCCCGACGACGGCTGCCCCGACATGGAGGCCAACATCGGTGCGTTCGCCCTGCCGGGTCTCACTGCCGGCACCACGTCGCCGGCGTTCCTCGGCGGCTCGAACCTGGCGATCTCGGCCAAGAGCAAGAGCCCGGAACTGGCCAACGAGCTGCTGCAGATCCTCGTCTCGCCCGACTACCAGAAGCAGTTCGCTGCGCAGGGCACGATCCCGGCGCTGAAGTCGCTGCTCGCCACCATCTCCGGTAGCGACGCCGCGACGGCACAGGCCAAGGCCGCCGAGAACAGCCGCTTCACCCCGTCCAGCGAGAACTGGGCAGCGGTCGAAGCCAGCAACATCCTGCCCGACATGATCGTTGCCATCTCCGGTGGCGCCGACGTGAAGACGGAGGCAGCGAAGGCCGACGCAGCGATCGAGGAGCTCCTCAACGGCTGAGCCGGCGTCGCAGAACAGGTCCGTAACGAGCGGGGCGAGTACCGAAGCATGAAGGTCATTTCTCAGCCATCAACTCCGGAAATGGAAAACTCGCCGATCATGGAACACGTCGATGGAATCACTCCCCGCCGTCGGCGTGTTCATCCGCTCCCGTATGTGTTGCTGGTGCCGGCGATCCTCGCACTCGGGCTGATGCTCGGGTACCCGATCATTCGCCTGGTGACGCTGTCGCTGCAGGAGTTCGGCCTGAAGCAACAGTTCGGCGCAGCGGCCGACTGGGTCGGTCTCGACAACTTCCGCGACATCCTGCACGACGCAGAGTTCTGGGCGGTGCTGCGGCGCACGCTGATCTTCTGCGTCGTGAACGTGGTCGTTGACCATCACCTTCGGAATGCTGATCGCGCTGCTGCTGAAGCGGCTCGGCCCGAAGATGCGGCTGCTGACGATGATCGGCCTGATGCTTGCGTGGGCGATGCCGGCACTGACCAGCACGGTGATCTGGCAATGGATCTTCGACACGCAGTACGGGATCGCCAACTGGGCTGCTCGACCGGCAGGGCCAGTCGTGGTTGTCGTACCCGCTCACCTTCTACTTCGTGGCCACGATCATCGTCGTGTGGATGGGAATCCCGTTCATCGCCTTCACCCTCTACGCCGGCCTGACCCAGATACCCGAGGAACGAATGGAAGCCGCAGCAATCGACGGAGCGAACGCCTACCAGCGGTTCCGCGACATCGTGGTGCCGGCGTTGAAGCCGATCCTGCTTGATCCTCACCTCGCTGTCGGTGCTGTGGGACTTCCGGGTCTTCACCCAGATCTACGTGTTGCAGAGTGCCGGCGGCATCACCCGCGACACGAACCTCCTCGGCGTCTACGCCTACCGCATCTCGATCGGCGCCAACCAGTTCGACAAGGGCGCGGCGATCGCCGTCGTCATGGTGTTGATCACCGTCCTGATGACGATGTTCTACCTGCGATCGATGTCGCGGCAGGAGGAGCTGTGACAGTCACGATCGAGCCGCCGATCATTCCCGCGACGCGCGCCGCCGGCGCCGCAACGTGGTGCCCAACCTGTTGGGGCTGCTCGTCTTCCTGATCGCCGCGTTCCCCGTCTACTGGATGGTGCTGACGTCGTTCCGCCGCGGCGTCGACATCCAGCAGCCGACGCCACAGTTCCTGCCCAACCCGGGCACGCTCGCCAACTACCGCAAGGTGTTCGAGCGCGACTTCTTCTGGACCGCGGTGAAGAACAGCCTGAGCGTCACGATGCTCGTGCTGGTGTTCGCGCTGTTCATCGCCTTCCTCGCAGCGGTCGCCATCTCGAGGTTCAAGTTCCGCCGGCCGCCGGGCGTTCATCGTGATGATCCTGCTGGTGCAGATGGTGCCGGCCGAGGCGCTGATCATCTCGCTGTTCCGCATCCTCGACGGGTGGAAGCTGATCAACACGATCGTCGGGCTCACGCTGACGTACCTCGCGTTCGTCCTGCCGTTCACGATCTGGACGCTGCGCGGCTTCGTCGGCAACGTGCCGAAGGAGCTCGAAGAGGCGGCGATGGTCGACGGCTCGACGCGGTTCCGGGCCTTCATGACGCATCACGCTTCCGCTCGTCGCGCCCGGTCTGGTCGCCACCGGCGTGTTCGCGTTCATCCAGGCGTGGAACGAGTTCATCTTCGCCCTCGTCATCATGAACCGGCCCGAGAACCAGACGCTTGCCGGTGTGGCTGCAGGCGTTCAACGAAGGAGCCAAGGGCACCGACTGGGGCGGCGTGATGGCCGGCTCGACGTTGATGGCGATCCCTGTCGTCGTCTTCTTCCTGCTCGTGCAGCGCCGCGTCACCAGCGGCCTGACCGCAGGAGCGGTGAAGGGATGAGCGCCGCCGGCGATCGTCGCCTCGCGGCCGCGTGCCTGTTGGGATCGTTCGTGGGAACCGAGGCCGCCGCCGTGGCTGCTCGCGCGCGGTCCGCGACGGACTGGGCGGTGTGTTGCTGTTCGCCCAGAACGTGGTCGACGACGCGCAGGTCGCACGAGCTCTGCGCGCAGCTGCGCGATGCTCGTGCCGACGTCGTGATCGCGATCGACGAGGAAGGCGGCGACGTCACCCGGCTCGACGCGGCCGGCGGCAGCGACACGCCGTGCCCGGTCGCATTCGGCTTCGTCGACGACGTGCCGTTGACCGCGGACGCGTACGCCGCATCTCGGGCAGCCGAGTCCGCGAGTCTCGGCATCGATCTGACCCTGGCGCCGTGTCGCCGACATCAACTCGAACCCGCGCAACCCGATCATCGGTGTGCGCTCGTTCGGAACGACGCCCGATGTTGTCGCCCGCCACGTCGTCGCCGCCATCGACGGATTTCACCACGGCGGTGATCAGCGTCTGCGCCAAGCACTTCCCCGGTCATGGCGACACCAGCGACGACACCCACCTCGGCGGCGCGCTGGTTGACGCGCGCTCGATGGCGACGCTGCATCGAACGTGAACTGGTGCCGTTCGCAGCGTCGATCGAGGCCGGTGTCGACGCGATCCTGACCGCTCACCTCGTTGCCGACGCGCTCGACGATGTGCCGGTGTCGCGTCAGTCCGGCGTGGACCGACTCATCTGCGCGACGCGATGGGCTTCGACGGCGTCGATCATCACCGACGCGCTCGACATGGAGGCGCTCGCCGAGGGTCGCGGCATCGAGGGGATCGCCGACGCCGCTGTTCGTGCACTGCAAGCAGGCGCCGACTTCTTGTGCCTCGGATCGAACTTCGACGAGGCGATGACGAACACCGTCGTCGATCGCGTTGCGGTCAGCGCTCGACGACGCTCGGCTGCAGCGCACTCATCTCGATCGCAGCCGGCGCCGCATCGCCATGTTGCGACCGGCCTGCACCGACGCCCGCGGTCGCCTCATCGACATCCGACAGTGGCGGCCGCAGAGATCGTCGCCGAGCGGGCGATCACCGTCGACGGCCAACTCCCGGACGGGCCGTTCGCCGTCGTCGAGTGCCGCCCGCCCGGCAGCATGGCGTGCTTCAACGTGTCGTGGGGCATCGCCGACGATCGTTGCGCGAGCGCGGCTGGCCGTGCGACCACGATCACCGCGGCCGACCCGATCGAGCCGGCGTGCGCGACGGCTGTCGACGCGGCCGGCGACATGCCGATCCTGGTCGTCGTTCGCGACGCCGTGCGTCCATCACATGGCAGTCCGCGGTGATCGACGCGCTCGTAGCAGCTCGGCCCGACTCGGTCGTCGTGGTCGAGCTCGGCTGGCCCGGCGCCACGCCCGTCGGGCGTCGTCGCCCACGTCGTCACCCATGGCGCTGCTCGATCGAGCGCCCGTGCCGTCGATCGATCGTCTGGAAACACCGAACCTCGTGAGGGAGCCGTAGTGGCCGACATCAGCATCCACGGCCTGTCGAAGGTCTACCCGAACGGCGTCGTCGCGGTTCGCGACGTGCATCTCGAGGTCGCCGACGGCGAGTTCCTCGTGCTCGTCGGCCCTTCCGGGCTGCGGCAAGTCGACGTTGCTGCGGATGATCGCCGGGCTCGAAGAGGTGACAGCCGGCGAGTTGCTCGATCGACGGGACGCGACATCACCGACGCGCAGCCGCGCGAGCGCGACATCGCGATGGTCTTCCAGAGCTACGCGCTGTATCCGCACATGACCGTGCGCAAGAACATCGGCTACCCGCTGAAGCTCGCCGGACTGCCGTCGCGCGGAGATCGACGCGCGGGTCGACGAGGCGGCACGCACGCTGCAACTCGAAGCGGTGCTCGATCGCAAGCCCGGTCAGCTCTCCGGCGGTCAGCGTCAGCGAGTGGCGATGGGTCGAGCGATCGTTCGCAAGCCGTCGGCGTTCCTGATGGACGAGCCGCTGTCGAACCTCGACGCCAAGCTGCGCGTGCAGATGCGCGCCGAGATCTGCCGGCTGCAGCGTGAGTTCCAGCACGACGACCATCTACGTCACCCACGATCAGGTCGAGGCGATGACGATGGGCGACCGCGTCGCCGTGCTCAACGGTGGCCAGATCGAGCAGTGCGACCGACCGCGCGACCTCTACGACCGGCCGGCCAACCTGTTCGTCGCCGCGTTCATCGGTTCGCCGTCGATGAACTTCTTCACCGCGACGGTCGAGCGTCGCGACACGGGGCTCGCCGCCGTCGTGGCAGACGTGGTGATCCCACTCGATCCATCGACGCTCGGTCGACGACTTCGGTTCGTGGATCGGTCGCAGCGATCACCGTCGGCAGTCCGCGCCGAGTCGATCACCGCGACTCCGCAGCACGAGGCCTCGCCGCAGCTCTCCGGCACGGTCGAGTTCGTCGAGGAGCTGGGATCCGAAGTGATCGTGCACACTCGAGTCGCCGGGCTTGGGCTCGTCCGCTCGAGATCGATGCCGCGCAGGTCGCCGCGCGCGACGACCGCGAGATCGCGCCGACCCTCAGCAACATCGTCACTCGGCTGCCCGCGCATTCCACGTGCCGACCGGGCGACATCGTCACCCTCTTCATCGACCCCGCGAACGTCCATTGCTTCGATCCGGCAGGGCCCTCGCTGCGCAAAGGAGTCCATCAGTGAGCGCAGATCTACCCACGCTCGGCATCGGCGTCGACATCGGCGGCACGTCCGACGAAGGCGGCGGTCATCGACGGCGCGGGCAATGTGATCGCCTCGATCGTGCTGCCGACGCAGAGTGGCGCCGAAGGGTGTCGTCGCGACCGCGACGCAGGCGACGCTGCTGGTGGCCCGGTCCGCATCGGTCTCGGTCAGCGATGTCAACGCCATCGGCATCGGCATCCCCGGGCACCGTCGACCCGCAACACGGCACCGTTCGCTTCGCGGTCAACGTCGGCATCGGCCACGACGACATCGATCTCGGCTCCCGCCTCAGCTGCCGAGCTCGGCGTCGACGTGCACGTCGAGAACGACGTCCGCGCCGCGGCGCTCGGGTGCCGACTGGTACCTGACGACGCAGTTCGGCGCCGTCAACGATCTCGCCTACCTCAGCATCGGCACCGGCATCGCCGCCGGCTACGTCGAGCGCGGTCAGTTGCGCCGCGGCAACTCACTGGTGGCCGGCGAGATCGGGCACATCCCCATCGACCCGCAGGGCCCGCTGTGCGCCTGCGGACAGATCGGCTGCATCGAGGCGATCTCGTCGGGCTCGGCGATCGAACGGATGTGGCCGACCGAGACCGGTGCGTCCGCCGCGGCGCTGCACCGCGCTGCGTCGGGTGGCGATGCCGCTGCGCGCCGGCTGTGGGACGGAGTGATCGGCGGTCTCGGCCGCGCGGTGTTGCTGCTGGCGCTGACGTGGGATCCCGAGGTCATCGTCCTCAGTGGCGGCGTAGCGTCGCTCGGTGACGTGCTCCGCGATGCGATCGCCGACCGGCTCGCCGAGGACGCCCAGCAGTCGGAGTTCCTCGGTTCGCTCGACCTCGGCGCGCGGCATGCGAGTGATCGATCCAACGGTTCCGCTCGGCCCGATCGGTGCCGTGCGCGCCGCACACGCTGCGCGACCCGCGTTCTTGCCATGACGTCGCTCGCGATCCGCGGCGGCAGCGCTCGGACGTGACCGTCGACGGCGCGGTACATCACGGCCGTCGCGCCCGACTGACGGACCAGTCGGCCGATCGGGTCGTCGACGCGACGGGTTGCTCGGTGCTGCCGGGGTTCGTCGATCTGCAGGTCAACGGAGCGGTCGGTGTCGACTTCACGACCGCAACCCGAGCGGATCGGCGAGGTCGCCGCGTACCTCGTCGCAGTGCGGCGTCACGTCGTTCATGCCGACGGTGATCTCGTCGTCGGCCGACGACATCGACCGCATGCGATCGCGGCGATGGGCCAGTGGTCGCGACGCCGGTCAGCCCGGTGCGCGCTCGCTCGGCGTGCACCTCGAAGGGCCGTTCCTGAACCCGCGAGCGCGCCGGAGCCCATCCGACCGCATCAACTCCGCCCACCATCGCTCGACGAGGTACGACCGTGGCTCGCGAGCCCGGCGTCGCGATGGTGACCCTTGCACCAGAGCTGCCCGGTGCGATCGAGGTGATCGAGTACCTGGTCGCCAATGGTGTGACGGTGTGCGCCGGCCACACCGCGGCCGACGGTGCAGACGATGAAGGCCGGCGATCGACGCCGGTGTTCGCGGCGTGACACACCTGTTCAACGCGATGGGGCGATGAGCGCACGCGTTCCTGGGCCCGCGGGTGCGGCGCTGACCGACCCGATCGCTGATCGCCGGGCTGATCGTCGACGGGATCCACGTCGATCCGGCGATGGTGCGACTCGCCTGGCAGGCTCTGGGGCCCGGACCGAACGATGCTGGTCACCGATGCGATCTCGGCGCTCGGACTGCCGCATGGCGAGTACGCCATCGGCGACACGTCGGTCGTCGTCGACGACAGCGGGCGCGCGCACTGCCGGCGGTGTGCTGGCCGGCAGCGTCCTGCGCTTCGACGAGGCAGTGCGCAACCTCATCGACTTCACCGGGTGCACGTTGGACGACGCGTCGATCTCGGCGTCGACGACTCCGGCTCGGCTCGCGGCCGCGCAACGACATCGGTCGACTCGCCACCGGCTGCGCTCGCCGACATCGTGCTGCTCGACGACACCAACCACGTCGTCGTCACCGTCGTCGATGGCCGCGTCGTGTTCGATCCCCAACATCGCTGCGACGGTCAGTGACGGGACGGCGATCGATGGAAGTCGTGATCCAGACCGGACGCCGACGTCCGTCGCAGCTTCGTCGCCGACGCGATCGAGCGACTCGTCTCGACGACACCCGACGCGGTGCTGGGTCTCGCCACCGGAAGCTCTCCGCTCGGTGTCTATGGCGAACTCGTTCGCCGGTGTACCGCCGGCTCCCTCTCGTTCGGCCGCACCACTGCGTTCCTCCTCGACGAGTACATCGGCCTGCCTCCCGACCACCCGAGTCGTACCGCGCGTTCATCACCCGCAACTTCACCGGGCTCATCGACATCGACCCGGCGAACGTCCACGTGCCCGACGGTGCGGCAGCCGATCGTCGAAGCCGGCGTGCGCCGAATACGAGACGATGATCCGCGCCGCCGGTGGTGTCGACCTGCAACTCCTCGGCATCGGCGCCGATGGTCATCTCGGGTTCAACGAGCCGACCTCGTCCCTGGTGTCGCGAACCCGTGTGAAGACGCTGACCGAGCAGACCCGCAACGACAACAACCGGTTCTTCGGCGACCTCGACGAGGTGCCCCGCCACGTCGTGACGCAGGGCATCGGCACGATCCTCGACGCCCGCCATCTGGTGCTGATCGCCATCGGCGCCGGCAAGGCCGAACCGATCGCTCGAGCCGTCGAAGGACCGGTCGCATCGATGTGCCCGGCGTCGGCGATCCAGCTGCACCCGCACGTCAACCGTCGTCGTCGACGAGGCCGCAGCAGCCCGACTGACGCTGGCCGACTACTACCGCGCAACCTTCGCCGACAAGCCTCCCTGGCAGTCCACTTGACGGTCGGCGACCGGACCGTCCGGTACGTTCGCGACGTGGACCCAGAGAGCGAAGTGGACTAGTCCCATGACCGTGCGGATCGGTGAGATCGTGCTGGATTGCTCGGACCCGAAGCGCGCCGCCGAGTTCTGGTGCGCAGCGCTCGGCTACAGAATCACCGACCGTGACGAGACCGGTGTTGCCATCGCCGGCGACTCGTCGGCGCCGACGATGTTGCTGCTCGCGACTTCTGACGTGAAGCATCACAAGAACCGTGTTCACCTCGACGTCTGCCCAGTCGACGGGACGAATCACGCCGACGAGGTACGTCGTCTGGAGGAGCTCGGGGCGACCCGGCTCGAGTACGGGCAGACAGGCTCGTGGACGGTCATGGCGGACCCGGTCGGCAACGAGTTCTGCGTGATGGAGACGGTGCTGCCCGCTGAGCCGGCTCCATTCCACCACTTGAGGTGACAGGCGCAACTGGGTCTCGCGGAGCGACGTTGGATCCCCGTCCGTAGACTTGTCCGAATGGGCGGCGGGCGTAGCGACACGAGCATCAAGAGCTTGCGCGGACCCATCGGCCTCAGCATCCTGATCACGGCACTCACGCTGGCCGGAGTCGGCATCGCGTGGGAGTGGCTGTTCCAGCGGACGTCGGAGAGCTCGGCGATCGACGAGTTCGCCCGGACCGACAGGATCAGCGGCCGCGCCATCCTCGAGCCGTTCATCGTCGACGAGCTCCTGACCGGCGACAAGGGAGCGACACGACCGGCTTGTCCAGGCGGGCAACGCACTGATCAACGGGGGCGGTGCCGTCCACGTCACCGTGTGGGCCGAGGACGGAACGCTGCTGTGGTCCGACATCCCCGAGCTCACAGGTCATCTCACGGACATCGACGGCGAGAACGAGGAGGCTGAGCACGCGATCAACTTCGACGCCGAGGAGCACGACCTGCTCAGCAGCCAGGGTACGCAGGTGGAACTGCACACCTCTGATCGGCGACGAGATCCCACTGGTGTCCGTCGACTTCGGTGCCAAGACCCCGGCGGGCGAGCCGGTGGTCGTGGAGATCTTCTATCCGGCGAACCTGTTGAGCAACCTCGCCTCCCAGCAGCGCGACCGGTTCCGACCTCTTCTGTTCCTCGGTCTCGGGTCTGCTGATCGTTGCGCAACTGCCGCTGACACTGGCCCTGTCGCGACGCCGTAAGGCGCTCGCCGCGCAGCGCGAAGACCTCGTTCGGCGGTCCGTCACGACCAGCGACAACGAACGTCGCAGGATCGCTGCAGAGGTGCACGACGGACCGGTTCAAGACCTCATCGGCATCGCCATGGGTCTGTCGGCCGCCACCGAGATGGCGCCATCGCCGCTCGACGACGATCTTCGCGATCTGGCGGGCGAAGCCCGATCCACCGTGCGAAGCCTTCGGTCGCTGCTCAACAACATCTACCCGGTCGACGTTCCCGCCGAGGGTTGGGTTCGTGGCCTCGACCCGATGGTCGAGGCGCTCCGTGAACGCGGCGTCGTCGTCGACCTCGACGTTCCCGAAGACAGCGCTCGCGCCGACCAGCGAGCTGTTGATGCTACGGGTCGGCAGTGAGGCGCTGCGAAACGTGTCGGCCCACTCCGACGCCTCGAATGTCAGCATCAAGCTGGGCCGTACCGGCTCGACCGTCACACTCGACATCGTCGACGACGGTGTCGGGTTCGACGACGAGGTCGCCAGCAACCAGCGCCATGCCGGCCATCTCGGACTGCAGCTGTCTGCAAGACCTCGCCGAAGACACCGGCGCCACCCTGCTGATCGATTCCGAACCGGGCAGGGGCACAAACGTTCATCTCGCATTGGAGGAGAGTCGATGATCCACATCTTGTTGGCCGACGATCACGCACTGATCCGCAACAGCCTGTCGAGGATGCTTGCCACACAGGACGACTTCGAAGTCGTCGGCATCGCCACGAACGGACAAGAAGCACTGGAGATGGTCAGCGAGCACAGCCCCGACGTCGTCTTGATGGACCTGCACATGCCGGTGGTCGACGGCGTCACCGCAATCGAGACCGTCACCCGTGATCATCCCGATGTCGCCGTCATTGCGCTCAGCGCTTTCGAGGAGCCGACCCAAGTGACCGCCGCGCTGGCCGCCGGCGCGCAGGGCTACCTCATCAAGGACGTCGAGCCCGAGGTGCTGTTCGCCGGCATTCGTGCTGCCCTCACGGGCGGCGTGCCCGCTGAGCCCGCGAGTCGCCGCGCAACTGATCCGCAGCAAGATGTCACCGAGCCTCACCGACTCGCTGTCGGATCGCGAACGGCACGTGCTTCGCATGATCGTCGAAGGTCGCACCAACGCGCAGATCGGCACGGAGCTCGGCGTCAGCGGGCAACTGTCACCTCCGTGTGCGGTCGCATCTTCAAGCGCCTCGAGTTGTCGGATCGCACCCAGGCTGCGGTCTGGGCGATGAGCAACCTTCCGAACGAGTCCTGAACGCGACGATGCCCTCCCGCTCAGCGGGAGGGCACCGTCTTGCCGGACGTTGACCTATGGACCGACGAGGAAGTCGGTGCTGTTGACGTTGGCGGCCGTGACTCCGGTGAGCCGGATGGTGCCCTGGCCGGCGATCGTGATCGACGTGTTGCTACCACCGGCGTTGGCGATCACGACGCGTGACGCGAAGTTCGCCGCGGTGATGCCGAGACCACGAACATCGAGAAGGTCCTGACCGCCTGCCGGGTGCGGCGTCGAATCCCGTGATGGTGTCGGTGCCGAATCCACCGACGAGGTATCGGAAGAAGTCGTTGTCGGCGCCGCCGTTCATCGTGTCGTTGCCGCCGCCACCTTCGATGATGTCGGCACCGTTGCCACCGTTGAGCGTGTCGGTGCCGGCTCGACCGATGATCGTGTCATTGCCGACCGATCCGGTGATCGCATCGTTGCCGCCACCACCGTCGATCTCGACGATGTTGACCAACGTGACGCCGGTGAAGTTCAACACGTCGTTCAGCGTCGAACCGAGAATCCGGACGCCAGCGTTGACCGTTGGCGCTGATGGTCTCGACGGTCGAGATCGACCGCAGACCGATGTTGGTCGCATCGCTGACCGCGATGATCGCATCGGTACCGGCGCCACCCGTGACGGCGTCGAAGCCTTCGCCGGTTCCGCTGAACGTGATGGTGTCGGCATCGCCACCGGTGGAGACGGTGTCGTCGCCGGCATCGCCCGACACGAGGTCGGCTTCGTTGCCGGTCGAGAGATTGTCGTTGCTGTTGCCGCCGTGATACACGTCCTGGCCGGCGGTGCCGGCGAGGACGTTGACGCCTGTGTTGCTGTCGCCGGCACCGGGGAACAGATCGCCGACGACCGTCGTGATCGCCGACACCCTCGACTCGGCAGTCCCGGCGTTGTCGACGAAGTTGATCGTCACGGTCAGTCGACGGTTGCTCTGTGCCTGCGTCGGCGTGAAGCGTCGCGCCGGTTGCATTGGCGATCACCGTGCCGACCGCACCCGTTGGCGTGGTGCTCTGACGCCACTGATAGGTGAGCGGTTCGCGGGGATCCCGTTGGCGTCGGCGACCGTGCCGATCGACGCGGTGATCGCGGTGCCTTCGGTCGGCGTTGTGTCGGAGATCGTCGGCGCCCCGGTCGCAGCGGTGTTGTTCACACCGGTGCCGGCGAGGTTCACCACGATCGTGCCGGCGTTGGTGACGATGTTCAACTGCGCCACGCGATTGCCGGTCGCCGTCGGATCGAACGTCACGTTGAAGGTGCACGTCGCCGTGCCGATCAACGAGGTGCAGTTGGTCGTCCGTGCGAACGACGTCGCAGCCGCGCCGGTGATGGTCGAACTGGTGACGTTCAACTGGCCGGCACCGGTGTTGCTCAGCGTGACGGCCTGCGCCGCGGAAGCACCGGCGTTCGACCGCGCGGGCAGCGAAGGTCACCGACGTCGTCGACACCGTTGCCACCGGGAGGCCGAGCGAGAGCGTCTCGCTGGCGAGGCACTTGCCGGTCGCCGCATCGAGGTTGGTGCAGAACTTGGCCTGCTCGATGTTCCACAACGTGTCGGTGCCATCGACGTTCGCGCCGGCCGCATCGCTGACGGTCACGCTGCCATCGGCGATTGTGGACGACGGTGTAGCCGGCCAACGGTGCGGAGAACACAGCCGTGTCGGTGGTGCCTGTCAGCAAGGCCGTTGCGGGCGTGAGGATCTCACGAACGATCGCGATCTTGCCGGGATCGACGAGGCCGGCGAACACGGCTTGCTGCAGTGTCATGCCCGCGGTCCCCGGACCGAAGTTGCCGCTCGTCGCGACCTTCGTCATCAGGTCGGTGGTGCCGATCTGCGTCGCCGGGTTGTTCACGTCGGTGCGCACGCTCAAGCGCACGCCGAGGTACTTGTCGCCGTCGATGATGTCGTCGGCGCCGCGGCCCTCGATGGTGTCGCTACCGCCACCGCCGAGGAGGATGTTGCCGGCGCCCCACACGTTGCCGACGAGCCCGCAGTAACGAGTCGTGGTCGCTGCCTCGATCGGAGCCGGGTCGGTCGTCAGCGGTGGCACGAGTGCATCGAGACCGGCGATGCGGTCGAGTCCGTCCTGGTCCAAGGCGTCGCAGCCGATGAACCCGCCGCCGCCGACAGTCGCTGGCACGACGTCGTCGCCGAACAGTTGGTCGTTCAGGTTCCAACCCGACAAGGCCTCGACCTCGTTGAACCGGTCGCGGGCTTCGATTGCGGGCTGACCGCCGTCGACGCCGGTGAGGTTCAGATTCGAGGTCCTGGTACAGCGGCTGCGGATCACCCTGGCCGATCAGCCAGTCGTAGCCGGCGGCGCCGGCGTTCTTCTCGATGCCCGGGCCCGGCGACGCCGATGTCGTCGCCACCCTCGTAGTCGTAGTCGTCGTCGCCACCCTGGCCGATGAACACGTCGTTGCCCGGCAGGTCGTGGTCGTCGAAGAAGAACGTCGAGCTGTCACCGATGAGGAGGTCGGGCATGTCGCCGCCCTCTTCCCAATCGTCGCCGGCGCCGCCGATCACTTCGTCTTGACCCTGGCCGCCGATGGCGAAGTCATTGCCGGCACCCAGGAAGTGGATGTTGTTGTTGGCGCCGCCGTTGGTGAAGTCGCTGCCGTCGCCACCCATCAGGATGTCGTCGTCGATGCCACCGTCGAGTGCGTCGTTGTCGGGCCCGCCCTTCAACGTGTCGAAGCCACCGAGGTCGGTGATGATGTCGTTGCCGATGCCACCGAGTGCGACGTCGTCGCCGGCGCCACCTTCGATCACGTCGTTGCCCTCGTTGCCGAGGAACGTGTCGTTGTCGTTGCCGCCGTAGACCTTGTCGGCGCCGGCGGTTCCGTTGAACACGCTCTGGCCGTTGACGCCTGGCGGGTCGATGCTGTTGGTCGGGCGGTAACGGATCTGGCCGCCGGGCATGCGGATCAGCAACGCGTTCTCGTTGCACTCGCTCGTCGGGTCGTCGACGATGCTCGTGCCGTTGATCGGGCCGGCGATGCCGGGATTGTTGCCGAGCTCGAACTTGCAGTCGGCGGTGGCGAACGAGTCGGCCTTCAGCGAGTGAGCGGTGGTGTTGCGCATGATCAGCTCGGCAAACGAGTTGCCCTCGAGCTGGGTGCGCAGGTTCATGCCTGGCGTGCGGGCGAGGTAGTAGAAGCGGTCGCCGTTCTGCAGGTTGGTCAGCTGGTTCTCGAACACGTAGTTGAACGTCGTGCCCAACAGGCCGCCGAACGGATTGGTGTTCTCGGCGAGACCGCCGACCCACAGGTCGACATCGTCGAGACCGGTCTTCGACACGCCGGCCCCGCTGTTGGCCCACGCACCGGTGCTGCCGATGAAGTCGAGCGCGTCGGCCGGCTGGATCTCGCCGGTCTCGGGATTGACGATCAGCCGCGCTGCGTTCGCGCTTACCGAGGACGGTCGACTGGGCGAGGATCGTCGGGTGCTTGCCGTAGGCGGCGACGAAGTTGACGAGCGACTCGGGGTGCTTCAACGCCAGGCCGAAGTCGATCCAGTTGGCGTACGGAGTCAGCTGGCCGTCGTTGGTCTGGGCGAACAGTTGCTTGCGCACGTTGTTCAACGAAGGGATGCCTTCGCTGCGGGCACGAGTCATGTTGATCGCGGCGAGGTCCAACGGCAGACCGAGCAGGTTGTTGCGCAGTGTGTTGGTGACGAACTCGTCGAGTTCGTTGCCGACCTGATCCGACAGACCCATCACGATCGAGCCGGCTGCCTGACGTGAGGTCAACTGTCCAACCGACCCGCCGTCGTAGTACGCGGCCGGGTTCAGGAAGCCGTCGAGCAACGCGATGTCGTTCTTCGAACCGTTCTCGTTGGTGCGCGGGATGTCTTCGTCGAGCATCGAGTGACCGAAGCGGTAGACAGCGTGGGCGAACTCGGCAGTGATCGCCGCGTTGGTATCGGTCTGGATCAGCGCGAACGGTTGGAACGGGTTGATGGCCGGCTGCACCTTGCGGGCGAACTCCTCGAACACGAGGTGCTGGTACTCCATCTCGGTCACGAAGCGAGCCGCCTGGAACAGACGCTCGCCGTACTCGAAGGTGGTGGGTGAAACGTCTGCGTACGCGGCGAGCAGTTCGGGGTTGTGGTTCAACGTGTTCTGGATGTCGTCGATCATCCGGTCGTGCTCGCTGTGGAACACCTGGTGGATCGCGCTCAATGCGATGTTCTCGTTGCAGCGACCATCGCCGCAGATGAAGTGGAGATCGAGCAGTTCGTTGTCGTACTCACCGGGCGCAACGGGATCCAGGCTGCCGCCGGCGACGTCGTCGGCATCGGGCGTGTTGGTCGGCGTCGCGCTGTGGGCGATGTCGTTGAGGAACGCTGTGTCGATGTGCCGGGCGTCGGCGGGCACGGGCACCGGAGTCGCGAGGTTGCCCTCGACGAGCCCACTGGCCGTGACGTACTGCGGCAGACCGTTCGGGCCGGGGATGAAGTTGCCGTACGGGTCGGCGGCGAGCATCGGGATGTTGTTGACATCGAGGTCGACCAGTTGCAGACCGAGCTTGGTCGCGGCCTGCTCCTTGATCATCGCCCAGTTGGCCATGCCGCCGTCCTCCGAGGACAGGAACTTGCCGGTAGCTAGAGGGACTCCGGTGGAGGTGTTGTCGTACTCACGCAGGAAGATCTGGTGCGAGGAGTGCGATGTGTAGGTCTGGCTCTGGTCGACGTACGGCGTGTCGGTGTTCGGTGAGTTCCGTTGACCGTTCGCGTCGGTGATCGTCGTGCCGCGGGTCAGCACCATGAACGCCTGGCTCGGCGGCACCTCGTCGCCGGTGCTGGGCTTACCGTCGGGCCCGGCAACGACCAGAGGATCGTCGGCCTTCAACGGGACGAACACCGTGCCGGTCCCGCCGTTGGTGATCTTGTCGATGCCGTGATCGAAGAACTGACCGAAGATCGTGAACAGCGAGTTGTAGGGCGGCGACAGTCCGAAGTCGGTCGTGACGTTGGGGATGAACAACGTCTGGTTGCTGGGCACGCAATCGTTGGGCGTGCCGTTGGGATCGCGCCGGCGTCGGGTCGATCGTGCACGGCACGACACCGATGTCGCCTTGGGTTCGAACGGGATAGCCGGCAGCAGCAATCGCCGCCGGGTTGGTCGAGGTCTGGTCGACGATCAGGTTGCTGATCGTGCGCGGCTCGGAGTCGATCACCGATCCGCTGGTCTGGGCGTACGAGGTGGGCCCTGGCGGCCCGACGGGCAGTGCGGCCGTGATCGGCTCGGCGTTGCGGTACACCGGCGTGGTCAGGCGAGGGAAGGTCTGGTCTGCAGCGCCGAACGTCTCCTGCCCGGGCACCAGGTTGTTGCACGAACCGTCCACGGTGCGGAGACCGAACGACAGGGAAGGGTTGGGGATCTGATTGGGGCCGTTCCCAACCAGTGCTGCCACATGGCCCGGTCTGCGACGTCGTGTTGACGACGTGGGCCTCGGCGATCTTGATCTGCTCGAGGATGTACGAGAGGTCCGCAGCCGAAACGGTGAAGCCCTCGCCTACCGGCGCAGCCTGCACACTTCCGCCCACTGAGGTCATCACCAGCCCACCGATCAGCGAGACGACCGCTACCTTCGCGGTGGCTCGGAGCCGCGCGACGGCGCGCTGAATACAGCCTGGTGAAACCCATGTCTTCGTCCCTCAGTCCCTCTATCGCGCCGCGCCCGTGCGGCAGCACTTGTAAGGATTGCGTGAAGTCCGGTGATTCACAATGTGCCATTAGCCATGCGTCGGCTGCAGCGTTCGCGCGAGAAACGATCGTGTCAAGGCTTAAGTCGTTCGTACCTTTGTAGCTATCCGTGCGATGGCCACCACTCGGCGCAAGCCTACGGGTACCCCGCCCGAGCCATTGCGTTTGAAGGCGCACGCCCCGCTACGGGGCGCCCGGGGTCAAACGGTTCACGAGGCCAGTGACGGAGCCAGCAGTTCGCGACGGAGCTCGACCAGTTTCGGCGACGGTTCGGCCGCGGCCCAGGAGTCGGCATTGACCGCCCGCTCGTAGCTGTCCCACTCGCTGCGCACGCCCGACAGGTCGCCGCGATACGCGTGGGCCCGCATCCGCAGCGCGATCAACTCCTCGTGACCGGCGAGCACCTTCAGCCCTTGGCCAGTCGACCAGAACACACCGTCGATGTCGCCGACCGCGAGGTAATGCCCGGCGAGATCAGCCGCGGCAGATGTTGCCAGCAGGACCAGCGCCGAGGTGATGCCCTCGGCATCGGGCCACAGGTACGACGTGCCGGCGAACGGCATCCCGTTGATCAGTTCGACACCTGGCCGCAGCACAACGATCGCGTCGTCCGCGTCGAGCCCTCGCGCTGCCGCAACTCTGTCCTCGAGCAACTCGCTGTCACTGACGACGAGGTCGTGCAACGGAAGATCCTCGTTCATCGTTCTGCCGAGCCACTCCTGGCCGGGCGGCGGAGTGGACAGCTTGGCCATCGCCCGTCGCGCATCGCTGACGACGTTCGAGAACGTCGCGTCTCTCACAGCGACATCCCACAATGCAGTCCTCGCGGATGCCCGCTTCGGATGATGGCGATGTTGGCTCAACCACACCACCAACTCCTGTGCCTTCGATCGATCGAACACGACCGGCGCGCCATCCGCGGTCCGTACCGAAACGTCACCAAGAACATGGACGATCAGCGCCTGAGCCCGGGGTTCGAAACCGCTCATTGCGATTCTCGCGATCGGGACGCGGCCGATGTCGATGACCAACGGCTGCTCCGCGGCGTCGAGCAGATCGTCGACAGCGGTGACTTCGATTGCCGACAAGCCGACGGGAGTGACGCGACGTCCGAGCGGTTCGAGCACGAAGTCGCGCCCCGAGGAACGCAACACCGCGCCGCTGCCCACGACGGGGCGGTCGATCAGTATTCCGACGCCTCTTCCGCCGCCGCCGGCGAGGGTCGTCAGTGCCGACAGGTCTGCGGGATCGTGGTCTCCAACGGCAAGGAGGAGCGATGGCTCCCATGCCTCACCACCGTGACCCGCGGCGCGCAACGCAAAGGTCGTCGCGGATCCGCTGGTTGCGACACCGATGCTTCCGAGAGTCGAGCGCACAGCATCGACCGCGTCGCTCAAGTACTCCAGCGATTCGCTGCTGGCACTGCCCAACTGGGTCTCACGTTCGAGCCCGACCGTGAAGACACGGCTCGATTCGGCGAACGGAGACACTGCGAGCGACGCCGCTGCGCAACGAACGATCGTGGCGGCAACATCGGGAGGCGCGTCCACGCTGAGCAGCCCGACAGCCTCGAGGTCCACGAAGAGACGACCACCCGCCGACTCGCCGATGTGGATGAGCGCGGGGCAGGGCTGATTCGAACGACGAGCGCCCTCGGCGAGTTCCGCCAACGAGATGCGAGCCGGCAGCCGCCACGCTCCTGCCTCGACGTCGAGCAACCAGTGTTCGGACACGGTCGTCGTCGGACGATCGGTGTAGAGCCGAATCTCTCCGTCGTCGGCCACTTCGATCGCGAGGGCTCGCGCCTGTTGGCGGACGAGGTCGGTCGCGGACGATCGCAGGGCGAGATCAATCCGCGCCAGCTGGTCAGTCGGGCTCAGTGACCGAAGGATCGTCTCCGTTTCGATTTCCTCGTCGCTCGGAGGACGGAGGCGCGCGCCCACGCCGGCGCTGCGCAGCTGCTGCCGGCGACGAGCGTCGAGCACCAACAGCGCTCCACCCGACAGTAAGACCGCCGCCGCGAGCCCGCGCTTCATCGGTATGGCGTCTGCCGACCATTGATCGATGAACTGCCCGGCGATGGTGTCGATGGCCGGCGTTGCGGCGATCGGAGTCGCCTGATCGCGATGACGGGAGCGCAACCTCCACCGGTGCAACAACGGGCGACGGCACTGCGACCGGTGTCGGAATGGCGACTGGGGCCGGCGGCAGCGAATCGACGTACACGGCTGGGAACTCGACCGGTGCAACGACAGCCGGTGCGACGACAACGACCGTCGGTTCCGGCATCTCTGCGGGAACCTCCGCGGAACCGTCGGCCTCGAACCGGACGACGTCCCCCGGGCGAATCAGACGCTGATCGGAGTAACCGAGCAGTGGAGCGTTGATGCGCATCAAATCGGTGGTCAATGCGGACACTTCGCTCGGCCTCGCCGACGAATCGAGGTGGTCCTCGGCAATCCCCCAATACGAGTCGCCGGCGACCACGACATAGCTGTCGACAGGAGCCACCAGATCCAGCTGGGTCTCGACGACCGCGACGACAGGGGCCTGGTCGGCGGCGACCGGCACGTTCAACATCCAGTCCCGGCTCGATCAATGCGGGGGTCGAGAAGCGGTGTCCATCTCCCATCACCGTCCCGAGGTTTGCGCTCACGATCTGGCCGGCGACGAGGGCCGTGTCGCGTCCAGCGGCGAATCGTTCGGCGATGGCCCAGACCGAGTCGCCGCGCTTCACTTCGACGAGCGACCATCCTCCACCGAGTGTCGATGCGACCGTCGGCATTGTCACCGATGCCGCGCCCGGATCGACGAGATCTGGCGCTCGTTCGACCACCACACCGACCGCGGCCCTGGCGATCGAGGGACCGGCGAGAGCCGGTGTCGCGCTGATGGCAAGGGGCAGGACGGCCACGAGCACGGTCGCCAACTTTCGCCCGAGAAGGCCCAATCCTCCGAGGCGACGTTGGTGTGCAGACGGCATCCCGTGGCGTACCTGAAAGGCGGCCTCGACGATCACTGTGTAGATCAGGACACCGGCACAGATCCATCCGATCACCAGAGCAAGCGCGGAGAACAAGTCGACCAATGCGGCCGACGAATCAAGTCCGTCGTTGAGATGTCGGACCCACGACTGGAGATCGTCGAGCGACCATTGCCAAGGAACCTTCACGCCATGCAACGGCGAGGCGTGGCCGAAGCGCTGCACAGAGGCGACCAGCGAACCGCGGGAAGCCCGACGACGATCGCAACCACCGACATGGCCACGAGGACGGAGCGCCCGATGGCGCGAGTACGCAGTCGTTGTGAAGTTGAAGTGAACACGAAACTCCTCAAGGCAGCGGTGCCGTCGACGCCGACGACCGCCGTAGCAGACGCAGTTCCGGTCGCAGCACGACCGGTCGTCGTGATGGTCACCGAGACGGTGACTCGGTTGTCGTCGATCGTCATAGCAGACACCGAGCCCGTGTCTCCGTTGGCCGCCAGCAGCCGTGTGGCGGTGGATGCGACCCGCGACACACGCTGCACCGCGTCGACGACGGCGGACTCCGCGGCGAGCCAGGTACCGGAATCGATCGCCTGAGCGCCGCGCGCGTGCGGCCTGAAACGCGATCGCTGACCGCGTTCGTGCGATCGTCGAGAGACTCGTCGACGGTGCGAGACAGCCACACCAGCGATGCCGGCGAGAAACGTGAAGCACAGCGTGATCATCAACACCGTGCGCGGAGCCGGCATCGCGACGAACCTCGACCGCCGGTCACGGCAGTGCGACCGATCGATATGGATCGATCAACGCGGTCGATGACGCCGTGAACGTCGCCTGCTCCGGCATCGGACGAGCCGAGGTCCGAGCGTTGCGGCGAAGCACGACGACGACCACCGTCACTTCGCCTCCTGCGCGGAACTGCGACGCATCGATTGCCACCGCCGGTCCGCCGGAGCAAGCCTTGCACATCGGTGAGCATCAACGTCGGCTGTCGATTCAGCAGCAGCCGCGCAGCCTGCGGACTGCGCTGTAGCGCCGCCGCTTGGGCCGCTGCGGAACTGGCGGCTTGCACCTGCGCATCGGTGTCGACCTTGCGTCCGATCCACAGGATGAGGATGGCCAGCGCGACTGCGACCGGAGCGATCAGCACGAGCCCGAGCGCGTTGGCCTCGCCGCGATTCGCGACTGCTGGTCACAGCGGCACCCAGCCCTCGAGAGGTATCGCGACAGCAACCCTGACTGCCGACGACGTGCCCCGCAAGACGCCCGGTGCATTTCCGCTGATCGTCACGGTCACGACGTCGTCGTCGTGTCGACCGACACCAGGGCATCCGCTCAACACGCTGTCGCTGGCCAACGAAGTCGACGCTGAAGCACCGGCCTGTGCTCGCCGGCAATCCGGTCCCGCGCCACCAGCACTGCCGTCTCCAGTGCGATGACCCGCGCCTCGGTGCGAGTGTGGTTCCACATCGCTGCCTGGAAGCCGGCGAACATCAAGACCAGCAACAGCGGCGCCAACAGAACGATCGTCAGCGATGCGCTGCCCCGGTCGGGCTCGACGTCATCGTCGATCACGAGTGCGCACTTCATGGCGCCGACGGTGCCTGGATCGGCTTCTCGGCTTCGGTCTTGATCTTGCTCCACAAGATGCCGGCGATCACCGCGACCGCGACGCCTGCGGCGACGAACCACAACACCTGTTCCAGTGAAACGGCACCGCGATCGTTGGTGCTCCGGTTGTCGTTGTCGACCGACGTGAATCGGCGCAACTGTCCGTAGATCACCTGGGTGATGGCAGACAGCATCAATTCGATGTTCATTCGTGCTCCTATCGAGAGAAGTTGAGGGCGGGGTAGACCACGGCAGCCATGATCAGGATCGACATGCCGACGAGCGGCACCGTGATCTTTCCGGTGCGCACTCTGGCGTCGGTCTCTTGCTCTGCCGAGAGCGCGCTGCGCAGGGTTGCGCACTTGGCCGCGAGGCTCCTGGCGACCGGGGCGCCTGCGGACGCCGCGAGCGAAGCCGACGGCGGAGATCTGTTGCAGTTCGACCAGATCGAGATCGTCGCCGAGTTGTCCGAGTGCCGAGACGAGTGACCGGTTCGACGTTTCGGCAACGAGGATCCGTCGGCGCAGCTCGACGAAGAGACGACCGTCGCCGGCCTGCGCGGCTTGTCGGAGCGCACCCTCGTTACCGACGTTGCCGGCGAGCAGCATCGTCACCACATCGAGGTACGACGAGAGTTGGTAGCGGAGGTCGTTGCGTTCTGCCGCTGCCGTCGAGCGCATCGACGAGTGCACGATCAATGGGGCGGCGATGGCACACATCAACGAGATGATCAGAGGAAGCACCATGCCGATCGAGAACAGTCCCAACTGCCTGAGCGGCGGTCGCGAGTACCGACGGACCGAACAACCCGGCTACGGCCGCGACGACGAGGTACGCGGCGTGCACCTCCTGGGTTCGACGGATCAATCCGAAGATCGGCGACGACGTCCGAGCCCAGCGGTACACGGCGCGCCAGCGTGCGGCCGATCCGTCCCCATCCGTCGGCCGGAACGACAACACCACGTGCGTCCGTCCGAGATGCGCTGACATCTTGCCAACGAAGGGTCGGCGTTGTGCGAGGCCGCTGACGGTGAGCCAGAGTCCGCCTGCACCGATCAGCGTGGCGACGATCAATCGAGCCGCCGCTGTCATGTCGTCGCCTGGTGCAGCGTCAAGAATCGTGACGGTCGCGAGAAGGTGGCCAGGCGGCCGACCCAGACGAGGAGCGCGCCGTAGCCGACGAGGATCAATGCGAGGAACACCTGCCCGGATACGTCGTCGTAGGCATCGAGGTACGAACTTCGGGCGAACAGGAAGACACCACCGAGCAGTGCACACATCACGAGCGAGACCATCAACACCTCGCGTCGCATCGGTGCGCGTTCGGCCTCGACGATGCGTCGGCGATCGGCCTGGTGTCGCGCCTGAACCGCCAGAGCCGACAGCACGTCCTCGGTTTCGGCTCCTCGCGAGACCGCGATGAGAAGACCCACCGCGACGAGATCTGCGAGCGGCTCGTCCATGTCGTCGGCGAACCGCCGGAAAGCCAACTCTGCAGGCTGGCCCGCGGAAAGCCGGGCGAAGAGCAATCGAACGTGCGGACGTATGGATGGAGGGCAGGTGTCGGTCGTCGCGCCGATCGCTCCCACCGGCTGGTTGCCCGACTGCAACACATCGCGGACGTTCTCGACCCACGACGCCAAGGCCTCGGTGCGTTCGACCCCGATGTCGACGGCACCCTGCCTGCGACGAATCGAGTTCGCCATCCAGCCGACGATCGCCCCGACGACGACCGACGGGATGATCCATCCGGAGATCGGCGACCACCAGCCCGGCGGCGGCCGCACCGACGGCAATCGGTACTCGCAGGACGGAGGGTTGCCGAGGCGGCCGCGGCTCGTAGTGCAAGCCCGACCACACGATCGCGACGCCCAGTCACGAGCAGCGAGCGCAGCTGCGACCAGTAGCAAGTCGTCGAGGTTCATCGCGCAACCAGGCCGTCGTTGGGCACGAACAGGCCATCGGCAATGCCGGCCAGTCGCAGTCTGCGGAGATGGTGTTCTGACACGGGATTGCGTTGGACGAACTGACCGAGCTCGTTCATGCCCCACGTCTCTGTCGACCGCACACCGCCGCCCTCGCCGCGGCCTCCGTACTCGACGATCGAGGTGACGCACCGCTGTGGTGATCCAGCGTTCGTGTTGCGGACGAGGTCGATGTGGATGACGAAGTCGATGGTCTCGGCGATCAGGCTCCACACGGCGTACTCGGGCAGCTTGGTGTTGCTCTTGGCGACGTAGAACGCGAGTCGGCTCAACACCGCTTCGACCGTGTGCGCGTGGATGGTGGCCATCGAGCCGCGCTTGCACATCGACGCCACATCGAGCATCTCGAGCGCCTCGTCCTCGACGAGCTCACCGACGATCACCCGGTCGGGGTTCAGTCGTCGGGTGAGCTCCACGAGCTCGCCGCGCCGTCACCGCCCCGCGTCCTTCGGTGTTGGCCTGGCGGGTGTACAGCGCAGGTGCGTCGGGATGGCGCGGATCGTCCTCGAGACGAAGCTCGAGCAAGCCCTTCTCCACGGTGACGATCCGTTCCAGCGGCGACACAGCGCCGAGCAGTTCCTTCAACAGCGTCGTCTTGCCTGCGCCAGGTCCACCGGAGATCAGGATCGTCATTCCTGCTTGGACGAGTGCTTCGAGCTGTGGCACGAGCCATTGCGGAAACAGCCCGCGGTGTGCCAATCCGTCGAGGCCGACCTGGTTGATGGTGAATCGTCGGATCGCGATGCGAGGCTCCGATGACACCCCGCTTCGACCGGGCCCGCCGAGCACCATCACGATCCGCGAACCGTCGGGAGCCTGCAGCGTGACCATCGGTGATTGCTCGTCGAGGCGCGATTCGGAGACGCCCATCGACAGGGTCAGGCGACGTTGGAATGCGTACAGATCGTCCGCGGAATCCCACAGCTGGCCGAGGGCCTCCTTGCGGCCATCGGAGTACGAGACCCACGTGACTCGATGCGAGTTGACGTCGATCTCTTCGACATCGGGATCGTGCATGTACGGCTCGAGAGGACCTGCCCCGACGGTTTCCGCGTACGCGGCGGCGCGAAGCGTTCGCTCGGTGTACTCGTCGAGCAGACCATCGCCGCGTTGCAACCGCGTCTGATTGACGCGCGCGATCTCGTCGGCCATCCAACGCCCCATCAACAGTTCGAGGCGGGGACGGTCTTCGCGCAGTCCGACCCGGCGTCTGCCGTCGCCTGCGTTGAACGCACCGACCGAAGAGGTGTCTCCCTCGATCGCCTCGACCAGACGAGTCGAGAGACGGTCCGTCAGGTCACGGACCATCACCCTGTCGACCGTCACGATCGGTCGTTCATGGACAGGTCGTCGACCGCGAGGTCGCCGATGGCTCGATCACCGAAAGACCGCGACCAACCGCCGCCCGAGCCGACCTGACGCAGGCTTGCGGCGACGACGCCGACGAGCTCATCGAGTGAGCGCATCAACGGGGACCGTCGAAGCCGGATGACCGAGCCGGCGCGACCGGCCAGGACGGCAGCAGCCCACGGATCGTCCGCAATCGCTACGACCGCGTCGGCCTCGACGAAGTCGCTGACCTCATCTGCCGTGTACGGACGGGACCCGATCAATGCGACGACCGTCGGGATGGAACGAGCAACGAGTTGCGACGTCAGGTCGGCAACGCGTTCGATGCCTAGCGCCGCTGCAGCGGCCGATCCCGAATGCTGCCGATGGGCAACGACGACGGCGTTCGCTCGAGATGCGAGAGTCGACAAACCGCCGCGAAGACGGCCGCCATCCGCGAAGACCACCGGCTGATCCAGCGCAGCGAGCACTGGGAGCACCGACATGGCCGCGGCTTGCACAACGGCTGTCGCCTCCATCGCTCGGGTCGGCGCGACCAACACCTCGACACCCGATTGCGCCCGCTGCACCATCGATTGGATGGTCGCCCACGAACCTGGCGACGATGACGCGGCGACGTCGGCGAGTCCGGGCGACCTCGGCAGGTCGAGCCAGGCGGCGAGGCAACCACCGGCGGGATCGAACTCCGCCACCATGCACGGGTCGCCGAGAGGCCACGCTGCGGCCATCCCGAGTGCAGTTGTTGTGCAACCGTCGCCGACCACGGCGACGAGGCTCACGGTGTGGTTCCGGACAGGTCGACACCAGGGTCGAGTAGGACGATTCGGACTCGAGTCCGCGCTCGCCACGGCGACGGCGTCGGCAGCCGCTACCTCGAACGACACCGAGAGTTGCCCGGTGACGGAGTCGGGTGCGTCGGGCAGCCCGACGACTCGGCCGACGACGGGAAGCGGCGCGACGTCGTCGCCGGTGACCGGGATGACGATCTGCACCTGTGAGCGCTCGCGCAGCCCCGCAGGCAGTTCGCCGGATGGAATGGTGACCGCCACGACCGCCGACCCGGGCGCGACCAGCGCACCGGATTGCAGCAACCCGGTAGCCAACAGGCCGCCGGTGACGATGCGAACCTTCGTGTACTGCCCGACAACGCTGGCGATGTCGGCGGACTTCACCACCGCGAGCGACGGGTCGGTCGACAACTCGATCGATCGAACATCGGCCGCACCCAGCCGCGCGCCCGCCGGCAAGTCGCGCACCACCTGCAGGACTCCGACTCGCCGGTCCGCAGTAGAGAACACCAGCAGCACCACTCCGACGGCGACGATCGACAACAAGGTGCCGACCGTGATCCGCACTCGCGATCTCGACGACGGTCGGAAGCCGCTCCGCGACGAAGCAGCCATAGGCCGTATCGCATCCGCATGCGTTGCACTCACAAACTCCGCCACTTCCACCCGCTAACCCGCCGGGAGCATACCGGCGTCGTGGAGAACGAGCGCGGAAACGGTCATGTAATTCGTGGTCACGTTTCAGCCGCTGCCTTCCTGCACCTCACAGATGCACGCCGGTGACCGGAAAGCGGAACAGGCAGCAATTCGCGGTGGGGACGCTGGCGCTCGCTGCGATAGCCTCAGCGTTCGCTAGGAGAGGTGCCAGAGCCAGGTCGAATGGACCGCACTGCTAATGCGGGGACTGCCTTCAAGTAGTCCGTGGGTTCAAATCCCACCCTCTCCGCCACGACGGGCCGGTGGTTGATCCACCGGCCCGTAGCAGTTCTCGGGACGGCGCGCCACGCGCCTCCAATGTTGCATTTGTGTGACAACTGCACTAGACCTGTCAGTTCCGGCCGACACCTAAAGGGTCCCTTTCGGCACCCCGGATAGGTCCTCCCCTCTCATGGAACACGACAACTCCGACGATCCATACGGGTTCTGGAACGATGAACCCACTCGGCAGTTGAGACGAACGCAGGCCGGAACCCGTTCGCACACCGACACCCGATCGCTCCCGGTGACCCGAATGGTGCCCGTGGTGCACACCGATCGGACGCACCGGATCCCGCTCGAACCGCCGGCCGCGCAACCCGCTGCTGGTACGGACCGGCCTGATGATCGGGGCCCTGTTGGTGCTCGTTCCCCTCGGTCTCCACCTGCGCAGCGACAGCCCGGTGGCGCGTGCCTGCCGAGATCCAGGGCGTCGACACCGTGCTGGTCGGCCAGCTGCCGGCCCCGGCACCGACCGAGGCAACCGTCCGCGCCGACCACCTCGGCACCGATCACTGCGCTGCTCGCGGCCGTGGTCGCACCGACACCCGCCACCGACCGAGGCCGTCGTCGTCACCGCCGCGCCGACCGACCCGCCGACGGCTCCGCCCAGCGCCGCGGCGAAGAAGAAGGCCGCGACGAAGACCACCACGACGCAGGCGCCCGCTCCGACGGTGGCACAGGCAGCCGACAAGGCCTGCGCCTGACCTACACCGTCGCCTCGGGCGACTCGTGGTCGTCGATCGCCAGCCAGGGCCAAGATCACGATGAAGGCGTTGCTGGCCGTCAACAACGCGACGGCCAGCACGATGCTGCTGCCGGGCAAGACCATCTGCCTGCCTGCCGGTGCGGTCGCTCCGGGCCCGCCGACGACCAAGGCTCCTGCCACCACGCAGCCGCCGGCAACCACACAGCCGAAGGCGACACCGACCACGAAGCCACCCACGAAGCCGACCACCCCGCCGGCGACGGCGCCTCCCAGCACCCAGCCTGCACCGCCGGCCAACACGTACACCAAGGCGCAGGTCGCCCAGATCATCCGCGACGTGTGGCCCGACGATCTCGAGGACGAGGCCATCCGCATCGCCACCCGCGAGAGCAACCTGATTCCCACCGTGAAGAACGCGTGCTGCTACGGCCTGTTCCAGATCTACTACTCCGCCCACAAGACCTGGCTCGCCAGCATCGGCGTCACCAGCGCAGCCCAGTTGTACGACCCACGAGTCAACGCCATCCGCGGCGCTCGCGTTGTACAACAACTCCGGCTGGGCTCCGTGGGGCACGTCGACCCCGACCACCACCGCCGCCGCCTGACCCAACATCGCTGACCTTCCGGCGACCGGCAGCAGCCCAGGTCCGTTGTGAATCGTCAGTGACGTAACATCAGCCGGTCTCGTATCGTCACTGACGATTCACGAGGGAGCGAGGAGCAGCGCCCGCCCGTGCCGCTTGTGCCGATCTGTAAGGCTCACCTAACATCACAGGTGTGGCGGAATTGATGGATCGCACAGCGCAGACGCTCGTTGCAGCGTCTGACGAAGGTGCCCTCGATGCAACGCGCACCGAGCGGCGCGGGACTGATCCATGGCACTTCAGGACGCGCAATCGGTCTCGCTGCGGCGACCGGTGTGCTGCTGATGGCAGTTGTCGCGTCGATCGCGTTCGGGCGCGAAGCCGATCCCGCTCGGGACCGTCTTCGACGCGTTGTTCCACTACGACTCGACGCTCGAACGATCACCTCATCATCCGGTCACTGCGCGTCCCGCGCACGATCGTCGGCCTGCTCGTCGGCGTCGGCCTCGGCCTCGCCGGCGCGGTCGATGCAGGGTGTCGCCCGCAACCCGCTCGCCGACCCCGGCATCCTCGGTGTCGAAGCCGGTGCGGCGTTGTTCGTCGTGATCGCGATCCACAGCTTCGGCGTCACCGTCGCTGCTCGGCTACGTGTGGTTCGCGTTCGCCGGCGCGGCGATCGCCTCGGTCGTCGTCTACGTGGTCGGATCGTTGGGCCGCGAAGGTGCGACGCCGGTGAAGCTCGCGCTGGCCGGTGCCGCGGTCACCACGTTTCTCGGCTCGATCACGACAGCGATCCTGCTGTTCGACGTGTCGACCCTCGATCAGTTCCGCTTCTGGGCGGTCGGTTCACTGGCGGGTCGCGACGGACAGATCGCCGCGCAGATGGCCCCGTTCATCATCGTCGGCACGGTGATGGCGCTGGCGTCCGGACGACTGTTGAACGCGCTCGCCCTCGGCGACGATGTTGCCCGTTCGCTCGGCCAACGAGTCGGGCTCGCCCGGCTGTTCTCCGCCGTCGCGATCGTGCTGCTGGTCGGCGCGGCCACCGCCGCCGCCGGTCCGATCGCGTTCGTCGGGCTGACCGTGCCGCACGTCGCCCGGGCGATCACCGGGCCCGACTACCGATGGGTGCTGCCGTACTCGTTGGTGCTCGCGCCGATCCTGCTGCTGACCGCCGACGTGGTCGGTCGGGTGATCGCCCGACCCGGCGAGGTGCAGGTCGGCATCATCACCGCGCTGATCGGCGCGCCGTTCTTCATGATCCTCGTGCGCCGTCGGAAGCTCGCGGAGCTCTGACGACGCTGATGACGCTTGCACTGCAGGCGCCGGCCTTCGACGGACTGACCCTCGAGGAGGAGCGTCAGATCGTCGCGGCGGGCGCGCACGACCGGTCGGACCCGCGCGATCTCTGTCTCGCTCGTGCTCGCGGCGATCACGTTCGTCGTGTTCTGCATCTCGATCTCGGTCGGCGACTTCCCGATCCCGCTCACCGAAGTCGTCCCCGCAGTCTTCGGTCACGGCAGCCAGTCCTCCGACTTCATCATCCACCGGCTGCGTCTGCCGCGGTCGCTGACCGCCGTGCTCGTCGGCGCCTCGTTCGGCCTGTCGGGTGCGATCTTCCAGTCGATCGCCACGCAACCCGCTGGCGAGTCCCGACATCATCGGCATCACGTCGGGCGCGTCGACCGCGGCTGTGTTCATGATCGTGGTCGATCGGCGCCAGCGGGCTCGTCGTGTCGATCGGCCGCGCTGGTCGGTGCCGCTCCTCACCGCCGACGATCATCTACCTCCTCGCGTACAAGCGAGGCGTGTCGTCGTATCGACTCGTGCTCGTCGGCATCGGCGTGGGTGCGGTCCTCAACGCGATCACGTCGTACCTGCTGACACGTGCCCAGATCTTCGATGTGCAACGCGCGACCGTGTGGCTCACCGGCTCGCTCAACGGCCGAAGCTGGGAGCACGTTCGATCCGGTCGCGATCGCGATGCTCGTGCTGGTGCCCGCCGTCCTCGCGCTGGCGCGACCGCTGCGCGCGCTGCAGCTCGGCGACGACACAGCCAAGGGCTCGGGTGTCGCGGTCGAACGCAACAAGGCGCTGCCTGATCTTCGTCGCCGTCGCGCTCGCCGCCGTCGCCACGGCGGCGGCCGGACCCGTCGCGTTCGTCGCGTTCGTCGCCGGCGCCGATCGCCCGGCGCCTCGTCCACACGCCGGTGACGCTGGTCCCGGCCGCACTGGTCGGCGCCCTGCTGCTGCTCGTTTCCGACCTCATCGCCCGACGCGCTGCTCGCACCGACCGAGCTCCCCGTCGGCATCGTCACCGGCATCATCGGTGCCCCGTATCTCGTGTGGCTGCTGGCGCGTGCCAACAAGATCGGCCGCGGAGGCTGAGGCATGGATGACGGCGAACTCCGACATCACACGCTGGCTGCCGAGCACCTGACGCTCGCCTACGACGAGGTCGAGGTGGCGCGCGATCTGTCGGTCGAGATCCCGACCGGGCAAGATCACGTGCATCGTCGGAGCGAACGCGTGCGGGAAGTCGACGCTGCTGCGGGCCCTCGCCCGATTGCTGAAGCCGAAGGCCGGTGTCGTGCTGCTCGACGGCGAGAGCATTCACCGCCTGCTCGACGAAGGTCGTTGCCACCCGCCTCGGCATCCTGCCGCAGTCACCGATCGCGCCGGAGGGCATCACCGTCGCCGACCTCGTCGCCCGCGGCCGGTACCCACATCAGAAGTGGTTCCGCCAGTGGACCGGAGCCGACGAGGCGTCATCACCGAGGCGATGCGCGGCGACCGGCACCATCGGCATCGCCACCCGACCGGTCGACGAGCTCTCGGGCGGTCAGCGCCAGCGAGTGTGGATCGCGATGGCGCTGGCCCAGGGCACCGACCTGATGCTGCTCGACGAACCGACGACGTTCCTCGATCTCGCCCATCAGGTCGACATCCTCGATCTGCTCGTCGACCTGAACCAACGCGATCAGCGAACCGTCGTGCTGGTCCTCCACGACCTCAACCACGCGGCGCGCTACAGCCACCACCTCATCGCGATGCGCGACGGCCGGATCGTCGCCCAGGGCACGCCGGCCGAGGTGATCACCGAGGAACTCGTCCACGACGTGTTCGGCCTCGCGCTGCCGGGTCATGACCGACCCGGTGTCCGGCACTCCGATGGTCGTGCCGATCGGACGGCACAACAACCTCGTCGCCGAGACCAGCGATGCCGCCGCGGGTACGGCATGACGATGCTGTCCGACGCGCCGACGCCCGCGGCCTGGTTGGCAACCGACCTGGCAGCACACTTCGATGCGCGCGGCGGTCCGTTGGACGGCGCCGACGAATCGAACGCGCGGCGTTGGTACTCGCTGGATCAACTGTTGGCAGACGACGCCGCGGTTCTGCACTCCATCCACGAGCAGTTGATGGCGATCGAGAAACTGCCCGCCCGCGCCGCTTCGACATACCTCGCCAGTTGGATCGGAGGCGGTCTTGCCGACGCCATCGGCTTCGCACTCGCGAAGTGCCGGCGCGGCCTTCTTGGTGACAGCGCGGGCCGTGCGCTGGCACCGAAATGCCGGTGGATGGATGGACCGCGTCGACCTCGGAGACTCGGTGGTCGTCGTTCCGAAGGGCCATCCATGGAGTGGGCAGACCGGCGTCGATACCGTCCGTGAACCGCAGCTGGTCCGCGAGCTGACGGTGCTCGCACTCGTGGCCGTGGTGACACCGATCATCGATGTCTGCCACTCGCTGACTCGAGTCGGTCGGGCGGGCCTGTGGAACGAGGTCGGAGATTCGTTGGGCACGGCAGTGGTGTTGTCGCCGTCGATCCCCGTACGGGCGGAGGTCGTGGAATCGCTCGCCGCCGCCGTGCGCACCACAGGCGTTCCGTGGAGGAGTCACCCAACCCTTCGCATCGCGGACAGCGCGGTCGGCCCGGCGTACGTCGCGGCAGAAGGGTGGGTGTTGCCTTGCGTACACCCGGCCGAATGGACCGGCCGTAGATCCCGATCAACTGGACCCCGCATACCGCGCGTACCTCGAGCGATTTCCGCCCGAGCCCGGTCGCCGCTACTGCAGCACGTGCTCGCTACGCGACGACGCAGACTGCGAGGCGCGACAGCTCTTCTGGATCGAATGCCTTCAGCGTTACGCCGCGGACGCGACGTGACCCACTCCACTGACCAGGTCGACGAGATCGGGTTCGGGTGCGCCGAACCAGTGCTCCCCGGCACAGAGTTCGATGAGCCGCACGACCGCACTGTCGGGTGGGGCAACCACCGTGAAATCGACAAAGTGGTCGGCCAATGTGGAATGAGCTTGCGTGAGGATACCGAGACCGGTGGAATCGACGAAGCTCACCGCGGTGGCGTCGATGCACATCGACGCGATCGTCTCATCTTCGACAACGAGCTCGTTGACGGTGTCGTGGACGTCCGCGACCACTGCAATGTCGAGCTCGCCCATCAACGTGATCGTGACAGCGTGTTCGACGTGCTGCACCGTCATCACCAATTGCGCACAGTGGTCCATTTCGGAGCCCTCGCCTTCGTTTCCTCACCCGTCCGCTGAGTAGCGGTCCGCCTACGCAGAGTATGCACACACCTGACGGGGCGGCGCAGGGCCATTGGGCCCCCAAAGGCCGGAATCACCCGTTCGGGTGAACTCGCGGACTTTTGAAATTTCCGCTCAAGGTTTAGACGGACGTGCCGATGTAGTGGACGTCCGAGTCTCCGTGGATGGGACGCGCTCCGACGATCGCCCTATCGATCCGGTCAGGTGGCACAGATTTCACTGCACGGCCGAGCGACCTGCACCACTACACTCATCTCCCGACATAGGCGCTCGTAGCTCAATGGATAGAGCATTTGACTACGGATCAAAAGGTTGGATGTTCGAGTCATCCCGAGCGCGCTTGTCCCGCTCACGCTGCGATCGTCGGGTCGTTCGCGTCAACCATTGACGTCTCGAGTGCGCGCTGGCCGGTTTCGACGACGCGGTGGTCACGGATCCTGCGTCTGTCACCCCGCCGGCGGGGTCGCGGTCGGCATTCCCGAGTCCACCTGGGACATTGGTTGAACGCAGACCTAGGTGGAATGAAGACTGGGGTAGGACCGTTACATAGGGCGAACCTACCAACCAAAGGAAAACAAGGGCAATGGACGTAACGCCATCCCCGGCGCCGGCACGAATCCAGTTTCAGAAGAAGCAGCGCGTTGGAGCGCGGCTCGTTGTCGTTGTCGCTGTTGCGTTGTCCACGATCGGAGCGTTCATGGGCGGCGTCGCGGCTGCCGCCGCGCCTCCCGAGGCGTCGGCGTTCACCCCGATCTCACCGCAGCGTCTGGCTGACACGCGCAACGGTACGGGTGTCGCAGCGCAACGTTTGTTGGCCGGCACTTCTATCGATGTACAAGTGACTGGCCGCCTCGGGATCCCCGTGTTCGCGACGGCTGCGATGATCAACGTGACCGCCGCCGGTTCAGCGGGTCGTGGCTACGTACAGGTGTTGCCCACAGGTCGAGCAGCGATCGGGTCGTCATCCACGTTGAACGTCGACAGTGCCGGACAGGACCTTCCCAACGCGGCGTTCGCACCGTTGGGCGACGGAGGCAAGATCACCGTGTACTCGACGTTCACGACTGACATCGTGATCGACGTCTCTGGCTACTTCACTCCCTCCTCGGGTTCGACCGCCGGACGGCTGGTGGCGTTGACACCGAACCGGATCCTTGACACCCGGATCGGTCTCGGCTGGATCCCACCCGCACCACCCGCACCACAACCTCCGCCGCCGCCGCCGACACCACCGGTAACACCACCGGCACAACCACCGGTGGCACCGCCGACGAGTCCGGGAGCGCCGGCGAACCCTGGCAACAGCAAGAACTGCAGCGACTTCGCCACCTACCAAGAGGCCAAAGCCTGGTTCGATCTGTACTACCCGTACTACGGCGACGTCGCCCAGCTCGACGCCGACAATGACCTCAAGCCGTGCGAGAGCCTTCCCGGTGCACAGGCCTTCGGGCTCGTCGCCGGACAGATCGAGACGGTGGCGGCGTCAACCGTTGTGTCATTGCAGGTCGCCGGCCACGGCGGAGTGCCCACTGCTGGAGTATCAGCTGTCGTGATGAACGTCACCGCCGTCGACCCGACCGGTCCCGGCTACGTGCAAGTCGCACCGACCCCGGTGACGATCGGTGCGTCCTCGAACCTGAACACCACCGCCGGCCGGACGATCGCCAACCTGGTCGTCGTGCCCCTCGGAGCGGGGGGCAATGTCGACCTGTACACCACGACGACCGCCGACCTGTTGGCCGATGTCGTCGGCTACTTCACCGACAGCACCGCCCCGGCCTCGACATCAGGTCTGTTCGTACCGATCACCCCGAACCGGCAACTCGACACCCGCGAACCACTGCCCCAACCCATACGCCCCGGCCACAGCACAACTCGCTGTCGATATCAACGACATTTCCACCGGCGCGATTCGCGATCGCCGGCAACCTCACCGCAACCGAATCCGGACTGGGCTGGGTGCAGATCGCCGCGGCACCGATCCCAGTCGGAGTGTCGTCCAACCTGAACGTCTCCTACGCCGACGAGACCATCGCCAACGCAGTCGTCTCGCCAGTCGCTGCCGGGCAACTCGAAATCCACAACTTCGCACCCGGACACGTCTTGCTCGACGTCACTGGCTGGTTCACCGACGGCGACACGCCCACTGGCGGATCGCTTGCCGCCACAAGTGTGCTGGCCGGCCTCACGATCACGCCCGAATACGCCGGACCCCTCGCCTACGACCGCGCTCTGTTCCCGCACTGGATGACCGCCAGCAACGGTTGCACCACCCGCGAACAAGTCCTCATCCGCGAGTCGACCACACCCGCTCACGTCAACCCAACCAGCTGTACCGTCACCGCCGGCAACTGGTACTCGCCATACGACAACGCGACCTGGACCAACCCGGCCGACGTCGACATCGATCACGTCGTCGCCCTCGCCGAAGCATGGGACTCCGGTGCGTATGCATGGACCACCCAACACCGCACCAGCTACGCAAACGATCTCACCGACCAACGCACTCTCAAAGCCGTCACCGACAACGTCAACGCCAGCAAGAGCGACAAAGACCCGGCCGGGTGGCTGCCCGCAAACGGCGGTGACACCTGCACCTACATCGGCGACTGGATCTCGATCAAAGCTCGCTGGAACCTGACCATCGACACCACCGAAGCCGCAACACTCAACGGCCTCCTCAACGGGACCTGCATCGGCCTCACCATCGCACCCTGGCCCGCCGCGCCTCAGTGAGATGTCACGCCCCGGCGGGTTTGCCCGGTTCGGTTTCGGGGAGCAGGCCGGCTTTGCGGGCAGCGAGGACTCGTTTGGGCCCGCTCGCTGGCGACAGTCCCCGGGCGAGGGCGACGGTGGCCGTTGGTTTGGAACTCTGCAAAGCGACTGCGAGTAGATAGATCAAGGCATCGACGGCGAGCGGGTCGTGCCCACTGTGTTTCTCGAGCAATCCCGCCCATCCGGTACCGCCGAGGTACTCGGTCTCCAGTGCCGCCTGGATGGTGTCGCGCAGCGACATCTTCGCGATGCCGAGGGGCGAGACGTCGTCTCCCTCCGGTAGAGCGGTGCAGCAGACTTTGCGGACGGCGAGTTTGCCGACCGTAGGCGACCATTCGAGACGGGCCTCGACGTCGTAGGGGACGGTGTCGGTGATCGTCACGGTCACAGAGGCGGGAATCGTTTCGGTAGGGCCTCCGGGAGGACCAATGGTGATCCGGCCACGGCCCGGGGTGACGTCGATCCTCATGCAGTAGGACTTTAGACCTATCGCAACCAAAGTGCAACGCAAACCATGGTTCCTTGCGGTAAGGATATTTCCGTGGGGTTGAGCGTGTGGGACGGCACGACCAGCGACACATGGCGGCGGGAGCCACCAGGGATCGGAGTGGGCGGCCCACTCCGATCCCACCCACGCGCTCAGCGGCGCATCGTGGCGACCGACGTCGTGCGGCTCGGCGTGTGGGCGACAAGGCCCACTGCCGTTGCGATCACGAGCAGGTTCTTGATGATGTATTGGCCATCCATCGTCGGCACCAACACCGACTGCCACGTGTACTGCGGCACCAGTAGCAGCGGTGCACACACCACAGCCATGTGAATGCACAGCAGTGCCACCACGAGTCGCACGGCTCGCGGGATCAAGCACAACACTCCGATGACGCATTCGAAGACGGCCAGTGACTTGAACAACAGGTCGAAGTGGGCCGGACCGACCGTCTTGACGGTCAGCGCCAGGGCCAGTGCCGTCGCCGGGCTGACGCCGAGCAGCTTGATGATCCCGAACCAGAAGAAGACCACGAACAACGCGGTTCTGGCCATGATCGGGAAGGCGCGTTGGGCAATGACCACGCACCTCCGGTCGAATTCGTCGATCGCCGCGCGCATCTGCGCATGCCGAAACGACAACACCGCATCGGCTGGTTCGGTCGCATCTTCACGAGGACATTGGATGTCGTCGAGCACTGCACTTCGCGAGTGGGCGAACACGTCAACCACCCCCGTTCGTGTGCTCGAGGCGTTCCGCAGTCCGCTCTGTCACGCCGTCGCGAGCCCCGTTTGGGCGCGCAATACCAGGCATCTGTCCGCTCATGATCCGTCCCTCATTCCCTTCCCCGCCGTCCGATCCGCCGGGGAAGCTGCTCACGATGAGCCGGTCTCTAGGATTCGTCAAGAAGTCGTTGGCTACGAGCCTCGAGTCGCAACCGTGCGTCAAGTCACTACGACCTGAGAACTAATACCTCATCGAAAGGAACACGAGAGGCGCCGCGTCGAACGCTGAACGAAGTGTTCCGCTGGAGGCTCTATTCCGGGCAACGATTGACGTCGGGAGTGCCGGACACCGGCGGGCACAGCTTGGGGTTGAACGGCGCGAAGTCGCCTTTGCGGTTGTTCCATCCGGGCACGACCCAGGCGTGCAGCATCCAGAAGTCGCCGCCGGCGATGTACGTGCCGTTGCACGCATCCGGCCCCGTGGCCTGCTCGCGGACCACCCAGCCGTTGTCGACACAGAGCCCGCGATGCTGGTGCCAGTGGTCGTTCGGACCCGCAAAGCCCTCGGGGAGCGTCGGCGATTGCAGGGCGTACGAGTAACCGACCAGCACCGCGGGGTCGCGGCGCTCGTCGAACAGCAGCATCGACGGCACCGCTGGGTCGAACGGCTTGGCGATCTGCGGCCACAACACCCAGTGCGTGCCGATGCCGCCTGAAGGCGCAGTTGCCCGGATGTACCCGAGCGCCGCAGCTTCCTCCTCCGTGTCGTGGGCCGTAATGGCGGCCTGAGCTGCCGCCCACTGGGCCGCGAAGACAGGAGCATCGGCCGAGCTCAGTGGCACCGCGGCAACCGTGTCGCTGTGCGAATGGCCGGCGTCCGACGCCGGAACACCGGCTCGGGTGCTGCCGAGCGCAACGATGGCCTCGGCCACACCGGCCGCCAATTGCGCCGGCTGGGCTTGCGACGTCGGGAAGAACGTGGCGGGAGGAGCCGATGTCGTGGTGTCGGGCGTCGACGACGACGAGCCACCCGGGCTGAGCAGCATCGACGCTGCGACGAGGGCGGCGACGAGTGCCGCGAACGCCAGCCATCTGCGCATGTTCGTTGTTACCAAGCGCCCGCGTTCATGTCAAGGCGGGGGGTCGAGGCGGGGTGAGGGCAGGCGGTGACTCATGCACATCACCCTCGGCCGCGTTGGTTTGACCGCCCCGCCGTGCCAGCATGTCTCGTCGCCTTGGCGGGATCGTGGCATTGGATCGACTCATCGTGCATCCAAACCGGAGGGCTTGCTGTGAAACGTCTACGCGCTGCTGTTGCCGGGATCGCCATCGCGTTCCCGATCGTTCTGCCTGTCGTTCTCCCCACGACGACCGCTTCCGCCGCCGGCTCGGCGACCATCGACGGCCAATACGCGGGAACCGGAAAGCTCAGCGCCGGCGTCGAGACCACCATGGTCGTCGTCGGGCGTGGCGGGGTGCCCGCGACGGGTGTGGGTGCGGTGGCACTGAACGTCACGGTCACCGAGCCGACCGCCGCGTCGTATCTCACCGTGTGGCCGACAGGGGCTGCGCGTCCGCTGGCATCCAACCTCAACTTCGGCGCCGGGCAGACAGTGGCCAACTCGGTCATCACCAAGGTCGGCGCGAACGGCAGCATCTCCATCCTCAACAACGCCGGCGCGGCTCAGGTGGTCGTCGACGTGCTCGGTTGGTTTCCGACGAGCCAGTCGTACGTCGGGCTGACCCCGGCGCGACTTGCCGACACGCGCAACAGTCCCACCGTCGACGGCCAGGCATCCAACACCGGGCCGATCCCACCGACCGGTTCCGAGAATGTCACCGTCGCCGGCCGAGGCGGCGTCCCCTCGAGCGGAGTAGGCGCCGTGGCATTGAACGTGACCGCGACAGACGCGACCAGCGCATCGTTCATCACGGTGTGGCCGGCGGGTGCGGCGCGACCGACCGCTTCGAACCTCAACGTCGTCGCGGGTCGAACCGTCCCCAACATGGTGATCGCGAAGGTGGGGGCGGATGGTCAGGTCTCGATCTACAACGACTCCGGCAACGTCAACGTCGTGGTCGACGTGCTCGGGTGGTTCCCGACCGGCGCCTCCTACAACGCGATGGTGCCATCGCGCGTGTTCGACACGCGCCCGTCCACACCGATCGTCGGTAACACGGCGACCGACGTTGCGATCGCCGGCCAGCCCGGTGGACCCCCGGCCGGAGCGACCGCGGTCGTCCTCAACGTCACCGCCACCCAGCCCGCTGCACCGTCGTTCCTCACCGTGTGGCCAAGCGGCTCGGCGCAACCGCTGTCGTCCAACCTCAACTTCGTCGGCGGCGAGACGGTGCCGAACATGGTCGTCGTCAAGCTCGGCGCCGGCGGCAAGATCTCGCTCTACACGCAGTCGCCGAGCGCACACGTCGTCATCGACGTGCTCGGGTGGTTCTCGAGCAGCGGTTCCTTCAACGGACTGGTGCCCGCCCGCTTGATGGACACACGTGGCGGCAACGTCTCGGCGCTGACCCCCGGCACGTCGTGGCAATGGCAGATCGACGGCGGCCCCATCAACCAGACCGTGCTCGACGGTGTCGCCAATCCGAAGAAGATGTACGACGTCGACATGTTCACCACGCCGGCGTCGACGATCCAGCAGCTGCACGCCAAGGGCATCTACGTCGTCTGCTACGTGGAGACTGGCAGCTGGGAGAACTACCGGCCCGATGCCCTGGCGTATCCACTGAGCGTGCTGGGCAACGCGTTGGGCGGATTCCCGAACGAACGCCTCGTCGACATCCGCCAGATCGCACTGCTGGCGCCGATCATGGCCGCGCGGTTCGACCTCGCCAAGGCCAAGGGTTGCGATGGCATCGAACCCGATCTCGACGACACGTACAACGGGTACTCCACCGGGTTCCCGCTGACGATGCAGGACCAGCTCGCGTTCAACCGCGCCGTCGCCGACCTGGCGCATGCCCGCGGTCTGTCGATCGGCTTGAAGAACGGCGCGTCGTCCGGTGGCGTGTTCGAGCGGGCCATGGAACCGTTCACCGACTTCGCACTCAACGAGGAATGCAACCAGTTCGGTGAGTGCGGCGGCTACAGCGTGTACATCGCCGCGAACAAGGCCGTGTTCCAGGTGGAGTACCTCAGCTCGGGCGCGACGGTGGCGTCGATCTGCCCAGCCGACAACGCCTCGAACTATGACGGAATCTTGAAGGCATCAAGCGAATCGCTTACTGCATTACCACGCACTGCATGCCGAAATGGTTAAGCCAAACCCAAGTGTTGATTGGGTTTTCTCGCCTCAGTAGTCCTTTCGGCCTATTGGGTCGTGGCCTTAGGACACGGCGAAAGAAGTCTTAGTACAGTCGGCCTACCCGCAGCCCTCCACGTCCCTGCGGGCGAAAAAGTTGTTGTGAGCCTTCTCTCCCCCACGACCGATCTGGTCGCATCCACCCGTCGCTCCAGTGGCGATGGCTCGCGCCTGCTACAACGCGACGATGCGCTCGCCGAGATCCGGCACGTGCTGTCGGGAACGTGGGAGCACCATGGAAGTCCGATCGTCATCGAAGGCCGACCGGGCACGGGCAAGACCGCCCTGCTGAACGCCAGCCTCAAGATGGGCAGCGACCTCGGGCTGCGAATCGGCCGAGCGCAAGGCGACGTGGCCGAGTCCTCCACTCCCTTCGCTGTGGTCCGTCAGGTCTTCGCCTCGATGATCGGCCACATGCCGTACCCGACAGGGCCGATCGACGACGGCACCGCTCTCGCCCGACGCGTCCTGCTGGGCGAATGGAACCCCACCGAAGATCCGGCCGACGCCTATCAAGGCCTCATGCACCTCCTCGAGACGAGCGGGCCAGGTGCTGCGCTGGTGGGTATCGATGACGTGCACCTCGCCGACCCGATGTCGGCGGGATGGCTGCAGTTCCTCGCTCGACGGCTCAGCGCCTCGTCGGTGCACCTCGTGCTGACAACCCAGACCAGGCGAGCCGGCGCGCCCGACACCGACCCTCTCGTGCTCAATCCGTCGACGCGCCGCTTCGCCCTGCATGCCCTCGACCTTCCGTCGACGAGCGCGATGATTGCCGCTCACTTCGGTGCCAGCATCTCGTCTGGTGCCGCCACCGCCGCCCATCGGGTCACCCGCGGCAATCCGCTGCTGATCGCCCGCCTGCTGACTGCGCTCGACGTGCGGCGCGCTCCGGGCACCGTGCCCACCGAAGAGCAGATCTCGACGTCGACCTCGCCACTCGTGGCGTGTGCCGTGCACTCCAGGTCGTCGACCATGCCGGCCGGTGGAACGGATCTGTTGGAGGCGATGGCCGTGCTCGGTTCCGCAGACCTGCGTGTCGCCGCGGCCGTTGCCGGCATCGACGGCGAAACAGCCGGCCAGTTGGCCGATGCTCTCGCCGACGTCGGTGTGCTCGGCTGGGAACGACCACTCGTGTTCGTGCATCCATTCGAGCGTCACAGCGTGTACGCCGAGATGCCTCGGGCGCGCCGCGCTCGGGCTCACGCCAATGCTGCACAGATCCTGGCCGGACGCGGCGCCGATGCCATCGAGATCGCCCGCCATCTGATGGAGACGGATCCGAGCGGCGACGAGTGGACCGCGGCGGTGCTGATCGAGGCGGCGCGGCGAGAGATCGTCGCAGGCCGGATCGAGTCGGCCGAACAACTCGTCGAGCGCGCCGACCTCGAGGCACCGCTGCACATGTTGCGAGCCGAGGTTGCACTGCTCCGGGCCCAGGTCGATGGCCTGCTCGGGCGAAGGTCGGCCGTCGAACACCTCGCTCGTGCCGCCCGCATGGAGCCCGATCCGGCAGCGCTGGCCGAGGTCGCACTCGACCTGCTCGATCAGCCGCGGGATCCGTCCTCGTTTGCGTCGATCCTCGAGATCGTGCGGACCGTGCGCGACCAGCTGGTCGCCGATCATCCGCAGTCAGCGCTTCGTCTCGAGTTGACCGAGAGTGTGCTGCTACCGGCTCATGCGCATCGTGAGAGTGGCGTCACCGACGTCCCCCTCGACGCCGCCGAGCTCGCCGAGTTCTCGACGTCACCGACCGGGCTCCTCCTCGGCATCCAACGCACACTGCGCAACGCCGCACAGCTACAGATCTCCTCTCAGGAGATGACCGAGTCACTCGGGTCGTTGCTGACACCCGACCTGTTGGTCGGTGGAGGGCTGGTGCACGTCGCGATCGTCGGTGCCGCGCTTCGGTCACTCGTTCCGCGTCGGCGCATTTGAAATGGCCGATGCGTTGATTCGCCCGGCTCTGGAGGCCGCAGAGCAACGGGGCCGACGAATCGAAATCACCGGATTCTCTTTGTTGATGGCCGAGTCCTTCGCCATGCAGGGCCGAGTGATCGAGGCAAGTCGCGTCGTCGCCGACATCACCGCTGACGAAGGCGGAGCTCCGCAGCAATGCCTCGCCATGCAACGGCGATGGTTCGATGCACTGCGCGAGCGCGGCGACCACGACAGCATCGCGATGCGCGTCATCTCCACGACTGCTGCGCCGGGTCTCGCTGAGCTCGGTGCCTCCACCGCCATGTTCCTCGCCGAGATCACCGGCCGAGTCCAGATGCTCGAAGGCGACTGGGCCAGCGCGCTCGCCAGCTTCGACAGGCTCGGTACGGCGGCTCATCAGTTCGCGGTGAGCAACCCAGCGTTGGCGCCCTGGCGTGCAGGTCGCTGCACGGCTTTGGGGTATCTCGACCGGCACGGCGAAGGTGCAGCGCTGGCCGAGGAGAACCTGCGGCTGGCACGTCAGTTCGGGGCACCGGTGACGATTGCGACAGCGCTCGCAGTCATTGCCGGCTTCCAGGCACCTGCCGCGCGAGTCGCGTCCTTCGAGGAAGCTCTCGCCATCATCGCCGGCACGAATGCCGAGTTGCTCCGGTGCAACCTCCTGATCGGTCTCGGCTTCGCCCAGCAGAACGCAGGCGACGCTGCCGCGGCGCGAATCGCGTTGCGCGACGGAGCAGACCATGCGACGCGCTTCGGCATCACTCGCTTGGCCGGGGTCGCCGGTCGCGGGCTGCTCGCCAGCGGTGCCAGGCCGCGACGCCTGCAGACGTCGGGTCTCAAATCGTTGACTCCGGCCGAGCAACGCGTCGTCACGCTCGCCGCGCAGGGCCTCACCAACGCCTCGATCGCAACTGAGTTGTTCATCAACATGAAGACCGTCGAGAGCCATCTCACCAGCGTCTACAAGAAGCTGCGAATCACGGATCGCGCCGAGCTGAAGACGGTCGTGCGCGGTGGCGTGGTCGACCTGTTCGCGGTGTCGAAGGCGGGTTAGCCTCGCCCTGCCCACTTGTCATGAAACATCACACGCGCTTCGCCGCCACGGCCGTTGGCCTGCTCGGCCTCGTCGCGGTTGGATGCGGGGGAAGCGACAACTCGGCATCCACCACCGGTCCCGGGTCGTCGCAAGCACCGCCGCTGTCCACCCCTGCACGATCCAGCCCACCTCCTTCGATCCCGGGTCAATCGGCGATCACACCGCTGACGCCGGGAACCAGTTGGCAATGGCAGCTCAGCGGAGGGACGGTCGACGAGACCGTCCTCGACGCCGTCGAGAACCCGAAGAAGATGTACGACATCGATCTGTTCGGCGCCGACGCGGCGATGATCCAGCGTCTGCACGCCAAGGGCATCACCGTGATCTGCTACATGGAGACAGGTGCATCGGAGAACTATCGGCCCGACGCTGCGCAGTACCCCGAGGCGGTCCTCGGCAATGTGGTCGACGGCTTTGCAAACGAACGCTTCGTCGACATTCGTCAGATCGATGTCCTCCTGCCGATCATCACCGCCCGGCTCGATCTCGCCGTGACGAAGGGCTGCGATGGAATCGAGCCCGACCTCGACGACACGTACAACGGCTACGACACCGGTTTCGACCTGACCCAGGCAGACCAGCTGGCGTTCAACCGTGCGGTCGCCGACGCGGCGCACACGCGCGGCCTCTCCGTCGGTCTCAAGAACGGCGCGTCCGAGGATGGCTCGTTCGAGAAGGCGATGGTCGAGTTCACCGACTGGGCGCTCAACGAGGAGTGCAACACCTTCGACGAGTGCGCCGGCTACTCGGTGTACATCGATCAGAACAAGGCCGTGTTCCAGGTCGAGTACATGAAACCGGACGGCACGACCGTCGACGACTTCTGCCCCGCCGACAACGCCGCGAACTTCGACGGCCTGCTGAAGGATTCCAGCGACTCGCTGGCAGCGTTACCTCGCGTCGCCTGCCGCCTCGACTGACGGAGCTCGAATGCTCTGGCGGGTCAGCGAGACGGGCTTTTTCGTCCGACGAGGAAGTAGAGGATCGGGCCGAACGGCTGCACCGCGAACGTGGAGAGCCACATGGGCTTGGAGCCGCGCAGCTGCCTCGACGGGCGGCGCGCAAGGTCGACCAGAGCGATCGTCGTCATCACCAGCTCGGCGATCCCCCCGAGGACGATGATCTTCCGCTTTCCCGGAGAGAGGTCGGACCAGCGCTTCTTGGTCCGCTTGTCGTCCGCCATCGATCTCTGCATCGTCTCAGGTTCCATCGACACACTCTGCCGCATCAGGCGTCGTCGTTGCTATCGGTGAGATCGACGGAGGGCGGCGCCCATTCCAATCGCCAGGCCTTCGCAGGGCCAATTTCGAAGAGGCCGTTCGACTTGAGCTCGAACGTCACCACCATCGACCGGTCGTATCCGCGCTCTCTCGCCAGGTGTGCTCGCAGCACTGCGCGGCCCTTCACCGGATCGGCTCCCGCAACGAGCGCGCTCCTGCTCGTACACGTCGAAGTGAAGTGGCAAACCGTCGTCGGGCCCGAGATCGAACGCCAGTCGAGTGGAGGACGGAAAGATTGCGTGCTCGGGAGCGACGACGCGCATCGCCGGGTGCTCGGCATCGCCGTCGGCGAGCACGGCGAGCGCGGCTGCGAGCGAACCGACGGTGCGAGCCGTGTGGTCGTCACCGCGCATTGCCGCTGCGCCCCTCGCGACCAATTGCCGCGCACGCTTCACGACGACCGCAGATCCCGTCGCGGTCTCGTCGCCCTTCGGCAACGCCTGGCGAACATGGTTCGCGGTCACGCCGTCATCGTCCATGACGAGCACGGCTGAGATCGCAGGAATGCCGGGCACGGTCGACGCTGCGGCCATGACGCGATCGACGAACGTCCTGCTGGTGGCCGCGCCGTCCTGTGGTCCAGTCACATCTTCGGTTGGAATGCCCCAGCAGGCGACCTCGGTGAGAACGCCGGGCTCGACGCGGACCAGCCCGGCGGACCAACCGCGCCGGAGGTCGAAGCACAGCACCGCGTGCATGGACTCTTCGTCTGCCGTACCCAGACGATGACCGTAGACACCCGCGAGCGTGGACGACATGAACACCATCTCGCGCTCACCCTCGGGATCGAGGTACGTCGCAACGTGGTGACGATCAGCCACGCTGAACCAACTCGGAACCAGCACGGTCACCGGGCTCGCCGGATCCGACCGCTGCAGCACGTCCAACAACTGTGACGGAGAGGACCGTCCTGCGAAGTCGAGACTGACTGTCGGTTCCGACATCGTCAGGCCGCGCGACAGGCGCGGCCGGTGCGAGACACGCGCGGGTTGCAGGACGTTGTGGGGCAACCGTGTGTCACGGCCCTCGATTGTAGAGGGCCGTGACAACGAGATCGGTTGCCGATCAGTTCATGAAGTATCCGTTGACGTCGACGACGACCTGTGTGGCCCCGGAGTTGAGGATGCACACCTTGCCGTCAACGCCGACCTTCGCAATGACCGCGACGGCGGCGGTCGTGCCCGGGGTGTAGTTGAGATTCGAGGCGAGCGGCGGAGCAATGCCACACGGGTACACGGTCAGGAAGCCCGACTGCGTGCCATCGGTGACCGTCACGTTCAACATCACGGTCGATGCCCCGGCGGGTACTCCGCCACGGTTGTCGACGGTCAGCTCTGTGACCGTGTTTGCCGGCCGGATCCCGTCGCCGGAGAACTGGCCGTCGATGGTCGGGAAGCCGGACCGGGTGTCGAGCAGACGGGCCGGGTCGACGGGCTGGTACGAGGTGACCGCCGGGAAGTAACCATCGACGTCAGCGACGAGGTGCGCCGCAGAGCTGTTGAAGATGCACACCGTGCCGTCCGCGCCGATCTTCGACACGACCAGGTTGGCGACTGTCGAGCCGGCGAGGAAGTTGATGTTCGATGCCGTGGGAACATCGGTTCCGCACGGATAGACCGTGACGAATCCGGCCCGCTCGGGCTGCGTCACCGTCACGTTGAGCACCACTGCCGAGGCGTCGGCCGGAACCGAGGCCCGATTGTGGATCTGCAGCTGCGTGATCGAGCCACGGGCCGGCATGCCGGAGCCCTGCTGGAGCCCGTCGATCGTCGTGAAACCCGTGCGGGTGTCGAGCACCCTTGCCGGGTTGATCGAGTGCAGCGTCGTGGTGGCCGGGAAGTAACCGTTGACGTCGACGACGAGTTGCGTGTCGTTCGAGACGAACAGGCAGACCTTGCCGTCGTTGCCCACCTTCGCGATCACCGCGTTGGGCACCACGGAGCCTGCGACGAAGTTGACGTTTGACGCAGTCGGCTGATCGGAGCCGCAGGGGTACACGGTGACGAAGCCGCCGCCCGTCGCATCAGCGACGGTGACGCTCAAGGCGACTGCAGCAGCATCGGCAACAACTCCACCGCGGCCGGCGACGAGCAGTTCCATCGTCGACCCGCGCTCCTGTGTGCCGGTGCCGGCGAACAACCCGTCCACCGTCACACCGTCGAGGCGTGTATCGGCCAGGCGGGCAGGTGTCAGCGACACGTGATCCGTGCCGGGTGCCGGAGGAACTGGCGGCTCCGACGCGTTGGCCGGAGCGGTCGTGGTCGGCGGCGTGGTCGTCGTGGTCGGCGGCGACGTCGTGGTCGTCGGCGGAATGGTCGTGGTGGTCGTGGTGGTCGGAGGTGGCGGGTCGGCGACCGTGATCGTCACGGCTCGGGTCACTGTTCCTGCAGCACTGATCACGGTGACGGTCAGCGGGTACGAGCCGGCGGAACCGACTGCCGGCGTGCCGCCGATGGCGACCGTTCCCGGGGTTTGCGTGACGGTGAGGCCGGCCGGAAGCGTTCCGGTGACGAACACCGTCGCGGTGGGTGTTGCGGCAGCGGTCACGCTCGCGGCACCGGCGACGCCGACGGTGAACGCTGTGCTGCCGGTGGTCGTCACGACTGCAGCAGGAACGGTGCCCGTCTTCGATCCGGCTGTCAGCCACCCGCTGACCTCGCCGCCGTACGACTCGAGAGTCGCGCCGTTGACGGTGGTGCCGACAGGAGCGGTGATCGGCGCCGAGACGCCGGCAGTGTTGGTGATCGTGAGCTGTCCGCCGCGGACGAATCCGGTGACTGCGTTCTGGCCACTCGTCGCCCATTGCTTCTGCTGTGCAAGAACCGTCGCGGCCTGGGTCAGGGTGAGGTTCTTGAGCGGTGTCGCCGTAGTGAACGCGGCCCGGTATGTGCCGAGAATCGTCTCGAGCAATGGGTACAGCAACCGGTCAGTCGTCATGTTGGTGACGTGGGCGTAGAACGGCCGGGGATCGTTGCTGAGGATGAAGCTCATGTCGAACGCCGCGTCCGTGGGAACGATGTACGACGTGAAACCCGTCGCCGGATTCAGCGGAGCGATGCACGTCGCCGTCGTCGGGTTGTCCTCGCAGTAGCCACTGCCGCCGTTGGCCCGAGTGGTGTACAGCCAGTTGTACTCGTCTACTGCAGCAGCCTGCGTATCGGTGTTGTAGTAGAGCGCCGTCGGGTGCCGCGGGATCGTGGTCGCGCTGCCGACCTGCCGGGCACCGTCGTCGCGCGATGCGTCGGAGCCGATGTGCAAGATGCCGGCCTGGGTCAGCGCCAGACCGAAGTTGGGGTTGTCGACCGGCTGCTGCGGATTCAGGAAGAGACCCGAGTGCTCGCCGCTGAGGTACTCCGTCGGGTCGAACGGAAGATGGAGCGTGTTGCCGAGGGCGATGTTGTTCTCGATCTCGTTGTAGATGTCGGCCTGCGACATCCACACGGTCTTACCTGCGGTATCGACTGTGCAGGCCCACGGCGTGACCGTGAAGTTCTGGATGCACCCTTGGTAGAGGTGCTCGTACCCGTGGTTCAACCACCGGAACGCCGAGGCATTGGCCAGGAACGCCTGCGTCAGCGGGTCTGTCGCAGCATCGGCGTAGAAGCCGTTGAAGGCAAGCGTGAGTTGATAGTTGTTGGCCTGCTCCCACGCGACCGCATAGGCAACGTCGGCCGCATTCATCCGAGCCGACGTCTCCGGCAGAATGCTGTTGCCGTTGGCATCTCGCGGGCAGTCCTCACCCGGCGTGCAGTTGGCCGCGCTGTTCCACAACGAGTCCGAAGAGAACGCGTCGTCGACGTGGAACGTGAAGTTGTTGCGGTTGTACCCGAAGTGCACGCCGCGGGTCACCCAGGTGACGATGCCATGGGCGAGCATCTTGAACTGCTGCATCCCCTCGCCGAACGACGCCGTGACGATGAGTTGCTCGAGGCCACCGTTCGCGTACACGCCCAACAGCGAACCGGTTCCGCCGGTCGCCGCAGGAGCGCCGACGAGCGTGGTGAACGTCGCTCCCGCGACTTGGTCGGCGGGCGCCAGTGGCGGGGAGATGTAGCCGAAGCTGCCGATCGCGAACGGCACTGGACCGTTGAGATAACCGAAGCCGGCGTTCTTTCCGTCCGCCGTCACAGTCGCTGTCTTGCCGGTGAGATCGACACCGTCGACGGCAGTGAGACCGAGTGTCGGATTGCCGTAGTTGTAACCGTCGACCTCGCGGACGCCGAACTTCGACTCGAAGGCCCGCAACGAGGTGCGCTCCGAAGCCGACAGCAGGGACAACAGGTTGTCTGGGCCGACAACCCCCTGGTAGAACGCCCGATCACCCGACGACAGGAAGGCGTCGGTGATCACCGGGCGAGATGGGTCGTTGAGCGGCAGCGTGGTGAAGGGCACACCCTCCACCGTCATCTCGGACGCGATCGCGTCGACCCACGGCGAGTTGTCGTCGAGCAACAACACGCGCAGATCGATGCGATACGGCACGACCGCCGCGGAGGTCGGGGCGACACTCCACACCGCCACGCTGCCGATCAGTAGACACAGAGCCAGTACGCAGCGCTGCAGTGTTGAGGGACGTGGAATGCGAATTGCGGAACGCATGGCGTCGGACCGACCTTTCGGGGAGGAGGGCATCAGAGAACCAACAAGACGAATGTCCTGGTGGATGTGCCGTTGAGATTGGTTGCCTTGAACACGAGCGTGTAGGCCGAGCTGTTGCCGCGAGCCGGAGTACCCGACAGGGTGGCCGTGCCGTTGTGGTTGTCGACGAACGTCACGCCCTTGGGGAGTGCGCCCGTCATCGTGATGGCGGCAGCGGGGCTCCCCGTGGTCTGCAGCGTGAACGCGTACGAACGTCCCGACATCGCCAGGCCGAGCGACGAACCGGCGAACGCCGGAGCGCCCGCAGCGACTGTCAGCGTGAACGCCTGGGTCGTCGTACCGCCCGAGTTCGTGGCGGTCAAGGTGATGGGGAACGTACGGCCGGCCATGGCTGCCGTCGGTGTCCCCGACAGCGTCGCTGTGCCGTTGGCTCCGGCAACGAACCTGACGCCCGTGGGCAGCGTGCCCGTTCGGGTGATCCTCGCAGCCGGCGAACCCGTTGTGGTGATGGTGAACGTGAAGGCGGTGCCCGACTTGGCTGCCGCCGTCGCCGCACTGGTGAACGCCGGGACGCCCGGAACCGTCAGCGTGAACGCCTGGGTCGTCGTGCCGGCAGTGCTGGTGGCCGTGAACGTCATCGGGAACGTGCGACCGGCCATCGCCGCCGTCGGAGTGCCCGACAACCTCGCGGTGCCATTGGCGGCAGCGACGAACGTGACGCCCGTGGGCAACGTGCCCGCTTCGGTGAGTTGGGCGGCGGGCGAACCGGTCGTGGTGACGTTGAACGTGAAGGCGGCGCCGGCCTTCGCAGTGGCCGTGGTGGCGCTCGTGAAGACCGGGGCGCCGGCGACTGTCAGCGTGAACGCCTGGGTCGCGGTTCCGGCCGCGTTGGTGGCGGTGAAGGTCATCGGGAACGTGCGACCCGACATCGCCAATGTCGGCGTGCCCGACAACTTCGCGGTGCCGTCCGCGGCCGCGACGAACGTGACGCCCGAGGGCAACGAGCCCGTTCGAGTGATCTGCGCGACCGGAGACCCGGTCGTGGTGATCGCGAACGTGAATGCAGTTCCGGCCTTCGCCGTGGCTGTGGCAGCGCTCGTGAACGCCGGTGCCTGTGTCACGGTGAGCGTGATCTGCTTGGTCTGCGTCGACGATCCGCTGACGGCGGTGATGGTCAGCGGGTACGAGCCGGCGGTCCCGGCAGCAGGGGTGCCGGTGATGACGGCCGCGCCAGGCGTCGCGGTGAATGTGACACCGGCCGGCAGTGCGCCGGTGACGGTGACCGTCGGAGTCGGGGTCCCGGTCGCCGTGGCGTTCACGGTGCCCACCTTGCCGATGACGAACGCCGTGCTTCCCGTCACCGTGAGAACGGTGGGTGTCGGTGTGACCGTGGTGGTTCCGTTCAGCCAGCCGCTGAGCTCGCCACCGTACGACTCGAGTGTCGCACCAGTGATCGTCGTCCCGGTCGGGGCAGTGATCGGGACCGCCACGCCGCCCGTGTTGGTGATGGTGATCTGGCCGTCCTGCACGTAGCCGGTGACGCCTGCGATGTCGGTCGTCGCCCACTTCGTCTGGCGAGCAAGCGAATCGGCGGCCTGCGTCAGGGTGAGGTTCAGCAACGGCGTGGCCGGCGTGAACGCAGCCCTGTAGGTGTTGAGGATGGTGCTGGCGAGCGGGTACAGAAGTCGCTCGCCCGCCAGGTTGGAGACGTGTGCGTAGAACGGGCGGGGATCGTTGCTGAGAATGAAGCTCAGGTCGAACTTTGCGTCGGACGGCACGATGTACGACGTGAACCCCGTCGCCGGATCGAGTGGTGCGATGCACGTCGCCGTCGTCGGGTTGTCCTCGCAGTATCCGCTGCCACCGTTTCGGCGCGGGACGTGTAGAGCCAGTTGTACTCGTCGACGGCCTGAGCCTGTGTCGGTGGTGTTGTAGTACAGCGCCGTGGGGTGGCGAGGAACGGTGATCGCGCTGCCGACCTGGCGGCTGCCCGGATCACGTGATGCATCGGAGGCGATGCGCAAGATGCCGGCCTGCGTCAGCGCAGCACCGAAGTTGGGGTTGTCCTGTGGCTGCTGCGGGTTGAAGAACAGACCCGAGTGCTCGCCGCTGAGGTACTCGGTCGGATCGAACGGCAGGCCGAGCGCCTGGCCGGTGGCGATGTTGTTCTCGATCTCGTTGTAGATGTCGGCCTGCGACATGTACTGGATGTGCGCCAGTGGCTGGATCGGTCACGCACCTCCACGGGACGACCGTGAAGTCCTGGATGCAACCCTGGTAGAGATGCTCGAAGCCGTGGTTCAACCAACGGAACGCCGAGGCGTTGGCAACGAGTGCCTGCGTCAGCGGATCGGCCGGGTCGGAGTAGAAGCCGTTGAACGCCAGCGTCAACTGGTAGTTGTTCGCTGCTTCCCACGCGGCCGCGTAGGCAACGTCGTCGGGAGTCATTCGAACTGATGCGTCCGGCACCGTGCTTCCGGGTGCGCAGTCCTCACCAGGAGTGCAGTTGGCGTCGGTGTTCCACAGTGCGTCCGACGAGAACGCATCGTCGACATGGAACGTGAAGTTGTTGCGGTTGTAGCCGAAGTGCACCCCCCGGGTGGCCCAGCTGATGATGCCGTGGGCGAGTGTCTTGAACTGCGGGAACGAGAAGTTGAACGCCGCCGTGATCACCAGCTGCTCGACGCCCGCATTCGAGTAGACGCCCAAGAGCGAGGCGGTCGCCCCATTGGGCAGCGGGGCTCCGACGAGGGTGGTGAAGCTCGCCCCCGCTGGCAGCGACGCTGCTGCCAGCGGTTCGGCGAGGTAGCTGTAGCTTCCGACCGAGAAGGGAACGGGACCGTTGAGGTAACCGAAGCCACTGGTCTTGCCGGCGGCGGTCACGGTCGCTGTTGTGCCGTCGATGTCTTTGGCGACCGTCGGCGTGTTGAGACCGATGGTGGCGTTCGGGTAGTTGTACCCGTCGACCTCGCGGATGCCGAACTTCGCCTCGAAGGCCCGCAGAGAAGTGAGCTCGGCAGGAGCCAACGTCCCCGACACCGCGTCGGGACCGATCACGGCTTGGAAGAAGGCCTCGTCGCCGGACGAGAGGAACGCGTCGGTGATGATCTGACGAGTTGTCGACCCGAGTTGCACTGCCGTGTAGGGCACGCCCTCGACCTGCATCTGCGATTCGAAGGCATCGACCCACGGGGAGTTGTCGTCGAGCAGCAGCACGCGCAGATCGACGCGTTGCGTCGCTGTCGCGGCTGAAGTCGATCCGGCACTCAATGTCACCACACCCCCGATGAGCAGGGTGATTGCAAGCGCGCAACGGCGCAGAACGCCAGACTTCGGTGAACACGTACACGGGCGATCTGAGCCACGCATGGTGGTAGATCCTCACTTTCGAGGGGTGGCAGCGGAGCGCGGCCAGCGGGCTGATGGTAGGAGTGGAACCCCAGACCGAGAACCCTGAATCTCCGCGCACCCCAATCATCAGGGGGGTGCCCCCAAGACGTCAGGGTATGAGGGTCTGCGTACCAGGGGGGTGGGTCCGAAAGACTCGGGCTGCGCGAATCACCGACCGCACTTACCATCGACCAAGACGAACAAGAGCACTCACCAACTCCGGTGAGACCGCTCCGATGGACGACGGAATCGGTGAGATGAACATGGGACGAACGGTGACAGCGCCACTCGGGCAACAGCTCGACGACGTGTCGCGTTCCGCAACCTCTCGGCTCATCTTCCCGAAGGTCGAGACCAATCGCCCCTTCCATGTTCGTGCCGCTGATCGTTCCCTGAACGTGTCGCTGATCACCGAGGGCACCTACCCGTTCCACGACGGTGGAGTCAGCGTGTGGTGCGACCAGATCGTGCGTGGCCTCGCCCCCGACCGGTTCCGCATCGACGCCATCACCGCCGGCCTCGGCGACACGGCGTGCTGGATGTTCCCGGAGAACGTCGTCGAAGTTCGCCGCATCCCGCTCTGGGGTCCCGTCACTCGCCGCCGCCCCGCGTTGCACCTCGATTCGTCGATCCGACCGGCGCTCGAGCAGTTCCTGATGTCGATCGCCAACAACGATGCCCAGGGCACGTTCCGCCCGAGCCTCGAGATGCTTGCGGTCCATGCCCGTGACGGCCGGCTCGCCGACGCACTGTGCAGCAACGAAGCAGTCGAGCTGACACTGCGGGCAATGCGATCGACCACCATCGCACGCCGCTACATCGACACCGACGCCGTTCAGGCACCGACCATCGCCGATGCCACCAGCGCCCTGACGCTGATGGATCACCTCTTGCAGCCCCTCACGGTTGCCCCGCCCGAGGTGGACCTGTGCCACGCCTCGTCGAACGGCCTCAGTGCGCTGGTCGCCATGTCGGCCAAGTGGGCCCACGGCACTCCGTTCCTACTGACCGAGCACGGCGTGTACCTGCGCGAGCGGTACATGGAGTACCCGCCCGGCGCGATCCCCCAGGCCCGTCGGGCGTTCCTGCTCGGTTTCTACAAGCGTCTCACGCTGGCCGCCTACGAGATGGCCGATGCCATCGCTCCCGGCAGCGACTACAACCGTCGCTGGCAGCAGGCGAATGGCGCCGACGTCGACAAGATCGAACCGATCCACAATGGGATCGACCTCAACGAGTTCGCCTCGACCCCGGCCAACGCCGAACATCCCACCCTCGTGTGGATCGGTCGCATCGATCCGTTGAAGGACGTCAAGACATTGCTGCGAGCGTTCGCCCGCGTCCGCCTGGCAATTCCGAACGCGCTGCTGCGCATCTATGGCGGAACACCGCTCGGCAACGAGGGCTACCTCCGGGACTGCCTCGACCTGCGCAACGAGCTCGGCCTCGACGACAGCGCAGCATTCGAAGGTCGCGTCAAGTCGATCTCCGACGCCTACCTCAGCGGCGATGTGGTCGTCGCAACCAGCATCTCGGAGGGCTTCCCGTACGCGGTGCTCGAGGCCATGGCTTCCGGCCGGGCGATGATCGCCACCGACGTCGGTGGCGTGTCCGAGGCGATCGACGACACCGGGATCATGGTGCCGCCGCAGGACGAGATCAGCCTCGCCAACGCCTGCATCGAACTCCTCCGCAACGCACCGTTGCGCACGCAACTCGCAACCCGCGGGCGCGAGCGCGTCCGGTCACGCTTCATGGTGGAGCTCACCCTCGAACGTCATGCCGAGCTCTACGACAACCTCGTCGATGCCGCACGTGAGTCGACCGGAGTGCAGCCATGAGCGCCCGAATGACCGACACGTTGCCGGCCCCGGATCTCGACGACATCGATGTGCACGATTGGCTCGGGCGAGTCGAGGTCGACGTCAACTTCGCCACCCACGGGCCGACTCCGTTGGCAACGGTGTGTGCGGCAGCGGTCGATCCCCTGGAGATCGCCGTCGCTCTCGAAGTCGCCGGCATCAGTCACGCGGTGGCCACCGGCCGTTACAACCGTGCCGACGTCTTCTCCATCGCCCGCATGCTGTGGGGCCAGATTCCGCTTCGGCCAACCTCGTCCGCGGCACCTGTCCTGCCCCGTTCCGGTGACCGCAGCGATCTCGCACGCGGTCTGCTCTACGTCCTGCCGGCACTGATGTTGCTCGCATTGACATCGGCATTCCACCTCACCCTCGCTCAATGGGTTCTGCCTCTGGCCATCAGCTGGGGCTGGGGCATCGGCCAAGTGAGTGCCTTCATCGGCTACCGCATGCAGGTCGGCGTCAACGCCAAGCACGAGGCCACGGTCATGCTCCGGGTCCTCCTCGCCGCGATGGCAGCGACCGTGGTCGTCTCGACGATCGCCGCTCTCATCTTCGGCGGCGGCACCATCGGAGTGATCGCCGCAACCGGCCTCGTCACCTACATGGTGGCCAGCGCCATCCTGCTGATGCGCCTCGAGGAGAAGTGGCTGGCAGTGCTGCTCGCCCCTGGCACTGCGGCGTCGATCATCGTGCTCGCCATCAACGAGAGCTCTCTGTTCACCCAGTGGCTCGCAGCCATCGCGATCGGCGGCTCGTTCGTTGCCGTCGTGTTCCGTGCGGTTCGTCATGCACGCCTGCGTGCCGGTGGCATCCGCCCCTTCTCGCGTCACGACGTGTTCATCGCATCGGGTCACCTGCTGCACGGCATCCTCTGCGGGCTTGCCCTCTCGATCATCGTGATCCATGTCGGTGGCGATTCACGCGACAACGACTTCGCCCGCATGCTCCTCCCCGTCCCACTGCTGGCGACGCTCGGAGTGATGGAGTGGCAGCTGCGCACGTTCCGCTCGCGCATCGCCAAGCTCACCAACTCGCTGGGCAGTGCCCTCGACTTCCCCAAGCTGGCCTGGCGCGAGTTCCTGCGCTCGTGCGTCATCTGCGTGTCGACCACCGCGTCGACGGCGGTCGCCGTGGTCATCGCTGTGCAGATCCACGGCGGCACCCCGGCCATCAGCGCGATGTCGATCGAGTGCGTGCTCGCCGCTGTCTTCTTCTCCGATCTCATCCTGGTGCTGCTCGATCGCCTCGGCCTCGTGCTGCGCTCGTGGATCATCGGCGTCGCCGTCGGCTCGGTCACGCTGACCGTGCTGCTGATCTCCACCACCACCGACACCGACCTCATCGCCTTCTGGGCCGGCTGTGCCCTCGTGTCGGCCGTACTGATCGCCCTCCTCGTCCACGCTCGTGCGGTGGTCTCCATCGCCATGAACCACTGACCATCCACCAACACCCTCTACCCCTCACTCTCACCCCAACCCCTTTACATACGACGGAAAGCACAACATCGAAATGACTACCAACACCATCGCCGTCACAGGCTCCGAGGGATTCATCGCATCCCACCTCGTCGAGGCTCTCGTTCAGCGCGGGCACCGCGTGCGTGCGATGGTCCAATACAACTCGTTCTCGTCAGCCGGATGGCTCGACAAGATGTCGGCCGACGTGCTCGACAACGTCGACATCGTCATGGGCGACGTCCGCGACCACAGGTCCGTGATGGATCTCACCAGAGACGTCGACGCCGTGTGCCACCTGGCGGCGCTGATCGCCATCCCCTACTCGTACCAGGCACCCGAGTCGTACCTCGCCACCAATGCACTGGGCACGATGAACATCCTCGAGGCCGCCCGCACCCACGGGACGCCGCGAGTCATCCACACCTCGACCAGCGAGGTCTACGGAACCGCTCTCATGGTCCCGATCCCCGAGACCCACCCGCTGCAGGCGCAGTCGCCCTACTCGGCATCGAAGATCGCCGCCGACAAGTTCGCCGAGAGCTACCACCTCAGCTTCGACGTCCCGGTCGTCACCCTTCGCCCGTTCAACACCTACGGCCCGCGTCAATCGGCCCGTGCGGTCATCCCGACCACCATCTCGCAGATTGCCGCCGGCAAGCGTGAGATCCAGTTGGGTGCACTCGACCCGACCCGCGACTTCAACTTCGTGCTCGACACGGTCAACGCCTTCCTCTCCGTCCTCGACGCCGACGACTCGGTGGTTGGGAAGACGTTCAACGCCGGCTCGGGCGGCGAGATCTCGGTCGGCGATCTGGTCAAGCTCATCGCCCTCGTGATGGACAAGGAAGTCGACGTCACGCTCGACCCGGCCCGCATCCGTCCGGCCGGATCCGAAGTCATGCGTCTCGTCTGCGACTCCACGTTGCTGCAGGAAGCCACCTCTTGGAAGCCCCAGTACACGCTGGAAGAAGGCCTCGCCCAGACCGCCACCTGGTTCTGCAATCCCGAGAACCTCGCTGCGTACCACACCGACCGATACAACATCTAAGGAGCATCTGCCATGTATTCAGATCTCAACGGCAATCACCCAGTGCGTCGGTCCTCCCGAACCAACGGGCACAACGGCTCCACATCGGCGACCAGCGTCCTCACCCTCGAGCGTCCGATCGTGCCGCAAGAGACCCCGGCCAAGGTCGCCCGTCAAGCGGTCATCGTCGCCGGCGGCCAAGGCGTTCGCCTGCGGCCGTACACGACCCTGATCCCCAAGCCACTCGTGCCGATCGGCGACAAGTACTCGATCCTCGAGATCGTGCTGCTGCAACTCGCCGAGCAGGGCTTCGAGAAGGTCACCTTGGCCATCGGCCACCTCGGCAACCTCATCCGCGCATTCGTCGGAGACGGCTCGCAGTGGGGCATCGAAGTGTCGTACCTCCAAGAGACGTCGCCGCTCGGGACCATGGGTCCCGCGCTGATGGTGCTCGACCAGTGCCCGGAGAACTTCCTGGTGATGAACGGCGACATCCTCACCGACATCGACTACGGCGATCTGCTCGAGACGCACATCGAGTCGAAGGCACCGCTGACCATCGCGACCAACGAGCGCGAGACCCGCATCGAATTCGGCGTGCTCGACCTCGTCAACAACGCCGTCACCAGCTTCCGCGAGAAGCCGACGATGACCTATGCGGTCAGCATGGGCGTGTACGCGGTGTCGCGCAGTGCGCTGCTCCGCTACCCGGCTGGTTTGGCGCTGGGCTTCGATGACCTCATCATCGATCTCCTCGAGCGCGGCGAGAACCCGGCGAGCTATCCGTTCTCCGGCTACTGGCTCGACATCGGTCGGCCCGACGACTACGACCGTGCGAACCTCGAGTTCGAATCGGTCAAGTCGACCTTGCTTCGACACCTCTGATGCCGCGCCGACTACTTCTCCTTGGTGCGGGAGGTTTCCTCGGGCGTTCGATCGCCCATTTCGTCGCCGGAAACGGCGGAGCCGAGCTGGTTCTCAATCATCGATCCGAGAACCAAGGATCGGCATTCGACGACGTCTTCGAGTCATACGCCCTCGACCTGATGACGTGCCGAACCGGTGCCATCGGCGAGATGGTCGACCGTGTGGCTCCCGACGTCGTCGTCAACTGTGCCGGCCTCACCGTCGGCCAACCCGACGAGTTGCGAGCCGCGAACGTGGGCCTGGTGATTCGTCTCATCGACGAGCTCGAAGGCCGCAGCGACGTGCACCTCGTGCACATCGGATCCGCCGCGGAATACGGAATCCAAGGCCGCGACGGCCCCGTGCCCGAGTACGCATTCGCGGCTCCGGGTAGCGCCTATGGCGTCACCAAGCTCGAGGCCACAGAGCGACTGACCGCGGCAGCAGCACACGACCGGATCTCGGTCACCGTGCTGCGTGTGTTCAACCCGCTGGGCCGGTTCTCCTCACCCAGCACGCTGCCCGGAAACGCTGCTCTGCAGATCGAGGCCGCCCTGCGATCCGGTGCGAGCTCGATCAACCTCGGCGTGCTCGACTCGCGCCGCGACTACATCGACACACGCGATGTGGCCCGGGCGGTGCTCGCCGCCGCTTCCACCGTTCGCCACACAGGTTCGGTCCTCAACGTCGGACGCGGTGAGGCAGTCGCCAGCAGGTACCTCGTCGAGACACTCGCTGCCATCGCCGGCTTCGACGGCGAGATCGTCGAGACCAGCGAACGGTCGATCCGATCCGCGCGGGTCGCCTCGTTGTGCGCCGACATCCAGGCCATCACCGGGCGTCTCGACTGGACCCCGCAGTACAACATCGAAGACTCCCTGTGCGAGCTGTGGAACGAGACGACGCAGAGCAGAGAGTTCGCAAGTGCCTGAATCGCGCCCGCGGCGATTGGCCGTCCCCGCCTACTTCCACCCACGCGACAGTGCGGCGGAATGGGCGCGCCTGGCGTCGGACGATGTCGGTCTCGTCGTGGCGAACATCGCCAACGGTCCGGGAATCGTCCGCGAGGACCAGTGGGCCGACGCCTTCGACCACGTCCGCGATGCCGGCGGCGATGTCGTCGGATATGTCGACGCCGGTTACCTCGGCAATACAGGTCTGCGCACGCACCGGGGTTCCACCCTTCTCGACGACTGGCTCGAGCAGGTCCTGCGCGATGTCTACACGTGGTATCGCCTCTACGGCGATCAGGTCACGGGAATCTTCCTCGATCAGGCTGCGGAGTCCGAGGACGGCGCATCGCTCGCCCCCATCTTCCGGCGTCTGCGCGACGACATTCGTCGCCTCGACCCGGAGGCAGTGACAGTCCTCAATCCCGGAGAGGCCGTGCCCGGCGCATTCGCCGACATCGCCGACGTCATCGTCACCTTCGAAGGGTCCTACGAGGACTACCTGGTCGAAGGAGAAGACGCCGTCTACGAGCCCCTGTCGTGGGAGCCCGGTCCCGATCAGGCGATCTGGCACATGATCCACCACACCCCCGATGCGACTCGTGCCGCCGAGGTCGCCGCGCTCGGCCTCGAGCGCGGTGCCGACCTGGTCTACGTGACCGACAATGGCGGCGCCAACCCGTACTCATCACTTCCATCGAACGAAATCTGGACCTCGTCCAGATCGTCACGAGGTGGCTGGCGTGGCGCGCGGCGGGCGACGCGCCAGCCATCACCTTCGGAGTCGGCGTCGAACACCGTGACTCAGGCGGGGCTGATGCCAGACAGCACGCTGATCGACAGTCCAACGGTGTTCCGCCGACGCCGAGTCGTCGAGGCAAGCGCCGAGTTCATGGTCGCCTCCTCTTCACCGAGGGTCTTCCTGGCCAGCGGACGTCGCAACGTGCCGCGCTGGTGGACCGGGAGCTCGCCGCAGATCGCGGCCGACTGGATGATCGAGAACGATCGGCTCTACGAATATGCCGGCACCGGCACCGACTGGGTCTGGACACCAGCGGGCCAGGTCACGTTCGAGGCGCTCGGCCGCCATGTGCGCTGGCAGGTCGACGCCGATCGAATCGGCCTCGAACACGATGTCGATGCGGAAGCCGCATTCCACGTGAGCGCACCCGGGCTGCGCGAGTACTCATCGGTTGCCATCGAGACGATGGTGCCGACTGAACGGGCCGGCCGCTGACGTTTAGGGTGACCTGGATCGAGGTACCCCAACAGATCTCCCGGATCACCGACCCATGACCCTCGTTCTCGAAGCCGAGTCCGAACAGCTCGAACGTGACGCCCCTGCCGCGTCGCGCCCCGACGAGCGCTTCCCGTTTCCCTTCGTCGCCGCGTCGATCGTCGTCTCGATCGCCCTGCGGCTGAGGTTCGTCACCACACCGCTCAGCTCCGACGAAGGCGGTTACCTGGCCGTCGCCCGTGCCTGGGCGTCGGGCAAGTCGCTGTACACCGATGCCTGGGTCGACCGGCCGCAAGGCCTTCTGGTGCTGTTCCGAGGTTGGGACAGCTTGACCGGTGGCTCGCCCGAGGCCATTCGAGTGATGGCCATCGTGTTCGGATGCATCGCCGTGCTCGGCGTGGCGTACATCGCGTTCGCACTCGCCGGCGCGCGAGCAGCCGCCATCGCTTCGCTGCTGATCGCCGTGGCTTCGTCGAACGCACGCATCGAGGGCTTCATCGCGAACGGAGAACTCTTGGCCGGCACGGTCGGCGCAGCCGGAGTGGCAGCCGCATGCGCCTACCTGTTCAGGGACCGCAGCCCGTGGTGGCTGTTCGCCGGCGGCGTGCTCGCCGGCTGCGCCATGTCGTTGAAGCAGTCGGGCTTCGACGGGTTCCTTGCGGTGATGGTCTGCGTGGTCGTGGGTGGATGCACGGGCGAACGACGGTGGAGGCAGGTGCTGCGCGAGGCAGCGATGTGCCTCGCCGGCCTCGTCGCCGTGATGACGGTGCTGGTACTCGACGGCGTCCGCTTGGGTTTCAGCTCGTGGTGGTACGCGATCGCCGGGTATCGCATCAGTGGGCTCAATGCGTCCGATGCTGATTGGGATCGTTTCTGGGTCACATCACACCTCGCCGCTCCGACGTTGCTACCGCTCGGGTTCGCGGCGATTGCCGGAGTGCTCGTGTGGCTCGTTCGCGATCGGCAGATCCGTCGCGCCACCGTCTTGCTGCCGGCGTGGCTCGTGTTCGCGACGGTTGCCTTTCTCACGGGTGGCCTCTTCCATCGGCACTATTGGGTAACACTGACATTCCCGTTCGCATGTGCCGCGGCAGTGGCGATCGCGCCTCGCCGACGGCCGCGGATCGGCGGGGCTCTGCTGATCGCAGTGGTGTGCATCGTGATCGCGCCATCGCTCATCAGTACCTCGCGCGTGATTCGGCTCGATCGCAACGATGTCGCACTGGTGGCCAACGACGATCCCCGGCTGGTCGTCGACGAGCGAGTCGGGCAGTGGTACGACGCCAATCGCACCGCCGACTCGACCCTCTACGTGATGTGTGCCAGTGCAGGGGCGTACGCGGACGCCGACGCGATTCCGCCGTACCCATACCTCTGGCTCGACGGCGTGCAGAACGGCAAGGGCGCGCAGCAGAAGTTGGTCGATCTGTTCTCCGGCGACGATGCGCCGACCTTCGTCGCGATGTACCAGAACGCGTGCACATGCAACCCGTCCGGCGAGGTCGCGGCGCTCCTGCAACAGCGGTACATCACCGTGACTGCCGTCGACGGGGCACGCATCCTCGAGTTGCGCGACCACGCCTGAAGCACAAACGCCCAGGTCGACGGACGTTCGCAGCCGGGGCGTAAAGTGCGGCTCTCACACCTTCTACGACCGGAGGCAGGCATGGCACTGACCACCCAGACGATGACCGACGAGCAGCGCAAGTCGGTGGCGATCGAATACCTCAAGGCGTTCGACAACGGCGGAGTCACCTCCAGCGGCGACAGCATCCTGTCGCTCTTCGCCGAGGACGCGCAGGTGTACTTTCCGAAGTGGGGACTCGCCAACGGCAAGTCCGAGATCGGCAAGTGCTTCGGCGATGTCGGTGCGACCTTGAAGGGCATCACGCACCACTTCTCCCACTTCAACTGGATCTTCTCCGGCAGCGACACGATCGTGGCCGAAGGCACCAGCCATGGCGAGCACCAGGACGGTCCATGGCGTGCCGGCGTTCCCGAGTCCGGCGCGGGACGTTGGTGCGACGTCTTCGAGATCCGCGACTGGTTGATCCAGCGCGTGTTCATCTACCTCGATCCCGACTACGCCGGCAAGGACACCGCCCGCTACCCCTGGCTCAGCGAATCAGGTTCGTAGCAACGAGTTGTGCACCGCGTATTCCGCAACCTCGACCGCGTCGGTGTCGGGATCGCAGAACCACTCGCCGCCCGCGGCGAGATACTTGAACTGGATCTCGTTGCCCGCCGGCACTTCGACGGTCACGCTGCGCGTGCCGTTGCTGCGCTTCTTCAGCGGGTACATCAACGGGTTCCAATCATTGAAGCTTCCGAGGACCGACACGGGCCCTTCCTTGTCGGACGTGCTGAGCACGAATGTCACCTTGAGCGATCCATCCGGACCACAAGACTGCCGTTTGACCACAACAACCTCCTTGAGCATCGACGAGATGTCGCTCCCAAGGTAGGGGCCGTCTCGGCGACGACCGCGGACCAATACCCGCCACACAGACTGTTCATTTCCCGGTGACAAGCCGCTTCAGCGGACCCGCGTTGCCGATGCGCGGATCTGGCAGAGCCGTGGCGATCGGGGTGCAGGATCGAGGCGAAGATCTCGACACCTTCGACGACCCGCGGACTCGGTCGAACGACGAACGCATCGGCGTCGACCGCCCACACCTCGGCATGCGTCGGGGAGTACACCGCGGGCGACGACTTCCTTCGGCCAACTCGGTCGCGCCGTCGAGTCGGAAGCCGCACGGCGCGACGATCACGACCTCGCATGCGCAGGCGGCGATCTCGTCCCACGTCGCGCCCTGGGAGTTGTGCCCGGGTCGGCCCATCACCGAATCGACCGCCGGCGGCCACGATCATGTCGGGCACCCAGTGCCCGTCGGTGAACGCCGGATCGGTCCACTCGAGCAACAGCGTCGGTCGTGCGACAGCGCCATCCAGCTTGGCGGCAACGGCAGCAAGGCGATCGTGGCATTCGTCGATGATCACCTCGGCCTGCGGCAGTCGTTCCGGTTGCCTCGCCGACCAGCCGGACCGAATCGATCACCTCGTCCAACGTCATCGGATCCAACGTCAGGATCTCGGCGTTGCAACCGAGGAACGCGACCGCGTCGTCGACCTTGGTGACGTCGACGGCGCAGACCGCGCACAGATCCTGTGTGACCACGAGGGTCGGGTCGATGTCGGCGAACGCGTTGCGATCGAGTCGATACAGGTCCTCGCCCGCCGCCATCCGCTCCTTCACGACGGCGTCGATCTCCGACGGCGTCAACCCTTCGGGCAACGCCGAGGTCGAGACGATTCGCTTGGTGCGTGCCTCCGGTGGGAAGTCGCACTCGAACGTCACGCCGACGACCTGATCCACCGAGACCGAGCTGGAACAGGATCTCGGTCGACGAGGGCAGCAGGGACAGGATGCGCATGCGATTCGATGCTAGGTCAACACCTTCCGCGCCCGGCCTTGCCGTGACGAACGTCCCTATTCAACGGGCCATACCGGGACGTACGGTTGGCATCGGGCAAAGGAGACATCCCATGAAAGCGATCGTTGTATTCGAGTCGATGTACGGCAACACCCGGCTGATCGCCGAGGCAGTGGCCGATGGACTTCGCTGGTGCATTCCGACCGAGGTCGTGGTGGCAAGCGACGCGGTGGCGATCGACCTGGAAGGGGTGGAGTTGGTCGTGGTCGGCGGGCCCACGCACGCGTGGGGGCTCAGCAGCAAGCGCACTCGCGGCGGTGCCCGACAAGATTCCGTCAAGCATCCCGATCACGTCCTCGACGTTGCACAGTCGGGGACCGGAATTCGCGAATGGTTGCAGACGCTCGAGGGGTCCCACCCTCAGTGTCGCGCTGCAGCATTCGACACGCGGCTCGACAAGCCGCAAGCGCTCACGGGATCTGCGGCGCGATCGATCGACCGTCGGCTTCGCCGACTCGGATTCACGACGTGCAGCAAGGCGCAGAGCTTCACGGTCACAGGCATGGCTGGCCCACTTGCATCGGGCGAGGTGGAGCGCGCCGAGCAATGGGGCGAGTCCATGGGTCGCACGATTGCACCACTGACCGAGCGAAAGCTGACGCCGTCGAGGTCCGCTCGATGACGGCGCTGGTCGAACCCGAGTCCGCCGCGCTGTACCCCAGCCAATGGGAATGCGATGTGGTGCTGAGCGACGGTGGCACAGCGCACCTTCGTCCCATCCGCCACGACGACATCGAACAGCTTCGTGCGCTGCACGCACGGTTGTCGCAGGAGTCGATCTACTTCCGGTTCTTCTCGCCGATACCGAGGATCCCCGAGCCGCAGCTGCATCGATTGGCAGAGGTCGACTACCGCGACCGGTTCGCGCTCGTCGCCGAACTCGATGCGCAGGTCGTTGCCGTTGTTCGTTATGACCGCAACATGGCCGAACCCTCCGCAGCGGAGGTCGCGTTCGTGGTCGCCGATGATCAACAGCGACGAGGGCTCGCGACGGTGATGCTCGAGCACCTTGCTGCCGTCGCCCGCAGCAACGGCATCGAACGCTTCTTCGCCGAGACGCTGCCCGACAACCGGGCGATGATGGACGTCTTCCGACACGCCGGCTTCGACGTGACCAGCCAGTTCGACAACGGGGTCATCGAGGTCACCTTCCCGCTGGCGCCGTCGGACGAGCTCGACGAACACATCGAGGAGCGCGAGCGCGCCGCCGTCGTCGCGTCGATCCGGCGCATCCTCAGCCCGACGCTCCATCGCCGTTGTCGGTGCCAGTCGCACCCCCGGCACGATCGGCTACGAACTGGTCCACAACCTGGTGCGCGGTGGCTTCACCGGCGCGGTGTTGCCCATCAATCCACGGGCCACCTCGATCGGTGGCATCCACGCATACGCCAGCATCGGCGACACACCGACGCCTCCGGATCTCGCGATCATCGCCGTCCCGGCCGACGCCGTCGCCGGAGTCATCGCCGAATGCGGCGCGGCGCACGTCGGTGGCATCGTGATCATCAGCGCAGGGTTTGCCGAGCTCGGCACGGACGGCCGTGCGGTCGAGGCCGAGCTGGTGAAGACGGCCCGCAAGTACGGCATGCGTGTCATCGGCCCGAACTGCATGGGCCTGGCCAACACCGACGCCTTGATCCGGATGAACGCCACGTTTGCACCGGTCGACCCGATTCCCGGCAACGTCGCGTTCATGACGCAATCGGGCGCGCTCGGGATCTCGCTGATCGACGAGAGCGCCCGCCGTGGCATCGGCATCTCCAGCTTCGTGTCGGTCGGCAACAAGGCCGACATCTCCGGCAACGACCTCCTGCGGTATTGGGAGAGCGACATCTCCACGTCGGTCATCGCGCTGTACCTCGAGTCGTTCGGCAACCCGCGAAAGTTCGTACGCATTGCATCGCGCGCGGCGAGGACCAAACCGATCGTTGCGGTGAAGTCGGGACGCAGTCCGGCCGGCGCCCGCGGGGCGATGTCGCACTCCGCGGCGCTCGCCACATCCGACGATGTCGCCGAGCTCGTGCTGTCGCGCGCCGGTGTCACGCGCGTCGACACGTTCGAGGAGCTCTTCGACACAACGCAGGCGTTCGCCAGCCAACCTGCGCCACGTGGACGCCGAGTGGCAATCGTCGGCAACGCAGGTGGTCCGGCCATCCTCGCCGCCGACGCCGCAGCGGCCCACGGCTCTGTTGGTGCCCGAGCTCAGCGGAGCGACGAGGGCACGCCTCGCCAGCTTCCTGCCCGCGGCAGCAGCGACCGGCAACCCGGTCGACATCGTCGCCGTCCGGCTCGCCGACAGGCATTCGAGGAAGCGTTGCGCGTCGTGCTCGACGACCCCGACATCGACGCAGTGCTGGCCATCTACGTGCCTCCACTCCCCGATCGCGATCGTTCGATGCTCGACGCGATCGCCAGAGCGGCGGCCAGCCGTCCCGACAAGACGATGCTCGCCACCGTGCTGGCCGGCAACGAGACGGTGCAACTCGACGGTCACACGGTGCCGACGTATCGGTTCCCGGAATCGGCGGTGCGAGCGCTCGCGCACATGGCCAGTCGGTCCGAGTGGTTGCAGACAGTCGATGCGACGATGCCGGACGACATCGATCGACTGTGTACAGGTGCGCAACGATCGTCAGCGACTTCCTGCGAGGTGTCCCGGAGGGTGGATGGCTCGACATGTCATCGGCCGATTGCCCTGTCGGCCGCTGCGGGTCTCCCACTCGTGGAGACCGCGACCGTCGACGACCTCGACGCAGCCGTGGCCGCCGCGGCACGACTCGGCTTTCCGGTCGTGTTGAAGGGCGACGGCAGCGCTCGATCCTGCACAAGACCGATCTCGGCGCAGTCGTCCTGTCGCTGGCCGACGAGCAGGCCGTCATCGCACGCGGGTTCGGCAATGCGCGACCGCCTCGGCGACCAGCTGCGAAGGGTTCGTCGTGCAGAGCATGGCTCCGTGCCGGAATCGAGCTGCTCGCCGGCGTCGCGACGGATCCGGCGTTCGGCCCGCTGGTGATCTTCGGTGCGGGCGGCACGGCCGCGGAGCTGCTTGAAGGATCGGGTCGTGCGGCCCGCGCCGCTGAACGCAACCGACCCGGCGCAGATGGTCGGCGGTCTGCGGATCTCTCCGCTGCTCAACGGCTACCGTGGCACGCCAGTGATCGATCATGCTCCACTCGAAGCACTCCTCGTGCGTCTCGGCCAACTCGCCGACGCAGTCCCGGAGATCGTCGAGATCGACCTCAATCCGGTCATCGTCACGCCGGACGGCCTCCGCGTCGTCGACCTGCGGATTCGGGCAATGCCCAATGTTTCGCATCCCGAGCTGTCGGTGAGAAGGCTGCGATGAGCGACATCTCCCGGGCTTGTCGAGTGGCCGGTGGACAGGATCTTGAGATGAACGACTCGAACCACACCCGCGGCGTGAGGCCGAGAGGCACTCGCATGCCTCGACCTGACGAGCCTGAACCTCGACGACACGCCGGAGACGGATCGACGCCCTGTGCGATCGTGCGCTCTCGCCGGCGCCCGGGGATCGACATCCATCCGGCCGCCGTGTGCATCTACCCGAAGTTCGTGGCGCAGGCTCGTCGCCGCGTGCACTCGCACGGCATCGCCGTCGCCGCGGTCGCCAACTTCCCGCTGGGCACATCGCCGCTCGACGACGTCATCGCCGAGGTCGAGCAGGCGCTTGCCGATGGCGCCGACGAGATCGATGTCGTCTTTCCGTTCCGTGCGTACCTGGCCGGTGACCATCTCTCGGCCGGTGAGCTGGTGCAGCGAGTCAGCGCCGACATGTCGCGCCGGCGCAGCACCGTGCGACGCTGAAGGTCATCCTCGAAACGGGTGTCCTGCACGAAGCCGTCGACCATCAAGGCTGCCGCTGCCGTTGCCGTCGCCAACGGTGCCGACTTCTTGAAGACCTCGACCGGCAAGCTCGAGCCTGCGGCCACTCCCGAAGCCGCCGCCGCATTGCTCGAAGTCATCGCCGCCGCACAGCGCGACGGTCAGTCGATCGGCTTGAAGGTCGCCGGCGGAGTCAAGACCGTCGACGATGCCGCGGTCTACCTCGAGATGGCCGACCGCATCCTGCTCCCGAGCGGGGCCGACCCGGCAACTTCCGATTCGGCGCCAGTGGCCTGCTCAACGACATCGTCACGCGTGCTCGGAAGCTCGCACGCCGCGCAGATGTCGGCGGAGTACTGATGAGCGCCGACAGCTCGGTGTTCCTGCCGCAGGAAGTGATCCGCACCAAACGCGACGGTGGCCGCCTGCCCGACGCGGTGATCCAACGATTCGTCCAGGGCATCACCGACGGAAGCGTCGGCGACGCGCAGGTCGCAGCGTTCGCGATGGCCGTCTTCTTCCAGGGCATGGACATCGGCGAACGCGTCGCCCTGACCACAGCGATGTCGCGATCCGGATCCACGATGCAGTGGGATCGAACGCACTTGCACGGTCCGGTTGTCGACAAGCACTCGACGGGTGGCGTCGGCGACAAGGTCAGCCTGATGCTCGCTCCGTTAGTCGCGTCGTGCGGGGCACACGTGCCGATGATCTCCGGTCGCGGCTTGGGACACACCGGCGGCACGTTCGACAAGCTCGAGAGCATCCCCGGCTACCAGACGCAGCCCGACAACGACCTGTTCCACAAGGTGGTCGCCGAGGTCGGTTGCGCGATCATCGGCCAGACGTCGGGTCTCGCGCCGGCAGACGGTCGCCTGTACTCCATTCGCGACGTCACTGCGACGGTCGAGTCGATCCCGCTGATCACCGCCTCGATCCTGTCGAAGAAGCTCGCCGCCGGCCTCGACGCACTCGTGATGAACGTGACGTTCGGCAACGGCGCGTTCATGACCGACCTCGGCCGCGCCGAGGAGTTGGCGCGAAGCATCGTCGACGTTGCCGTCGGTGCCGGTCTGCGAACCAACGCCGTGCTCACCGACATGAATCAGGTGCTCGGTCACACCGCCGGGAACGCGCTCGAAGTGCGCGAGACCATCGACTGGCTCACCGGTGCGAGCGACGACGCCGCGGCTGACGGAAGTGGTGCTCGCGCTCGGCGCCGAGATGTTGGTGCTCGGCGACCTCGAAGTGGACCTCGCGTCGGCAACCGATCGTCTCGCCGCCGCGCGTGCCGGCGGCAGTGCCGCCGAACGGTTCCAACAGATGGTCGTCGGCGCTCGGCGGTCCCGACGATCTCGTCGACAATCCCGACGCACATCTCGGCTCGGCGCCGGTCACGCAGCGAATCACTCCCGATCGAAGTGGCTACGTGCAGACCATCGACACGAGGTCCGTCGGACTGGCCGTGGTCGCACTCGGTGGCGGGCGGCTGCGCGTCGGCGAGGCCATCGATCACACGCGTGGGGCTCAGCGAGGTCGTCGGTATCGGCGAGCACGTGGATCAGGATCGGCCCATCGCGATCGTCCACGCCCGATCCGAATCCGAGGCCACAATCGCTGGCGAACGCCGTGCGAGCAGCATGTGTCATCGGCGACGCGCCGCCACCGGCCACCGCCGGTCGTGGCGTCGCGCATCGCCGGCTAGCGAGGGTCGCGGCACGCGCATGCGCGGCCTCGTCTTTCCCGATCGCCGGGCTGCCGGCGCGCTGCTCGGGAAAGAGGTCGCCACACGCCACTTCGACCGTGCGGTCGTCTTGGGCTTGCCCCGCGGCGGCGTTCCCGTGGCGGCCGAGGTTGCCGCGGCGATCGGTGCACCGCTCGATGTGATCGTCGTCCGCAAGCTCGGCGTGCCGCAGCAACCAGAACTGGCGATGGGCGCCATCGGCGAAGACGGCGTCGTCGTCGTGAACCACGACGTGCGTCGATCGACTCGGGTCGACGACGCAGCAGTTCGCCGAGATCGAACGAGTCGAGCGAGTCCAGCTCGAGCGCTCGCTCGACACGATCCGTCGGGCACGACCCCGCCACGACATCGCCGGCCGTTCCGCCATCATCGTCGACGACGGCATCGCGACCGGTGCCACCGTCCGAGCCGCCATCGACGTCGCTCGCGCGCATGGCGCGGCGCGAGTCGTGGTCGGCAACACCCGTCGCACCCGCCGATGTGGTCACCGCCTTGGGTCGCACTCGCCGACGACGTGGTGTGTCTCGAATCGCCCCATCCGTTCGGCTCGGTCGGACGTTGGTATCGAGATTTCGCCGCCGTCAACGACGCCGAAGTCGCCGAATTGCTGGCCGGCGCTATCCATCGGGACGACTGCTGACGATTCGGGACATTCGGCCGTGTCTCCACCTGCGACGACGGCAGATACTGGCGACATGTACAGCGACGCTCGTAGCAGTGGTGGTCGTGGCGGCGCGTTCGTGGACCACACGGCCGGCGAATTGTTGTCGTGCGTGCTCGATCGCATCATCGACGGGGTGCTCGTGGCCGATGCCCAAGGCGTGATCGTCTACGCCAACGAGCCGCTGGCCGAGCTGTTCGGCTACGAGACATCGGGCCTGGTGGGTGCACCGATCGAGATGCTGCTGCCCGAGGGTCAACGTGATGAGCACCATGCCCACGTCGAGCGATTTCTGGTCTCGGGTGTGTCCCGCCCGATGGGTCGCGACAACCTCGACATCGTCGGTCGCCGAGCAGACGGCACCGAGATCTGCGTCGACGTTCAGCTGGAGCCTCTGACGGGAGGGCTCGTCGTCGCCACCGTTCGAGACATGACGACGCAACGGCAAGAAACAGTCGACCTGGCGATCTCCAGAATCGACCTCGCCAACGCGTCGAGTCGCATGGTTCGCCTCGAAGCATCGCTCGACCTCGTCATTCAACGCCTCTTTGCACTCGGTACGTCGATCGCGGCCGGCGCGTCGACCGAGGCCTTGCTCCTCGACCGTCTCACCGGCGCGACTCGCGGCATCGACGAGGTCATCGACGCAGTGCAGCAACACCGGCACAACTCCGGTGCGTGACCGCACTGACGGTCGTCAGGGACCTTCGACCGTGGTGAATCGGGCCGTTGTGTGGTCCGATGGGGGTATGGATGAAGATCCGCAGAAGGTCACCGTGTTCCTGCTCGACGACCACGAGCTCGTGCGCGAAGGTGTTCGGCAATTGCTCGAAGCCGACGGCACCATCGAAGTCGTCGGCGAGGCCGCCACGTGCGCCGACGCGATCACGCGGATACGCGCGACGCGACCGCAGGTCGCAGTCCTCGATGTGCAGTTGCCCGACGGGAGTGGCGTCGAGGTGTGCCGCGAGGTGCGCAGCCTGAACCCCGATCTGGCCTGCCTGATGCTGACGTCGTTCTCCGACGAGGAAGCGCTCTTCCAATCGGTGATGGCCGGAGCTTCCGGCTACGTCTTGAAGCAGATCCGCGGAAATGATCTTGTCTCCGCCGTGCATCGCGTGGCGCGCGGCGAATCACTGATCGACCCGGCTGTCACCGGACAACTCCTCGAACGCTTGCGGAACCCCCAGCAGGATCAGGATCCGCGGCTGGCTGCGCTGACCGAGCTCGAACGAACAATTTTGGACCTCGTGGCAGAAGGCCTCACCAATCGACAGATCGCCGTCAGGGTCAACCGTGCCGAGAAGACCGTGAAGAACTACATGTCGTCGATCTTGATGAAGCTCGGCATGACGAGGCGCACCGAGGCGGCCGTCTTCGCCGTCAGGGCCAAGACCGACCACTGACCCGGCTCACTCTGCGAAGCGTGGCACGACCCAACGAACCTGCGTGCCATGCGGCTCGACATCCGAGAACTCGACGTTGCCACCCAGCTTCGACGCCCGCTCGCGAACGTTGCGCAACCCGAGTCCGCCGGAATGCGTCTCGGTGATCCCGACGCCGTCGTCGATGACAACGAGGATCACGGATTCCGCAGCAACATCCAACGACACCTCCGTCCGGGTCGCCTCGGCGTGTTTGGCCACGTTCATCAATGCCTCGCGCAGCACTGCCAGCAGCTGCGAGCCGAGCTCGGGCGGGATGTTGCCGAGAATGCCGCCGAGCCGCAGTGTCGGGCGGTGACCCAGCAGCCGCGCAGCCTCGTTGATGCTGGCGCGCGAGCGCTGCTTCCAACCCGCTGTCGAGTTGCGCCGGGCGATGCAAGGTGAAGATGACACCTCGTATCTCGCGGATGGCCTCGTCGATCTCGTCGACGACTTCGGAGACACGCTCACGGATGTCGGGGCGATTCGCCGACGCCTGCAGGTGCAGCCCAGCGGCGAAGAGGCGCTGGATCACACTGTCGTGCAGCTCGCGGGCAATGCGGTCGCGGTCGTCGAGCACCTCGAGTCGCGGTCTGGCCTCGACGAGTCGGGCGGCGGTCTCGAGCCGCTCGCTGACGTCGCGCACCGTCGCCACCGTTGCCGCGACCTCACCCAGTTCTCCGCGCAGCGGACTGAGCGCGATCTCGACGGGCACTTCGCGACCCGAGCGATGCAACGCCGTGAGCAACAGACCACTGCCCATCGGCCGCGCCCTCGGATCGTCGGTGTATCCCTTTCGATGCGCGGTGTGCCCACGGTGCAGACGCGTGGGGATCAGCGTCTCGATCGGCTGGCCCATCAACTCCTGCGACGTCCAGCCGACGATCTCACTGCAGTGGTCGTTCGCGTACCGGATGAGCCCGTCGGTGTCGACCACGACGACCATCTCGGGAATGCTCTCGAACAGCACCCAAGGATTCAGCGCGGCATCGGGCATCCCGTAGTTCTATCCCCCGATTCGCATCTTCATCCACGGCGCGGAGTTGTGGAAGTTGGCGACCGCGCTACCCGGCGCGGCAGATCTCGTCGATGGCAGCGGCGATTTCCGGTGACACCGTCATGTCCATGACGGGCAGGAGATGTTCGAGCTGCTCGACGCTCTTCGGGCCGATCAGCGGGGCGACGACCGCCGGTTGATTCATCACCCAAGCGATCGCAAGGCGCGCTGCGTCGATGCCCGCGTCGCGGGCAAGTCTGACGAACTTGTTGCCGGCCTCGACGGCTTGCTGGCTGACCCGCTCGGCATAGATGCCGCCGCGGACGCTGGCGCGTGAACCCTCCGGACGAATGTTGTCGTCGGCGTATCGCCCGGCGAGCACGCCCATTGCCAGCGGGGACCACGGCAACAACCCGAGCCCATACTCCAACGCCATCGGCACCAGCTCGTTCTCCACTCGCCGGTCGAGGAGGTTGTACGGCGGCTGGTCGGTCACGAACGGCACCAGACCCTTCAGCTCCGCCAACAGCACACCTTCGAGAACCCGCCACGCCGGCGCGGTCGAGCTGCCGATGTAGCAGACCTTGCCCTGGCGCACCAGGTCTGTCAATGCACCGAGCGTCTCCTCCATCGGGACGTCGAAGTCTGGACGATGCAACTGGTAGAGGTCGATGCGATCGGTCTGCAATCGACGAAGCGATTGCTCGCACGCGCGAATGATGTGGAGCCGCGAGTTGCCGCGGTCGTTGGGCCCAGGACCGGTCGGATAGTGCACCTTGGTGGCGATGACGACTTCGTCGCGGCGACCGCTCTCGGCGAGCACACGTCCGATCACGCGCTCGGCCTCGCCCGCGCCGTAGCTGTCGGACGTGTCGATGAGGTTGATGCCACCGTCGAGCGCGCGGATGATCATCCGACTGGACTCGTCCTCGGGCGTCGGGTTCAAGATGTTGTCGGTCCCGAGTGCCAGTGGCGAGACGACTGCGCCGGCACGACCGAGTCGCCGGTGTTGCACGCTCATCTCGCTCCGTACCCGGCGTCGACGCTGACCATCGCACCGGTCATGTAGCTCGCCGCGTCGGATGCGAGGAAGCACACGACGCGGGCGATCTCGTCGGGGTCGGCGAGACGACCCATCGGGACGGTCGCAGCGATCTGGGCCAGCAGCTGATCGGTGACGGCCTCGGCGCGTTCGGACTGCAGCATCGGCGTGTTGACCTCGCCGGGGCAGACCGCGTTGACTCGGATGCCATCCATCGCGTGATCCATCGCGAGGGCTCGGGTCAAGTTGTGCACCGCGCCCTTCGACGCGCAATACGCAGCGACACCTGCCGAACCGAGGTCACCCCAGATGGAACCGAAGTTGACGATCGCGCCGCTCCCTTGCGACTTCATCACCGGTATTGCCGCTCGACACATGAAGAACGTGCCACTGACGTTGACCCCCATGATGTGGGCCCACTGCTGATCGGTGGTGTGCTCGCCACTGGCTCGCACGATCACGCCGGCGGCATTCACGACCACATCGAGTCGCCCATGACGCCCCGCCACCGTCGCGACCGCATCGTTGCACACCCCGGAGTCGGCGATGTCTCCGACGAACGGTGTTCCGCCGATCTCCGCGGCGACCGCCGCCGCCAGGTCGCCATTGCGATCGACCACCAACACGTGGGCGCCGCCCACAGCAAGCCGGCGCGCCGTCGCGGCTCCCATGCCGGAAGCACCACCAGTCACGATTGCGACACGACCCTCGAAGTCCATAGACACAATCTTGACTCATGAGGTACTGACCCACACCGATACCTCAATCATGTGGCGGCGGATTGGCGGAGCAGTGTTGGCGTTGGCCTGCGCGGCGGCGGTCGCATTGATCGACTCCGGCCCGACGGCACTGGCTGCGCGCGGACCGAACGTGATCATCAACGAGCTGATGGTCGATCCCCACAAGGTCTACGACTCCCGCGGTGAGTGGATCGAGCTGTACAACGCAGGCGATCAACCCGCCAACCTGCTCGGTTGGAGCCTCGGCGACGACGGCACCGATCAATTCGTCTTTCCGTCGATCGACATCGAGGCCGGTCAGTACCTCGTTCTTGCCCGCGAAGCCGACTCGTTCGAGAACGGTGGGGTGTCGCCGCAGATCGTCTACGGCAACGCGATAGTGCTGTACGAGAAGAGCGATCGGCTGATCTTGCGCGACGCTGCGTCCACGGTACGCGACCGCGTCGATTGGACCACCGGGTTCAACGTGCCGGAGGGCGCGAGCATGGCCTTGGCGGATCCGAAAGCCGACAACAACAAGGGCTCCAACTGGTGCACCTCCGTGTCGGTCATGCGTCGCGGGGATCTCGGCAGCCCCGGCGCGCCGAACCGTTGCCAACCGTCGACACAGCATCTGGTGATCACCGAGATCATGCAGAACCCCAGGCTGACCGCCGACGATCGCGGTGAGTACTTCGAGGTCTACAACCCCGACGACCAGCCGGTCGACATGACCGGCTTCACGGTCAAGGATGACGACGACGACAGCTTCACGGTGACGACTCCCGTCATCGTGCCGGCGCAGGGCTACGCGTTGTTCGCCAACAAGCCGAGCGCCAACGGTGGCCTGAAGCCCGACTACTCGTACGGCAGCGACATGGTGTTGCAGAACGACACCGACGAGCTGGTGATCGCCGACCGCGACCTCGTGCAACTCGACCGCGTTCGCTGGGACAACGGCAAGACCTTCCCCGACCCCGACGGCGCGTCGATGTCGCTGCGCGATCCCAGCCTCGACAACAGCCTCGGCGAGAACTGGTGCGCCTCGACGCTGCCGTGGATCGCCGGAGACCTCGGCACCCCGGGAGCGCCGTCGTGGTGCCTCGCTCCGGGCCAGCAGCCCATCGTGATCGACGAAGTGATGTTCGATCCCGAGGCGCCCGCCAGCGAGCGCAACTCGGAGTGGTTCGAAGTCACCAACCTCGGCACCGACCCCGTCGACATGGCCGGCTGGACGATCGTCGGCGGCGACATGAAGACGCACACGATCACGTCGTTGACCGTCGCCCCGGGCGCCCACTACCGTGCTGGCGGCCAGCGGCGACACCGCTGCCAACGGCGGCGTGAAGGCCGACTACGTCTACGGCACCGGCGTTCCCCTCTACAACGCATCCGGTCGTGTCATCCTCAAGTCGAAGGCCGGCGCCATCGTCGACCGTGTCGAGTGGAGCGCACCGGCCGGGTTCCCCATCCCCGTCGGTCGTTCGATCAGCCTCAGCCTGCCGGCATCCGACAACGCACTCGGCGCCAACTGGTGCGAGTCGACCGTCGGCATTCGGCTCCGGCGACTTCGGTTCGCCCGGGGCCGAGAACTCGTGCGAGCTGCCGTTGCCGCCACCCGCTGTCGTCATCAGCGAAGTGATGCGCAACCCTGCCGTCGTGAGTGACAGCAACGGCGAATGGTTCGAGGTGCACAACACCACCGGCGCACCGGTGAACCTCGCCGGTTGGACGCTCACCGACGATGCATCCGACCGCCACGTCATCAAGGGCTCGCTCGTCGTGCCCGCTGACGGTTACCTGGTCCTCGGCCGCGACACCGATCTCAGTCGTAACGGTGGCGCACCTGTCGCCTACTCGTTCGGCTCGTCGTTCGTGCTCAGCAACGACACCGACGCCATCGTCCTCACCGACCAGTACGGCCAACTCGTCGATCAGGTCCACTGGCAGGCGAATGTCGAACCGCGACCCAACGGCGCGTCGGTCTCACTCCTCGACGGCACGTGGTGCGAGAGCGGGCCGCAGTTCGGCAACGGCGATCGCGGCACACCAGGTGCGCCGAACGACTGCACGCAGCGGCCACACCTCGGCGTCGTGATCAACGAGGTCCACATCGATCCGAAGGCCCTCAGTGACACCGTTGCCGAGTGGTTCGAGTTGTACAACGCCGGCACCGAGACCGTCGACCTCAACGGCTGGGTGCTGCGCGACGACGACTACGACGCATTCGCCATCACCGCCGATCACCCGCTGATGTTGGCTCCCGGCGCGACGTTCGTGCTCGGCCGCGACACCGCGAAGCTCAACGGGGGCGCACCGGTCGACTACACCTACGGCTCGGCCTTCCCACTCGTCGAGAACGCCGACGAGATCAACCTCTACGACGCGTCGCTGGTGCCGGTCGATCGCGGTCTCGTGGACGGCTGACCGCCAGCTGCCGTACGCGGTCGGCGCCTCGGCCGCCCTGCGCTCGCCATCGCTCGACAACTCCGTGACCGCCAACTGGTGCACGTCCGTGACCACCTACGGAACGTTGGGCGAGAAGGGCACGCCCGGCGCTGCCAACGTCTGCGAGATCGTTGCGCCGACGACCACCACCGATGCTCCGACCACCACTGCTGCGCCACCGACGACCGAGGCGGCCGCAACGACGACCGCGGCGCCGGCAACGATCGCGACGGCCACCACCGAGGCACCCACAACCACCGAGGCACCGACAACCACTGCGGCACCGGCAACAACCGAGGCTCCGACGACGACTGCTGCGCCAACGACCACGGCCGCACCAACGACGACTGCTGCACCGACAACCACCGCGGCGCCCACCACCACGTCGACGACCACGACCACAACGATCCCGAAGGCGACGACGACCACATCGACGACCACCACCGTGCCGACGACCACGACGCTGCTCCGACGACCACCACGACACTTCCCCTGCCTGTCGTGTCGGGCTCGCCCGTGAAGTCACTGTTCGGGCCGTCCTGCGGCAACGGGGCGCAGTTCTCCGGCAGCCATGTCTCGATCCTCGGCGAACTGCGCAGCAATGGCAACGTGATGCTCCAGGGCAGCTCGGTCTCGGTGACGGGCAAGATCTCCTACGGCGGCTCGGCCAACATCAGCTCCGGCACCACGAGCGCCGGCGTCGTCTACAACCCGACGCCGGCAGCATCCGGTCTGCCGTGGCAGATCAGCGACTTCGCTCCCGGCGGCGTCTACTCGAGGCTGCCCGGGTACGTCGCCCACTCCGACAGCGTCAACATCAGCAAGGGCAGCCTGCCGCCGGGCATCCACTACGTCGCCGGGGATGTCAACATCTCCGAGTCGAACCCCGTACTGATCGGAGTGACGATCATCGCCACCGGGCACATCAACATCAGCGGCAGCACGTCGATGACTCCGGCACTGCCCGGGCTGCCCACACTGCTCGCCGGTGGCGGGTCGTGCTGGGTGACTGCCATCAACATGTCGGGCAGCAGCGTTTCGTGGACCGGCGTCATCGCCGCTCCCGGCGGCGGCATTCAGATCAACAGCTCGCTCGTCAACGGCGGACGAATCGTCGGCGGCAACATCCAGATGTCGGGATCGAACGTCACACTGGGCCTCATCTGACGTAACCCGACAGGCGTGAGGACCAAGGTCCGCGCGTACACCACTTACGACTCTTCTCGGTCGTACTCGGCTGGTCCCATCATGGACCGACGGGGAGGACGAGGAGAGGGACGGATGATGAGGTTCGCGGTTTTCCAACATCGCGGCGGCTGGGTACGAGGGCTTGTCGCGGGCGTCGTCACGCTCGCCATGGTCGGCATCGGCGTCGCGACAGACGCCGCAACCCTCCACGCTGCGCCGGCACCAGTGGGTGAGGGCTTCACGATCACGCCATCCGACCTGGCGTACATCCTCAAGCAGATCAAGATCTCCGAGCGGCACGCTTTGGCGTACATCGGCGGCGTCGAATCCGTCGATCCACCGAACCCGGATCCGGTCGGCGATCCGGAATACTGCCGAGCACTCGTCGGTCCCGCGGTCGATCAGGTACCCGACTACCTCACGTCGTATGGGCTTCGCACGGTCGACGGTGGATGCAACAACCTGATTCCCGGTCGCGAAACGTTCGGACAGGCCGACAAGCCATTCCCGCGCCTGACGACACCGATCTTTCGGAATGCGGATCCGATCACCGCGAGCTTTCCCGTCGGTCCTCCGGGACCGACCAGCTATGCGCAGAAGGCGGGCTCAGTGGTCGACGCCCAGCCTCGCACGATCAGCAACCTCATCGTCGACCAGACGTCCAGCAATCCAGCAGCGATCGCCGCGGCCGGGTTCCCGGTGAGGTCGCAGCGCGATCCGGGTGTGTTCCCCTGCACGACCGAGCCGACCACGCCGCGTGGAACCGACGGGCTTCCGGCGGGCTGTGTGCCGGCGCACGAGACACTGTTCATCCCGAACGTCACCACCAACGTCGGTCTCGTCTCCCCCGTACAACAGCTTGTTCACCTTCTTCGGTCAGTTCTTCGATCACGGGGTGGACCAGACACTGAAGAGCGGAGGGACCGTGTTCGTTCCGTTGCGGCCGGACGATCCACTGATCGCCGGACCCGACCACGTCGCCGGCAACGCCGATGACCTGCCGGCAAGCCTCAGGTTCATGGTGCTGACCCGTGCCCAGAACCAGCCAGGGCGTCGATGGAATCCTGGGCACCGCCGACGACACGCAGGACACGAACAACAGCGATTCGCCGTGGATCGACCAGAGCCAGACGTACTCGTCGCATGCGTCGCATCAGGTCTTCCTTCGCGAGTACGCGAACGACGTCAAGGGCCGGCCGGTCGCGACGGGCAAGCTGCTCGGAGGGCTGCCCGGTGCGCAGGCAGACGGGCTGTCCACGTGGGCATCGACCAAGAAGCAGGCGGCCGATCTCCTGGGTATGCAGCTCGCCGACACGGACGTCACCAATGTCCCGATGGTCGCAGTCGATCCATATGGCAAGTTCATCCCAGGTCCACTTCGACACCTGCCGCAGTACGTGACGACAACTGGTCTCGTAGAGGGCTGCCGCACCTCCGACGTCGGCCTGCCCGCCGCCGACGGCGGTTGCGCGGGCCCAGTACCGGTACCCGACAACGTGGTTCATTTCGACACGCCCTTCATCACCGACATCGCCCACAACGCCGACCCCAGTCCGCAGGACACCGACAACAACCCCGCGACGCCGCCGGTCGCTCCCCTTCCGGATGCGGACCATGTGGCTTCGGCGGACTTTGCCCGCCAGCCACCCGGCACGTACGACGACGAGATGCTCGACGCCCACTTCACGTGTGGCGACGGGCGCTGCAACGAGAACATCGCACTGTCGGCCATCCACCAGATCTTCCACTCCGAGCACGATCGCCTCGTCGACGACATCGAGAACGTCCTCACCAACGACACGACGCCGTCAGGAGTCCTGGCATTGGCGGACTGGCAGACGCACGGTGGCTGGAACGGCGAGCGACTGTTCCAAGCCGCCCGCTTCGTCAACGAGATGGAGTACCAGCACCTCGTCTTCGAAGAGTTCGCTCGGAAGATCCAGCCGGCCATCCGGGTGTTCGAGGGATATTCGAGCGACATCAACCCGGCGATTCCGGCCGAGTTCGCAAGCGCCGTCTACCGCTTCGGCCACTCGATGCTCGACGAGGACGTCGCTCGCACCAATCCGGACGGCTCGGACAACTCCACGGCGCTGCTGCACGCGTTCTTGAATCCCCCCGAGCTGTTCAACGCGCACGGCACCTGCGACACACCACCGTGCAGTCCGGCCGGTCTGCTCTCACCGCGGCAGGCAGCGGGTTCCGTCGTCATGGGATCCGTGGATCAGATCGGCAACGAGCTCGACGAGTTCGTCACGGACACGCTGCGCGACAACTTGCTCGGGTTGCCGCTCGACCTCGCGACCCTGAACCTCACTCGGGCGCGCGATGTAGGGCTACCGCCATTGAACGACGTGCGGAGGCAGCTGTTCGCCCAACACAATGACGGCCAACTGGCGCCGTACACGAGTTGGTCCGACTTCGGTCAACACCTCAAGCATCCGGAGTCGCTCATCAACTTCGTCGCTGCGTATGGCACGCACCCGTCGATCGTGAACGCGACGACGGTGGCTGCGAAGCGGGCAGCGGCACGGGCGATCGTGCAGCCGACCGGTGCCGACGTTGCCCCTCCGGATGCCGGCCAGTTCATGTTCGGCACGGGTGCGTGGGCCAGCGTCGATGGCCTGACCGCCACCGGTCTCGACGACGTCGACCTCTGGATCGGTGGGCTCGCCGAAGCCACCAACCTCAACGGCGGGCTGTTGGGCAGCACGTTCAACTACGTCTTCCAGACGTCGCTGGAGAACCTCCAGGATGGCGATCGTTTCTACTACCTCGCCCGGACAGCCGGAATGAACCTGCTCGGCCAACTCGAGGGCAACTCGTTCGCCGAGCTCATCCAACGGAACACCGACGGCACCAACTCGCTGAAGGCCGACGTGTTCGCCACGGCGGATTGCAAGTTCCAGCTGGGAGACCTGGCGGGAACAGCTGCCGGATTCGCGACATTCGGCGCAGCCGTCGCCGACGACCCGACAACGACCGATTGCGACGAATCGAAGCTGCTGCAACGCAAACCGGACGGCACGATCCGGTATCGCGCGAGTGAACTCCGTCGACCCCGTGGGGATCAACGGGCAGTCCGTGTACAACGGGACATCCGAAGTCGATCGGGTGATCGGGGGCAACGACAACGACACGTTCTGGGGTGGCCTCGGCAACGACGTCATCGACGGCAGCGGCGGCGACGACGTGGCGCTCGGAGGCGATGGGAACGACATCGTCACCGACTCGAACGGTGCCGACACGTTGAAGGGTGGCCCGGGCAACGACGCCGTCGACGGCGGGCCCGACGCGGACCTGTTGCTCGGCGGCGACGGCCAGGACCTGCTCAATGGCGGTACCGGCGACAACGTCGAGTTTGGCGGTCCTGGTAACGACTTCATCATCGCCGGCACCGGCGCCGACGTGACGTTCGGCGACGGTGGCGACGACTGGATCGAGGGCTCGTCCGGCCAGGATCTCCTGCACGGCGACCACGGTGCGCCGTTCTTCGATGATCCGGGACAGGTGGCTCCGGGCAACGACATCTTCATCGGTCAGGTCGGCGGCAACGTGTACGACGCCGAAGGTGGCGGCGACCTCATGGCCCAGAGCGCTGCCATCGAGAAGAACTCTGGTGGTGCAGGGTTCGATTGGGCATTCCATCAGTTCGACGCGGTGCCTGCGAACGACGACATGAACATCAACAACAACCTCGCCGGACCGGCTCAGCCGATCATCGTCAACCGCGACATCTGGCAGGAAACCGAAGCTGTCTCGGGCTACGACTTCGACGATGTGATCAAGGGCACCAGCCTGAACCACAGCCGAATCGGCGGAGCCGGAACCAGTGGATGCGACGTGCTGGATCAGAACGCCGTGGACCGGCTCTCTGGATTGGCCGCCATCGTCCCGCAGCCCTTGCCCGACGACCCTGCCCCGGTGATTGCGGCCGCACCATCGGGCACGTGTCCGATCACAGGCAACGTGTGGGGCGATGGCGACATCCTGATCGGAGGACGAGGGAGTGATGTGATCGAGGGTCGGGGCGGTGACGACATCATCGACGGCGATCGCTTCGTGCAAGTTCGCATCAGCGTCCGCGATCCGCTCGACCCGGCCGTCGAAATCGGCTCGACCGATCTCCTCGAGCACAAGGCGACATCGGGAACCTTCGGTGCCGGGACGACCAGCATGACACTCCAGCAGGCTGTCTTTGCCGGCCTCGTCGACCCTGGCCACCTGGTCGCAGTCCGTGAGATCGTCACCCCCACCGTTCCTCCGCCGGATTGCGGTGCGGCGAACCTCAACTGTGACACGGCAGTGTTCTCCGGCCCGCAGGACGACTACGACATCAGCACGATCGGCGATGCGATCGTCGTCGTCGCCACGGGTGGCTTGGCCGATGGCACCGACACCCTGCGCAACATCGAGCAACTCAGCTTCTGTGACGGAACGATCGACGCCGCCGGAAACTGCACCGTTCCGCGTACGACGGTCGCAGCACCAAACCTTGCTTCGGTCGGGCTCTCGAGGCAATCGATGATCTTCCCAACTCTCGCCCTCGACCCCAACGGACCCGTGCTGACGCAGTCGGTCGCGGTGACGAACCGAGGGGGTGCCGACCTCGCGATCTCGGGCACCTCGATCGCAGGCGACACCACTGGCTCGTTCGAGTCCGCAAGCCAGTGCGTCGGCACGTTGCATCCAGGGTCTGCCTGCACCGTCGACGTGTCGTATCGTCCGACGGCGTTCGGGCCGGTGACAGCGAACCTGGCCATCGCGAGCGATGCGGGTGCGCCGGCGATCGTTGCCCTGATGGGGTCTGGGCTGCGCGCGCCGTCGATCACCGATGTGACGCCGACGGTCGCAACGCCGGGGGCCACAATCACCATCAATGGCATCGATCTTGCGTCCACCGCTTCGGTCACATCCCTGACGATCGGTGGTCTTGTTCCGCGGTTCACGCGCGTCGATACGACATCGCTGACGGCGACGGTGCCCGACACCCTTGCACCGGGGCCGTCAGTAGCCGTCGTCGTCTCCACCGTGGCGGGCACAGCAACAGGTCATATCGGACTCGTTGCCCGTCCCGTCTCGCCTCCCGTCGTTCCACCGGTGACACCTCCAGTAGTTCCGCCGGCGACTCCTCCCGCAGTTCCTCCCGTCGCACCGCCTGTGACGCCGCCCGCCGGTCCGCCAGCCGCTCGCGCTTTCAGCGCCGTCGAGCCGTTCCGAGCCGTCGACACCCGACCGCACCAGTCGGGCGTGTTGGACGTTCCCAAAACCAAGGTCGGCAACAACGAGGTGCTCGACGTATCGCTGACGGGTCTCGGGGGCGTGCCGAGCAGCGGTGTTGCCGCAGTCTCCATGAACGTGACGGTCGTCGACAGCGTCGCTGCGGGCTTCGTCACCGCCTACCCGTGCGGAGACGTGCCGCCGACGTCGAGCGTCAACTTCGCCGCGGGTCAGATCGTGGCCAACTCCGTCATCGCGGCGGTGAGCGATGCCGGACATGTGTGCTTCTTCGCGAACGCGCCGACCGACATCGTCGTCGACGTCAACGGCTGGTATCCATCGGGCTCTGGATTCACCTCCGTTTCGCCGGTTCGCGCCGTCGACACCAGGCTCAGCGACACCAGCCTCGCCGGAGCCAGGGTGGTCGGCGGCACGGTCCTCGACGTTCCGCTGGCGGGTACGTCGGGAACGATGCCTGGCACCGTCGTAGCCGTGTCCATGAACGTCACCGTCGACGGCCCGAGCGCCGCGGGCTTCCTCACCGTCTATCCCTGTGGAACGGTGCCCGATTCATCGAGTGTCAACTTCGTCGCCGGCCGGACGGTCGCCAACGCGGTCGTCACCCCCGTGTCGAGCGCTGGTGACGTGTGCATCTACTCCTCCGCCGACACGGACGTGATCGTCGACGTGAACGGATGGTTCGAGCCTGGTGCCAGTTTCAACCCGGTGGCTCCAGCTCGCACGTTCGACACGCGTCCTGGCCATGGGGGCGCATTGGACGTGGCCAAGCGCAAGATCGACGGCGGATCCGTGCTCGATGCTCTCGTCGACGGCCTGTTCGGTCAGTCGGCCACCGGCCATGTCGTTGCCGTGTCGATGAACGTCACCGTCGACGGTGCGCAGGACGCCGGCTACGTGGCGGTGTTCCCGTGCGGATCGATGCCTGAAGTCTCGAGCGTCAACTTCGTTGCCGGACAAACCGTTGCCAACGCGGTGATCGCTCCTGTGTCGGCGAGCGGGCACGTGTGCTTCTACTCGTCTGTACCGGCGGACCTCGTGGTCGATGTGAACGGCTGGTTCTCCTCCGCGAGTTGAACCGAAGAGGATCGGTCGGCGAAGCAATGGGCCTCGGTGACGAGCCATGCGAAGGCAGGATCAGGCTGCTCGGCGAGCATCTCCGGGTGCCACTGCACGGCTAGGACCTCCGGCCGACCGGCGACCTCGAAACCCTCGATGACGCCGTCCTCGGCGATCCCCGTCACGATCACGCCCATGCCCGGTCGGCCTACCGCTTGATGGTGCAGACTGTTGGTGTCGACGTCGCTGCCATACAGCGACTCGAGCTTGCTACCGGCGCTGACCGTCACGGTGTGGCAGCGATCCGTCCGTGACGAGTTGAGCAGTGCGTGAGTGTCGGACTGTGCGAGGTGTTGCACCAGTGTTCCGCCGAGCGCGATGTTCAGCAGTTGCGCGCCCCGGCAGACGCACAGCATCGGCAGCCGGCGATCGAGCGCGGCACGAATCAGGCCGAGCTCCCATTCGTCGCGGCCAGGCTCGATCTCACCGAGCTGCGGATGGGGCTGTTGTCCGTACAGCGAAGGATCGGGATCGGCCCCGCCGGTCATCACCAGGCCATCGAGGCGCCCGACCATGTCGGTCGGATCGGCATCGCGCGTCAACTGCACCGGGAGGCCTCCAACGGCGGCGATGCCCTTGGGGTACTCGCTGAGATGCAGGTCGACCTCCTCACCGTGGAGGGCGTCCTGCGGCAGATGCGGCACGCGCTCAACGGGCCAACGGCGACCGGAGAGGCCAATCAAAGGCCTGCGGTTCAGCGGTGAGTCGAGCGCCATCGGTCCGATGCTAATTGTGTGACCGACGACGGACCTTTGTCCCGCCAGTCCAGGTCCGAGCGCCCTTTAGGGATGACGACCAACGGGCGCACTATTCGGCTGGAGTCTGATCTGTGCTCGTACAGATCGACTGGGACAGAAGAGGACGGACATGAAAACTTCGGGATCGCAATCGTCAACCCATTTAGGCCGTGCCGGCCAGAGGCGAACGGTGGTGAGGGCCTGCATGGCCCTTTCGCTCGTCGCCGGACTGGCCGTCTCCACCGAGCACGCTTCTGCAGCGGTGCTCCCCGCGCTGCCACCGAGCACGCAGTTCGACATCACGGGCTTCTTGCAAGTCGCCACGTTGGACCAGGCGTGTGTCACCGCCGCGGGCTCGACCCTCGACGACCACGGATTTCCCCAGGTCGCCCACTGCGGCGGAACGATGCAGCTCAATGGCCACACGATCGTGGTCCCGAACGAGACCATCGCGATCTTGCCGGCCAGCGCGTTGAGCTGGGAAGAGCTCTTCGCTCAGGCTCCCGCACCATACGGACCCACCCAGACAGGCATGGCCCTGGCGGATGTGCCCAAGCCGCTCACCACCTACGAGGTGCAAGCGATCGGCAACCGAGTGCTCGATCCGACCAACCCCGATCCGACCAAGCGCGATCGCTACATCGCAGGACTCGTTCACGTGTCGCAGCAGGACCTGAATGCAGGTGCCGGCTACATCAACTTCATGGATTACAGCACCGGTGAGATGCGAGTCGGCGGCGTCCTCGGCGACGCTACGACAGGTGCCCGAGTCCGCATCAACGACCCCGCGAACCCCACGACGGTCGGCGGTCTCACCGGCCGGTACGGCCGGGCCATGTCGCCGGATCCGAGGTTCATGGTCGACCAGGACAACCCGACGATCGCGTCGGCGACCGCCTACCCGATGTGCTTCCCGCGCACCGACCCGGCGGCCGCAGATGATCCGCAGTGTCCGCTCACCAACCGACCGGTCGACGCGACGGGCGTGTTCTCGATGAACTTCACGATGAACGACCCGGCCAACATCCCGCTGGGCGGCGCTCAGGATCCTCGGCTGCAGGCCCCGATGGAGGTCGGCGACTTCGTCTGGTACGCCGGGACCCTCGTCGCCGACAACCCGGTTGATCCCGCGAGCCCGACCTACATCTCGGCCCACACGATCACCGACAACGCCGCCATCTACACCTTCGCCGGCACCAGCCCCGCTTACGTCGGCATCGAGGTCGGCATCCTGGGCACCGGCGGTCTCACGGTCATCGGCGCGGGGGAAGCAGCAGTTCGCAGCCGATGGGAGGGTATGACCACCGACCCGACCCGCGGCGTCCACCTCTATGGCGTCGATGTGAACCCCGACGGCACGATGAGCGACCGCGACTTCGGCACGGTCCTGCCCGGCGACTTCGCCAGTGCTGTGCCCGGCCGTTGGCGCTTCCGGCCACCGTGCTTCACGAACGGAACCACGACTCAGAATGATCCGAAATTCAGGCCTGCGCACGGCGACTGTGTTTACGGTCCCGGCGACACATTCCTGCCCGCAGTCCGCGAGGTGCGGGCAGTGATCGAAGGTTTGCAAACTCAGAATCCCAACGGCGGGAGCGCGCTGACGTCTGCCAACGGCATCGTCTACGGGCAGTACCACGCGCCGATCGGCGAATACATCTTCCCGGAGAACGTTCCTGGCGCTCCGATCCCCGAGAACAACTTCAACACCATGCCGTTCCTGGCATCCGGGGGCTACTCGTCATTCACCGGAGTAGTCGGGGGGCAACTGAACCCGTGGCCGAGCAATGTCGTGCCCCCGGTCGTGTGCATCGCACCGGTCGCTCACGCCGGTGGGCCGTACACAGTCGGCTCCGGCGGAACGGTGACGCTCGCTGCCAGCAACACCGGAACCAATCCGGTGTACGCATGGACCTCGCCGGCGCCGCCGCTGACCGACGGGACAATCGCACCGCTCAACAGCCCGACGCCCACATACACGGCGCCTGTCACCAGCACGGCCAAGGTCGTCACACTGTCATTGAACGTGAGCAACGGTTGCGGAACGAGCAACTCGACGGCCACCGTGCTCGTCAACGGCGCTGTCGCGCCGACCGTGACTGCAGTTCCGCCGCAGACGGTCGCGTCCGGCAACACCGGCACGATCAACCTCACAGGTACCGACACGAACGTGCCGGCAAGCACGCCGCTGACCTTCAGCGTCACGCAGAGCGGCGCACCCGCCCTCACCGGCTTCAGTGTCACTCCAACCGGTGCGACCACCGCGACCGTTCACTACACCGCCCCCGCAGTCACGGCGCCACCGAAGGTCATCACCCTGACAATCGTGGCGACGAACTCGGCAGGAGCGGCTTCGCTGCCGGTGACAACGACGGTGACGATCAACCCGGCAGTGGTCGGCGTGGCGCCAACGGCAAACGCCGGCGGACCGTACACGGTCAACTCCGGCTCGACCGTCACACTTGGCGGCAGTGCCAGCGGCACGGCTCCGTTGATCTACGCATGGGCGGCACTCCCGCCGGCGAACGGAAGCCTGTCGAGCCTCTCGATCCCCAACCCGGTGTTCCGAGCACCCGTCGTTGCCGTCGACACCACGGTGAACTTGAGCCTCACGGTGACGAACAGCGCAGGTGTTTCGACCGCGACCACCACGGTGCTCGTCAAAGCCGCACTCGTGCCCACCGTCAACCCGGTGACAGCCATCTCGGTCTTCTCCGGAGCAAACGGAAGCTTCACTGTCACTGGTGCAGATCCCAACACTCCGGCGTTGCTCCCACTGACGTTCAAGGTTGCTACACCGACGGCTCCACTGACCGGCGTCTTCGTGTCGAACCCGTCGACATCGACCAGCGCGACGGTGAAGTTCACCGCACCGCTCATTCCGCCCGGGCCCAACGTCGTGACCACGTTGAGCATCACGTCGACCAACTCGTTCGGCCTGATCTCGTTGCCCCGAGTCGTCACGATCACGATCAAGCCGTCGCCTGACTCGCCGGTCATCACGAACGCCGAGTACCGGATCGGCCAGCAGCGTCTGATCCTCGCGGCGACCACCACGGTGATCGATCCGAACGTCGTTCTCACACTCCTGCCATATCCAACGGCAACGGGTGGTACGTTCACCCCGGTCGTCGGCGCTAACACGATGCTGAACGGCGGTGGAGGTCTGTACACGATGACGCTCGTCGGGGTGCCGCAGCCCGCGGCAGGTGCACACCTGCAGATCAGTTCGAACCTCGGCGGGATCAGCCCGCTCCACGCCCTCGATAGGTTGCGCCAGTAGTGGCGGAAGAGGACAACACCAAGAGGGCGGTCCGCTCGCGAACACGTGTCGTGGTCGTGGCGGTCGCCCTCGGTGTGCTGGTGATCGGAGCCATCGTTGCGGCCGCCAACGGCTCGGATTCACCGGCGGCTCCAGCGACAGTCCCTTCGACTGTCGCTGGAGTCGCGTCGCAACCCGACGCGACAGGAGCGACGAAATCGTCGCAACCAGCCGAGGCCGCAACGGGGGCGCCGGCCGATCAGATCGTCGTCACTGTTGCAGGAACCGTGAAGACGGTTCTTCCCGACGGCGACTTCGTCGTCAACGATGGGCACACCGATTACACGGTGTCGATGTCGTCGGCGCCGTCGATCGTCGATCTCGACGGTGCGACAGCGGCTGCCGACCTGATTCAACTCGGTGGATCCGTGCAAGTCACAGGAACGGTCAGCGGTACGACGATCACGGCTGACACGGTCATCGTCCCGATCCGGCCTGCGCCCCCGACCCCGCACACGTAGGACTCGAGGCGGCAGGGACCAAGGTGCCGCCGATCTGGGACCAACGTTACTACCGACGAAATACCTCCAGTCGTACTCTCGTCTCGAGGCCACGTAGAGCGGCTTCTTAGGACGGAAGAAGTGTGACTCATGGTTCAGAACAGGTATTTTTCCAAGGTTGCGGCAGCGAGTGCCGTGGCCGCCCTCTTGTTGGGAAGCGGCGGACTGTTGACTGCCTCGGCGGCCAGTGCCGGTACCGCTTCGACACTGATCTCCATCGTGCCGTGTCGCCTACTGGACACACGCGTCGACCGGAGCACCATCGGTTCGGCCGCGACTCGGGTGCAGGCTGTCGCCGGCGTGAATGGTGACTGCAACATCCCGCCCGACGCGATCGCGGCATCGATGAACGTCACGATCGTCAACCCGACGGCCAACAGCTTCTTGACCGTGTGGCCCGCGGACGCCGCCCAACCGACGGCCTCCAACTTGAACTGGGTCGCCGGACAGGCCCCCACTCCGAACGTCGTCGTTTCGGCATTGTCCGCCAATGGATCGATCGGGATCTACAACAATGTCGGCACTGTCGATGTCATCGTCGATGTCAACGGCTACTACGTGCCGGTGCCCGCAGGCTCCGGCGCTGCCGGACCGCAAGGGGTCGCAGGGCCGCAAGGCGTCGCGGGTCCGCAAGGGCCGGCAGGTCCAGCCGGGACAAACGGCACGGGCAATCGGATCTCGAAGGATCAGATCGCACTGTTGAAGTGGTACCAGGATCCTGCTCGGACCGCGACGTTCCCCACCGTGGGCGCCAACCCATTCGGTCTCGCTTTCGACGGCAGCAGCGTCTGGGTTGCCAACAGCGGCTCTGACACCGTGTCGAAGGTCAACCCGGCCACCGGGACAATGACCCAGACGGCACTTCCGGCGGGCAGCGTCCCGTTCGAGGTTGCTTTCGACGGAACCAACATCTGGGTGACCGACAACGGCTCCGGCAAGGTGTCGAAGATCGTCGCCGCTACCGGTGTCAAAGTCGGTGACTTCAACACGAGCCTCGTCGCTCCAACTGCCACGAGCGGCCCGGTTGGCGTTGCCTTCGACGGGACGAACATCTGGGTTGTCAACAGCACGACTGGCCCTGCACTCACCCCGACAGGTCGTGTGTCGAAGATCAATCCCGCAACGGGTGCGATCGTCGCCGAGTTCCCGACGAGCGCCACGACGAACAGTGGCCCGGTCGGTGTCGCCTTCGACGGAACGAGCATCTGGGTCACCAACAACACGGCAGGAACCGTCTCGAGGATCAACCGCACAACGAACGCCGTGACGGAGTTCCCCAGCTCGCATAACAACAACGCCGAGCCTTGGGGCGTCGCGTTCGATGGAACCAGCATCTGGGTTGCCAACGGCGTCGCGAACAGCATTTCCATGATCGACCCGGCGACCGGTTCGATCCTCTTCGAGGGCAACACCACTGGTGTCTTGCCCCAAGAGGTGGCCTACGACGGAACGAGCATCTGGGTGTCCAACACGGCGTCGGGCAATGTGTCCGAAGTGGACCCGACGAGCCTGTCGGTAGCCACGGTTCCTACCGGGGCGGCACCGCAGGGCATCGCCTTCGACGGAACCAACGTGTGGGTCGCGAACAGCGGCAACCCGTCGAGCTTGTCGAGGCTGCTTCCCTGAGTAGGTAGGTCAGCCGGCCTTCATCAAGGCGAGCTCATCGGCGATCATCGTGTGGATGCGATCGCGTAGCACCGACAAGTCCTCCATCTTCAATCCGGCGGTCTCGACAGGCTCGAGCACGCGGACCTCTGCGTCGGCAACCCCGAACCGCCAGTCGCCCTTCTGCAGCGCAGGGTGTGTTCCATCGAGCACCAGCGGAAGGATCGGCGTACCCGTCTCGATCGCAAGCCGGAACGCGCCGTCCTTGAACTTGCGCAGCTCGCCGTCGTCGCTGCGCGTTCCCTCGGGGAAGATCATGACGCTGACGTTCTTCGACAACCGGTCCTTGCACGCATCCATCGCCGCGACGATCGAGTCGCGCTTGCCGCGAATCAGCTTGATGTCGCCTGCCATGTGCATCAGCCAACCGACGAGCGGATACTTGAAGAAGTCTGCTTTCGACAGCCACTTCATCTCCCACGGGAGCTGAGAGATCAGCAGGATGTCGACGAAGCTCTGGTGGTTGGCGACGACGATGTACGGACGGCGCGGGTCGGTGATCTTGACGCCCGACGTGCGGAACCTCCACAGCGGATTGAGCCACTGGTGCACGACGGTGAGCTTGCGGAACAGGTAGCCGGCGGCGTAACGGCCCTTGTCGAACGGTGCCGTGACGAGCCACACGATGGCGACCATCGGCACCCACACGATGACGACGACACCGAGCACCAGCCATGACCACAACGACAGAACGGTTCGCACGGCCGTGTTGCCCAGCAGGCGGTGGCGAATGGAACGAGCGGCCATCGTGACATCGTGCCACGGATCGCAACACCCGCACACATAGCCTCTCGGCGTGCGACGCGCCTGGCTGATCGGCCTTGTCCTGATGGCTGCGTGCGGCGACGAGCCCGTCGCGCTCTTCCGCCGGCCGTGCAGGCGCTGGTCGACGTGGGCAAGCAGTCGCGGTGGATGACCGAGGGCGACGATCCGTGGGAAGTCTTCGTCTGTCACGTGCCCGCCGACACGCAGTCACCCGTCTACGCCGGTCTGCCGCTGCGGACAGACTTCACCGCCGGCGACATCGCCACCGTGCTCGATCGAAATGTCGGCGCGTACTTCGACGTGCTGTCGTACGGACGGTACCGGCCGCGCTTCAGCGCCGGCGGCGACGTGAGCGATCGCGGCAGCCGACGAACCGCAGGCATGTGTCGACGCGGCGATAGCGGCAGCAAGCAACGACGCTCATGGCGTGATGGTCGTCGCCGACGCCGAGCACAACGCCGACGAGCCGGGTGGCTTCGCCAACCCTGGGAGCACGTGCGCCGATCCGCCTTGCAGCGTGTCGACGACGCGACGATCGGCGTACGTCGGTGCAGCCGACTTCAGTCCCGACTGGGGCGACAAGCCGCCGATGGATCTGATCGAGCACGAGATCGGGCACGCCCTCGGTTGGCCGCACAGCGGCTACGACGCGACGGCGACCAACCCGACGCAGAGCGCTCTCGATGTGATGAGCAACAGCGCGGCTCCGCGAGCGGTACATCCGGATCGACGAGATGGGCCCGACACGTTGGCGGTCAACTTGTTGGCTGCCGGCTGGTTGTCGCCATCCGCTGTGACGGTGATCCCAGCCGCGGGCGCGACGGTCGCGCTCGAACCATCGAGCGGAGCAGCGAGTCCTCGTGTGGCCGTGGTCGCGATCGATGATCATCGCTTCCTGACCGTCGAACTGCTCGCCGCCGAGGGCTTCGACGACCATCTCCCGGCAACCGGCGTCGCAGTGCACTTGATCGATGGCGACGATGCGACGCGAACACAGACCCCACTCGTCGGTGTCGCGCCATTCGACGATCTGCTGACGGTCGGAGAGACGTGGACCGGACTTGGTTGGCAGGTCGCGATCGGCACGGGGTGGGCGACGACCATAGAACCGGTCGGCGGTGTGCCTACTCTCACTGGCTCATGACGACAGATGTTGATGAACTGTTCCAGGCGGCCAAGGCCGTACAGGCCAACGCGCACGCGCCGTACTCCCACTATCGGGTCGGCGCTGCGGTGCGCACCGCGAGCGGCCGCGTCTTCGCCGGCTGCAACGTCGAGAACGCCGCGTACCCGCAGGGGTCGTGCGCCGAGGCCGGAGCGATCTCGGCCATGGTCGCTGCCGGCGAGAACACGATCGTTGCCGTGCTCACCGTGGCCGACGGTGAGGAGATCGGTACGTGCTGCGGCGGATGCCGGCAGCGTTTACGGGAGTTCGCAAGTGGGAACACCCCCGTCTACGCAGCTGGCCCCGGTGGAGTTCGGGCCACGTTCACACTGGCGGAACTGCTTCCGCATTCGTTCGGCCCGGAACACCTGAGCGAGTTTCAACAATGACAACGGAGACAACATGACTCAGAGAAACGTACGCCTCGCACTGGCAGGTGCATGCTTGATGGCATTGACCGCCACAGCGTGCAGCAGCGACGACAGCGGCAGCAGTAGCGACACCGCTTCTGCCCCCGCCGTTTCATCAGCGACCGACGCGGGCGGCACGAGCGTCGCGGGCGTCACAACTGCCGGTGCGCCCGCAGCAGGTGCGGGCCTCACGATGTCCGGCAACAACTTCTCGGCTGCATCGGTCACCGCCGGCACGGCGTTCACCATCACCAACAACGACAGCGTGGCGCACACGGTGACCGCCGACGACGGTTCGTTCGACGTCGCCGTACCCGCAAATGGCACGGCGACGCTGACGATTCCGACGGCCGGAACCTTCGCCATCCACTGCACGATCCACAGCTCGATGCACGGCACCATCACGGTCGCCTAGGCACGCTGGTTTAGGCATCACGATCGAGGGCGACTTACGCTCGCGGGCGTGCCGTCAGCCCGTGTTCCATACCTCACCGCCAAGCTGCAGGGCTTCGGCACCACGATCTTCGCCGAGATGAGCTCGCTGGCCATGTCGACCGGCAGCGTCAACCTCGGCCAGGGTTTCCCGGATACCGATGGACCTCGCGAAGTGCTCGATGCGGCAATCACAGCGATCAACAGCGGCGTCAACCAGTATCCGCCGGGCCCTGGCATGGCAGTGCTTGCGCGAGGCGATCGTCGAACCATCAGCAACGTTTCTACGGACTGAACTACGACCCCGACTCGGAGGTGTTCGTCACCACCGGTGCGACCGAGGCGCTGGCCGGCGCGTTGATGGGTCTGCTCGACACCGGCGACGAGGTCGTGCTGTTCGAGCCGATGTACGACAGCTACCAGGCGTGCATCTCCTTGGCCGGCGCGGTTGCCAAGCCGGTCACCCTCCGGCCGCCGAGCTACGAGTTCGACCACGACGAGTTCCGCGCCGCGATCACACCGAAGACGAAGCTGCTGCTGATCAACAGCCCGCACAACCCCACCGGGCATGTGCTGAGCGCAGCGGAGTTGCAGTTCATCGCCGACATGGCGATCGAACACGACCTGATCGTGATCACCGACGAGGTCTACGAGCACCTCGTGTTCGATGGTTACGTCCACACGCCTCTCGCCACCATCCCTGGCATGCGCGAGCGCACGTTGGTGATCTCGAGTGGTGGCAAGACGTTCAACACCACCGGTTGGAAGATCGGTTGGATCTGTGCGCCGCCGGCGTTGATCGCCGCGGCTCGAACGGCGAAGCAGTTCCTCACCTACGTCAGCGGTGCTCCGTTCCAACCGGCGATCGCGGTCGGTCTCGGCTTGCCCGATTCGTTCTTCACGGAGTTCGCTGCCGACATGCAGAGCAAGCGTGACCGTTTGCTGCCCGGTCTGGTGGCGGCGGGTTCGACCGTGTATCCCGACGCACGGCACGTACTTCGTGACCGTCGACATCCGACCCGTGCAACCCGACGGCGATGGCATGGCCTTCTGCCGCGCCCTGCCCGGGCGATGCGGCGTGGTCGCGATTCCCAACGAGGTGTTCTACGCCAATCGGCACGAGGGACGGCACCTCGTTCGGTTCGCGTTCTGCAAGCGTCCCGAGGTGCTCGACGAAGCCGCCGAGCGTCTCGCCAAACTTGCCACCGGTTAATCTCCGAAGATGCGCGTCGCGGCAATTCAACACGACATCGTCTGGTGCGACCGGGAAGCCAACTTCGCCCACATCGCACCGCTGATCGCCGGCGCGGCCGGCGCGGGTGCACGCCTCGTCCTGCTCAGCGAGACGTTCTCGACCGGCTTCGCAACGGACCGCGAGGACCTCGGCGAACCCGAGGGTGGGCCGTCGTCGCAGTTCCTCACCGAGCAGGCTCGAGCAGCACGGTGTGTGGATCGCCGGGTCGTGCCCGGAGATCGCCGCCGATGCTCCGCCGGACGATCAACGGCCGTACAACACGCTCGTGCTCGTCTCGCCGGACGGCGAGCAGCATCGGTACCGCAAGATCCACCCGTTCACCTACGGCGGCGAGACCAAGTACTTCAACGCCGGCGACCAGTTCGTCACCGTCGATGTCGAGGGCCTGCGCGTCAGCCTGTTCGTCTGCTACGACCTGCGCTTCGCCGACGAGTTCTGGCAGCTCGCCGACGACACCGACGTGTACCTCGTCCCGGCCAACTGGCCGGAGGCTCGGCGGATGCCATGGATGGCGCTGCTGCAGGCCCGGGCGATCGAGAACATGGCGTACGTCATCGGCTGCAACCGAGTCGGCAGCGGCAACGGTCTGCCGTACAGCGGCGACTCACGGATCATCGATCCGCTGGGCGAGATACTCGCCAGCGCGGCGCAGAGCGAGAGCATCCTGTTGGCCGACATCAGCGCCGAGCGTGTCGCCGAGGTACGCGACCGCTTCCGCTTCCTGCAAGACCGCCGATAGCTCCCGTGGTCGCGGCGACCGTTCCGGAGTTGATGTTCGGGTGTTGGAGGCGCGCCTGGATCGAGTTCGCCGATGGCTCCCGGGACGACACGACAACGGTCGTGTGGCTGCAGACGGAATCGGCGATGGCCGACGTGCGGATTGCGGCTGACCGAGCGGCCAGTCTGAGAGATCGCGCGGGTCTGCGCGACTGCACCGTCGACGAACTACGCGCGATCGCGGCGGTCGACGCGAGCAGCGGATTCACCGAATGCGGGCCGGTGGAGATCGCCGACGACGGCACTCGTACGGCCACCGCCGAATGGCACACCCGCGGGTTCGGGGTCAACTTCCAGCCGGTGTCGGCGTTTCCCGAGCCGGGACTGATGTCGTGGAACGACGATGGGACCGTGATGATGGAACGCGCGCCCAGCGGCGCGTACGTCGAGGAATGGCGACTGGTCCCCGGGAGCCGCGAGCATCTGTCGGTGATCCAGGTCGACGACGAAACGATGTACCGAGCGGGTCCGATCGCGGTCTTCGTGCGCGATCGTCGCGTCGGCATTCCCCGACCGGCGCGGTTGCTGGAGTTGCTCGAAGACCACGCGGACGATCGGCGCCATGGTGGAGGCGTTGCTCGACTGCGAGTTCAGCGTCGCCGAGCTCACCGGAGACAGGTGGATGATCACGGCGTCGACCATGCCGTGGCGCGAAGGCGAGGTGTTGGATGTCGACGGGTGAGGACTCGGTGCGGGCCGAGTTCGCGCGAGCACGCGGCACTGCCGTTCGAGTCGGGTCGAATGCTTCCCCCGGCCGCGTACACATCCGCCGATGTGCTCGCCGAGGAACACCGTCGTATCTTCGCCAACGAATGGTCGTGTGTCGGCCGAATCGCAGATCTTGCCGACTCGCGGTGACTACCTGACGGCGGAGATCCCGTCTCCCGATTCGACACATCCCGACGGGCACCGATCGATCGTCGTGTTGCGCGATGACGATGGGCGACTGCGCGCCTTCGACAACGTGTGCGTGCACCGCGGTTCACCGCTGTTGCACGACTGCGGGAACGCGACTCGGATCACGTGCCCGTATCACGCGTGGGTGTATCGCCTCGATGGCCAGCTGATCGGCGCGCCCTACATGAATCGAACCGTCGACGCCGAAGGCCGTCCATTCGATCCTGCGGATCATCGCCTCAGCGAGCTGCGTCTCGAGACGTGGGAGGGCTTCCTGTTCGTCACACAGAATCCGGATGCTGACGACCTCTCGTCACGACTCGCCGGGCTCAGCGAGGTCGTCGGTCGCTACCGCATGGCGAACTACGTGCCGGTGCATCGCCAGGTCGACGTTTGGGACACCAACTGGAAGCTGCTCTACGAGAACTTCATGGACGCCTATCACGTGTTCAAGGTGCACAAGAACAGCTTCGCCAAGTACAGCGACAACACGTTGAAGACCACGATGCACGCCGGCACCGATCACTACGCGTGTCACCTCGTCGGTCACGACGCCGACGCGTCATCGGGTGTTGCCCATCCATCCAACACGTGGCTGGAAGACGAGTGGCGGCACACGATCGTGCTCGGCGCTGTGTTCCCGACCCACGTGATGCAGCTGCAGCCCGATTGGCTGTGGTACCTGCAGCTGAGCCCGCTCGGTACCGGCCGGGTGCGGATCCGTTGGGATGTGTCGGTCGCGCCCGAGGTGTTGCGGGATCAGACTGATCCCGAGGCCTACGTGGCGAACCTGTTGGACCTGCTCAACATCGTCAACTCCGAGGACCGTCCGATCGTCGAGGGCGTGTTCAAAGGTGTGCAGCGAACGACGCTGCCGCGCGGACCGCTGTCGTACTACGAGCGCAACGTGTACGACTTCGATCGCTACATCGCCCGCTCGTTGACCGCTCAGGCATAGCTGCCACCGGCTGCCACCGGCTGCCGCCGGCTCGGATTGTGTACGGTCGCGAGGTGCCCGCAGAGCCAAGCAACGGGGGTCCGTTGGCCGGAGTGCGCGTGCTGGAGCTCGGGCAGCTTCATCGCCGGTCCCTTTGCAGGCCAGCTGCTGGGCGACTACGGCGCCGACGTGATCAAGATCGAGCCGCCGGACGACGGCGACCCGATGCGGCGTTGGGGCATCACCAAGGACGGCGACAGCCTGTGGTGGCCGGCGATCGCGCGCAACAAGCGATCGGTCGCCGTCGATCTCCGCGATCCGCGCGCGACGTGCCGTGATCCCGCAACTGGCGCAGCAATGCGACATCGTGCTCGAGAACTTCCGACCCGGCCGATTGAGCGAGTGGGGCCTCGACTACGCCCGACTGAGCGCCGACAACCCTCGGCTCGTGCTCGTTCACATCAGCGGGTTCGGTCAGACCGGTCCGCGTCGCCGCCGAGGCCGGCTTCGGCAGCATCGGCGAGGCGATGGGCGGCATCCGCCACACGACTGGTCAATCCCGACCGGCCGCCGACGCGCAGCGGCATCAGCCTCGGCGACGCGCTGGCATCGGTGTTCGCCGTGATCGGCGCGGTGACGGCGTTGTTCGAAGCGCAACGCAGCGGCCGCGGTCAGGAGGTCGACGTCGCGATCTACGAGGCGGTCGCGGCGCTGATGGAGTCGACGATGGCCGACTACGAGTTGGGCGGCGTCACCCGCGGGAGATCGGGCAGCGTGCTGCCCGGCGTGGCGCCGTCGAACGTCTACCCGACGGCCGACGGTGGCAGCGTGCTGATCGCCGGCAACGCCGACTCGGTGTTCGAACGGCTGTGCGTGGCGATGGGCGCGCCCGAGCTGGCCACCGACGAGCGCTTCGCCACGCACGAGGCCCGAGGAGTCAACATGGCACGTGCTCGACGACCTGATCGGCGCGTGGACGGCGACACTCCCGACCGCCGAGGTGCTCGAGGTGCTCGAGCAGCACGGCGTACCGGCCGGGCAGATCTACACCGCGCCCGACATGCTGACCGATCCGCACTACCTCGCCCGCGGGATGGTGCAGCGAGTCGTCTCGACCCAGGGTTGGGACGTGCCGATGACCGGCGTCGTGCCGCAGTTCAGCCGCACAGCCGGAGCGATCCGCCACCCTGGGCGAGCCGCTCGGCGCCGACACCATCGAGGTGCTGCGCGACGTCGCCGGGCTCGACGAGCAAGCGCTGCTCGAACTCGATGAGGCGGGCTTGATCGGATGAACATCGGCCAGAACCACAGAAGGAGCGCACAGTGCCACGCCTGAGACAGATCTCCCGCGACGAGACCACCGACGAGCTCGTGGTGTCGATGTACGACCGACTGTTCGGCGATCGCGATCCCGTCGCCGAGCCCGGCACTGCGTCGGGAACGCCGGGCGACTGGTGGACGGTCTTCGCCCTCGTGCCCGACGTCCTCAAGCACTCGCGTCCGCGGGTTCGCGTTGTACGGCAGCCCGAAGCGCCTGTTGGCACCCGCGACTCCGCGAGCTCGGTCAGACACGGGCGGGCTGGTTGCGCGGTAGCCAGTTCGTGTTCTCGCAGCACTGCAAGTCGTGCCGCGGCGCTCGGGATCTCGGAGGAGAAGATCGCGGCGATCCCGGCGTGGCAGGTCGCCGACTGCTTCGACGCCACCGAGCGAGCGTTGCTCGCCTACACCGACGCACTCGTGTCCGACGGCGGCCGCGTGGCCGACGCGACATTCGACGCGATGCGCGCCGAACTGAGCGACGAGCAGATCCTCGAGTTCACCTACATCACCACGCATGTACGAGATGCACGCAACGATGAGCCGGGCACTGCGGCTCGAGTTCGACGATCGTGACGATCCGATCATCGAGATCCCCGCTCCGGAGGGCTTCCACGCCCGCGACATCGGCATCGACATCGCCGGGCCCTCGAACCAGTCATGACCGCGGTCGACGTCGACCGTCGTGGTTCGCGACGTCACACTGCGCGACGGACTGCAGGACGAATCACCGATCGACACCGACCACAAGCTGCGTATCTACGAGGCGTTACTCGCGGCGGGCGTCGTCGACCTCGAGCTGACATCGTTCGTCCGCGCCGACCGGGTGCCCGCGTCTGGCCGACGCCGAGCAACTCGTCGCCCGCACTGCCGACGACCCGCACGTCACGCGGTGGGGGCTGGTGCTCAACGAGCGCGGTGCGCAGCGCGCGGTCGCTGCAGGCATCGATCATCTCCAGTTCGTGTTCTCGGTGTCGGAGCCGCACAACCGCGCGCAACGCGGGGTGCAGCGTCGACGAGAGCGTCGAGCGACTGCGCTCGATTCGCGATTCGATCGACGCGTCGGTGGCGCTCGAGGTCACGATGGCGACGGCATTCGGCTGTCCGTACGACGGGCCGGTCGACCTCGGTCGCGTCGTCGACCTCGCGAAACGTGTTGTCGAGTTGGGCATCGACGGACTCAGCCTGGCCGACACGATCGGCACCGCGGCTCCGTCCGAAGTCCGCCGGTTGGTGAGCCTCGTGCGCGACGACATCGGCGAGCTGTCGCTCGGGGTGCACCTGCACGACACGCGTGGACTGGCGCTCGCCAACGCGCTCGCCGCGATCGAAGCCGGCGTCACGCGGGTCGACGCCAGCCTCGGTGGGCTCGGTGGCTGTCCGTTCGCACCTGGCGCGTCCGGCAACCTTCCGATCGAGGATCTGGTTCACGCGCTGCGACGCCGAAGGCATCGCCAGCGGGATCGACGTCGACCGGCTGATCGATGCTTCGCGAACAGCGTGCAGCGCCGTCGGTCGGGCTGTCGGTAGCCACGTCGGCATCGCCGGACCGCGCTTCGAGAACCTGGCACCGTTCGATACACCAGAGCAGTGATCGACGGTCTTCGCGACGCATAGCCTCCACCCGATGTCGGACGCGGTGGGCGATCAGGGTGTTCGTGTCGTCGACCTTTCGCGACATGCAGGACGAGCGCGAGGAGTTGGTCAAGCGGATCTTCCCGGCCATCCGGCACCTGTGCGAGCAGCGCGGTGTGGCGTTCTCCGAGGTCGACCTGCGCTGGGGCGTGACCGACGAACAGAAGGCAGAAGGGGCGGTGCTGCCGATCTGCCTCGCCGAGATCGACCGCAGCCGCCCGTACTTCATCGGGCTCATCGGCCAGCGGTACGGCTGGGTGCCCGAATCGTTGCCGGACGACCTCACCGCGCAGCTGCCGTGGCTGCGCGACCTCGCCGACACGTCGGTGACCGAGATCGAGATCCTCCACGGCGTGCTCAACGATCCGACCGCGATCGACTCGGCGTACTTCTACCTGCGCGATCCGGCATGGATGGCGACCGCGTCGGCCGAGCAACTCGCCCTCCTCGGCGAGCAGCCGAGCGCCGACGATGTCGCCGCACTGGGCGCCGAGGCGGCCGAACGTGTCGCCGCGGGACGGCGGGCGCGGCTCGACGAGTTGCGCCAGCGGATCCACGCCAGTGGTGTGCCGGCCTTCGACTACCACGACGTCCGCACACTCGGCGAACACGTGCACGCCGACCTGGTCGCGCTGGTGGATCGGCTGTACCCGCTGTCGGACGTGCCCGATGCACTGGCGCGAGAGGCGGCCGCACACGACGCGTACTCTGCGGCACAGGTGCGCGGCACCGTTCGACGGCCGGCCCTGGAGGCGCGGCTCGACGCTTGGGCTGCCGGCGCACCGGCGCCGCTGACGCTGTCGGGCGGTGCCGGCGCGGGCGCGACCGAGATCGCCGTGGCGTGGCTCGACCAGTGGCGCGACACCCACCCCGACGACGCGGTGATCGCCACCACGTCCGCGCCACCGACGACGCCGCGGAGTGGGTGCAGATGGCCAACCGGCTGACGGCCGAGTTGTACAGGGCGCACGACCTCGGCGAGCCACCGCCTGCGGCCGCGGACAGTGCAGCGCAAGAGCAACGTTGTTCGCCGCGCTCGGCCGCGCCGCTGCGACCGGCCGGCGCACGTGTGCTCCTCGTCGACGGCGTCGACCTGCTGGTCGACGTCGACGGTGCACCCGATCTCACGTGGCTCCCGACGATGGTCCCGCCGGGGGTGTGCGTGCTGCTGACGACCACCGGCTCGAGGCCGGTCGACGCTGCGCTGCACCGTGGCTGGCCGGTGCTCGAGATCCCACCGCTCGACGACACCGAGCGGCGCACCGTGATCAGCGCATTCCTCGGCCGGTACGCCAAGGGTCTCGACGAGGTCCACGTCGCGACGCTTGCTCGCGTCGCCGTCGACCGGCAACGCGCTGTACCTGCGCACGGTGCTCGACGAACTGCGCCAGCACGGCGACCACTTCACCATCGGCGACGTGATCGATCACTACCTGTCGGCACCCGAGCTCGCCGACCTGCTCGCCTCGTGCTCGAACGCTACGAAGCGCGACTTCGAGCGCGATCGACCCGGCCTGGTGCGCGACTCGATGCGCAGCATCTGGGCAGCGCGACGCGGTGTGACCGAGCCGGAGCTGCTCGATGCGTTGGGCGGCGTGACCCAGGCGGTCTGGTCGCCGCTGCTGCTCGCCGCCGAGGTCGGTCTGGTGACGCGGTCCGGGTTGCTCGGGTTTGCCACCGAGCCGCACCGCGAGGCGGTGGAGCAGCGCTACCTCACCGCCGACGAGGATCGCCGTGCGGCGCACTACCTGCTGGCCGAGACGTTCGCGAAGTACCCGCTCGGTCCACGCGTTGTCGAAGAGCTGCCCTGGCAGCAGCTGGCGGCCGGCGACGTCGACGCGATGGTGGCAACGATCAGCGACCTCTCGTTCACCGAGCTCGCGTACCGCACGGCCGATCGCGACCTGATTCGCCTCTGGGCTCGCGCCGAGGAGGCCGGTAAGCGAGTCGTCGATGGCTATCGCCCGATCGTCGACGACCCCTCGTCGAACCCCGAGGCCGTGTGGGAGGTCGCCCGTCTGGTGACCGATGCCGGCTACCCCGCCGAGGCATTGCGGCTGCACCGGTTCCTCGTCGACGAGTACCGCAAGCCCGGTGAGGTCGGAGAGCGCCGGCTGTCGACCGCGCTCGTCAACCTCGGTCGCGCCCTGGTGCTGCAAGGTGATCTCATCGGCAGCGAGGCGCCGCTGCGCGAGGCGGTCGCTCTGGCCGAGGCGCGCGACGAGCAAACCGGTCGTGCTGCGCGCTGCGCTCGGCAACCTCGCGCTCGGATTGCGCGACCGCGGCGAGACCGACGAAGCGCTCGCCCTGTTCGCCGCGAGGAAGCGCTGTGCCGCGCGGCAGGCGACACCAACGGGCTGCAGATCACGCTCGGGCAACCGCGCCCAGGTGCTGCGCCAGCGCGGCGACGCTGCCGGGCGCGCTCGCGGTGATGGGCGAGCAGGAGGAGCTGTGTCGCTCGATCGGCGACTGCCGCCGGCGTGGCTCGCGCGTTGGCGGCGCAGGGAGCGGTGCTCGGCGATCAGGGCCAGCTCGACCTGGCGGTGCAGCGCTTCGCCGAGCACCGGCGAGTGTCACGAGAGCTCGGTGACCTCCGTGGTGTCGCCGAGAGCTCCATCAGCGAGGCAAACACCCTGCGCGAGCTCGGCCGACGCGACGAGGCAGCGACACTGGCGGAGGAGGCCGAGGCACTGATCCGGCGACTCGACGACGAGCCGTTGCTCTTCCGTGCGCTCGACCTGCGGGCCCGCATGGCCCTCGAGGAAGGCCGCTGGGCCGACGCCGAGCGACTGGCCAACGAGTCGCTGCTGACGGCGCGATCGGCGGGTGTTCGCGCCGGGCTGACACTGCCCCTCGGCACGCTCGGCATGGCCCGCCGCGAGCTCGGCGACATGGACGGCGCGCGGGCCGCGCACACGGAGGAGGAGCAGGTCGCGAGGAGCTGCACGATCCGTTGGCACGTGCGACCGCACAGGCGAACCTTGCGGCGGTCGACATCGCCACCGGCGATCTGCAGGGCGCGCTGCGCCGCTATGCGGTCGCCGAGCCGGTGCTACGCGCAGCGGGTGCCCATGGCGTGCTGGTGCCGATCCTCAACAACCGGTGGCAGGTGCACATGCATCTCGGCGACACGCCGTCGGCGATCGAGGATCTCGTCGCAGGCGCTGCGTCGGCGGGTGTCGTCGGTGCCGTCCAACAGCAGCACCAGATGCTGACCAAGGCCGTCGAGCTGCTGTACGGAACCGGACGGAACACCGAGGCCGAACCGGTGTGGGCCGATCTCGAAGGGGCGTGTCGGCAGCTCGGCGATCAAGGCGGGATTGCAACGCGCTGTCGGCGAGCGGGCGCTGCTCGTCATCGGTCGCAACGCGTTGGACGATGCCGCACCGCTGCTCGACGAGCAGGAGCAGATCTGCCGCGCCATCGGCGATCAAGTCGGGCTGGCGGCGTGCGTCGGCAACCGAGCGATCCTGCTGCGCCAGCGCGGCGACCTGGCGGGTTCGCTGGTCTGCATCGACGAGCAACTCGCGCTCGCCCGAGCGTCCGGAAACGGACAGGGCGTGCTGTTCGCAACGGCCAATCGCGGCGAGGTGCTCGGCGCGATGGGTCGCATCCCCGAAGGGCTGGCCGCATTGCAGGAGGCTCGCACGATGGCGGCGGGCTGGGGACTGGCGCCGATGGTCGCCCAGCTGGATCAGATGATCGCGGCGTTGCGCACCGGTTCGTAGCCGGAACGAGCGAGCATGGCCGGCAGCGCTCGTGCCGCGTCGATGTTCATCCGGCGAGCGTCGTCGGGTACGTCACTCCACGCAACCAGTAGAGGGTTGTGCTTGGCCACGTTGTCGCGCGTCGCAGCCCACGTCCATCCAGCAGCCTGACGGTCGGCGCGCCAACGCTCGTGCTCGCGCTCTGCCAAGCGCGTCACTTCGTCGTCGGTCAGCTCGACAACCGGCGCGCCCCAACGCCGCAGCGGCACAAGCGAGTAGCCGAGCAGATCGAGATCCGCAACGACACCGTCGACGCGTCGCCGGCTCGGGATCGCGTTGGTCATCGGTGAGCTCGTCCCACGGCCGGCGCAGATCCGAGTCGCCGCTCGTTGCGACGGCATCAGCGAGGTACTGCTCGTGGACCGCGCGGCGACAGTTGCTCGCGCGTTCCTGCGTCTACCACCGCCGACCGTGCACGTGCGCTCGAGGAAGGGGAAGATCCGCAGGTTGCTGCGACCGGCGGAGGTGTGGCCGTGGATCAACGCCCCGAGACCGGATTCGGACCGAGTGCGCACGACGATGGGGGCCGTGCCGATGCCCAGCTCGCGCTGTGCGAGGAGCGCCGTCGACGAGCGCGAGCGATTCGTCCGCGAACGCCATGCAGACCCACGTCGGCTGCAGCTCGGTCACGGCCTCCCGAAGTCGCTGGACCTCGTCGGCACGCGGGGCCTTGAGATCGAAATCGAACAACGTTGGCGCACACACGTCGCGCAGCGCTGGGTGCTGCATGCACATTGCCGCCCACCGTCCGGAAGCGACGCGATCCACCAGCGTGATCGGTAGCGGTTCGTCTCCGGGCCGATCAGCCCACGCCTGTGCGACCGCCAAGACGAGGTTGCGGCCGAGCTGGCCGAGACCCATCACGACGACATGGTCCGTTCCGGACTCGTCGGCGAACGGCGGGGTCTCGCCAACGAGCGTGCGCGCCGCCCTCTCGTGGACGTTGAAGAAGGTGACTCGGATCTGGCTCGAGGCATCGAGATCCACGCCTCGCAGCAAACCGGCCAATTCCGCGTCGGCGACGTGAACAGCGCAGCGCAATGCACTCGAGCTGGCTCGAGGCAACTCGGCGGCCGCGATCGAGATCTGCAGGTTCGATGCGTCGTCGGCACAGACGCACACCAGCCTCGCCGCGCGTCCGACGCGGGCGGTGCGCAATGTCGCCGGGTCGGTTGCGTCACCGATCACGACCGTGACACCGGCCGACGCGAGCCGCGGCGACCCCCGCGGCGACTGCGTCGGACTCGATCGCCACGACCGCCTCTCCCGTTGCGGCGAACGCCTGGGCGATGCGTGTTCCGGTGTCGCCGAGACCGCACACGATGGTGTGGCCGGAGAAGAACCGCAGACGGAACTGGCGATACTGCTCGACGAACACGAGCGATGCTGTCAGCAGCACGGTGCTCGCCGCCATCACGGGAGCCGCGAAGCGGGCGACCTGCAAGCGCCAGTTCAGCGCATCGTCGCCTCCGCCGTAGTCGAGCGCGGCGAGTTGCAGCGTGAGGTACAGGTTGTCGAGGAAGGTGCGATGGAGGGCGGCGTCGCTGGCCTGCTGCAGGAACCCGCCGATGCCGAGGACCAACAGCACGACCCACAACGCTGCCAGCAGCAGCCATCGATTGCGCGAGCTGGAGAGGAGCTTCATGAGGGGCCGCCGCGGGTGACGCCGACCAACTCGACCCGACGTCCGACGCGCCGGGCGTGGTCGACGATCTCGGCTGTTCCGCCGCGGCCACGCGAGGGCGAGCCGTCCCAGATGGCGATCAGCACTTCGCAGCGCTCCACGACGCGGTGGCCGGCCTGCTCGTAGGCCTGCTCGCGAGGCATCGGCCGGTACTTCGACGGTCTCGACCATTCTCAGCGCGAGCGAGCAGCGCGCGGAACTCGGCGACCGACGCGTCGGTCGTGAAGTCGCGCTCGTAGTCCTCGGCGGCGAGGGGCAGCACCACGGAGAGGCCGCCCCGGGGCCGGGCGAGCACGAGGTCGGCAACCATTCTGTCGGCGCCTTCGGCAAGGCTCGAGACGACAACGGGTCGACGGGCATCGATGATCTCGTCCAGCAATCGATCGACGCGCTGCGTTGTGTCCCCCATCTCGAATGAACGATGACCGGTGACGCCGATCGTCACCTGATCGCGCATTGCGCTGTTGCTCAGGCCAGTGCCGCCCGCCTGTAGTCGCGCCGTGCGGCGAAGAAGGAGATCGCCGCGATGGCCAGCAGCCCGACCGCGATCAAGATCTCGAGCGATCCATTCCCGTTGTCGGGATCCCAACCGGTGAGCTCCTCGATCCATTCGCGGCTGATCAGCGTCACGATGAACAGCACAAACCCGACAGCGCCGGTGATCGCTTCGAACCAGAATCGGGCAGGCAGTTTTCGGCTCATGTCCCGCAGCTTACGAGACCGGGCCGCTGTGGTGAGAAGATTCCTGCATGCCGACAGTTGATCCGAAGTTTCTCAGTCAGATCCGATACCGCTGCATCGGGCCGACCCGTGGTGGTCGGGTGGTGGCCGTCGCCGCCGATCCCAAGCGGCAGTCGGTCTTCTACTTCGGTGCCGTCGCCGGCGGCGTGTGGAAGAGCGACGACGCCGGTCAGTACTGGGAGAACGTGACCGACGGCTTCCTCACCACGGCGTCGATCGGAGCGTTGGCGGTCGCGCCCGTCCGACGGGAACGTCATCTACGCCGGCACCGGCGAATCGACGATCCGCATCGACGTCACCCACGGCGACGGCGTCTACAAGTCGACCGATGCCGGCATCGACGTGGCGCCACATCGGCCTCCGCGAGTCCCGCCACATCGGCGAGATCCGCGTGCATCCCGACAACCCCGACATCGTGTACGTCGCCGCGCTCGGTCACTCGTCGAAGGACAACCCCGAGCGTGGCCTGTACCGCTCGAAGGACGGCGGCGAGAACTGGGAGCTCGTGCTGCACGTCAGCGACCGCGCCGGTGCGGTCGACGTGTCGCTCGACCCCAACAACCCGCGCATCGTCTTCGCCACGATCTGGCAGGCTCGCCGCACGTTCTGGTCGATCGACAGCGGCGGTCCCGACAGCGGTCTGTGGCGTTCCCGCGATGGCGGCGACACGTGGGAGGACATCAGCCACAGCCCCGGCATGCCCGACGGCATCGCTCGGCAAGATCGGCGTCTCGCGTGTCGCCGGCACGCTCCGGTCGCGTGTTCGCGATGGTCGAGGCCGAGGGCCGCAAGCGCGGGCCTGTACCGGTCCGACGACATCGGCGAGACGTGGGAGAAGGTGTCGTCGAAGCCCGACCTCGGATGGCGGCCGTGGTACTACCAGCACGTCATCGCCCACCCGACGAACGCCGACGAGGTCTTCGTGATGAACATGAAGGCGTGGCGTTCGATCGACGGCGGCAAGACGTTCGAGGAGTTCCACACGCCGCACGGCGACAACCACGCGCTGTGGATCGATCCGACCAACCCGGACCGCATGATCGGTTGCGACGACGGTGGCGCGTGGGTGTCGTTCAACGCCGGCGAATCGTGGTCGACGATCTACAACCAGCTGACCGCGCAGTTCTACCACGTCGCCACCGACGACCAATTTCCGTACATCGTCTACGGGTCGCAGCAGGACAACTCCAGCATCGCGGTGCCGAGTCGCAACGGCCTCGGCGCGATCAACTGGGCCGACTGCTTCTCGCCCGGCACCGCCGAGAGCGGCTACGTCGCGCCGAAGCCGGGCGATACCGAACATCGTCTACGTCGGTGCGATCGGTAGCTCGCCGGGCGGCGGCGAGTCATTGCAGCGCTACGACCACACCACCAAGCAGGTGCAGCTCGTCAACGTGTGGCCCGAGGCGTACCACGACGGCAACACCGCCGAGGTCCGCTTCCAGTGGACGTATCCGATCGTGTTCTCGCCGCACGACAGCAACGTGCTCTACGCGGCCGGCAACAAGGTGTTCCGCACGACCGACGAAGGGCACAGCTGGGAGACGATCAGCCCCGATCTGACCTACGCCGATCCCGACACGATGGGTGTGTCGGGGCCGCTGACGATGGACACCGCCGGCGCCGAGATGTACGCGACGATCTTCTCGCTGATGGTGTCGGCGCACCAGCAGGGCGTGCTGATGACCGGGTCCGACGACGGTCTGGTGCACGTGTCGACGAACGACGGCGGCGACTGGACCGACGTCACGCCGCCCGACCTGCCGAAGTTCTCGCAGGTCACGATGATCGCCGAATCGCCGCACACCGCGGGCACGGTCTACATGACCGCGGCTCGGCACAAGACGGGCGACTACGCGCCGTACGTCTTCAAGACGGCCGACCTCGGCACGACGTGGACGCGCATCGACGCCGGGCTGCCGCAGCGGCGAGTTCTGCCGAGTCATCCGCGAGGACCCCAACCGGCAAGGCCTGCTGTACGTCGGCACCGAGCTCGGCATCCACGTGTCGTTCGACGACGGCGCGAGCTGGCAGCCGCTGCAGTGCCAACCTGCCGGTGACGCCGATCTACGACTTCGTCGTCAAGGACACCGATCTCGTCGTCGCCACGCACGGTCGTTCGTTCTGGATCCTCGACGACCTCACGCCGTTGCACCAGATGCGCGACGAGCTGCTCGACGGCGAGCCGATACCTGCTGAAGCCACGCGATGCCGTCCGCAACCCGCCGCACATCGCCGCCGCGTTGGACAGGCACGCCGGGTGGCAAGAACTACCACGTCACCAGTCGGGCAGAACGCGACGTTCTACGTCGAGGAGCTCGAGACCGGCCACGTGCGCAAGCGGGTCATCGACGCCGGCGAGGACCTCGAACGAGGCGTGCGCATCACGTACTTCCTCGACGAGGCCGCGGTCGGCGAGGCGATGTCTGACCATCGCGACGACAACGGCAACGAGGTCGACACGTTCCCCAGCACGATCCCAGAGGACAAGAAGGATCGCAACGGCTTGTACATCACGGCGGCGGCAGGCATGAACAGCTTCCAGTGGCCGATGACGTATCCCGCCGGCGAGAAGATGGTCGACACCGAGTTCCACACGCGACCCGGTGGACCACTGGCCAAGCCCGGCACGTACCACGGCAACGTTGCAGGTCGGCGACTGGTCGATGACGCAGTCGTTCGAGCTGGTGAAGGATCCGCGGATCTCGACGAGCGACGCCGACTTCGCCGAGCAGTTCGACTTCCTGATCCAGATCCGCGACAAGCTGTCGGAGATCGTCACCGGCGTGAACACGATCCGATCGCTGAAGCGACAGCTCGCCGACTGGGCCGAGCGACTGTCCAACAGCGAGGTCGACGCGTCGGACGCAATCGCCGCGACGAAGACGCTCAGCGACGAGGTCAAGGCCGTCGAGGACGAACTCGTGCAGGTCGAGTTCACCGCCGATGGCGACACGCTGAACTACCGCGAGAAGCTGTTCGAGAAGCTCAGCGCGCTTGCCAGCCGGTCGTCGCCAGCGCCGACACCCGGCCGACGGAGCAGTCGTACGCGGTGTACCGCAAGCTCGCCGGCCAGGCCGACGAACAGCTGTCGCGCTCTCCAGGCGCTGATCGACGGCGATGTCGCCGACATGAACGCGCAACTCGCCGAGCTCGGCGTGGGCATCATCGGCGTCTGAGAGGCATCGCCGACGGCAACGTGACGTTGGTCAACTCCTCGGCTCCGGCAAGACGGCGTTCGCTACTGTTCGGTACATGGCAACGATTCGTACGCTCGACGAATTGGAGGCGCTGTACGACGCGCCGGTGCCGACCTCCATCACCAAGGAGATCGATCACCTCACCGAGTTGCACGCTGCATACATCGAGGCGTCGCCGTTCGTGATCGTCGCGACATCGGGTCCCGACGGTGTCGACTGCTCGCCACGCGGCGACCCGCCCGGGTTCGTCAAGGTACTCGACCAGCGGACGCTGCTGATGCCCGATCGGCGCGGCAACAATCGGCTCGACACACTGCGCAACCTCGTCGTCGATCCGCGGATCGGCTTGCTGTTCCTCGTGCCCGGCATCGGCGTGACGTTGCGGGTCAACGGGACGGCTGAGCTGTCGACCGATCCCGAACTGCGCGAGTCGTTCGCCATCGATGGCAAGTTGCCGGCGACCGTCATCGTCGTGACCACCACCGCGGTGTACACACAGTGTCCGAAGGCGTTGATCCGGTCCCACCTGTGGGATCCCAGTCGCCATCGCGACGCATCCGAACTTCCGTCGGTCGGCGACATCATGGCCGTCATCACCGCGGGCGCGTTCGACGGCGAGGCGTACGACAAGGCGTACCCGGAACGTATCCGCGAGACCATCTACTGAGTCTGGCTACTGAGTCTGGTGATCTCAGTCGCTCGTCGTGCAGCGAATGTCGGCTGCCGAGGGCCATCGGCAACACCACTAGGGTGAATCGGCAGGTAAAGGGGGTCCTCATGGGACGAATCGTGTTCGCAGGTGGCGGCATCGTCGGAACGTGCGCAGCGATGATGCTGGCCAACGACGGTCACGAGGTGACGGTGCTGGAGCGTGATCCTTCGCCGCCGCCGGCACCCGACGAGGCGTGGGATGAATGGGACCGCAAGGGTGTCAACCAGTTCAGGATGATCCACTTCTTCCTCGCCAGGTTCCGACGAGGTTGCCGACGTCGAACTGCCCGGACTGACCGATGCCATGTGCGCGGCCGGTGCACTGCGAATGAACCCGTTGGTCGGCATTCCCGACGAGGTCACCGGAGGATGGCAAGAGGGCGACGAGCGGTTCGAGAAGGTCACCGCGCGACGCCCGGTCGGCGAGTCGGTCGTTGCCTCGATGGCAGCTGCGACTCCCGGCCTCACCATCCGCCGCGGCGTGGCGGTGGCCGGAGTGTTGACGACGACCGGACCCGACGGGATCGTGCACGTCACCGGCGTGCGCACCGAGGACGGCGACGACATCACCGCCGACCTCGTCATCGACTCCGGTGGACGTCGCTCGGCGATGGCCGGCTGGGTGCGCGACGCCGGCTCGCCTGGCCCGAAGGAGATGATCGAGGACTGCGGATTCGTGTACTACGGACGTCACTACCGCTCCGCCGACGGGTCGATACCACCGGCGTTCGGCGGGCTGCTGCAGCCGTACGGATCAATCTCGATCCTCACCTTGCCCGCCGACAACGGCACGTGGGGAATGGGTGTCATCGCCAGTTCGAAGGACGCGGCGATGCGCGCCGTCGATGGACGTCGACTGCTGGGAGAAGGTCGTGCGGTCGTACCCGATGGTGGCCCACTGGATCGACGCCGAGCCGATCACCGACATTCAGGTGATGGCCAAGATCGAAGACCGGCAGCGCACCTACGTGGTCGACGGCACGCCGGTCGTCACCGGTGTCCTGCCGCTTGCCGACGCGTGGGCGTGCACCAATCCTTCGGTCGGCCGCGGCATCTCGATCGGCATCGTCCACGCCGCGGCCCTGCGCTCGATGCTCCGCGACATGCCACTCGACGACCCAAAGGCCATGGCACTGAGGTGGCACGAGCTCACGACCGAGCACGTCGAGCCATTGTTCGCCGACACGCTCGACGTTCGACCGCCACCGTCTCGCCGAGATCGAAGCGGTCATCGACGGCCGGCCGTACGAGACCGACGATCCGGGTTGGGCGCTCGGGCAAGCTCTTGCCGCCTCGATCATGCAAGGCCCCGATCTGCTTCGCGGCTTCATCGAAGTCGCCACGTTGCTCGACACGGGTGCCGGTGTGCTCGCACGCCCAGGGCTCGCCGAACGAGCAGTTGCGTTGGCCGACCCGACACCGTTGCCCGGCCCGGACCGCGCCCAACTCCTCGCGCTCGTCGGCGCCTGAGAATGACAACCATGAAGAACATCACAGTCGGCGATCTGTCGTTCGCAGTCCAGGACGAAGGCGAGGGTCCAGCGGTCCTGCTGCTGCACGGCTTTCCCGATTCACATGCGTTGTGGCGCAACCAGGTGCCGGCATTGCTCGAAGCCGGATACCGCGTGATCGCGCCCGACCTGCGCGGCTTCGGCGACTCGGCCAAGCCGGTCGGCGTCGACAACTACGGGATCCTCAGCATCGCCGGCGACGTGGTCGGCATCCTCGACTCGCTCGGTGTGGACCGTGCCCATGTCGTCGGGCACGACTGGGGTGCAGCCTTGGCGTGGGCGATCGCGGCGTTCATTCCCGATCGCGTCGATCACCTCGTCGCATTGTCGGTCGGGCATCCGTCGGCGTTCGGCTCGGTTGGCTTCGAACAGCGTCAGAAGTCGTGGTACTTCCTGTTCTTCCAGTTCGAGGACATCGCCGAGCAGTGGCTGTCGGCCGACGACTTCGCCAACATGCGCGCGTGGGCCCACCATCCCGACATGGATCAGATGGCGATCGACCTGGCCCGCCCCGGAGCGCTCACCGCAGCGCTCAACTGGTACCGCGCGAACGTGCACCCGCGCACGTGGCTCGAGCCGGCGTTGGTCTTCCCGCAAGTTGGCGGCGCCGACGATGGGCGTGTGGAGCAGCGGCGACTTCGCGCTCGACGAGCGCGGCATGACGGGCTCACAGCAATTCGTCGACGGCACGTGGCGCTACGAGCGGCTCGATGGACCCGGTCACTGGATGCAACTCGAGGCACCAGATCAGGTGTCCGCACTGCTGCTCGACTTCCTGCCGAAGCCGTAGACCTCAACTCACGAGTGGGCCGGAAAGGCGCGCGTACAGCGCCTTCGTCATCGGCCACGCGCCGTCCATGTCGTTGGCGATCACAGTGTGGGTCAGACGCGGCGTCGGATGGTGCCAACTTCGGAATGACACCCCCGTATCGCACCCTTCCATCCGCACCGCTTCGCCGGAACCGTCGAGCCAGAACCCGAACCCGTACCGCTCGTTGTCGGAGATGACGCTGTGCGGCCGAACCATCTCGGCGACCCACTCCTGCGGCACGATGCGTCCGCGAAGAACGCCAACCACAGCGACCGAACGTCGGCGACCGTGGTGTAGATCCCACCGTCACCGTTCCCCCGGACAGGGAGGTGGAACACGTTGCTGCGCCAAACTCCGTCGACCTCGAGATATCCCAATGCGGCTCGGCCGGGGAGCTCGTCGGAGCGCAGAAACGCCGTGTCGATCATGCCGGCCGGCTCGCACACGCGTTGCTGCACGAGGTCATGGAAGTCGACGCCACTGGCTCGTTCGGCGATCAGGGCGAGGACCATGAAACCGCCGTTGCAATAGGAGAACTGCTCGCCCGCTGGAAACTTGGTGGGGAAGCCATCGAGCACCGCGAGGAACTGCTCGGTCGTCGCCAACTGGTGCACGCCGATCGGCATGAGGTAGTCGTCATAGTCGTGCTCGACGTCCTCGTCGAGGTAGTCGCCGATGCCCGATCGGTGAGCCATGAGGTGCTCGATCGTCACCGCATCGTCGATCAGCGGCAGGTCGGTTCCCAGGACCTCGCGGGCCGTCGTCGAGAGGTCGAGCGTGCCGTCGACGATCAGGCTGACGACCGTCAGTGCCGTCATGCTCTTCACGGCACTCGCGACCGCAAATTGCGTGTCGGGCGTGTTGGCGACCTCCAGCCCGCGATGGGCCAGGCCGTATGCCTTCGCGAACTCGATCTCATCGCCGCGATCGACGCGCACCACGCCGCTGAAGGACGTCTCTGCAGCGATGCGATCGACCTCTTCCTCCAACGATTCCATCCGCGAACAGTAACCAGCGATCGTCGCTGTCACGCTAGGAGTATTCGGCACCAGCTGTCGGCCAGCCACTTCTCGAATCGCTTCGGCGACCACCCGCGTTCGGTCGTCAGCAACACGAACATCTCGGCGCTGTTCATCGCCCACACGATGTCGGCGGCCTGATCGATCGACACACCGCGACGCAGTCCCCCGGCCTCCTTCAGATCCTTCGCGAATTTGCGCATGTTCCCAGCGCGTCGATCGTTGATCTCCTGCCAGACCTGTTGCGCCTCCGGCTCGGTCGACGATGCATCGCGAAGGGCCAGGAAGAGGGGTGCCATGCGCTGATGGGTCTTGCACGCTGCACGTGCATAGATCGCCAACTTCTTCGCGGGATCTGGTTCCGCGCGAACTGCGATCACGTAGGCGCGCTCCTCGGCGACCACGGCATGATCGGTTCCGGAGATCGCCTGCTCGATCATCTCGCGCAGCACCATCGGCTTGCGTCCGACCAGCTCGTACACGCTGTCGGCGTTGACTCCCGCCCTGGCCGCGATCGCGGCAATGGTCGTCGCTCGGTAGCCGCGTTCGAGGATCAACGCCCTCGCGGCATCGACGATTCGCTGACGTGTGGCCGCCGACTGCGATTGACGGGTGGTCGCGTCGTACGAGCGGCGCTTGACTTCCTCGGTCATGGGCGTCATTATTTCATCCGATAGATAGTCGGATCAAATAGGGAGCCAAGATGACCTTCGCCTTCACACAGGATGTGCCCATCGATGCAGCGTTCTACGGCCGCATCGCCGATGGGCTCGGCACCGACGTTCCGAAGGGGCTCATCACGCACCTGGCGATCGAGCGGCCGGAGGGAGGGCTTCGCTACATCGACATCTGGGAGTCCGAGGACGACTACGAGCATTTCGTCGAGGACCGGCTGCACCCGGTCGTGCACGATCTGCTCAGCGAGATCTTCGGCGACAACCTGCCACCCGAGCCCGAGCGGACTCCGATCTCGATCGTGCACCACTGGCATCCCTGAGGTCGCGACTGATCGAATGGTCGGAGGAGGTGCCGCGATGGGCCAGAGGGTTTTCGTCACCGGTGGAACTGGGGTGCTCGGACGGCGACTGGTACCGCGCCTCGTCGAGGCCGGTCACCAGGTGACGGCGGTCGCCCGCTCGCCCGAGAAGGCCGACGCATTGCGCGCCACCGGAGCGGAACCGATCACCGTCGACATGTTCGATCGCGCTGCGCTACGTGTCGTGCTCGAGGGCCACGACAGTGTCGCTCAGCTGGCGACGCACATCCCGACGGGCCCGGCTGCTGTCGACCCGGCCGCATGGCGGGTCGAATGACTCCCTGCGCCGTGAGGCTGCGCCCGCAATCGCCGGGGCGGCAACCGATGCCGGCGTCACTCGCTTGATTCAGGAGTCGATCACCTTCCCGTACATCGATGGCGGCGACCAATGGATCGACGAACAGTTCCAACGCGAATACAACGCGACCAACGACTCGGTTGCCGCAGCCGAGGCCGCAGCCACCGCGTTCGCCGATGCCGGTGGCGTCGGAATCGTTCTTCGCTTTGCGTTGTTCATGGCTCCTGACAGTGCACACACGACCAACTTCTATTCGGCGGCGCAACGCGGGCGGTTCGCTGTCGTGGGAGACCTCGACGGGTACGTTTCATTCATCCACATGGACGACGCGGCCGCAGCGGTGATCGCCGCGCTCGAGGTACCCGCTGGGACATACAACGTTGCGGAGCCGGATCCGGTGAAACGATCTGCGCACTGTGCAGCGTTGGCGAGCGCAGTCGGTCGTCCACGACTCGATCAGATCGCGACACCTCCCGGATCAGGTGCGGCGAGCCTCGCCCGATCACATCGCATTTCGTCGCGTCACTTGAGTGACGTGTCGTCGTGGGCGCCGAGCGTCCACTCTGTCGATCAATGGAAGGAACTCGGATGACATATCGCCTGTGGACTCGAATCGCACTGGGATACCTCGCGCTGGTGTCGCTGCAGATCGGCGTGTGGGCGCAGTTCGCGCCACGGTCGTTCTACGACGACTTCCCCGGCCTCGGGCGAGCGTGGGTCGCGGTCGACGGTCCGTACAACGAGCACCTGGTCCGCGATGTCGGTGGGCTCAACCTGGCGCTCGCCGCAGTTCTCATCGTCGCGATGGTCACGCTGTCGCGACCGGTGATCATCGCCGCGTCGATCGCCTCGCTGCTGTACGGCGTGCCGCACCTCGTGTACCACATCGCCAACCACGACGGCTTGGCGACGAGCGATGTCGTCATCAGCCTCGGCGGCCTTGCTCTGTTCGCGGCGATACCGATCGGGTTGATCGCGGTATCTCGTGATGTCTCCCAGGAGAGCCAGAACTAGGTTCTCGAAAATGACGACGATGAACGAAGGCGAGGTCGCCGCCGGCCTCGCGCAGACCCCCAACTATCGCTATGCGGATCAAGTCGGCGGACGACTGTTCGTGGCCGGTCAGGTCCCTCGCGACGCAGCGGCCAACCTCGTCGCCCCGGGCGATCCGGTCGCGCAAGCTCGACAGTGTCTCGACAACCTGTTCACCCTCATCGATCACCACGGGTTTTCGCGTGACGACATCCATCAACTCACGATCTACGTCGTCGGGCCGCACCAGAACCTCATCGACGCGTGGGGCGAGGTGACCGTGTGCTTCGATTCGAACGTGCCGCCGGCGACGCTCCTCGGCGTCACGTTCTTGGGATACGTCGATCAAGTCGTCGAGGTGGATGCAGTGATCCAGCGCGCCGACTAGCGCGACGTGGCCGGCCGGATTCACGACGACGAACACGACACGTCGGAGTCGACGGTTCGCGCACTGCTCGCGGCTCAGTGCCCGCAGTGGTCCGGCCTCGCGATGAGCTACCTCGACACCTCGGGCACCGACAACGCGATGTGGCGAGTGCACGTTCCATCCGGCGACGACGTGGTCGTTCGGCTGCCGCGGCGCGCTCGATCGACCACCGATGTGGCGCAGGAAGTCGCGGTGCTGCGAGCGGTCGCGGGCAGTCCGCTGGCGGAGATCGTGAGGACGCCGCACGTGCTCCACGTCGGAACAGCCGAGCACGTATTTCCACTGCCGTGGACGGTTCTCGGATGGCTCGACGGAACCGACGCGTGGACTGCGCGGAGGTCGCTCGAGGAGGCGCCGGAGATCGCTTGCCGTCGATCTCGCCGACGTGGTGCTGACGCGATTCGTGGCCTCACCGATGTTCCGGCGCCTCGACGACACCCGGGCGAGCGCGGTGGACCGATCGAGCCACTGCTGCAGCGCCTCGATCGGTGGCTCGACGATCCGCAGTGGCGCGCGGCCGACCTCATCGACGTCGCAGCCGGTGCGACGGTGCGCGGACTCGACGCGTGGAGTCTCCAACGAAGCGGTCGCGACATTCGCTTCGTACACGGCGATCTCATTCCGGGCAACCTGCTCGTCCACGGAGGCCGGCTGTCGGCGATCATCGACTGGGGAGGCGCCGGCTACGCCGACCCAGCGCAGGATCTGACACCGGCGTGGGCGGTGTTCGACGAGCGAAGCTCGCCACGTGTTCCGAGAGGCGACCGGAGCCGATGAGGGGTCGTGGCTTCGCGCCCGCGCGATCGCGCTGGAGCAGGCGGTCGGCGGCGTCCTGTACTACACGCCGCCGCGCCCATCCGCTCGCCGATGTGATGGCGAGAACCCTTCACAGGATCCTTCAGGAGGTTTGACGCCTGACAGCTGATAGTGAGAGTTACGGGTTTTCTTGACAATTCCTTGACACTTACACCCAGCAGAACTAGTGTTCGTCAATGAAGTCACAACAGTACTCTGAGCTGGTCATTGACATGACTCCAGCTCGACTTACTGTGTCTGACACGTTACAATGTGCCGCACTGCTGACGAAGCTGAACAGTCTGAAGTCGTGGGTCGAGGCGCAGTCGATCGCTGTCACCCGGCGGCTCGATCAGCTCGCCACCGAAACGCCGGGCATCTTCCCCGAGCAGATCCTCGCCGACGCCACCCGCGTCAGCTTGGCGCAGGCGATTGAGCCGTTCCATCGGGCCAAGGCGGTCGAACTGATGCCGGCGTTCGGCGCTGCCCTCACCGCCGGAGCCGTCAACGTCGACCACCTCGATGTGCTCGCTCGGAGCGTCGCCGGGCTCGATGCGCCGACGAAGCAGCGGCTGGGCGACCGTGACCAGTTCCTCGCCGACGTCGCCTCAGACAACCACAGCCGGCGAGTTTCGCCGAACGCTACGCGAGGAGATCCGTCGGGCTCAGCAGGACGACGGCATCGCCAGACTCGAACGTCAGCGGCGCAACACCCGACTGCGCACGTGGATCGACGACGAGACCGGGATGTGGTGTCTTCGCGGCGAATTCGATCCCGAGACCGGGGCGATTCTCGACAAGCGGTTGAAAGCGGCCGTCGAGGCGCTGTTCCACGACGCCGTGCCCGACACCTGTCCGACCGACCTCCTCGCGAAACAGCATCATCTCAAGGCGCTCTCGCTCCTGTCGTTGACGGCGGGAAAGGGCTCCGCGCGGGGTGGGTCGATCGACATGTCGGTGCTCGTCGACGCCAAGACGCTGATCGACGGTTGTGTCCACGACCGTTCCGTGATCGACCTCGGGCTCGGGTTCGAGCTACCGGTCGAGACCCTTCGACGGATGGCCTGCTATGCCGACATCACGCCGATCATCGTCGGCGCCGATGGCGTGCACATGGAACTCGGTCAGACGACGACGACTCGCCAATCGAGCGCAACGTCGAGCGCTCAGAGCGATGTACAAGGGCTGCGCGGTGCCAGGCTGCTGCGTGGCGTGGGACTACGTCGTCATCCACCATCTCGAGTGGTATCGCTTCGGTGGCCCGACAAACATCGCGAACCTGCTGCCGCTCTGCACCAAGCATCACCATCTGGCGCACGAAGGCGGATGGAAGTTCAGCCTCGATGCAGCGCGCAACCTCACGATCGTCCGGCCGGACAGCACCCGAATGACCACCGGCCCACCGCAAGTGTTGGCGGCGTGATCCGCGACGTGGCGTCAGCCCAGAGGAAGAGCCAACAGACTGACGGTCTTGTTGCCGCCGTCGGTGTCTTGCTGACCGACCTCCCGAAAACCGATCGCGTGATGGAACTGCAGCGACGCTTCGTTCCGCGGTCGCACGTTCACCTCGCAGAACAGCTGCGGGTAGGTGCCGGTGAACTGCTCGACGACTCGGTCATAGAACGCTTTGCCGATCCCCAGGCGACGGTAGGCCGAGTCGACGGCGATGCGGTCCAGGTAGACGAAGTCGTCGTAGTTGCGGCTGAACCAGCCGTAGTTCAGGCTGGCGTAGTCGACGCCCGGCGGGAACGTGATGCAGAACCCGGCGAACTGGCCATCGACCTCGGCGGTCAGGGCAAGGGCAGCCATTCCGAGCAGCCGCTCGATCTCTGCCGCGTCGATCTCGTTGAGGGCCGGAATGCTGCCGTTGTTCAGGGCCAGTGCGGCGGGGAGATCGTCGGTGGTCATCTGACGAATGTTCACCAGCGAACCGTATTCGACCGGAACGCGCCGGCATCAAGCCGGGGTCGGGTGAACCTGGGCCAACGCTGCCGGCAGATCGTCGAGCGAGCGCAACAGCACCGTCAACGAGCACTCGATCATCAAGTTGATGACCTCGTGGTCGAATCGTCGACGCCAGTCGGTGTGCAGACCCGATGATCGGCTTGCCGAGAGCAAACGCGTAACCGAGCTCCCACGCCGTGCCGTCGTCGGTGATGATACCGTTGAGGCTGGCGACGACGACATCGCACTCGTTGATGCCGCGGCGATCGTTGGCGAAGATGGCGGCGACGTTGTGCTCGTCCTTGGGTGGGTTGTCGCGATGCGGCAGGAAGGTCACGAACCCCGCGGCCGGCGACGGTCTGCTCGACCCGCTCGATCCACCATCGTTCGCCCTCGTCGAACAGCGGTCCGGCGATGTAGGCCCGCTTGGCATCGGTCGCAGTCATTCCTTCGGCGCCTCCTTGTCGATTCCCCAACCAGTCGCCCGGATCTCGTCGCCGTCGGCATCGAGCGCACGACCTTGCCAGCGAAGCGCGCCCGGGGGTCGCGCTGAGATCGAGCGATCAAGCCCTGCATCGGTGTGCCATCGACGTCGGCGATTGCCTCGCGGGCTGCGTAATGAGGGTCCACCGAGATGTCGGCCATCGACATCACCGGGCCGATCGCCGCCTCGGCTGCAGTGAAGGCGTCCATCACCTCGGCCTGCGTCCGCGCCGCGCACCACGCGGTCATCACTGCCTCCAACGCGGCGCGATGCTCCATTCGGGCGGCGAACGTCGTGAACCTGCGGATCGTCGCCGACCCCCAGCAGCTTCAGCACCCGCGCGGCGACCGTATCGCTCGATGTCGACACGCCGATCCACTTGCCCGTCGCTGCACTGGTACGTGCCACGTGGCACGGAGTAGGGCAATCCCGAGCCGAGGCGCTCCTGCATCTGCCCGGTCAACTCGTACAGCGAGATCAGCGGGCCCATCAGCTGGAAGAGGCTCTCGAGCAGGCTGACGTCGACGACCTGACCGACTCTCACTCCGCAGCGCCACCATGGTCGCGAAGCGCGGCCACGACGCCGGTGACCTCGTCGGTCAGGGCGATCGCCGGCAGCAACGGTTGGCCGTCCGGGCTCGCCCGATGATCGCGGCGAGGCCCGACATCGACTCGGCGATCGTGGCGAAGCCGGGCCGGTTGCGGTACGGGCCGGTCTGGCCGAATCCCGTCACTCGGGTGATGACCAACGACGGGTTCAGAGCCAGCAACACATCCGGGCCGAAGCCCGAGCCGCTCGAGCGTGCCCGGGCGGAAGTTCTCGATCAGCACATCGGCGTCGACGACGAGACGGCGCAGGGTCTCGAGGTCGTCGGCCAGCTTCAGGTCGAGCGCGATCGTGCGCTTGTTGCGGTTGACGATCTTCCACCACAGTCCCTCGCCGTCGCGGGGATCGCGCCAGCGCGAGGCGGCGCAGGCTGTCGCCACCGTCGGGCCGCTCGACCTTGATGACGTCGGCGCCGAAGTCGGCGAGGTAACGAGCGCAGTTGGGCCCGGCGAGCACGCTCGGAGAGATCGATCACCCGCAGGCCATTCAAGGGGAGAGCAGCCACGGTCAGGCGAGCACGTTGTAGTCGGCGCGGCAGGGATCCACGACCGGTCAATGCGGTCAGCAACGTGATCGGCTCGGCCAGCTCGGCGATGAGGCCGACCACCATCGACGACGTCGCCGGCTGCAGTTCCAACGGCTGTCCCGTCGCCCGTTGGATGTCGAGCGTGTGCAGCGCGATCTCGGCGGCTCGGGTGGCCAGGTACTCGACGAACATCATCTGTCCGACGAACGTCTCGACCACGTCGTCGTCCGCTGTCGACGCGACCAAGTGCGAGCACCCGCTGCGCGGTCGCCTCGGCCTCGCCGACCGGATCGGTCAGTTCGAGCCCCTGCGGCACGCCCTCGTTCGGCAACGCTGCCTGGACGCCGGCTGTCGGCCAGCGCCACCCGGTAGTAGTCGACCGCGTCGACGATCAACCGGTCGACGCTCGGTTCAGCGGCGAGGTACCGCTCGATCGTCGTCAAGCCCGCAACGTGTGCGCAGTCGAGCTCACGCACCGTCCACGCTCCGAGGCCCGGGCAGCTCCCACTGGTGCGGTTCGACTCGTTCGATCGTCGTCAGCAGTGTGGCTGTGGCGTCTTCGAACGCCGCTCTCACCGCAGCGGGATGTTGAAGCACCGATCCTCCAGAGTTGCCCAGCGCATACGTCTCGTAGTCGATGCCGAAGTCCGCCATGAGATGACGGCAGCGGTCGCTCCAGCGCAGTGCCTCGGGCGACGAGATGCGGTGCACGACCTGCGTGATGCCGCCCTCGTACACGCGGTACTCCGCCCACGTGCCGGGAAAGTCCTTCACGCAACCGACCTCGATCGACGGCACTCCGCACGACATCGGGCGGACGCGATGGCGATGGGTGTGGCCCGCCGTGTACGCGACGATCTGCGGATCGGCGAGCGACGACATCGTTGAGACCGTCGCTGCTGTCGGGGTCGAGGCCGAAGTACTCGTCGTGACGTCGACCGGAGATCCACTGTTGATGGTGACCCATCACGATGACCGGCCGATCGGCGACTCGGCGGCCTGGTCGTCGAGCCACTCCAATTGCGGCGTGGTGATCGAACCCGTCGTGCGCTCCGACGAGCACCGTGTCGAGCAGCGCGATCGAGACGCCCGGCAAGATCGATCCACTGGTCGCCGGTGTACGCGTGCTGCGCCGTGTAGGCGTCGTGATTGCCGCGCACGACATGCAACCGATCGCCGAACGCACCGCGATAGCACGCTTCGAAGCGCGGCGAACTCGTCGTCGGTGCCGTCGGTGCTGATGTCGCCCTTCACCACGACCGCAGCGAGTCGGCGTCGGCCATCTCGGCGACCGCGCCGTGGTTCATCGTCTCGCGGATACGGCGGCTCGCCAGGTTCGGCACGTTGGATCGGTCCTCGCGGATCGTCGTCGATCCTGCCGCACTCGACCTCACCGAAGTGCAGGTCGTTGACGGTTCCGAACCGACACAGCAACTCGCCGTCGGGACGGTCGAGGTCTGCACCTCGTGGTCGCCGATGTGATGGATGGAGTCGGGCTGCAGATCGGTGAGACGACACGACGGCGCTCGGCGCCACCGGCGTCCCGGCTGATGAGCGACGATCAGTCATCAGCGACGGTCGTGATGTCCACGGCGTCGACAGTAGCGGCTCAGACCTTGACGACGACCGTCCCGGCGATCTTGTCGTGCCACGTCTGGTTGCGCTTGTCCCACAGCATCCACAGGTACCCGAGGTAGCAGAGGAACTGCGAGACGATGTGAGCGAGATACCAGCCGAACGCTCGCCCGGCAGTGATCGGCTGCCCCGTTCGGAGTCGACGACGGTGATCCCTGTCGCCTTCATGCCCCACGATTGGCTCCGGCTGATCTTGCGGCAGAAGATGATGAGGAACGCGACCGCACCGGCGATGCCGAGCAGCACGGCGAGCCCGACCGTGCCACCCGTCGGCACGTTGCAGCGCTCGTCCACGCCGTTGACCGTGCACGATCTGAATTCCTTCGGCCCGGCGAAGATGGCGATGATCGCCGGAATGTCGAAGACGAGGCCGACCAAGCCGTCGATGATGAACGCACCCAATCGGGCGCCGAACCCGGCGTACTGCCGTTGCTGGTCGTATTGCCCGCGCGTATCGCCGGGTAGATCGTCATCGGCTGATAGCCGGGCGGAGGTGGCGGATTCGTGCCGTGACCGCACGCGGAATGACTGATGGTGGCGGCGGCGGTGGCGGCGGTGGAGGCATCCCGCCTGGAGGTGGCGGAGGAATGTCGCTCATGCAGGCGACTGTAGTTGCTGTCGCACGGATATCGACGGCGACCCGCGTGACTGCGCAGACGTCGCTCAGCGATGCGGCCGCTGGCGCCGGTCGGCAGCGGCGTGATCCACCACCGATTGCTGAAGCGCCACGTGGGAACGCGCACCGCGAGGAGCCGACTCGAGCGATCACCGGCTTCGGCCACAACGCCTCGACCGCGGCAACGATCGCGGCCACCTCTTCTTCGAAGGCGAAGGCGAGACGGAAAGGCGACGATCACGACCAGGCTCACAACGGCACGTTGCCGTGCTTGCGACGCGGCAGCTCCTCGCGCTTGGTGCGCAGCATCCGCAGACCGGCGACGATCTTCTGGCGGGTCTCCGGCGGGATCGATCACGTCGTCGACGTAGCCACGCTCGGCGGCGTTGTACGGGTTGGCGTACTTCTCGGTGTACTCGGCGACCAGTTCGGCGCGACGCGACGCGGGATCGGCGGCCTGCTGCAGCTCGCGGCGGTAGACGATCTCGACCGCACCCTGCGGGCCCATCACGGCGAGCTCGGCAGTCGGCCAGGCGTACGCGAGGTCGGCGCCGATCGACTTCGAGTTCATCACGACGTACGCACCGCCGTAGGCCTTGCGAGTGATGATCTGGATGCGCGGCACCGTGGCCTCGCAGTAGGCGTACAGCAGCTTGGCGCCGTGGCGGATGATGCCGCCGTACTCCTGATCGACGCCGGGCAGGAAGCCGGGCACGTCGACGAACGTCAGCAGCGGGATGTTGAACGCATCGCACGTGCGCACGAAACGGGCCGCCTTCTCGCGAGCTCTCGATGTCGAGGACGCCGGCGAGCATCAGCGGCTGGTTGCCGACGATGCCGACCGGATGGCCGTCGACGCGGCTGAAGCCGCAGACGATGCTCTTCGCCCAGTGCGGGAAGTACTCGAAGAACTCGCCGTCGTCGACGACCTCGCGGATGACCGCCTTCATGTCGTACGGCTGGTTCGCGCTCGGCGGCAGCAGATCGTTGAGCGCCGGGCACAGCCGATCCGGATCGTCGCCGGTGTCGACGTGCGGCGGCTCCTCGAGGTTGTTCGACGGCAGGAAGCTCAACAAGAAGCGCACGTCCTCGAGGCACGACTTCTCGTCGGGCGACACGAACGTGGCGACGCCGCTCTTGGTGGCGTGGCTCATCGCCCCGCCCAGTTCCTCGAGCGTCACCTCCTCGCCGGTGACGGTCTTGACCACGTCGGGTCCGGTGATGAACATGTGGCTGGACTCGCGGACCATGAAGATGAAGTCGGTCATCGCCGGGCTGTACACCGCACCACCGGCGCACGGGCCGAGGATCACCGAGATCTGCGGCACCACGCCACTGGCCAACACGTTGCGATAGAAGATGCCGCCGTAGCTGGCGAGCGAGACGACGCCTTCTTGGATGCGGGCGCCGGCACCGTCGTTGAGCCCGATCACCGGCGCGCCGACCTTCAGCGCGAGGTCCATCATCTTGTGGATCTTCTCGGCGAACACCTCGCCGAGCGCGCCACCGAACACCGTGAAGTCCTGGCTGAAGACGAACACCTTGCGACCCTCGACCGTGCCCCACCCGGTGATCACACCGTCGGTGTACGGACGCTCCTCGAGGCCCGACGCGAGGGCTCGGTGACGGGCCAGCAGGTCGAGCTCGTGGAAGCTGCCGGGATCGAGAAAGACGTCGAGGCGCTCGCGGGCCAGCATCTTGCCCTTCTCGTGCTGGCGCTCGACAGAACGTGGCGAGCCGGCGTGGTACGCCTGCTCGCGGCGCTGTCGAAGATCTTCGAGCTTGGCGTCCATCGGATTGCTCGGATTGCTCGGGTTACTAGGAATGCTCACTTCGGCCCACGCTACTTCGACGGTCGCGACGAGGTCTCACGCTGCCAGGACAGTTCGAACACCACCGTCACCGAAACGCTGAGATCCTGCATGCCCGCCTCGATCGGTGTCGAGGCCTCGGCCATGAGGGACAGCTTCGCGGCTCGGGCGAAGATCGGCTGAGGACCGCCCGTCGACAACTCGCTGATCTGCACCACCGCACCGACCGTCACGCCGGCGGCCGAGGCGTACTCCTCGGCGCGCTTGCGAGCATTGTTGATCGCCTCGGCGCGTGCCGCACCCATCACGGCTTCGACGTCGTCGACGAAGAACGACACTCCGCCAACGGTGATGTGATCGCCTGCAGAGCCGGCAGCTGCATCGATCAGTGGTCCCGCTTTGGAGATGTCCCGAACGGTCACCGTGACGTTGTTGGATGCCTGGTAGCCGGAGACGGCGACACCCTGCTGGGCATACTGCGGGTAGATCGAAAGACCCGACGTGGCGATGTCGTCGCTGTCGACGCCGCCGGCCTTCAGCGCGGCGATCAGGTCCGCGGCACTGGCGTTGGCCTGCGTCAACGCTTCGGTCGCCGTCCGACCGGTGGCCTGCACGCCAAGGTTCAACGTTGCCGTGTCGGGCTTGACCTTGACGTGACCGTCGCCCTTCACGGTGATGGACTTCTCCTGCGCACTCATGGAGCCGGACGTTAGCGGCGAGACGCACCTGGCAAACTGCAGTCGATGCCGCTGCTCTCTCTACCTCTGCAACCTCCGCTGTCGCCGATGCTGTCGAAGGCGGCCGCCGAGATCCCGACGGGCGAGGGTTGGCACTACGAGCCGAAGTGGGACGGCTTTCGCTGCATCGTGTTTCGCGACGGCGACGAGATCGAGTTGGCGAGCCGCAACGAACGGCCGTTCACGCGCTACTTCCCCGAGTTGTTGGAACCGTTGCTGGCATCGCTGCCGGCTCGCTGCGTCGTCGACGGCGAGATCGTGATCCCGGCCAACGACGACCGTGGTCTCGACTTCGACGCGCTGCTGCAACGCATCCACCCGGCCGAGTCGCGCGTGCGTCGCCTGGCCGCCGAGACACCGGCGTCGTTCGTCGCCTTCGACCTGCTGGCACTCGACGACGACGCACTGCTCGATCGTCCGCTCAGTGAGCGTCATCGAATGCTGACGCAGCAACTCTCGGCCGCCGAGCCGCCGGTGTACCTGTGCCCGTCGACGACCGACGCTGCCGTCGCCCAACGCTGGTTCACCGAGTTCGAAGGTGCCGGCCTCGACGGCGTCGTGGCCAAGCGACTCGCCGATCCGTACACGCCCGACAAGCGCACCCTGATCAAGGTCAAGCACCAACGAACCGCCGACTGCGTCATCGCCGGGTATCGCATCCACAAGGACGGCAACGGCGTGGGGTCGTTGCTGCTCGGTCTCTACGACGATGCCGGCGATCTGCACCACGTCGGCGTGGTGGCATCGTTCACCGTGAAGCGGCGTGCCGAGTTGCTCGCCGAGCTCGAGCCGCTGACGCACAACGCGCTCGACAACCATCCGTGGCGCGACTGGGCGGAATGGCAGACGCGAGCCGAGGAGTCGGGCAAGCGAATGCCTGGCGCGGGCAGTCGATGGAACGCCGGCAAGGATCTCAGCTGGGTACCGCTGCGCATCGAGCGCGTCGCCGAAGTCACCTTCGGCCAGTTGCAAGAGGGCCGGTTCCGCCACGGCTCGCAGTTCGTGCGTTGGCGCCCCGATCGTGAGCCCGAGTCGTGCCGCTACGACCAGCTCGAGGTCGCCAGCCCCGTCAAGTTCGCGACGGTCGTCGGTCGCGAGTAGCGCCGAAGTTCAGTGTGACTCGTCAGGGCGCCGTCGTGACGATCGACGGCGTCGTGTCGACGGTGCCGACAGTGCTGCTGCCGTCCGTGATCAACACCGTCTTGGAACCGATCGGCGTCGCACCGAACCGAACGGTCACGGTCCACACGCCCGGTGAGCCGATGGGGATGCCTTGTTCGATCGGCAGCACGGCGACGCCGGAGGCCGTCAGCGGAACGCTGAGGATGACTTCGGGCACGACCGCGCCGGCCGGCGGGCTGAAGTCGACCGCCAACCCGGTGATCCCTGTCTCGGGTTTGTCGACCTCGACACGAACGGCGTTCGGGCCGACCACGCCGGTGAACCCCACCGTGACGTCGGCGGTGTCGTCGGTGATGTGCAACGACGCGGCCGAGGCCCTTCGTGTTGTCTTCGCTGGCCGCGACCTTCGGCGGCGACAACGACAGCATCCACGCCGTCAACGCGAGCACGACCACGCCGCACACCGCCTCGATGCCGACGGCGCGCCGCAGCCGAATGGCCAACTGCCCGGTCATCGCATCGACCCTGGCGACGCGCTCCTTGATGAACTGACGAGCAGCCACGCCGAGGAAGACCATCGCCCCGACGGCGATCGATTTCAAGAACAGCACCCTGCCGTGGCTGCTGGTGAAGATCTCGCCCCAATCGAGCCGGTACATCTGGATGAAGCCGGTGAGGATCGTGACCGTCAGCGTGGGCGTCGAGATCCTCGCAAATCCGCGGACTGCGTGCACGAGGTCTTCCTCGCCGGGCCCCGCGAGCACGACACGGGCCAGCAGGATCAGGCCACCCAGCCACACCGCCATCGCGAGCGCGTGGGCGATGCCGGCTGCATATCCGAGCAGCGCGAGTTGGCCACCACTGCGACTGAAGCCGAGGGTCGCGACCGCGAGCCCTGGGAGCGCGAGCGCCGGCAGTTGGGTCGCCGGATCGATGACCCGCTCGGGGCGCATGACGACCCAGCCGGTCAGTAGCACGAAGATCACACGCGCCAACGCGGCGATGCCGGGCGTCGTGTCGGTGAGGGTGCTCCACGACGTGGGTGACAACGAACTGCCGATGCCCTTGCCGGAGATCTGCGCGTTCATGCACGCCGCGTTGAAGATGGCGAACGCCAACGTCAGCAGCCACGCCGATCGAAGGAAGCGGACGGTCAAGATGTACTCGACACCCTCCGGCCAGGCCGTTGCGATCAACACCAGCGAGCCGAACAGCACGGCAACCCCGAGCGAGATCAGCAGTCGCGACAGGCCCAGTGGACCGCCCGATCCCGATCCGGTCGACGTGGTGCCGGAGTCATCCGTCGCCGTCACCGGTGGCGTCGTGTCGGTGGTCGCCGGGGTCGATCCGGTGGCCGCCGTCGTCACCAGCGGAGCCACGGTGGCCACTGTGTCGTTGGCGATGGTGAAGAGGAACGTCGAGCTGCCGCCGCTCTGCCCGTCGGGCTGGGTGACGAGCCACGAGACCGCGCACTCGCCCTTCGGCAGCGGGTTGGGAACCGTGACACTGAGCGAGATCCCGTCGACCCCCACCGCCGGCGTTCCGACGGCGATCGGCGAGCCATTGCAGACGACTTCGACCGTGTTGGTCGCACCCAGGGCCGACGCGAACGTCAGCAGCAGTGAAGGCGGCGAAGCGTCGACCGTGCTACCGGCTGCGGGCGTCGACGACACCAGCGTGTTGTCGGCTGCATCGGCATGTGGGACGGCGAACGCACCGACGGCGGCGATGCCCACGATGACGGCGGGGCCGAACAGGGCGACGGCGCGACCGATGGCGCGTAGGGGCGAGCGGAGGGTCTTCATGCAGGTAACTCAACGCTAGAGGATGGGCGTGAGGAGGCCACGCCACCACGATCGGCGAACCCAATGTCGCACCCCCTGAGTAGGCTCGACGACGATGGCTACTCAGTCGCTCTATCGCCGTTATCGCCCGCGACGTTTCAGCGAGATGCGCGGGCAGGAGCACGTCGTGCGGGCCTTGCGCAACGCCGTCATCAACCAGCGCGAAGGGCAGGCCTACCTGTTCTCCGGCCCTCGCGGCACGGGCAAGACCACATCGGCGCGCATCCTCGCCAAGGTGCTCAACTGCGAGCGCCGGTCGACGGCGAGCCGTGCTGCGAATGCGAGTCGTGCATCGCCGTCGAGCGCGGCACCAGCTACGACGTGCACGAGCTCGACGCGGCCAGCAACAACGGCGTCGACGCGATGCGCGACCTCATCGAGAAGGCGTCGCTCGGCACGCCGGGCCGCCACAAGGTGTACATCCTCGACGAGGTGCACATGCTGTCGAAGGCGGCCGAGGCGGCGCTGCTGAAGACGCTGGAGGAGCCGCCGCCGCACGTCGTGTTCGTGCTGGCCACCACCGATCCGCAGAAGGTCAGCGACACCATCCGCAGCCGCACCCAGCACCTGCAGTTCCACCTGCTGCCGATGGACGTGCTCGAGGAGCACATCCGCTGGCTCGCCGACGACGCCGGCATCGAGGTCACCGACGCCGCGGTCCAAGCGGTGCTCGCGCCAAGGTGGCGGCTCGGCTCGCGACACCATCTCGGCGCTCGAGCTGGTTGCCGCCAGCGGTGGCGACGCACCGGAGGCGACGCCGCTCGACGAGTTCGTCGAGGCGTTCATCGAGCACGATCCCGGTCGGGCCCTCGCCGTCGTCGCCCACGCCGTGCTGCAGGGCCGCGACCCTCGCACGCTGACGGAGGACATCATCCGCCACCTGCGCGACTGCTTCCTGTCGTTGATGGCGCCCGAGCTCGTGCAGCTCCCCGCCGAACGCGAAGCCGAGGTCGTCGTCGCTCGCCTCACGTCTGGGTGCCGCGTCGATCGTGCGGGCGATGGAGCGACTGGGCGAGATGCTGGTCGAGATGCGCCACGCCCCCGATCCGCGGCTGCTGCTCGAAGTGGCGCTGGTGCAACTGACCCACGACGCCGCCGGAGCCGATCTGCACAGCCTGATGTCGCGGCTCGAGCGGCTCGAGCAAGACGGTCGCCGCTGGCGCGACGCGGCACCCGCGCCGCGAGCCAGTGCCGACCGATCCCGACACCGGTCGGGCAACGATCGGTGGCCGCGCCCGACGCGACGCCGGTCCAGCTGTCGCCACGCCCGACGCCGGTGCCAGTACCGGTGAAGCGCTCGGTCATCCGTCGCAGTCGAAGCCCACCGCGACACCGCCGGCCGCGCCGCCGCAGCGATGCACCGGCAGCGAAGGCGGCACCAGCGACGCCGACTACACCGTCCACACAGGGCGTCGACGACAGTCAGATCCCGGCGCTGTTCGAATCGCAGGTCCGGCCGGCGCTGCGCGGCATGGCCAAGGCGATCTACATGGGCGCCCACGTCGGCACGATGTCGGGCGGTGCACTCGTCATCAGCTTCGCCGGCGAGCCACACCGCGTGCGCGCCGAGGAGTATCGACGCGACGTCGAGAAGGCGCTCGCCGCCGCGGCGGGTCGCACGTCGCGCTGTCGCTGGTGGTCGACCAGGGTGCAACGCACGACGACGACAACGTCGTGCAGCTGAAGCGAGCCGAGCCGGTCCAAGCCGACGAAGACATCGACACCGACGATCTCGTCGATGTGCCGCCCGATGCCATCGTCTCGCCGATCGACCGATTGACCCAGGCCTTCCCCGGCTCCGAGATCATCGACGAGCGCACCTAGTGGCGGTCTACACGCAACCGGTTCAAGCCCTCATCGACGAGCTCGGTCGCCTGCCCGGCATCGGCCCGAAGTCCGCGCAGCGCATCGCCTTCCACCTCCTCAAGCTGCCCACCGACGACGTCAGCCGATTGGCCATGTCGATCACCGACGCCAAGGCCCGCGTGCGGTTCTGCACGCGTTGCTGGAACTTCGCCGACGGCGAGTTCTGCCCGATCTGCCTCGACGATCGCCGCGACACGACCGACGCTGTGCGTGGTCGAGGAGTCCCGCGACATCGTCTCGATCGAGAAGACCGGCGAGTTCCGCGGGCGCTATCACGTGCTGCTCGGCGCGATGAGCCCGCTCGACGGCATCGGGCCCGAGCAGCTGAAGATGAAGGAGCTGTTCGCCCGGCTCGAGCCGGAGGGCGTGCAAGAGGTGATCGTGTGCACCAACCCCAACACCGAAGGCGAGGTCACCGCGCTGTACCTGGCGCGCATGTTGAAGCCGTTCGGCATCCGGGTCACCCGCATCGCCAGCGGCCTGCCGGTCGGTGGCGACCTCGAGTACGCCGACGAGCTGACGCTCGGTCGAGCCCTCGAAGGCCGTCGCGAGCTCGCCGGCTGAGCCGAGAGCTGAGGGCGCCGACGTCGCTCCGGGCACAGTTGCTGCTCGCCGCTGACCACGACAGTCCTCGCGACCTGCGAAAAATCGGCTGGGGTACCACTCCTGGACCTGGTAGCGGGCGGACGGGCCAGCTCCAGAGGTGGTACCCCAGAACTCACGTCGGCAACGGGACGGTGTCGCTGACGTCTATGTGACGGTTACATTACGACAGACGCCGCGAAGATGTCAAGCAATATCTACCAAGAGTGTTCGGACAACTACTACGGGACTCAAACTTTGGTGCTCAAAGGCTACGAACGAGCAACGCATCGCCCTGTCCGCCGCCTCCGCACAATGCGGCCGCACCGAGCCCGCCACCGCGACGGCGCAGCTCGTGCAGCAGTGTCAATGCCAGGCGGTTTCCGCTCATGCCGATCGGGTGGCCGAGTGCGATCGCCCCACCGTTGACGTTGACGATCTCGTCGCTGATCCCGAGGTCGTGCATCGACGCGATGCCGACCGCAGCGAACGCCTCGTTGATCTCGAACAGATCGACGTCGCCGACCGTCTTGCCGGCGCGGGCGAGTGCCGCGTTGATGGCCCGGCTCGGCTGGTGCAGCAGCGAGGCGTTGTCGGGACCGGCCACCATTCCGTACCGACCACCTGGCCGAGTGGCGTGACGCCGCGGGCGTCGAGCGCCGTCTCGCTCATCATCACCACCGCCGATCCGCCGTCGCTGATCTGCGACGCGTTGGCCGCGGTGATCGTGCCGTCCTTGTCGAACGCCGGTCGCAGGCTGGCGAGCGACTCCATCGTCGTGCCGGGCCGCACGCCTTCGTCGGTCTCGACGAGGATCGGCTCGCCTCGCGCTGCGGAATGCTGACCGGAATGATCTCGTCGGCGAGCCGACCGTCCTTGATCGCGTTCGCGGCCCGCTCGTTCGACTTCATCGCGAAGTCGTCCTGCTGCTCGCGAGTGATGCCGCCGGCGGTGTAGCGCTCGGTGCCGAGACCCATCAGAGCACGCGTCGAACGCGCACCACAGACCGTCGTTGATGATCGCGTCGGCGAGCTCGGTGTTGCCGTAGCGGAAGCCGCCGCGGGCGCCGGCGGCGAGGTACGGGGCGTTGGTCATGCTCTCCATGCCGCCGGCGATCACGATGTCGGCTTCGCCGGCAGCGATCATCTGGTCGGCGAGGTAGATCGTGTTGAGACCCGACAGGCAGACCTTGTTGATGTTGACGCTCGGCACGCTCATCGGGATGCCGGCCTTGACCGCGGCCTGACGCGACGGCACCTGGCCCTGGCCGGCCATCAGCACCTGGCCCATCAGCACGTGCTCGACCTCCTCGGGGGCGACGCCGGCCCGCTCGAGCGCGGCCTTGATCGCCAACCCACCGAGCTCAGCGGCGCTGAGCGACGCGAGCGCTCCGCTCATCTTGCCGATCGGCGTACGTGCTCCGGCGACGATGTACGAACCCGGCCATGGCCAAGCCCCCTTCTCTGTCAGGTCGTCTTCGACCTACAACTTACGGCCCTGAGACAAGCTACGGCACAGTGTTGCCGAGCGCCGTGTAGACCTCGGGCGTCTCGTAGCCCAACGCCCACAAGACGACACCGCCCCATCCGGCGTCGACGGCGGCCTGCGCATGCATCCCGATGGTGATCGCATCGGGGTAGTACACGAAGTGGCGGACGGTGCACGACAGCTGCACCGTCGGCGGTGTCAACCGGAGTGCAGGCTGCAGCACGCCATCGACTGCCGGCGCGACCTGTCGCGGCACCGGCCGGTGCAGGCGTGTACGGCGGCGCGGGAATGGGCGTGGTGCTGTACCCGGTCTCGACGACGTCGTAGCTGAACTTGACCTCGCCCGAGCCGTCGCGGACGAGTGCCGGTGAGCCATGGGCACTCATCAGACTTTGCATGTTGTCCAACTCGATGCTGTGCGTGGCGAGTGCACCGTCGGGACAGATCTCGCCGGAGTTGACCTGACGACCCCAATCACGACCGTACGACGGGATGCCGAGCTGCAGCTTGCCGTTCGGCACGATCGGGTCGTTGTAGGCGATCACGAGGTTGACCCACGACATCGGCGAGATCGGCCCGGGCGAGCCGACGCTCCAGTCGTACACCATCAACTTCACCCTGTCCGCCACAGCACCGATCTCGGCCGGCGCGTACACCGGGTAGCCGTGCAACGCACCGACTCCGGCTTCGATCCACGTCGGCGGGATGGTGACGCTCAGCAACTTGCCATTGGCGTGCAGCGCATTGGCGAGCTCGGTGACGAAGGCGACCCAGATGGGCTTGTGTCGCATCCCACGACGCAACGCCGTCGGTGAAGGCAAACCCTTCGTAGTCGAGGTCGATGCCGTCGAACCCACTCGACACTCACGAGGTCGACGATGTTCTGCACGTGCTGCGTGCGGCTGGTGGTGTTGGCCAGGATGACCGTCGCCATCATCCACTTGCCGCTGCCATCGGTGATCGACGGCAAGCACGTTGAGCCCGCGGGCATGCGCCGCGGTGACCGTCGAGTTGTCAGTTGCGCCTGCGTGCCGACGAGACCGATGGTGCCATCCGGCTTGGGCGCTGAAGAAGAACGGGGAGATGTCGTTGAACATGCCCGATCGTCGCCGGATTGGTGAAGCCGGCACGCCCTGCAGTCGCGTTCCAGTACGGAACCCATCCGTTGACGAACCGGTTGGGCATGCATGCGCTGAGCACGATCATTGCGGCTGCAACAAGCGTGGCGCGCCAATAGCCGCTCCTGTGCGCCTTGGCCATCGGGCAACGCTACTTGGTTTACGCACTCACCTCAGCGTCGTAGTGCGGTCCGGTGACTGAGCAACCCTCCGCGACGGATTCAGTAACGTCGGTCCATGGAGCACATCGTCGAGGCGATCGAGAACGGTGCAACGCGGCGACGAACTCGCCCAGTTGCAGATTCCCGGCGAGTACCGAGCAGCACACGTCCTGAAGGCGGAACAGGAGATGTGGGCGGCGTTCCCTCGGTCGACAAGGACCCGCGAATCAGCCTTGCACATCGGCCACGTGCCGACGCCCGAGCTCGCGCCGGACGAGGCGTTCATCGCCGTGATGGCCAGCAGCATCAACTTCAACACGGTGTGGACCACCATCTTCGAGCCGGTCAGCACGTTCGGTCCGCTGGCGCGACTTGGCTCGCGAGAGCGAGTGGGCGCACGCCACGATCAGCCATATCAAGTCGTCGGCAGCGACGCCGCCGGTGTCGTGCTGCGTGTCGGTGCCGCCGTGCGCAATTGGAAGCCGGGCGATCGTGTCACGGTGCACTGCAACTACGTCGACGACCAGGATCAGACGTCGCACGACGATTCGATGATGGCCAGCAATCAGCGCATCTGGGGGTACGAGACCAACTTCGGCGGGCTCGCCGACCTCGCCGTCGTCAAGGTCAACCAACTGCTCCCGAAGCCCGCGCACCTCACGTGGGAAGAGGCTGCGGTCAACGCGTTGTGCAACTCGACGAGCTACCGGATGCTCGTGTCGAGAAACGGCGCGGCGATGAAGCAGGGCGACGTCGTGTTGATCTGGGGTGCCACCGGAGGCATCGGCGCGTACGCCGCGCAGTACGTCCTCAACGGCGGCGGCATCCCGGTGTGCGTCGTGTCGTCGCCCGACAAGGCCGAGATCCTGCGTTCGATGGGCGTCGAGGCTGTGATCGATCGTCGTGCCGGTGGCTACCAGTTCTGGAAGGACGAGCACACCCACGACGAGAGCGAGTGGCGCCGCTTCGGGAAAGACATCCGCGAGCTCGTCGGCGAAGACCCCGACATCGTCTTCGAGCATCCCGGCCGTTCGACATTCGCCGCATCGATGTACGTCGCCAAGCGCGGCGGCACCGTCGTGTCGTGCGCGGCGACGAGCGGGTTCATGCTCGAGTTCGACAACCGCCACTTCTGGATGCGATTGAAGCGACTGATCGGCAGCCACTTCGCCAACTACAAAGAGGCATGGGAAGCCAACCGCCTGATCTCGAAGGGCATGATCCATCCGGTGCTCTCACAGGTGTTCCCGCTCGAAGGCACCGGCGAAGCCGCATACCAAGTGCACCACAACATGCACGAGGGAAAGATCGGCGTGCTGTGCCTTGCACCGACCGAGGGGCTCGGCGTCACCGACACAGAATTTCGCGAAGAGCTCGGCGCCGAAGTTGCATCGTTTCCGGCGATGAAAGAGATCTGGTTGACTAGCTCCATGCTGCTCACCGAGATCGACCACATCGCCATCGCCGTTCGCGACCTCGACGCGGCGATCGACTACTACCAACGTGCCTTCGGCGCGGAGGTCGATCATCGCGAGATCGTCGAGAGCGACGGCGTCGAGGAGGCGTTGTTGAAGGTGGCCGACAGCTACATCCAACTGACCGCGGCGACGCGACCCGACTCACCCATTGCCCGCTCGATCGAGAAGCGTGGCGAGGGCCTGCATCACGTCGGCTACCGCGTCGACAACTGCGCCGAGGCGTTGGCGGCGATGGTTGCAGCCGGGGCGACGCGCGATCGACGCGGCACCGCGGCCGGGAAGTCGTGGAACGACGGTGGCCTTCATCCATCCGAAGGGCAGCTTCGGCACGCTTGATCGAGCTCGTGCAGGAGTAACTCCTGCGTCAGCGGCTCAGCGCAGGTACAGCGCTTCGGCGGAGCCGCTGCTGACGAGCCAGCCCTGCTCCTGCATCTTGTGCTCGACGAGACCGGCGATCTGCGTGCGCAGCTCCTGCGTTCTCCTGCAGCAGTTGTTGCACCGCTGCCGTGGCCGCGGCCAGATCGTTCTCGATCTTCGACAGACGTGACACGCCGTCGGCACTGACATGTCACCATTCGCGGAACGACGCTCGAGGCCGTCGAGACGAATGTTCACCTCGGTGCGCAACTTCTCGACGAGACCGATCACCGTCGACTGCGAGCGATCGAGGTCGGCGCGGGCCTCGACCTTCACCGACTCGGAATCAGTCTTGGCGATCGTCGCGTACGCGGCCATCGCGGTGTACTGCGACATCACTTGCTGCTCGAGCTTGACGAGACGATTGCGGAACTCGACGGCGACGGCCGTGCCGGTCTGCTCGTGCTCCGACCGGAAGAAATGGCTCCAGCAGTTCGTCGAGTTCCATCCAGCTCTTGTCATTGCGTCGCATCATCGATGTCCTTCTTCCGAGTCACCGCTACCCACACGTGCGTACATACGACGTATCGGTGTGACGGCCTTGACTCTTGAACGCAGAAGGCTTGAGAAATGCTTGCGAATTTTCCTCTCAAGGATTCGAGCGGACGATCCGATCATTTATTTGCGCTTGCGGGAGAAATCCAAGAGCGTTCACAAAACGTGGATTGAAACCCTAAAAGCGGGAGGAACGCTAATCATGGAAAACCACATCGAAGTTGAAGAGACCAAGCAAGACAAGGGCTTCACGCTCGTTGAATTGCTGATCGTCATCGTGATCCTCGGCATCCTGGCCACCGTTACGGTGTTCGCGGTGACCGGCATCACCAACAGGGCAAGACCAGCGCTTGCAAGTCCGACCTCAAGGTCTCCAGACCGCAGAAGAGGCCAACAACGCCAACACCGGCGTCTACGGCCGCCCAGGCCGACCTCGAAGGCCAACGGTCTGCTGCACGACGTGTCGCCGAACTTCACGGTCGCCCTCGTCGCGGCAGCGGCGCCACGGCCACGTACACCCTGACCGGCGTCGACAACAGCGGCCACCGGCGGCAACAACTGCTCCGGCATCAACGGCTGATCCAGCCGCTCAGCTTTCGAAGGAGCCGGGCCTTCGGGCCCGGCTCCTTCGCTTTTGTCGCACGACCTTCGGATCGCGCGTAGGACCCCTGCGTGCAGCGTCACGGATCATCCACTCGCAGCGCGTTGCTCGATGGAGATACGCCGTCATCGCTGCGGTGTCGCTTGCGGCAGGATGTCGTGTCAGGTGGTCGCGGCGACTGGGACGAGTTCGTCGACGCCGGCGAGCGATGTTCGGCTCCGCCGGCCTGCACGTGTACGTGCTGCATCACGAGGTGCAGACCGGTCCGCTGTCGCTGTTCCTCGCCTGGCTGTTCTGCGCTACACCCCGCGACGGTTTCGTGCTGGCGGCGATCGTCTGCGCGGCGCTCGGCATCGCTCTGCATCCGACTGCACGAGCTCACGCTCACGTGCGTTCGCGGCGACACCGACTTCGAGCTGCTCGTCCTCCTCGGTGGCTGCCTGACGGCGTTCACGTGGGCCAAGCTCGGCGGCTACGGGCACCTCGACGACGCGATGCACGCTGACGGCGCCGTCGTCGCGCTGTACGAGATCCGTTCCGGCCGTCCGCTCGCCGCCGCCCTGGCGATCGGCATCGGCATCGCCTGCAAGCCATGGGGCGTCATCTTCTTCCCGCTGACGCTGGCAACGACACCGACGGGACTGGCGCGCCCCGATCCTCGCGTGCGCGGCCGTCGCTGCAGTCGCATGGCTGCCGTTCATCGTCGGCGCGCCGGACTCGCTGAAGGCTCTACGCCCGACGGTCAACGTCGCGCCGGACTCCGTGATCGCCCTGTTCGGCGTGACCACCGATTCGATGCCCGACTGGATGCGCGTCGCCCAGCTGGTCGGGATGCCTCGCCGTCGCCGCCGCGGTGTCGCGTTGCGAGACCGACCGGAGTCGATCATCGCCGCGGCCATCGCCGTCCGCATCGCCACCGATCCAGCGACGTGGAGCTACTACACGCCGGGTTGGTGATCGGTGTGCTGGTGTGGGACCTCCTCGATCGGCGAAGGTTCCCATGGGCAACGCGTGACGTCCGCTCGCTCCCACGTGGCTCGTGCGTCCGACACGGTTCGTGGCCTGTGCGTCTCGACACCGCAGCGCGCGGTCGTCGCCTGGCCGTCGACCGTCGGACCGCTCGGTCGCCTGAGGTCGCTGTGCGACCTAGCGCACCAGCTCCATGCGCATGCCGGCTGTCGTCCCAGTTCGGATCCATCGGCAACCGGCTGATCGCTCGACCTGCAGCACGACGCGCGCGGTCCACACCAACGCGCAGCGCCTGCATCACGTGCAGCTGGCCGGCGCCTGGCGGGGGCAGCGCAGTGATGACGTCCTCGACGCCGGGCAGCTTGTCGCGAAGCAGTTGCATCCGCTCGAGCACGCCGTCCTGGTGGTGCGGCGACGTCGGCAGCGGCTGGTCGCCGTTCAGCGCCGTGAAGCTGAGATCGGGGTGCGCAGCGAAGAACGATGCGCTGGTGGAACGGCTGGAACTCGCGCTCGGCCTCGCGCCACCACTTGAACCGGCGGAAGTCGTCGTTGGTCAACCACGGCTCGATCTCGCGGGCGGCCTCGTCGCGTCGGCGCCCGCAGCGCGGCACGCGACGGCATCGGCGGTGATACCGACGACGCGCGGCCAGCCGACCAGGTCGCGTCGCCTCGGCGTCGCACGGCCGGTACGGACCGACCGGGTCCTCGTTGAAGCCGATCGGCGCGTAGATCGCGGCGGCGTCGAACTTCGGCTTGTACTCGAGCACGTCGAGCAGCGTTCGCACGACCTCGGGCTCCTCGGCGTTCACCGTCACGCCGGCGAGGCGCGCCGGCACGATCAGCCAGCCGCCGGGGCACGGCACGATGCCGCCGAGCGTCTTGTAGGGAAGCTTTGCGGCAACCATGGTGCGGCTCCGGCGTCAGACGCCGATCGAGTTGGCCGGAGCCGGTCGTGGCGCGCCTGGCCGGCGGCGACCGTGGCCTGCGCCTGCATCTGCGAGCGCTGCGTCGCGGCCTGGGCCATGATCTCCTTGGGATAGGCGCTGGCGCCGGCTGCGGTCTCGAAGCTGATGATGCCGCTGGCGACCAGGCGGGCGAGGTCCATCTCGATGGTCTGCATGCCTTCTTGCTGGCCGGAGATCATCGTGTTGCGCAACTGGCGCGTCTTGCCCTCACGAACGAGGTTGCGGACGGCGTCGTTGGCCATCAGCACCTCGTAGGCGGCGACACGGCCGCCGCCCTCGGCCGGCAGCAGACGCTGGCTGATGACGCCCTGCAGCGAGCCGGCGAGCATGATCTGGATCTGGTCACGGCGCTCGGCGGGGAACACGTCGACGATGCGGTCGAGGGCCTGCGAGGCGTCGTTGGTGTGCAGCGTGGCGAACACGAGGTGACCGGTCTCGGCGAGCGTCAGCGTGATCGCGATCGTGTCGAGGTCGCGCATCTCGCCGAGGAGGATGACGTCGGGGTCTTCACGCAGGGCGCTGCGCAGACCATCGGTGAAGCTCTGCACGTCGGTGCCGACTTCGCGCTGGTTGACCATCGCCATCTTGTGCGAGTGCAGGTACTCGACGGGATCCTCGATCGTGAGGATGTGCACGGGCGCGTCGCGTTGATGCGGTCGATCATCGCCGCCAGGGTCGTGCTCTTACCGGAGCCGGTCGGGCCCACGACGAGAACGAGACCGTACGGCTTGTTGAGCAGGTCGGTGCACGCCGCACGGCGCGCCGAGCTCCTCGAGCGAGCGAACTCGGAAGGGCACGACGCGAAGGGCCGAGCGCGTACGTGTTGCGCTGCTTGAAGGCGTTGGCGCGGAAGCGGCCGAGACCTTCGAGACCGAACGAGAAGTCGACCTGCTGCACCTCGTCGAGCTCGCTTGCGCTGGAAGTCCTGCAGCAACGAGAACACGATGCGCTCGGTGTCGCTCGGCGTCGAGGACGGCGACACCTTCGAACGGCACGAGGCACGCCGTCGCGGCGCGCCGTCGGCGGGCGACCGACCGATAGGTGCAGGTCGCTGGCGCCGGCCGCCACAGTTGCTTGCAGCAGTGTGACCAACGTCGGGTCTGGATTGAACATCGGACTAGCCTCCCGTGTTGCCCGCCGCCCCGAGGAGTGGCTCTGCGTACTCATGACGATTGCCATTGCTGCCGCGTACGGCCTTCTGTTCGGTTCGTTCCTCACCGTGGTCGTCGACCGTGTGCCGCGTGGCGCTTCGATCGTCTCCCCTGGTTCGGCATGTGGAAACTGCGGCCTTCGACCTTGGTTTCCGTAGATCTGGTTCCGGTGTTCAGTTGGCTCGCACTGCGAGGCAAATGTCGCCGCTGTCGTACAGATATCGGCATGGAACCGCTGATTCTTGAGCTGGTCACCGAGCTTGCTGTTCGGAATGTTCGCGTGGAAGTTCGGCCTCGACTGGGCGCTGCCGGCGTACTGCACGCTCGCCGTCGGACTGGTCGGGCTCAGCTGGATCGACCTGCAAGACGAAGCGCCTGCCACGCACAGATCATCTACGTCACCGCGGCGATCGGCATCCCGCTGCTGTGCATCGCGGCGCTCGTCCGGCACGAGCCGAACGGATCTGGATGATGCTGCTCGGCGCCGGCGATCGCCCTGGCGTTCATGGGCATCGTGTACCTCGCCAGCCGCGGTGGCATGGGCGACGGCGACGTTCGTCTGTCGCCGTTGCTCGGTGCCTACCTCGGTTGGCTCAACCCCGGATTCGTGCCGGTCGGGTCTGTTCATCGGCTTCCTCACCGGCGCGGTCGTCGGCGTCGCGCTGATGGCCGTCGGCCGCGCCGGACGCAAGACCGCCGTGCCGTTCGGACCGTTCCTGGCCCTCGGCACGATCGTCGCGATCTTCGTCGGTCAGCGGTTGCATCGACCGTCTCCTGCGTCGCTGACCGCTCACGATTCGCTCAGGTTTGCGCCCTTGGCGCCGTCGAGCACGCCGTACATCGCCTGCACGAGGGCGACGGCGACGAAGCCGACGATGAGGCCGACGAAGATGATCATCATCGGCTCGAACATCGTCGTGAACTTCTTGATGCGGCTCTCGAGCTCGCGGTCGAAGTACAGGCTGGCGACCTCGAGCTGCTTGTCGAGCGTTCCGGTCTCCTCACCGACCTTGAACATCTGCTTGGCGGCGCCGGGGAACAGCTCGGTCGCGGCCAGCGGCTTGGAGAAGCCGCCGCCTTCGACCATCTCGATCTGGGCCATCTTCGAGGCGCTCACGGAACACGGTGTTGCTCGTCGACTCCGTCGTGGTCTTCATGCCCTCCGGCAGCGGCACGCCGGCCTTCACCATCGCGCCGAGGATGCGGCAGAACCGCTCGAGGATCGAGTACTCGACGATGCCCTTGATGACCGGGATCCGCAGGACGAGCTTGTCCTTGACAGGCTTGCCGCTGCTCGGTCTTGAACAGCCAGTAGCATCAGCGCGGCGAACGCGCAGAAGCACGCTGAACGGGATGTACCACAGCGTGCTGAACAGGTCGGCGACGAACAGCAGGCTGCGTGTCGTCAGCGGCAGGTCGGCGTTCAGTTCCTCGAACAACGGCTTGAACTGCGGCAGCACGTAGCCGGCCAGGATCACGACGGTGAACATGGCCATGCACCATGACGACGCCGGGATACGACAGCGCCGACACGACCTTCGACCGCGTCTCGAGCTCGCGCTCGAGGTAGCCGGCCAGGCTCTCCAGCGTCTCGTCGAGGTTGCCGGTCAGCTCCGCCGACTGCAGGATGCCGATGTAGTAGATCGGGAAGGCCTCGGGGTGCTTGCCGGCGACCTCCGACAGCGTGCCGCCGTTGCGCAGGTCGTCGACCATCATCGTGATCGTGCGTTGCAGGGCGACGTCCTCGGTCTCGTCACCGATGATCTGCATCGCCTCGGTGATCGGGATGCCGGCCTTGACGAAGACGGCGAGCTGACGCGTGAAGTGCATCAGCTCCTTCTTCTTGACCTTCTCCTTGGTCAGCTCGAAGTCGAGCGCGCCGCGCTTCTCCTGGATCTTGACCGGGTAGAGGTTCTGATCCAGCAGGACCGCGCGGGCGTCGCCGATCGTGTCGGCTTTGGTCACGCCTTCGACGGACGCTCCGGTGGCGTCGATGGCGGCATATGCGAACCTTGGCATGGTCGTGGCTCCTAGTTGGCGAACAGGGTCTTGATGACTTCGGGGACTGGTGGTGACGTCGTTCTCGACCAGCGCCATGCCTTCGCGCAGCATCGTGCGCATGCCCTGGGCGACGGCGAGTCGGCGGAGTTCTTCGGTGGTGGCCCAGCCGACGATCAGTCGGCGGAGCTCGGGCGTGATGCGCAGCAGCTCGTACACACCGATGCGGTCGCGGTAGCCGGTGCCGGCGCAGAAGTTGCAGCCGGCGCCGTGGAAGAACTGCGACTTGTCGCTGCCGCCGCTGTGCTGACGGAACACGGCGAGCTCGTCGGCACCGGGCGTGTACGGCTCCTTGCACGAGTCGCAGATGCGGCGCAGCAGACGCTGGCCGATGACGCCGACCACCGAGGACGCGATGAGGAAGGCCTCGATGCCCATGTCGAGGAAGCGGTGCAGCGCGGCGACGCTGTCGGTGCCGTGCAGCGACGACAAGCACGAAGTGACCGGTGAGAGCGGACTGGACGGCGATACGGGCTGTATCGGCATCTCGGATCTCGCCCACGAGGATCACGTCGGGGTCTTGACGAAGAATGGCTTTCAGGCCGGTGGCGAACGTCAGGCCGGCCTGTTCGTTGGTCTGGATCTGGTTGATGCCGGGGAACACGTACTCGACCGGATCCTCGACCGTGGTGACGTTCGTGCCGTCGTTGTTCACCTCGAGCAGCGACGCGTACAGCGTGGTCGTCTTGCCGGCACCGGTCGGGCCGGCGCAGATCACCATGCCGAACGGCGAGTGGATCATCTTCGAGTAGTGGAGGTAGGTCTCGCGCGGGAAGCCGAGCTCCGACAAGCCGATCATCGACCGGCTCTTGTCGAGAATACGCATGACGATCTTCTCGCCGAACACGGTGGCCACGCTGGCGACGCGGACGTCGACGTCCTTGCCGTCGATCACGGTCGAGAACTGACCGTCCTGCGGCTTGCGCTTCTCGACGATGTTCATGCCGCTCATGATCTTGAGACGGCTGGTCAACGCGGGGTGCGCACTCGAGCGGAAGGCTGAACGCCTCGACGAGGTGACCGTCGATGCGGAACCGGATGCGCAGCTTCTCGTCGAGCGGCTCGATGTGGATGTCGGACGTACGGTCGCGCATCGCCTGGCTGACGATGCGGCTGACGAGCTGGACGATCGGGGCCTGGTCGTCGAGGCTGACCTCGGCGGCGATCGCTGCAGCCTTGCTCTGATCGTCGCCGACCTCGAAGACCTTGACGAGTCGGTCGATCTCGTCGTTGGCTCGATAGCGTGCGATCGATGAACGTGCGGATGGTCGCCGGGTCGGCAACGGTCCAGCGCACGGGGCGGCCGGCAGCAGCCTCGACGGCGCGACGCCGCGCCGGGCTCGGGTCGGCGGAGATGACGACGATGGTCCCGTTCTCGTCGGCGATGCCGATGACGCAGTGTGCGCGAACGATCTTCTCGTCGAGGAACTCCTTGGCGTTCTCGGGCAGTTCGATCGACTTCGAATCGAGCAGCGCCACTTCGGTGACCTCGGCGACGGCCTTGGCCAACTCGGTGCGGTCGGCGCCCAACTTCAGCACCGTGTCGGCGAACTGCAACAGGTCGCCGTTGGCACTCGACAGTGCATGTGCAAGGTTGTCGGCGTTGATCTGCTCGCGCTCGACCAGCAGTTGGCCAACCTTCATGCACTCCGCTGCGGCCTCGCCCGGAACGACCGGCGCCTCGAGTCGAGGTGCCGGCAACGACGGTGCGTCAGGTGAATCTTTTGTCTTCTGGAACAGTGCCATAGTGCCCGTCTCCCGCCAGTGGGGGCGTATACCAGCTCACGTCAGAATGACGAGTAGCTGGGCTCCGATGATGTAGTTGTGCCGTTGACCGGCAGCGATGGACTCGTGCTCGGTGAGGGGAACCCGCCGCCGTTGTTGCTCGCTTCGACCTTGCGCACGAATTGGTTGGGGTCGAGTTCGAGAAGTGCCCGCTCGATCTCCTCGAGGCGCTCGAGTTGCACTGCTTCGCTGACGTCCATCGTGTCGGCCAGCTGCGCTTCGATCTCCGACATGCGGATGCGAGGCTGCGTCGAACTTCTCCTCTTGAGCAGCGATGAAGCGATCGACTTCGATGCGAACGAGCATCGCTTCGCCGACCGCGCTCGACAGCTGCTCCTTGACCGCGTTGATCGCTTCCTCGTCGACCTTGGCGACGTCGGCAGCGAGGCTGTCCATGCGGTCGCCCGCTTCCAGCAAGCTCGCCTCGAGATCGACGATCCGCTTCGACAGCGCACCCATCGCATCGTCGAAGCCGGAGCCGACCCGACCGATGGTCGCTTCGAGGTTGGCGATCTTGACGCCGTTGTTCTCGTTGATCCGCTCTTCCATCGCCAGGGCGCGATCGACCATCTTCATGTCGATGGCATCGACGCGCTGCGACAGGATCTGCCCGTGCTCGGCCAGTTGCCTGGCGACATCGGCACCGGCCTGATCGACCAGTCCGCGCACATCGCCGAGACGCATCTCGACGTTGCGGGTCACTGTCAGGTCGCCCTCGTCCATGCGCCGCGACAACGCTGCCACGGTCTCGTTGATGTGGGCGACGATCGACGCAGCCTGCTCGTCGAATCGTCGACTCGACTTGTGCAGTTCGTCGATCTGTGTCTCCACAGCTGCGGTCTTGTGCTCGAGGTACTCGCGCAACGCCTGGCTCAACGGCGCGAACTGAGCAGGAAGCTCGGCCTGCACCATTGCCGGCAGTCCGGCGAGCTTGGCGTTGATGGTCGTCAGCGTCTGGTGCTGATGGTTCGCGAACTCGGCGAGTCGCTCTTCCAACGCAGCCTGCAGGGCGGCCTGGTAGCGATCGTTCGCCTGACTGTTGGTCTCGACCTTGGCAGTCAGTGCCTCGAGTTGCTGGGTGAACTCGGCGCGCATCTCCAGGCGAGCACTCTCAGCCGCTTGCCGAGTTGCTTCGACCTGTTGCGACATCGTCGCGATGTACTGCGTCAGTTGCCGTTCGACGGCGCCGGCGATGGTCGCCGCGAGGATTTCGGTTGACGACGGAGCTGCTGCAGCCTGCACGGGCGGCGGATGCTCGCTCGGTGCTGCCGGCACCCATGCCGGTGTAGTCGGTAGTTCGTTCGCCACGGAGATTTCATCGGTCGAACTTGCCCCAATCTTGAGAGATCTTTGCCGACTACGGTGGGCCCGTGCGTGTTCATTTGATCGACGGAACCTACGAGTTGTTCCGGCAACATTTCGGTCAGGCGGGACGTCACACCGAGACCGTTCCGTTCGCCGCGACCATCGGCGTGGTCGCGTCCACACTGCAACTGGTCAATGACGGCGCGACCCATCTGGGCGTCGCCAGCGATCACGTCATCGAGAGCTTTCGCAACGACATGTGGGCCGGCTACAAGACCAGCGCCGGCATGGATCCGGAGCTGCTCGAACAGATTCCCCTTATGGAACAAGCCTTGGTCAGTGCCGGGTTCACCACCTGGGCGATGGTCGAGTACGAGGCCGACGATGCCCTCGGCGCTGCTGCTGCAGTCGCCGACGCCGACCCGCGAGTCACGCAGGCGTTGATCGTGACGCCCGACAAGGACCTCGGTCAATGCGTGCGCGGCAACCGCGTGGTGCAGTTCGACAGACGCAAAGGAGAGATCCTCGACGAGGCCGCGGTCACCGCCAAGTTCGGTGTCGGGCCGGCCTCGATCGCAGACTATTTAGCGCTCGTCGGTGACTCGGCCGACGGCTACCCCGGCTTGGCCGGGTGGGGATCGAAGAGTGCTGCGACCGTGCTCGCCAAGTTCGGCTCGATCGTCGACATCCCGGCGTCGTCGGGCGACTGGGGACTGCCTGCACTGCGCGGCGCCGAGAAGTTGGCGGTCACGCTCCGCGACAACCTCGAGCTTGCACTCCTGTTCCGTCGCATCGCCACGATCGAGGTCGACGTACCCGTCGGCAAGGTCGACGATTGGCACTGGAAGGGCCCGACCCCGGGGTTCGCAGCCATCTGCGATCAGCTCGGCGCACCCCACCTCGTGGAGCGGGCCGAGCGCATCGCCAAGCGAACTGCACCCGCCGACTGAGGTGACGGCCAGGCTACCTGCGGCACACAAGCGTTACCGTTGAAGGCTGCTACCTCCCGGTCCTGACCTGATTCCCGGACGCCCGTCGCACAGGGCCCGACCGTCACCTCACTCAGCGGGTGCCAAAGTTCGGTGGTGAGATCCTAGCGTGACCGCTACCCTTGCGCTTCCCCGGGAGGGGTGCGAGAGCGGCCGAATCGGCACGCTTGGAAAGCGTGTGAGGGGCAACCCTCCGTGGGTTCGAATCCCACCCCCTCCGCTGTGACGTCACCGCTGACCGACGACGACGCGATGCAATTGGCACTCGAGCAGGCGTCGGCGGCGGTTGCGCACGGCGATGTTCCGATCGGAGCGGTGGTCGTGCGCGACGGCGAAGTGATCGCCGCGCGGCACAACGAACGCGAGCTGACCGGCGATCCCACGGCGCATGCCGAGGTGCTGGCCATCCGCGATGCCTCGCTCGTCGTCGGGCATTGGCGGCTGCTCGATTGCACGTTGTACGTCACGCTGGAGCCGTGCGTGATGTGCGCAGGCGCGCTCGTGAACGCCCGCATCGGACGGGTCGTGTTCGGCGCCGACCGACCCGAAGGCCGGCGCGGTCGTCAGCCTGTTCGAGGTGTGCAGCGATCCACGTCTCAACCACCGCCCACCGGTGACCAGCGGCGTGCGCGCCGACGATGCCGGCAACTTGCTGCGCGCCTTCTTCGCCAGTCGCCGGAGTTAGACACGTCGGAGTGTTTCCGGACCACCCGGGTGCGACGCAAACACTCCGTCGGGAGTTAGATGCCGGCGAATGCTCGCTTGATGGCCTCGGCCACTTCGTCGGCGATCGCGGTGGCGTCGAGCTCGGCCGCTGCAGGTGGTGCGGTCACGGGGATCTGCGCGGTCGGAGCCGGCATCGTCACTGGAACCTGCGCCGTTGGCGGCGGAGTCACGGGAACTGCTTGGGTGATCGGCGGAGGAGGCGGCACGGCGGACGCGACCGGCGCCGTCACCGGCACTGCCTGCGTGATGGGCGGTGCATTGAGGTTGTTCTTCGGCTCCGACTTCACTTGTGCCTCCTGGACCGGTTGTGCCGCAGTCTCGGTGGGCTCCTGCGCGGCGGGCTGGGTCTCTACCTTGGGCTTCGGCTTCGCTGCGGCGGCGGCCTTGGGGGCCGGGGCCGCGGCTGGCTGCGAATCGTTCTGGCGTCCGGCAACCGGCACGCTGTGCGGATACCAACGGTCGATTCCGCTGGGATGACGCCGGTACAGCGCCAGCTCGTATCCCTTGACCATCGAGTTGGCGACCGCGACCATCACGTCGTCGGTGAACAGCTCTGTGCACAGTTCGACAGAGGCGCGATCGATCGTGGGGTCGGCCTCGAACATGCGTCCGACGTGCTCGACTCCGTTGACGATCACCGTGCCGCGCTGCATCTGCTCGCGGGTGATCACACCCTCCATCATCAGCCGGATCGGCAAGGCGCCATCCGACGTGCGTTCGGCGAAGTACACCTGGCCGTCGCGCATGAAGATCCGCGTCGCCGGCGACGTCGGAAGGGTCAGCTCACCGGTCAAGTACTGACGACGAGCAGCTTCGATCACCTGCCACGCAGGTCGAGGAGTGAAGCCTGCCTCGTCTGGAAAGAGATTCGCGTCCGCCACGAGTTGTTCCATCGGCACGGAGGGCGAGCGTCTTGAGGAAACATTGCCGGATAGTCACGTCCGTCGTATCCCGCTAGCCTGCCACCCGGAAGGATGCCAGAGTGGACGAATGGGACGGTCTCGAACACCGTTGAGGTCTTATGGGTCTCCGTGGGTTCGAATCCCACTCCTTCCGCCAGTGCTTCGGCCGCCAGAACGTCTACTCGCAGACCAGGCCTTCTGCCGGTAGGTGCCCGACCGGGTCGACCAGGTAGTTGTCGACCGTCGACGTCGAACATGCATTGAGGCCGTAGCCGGTGTGCCGGTTGCCGACGACGGTCACCAGCCGTCCGTCCTCCAACGTCTCGGCCATCTTCTTGCGTCCCGTCGAGCGGCGTCGCCGGATCGCCGGTGGTACCCATCACCACGATCGGGCCGGCACCCTTGCCGGTGATCTCGATGCGCGGATCCGTCGGCGGTGGGAAGAAGGTGCAGGCGTAGTCGCCGACAGTTCTGACGGCGAACCGCGGTGCGGCGGCGTGGAGCTTCGCGGCGTCGGCGTCGTCCTCCGCCACGGTCGGGCGCTCGACCGAGTCCATGCAGCTGATCACCTGGAACGCCTCCAACTCGTTGCCGTACGTCCCGAACGGCTGGCGCACGTAGTACTCGTCGTAGAGCGCCAGCAGCCCGGCGCCTTCACCGTGTGGCGGCGTCGCTCAGCGCCTGCGCCAGCTGCGGCCATTTCGCCTCGGTGTACAGCGCGTCGGCGACAGCGGTGTTGGCCATGCCAAGGTTGATCGGCGGTCTGCCGTCCTCGCTGGGAACCGGCGACGCGTCGACGGATCTTCATCAAGGCGTCGAACGCATCTTCGGCGTTGCCGTTGTTGTTGAAGGGGCACTTCGGGTCGGCGTCGCATGCAGCGAGGAACGTGTTCAACGACGACTCGAAGCCTTCGGCCTGCTGCAGGTCGCTCTCGAATTCGTTCGCTGTCGGATCGACCGCACCGTCCAGCACCGCAGCTCGGACCGTCTTCGGGAACAGCGTCGCCCACGTGGCACCCAACTCGCTGCCGTAGCTGAACCCGAGGTAGCTGATGGTGGCCTCGCCGAGCGCGGCGCGGATCGCATCCATGTCCCGCGCCGAGTTGTTGCTGCCGACGTATTGATAGAACCCGGCGTCCTTGTCGACACAGTCGTCGGTGAACTCCTCGGCGAGGTCGACGACCTGCTGGCGCTCGGCCTCGTCGTCGGGCGTCACGTCGGGCGTCGCGAAGAAGTGGTCGTAGTCGTCGATGCAGTCGATCGGCGGCGTGCTCTCGCCGGTGCCTCGCGGATCCCATGCGACGATGTCGAAGTGGTCGAGCAGCGACTGCCCGAAGTTCGTTTCGGCGAAGACGGCGAAGTCGGTTCCACCGAAGCCGGGTCCGCCTGGGTTCACCAGCAGGCTGCCGATCCGCTCCTCCGGCTTCATCGCCAGGTGCCGGGCGATGTCGAGTTGGAACTTGCCCTTCGATGGATCCGAGTAGTCGACCGGCGCGGTGAACGTCCCGATCTCGACGCGATCGTTGTCGCGTGATTTCGTCCATCCGAACGGATCGTCGTTGGGATCGAACGTCGCGTCGGAATGTTGCGCGTCCGTTGCCGCCACCCCGCTGTCGACGCCGCATGCGCCAAGCAGCAGCACGCCGCAACAGACCATCGAAACCACGCGCCGCATCGGGCGCACAGCGTATGGGTCGCCAGGTCCCGACACTCGGCGGCTCCCGTATCCTCCAACCCATGCGTATGAGTCCGCACTGGTTGCTCCCGGGCGACGGCGAGGCGGTGAAAGAGTCACGCCTCAAAGGCAGTGCAGTACGAAGGGCGTGGCAATTCGCCAGGCCCTATCGGGCGATCATCTTCCTGTTCCTGCTGACGATCTTCATCAGCGCGCTGCTCGAGCTCGTCGCCCCGTTTGCGTTCCGATCGATCCTCGACGATGCCATCCCGAACAAGGACCGCCAGCTGATCAACGTGCTGGCCGGTGTCGTCGTCGCGGCGGCCATTGCCGACGCAGCGTTGGCGATCGTGCAGCGGTGGTGCTCGGCGCGCATCGGCGAAGGGCTGATCTACGACCTGCGCGTCGCGCTGTTCGCACAAGGTGCAGCGGATGCCGATCGCGTTCTTCACCCGCACGCAGACCGGCGCGTTGATCAGCCGCCTCAACAACGACGTCATCGGCGCGCAGAACGCAGTCACCAGCACGCTCGGCAGCGTCGTCAGCAACATCGTCGTGCTCGCCACGACGCTGATCGCGATGGCTCGCGCTGCGAGTGGCGGCTCACGCTGCTGGCGCTGATCGTGCTGCCGCTGTTCATCATCCCCGCCAAGCGGGTCGGCAAGCGGTTGCAGGCGTTCGCCCGGCAGCACATGAACATCGACGCCGAGATGAACACGCAGATGGCCGAGCGGTTCAACGTCACCGGCGCGCTGCTGGTGAAGCTGTTCGGTCGTCCAACGACGAGACGGTGCTCTTCGCCAGCGCGGGCCGCGAGGGTCCGCGACATCGGGATCAAGTCGGCGATGTACGGCCGGGTGTTCTTCGTCGCGCTCGGCCTCGTCGGCGCGCTCGGCGCGGCCGCGATCTACGGCATCGGCGCGCACCTGGTGGTCGACGGGCAACATCTCCAGCGGAACGCTCGTCGCGCTGGCCGCATTCGTCACTCGGGTCTACCAGCCACTGACCGGACTGACGAACGCACGCGTCGACCTGATGACGGCGATGGTCAGCTTCGAGCGTGTGTTCGAAGTGCTCGACGCCCCGGAAGGCGATCACCGACCGACCGGGCGCCGTCGACCTGGTCGATCCGAAGGGTCTCGATCGAGTTCGACGACGTCACGTTCCGCTACCCGGCCGCGGCGCAGGTCGACGGTCGCGTCGCTGGAGGCACCGAACGCATTGCTCGGCCACGACCCCGATCGCGACGTCCTGCACGGGCTCAGCCTGACGCATCGCAGCCCGGCGAGACCGTCGCGCTGGTCGGCGCCTCGGGCGCCGGCAAGACCACGCTGGCCGCGCTGATCCCGCGGCTGTACGACGTCACCGATGGCGCGGTTCGCGTCGACGGTCACGACGTGCGCGATCTCACCCAGGACACGCTGCGTGCCGCGATCGGTGTCGTCACGCAGGATCCGCACCTGTTCCACGAGTCGATCGGCGACAACCTGCGCTACGCCAAGCCCGATGCGACCGATGCGCGAGCTCGACGCGGCGTGCCGCGGCGCGCGGATCTACGACACCGTCGCCGGCGCTGCCCGACGGGTACGACACGATGGTCGGCGAGCGCGGCTACCGGCTCAGCGGTGGCGAGAAGCAGCGACTGGCGATCGCCCGCCTGCTGCTGAAGGACCCGGCCGTGATGATCCTCGACGAGGCCACGAGCCATCTCGACAACGAGAACGAGGCCCACGTGCAGGCTGCGTTCGACGAGGCCTTGCGCGGCCGAACCGCCCTCGTGATCGCCCACCGCCTGTCGACCATCCGCGACGCCGATCGCATCCTCGTGCTCGACGACGGACGCATCGTCGAGCAGGGCACGCACGACGAGCTGATGGCCCGCGACGGGCTCTACGCCGCCCAGGTCCGAGCAGGCGAAACGACGCTACTACCGGGCTGACCTGGCGTTATCTGGTCCGAACCGGACCCATCCGCGAACCCTGTGACACCCCCTGGTCATGATGGTGGCCATGGAGATCGCACTCGTCATCTGCCTCGTGGCCGCCGTGGCCGCGCTGACATGGCTGCTCGCTCGGCGTAACCCGCCCGTGGTCGGTGCGCGAAGTCGAGGCCCCGGCGTCGCCGATCACCGCCGATGTCATCAGCCAGGCCGCCAAGCTCGCAGATCGATCAGGCCATCACCATGAGCCGCGAGCAGTTGGGTGCGCACACGCAGGCCAGCGATGCCTCGTTGGCCGGGCGCCAGCAGCTGATCGACCAACGCCTCGGCGAGGTGCAGACGGGCGTGCGCACCGACCTCGATCGCCTGTCGCAGCTCGTGCAACAGCTCGGCGACGCCACCTCGCGAGCGTTTCGGCCAGGTCGATCGCTCGCTGCAGGTCCACGCCGAGATCACCCAGATGCTGTCGAGCACCACCAAGAGCCTGCGCGAGGCGTTGGCCAGCTCGAACGCTCGTGGCCAATGGGGCGAGCGGATGGCCGAAGACGTGCTTCGCCTTGCCGGCTTCCACGAGGGCGTCAACTACCGCAAGCGCACCGCGGTGGAGGGCGAGGGTCGGGGCATTCCCGACTTCACGTTCCTCCTGCCGAAGGGCCACGTGCTGTTCATGGACGTCAAGTTCCCGATGGCTTCGTACCTCCAGTTCCTCGACGCCACCACCGAGGCCGAGCGTTCGGCCCACCGGGCCACCTTCGTGCGCGACGTGCGTGCCCGCGTCCGCGAGCTTGCCCGAAGCGCGAGTACGCCAGCACCGACGACCGCTCGACGGTCGACAACGTGTTGCTGTTCGTGCCCAACGAGACCATCAGCGCGTTCATCCACGAGAACGACCCCGAGCTCATCGACGAAGCGATGTCGTCAGAACGTCGTCATCTGCTCGCCGCTCACCCTGTTCGCGTTCCTCGGGGTCATCCGCCAGGCGTTCGACAACTTCGTGATCGAGCAGACCAGCCAGGAGATCCTGCAGCTGCTCGGCAAGTTCGGCCAGCAGTGGGGCAAGTACACCGAGTCGGTCGACAAGGTGAAGCGACAGTTCGACACCGCTGAACCGATCGTTCGACGAGCTGGCCACCACCAGGCGGCGAGCGCTCGAGCGTCCCCTGAATGCGATCGAGGATCTGCGGCGCAAGCAGCAGCTGCCGATCGATGGGCAGCTCTTCGAGGTCGACGCGCCGCGACCGTACGATGGCGAGTTCGAACACGAGCTCGACAACGTGCGCGAACTCGGCGCCTGACGGGCCAGACTTTCTCCCGTGAGTCAGGTGGCGTTCGACTTCGATCTCGACGACGGCGGGGTTCCGACATACTCCGTCGGCGAGCTGGCCGAAGCCATCAACTCGGCGATCCGCCGGCGCTTCACCGACGGGGTGTGGGTCCGCGGCGAGATCCAGGGGTGGAGCGAGCGTGGCCCGCACGCCTACTTCCGCCTCGTCGAAGACACCGAGGATGGCAAGGCGGCCATCAACATCCAGTTCTTCGCCAATGCACGGATGCGACTGCGCCCGATCCTCAACAAGCACAGGCTGCGGCTGGGCGACGGCTTGAAGGTGCGCATCTTCGGCCACCTCGACTACTTCGCGCCGTCGGGCCAATTGGGCTTGAAGATGAGCGGTCTCGACCCCCGGTTCACGCTCGGCGAGATGGCGCTGGAGCGTGACGATGTCGTGCGCCGACTGGTCGCCAGTGGCCTGTTCGATGCCAACCGAAGCGTTCGCGTGCCCGCCGCTCCACTGCGCGTCGGCGTCGTCACCAGCACAGCCAGCGCGGCATGGGGCGACTTCACCCACGAGCTCGACCGCAGCGGCCTGGCATTCAGCCTGCGCGTCATCGACGTGCGCGTGCAGGGGGAATGGGCTGTCGACATGGTCTCGAGCGCGCTCCGCACGCTGACACGCCACGACGACCTCGATGTCGTTGTATTGATTCGTGGCGGCGGCTCGAAGACCGAGTTGGCCACGTTCGATCACGAATCGATTGCTATCGCGATCGCCAAGTCGCCACTTCCGGTGTTCACCGGGCTCGGGCACGAGATCGATCGCAGCGTCGCCGACGAGGTCGCCCACAGCTCCTTGAAGACGCCCACCGCGTGCGCCGCGGCGTTGGTCGAGCACGTGTACGCCTTCCGCACCAAGGTCGAGCTGGTGTGGTCGGCCATCGATCGGCACGCCAACCGGGCGTTGCAGGACGCCAACACGTCGCTCACCGCGCTCGCCCACGGCGTTCGACGGGCCACCGTGTCGGGTGTCGAACGCAGCGACGAGCGGCTCGCCCACCGTCGCCAACGCCTTGGTGCCGCCGCAGATCGTGCACTCGAGCGGGCAACCGATCGGCTCGACTCGGCGCGCACCTCGCTCGGTCGCGTACCGGCGCGACTCGAGCCCGAACTGCGCCATCTCGACGCGGTCGCCTCCCGGGTTCGACTGCTGGATCCCGAGCACACCATGGCCCGTGGGTGGAGCATCACCCGCGATGCCGACGGCAACATCGTGCGCAGTGCCGACTCGCTCGCAGCCGGGGCAACACTGATCACCACATTCGCCAGAGGAAGCGCCCGAAGTCGGGTCGAGGAGACCAGCACATGACCGAACCAGTCGCTACCGGATACGCGGCGGCCCTCGCCGAGCTGGAGACGATCCTCGGCCAGCTCGAGCGCACCGACGTCGATGTGGACGTCTTGGCCGCTCAGGTCAAGCGTGCCGCCGAACTGATCGGCTTCTGCCGAGACCGGATCGGCAGCGCCCGCCTGCACATCGAACAGGTCGTCGCCGACCTCAACCAGGACCAAGCCTGACGGTTCCTGGTACTTTTGCAGCATGTCGGCAACCTCATCGATCTCGTCGGATGTCGCTCTCGCGGCCAAACGTGAGCTCGCCGCGGCATTCCGTGCCGCCGTGTACCACGGCTACAACGAAGGCATCGACAACCACTTCTCCTACGCCCTCCCGGGTCACGACGACCTGTTCCTGCTCAATCGCTACGGTCCCCACTGGTCCGAGATCACCGAGCACGACATCTTGACGATCGACCTCGACGGCAACGTCGTCGACGGCGAAGGCGAGTGGGAGACGTCGGCGTTCATGATCCACCGCGGCTGCCATCAGGCGCGGCCGTCGGCCCGGGCCGTCTTCCACACGCACATGCCGTATGCGACTGCGCTGTCGCTGACGGTCGGCGGGTTCGACAGCAAGCTCAGCCAGAACGCGATGCTCTTCCACAATCGCGTCGCCAACCTCGCCTACGGCGGTCTCGTCGATGCTGCCGAAGAGGGTTGCCGTTTCGGTGAGGTCATCGGCGACGAGATCACGGTGGTCATGCTCGCCAACCATGGCGTGATGGTGATCGGCACCGATGTCGCCGATGCCTGGCAGAAGCTGTACTTCTTCGAGCGTGCCTGCGAGGTGCAAGTGCTTGCACAGTCGACCGGGCAGCCGCTGGTGCGGGTCAGCGATGCAATCGCCGAGCACACCGCGGCGCAGTGGCTGAAGGAAGCTCCGAAGGCGGCCGTGCAGTTCGCCGCCGTGCAGCGCATCGTCGACGGCGGTCGCTGAACCGCACCTGAGGCGCAGCAACTTCATGTCGAGCCACGCCTAGCCTGCGGGAGTGCCCGTCGCAGCCCCGCCACCTTCGCTTGCAACCATCGCCAGTGCGGTCGAAGCCCGGTTGCGAGCCGTGCTCGACGTCGAGATCGAACGATGGTCGTCGTTCGACGAGGACCTGCAACTGCCGGTCCAGCACATCGCCCGATTGGTGCTGGGTGGTGGCAAACGACTGCGGCCGTCGTTCTGTCATTGGGGCTTCGTCGGTGCCGGAGGGCAGGCCGACGATCAGCGAATCGTCGATGCAGGTGCAGCCCTCGAACTGATGCACGCCTTCGCCTTGTTCCACGACGACGTCATGGACGATGCGGCCAGCCGCCGGGGCACGCCGACAACCCATTCGGTCTTCGCCGAGACCCACGCTGCGGCCGGGTGGGCCGGCGAGTCGAGGCGATTCGGCGAGGGTGTCGCGATCCTGGTCGGCGACCTGGCGTTCGTCATGGCAGACCAGCTGCTGCTCGACGCACCTCGCGACGCGTGGGTGATCTGGAACGAGCTGCGCACAGAGCTCAACATCGGACAACTACTCGACATCATCGGCAGCGTGCGCGGCGATCGGCGACTCGACAAGGCCGAGCGGATCTGCCGCTACAAGAGCGGCAAGTACACCGTCGAGCGACCGTTGCACCTCGGCGCGGTGCTCGCCGCGCCCGAGCGCGCCACCGAGTTGTTGCCGGCCCTCAGTGCCTACGGTCTGCCGCTGGGCGACGCCTTCCAGATGCGCGACGACGTGATGGGCGCGTTCGGCGACGAAGCGGTGACGGGCAAGCCGGTCGGCGGCGACCTCCGCGAGGGGAAGCCCACGCCTCTGCTCGCTCGCGCAGTCGCCGCGGCGACACCCGCGCAACGCGCGGTGCTCGACGAAGTCGGCGCTCCGCATCTCGACGACGGCGACATCGCCACGATGCAACAGGTCATCATCGACACGGGCGCGCTCGACGCGCTCGAGGCGCAGATCGCAACACTCACCGACGCGGCGATCGAGGCCATCGAGCTCGCCCCCGTCACGCCGGAGAGCCGCAACGAACTGATCGCCCTGGCCAACTACGTCAGTTGGCGCGCGCTCTAAGCGATCGAGGCCAACAGCTCGGCCACCTCGACGACATCGACAGCGATCTCCACCGCGGCGGCACCGTCGGGCTGAGCCACAGACAGCCAGGCCTCGCGAACCCGTATCCCGGTGGCCTGCTGCAGGGCGGCGACGTATGCAGACATCTGCGGTTGGTAGCGGAGGGCGAGCTCCGCCGGCGATGTGATGAGCGTGTCGGTCTTGAAGTCGACCAGCGTCAGGGTCCCGTCGGGATTCACGAAGACCGCATCGACGTAGCCCCACACGGTGATCTCTCCGAACTGAGCACCGACGTACATCTCCCTGCGGCAGTTGCTCGACGCCTGCATGCGGCCGAACAGCACACCCTTCAGCAGCGAATGAACCATCATCTCGATGTCGTGGCGACGGTCGAGCACACCCTCTGCCTCGGAGGCAACGTCGACCAGCGTCGCCAGTCCGCGGGTCGGCTCGTCGAGGGCGACCTGCTGCATCACGGCGTGGACCGCGCTGCCCTTGGCCGTCCCGAACCGGCCGCCTCGCCGACTGGGACGGTCATTGGGCCCGGGCTCCTTGCGGTTACCCGGGTCCGTCGCCTCGCGATCGTCGCTGTCGGGCTGCCGGCGTCCGACTGCGGCGCCGAACCGTTCTCCGGGCATGACCGAGTCGTCGTCGGTCTCTTCGTCGTCGACGAACAGCGATCCCTGCACCAGGTCGACATCCGATGTCGGCCCGGCCGCATCGCCCAACGCCTTGGCAAGACCGCTCGGGGTCCAGATGCGGCGGACCTGGCCCGCGGTGCGGTCGACCTCGTCGGGCTCGACGACGAGTGTGCCAGGCGCGCCGACCGACGGTCGCTCGTGACTCGGAGGGTGGAGCACGGGCAACTGCGGTGGGCTGCAGACCGCGAGCGCCGTCGCGTCGGCCGATGTGACAGCAGCGAGCAGTCGGCCGGCGGTGCAGCCGGGGCTCTTGTGGTGCATCGACACGACGAGATGGTCTTGCGCACGCGTGAACGCGACATAGAGCAGCCTGGCTTCTTCGGCCCGAGCCTTCTGGCGCTCGCTCGCCGTCAACTCCGCCATCCCGAAGCTCGTCATCTTGCCGAGACGCACCAATGGCGTACCGCCCTTCCAGCGCGCGCCCGGCGCGTTGTTCGATGCGTCCGCACCACCTAGACCGGCAACGATGGTGATCGGGAACTCGAGACCCTTTGCCGCGTGCACGGTCATGATCCGGAGCGAATCCTCACCTTCGTCTGTGCTGAGCTCGACGCGGTCGACGTCGTCGATTCGTCGATCCACCCAGGCCAGGTACTCCGACAGCGTTCCGCCGGTCGCGTCGCTCCACGCCCTGGCTTCGTCGATGACGTATCGCACGCGCCGCCAGGTTTCCCGAGCCACCTGCGGGCCTTCGTACAGGGCCGACGCAACCCCCCGCCAGCCGTCGTACAACTCGGCGAGCAGCTCGGCCGGGGTTCGCTCGTGCTTGCGTCTACCGATCTCCTGGATCGTCCGCAGCGCGTCACCGACGACGCCCGGCTCCTTCGAGAACACCTGGAAGTCCCGTGCAAATCGACCTGGCTGCGACGCCGGCCCGAGGCGGTACTCCAGCAGTTGCCGATCATCGATCCCGAAGATCGTGGTGCGCAGCGCGGTGACGACCTTCAACTGGTTCGTCGGATCGTCGATCGCCCGCAACACCCGCAACAGCTCGTAGGCCTCGCGTGATCCGTAGATCAACGTTCCGCCCTCGACACGATATGGAACGCCGGCCTGACGGAGGGTGTGCTCGATCACTCCGAGGCGCGTCCGGCTGCGAATCAACACGGTGATGTCGCGATAGCTCGCCGGCCGCTCGACCGGTGCTCCCGACTCGCGGTCCGTGACGGCCCAGGGCGCGGGCCCGACGATCTGCTGGACCAACGCGGCAATGTCGGCGGCTTCGGCGCGCGCCGTGTCCTCGGCGGTCTCGTACTCGATCTTGGTCCAATCGGGCAGTCCCAACACGACGACCGCGGGGCCGTCACCCGCGGCGTTGGCCGAACGATCCGGCTCGAGCGCCGAGTACTGCACCTGATGCTCCGGCGTGTCCGATTCCTCGACCTGCGCGAACCGTTGCGAGAGCACCGCGTTGATCCATGCGCACACGTCGGCCCGAGTGCGACGGTTGATGGTGAGCTCTTCGCGGGATTCGTCCGCAGCGAGCAGGCTGGAGAACAACTCGACGTCGGCATTGCGGAAGCCGTAGATCGATTGCTTCGGGTCACCGACTGCGAACAACGACGACGGCGGGCTGGCGGCGTCGGGCGTCGTCAGCTCGCGGATCACGTCGAACTGCACTTGATCGGTGTCCTGGAACTCGTCGACGAACAGGTGGCGATGTCGGGCACGGATCTCGTTGCGAACCTGACGCTGTGTCTGCAGCAGTCGACGGGTCAGCACCAGCAGGTCGTCGAACGAGAGCTCGCCCCGCGCGATTCGCTGCGCTGCCGTGTCGGTGACGATCGGTGTCAGGGCAGCCATCAATTGGCTGAGCGCCGGCTCGTAGCACGCAAACTTCATCGCCTCTTCGAACGGCGCCCACGCCGGGCTACTGCCGTGCAGTCGATCGTTGAGTGCTGCCGCAGCGTTCGCGAGCGCCGGAATGGAATCGACGAACTCCAACGCCGTCTTGGCCTCCACCACGGCCGCGTCGACCTTGGTCTGCATGCGTGGAGTCGCGTCGGCATAGCGGGCATCGACCGACACTTCATCGAGCATGCGCATGACCGTCGACCGCGCCGCCGACATCGACATCGGACGACGACTGTCCATCGACGCGAATCGCAACCAATCGTTGTCGATCGCCTTCACCAGATCGGCGAGGAACCCCATCGCCCCGAACGACGCCAGCACCATCAACGCTTCCTCGATCGCCGCCTTCTTCTCGGCGGCGTCGTACAGGGTCTGCACTGCTTGCTCGGCACGCTCGTCGGCCATGGCCCCCGACGTCAGCTCATCGGCAGTCGTGAACTTCGGTGGCAGTCCCGCCTCGATCGGGTAGCGCCGCAACAACGACTGGCAAAAACCGTGGATGGTGCCGATGAACGCCTCGTCGAGCGCCACGGTGCCGGACAGGTGCTGGCGAAGACGATGCGACACCTCTCGCGCCGCCTTCTCGGTGAACGTGATGACAACGAGTTGGCTTGGCTCCACGCCGGGCATCGCCATCAGCGCCGCGACACGGGCCACGAGGCTGGTGGTCTTGCCGCTGCCGGCACCTGCCGACACGGCCATCGACCGATCGGGGTGGGCTTGCACCCACGGCGCTAGCACGATCTCGCTCATTGCGTGTCGTCCTCGATCGAGGAAGCCGTGACAGCGAAGTACCGGGCCCGCTCGGCGAGCTCTTCGACACCGAGCGAATCGACACAGCAGATCAGGCAGCGGCCGTTCGCAAGATGAGGTCGCGGCGCAAACCGGCCGGCCTCGATCTCGTCCAGCCAGTTGCGCACGTAGGTCTCGAAGTCGCGAACCACGTCGGGGTCGAGCGGCATCACCCGCTCGGTCGCCTTGCCGTCGCGCACATGAAGATAGCGAGCCGACGCCGGTGGCGAATCCTCCGCTTCCGAGCCCGTGAGGGCGACACGATCGTGGTCGGCGGCGCGGGCGTACAAGGGCAACTGCAGACGTCGGCCATCGTCGAGCGGGTTCTTCATCGACATGGTTGCGCTGGTCTTGAAGTCGGTGACGCGCAGCCCGCCGTCGGGCAGCTGGTCGATGCGGTCGATCTTGCCGCCGAACGACGCACCGACGACGTCGACGCCGACAAACGAGTGCTCGCCTGCGACGGGGCGGGAACCGTCGGTGGCCTCCGCATCGAGCGTTGCGACGATCGATCGCAGGATGTGGGCACGCTCTGCGCGCCACGCGCTGGCATGGCCGAGGCGATGATCGATGCCGATCGACTCGGCGAGCTCGTCGAGGCATTCGAGGGCACGCTGTTGCATGGCGGGAAGGTGGTCGCCGACCAGCCACGGCGGGCGGTGATCAGGCTCGATCGCCAGCCACTCGTTGATGAGCTTCTCGAAGACGGCGTGCACCAGCACACCGCGCTCGGCGGGTTCGATCGACAGGATCGTCGCCGCGTCCGTCTCCTCGTTGATCCGCAGCACCTGTTGACCGAAGTAGCCGAGGCCGCACTTCGCCTGACTCTCGACAGCCGTGATCGACCACAACTTGTCATCCGGCGCCAACATCGGGTGGGCGCCGACGACACCGTCGTACTCGGTCGGCCGAGGATCCAACCGGGCGCGCAGCGCATTCGCACGCCGAGCAAGGCGCGGCGACACGAGATGCGAGTCGATGGTGCCGGCCAACCGCTCCGAGGTGGTCAGAACATCGGCGCCGAGCAGGCCGACCGCGTGCGACTGGTGATGTTGCACCGCCATGCCTGCCAGCAACGGCGACGGGTACACCTCTCCACCACGGCGCAGATCCGTCCGCGCGAAGGTGGCAGTGATGTGGGCATCGCTGTGGAGGAGTGCGTGCCACGCACGCTCGGCCCGCGAAGCGAGCGCCCGCGGGCCTTCGATGACTCCGGCCGCCGACTCGGGAAGGTCGCGTCCGAGCAGCAGGTCGTCGACAGTCGAAGCCGGCAGCACGCCCTCGTTGAGACCGACGATGAACACATGGGTCGCGTCGATGCATGCTGCGCCGGCGATGTCGGCGATCGTCACCGCCCCGGCCGCGTCGCCGCGGCGGCGAACCGGCGTGTCGAGCAGCGTGCCGACGACCTGTCGCAAGGTCGTCGCCGAGTACGGCACCGCGACCCCGTCGTGATCGAGTTCGGCGAGCCCGGAGACGATTCGCTCGACATGGTCGGCGGCGTTGCGCTGCCACGCGGGGCCATCCGCCCAGGCCCGCTCCCGCCATGTCGGTGCGCCGATGTGGTCGAGCAGGATCGCGTTCAGCGCCTTCACCGCGCCTTCCCACGTCGACGCTTTGCGAACTCTCTGCGACTGTTGTCGCAACCTCTCGACCAGCTTCAGCAGGCTGTCCAACGCCTGACTGTCGGAGATCTCCCGTGCGGTGGGTGGCGCGTTGAGGATCGCATCGAGATCGACATCGGCCCAGCGCCGTCGGCGGGATCGGTCAGACGCGTCGAGCGCGTCCTTGGCCCGTCCCCAGTCGGCCTGGGTGACAAGGCTGAGGCGACGACACAGCGTGGTCCATTGCCCGACACGGCGCGACGCGCCGAAATCGCCGATGGTGTAGAGGGGTGCCACGGCGAGGAGGCGGAACACATTCGGCCGGTCCCAATCGCCGACCACGCCGTCGATGACATGACGCAGGACTTGGCCGGCGACGGACCCGTGAAGGCGTTCGATTGCGCCGCCCGACCAGGCGATCCCGGCGCGTTGCAGCTCATCGCGAACCGGGCGTCGATAGGACTGCGCGCAGCACACGATGGCGATGTGATCGGCCGGCACGCCCTCGTCGATGAGATGGGCGCACTGGCGGACGGCGTGCCGCA
>CAVPUO010000021.1:0-182402 GCA_963708925.1 Ilumatobacteraceae bacterium | reverse complement strand
CCGACCGCATGTGGAGATCGGGCAGTATGGCGCGCTCGACCATCTCCTTCATCTCGTGCGGCACACCGGGTACCGCGTAGACGACCTTGTCGACTCCGTCGATGGTGACAGGACAGATGAGGCCGGGCGCGGTTCCCCGAGTCTGCGGGATGATGGTCGCGCCGACCGGAACCATCGCCTGGCGAAGGTTGTTCGCCGCCATGTACCGGCCACGCGAGGCGAACATGTTGGTGATCACGTCGACGAGTGCGTCGTCCTGCACCAGCTCGACATCCATCACTGCGGCGATGGCTTCGCGGGTGAGGTCGTCGTGCGTCGGGCCGAGGCCGCCGCACATGATCACCGCGTCCGCGTTGGCCAGCGTGGCGCGCAGCACGGACTCGACGCGGCCGAGGTTGTCGCCGACCTTCACCTGCAGCAGCGAGTCGATGCCGTGTGCCGCGAGTTGCTCGCCCAGCCAGGCGCTGTTGGTGTCGATGATCTGACCGAGCAGCAACTCCGTGCCGACGGCGACGACGTCACATCGCATTGACGGTCACCCTCGGTTGCCGGGCACGCCACATGTACTGCGCGCCGCTGATCAGTGCCAACGCCACCGAGATCCACAGCAGGCCGTTCCACAACCACTTGGCATCGAGCGATGTCAGCGGCGCAATCGCAAAGCCGACCGACAGTTGCTGCGTGAGCGTCTTCAACTTGGCGATCTTGCTGGCCGGCACGCTGATGCCCTTCGCCCCGACGAACGTGCGGTACAGGCTGATGGCCAGCTCCCGGAAGGCGATGATCGCCACAGGGACGATCCAGTAGGTGTCGTTGCTGACGAGGAAGAACATCGCCCCCAACACCAGCACCTTGTCGGCCAGGGGATCGAGGAACGCGCCGACTGTCGTCGACCCATGGCGGCGAGCGAGGTATCCGTCGATCCCGTCGGTGCAGCACAACAGGAACCACAACGCGAACGCGGGCCACGATCCACCCGGCTCGTCGGGGATCAACACGAACATGAATGGCGCGATGAGCACCCGCGAGACGCTGACCAGGTTGGCCCAGGTCTTGACTGCGGATGGGTCGACGGGCATCAGTTCGATTCTGCCACGAGGTCGGGTCCGAGGGCGTCCACGATGCGAACCGTGTGGAACTGCCCGACCTCCAGCGTCGCCGGCACCTCGATGATGCCGTCGATCTCGGGAGCCTCGCGACTGCTGCGCGCAACGCCGCTCTCGTCGACCAGCACCTTCATGGACGAACCGATCAACGCATCGCGGCGGCGCGCGGTGATGTCGTCCTGCAGCTCGCGGAGTTCGGCCAGCCGATCGTTCATCAGGCTGGAGTCGACGGCACCGTCGAGGCCCTCGGCATATGTCCCTTCCTCGGCGCTGTACTTGAAGAACCCGCACCAATCGAGCTCAGCCTGCTCGACGAATTGCAACAACTGGTCGTGATCCTCTTCGGTCTCACCGGGGTAGCCGACGATGAAGTTGCTACGGAAGGCGGCATCGCTCTGGCGCTCGCGAATGTCGCCGATCCGGCGGAGGAACCGATCGCCATCGCCCCAACGGCGCATGCGTCGCAGGAGCGGCTTGCTGACGTGCTGCAGCGACAGATCGAAGTAGGGCACCCCAGTCGCGAGGATCGCATCGATGAGCTCGTCGGTGAGGTCGCTGGGATACAGGTACAGCAAGCGCGTCCACGGCGCCACCTCGCTGACCGCCTTCACCAAGGGCACGATCGAACCGGCGCCGAGCTCGTCCGGACGGTCCTTGCCGTAGCTCGCCAGATCTTGTGCGACCAGCACGATCTCCTGAGCCTCGAGCTGCTCGACCTCGGCGAGGATCGACGACACGTCACGACTGCGCTGCGGACCGCGGAACGACGGGATCGCGCAGAAGCCGCAGCTGCGATCGCAGCCCTCGGCGATCTTGATGTACGCCCATGGACTGGCCGACTTCGGTCGTGGCAGGTTCAACAGATCGAGCATCGGGATGGGCACGTCGCTGACCGACAGCGATTTGCGGCCGAGCGTGATCGGAACGCCGAAGCCGGCAACCTGATCGACCTCCGGAAGTGCCGCGGCCAATTCATCGCCGTATCGCTCGGCCATGCATCCGGTCACCACCAACCTGGCGCCGTCCTTGCGCTGATCCTCCAGCATCAGGATGGTGTCGATCGACTCCTTGCGGGCCTCGTCGATGAAGGCACATGTGTTGACGACAACGAGATCGGCGAGCGCAGCATCGTCGGTCGGTGTCATCCCATCGGCCAGCAGTGTGCCGACCAGCTTGTCGCTGTCGACCTGGTTCTTGGGGCACCCGAGCGTCTCGACGTAAAACCGCTGTGCCACGACCTGCCAGGCTATCGACGCCGGTGGCGTTCGGGTCTAGAGGTAGTTGAGGCGGAGCCCGCGGTTCGGCCAGCGCATGTGCAGCAACTTCCCCGTCGACGATGCGGTGATGTAGGCGTCGCGGTACTCGCCGCTGCCGTCGAGGTCGCCGAAGCAGATGTTGGTCGTCAACAGGTCGCCCGTGGGGACGTGCTCGATCGACGTGCCATCTGCCGAGATCACCGTGATACCACCGTTGACCAGCGTCGCGACGCACACATTGCCGTCTCCATCGACGCCGAGGGAGTCGAGCAGCTGATAGCCGGGCAGGCCGGCGAGGCACACCGATGGATCGATCGGCGCTGCCGGCACCAACTCGCCTGGCGCGGCGACCGTACGACGGAAGACTCGGCCGGTGAACGTCTCGGCCCAGTACAAGCGTGGAGCCGTCCGGCGACAGGCCGATGCCATTCGGCGCCTCGACCGGATGCACCTGTTCGCTGATCTGGCTGCCGTCTGCCTTGGCGTAGTAGATGCTGGTGAGATCACTGGTGCGCGCTTGCCCGTCGCGGATGCCGTGGTCGGTGAACCAGAAGCCGCCGTGGGAGTCGAACACGAGGTCGTTGGGAGCCCGCAGCGGGCGTCCATCGCACTCGTCGTAGAGGTCCGTCACGGCACCGCTGGAGAGGTCGACGCGCTGGATACGGCCGCCGATGTACACACTCGCATCGTGCGACCCCGGCAGCAGCAGGTCGCCGAGTTCCAGCGGTGTGAAGCAGCCGCCGTTGTTGCAGAGATACAGCGCGCCGTCGGGCCCGATTGCCGCCCCGTTGGGACCGCCGGCGATCTCTGCGATCGTCTCCTTCGTGCCATCGGAGCCGACCCGCGTGAGCCGCTGTCCGAACATCTCGACGAGGATCACCGAACCGTCGGGCATCGCGATCGGGCCCTCCGGGAATCGCAGGCCGGTCGTGATCTCCGTGAGCTCGTTCATCGCCCGGATTGTGCCAGGTTCTACGCCGTCGCGACCGCGCTGAGCTTGCTGCAGCAGCTCGAATTCCTCGACCGTCATCAGCACCGAACGTGCCTTCGAGCCCTCGCTGGGCCCGACGACGCCGCTCTGCTCGAGCAGGTCCATGATCCGGCCGGCACGAGCGAAGCCGACCTTCAACTTGCGCTGCAACATCGACGTCGAACCGAGCTGGCTGCGCACCACGAGCTCCATCGCCTGACGCATCAGCGTGTCGTCTTCGTCGTCGTCGCCACTCCCGCTGCTGAACATGCTGGCACCGCCGGCGGCATCGTCGTCGCCCTCGACACCACTGACGTACACGACTTCGGGCGCTTGGCGACGCCAGTGAGCGACGACCTTGCGGACCTCTTCCTCGCTGACGAAGGAGCCCTGGATTCGCTGCGAGACGTTGGAGTTGCCGGGCAGCAGCAACATGTCACCCTTGCCGACCAACTTCTCTGCACCGGGTTGGTCGAGGATGACTCGGCTGTCAGTGAGGCTGTTGACCGCGTACGCGGCGCGTGCCGGAATGTTGGCCTTGATGACACCGGTGATGACGTTGACCGACGGTCGCTGCGTGGCGACGATCAGGTGCACGCCGACGGCTCGGGCCTTCTGGGCGATGCGGGTGATGCTCTCCTCCACGTCGCGCGCCGCGACCATCATCAGATCGTTGAGCTCGTCGACGACGACGAGGATGTAGGGCAAGACGCTCGAACACTCGCTCCGATCCGGGCTCGGGCTTCAGTTCGCCGCGGTCGTACGCCGCGTTGTAACCGGCGATGTCGCGGAAGCCGACCTCGAACAACAGGTCGTAGCGACGCTCCATCTCCTTGACCGCCCAGCCGAGCGCATTGGCTGCCTTCTTCGGGTTCGTCACCGGCTGGGTCAGCAGGTGGGGCAGCCGGTTGTACTGGCCCATCTCGACCTGCTTGGGGTCGATGAGGATGAGCCGCACCTGGTCGGGGGTGCTGCGCATGAGGATGGAGGTGAGGATGCAGTTGAGCCCGCTGGACTTGCCCGCGCCGGTGGTGCCGGCGATGAGGAGGTGCGGCGTGGTCGCCAGGTTGAGGAAGACCGACCGACCGGCGATGTCCTTGCCGATGGCGACATCGAGCGGATGGCTGGCGGTCTTCGATTCCGGCGACGACATGATGTCGCCGAGGCTGACGAGTTGGCGGGTGTGATTGGGCACCTCGACACCGATCGCGGTGCGGCCGGGAATTGGGGCCAGGATGCGCACATCGGTGGCGGCCATCGCGTAGGCGATGTCGCGGTTGAGGCTGGTGACACGGGCGACCTTGACACCTGATCCGAGCTCGAGCTCGTAGCGCGTGACGGTGGGGCCGACGGTCTGGCCGAGGAGCTTGGTCTCGACACCGTGCGAGGTGAGCGCGTCGACCAGCGTGCGTCCGCGGGCCTCGACCTCTGCCTTGTTGATGGTCTGCTGGGTCGACTTGTTGAGGTAGTTGGCCGGCGGCAGCACCCATTGACCGCGCTGTGCGCCGGGCCCGAGCTCGAGCTCGGACTGCTCGACGAGACCCGGATCGAGGCTGCCGGGGGCCGGCAGCGTGCGCGGCGCCTTCGGCTTCCGCGGCGTTGCGGGCTCGTCCCAATCCTCGTCGAGCGCGGCGTCGTAGATGGTCGGCATCGGGAGCTCACCGGAGCCCTGACGATCGCTCTTCAACGTCGACACGTTGCCGAACGCGGTGCGCGCCTTGCGCCCGATGGGCACGGCGACCGCACCGACGCCCTTGCCGGTGTTGCTCAGCATCGTCCGCAACGACGCGCCCGTCAGGATCAAGGCGCCGCCGACACACGCTGCGACGAGCACGACGATGGCACCGCCGGAGGCGATGAGGCTGCGCAGTGGCTCGCCCACGAGCGCGCCGATCCACCCACCCGCACGACCGAGCGTGTCGAAGTTGGCCATGATCTTCTCGGGACCGCGCACGACGTGCAGCAGCCCGAGCAGCGAGAGACCGAGCAGTCCCCAACCGAGGGCGAGACGTGAGCGGCGCAGGCTCTGGCCTTTGCCGACGAGGGCGGCGCCGATGGCGATGAGGGCGACGGGCACGACGTACCGACCGAGCCCGGTGAGCCAACCGACAACGGTCTCGACACCGCGGCCGAGCGGCCCGGCCAGGTCGAGGTAGATGGCCAGGCCCAGCAGGACACCGACCGCGATGAACCCGATTCCGGCGAACTCGTGCTCGCGGCCGTCCATGGCCTGACGGATCTCCTGCGAAGCTTTCCCTCGCCCCGAGGTCGACGACGCAGGGGACGACGCAGCCGCCTTCGGCGCGGCCTTGGCGGGCGCGCGCTTGGCAGTGGTCGTCGTCTTCGACCGCTTGTTCGGTTGACCCATCGTCATAGAGGTTCTAACGGTACCAAGGGGGTGTGACCGGAACGGGGCACTGTCAGCTGGCGTCCACCGATTGCACCGTGCCATCAGGGCCGACGACTACAAGCAATTGGCCTCCCTGGCTGGAGGTGACCGCTGCGGTGTATTGCACCGTGTTGTCTTTGCCACCCTCGATGAAGAACAGGTCGATGGACGACTGCGGGAGTTCCGTCTCGATCTTGCTGAGCACCTTGTCGGGGTCGAAATCGAGCGCCGAGCTGTCGAATGTGGATCCGGAGGCCGGCGCGCCCTCGGTCGACGAGAGTTGGCCATCGAGGTACACCCACGGTTGGGCGACCTTGCCGTCGTTGAGCGCGACGATGAGGTTGACAAGGCTCGAGGTGGCGTTGATCTCGAAGAACTGCTGCTTCGCTCCGAGTTGTGTCTCGAGAGCAGACACCGCGTCGTCGATCTCGTCGACCAATGGCAGCGTCCCTGGCGGCACCGTGGTCGATGTCGGCGCATCAGTCGCGGACGATGATCCTCCACCGCTGCATGCCGTGAGCACCAACGCCACGACGATCAGAAATCGACCGACCAACGAGCGTCAGGCTTCCATCACGACAGGCACGATCATCGGTCGCCGCTTGGTGCGCTCGTTGACGAACTTGCCGGCAGCGCGCCGCACGTCGCGCTCGAGGGCGTCGACATCGCGGACGCCTGCGGCGAGTGTCTTCTCCACCGCGTCGGAGACCGCATCGCACGCCTCGTCGAGCAGATCCTCAGCCTCGGGCGCGTACACCCAACCACGCGTGATGATCTCGGGCCCGACCAACACCTTGCCGGTCTCGATGTCGACGGTGACGACCACCACCACGACACCCTCTTCGGCGAGCACCTTGCGATCACGCAGAACACCTTGACCGACGTCGCCGACGATGCCGTCGACATAGAGGTAGCCGGCGGGCACGCGTCCAGTCGCTTGCAGACCGTCGTCGCTGAGGGTCAGCACATCGCCGTCCTCGCACACCAGCACGTGATCGCGCGGCACGCCCATGAGGTAGCCGAGCTTCGCGTTCGCCACCAGGTGTCGATACTCGCCGTGGATGGGCACGAAGAAGTCGGGCGTCGTCAGCGACAGGTACGTCTTGATCTCGTCGGCCTGGGCATGGCCCGTGGCGTGCACATCCGCGACGCCGGAGTGGATCACCTGCGCGCCGGCGCGCAACAAGCCGTCGATCACGCGGTTGACGTTGCTCTCGTTGCCCGGGATCGCATGGCTCGACAGGATCACCGTGTCGGTCTCACCGATCTTCACCCACTTGTTCTCGCCGCGGCCCAGCAATGCCAGCGCCGACATCGGCTCGCCCTGCGAACCGGTGGAGATCACGCACACCTTGCCGGGCGGGTAATCGCCGATGTCGTCGATGTCGACCAGCGACTTGTCGGGGATCTTCAGCACACCGAGGTCGCGTCCCATGCGGACGTTCTTCTTCATGCTGAGCCCGAGCGTCGCGACGATGCGACCTTCGGCGATCGCCGCGTCGGCGATCTGCTGAATGCGATGGAGGTGGCTCGCGAAGCTGGCCGTGATGATGCGTTGACCGCGTTGCTCGGCGAACAGGGCGCGCAGCACCGAGCCGACGCTGGTCTCGGACGGCGCGTGACCCGCTTCCTCCGCGTTGGTCGAGTCGGCCAGCAACAAGCGAATGCCCTCGTTGGAGGCGATGGATCCGATGCGGGCGAGGTCGGTGCGACGTCCGTCGACCGGCGTGAGATCGAGCTTGAAGTCGCCGGAGTGGAGGATGACTCCTTGCGGCGTGTGGATCGCGATCGCGTGGGCGTGGGGCACCGAGTGGGTGACGGGGATGAACTCGACGTCGAACGGACCGATCATCCGCCGCTCGCCGTCCTTGACGACGACCAGATCGGTCTTGCCCATCAAGCCGGCCTCTTCGATGCGGTTGCGGGCGAGACCGAGCGTGACGGCGGATCCGAAGATGGGGAAGCTCAGTTCGCGCAGGAGGTAGTGCAGCGCGCCGACGTGGTCTTCGTGGCCGTGCGTGGCGACCACGCCCTCGATGCGGTCGGCGTTCTCGCGTAGCCATGTGAAATCGGGCAGCACGAGGTCGATGCCATGCATGTCGGGATCGGGGAACATCAGCCCGACATCGATCAGCAGGACACGGCCCTGTTGCTCGATCGCCATGCAGTTGCGGCCGATCTCGCCGAGACCGCCGAGGAAAACGATGCGAACCGGGTCAGCCATCAGTGGGCACCGCAGGCACCGAGAGCCGAATCGCCGGGGACCAAGTCGTCGCGGAACGGATCACTGAGGACGATCGGGGAACGCATCTCGCCATCGTTGCAGGTTGGTCCAGACCTCGGGGGCTCGCGACTCCACGAAATCCGGAGCATTGCCCATCGGGAGCCTGGCCTGGCCGACTGCGATTCCGAGATGGCGCATCATCGCCTTGGTCGGGATCGGGTTGGGGGCATCGTCGCCTGTCTCGAACGCAAAGCTCTCGAGCATGCGGCTGTTGACCAGACGGGCACCTTCGGTGTCGCCCTTGCCCCACAGGTCGAACATCTCCTGATGATCCTCGCCGGTCCAGTGGGTCGCGACGCCGATCGTGCCGACGATTCCACTCGCGAGCAGGGGAAGTGTCATCACATCGTCGCCGCTGTACACCTCGCAGCCGGACGGCAACGAACTGATGACGGCCGCCGTTTCACCGGGGTTGGCAGCCGCATCCTTCAACGCGACGATGTTGGGGACCTCGCGGAACATCCTCAGCAATGTGGCCGAGCTGATCTTGCGACCGCTTCGAATCGGGATGTCGTAGACCACCACGGGGAGGTCGCTGGCCTCGGCGATCGCGCGCATGTGGCTCTCGATCCCGGCCTGCGACGGACGGTTGTAGTACGGGCAGACCGCGAGGATGCCGGCAGCGCCGAGCGCCTTGGCCTCCTTGGTGAGGTGCACCGAGTGTCGAGTGTCGTACGTGCCAGTACCTGCGACCACGGGGATGCTGACCGTTTCGATGACCGCGGCGAACAGGGCCAACCGCTCCTCGTCGCTGAGCGTCGGTGCCTCGCCCGTTGTGCCGGCGATCACCAGCCCGTCGTTGCCGTGATCCTGCAAGTAACGGGCGAGCACCCGGGCGGCATCGAGATCGAGCTCACCATTGCTGTCGAATGGAGTGACCATCGCGCTGAGCACGCGTCCGAATCGAGCCATGAATGCAATCGTAGATGACGTGCGGCGCAGGGATACGGTCGATTCATGAAGCTGTGGGCACTGCGATGCGGGAACCTCTACACCGACGTCAGCGGCCTCCTCGCCGGCACGCCCGGCGGAGCCATGGGCGAGGTGCCGGTGATGTGCTTTGCCGTCGACACCGACGACGGCGTGCTCGTGTTCGACACCGGCGTGCACGAGGCATGTTGTGGCTCTGATCCCGTCGCCCACTTCGGGGCAATGCTGAACTTGTTCGAGATCCGCTGCCCACGTGAGGCGCTGGTGGATGAAAGGCTCCGGCAAGCCGGCTACTCCCCCGACGAGGTGCGTTGGGTCGTCAACTCGCACCTCCACTTCGATCACGCCGGTCGCAACGCGGCGTTCCCGGTCGCCACGCAGCTCGTGCGCACCCGCGAGCTGGAATGGGCCCGGACCCGAACGTCGAAGCCCAGCGGCATCCTGGCCGGCGACCTCGCCGAGATCACCGCCGACCCGTGGGACTACGACGACACCTTCGACCTGCAGCGCAGGTCTCCGCCTGATCTCGACGCCCGGCCACACGCCGGGCCACCAGGCGCTGTTGGTGTCGTTCGACGACGGCCGAAGTTTCGTCTGCGCCGGCGACGCGGCGTACACGTTGCAAGCGGTCACCGAGCATCGCCCCACCGGTCGTCCCACAAGTGTGGAGGAGACCGTGGCAAGCCTGCGGCTTCTGACCTCACTCGGCGCCGACATCCTCACGGCCCACGACATCGACCAATGGTCCGCCGTGCCCGAAGCCGCCCTGATCCACTCCACCTGACCCGCCACCTCCGACCCGACCGAAGTGCGTAACGGTCGATGCGCACCGTGCGCTCTGAACCTACGCACTTCGTCTCGCGATCGCGTTCTGCACGATCTGAGCGATCAGCTCCACGATGTCAGCGGGACGGCGTCTGGGCAGTACCAACCGAGGTAGATCAGCTCCCACCCACAGGCTGTCGACACGCAGATCGCGACCCTCATCGGCTTCCTCGTGGAGGGGTCCGAAGTGAAACTCCCGGCTGTGACCTTCGATTCCGAGCTGCGCCGCCGGTATTCCGAAATCGAGTCTCGCCACGAACTTTCCGCCGACGTCGGTGACGCACATACTGCGGGATCGAGCGGAGGAATGTCTGGGATGATTGCACCATGCAGCGCAGCAACTCCTCGAACCACGAGTCGGGCAATGTTCCTTCGGTGCTCCAGCGGCGAAGCGCCCGCATCATCACCCCCGTGCCCGAGCTGTCCGGGGCGATGTAGGCGTGCCGCCGTCTGCTGCAACCACAGCGGATTGACTCGGTGGATCCGGCGTGCAGCGATCAGGGCCCGCCAAACCATCTCCTCGGACTCGGTCGAGCCGAGATCGGTCAGGGTCCGTGCCAGACTCGTGCACGGCAATCCGGCGCGTTACATACGTATCTGCGGTCGCGAGCAGCGTGTGTCTGGTGCACGACGATTCCCTCGGGCAGCCGACGAGCGTGACGCGCTCCGGTCGCAAGACGACGACTTCGCCGTTCGCTGACGAAAATCCGTCGAGCGAAGAGCCGCGCAGCAGCGCCGTTGCTGACCCGTGGATGAGCGAGTTCCGGCCTCGATGCGCGATCGCCAGGTCGCTGTTCCCACGTTGGCGGATACCCACGGACAACTAGAACCCCTCGTGCGGGCTCCGTGATCCAGCCCCGCTCTTTGGCGAGCGCGGATGTCGCGGGGTTGTAGCCCAAAGGAGGCGGCCTACGCTTCGAGCAACGACGCCATGGCGAGAGGCCGCGAACTCCGCCATGGCCCCGAAGGGCCGAGCGGACATGAGCCGGAACCTATCGACCTCGCCCGCATCCCTCAGAACCTGAAGTGCGTAGGTTCGAAACGCACAGTCATCATCGAAACTACGCACTTCCGGCAATCGGCTCGGCTCGCCAACGGCGCCGATGTCACATCGGGAGGCGGGCCCACATCAGGATGCGGCGGAAGGGGAAGAAGTGGGGCTCGTGGTCGCCCAACACCCGGAGCAACTCGGTTTCGTAGTCGGCGACGAAGGCGTCGAAGGCCTCGCGATCCAGGCGCTTCTCGAACCTCGTCAGCATCGTGCCTCGGACCCATTCGACGACATGTCGGGTGCTGGGCAACACGTGCGGATAGATCTGCAGGCGGACGTGTTGACGCTCGAAACCGAGGTCGTAGAGGATCTGCGCGTAGTGCTCCGGCTGCAGCACGTAGGCCTGCACCGGATCGATCGGCGGGCCGTCCGCGCCGAACATCGACAGGTAGGGCTCGCGTTCGGCGACGAGCCGGGCGATGGCGTGGGACGGTTGATCGGCGTTGGCCGGCACCTGGATCGCGATCTGGCCTCCTGGGCGAAGAGCCGCGGTCCAACGGGCCATCACGGCCGCATGGTCCGGAACCCACTGCAGGCTGGCCGCGGCGAGCACCAGGTCCACATCGCCATCCGATGTCCATTCGGCGATGTCGCCGTACCGGAACTGCACGCCGTTCGACACGTGCTCGCCCGTCTTGTCGAGCATCGCCTGCGAGTTGTCGATGCCGACCATCTCAGCGATGCCGAGCTGCTGGGCGGCGAGCGCAGTCAACTCCCCCGGTCCACATCCGAGGTCGACCGCTCGTTCGATTGGCTTGGGACCCGGCTCGATCAGAGCCAGTAGGTCATGAAACGCCTGCGCGCGTTCAACAGCGAATCGTCGGTATTGCTCAGGGTTCCAGTCAGCCACGACTTGTATTGTACTTGTATCTAACGGCGCTGTGTCAAGTTGTGCGGGGCGTTGCCGATCGTTCCCAATGGATTATGGTCTGACAACCAGACCAGATCCGAGACGATGCAAGGGGTTCCGATGAACACGCCGTTCGCGCCGGTGCAACGACGCACGATCTCGTCGGAGATTCGAGCCCAGTTGCTCGAGGCAATTCGCACGGGCGAGCTGCAACCCGGTAGCCCCGTGCCGGCCGAACGGCAGCTCTGCGAGCAGTTCGGTGTCGCCCGAACGTCGGTGCGCGAGGCGATCCAAGGGCTCACTGCGTCGGGCTACCTCGAACGTCGCGGCAATCGGCCGGTCGTGGCCGAACGCATGCCCGAGATCCGCCTCACCGGCGACTCGGCGACACTCGACGAGCGCAAGGCGCTGGTGCGGCAGCTCTTCGAAGTTCGCCGCACGATCGAGCCGACGATGTCGGAGCTGGCGGCACGTCGGGCGACGGACGAAGAGCGCGCCGACATCGCCCAGCTCGCGGCGCGGTCGTCCGACGAGCTCGACGAGTTCCGCAACGATCGATCGCGCCTTTCACACGGCGATCTCGCGCGCCTGCGGAAACCCGTTGCTGCAGGAGGTCTACGGCAAGACGCTCGGCGCGCTGTTCGACTCGGGCGAGCTCGCATCGCTGCTCTACGCCGAGATCAACCGCCGCGAGGTCGGCGACATCATCGCCTCGTCGACAGCCGCGCACCGGGCGATCGCCGAGGCGCTGGTCGCCGGCCGCCGCAAGGCCACGATCAGCGCGGTGCAAGCCCACCTCGACGACGTCGAACGACGGATGATCGACCAGCTGTTGTGACACCAAAACTCGGAGACCAAAACCTCGGAGAAGGGACGGCCGATGGACCTGACCAACCAGTACTGCTACTTCTTCGACGACGACGTGTTCAACGAGACCGATCGCGCCGGCTTCCGTCGCCGGATCATCAACGGCGAGAACCTGCAGCTGTGCTTCTGGCGCATCGCCGGTGGCGCAACCGGCTCCTTCCTGCACCACCACGTCGACCAGGAGCAGTTCGGGATCATCGTGCGCGGCAAGCTCGACTTCCGCATCGGCGAGTCCGACGACCAATCGCGCGTCGTACTCGGCGCCCGGCGAGATCTACCTGGCTCCGAAATCCGTCTGGCACGGCGACAGCGTCTTCATCGGCGACGACGAGCTCGACGAGGTGTGGATCCTCGACGTGTTCTCGCCACCGAGAGGACTTGCGAAATGGGTGACAGCGAGATCGCTGATGAAACATCGGGACCCGACTGGCGACTGGCCGTCGACATCGGCGGCACGTTCACCGACGTCGTCCTGATCGACGCCGCGACCGGTCGCGTCGATCGTCGACAAGACGCTCACCACGCCGGCGGCTCCGCTCGACGGCGTGCGCACCGGCGTGCGCCAGCTGCTGGCGAAGGCCGGCGTGCGGCCGGCCGAGATCACGGCACCGATCGTCCACGCCACGACCCTCATCACGAACGCGCTGATCGAAGGCAAGATCGGTCGCGCCGGCAGTCGTCACGACCGAGCGGGTTCGGCGACACGCATGCTGATCCGCGACGAGCACCGCTACGACATGTACGACCTGCAGATCGAGTTCCCGAGCCCGCCCGTGCCGCGCGAGCGTGTGGTCGAGATCGCCGAGCGAACCAACCCGGTCGGCGACGTCGTCGAGTCGCCGTCCGCTGCCGGGCTCGAAGCCATCACCGACAGCCTTGCGCGACGCCGAGGTGGAGTCCGTCGGCGTGTGCCTGATCAACGCCTACGCCAACCCGGCCAACGAGCGACTGATCGCCGACCACCTGCGCCGCGAGCTCGGGCGTGCCGGTGTGCATCTCGGCCGAGATCTCGCCGCAGATCCGCGAGTACCCGCGCATGATCACGACCGCGTGCAACGCGGCGACGATGCCGGTCATCGGGCCGTACCTCGACGAGCTGCAGAAGTGGCTGGCGGCCGAGGGCTTCGGCGGCTCGGTGTTGATGATGCTGTCGAACGGAGGCGTGGTCTCCGCCGACGACGCGGCGCGTGCGCCGATCCGTCTGGTCGAGAGCGGGCCTGCGGCCGGCGCGCTCGCCGGGAGCTGGTTCGCACGCCGCCTCGGCGAGGACCGCCTGCTGTGCTTCGACATGGGCGGCACCACCGCCAAGTCGTGCCTGATCGTCGGCGGCGAACCGGAGATCACCAACACGTTCGAGGTCGCCCGCATCTACCGCTTCAAGAAGGGCTCGGGCTTTCCCGGTGTCGGTGCCCTCCGTCGACCTGGTCGAGATCGGTGCCGGCGGAGGCAGCCTGGCGCGCATCGACGAGCTCGGCCTGCTGAAGGTCGGTCCCGAATCGTCGGGCGCCGATCCTGGTCCGGCGTGCTACGGCCGCGGCGGCACGAAGGCCTGCCGTCACCGACGCCGATCTCGCGCTCGGCATGCTCGACGCCGGCTACTTCCTCGGCGGCGACATGCAACTCGATGTCGAAGCCAATGCCACCGGCGCTGCAGTCGATGGCCGATGGCGCTCGGTCTGCCGGCGAGCGACACCGCCGCCGGCATCCACGAGCTCGTCAACCAGAACATGGCCGCCGCAGCTCGCATGCACGCGGTCGAGCAGGGCGACGACCTGCGCGGCGTCACGCTGCTCGCGTTCGGCGGCGCCGGCCCGATCCACGCATGCGGTGTCGCCGAGCTGCTCGATTCGCCGCGTGTGATCTTCCCCGTCAACGCCAGCGTGCTCGTCGCGTTCGGCACGCTGGTGTCGCCGGTGCGCATCGATCTCGCGCGATCAATGGTTCGCTCGCTCGCCGAGATCTCGCACGACGAGCGTGATCGCCTGCTCGACGATCTGCGCGAGGAGGGTCGCGCGCGTGCTCGCCGCCGCCGGCGTGCCGAGCGATCGCATCCGCTTCCGCTACGGGCTCGATGCGCGCTACCTCGGCCAGGGCAACGAGATGACGATCTGGGTCGGCGACGGTGATCAGATGGCCGGCGACCGATGGCGAGGTCGTCGAACGTTTCGAGAGCGACTACCGCACGGATCTACGGACTGACGATTCCCGACGTCGGCGGTCGAGGCAGTCACGTGGCGATTGTCGGCGTACGCGAACGCCGACACGGTCGAGCCGCTGGCCGAAGTCGGTGAGGACGTCGGCAAGCCGCACACGTTCCGCACCGTCCGCTTCGATCGCATGGCCGCGGCACTCGACGACACCCGTCTACCGGCGAACAGATCTCGGTCGTGGTCAACGCCTCGTCGGGCCGGCGATCGTCGAGGAGCGCGAGACCACCACGGTGATCCGTCCGGGGTGGGTCGTCGACGTCGCCGACGACGGTTCGCTCATCGCCGAGAGGAGCAACTGATGGCCTTCGATCCGATCGAGCTCGAGGTGCTGTGGCAGAGCCTCATCGCCACGGTCAACGAACAGGCCCGCGCGTTGCAGCGCGCGGCCTTCTCCCCCATCGTCCGCGAGGCCGGCGACCTGGCCAACGCAGTGTTCGACCAGCGTGGCCGGATGGTCGCCCAGGCAGTCACCGGCACACCGGGACACATCAACTCGCTGGCTCGCGCCGCGACGGCGGTGCTCGAGGAGTACCCGCCCGAGTCGCTGGTCGAAGGCGACGTGCTGATCACCAACGATCCGTACAAGACGGCCGGGCAACTGCTCGACGTCACCGTGCTGTATCCGGTGTTCCGCGGCGGCAAGGTCATCGCCTTCTTCGGATCCACCATCCACCACACCGACGTCGGCGGATACGGCATCGGCGCAGGTGCGCGCGACGTGTTCGAAGAGGGTCTGTGGATCCCGATCTGCAAGCTGATGAACGCCGGCCAGCGCAACCCCGACGTGTGGCGCTTCATCCTCAGCAACGTTCGCCAGCCCGATCACATGTCGGGCGACCTGCACGCCCAGATGGCCTCGGGCGAAGTCGGCGCGCAGCGACTGCTCAGCCTGTGCGACGCAGCACGGGCTCGACGACATCGAAGCACTTGGCCGACGAGATCATCGATCGCAGCGAGGCGGCGACGCGGGCCACGATCCGCGAACTGCCGGCGGGCACGTATCGCGCCAGCGCCGAGCTCGACCTCGCCGACGGCAGCCGCATCGACATCGTCTGCGCCATCACGGTCGATCCGGTCGCCGGCGAGATCCTGGTCGACTACGAGGGCTCGTCCGGCGCCAGCCCCTACGGCATCAACGTCGTCAAGAACTACACCCACGCCTACACCACGTTCGCCGTGCGATCGGTGCTGAACCCGGAGCTGCCGAACAACCACGGCAGCCTCGCGCCCATCCTCGTCGAGGCGCCCGTCGGCTCGATCGTCAACGCGGTCTCGCCGCAGCCGTGCACCGCCCGTCACGTCGTCGGAATGTTCCTGCCGAACGCACTGCTGAAGGCGCTCGCCCAGATCAAGCCGGAACAGGCGATGGCCGAGGGCAGCGGCGCGGTGTGGACCATGCAGGTCTCCGGCAACCACGACGACGGCAAGCCGTTCATCACCGCGATGTTCACGTACGCCGGCGGCGTCGGTGCGCGGGCCCACAAGCCCGGCCTGTCGGCGTGCTCGTATCCAACTGGAGTCGCTGCCGTGCCGGTCGAGGTGGTCGAGGCATCGGCGCCGATTCGGTTCCATCGCAAGTCGCTGCGCGCCGGGAGCGGTGGCGATGGCGAGCAGATCGGCGGGATGGGCCAGACGGTCGAGTTCAGCGTCGACACCATCGCGACCGTGGCAGCTGAACGCCGTGACCTCGCGTCTCGCCGTTCCGCCCGAAGGGATCTTCGGCGGCGAGGCAGGCGCGGCCGGCTCGTTCACCGTCAACGGCGAGGCCGTGCGCACGCAACAACGCATCACGTTGCAACCCGGCGATCGGGTCAGCCTCGAGCTTCCCGGCGGTGGCGGCTACGGCGCCGTCCCGGAAGAGGTCCGGTGAGTGTCGATGAGCTGACCCGAAGACCGTGCTGACCGACGACCTGCTGACATCGTTCGACCAGTCGATCCTCGATGTCGATCGAGGCCTGCACGCTGCCTCCCGGCGTGCTACACCACCGACGAGTTCCTCGAGTTCGAACGACGCTCGCTGTTCGATCACGAATGGCTCTGCGTCGGCAGGGTCGACCAGATCAGGAACCCGGGTGACTACTTCACCACGACCGTCAACGACGAGCGGTTGATCATCGCCCGTGCGAAGAACGGCGAGATCCACGCGTTCTCGGCGATCTGCCAGCACCGCGGCATGCAGATTGCCGACGACTGCGGCAACTGCGGCACGTTCACGTGCCCGTACCACCAGTGGGTCTACGGGCTCGACGGCCGCTTGCTCGGTGCGCCGGCAATGGAGCGGACGGTCGACTTCACCAAGTCGGAATGGGGACTTCCCAATCTGCAGGTCGAGGTGTGGCTCGGCTTCGTGTTCGTCAACTTCGACAACTCCGCCGCGCCGTTGGCGCCGACGTTGTCGCGATACGAGCCGTTCCTCGAGCACTACGACCTTGCCAACGCGGCCAACCCTGGCAGCTTCACGCTGACGGACCTTCCGTGGAACTGGAAGGTGATGTTCGAGAACTTCAACGACGGCTATCACGCCAATCGTCTGCACCACACGATTCAGGACTTCTGCCCGAGCAACCTTGCGTCGTTCCCCGTGCCGTGGGACGACGCCTCGAACGTGATCTTTCGCAGCAACGGATACACGCACATCGACGGTGGCTTCAACGCGACGACCAAGGCGCTGCTGCCGGTGTTCCCCGACCTCACCGAAGAGGAGCGCTGGCGCTCGACGTTTGCACTGGTGCCGCCGACTCTGTGCCTCGGCACTGCACCTGACCAGGCCTTTTACTTCATCGTGACCCCGAAGACAACGGAGACGATCGACGTGGAGATCGGCTACCTGCTGCACCCGAGCGCGATGGAACACCCGATGTTCGAACACCTCTTCGCGATGAGCGACGCCGGCGTGCAGGTCTTCGTCAAACAGGATCAGGACGCGACCACGAAGGTGCAGCGCGGCATGCATTCACGCTTTGCTGCCAGAGGCCGTTACTCCTGGCAGGAGGAGAGCCACGTGCAGTTCAACCGTTGGCTCGTGCAGCGCTACCGCAAGCACTGGCCGGCCACAGCGACGATGTCCGCGTGAGGATCCTCGTCAGTTCGACGCCCGGCACCGGCCACCTCAACTCTCTGTTGCCGCTGTGTTCGGCGTTGAAGTCAGCCGGCCACGAGCTGCTCGTCGTGACCGGCACGGAGTCACGCGACTACGTCGCGGGCAAGGGCTTCGACGTCGTCACCGGCGGACTGACGTCGAACGAGCGACGTGCTGCCTACGGACCGCGGCTTGCCGAGACGATGGCGTTACCACCACGTGAACGGCGCGGGTTGTTCTTCGCCGGCTTCTTCGCCGAGATCGCTGCACCCGCGATGCGAACCGATCTGATCCCGGTGTTCGATCAGTTCCGACCGCACATGTCGATCCACGAACGCGGCGAGCTCGCGTCCGCGCCGATGTGTGTCGCTCGCGGCATTCCGCATGTGACCGTCGCGTTCAGTGGCGCGCTTCCACCGTGGTCCGACCAGATGGTGATCGAGCGCCTCGAGCCGCTGTGGGCGTCGGAGGGACTTCCGCGGCCGACCATGGAGCAGATCAACGGCGCGCTCTACCTCCATCCGTTCCCGCCGTCGTTCGGACAGGCGCCGGCGAGCGGCAATGTTCAACCGATGCGACCGATCGCAGGCGACAGTGGCCCCATCGCTCTGCCTTGGCTCGACCAACTCGGAACGGCTCGCCCGCTGGTGTACCTCACTGCCGGCACCGAGCCTGCAGCGGCTCAGATGTTCCCGTGGGCGACCGCACTCGCGACGCTCGGCGGGTTCGACGTCGACGTCGTTGCGACGGTCGGCTCACACTTCGATCCTGCTGTCGTCGGTGACGGACCGCCGAACGTTCGAATCGAACGATTCGTTCCCCAACAGCTCGTCCTCGAGAAGGCGAGCGTCGTGGTCTCACACGCCGGGGCGGGTTCGGTGCTCGGAGGAGCCACGCACGGGGTGCCACAACTGCTCGCACCGCTGCTCGCCGATCAATGGGAGAACGCCGACGCAGCGACTGGCGCGGGTGTCGCGACGACATTGGAATTGGATCAACGATCTGCGGCCCACATCGGCGACGCGTTCGAACAGATCATGAAGAGCGACAGGTTGAAGGCCGCGGCAACCCGGGTTGCCGGCGAGATCGCAGCAATGCCGTCGCCGACCGACCACGTCGCGACGATCGAAGGACTGATGGATGGAGGAACCAGTGACGGATGATTCCAACAGGTTGTCGATCTCGGTGATGCTTGCCGTCCCCGACGCGGACGCTGCATCGGCGTGGTATCAGAAAGCGCTCGGTGCAACCGTGCTGTGGGATCTCGGCTCGGTTGTCGGCCTCGAGATCGCCGGCGCGCCGTTCTTCCTGGGGCAGCCTGAGGGCAACAACTGGGAGTCGCCTTCGGCGCTCGGCACCACAACAGTCCGCGTCGAGGTCTTCGTCGACGATCCAGACGACTTCATCGCCAAGGCGGTGCACGCCGGAGCCGACAGAGCAGGACACGTCCTTCAAGATCACCAGATGCCTTGGGGCCCGCACCGCCAGGGAGGATTTCACGATCCGTTCGGCCACGTCTGGTTCGTGGGCGACCGGTCGCCGTTGCAACGGCACCTCTAGCGTCCGACAATATCTCTGACTAAAGTCAGAGGTATGCGCGAGGCCGACATCGTCAAGGTCCGACAGTTCAATCGCACTGTCACGCAGCGGATCGGTGTGCTCAACGACCAATATCTGGCACGACGCCGTCCGCTCGGCGCCTCCCGGGTCCTGTGGGAGGTCGGTCCGGACGGCATCGACGTCCGCGTCGTTCGCGAGCGGCTCGGCCTCGACTCCGGCTACCTCTCACGGCTGCTGCGCAACCTCGAGGGCGAAGGTCTCGTCACCGTCGAGCCGGATGCCGAGGATCAACGCGTTCGCGTCGGTGCGGCTGACGAAGGCTGGACGCACGGAGCGCGACGAGCTTGATCGCCGAAGCAACGAGTTGGCAGCGTCGCTGCTCGCGTCGTTGGACGACCATCGATCCCGCGAGCTGCTCGAGGCGATGGCCACTGTCGAGCGACTCCTGACGGCTGGCCTCGTCGAGTTCCGCGTCGAGGATCCAACGGGACCGAACGCGACGTTCTGCCTGCACTCGTACTTCGACGAGTTGGTGACCCGATTCGACAACGGCTTCGATCCCAGCCTCGGCCACTCCGGGGACGTGAGCGTCTTCAGCGAACCCGCCGGACTGTTCGTGGTCGCGTACCTGCGCGGTGAGCCGATCGGTTGCGGTGGATTGAAGTTCCACGACGATCAACCCGCGGACCTCAAGCGGATGTGGGTCGCCAGGTCGGCGCGCGGATTGGGAGTCGGTCGACGCTTGCTGACCGAGCTCGAGCGACGGGCCGCCGAACACGGCGCACACATTGTGAGGCTGGAGACGAACAAGTCGTTGACGGAGGCGCAGAGCCTCTATCGATCGACCGGCTACACCGAGATCCCCAGCTTCAACGACGAGCCCTACGCGGACCACTGGTTCGAAAAGCAGCTGTAGTCGCGTAACCTTGAGGCATGGTTGCGCAACTGAACCACACGATCGTTGCGGCTCACGACAAGGTGGAATCAGCGACGTTTCTGTCGGAGATCCTCGGGTTGCCGGCACCCGAACCGTTCGGACACTTCCTGGTCGTGGCGACCGGCAACGGGGTCTCTCTCGACTTCGCTGAAACCGCCGACGAGATCGCCGGACAGCACTATGCGTTCCTCATCACCGAGGAAGAGTTCGACGAGGTGTTCGCCCGTGTCGAGGAACGTGGCATCACCTACTGGCCGAATCCGTGGCCGGGCAACGAGGGCCAGATCAACCACAACGACGGTGGTCGCGGGTTCTATTTCATGGACCCGGGCGGCCACTTCCTCGAGGTGCTGACCCGGCCGTACGGCAGCGGCGAATGAACTAGTCGCATCCCGCGGATCCCTGAGAGACTGCGAATGATGCCGCTCCACGACGAACAACCTGCCGAGAGCGTCACCGCAGTCCCGAGCGAGGGTGGCGTCGCTGTTTCGTACGCTCCCGCAGGTTCTCGCATCTCTGCAAAGTCGGCGATGCTGCTCGCCACTTCGGCGTTGATCTTCAGCACCGGCGGCCTGTTCATCCGCAAGCTCGACGAGCCTCACGCTTGGCAGACCGTGTTCTGGCGTTCTTTGTCGGCATGCGCCAGCCTCGGGTTGCTGATCATCTGGCGGGAGCGAACCAATCCCTTGCGAGCGATCGTCAAGATCGGGCGACCCGGTTGGCTCGTCGGTGCCGCATTCTGCGTGTCGTCCATCGCGATGGTCGTCGCGCTCTCGAAGACGAGCGTCGCCATCGTGCTCGTGATCTTCGCGCTCAGCCCGTTGGCCGCAGCCGTCTTGGCGTGGGTGTTGATCGGCGAGCGGGTGCACGGCTACACGTGGGTCGCCATCGGAGTCACGGTGGCAGGCGTTGCGTTCATGGTCTCCGGCCCTGGCGCCGGTGGGTCGGCGTCGGGCGCCCTGGTCGCTCTCGTCATCCCGCTGGCATTCGGCTACGGCACCGTCATGATCCGCCGCCATTCAGAGATCGCGATGGCACCGGCGATGCTGCTCGCGTCGCTGATGAGCTCGGTGATCGCCCTCCCGTTTGCCGATCCGTTCGACATCTCCCGGCACGACCTGCTGATACTCCTGACGTTCGGCTTTGCTCAACTCGGAATCGGTCTCGCACTGTTCAGCATCGGTGCGGCGCGGGCGCCGGCAACCGACGTCGCCCTGATCTCGATGCTCGAGCCGATCATGGGCCCGATCTGGGTGTGGATCTTCGTCGACGAGTACCCCGGCGTGCCCGCGTTGATCGGTGGAGCGATCGTCTTCGTCGCACTCGCGGTGCACACCGTGTACGCGGCCTCGCGGAGTGGCACCGACGAGCGACTGCACGACGAGCCCCTCGATTCGACCAGGACGCCGACGTGGGCGGGCTGAACGTCAGCCGTTGTCGACGGGGTTGATCGTCTCGCCAGGCGTCACGATCGCGTCGACCGCCGCCAGCACATCGGGCGACAAGCTCACATCCGCAGCGGCGAGCAACGACGGCAGTTGCTCGGGCGTACGTGGGCCGATCAACGCAGCAGTCACCGCCGGGTTGGCGACGACGAAGCCCAACGCCAGCTGAATCAACGTCAGTCCGGCCCACTCGGCGACCTGCATCAACTGGGCCACGACATCGTGCTTCGTCGCCCGAATCGCAGCGTCGCGATGGTCGAAGTGATCGGGCTCGCGGCCGGCTCGCGACTCGGTGTCGATCGAGTCCGACTGGTACTTGCCGGTGAGCCAGCCGCCGTTCAGCGGTGCCCAGGCGAGCACGCCGACGTCGTGCTGCGCACACCACGGCAGCACCTCGGCCTCGACCGCGCGGACGAGCATCGAGTACGGCGGTTGCTCGACCGACGGAGCGGTCACGCCGAGGTCTTCGGCGCGGACGCGGGCCTCGTCCAGCTGCTGCCGTGAGAACGTCGACGTGCCGATGGCGCGCACCTTGCCGGCTTTCACGAGGTCGTCGAACGCCTGCAGCGTCTCGTCGATCGGCGTGTCGGGATCGGGCCGGTGCATCTGGTAGAGGTCGATGTAGTCGGTGCCCAATCGTCGCAGGCTCGCGTCGCACGACTGGGTGATCCACCGTCGCGACAAGCCGCGCTCCGAGCGGATCGTCGCTCATCGCGTTGCCGACCTTGGTTGCCAGCACGACCCGATCGCGACGGCCCGCGAGCGCTCGACCGAGGAACTCCTCCGAGGTGCCGAAGTCGTAGATGTCGGCGGTGTCGAACAGGGTGACGCCGGCGGCGAGAGCGGCGTCGACCATCCGCTTGCACGCCTGCTCGTCGGGATTGCCCCACCGCCCGAACATCATCGTTCCCAACGCGAGCGTGCTGACCTCGATGCCGCTGCTGCCCAACTGCCGGTACTGCATCGTTCAGTCCAGACCGGCCTGCTGCTTGAACACCGAGGCTGTCCCAGTAGTCGATGCGATGGGCGACGCGACCCTCGCGGACGACGAACCGCATGACGCCGCGCACCGCGATCGTGCGATCGTTGACAGTCGTGCGCAAGGTGTACGCCGCGCACACCCGGTCGCCCTCGGCGACGACGTCCTCGATGTCGTAGCGCAGGCCCGGCATCGACGCCAGGAAGCCCGGCAGGCGTTGGCGGTACTCGACGATGCCGACGCAACCACTGCCGAGCGCGGCGGTGTGCTCGTTGACGAAGTCGTCGGTGACGAACGCGGCGACCGCGTCGGCGTCGCCGGTGCGCGAACGCCTCGAGGTAGCCGACGCAGACCTCAGTCGGCGAGACCATCAGCGAGCCGGCACCCCAGACCTCCTGCACCTTGGCGTACACGCCCTGGTCGTACGAGAACTCGATCATGTTGCCGTCGGGATCGGTGAACGCGCAGATGTAGCCGATCGGTGGCGGCATCTCCGGTGGGCGCCCACGCCAGGCAGCCCTCGGCCTCGCCGCGGGCGGCGATCGCGTCGACCTCGGCGCGGCTGGTGACCTCGATGCCGATGTGCGCGAACGGCGCCATGATCGGTTGCGGACCTTTGTCCTGGTCGCGGATGAAGCTGACCAGCACCAGGATGAACGGCTTGTCGACCTGATCGCGATGACCGAGCCACGCGCCCTGGCCGTCGGCGTCCTCGCGGCGGTCGAGCAACTCCAGCGGCGTGAACCGCTGGTACCAGTCGATGGTCTTGTCGATGTCGGTCGCCGGCAGGGCGATGTGCGTCCAGCGCATCGACGGCGGATGAACGGCGTACTTGTCGGCAACTTCACTCACGGGTCCAGCCCTCCGGCACGACAGGATCGGAACCACCCTTGGTCCACAGGATCAACGTGTTGCCCCACGGATCGACGAACGCGCCGTTGAACCCGTTGAACTCGGCCCAGTAGTGCTTTCGCCACAGCTCGGTGGCGCCGAGGCGCACGGCCGTTTCGAGGATGCGCTCGTCGCTGTCGTCGTCGGCGACGAGGATCCACACCCGAGCGGTACGACCCTGCGTGCTCGCCGTTCGCGGGTTCGACGCCAGCCGAATCGGGATGTGGACGCGCGTTCGCGACGTCGTAGATGCCCATGTGCAGGTTGCCGACTTCGGAGGGCGAGCCGTCGGGCAGCGGGAAGTGCCCGCCGGGCACGATGCGGTGGAACTCGCCCGTCGGCCGGCCCTCGACCTCCCATCCGAACACCTCGGCGTAGAACCGGCCGCTGGCTTCGGATCGTCGCTCGGCAGATCGACGAAGATCAAGGTGTTGGGTTGGGTCATGAGCGCGAACGTAGCATCGTTGGACTGATGGTCTGACCTTCCGCGCCTGACGTCCCTCGGGCGATCTCCATAGCGCTCCGTTCCCACAGCATTCACACTCCGTGTCACGAGTCTTTACAGAGCGAGACTATGGTTCGTCCGCAACGGAATGGTCTGACCATCAGTCCGCGGACACCAGGGCAAACAAGGGGAGGGAATCGACGTGAAGAGCAACAAGTCAGGTCGCCGCGTCAGCCGAGTGATGGTGTTGCTGGCCGCAACATCGATCGTCGCTGCAGCGTGCGGTAGCGACGACAACGCCAGCGACGCCACATCCGCGGCGACGCAACCGGCCGCAACTTCGGCGTCCGCAACGACGCCCGCGGCCACGACGCCGGCTGCGACAGACGCCGCCGGCACCGAGCCGGCCGGCACCGACCGCGCCGGCCGAGCGGCGCCACGGCCGCCGACCTCGACGCGAACGGAGACGGCAAGGTCGTGTTCGGCATCGCTGCTGCCGGGCCCGCCGACGACGGCGCGTACTACCAGGCAGTCGTCGACGCCGCCAAGAAGCTCTCCAGCGAGAACGGGTTCGAGGACCCGATCGTCGTCGACAACATCCAGGCAGCCGACGCCGCGACAGCCATGGGCGACCTCGCGCAACAGGGCGTCGACGTGATCATCGTCGGTGCATCGGAGATCGCCGAGCCGCTCCCCGATCTCATCGCCAAGTACCCCGACGTGTTCTGGTACTGCAACTGCGGCGCCGGCTTCCCGCCGAACCCGGGTTTGTCGCAGAGCACCGACGACGGCAGCGAGATCAGCTACACCGCCGGCTACGCGACCGGTCTGAAGCTGAAGGAGAAGGGCGGCGACTCGGTCGTGATCATCGGTTGCTGCGATCTCGGCTTCGAGAAGCAGGCGTACATGGCGTTCGAACTCGGTCTGAAGGCAGTCGATCCGTCGTACACGCAGACCTACGTCCAGACCGGCGACTTCCCGTTCGACTTCGACAACACGGCGAACGCGACGGCGGCGCTGCAGACCGCCATCGACAACGGTGCCGACGCCGTGTACCCGTACCTCGGTGGCGCCCATCGACCGGTCGTGCAGGCCGCCAACAACGCGGGGCTCATCACGATGAGCGCCGGTTCGTCGAAGGTGTGTGACAGCACCGAGGACCTCAAGTACGACATCGCGGTCAAGTTCGACGGCGGCGACTACGTGACGGCAGTGATGAAGGAGATCATCGCCGGCACCTTCAAGGAGGGCGACATCAAGCAGTTCAAGGTCGGCGTCGATCCCGAGCCGGGTGCCGTCATCTGCAACGCCGACGCCGCGACGCAGCAGGCGGCGATGGACGCCGTGTACAAGCAGATCGCATCGGGTGATCTCGCCGACGAGCTCGGCAAGATCAACGCCGTGGCGTTTGCGCAGGGCTGACCGGCGCCGGTGACCCAAGCGGCCGATCACCGCGTCGGGCGGGGAGTCCAGACTCCCCGCCCGCCGCGGAGTTCATCGACATCTCCAAGCGGTTCGGGCGGGTCGTCGCCTGCGACCACGTCGAACCTGGCGCTGCATGCGCGGCCGCATCCACGGCATCCTCGGCGAGAACGGGGCCGGCAAGTCGACGCTGATGAAGATGCTCATCGGTCTGGTCCTTCCCGATGCCGGCGAGATCCGCCTGCACGGTGAAGTGGTCGAGGATCGTCGATCCCATCGAGGCCGCGCGCCGCGGCATCGCCATGGTCCACCAACACTTCAGCCTGGTCGAGCCGCTGACCGTCTGGGAGAACGTCGCGCTCGGCGACACCGGTCGATTGGACCCGGCGCGAGTTCGTCGGCGAGTCGGTGAGATCAGCGAGCAGTACGGCTTGGAGATCGATCCCGACGACCGCATCGCCGACCTCACCGCCGGGCTACGCCAGCGTGTCGAGATCATCAAATGCCTGCGACGAGATCCGGAGATCTTGGTGTTCGACGAGCCGACGTCGGTGCTGTCGCCGGCCGAATCCGCAGTTCCTGTTCGCGGCACTGCGCCGAGTCGTCGACGACGAGGGCAAGGCCGTCGCGCTGGTCAGCCACAAGCTGGCCGAGGTGATCTCGGCGAGCGACGAGATCACCATCATGCGCGACGGCAAGGTCGTCGATCACCGGCTCACCGAGGGGTCCGACCCGGCCATGCTCGCCCGGGCGATGGTCGGTCGCGACGTTGCGCTGCGGCGCGAGCACGCAGCGTTCGGAGTGCTCGACGAATCGCAGTCCGACGAGCGGAGGTGCATCCGCGCCCGCAGGGCGATCCGGTGTTGCGAGTCACGAGCGCCTCGGTCTCCGGCCGCGACGGCCGCGTGCTGCTCGATGGCTCTCGACCTGGAGGTGCACGCCGGCGAGATCGTCGGTGTCGCCGGCGTCGAAGGCAACGGTCAACGCACACTCGGCGACGTGCTGTCGAGCCTGTGCACTCTTGCCGCCGGACATGTCGAGGTCGATGGTCGAACCGTCGCCACCGGTCACGCCGGCGCCATGGCCAAGGCGGGCGTCGCCGTGATCCCCGAGGATCGTCACGACAGTGGCTGCGTGCTCGACTTCAACGTCGCCGAGAACATGTTCATCGCCGACCCCGATCGAGTCTCGCGACCGCGGCCTGATGAACCGTTCCGAGATGTACGCGGAGGCGGCCAAGCTGATCGACAAGTTCGACATCGTGTGCGGTGGGCCGCGCGCGCCGATGTGGTCGCTCAGCGGTGGCAACCAGCAGCGAGTCGTCCTGGCGCGCGAGCTCTCCAACGAACCACGTGTGCTCGTGGCCGCCCAACCGACGCGCGGGCTCGACGTCGGTGCGATCGAGTACATGTCGGCGCAGTTGCGCGCGGCCGCGGCCGATGGTGTCGCCGTGCTGTTGATCTCCACCGAGCTCGAAGAGATCCTCGACCTCGCCGATCGCATCGTCGTGATGTCGAACGGGCGGATCGTCGGCGAGATGCAACGCGACGAGGTCGATCTCGCCGTGCTCGGGCTGATGATGAGTGGCGCAACATGAGTGAGTGCCAAACGAGCGACGCCAAATGAGTGACGTAGGCGAGCGCATCGTCACCGACTCGGAAGAGGACGAGGTCGCGTCTGCTGCGTTGCAGCGATCGAAGTTCGGGATCACCGGCGAGGTCGTCGCCCTCTACGCGATCTGCCTGTTCATCGCGCTCGCCCTCGCGGCGATCTGCGTGGCAGCAACGGGTGGCTCGTGGACCAACGTGTACACGGCGATCGTCGACGGCAGCATCCGCAAACCCGGTCGATGGGGCCTCACGCTCGGAGTGTCCGCACCGATCCTGATCGTCGCGCTGGGCACCATCGTCAACGGGCGCGCCGGCCTCGTCAACATCGGCCAGGAGAGCCAGCTCGTGATCGGGCTCGTGCTTCGCCGCCTACGTCGCAGTGCGGCTCGCCGGTCCGGGACCGTTCGTGCTGGTCATCGCCATGCTGTTCGGGATCGTCGGCGGCGCGATCTGGGCGGGCATCGCCGGCGTGCTGCGGTACTACCGCAACGTGCCCGAGGTGCTCAGCACCCTGCTGCTCAGCACGGTCGCGGCCAACTTGATGGGATGGGGACTGCGCAAGCCGTGGCTGCTGCTGGCACCGGCTGCCGGTCGCGCCAACCGCAACCAGGTCAGCGAACCGCTGGCCCCGAACACTCGCATCCCACGGATCACGTGGTTCGGCAACGAGTTCCCGATCAGTGTCATCGTTGCGCTGATCCTCACCGTGATCGTCTGGCTGGTGCTCGATCGCTCGGTGATCGGCTTCCGCCTGCGGATGCTCGGCCGCAACCCTCGTACCGCACGTCGAGCCGGGGTCGCCGAGCGCCGCTACGGCATCGGGGCGATGCTGGTGTCGGGTGGCTTCGCCGGCCTCGCCGGCGGGTTCATGCTCGCCGGAGGCGACTTCGGTAACTACCAACTGGTCGCCAACTTCGGTGCCGGCATCGGGTTCGCCGGCTTGCTCGCTGCTCTGGTGGCCCGCCAACGAGTGTTCGTCGTGGTGTTCGTCTCGTTCCTGTTCGGCTGCATGCGCACCGGCTCCGGCTTCCTTCGGGCCACCGGCGTGTCGGGCCGCATCGCCGACGTCGTCCAGGGACTGCTGGTGCTGGCGCTACTGCTGCCTCCGGCGATCCTCTACATCCGCGAACGCCGGCGGGCTCTGTCGATCACGAGCAGCAGGGTCTGAGCGATGGGCAACTTCTTCTCCGCCCTCGGTGACATCGCCTCCAACGAGAGTGCGTGGCGCAACGCGATCATCTCTGCCGTCGTGCTGCTGTTCGCCGCGTCGGGCGAGCTGATCGCCGAGAAGGCCGGCACCATCAACATCTCACTCGAGGCGATGCTGCTGGCCGGTTCGTTCGCGGCGGCGATCGGTGCCGACATCACCCACTCGACTGGCATCGGTCTGCTCTTCGCCGGCATCGCCGGACTGATCGTCGCGATCGTCCAGGCCAACATGAGCCACCGATTGCCTGCCGATCAGTTCGTGGTCGGTCTGGTGCTGAACGTTCTCGTGTTGGGTCTGGTCGGCTTCCTGACGAGTTCGATCGACCCGCAGTCCGACGTCGTCAGGCGTTTCGGAATTCCATTGCTGTCCGACATCCCGTTGCTCGGCCCGGCACTGTTCGATCAGCCGTGGGTCCTGTACCTCGTCTACCCGGTCGTGCCGTTGGTGTATTGGCTGCTGTACCGCACTCGCTGGGGTCTCGAGGTCCGCGCCGTCGGCGAGGATCCGAACGCGGCCGACGTGTCGGGCCTCGACGTCAACAAGTTGCGCCGCCAGACGATCTACCTCACCGGCATCTTGGCCGGCATCGGCGGTGGCTACTTCCTGTTCGCTCGCGCCGGCCGGTTCGAGGACTCGTTGATCGGAGGACGGGGATTCATCGCGATCGCCGCGGTGATCTTCGGCGGGTGGACGCTGAAGGGAACCGTTGCCGGATGCGTCACGTTCGGGCTCGTCGGCTCGTTCGTGTTGACCATCCCGTCGCTCGGCTACAAGTCGATCGATTCGTCGTTCCTGGCCATCGCTCCGAGCGTCGTCACGATCTTGGCGATGGCCCTGTTCGCCAAGAGTGTCCGCCAACCTGCAGCACTCGCCCGACCGTTCATCCGAGGCTTGAAATGACGGAGCACATCATCGCGGGCGGCGATGTGGTGACGATGAACGCGGCGCGCGACGTGTTGGTCGGCGGGTCGGTCGTGGTGTCCGACGGGCTGATCGCAGCGGTGGGATCGACGGAGGAACTGCGCGCCGCGTACCCGGACGCGACTGTGATCGATGCCACGGATTGTGTCGTGACTCCGGGAATGATCAATGCCCACCAACACTTCACCGGCGATCCACTGGTGCGAAGTTGCATTCCCGATCTGCTTGCACCAGGAGCCTCGATCTTCGAGTGGGCAGTTCCGCTCCACGGCGCGCACACACCCGACGACGACCAGTTGTCGGCAACCTTGTGCGCCATCGAGTGCGCCCAGAACGGCGTCACCACCGTCGTCGAGGCCGGCACGGTCGCACATCCCGAACGTGTTGCAGAGCGATGCGCGACGGTGGGCATCCGCGGCACCATCGGCACATGGGGATGGGACATCGAAGAGGGTCCGTTCACCGGCACCGTCGGCCGAGGTTCTGGACCGACAGCGCGCCGTCGTCGACGCGTTCCCACGTGGAGGTCTGGTGGAGGGTTGGGTCACGCTCGTCGGCCACGATCTGGCGAGCGATCAACTCCTCGTCGACGCTGCCGCGCTCGCCCGCGAGCTCGGTACCGGCATGACCATGCACATGTCGCCGACGTCATCGGACCCCGCGAGCTACCTGGCACGCACCGGTCGCCGGCCGATCGTCCACCTCGACGATCTCGGTGTGCTCGGGCCCAACCTCCTCCTCGCCCACGGCGTGTGGCTCGACGAGGAAGAGATCGATCTGGTCGTGTCGACTCGGACCGCGATCGCGTACTGCCCGTGGGCATACCTGCGACTCGGTCAAGGTGTCATCCGAGCCGGCCGGCACGCCGACATCGTCGAGCGAGGTGGTCGTGTCGCCCTCGGTTGCGATGCTGCCAACGCCGGTGACGTCGTCGACATCTTGCGCACCGCGGCGCTCGCGGCCGGGATCGCCCGCGACGGCCGGCTCGATCCCGAGCGGTTCGGTGCGCATCAGGCCTTCGAACTGGCGACCATCGCCGGTGCCGAAGCCATCGGGATGGCCGACCGAATCGGATCCCTCGAGGTCGGAAAGCAAGCCGACATCGTCGTGCACGACGCGACGGACTGGGGCTGGTCGCCACGTGGCGACGTCGGATTGCAACTGGTGTGGGGCACCGATGGTCGCAGCGTCCGCGACGTGTTCGTCGCCGGCAATCAGGTGATCCGTGATGGTCGCTGCATCACGGTCGACGCACCGGCTGTTCGCCGCGAGGCCCAGGATCGTCAGCGCTCGTTGCTCGATCGCGCGGGCATCACCGTTCCGCACGTCTGGCCTCACACGGATGCTCGGTAAGGTCGCGACGTGACTCGAATCCTGTGCGACAGCGAGGCGCTGGCCAACTCTTGGCATGCGGTTGCCCGGTCCGTCGAGGTCGCCACCAAGCCCGTCGCCGTCACACTGCTCGGCCGTAGCGTCGTGCTGTGGCGAACACCGTCGGGCGCCGTGCTGGCTGCTCCCGATCGCTGCCCGCATCGCGAGGCACCGCTGTCGATCGGCTCCGTCAACGACGGTTGCCTCACGTGCGCCTATCACGGTTGGACGTTCGGCGACGAGGGACGCTGCGTCGATGTGCCGTCCGCAAGCGAAGGCGTGCCTCCCCCGCCGCGTGCGCATCTGGCGCCGTACTGCTGCGAGGAGCGCTACGGGTTGGTGTGGGTCTGCCTCGGCACACCCTCCGCTCCGATCCCGTGCATCGCCCAAGAAGACGACTCCGCGTTCCGTCGCATCAACACCCCCGTCGAGGTGTGGCGGTCGTCGACGACGCGGATGGTCGACAACTTCCTCGACATCACCCACTTCCCGTTCGTGCACGTCGGCACGTTCGGGCGGGCTCAGGACACGCACGTTCCGAAGTTCGAACTGCAGCCGCTCGACAACGGTTACTACGGATATCGATACGAGGTGCTGGCCAACAACACGACGGGCGCACTCGTCAGCGGGCAGGCGCAACAGGTGGTGCATCGGGCGATGTCGTCGGGGTTCAGCCTGCCGTTCGTGGTGCGCAGCACGATCACCTACGACTCGGGTCTCGAGCACATCCTCCTACTGCTGTCCACGCCGATCGACGACGTCACGTCGTACTTCACCTTCGTCGTGTGGCGCAACGACGACTTCTCCGTCTCGGCCGAGGAGATCATCCGCTTCGACCTTGCGATCGGAGCCGAGGACAAGCGCATGCTCGAACAACTCGACGGCGTGCTGCCACTGGACCAGACGACGCTCGTCAGTGTGCAGGCCGACAAGTGCAGCGTCGAATGGCGACGCCAGCTCGCCGACTTCATCAAGACGTAGCGCTCGGCGCGACCGTGGCGATCATCACGCAGTTGCCTTTGCCCTTCGGTCGCTGATACGTGAACCCGAAGTCCTCGTAGACCTTGCGCGTCAGGTTGTACAGGAACGCGTTGGAGATCTTCTTGCCTTCCGGGAGGTCGTGCGGATACCCCTCCACGACGCCTCCGCCCGCCTCCGCGATCAGGTCGAGCGCCCCTTGCAGCGCGGCCAGTGCAACACCCTTGTGGCGGTACGCCTTGTCGACGAAGATGCACGTCAGGCGGTAATTGGGGAGGGTGACCAGCCCCGCCTCGTAGTTCTTACGGTGATGGATGCCCGGTAGCTCTTCGGGAGTGCCGTATTGGCACCAGCCGACGGCGAGATCACCGTCGAACACCAGCGCCGCGTGCGCTCGCCCCTGCATCACCAGTCGCTCCTTGCGTGAGGGGCCGTTGTCGCCGCCAGGGTCGCGGGCATCGTCGTCGGCATGGAACCACAGACACCAGCAACCCGGCGCACCCCAGCTGGCATTGCCCTGCCGCTTGATGAGCTGAGCGAAGTCGTCCCACGTGTCGGGCCCGAGCGGTTTGATCACGAACTCGTCCATGACGAAACCGTATGCGCGAATCAGGCGACGCCTGCGCGACTCATGAGTCGAAGGAGTGTTCGGCCACCGTGGGACGGAAACACTCGTACGGATGGGTCAGATGGCGGCGGGAGCTTCGGCGTCGAGCTCGAACTTGAGGTATTCCTCGCCGGTGTCTTCCCAGTCCTCGAACTGGATCACGCCCATGTCCTCGAACCGGTGGCGCAGCCACTTGTCGTTGCGGTCGAGCAGACCGAGCTTCTTGCAGTTCGGCACGATCTTGCTGAACAGCATCGACTGGAACACCGTGCGGGTCGGGTCTTCGAGCAGCAGCGGCACGACGTCGCGCACGTTCACTTCCATGCGCTCCCACACCTCTTGCTGCATGAAGCGATCGCGCATGCGAATGGCAGCCTCGAAGGCGAACTCCTGGCGATCCTTCATCTCGGCATCGCTCAGCGAGTCGTAGACCTCTTTCAACGACAACACACCGAAGGCCACATGGCGGGCCTCGTCGCTCATCACGTAGCGCAGCAGCTTCTTCAACAACGGCTCGTTGGTGAACTGGTGCAGGAAGCCGAAGGCGGCCAGTGCGAGGCCTTCGATCATCACCTGCATGCCGAGGTATGTCATGTCCCAGCGACTGTCCACGACGATGTCGTCGAGCAGCATCCGAAGGTGAGCGTTGATCTGGTACTCGCCACCCATCTTCTCGGCGAGGTAGCGGGCAAAGACCTCGACATGGCGAGCTTCGTCGACGACCTGCGTGCTGGCGTACAGCTTGGCGTCGTACCACGGCACCGTCTCGACGATCTTGGCAGTGCAGATGAGCGCGCCCTGCTCGCCGTGCAGGAACTGGCTGAGCAACCAGTTGCGGCTCTCGATACCGAACTCGAGCCACTTCTTGTCGTCCCACTTCTCGACCGGCGTGCCGATGTACGAGTTGGGATCGAGGCCCGTGCCGAGCATCTCCTGGTCTTCCGTGATCATCTTCTCGACGTCGACCTCGGTGTCCCACGGGAGATCGATCGAACCGTTCCACTGGCCGACCTTGGCCTTTTCGTAGAGCTTTCGCAGCTGCGGGCGGGCGAGCGAGTAGTCCCACGTGAACAACGTGTCGGCGTTGTTCTTGGTCGCGTGCTGACGCTCGCCGGGATCGCAGAGCGGGATCGCCAAGATGGCGTCGATGTCGTTGATCTCGGCGCGGCCGATGATCGATTCGTTGTCGTTGTGCGTGACTGTCATGGGGGTTCAGCTCCTGGTGAGGCTCGGCTGGAACGCCGGCAGGATGAATGTCTGGATGAAGGTTCTGGCAGAGTCGGCGTCGCCGAGATCGACTTGCTCGGATGGCGCGAGGAAGTAGCTGATGACGAGGCGGGCCAGCAGTTCGACGAGCCGTGCGCCCTCGCGGCGCGGCAGGTAGCCGTCGACCAACGGTGAGAGGAACACGGTGGCAACGCGGATGATGCGTGGAAGGCCGTCGACCGTCAGTTGACCGAGGGTGTCACCTGGCTCGCTGGCCAGCATCAACGACAGGTGTTGATCGCTGCGCAGTTCGTGCGTGGCATGGACGACGCAACGAACCAGCAGGTCTTCGAAGTCGACGGCGCCATCGAGATGTGCGCTCAAGCGTGTGAAGAATTCCTCGATGTCGCGTACGCGCAACGCCTCGAACAGGACGTCCTTGCCACCAGGAAACATCCGATACAAGGTCGCCCGGGAAACGCCGGCCTCGTTGGCAATGTCTTCGATCGTGACCTTGGCGAGACCCCAGCGCTCGCAGCACAGCTTTGCTGCATCGAGCACGCGTAGCTCGGCCGGGTCAATGCTCATCGTGAGACAGTAAGACACTTTCTGTCTCACTGTCAAGGGGTTCGGTTCACCCTTCCAGGGTTATGCGCTCATTCGATCACTCCACCATGATTGCGCAATGCGTCGTGGCGGGTCGGCTCGGAAACTGGGTTCAGCGTGAACGACACCGCCAAGATGCCCGCGGCCGTCGTGCTGTCGACGCTGGCCGCCGGGCAGTTCTTGATGACGCTGGACAGCTCGGTGATGAACGTCGCGATCGCGACCGTGGCCGAAGATGTCGGTACGACGGTCACGGGCATTCAGACTGCCATCACGCTCTACACGCTGGTCATGGCCTCGCTGATGATCACCGGTGGCAAGGTCGGACAGATCCTCGGGCGCAAGCGAGCGTTCATGATCGGCTGCGTCATCTACGGATGCGGCTCGCTGACGACTGCACTGGCCGGCAACCTCACCGTGCTGATCATCGGCTGGTCGTTCCTCGAGGGCATCGGTGCGGCACTGATCATGCCGGCCATCGTCGCCCTCGTGGCCTCGAACTTCGCCCGACCCGAGCGCCCGAAGGCATATGGTCTCGTTGCGTCGGCGGGCGCCATCGCGGTCGCACTCGGGCCACTGATCGGCGGCCTGTTCACCACGTACGCATCATGGCGCTGGGTCTTCGCCGGTGAGGTCATCATCGTCATGGCCATCCTCGTGCTCGCTCGACGGATGACCGACTCTCCGGCAGAGGCAGGCGTCCGTCTCGATCTCGTCGGAACCGTGATGTCTGCTGCAGGCCTCGGGCTGATCGTCTTCGGCATCCTCCGTGGCGGCGCGTGGGGCTTCGTCCGTCCACGACCGAACGCACCGCAATGGTTCGGGCTGTCGCCGACGGTGTGGCTGGTGCTCGGCGGCGGGTTCGTGCTGTGGCTGTTCATGGGCTGGGAGAACCGCGTCATCGAGAAAGGTGGCGAGCCGCTCATCGATCCGGCGATCCTCGACAACTCTGTGCTGCGCGGCGGGCTGACCTCGTTCTTCTTCCAATACCTGTTGCAGGCCGGACTGTTCTTCTCGATCCCGCTGTACTTGTCGGTCGCGCTCGGGCTCTCGGCCATCGAAACCGGCCTTCGCATCATGCCGCTCTCCATCACGCTCTTGATTGCCGCCGTGGGCATTCCGAAGGTGTGGCCACAGGCGTCGCCACGTCGCGTCATCCAGGTCGGGATCTTGTGGTTGTTCCTGGCCGTGGTGATCATGACCCTCGCCCTCGATGCCGGCGCCGGGCCCGAGATCGTCACGGTGCCGATGCTGCTCGCCGGCCTCGGCATCGGTGCGCTCTCATCGCAACTGGGCGCCATCACCGTGTCGTCCGTGCCCGACGAACGAAGCGGAGAGGTCGGCGGGCTGCAGAACACGGTCACGAACCTCGGCGCGTCGATCGGCACGGCCTTGGTCGGCGCAGTCCTGATCGCCGGGCTCTCGTCGTCGTTCTTCACGGGAATCGCCGACAACCCGGCGGTCCCGCCGTTCCGTCGTCGAGCAAGCCAGCGTCAGCCTGTCGTCGGGCATCCCATTCATCTCGGACGACGATCTCGAGACGGCGCTCGACGACGCAGGCGTTCGGGAGCCAACCGCCTCCGCCATCGTCGACGAGAACAGCACCGCGCGACTCGACGGCCTCCGTGCGGCGCTTGCGGTCGTTGCCGGCATCGCGCTGATCGCATTGTTCTTCACCCGCAAGCTGCCGAAAGAGCAGCTCGCCTCAGCGGAAGTCGCTACAGCCGTCCAGCATCAATGATCCGCTGCACGAACGCCTGTGTTCGCTCCTGCTGCGGGTTCTCGAAGATCTGCGACGGCGGGCCTTCTTCGTGGATCACACCCTCGTGCAGGAAGCACACCTTCGACGACACCTCTTTGGCGAAGCCCATCTCGTGGGTCGCGAGCATCATCGTCATCCCATCGGCGGCCAGGTCGCGGACGATGTTCAACACCTCGCCGACCAGTTCGGGATCGAGAGCCGAGGTGATCTCGTCGAGCAGCAGCAGCCGTGGCTCCATCGCCAGTGCTCGCACGATCGCTACACGCTGTTGCTGACCGCCCGAGAGCCGGTCCGGATACTCCTTGGCCTTCTCGTCGAGACCGATCCGCTTCAGCAGCGCGATGCCGCGTTCCTCTGCCAGTGCCTTGCTGAAGCCCAAGACCTTCACCGGCGCCAGCGTCACGTTCTGCAGCACGGTCATGTGCGGGAACAGGTTGAAGCTCTGGAACACGATGCCGACTTCGCGTCGTAGCGCATCGACGTCGATGCCGCGCCCGCTGACCCGGTCGCCGCCGAGGTGGATGGTTCCGCTGTCGACCGTCTCGAGTTGGTTGATGCAGCGGAGCAGTGTCGACTTGCCGCTGCCCGACGCGCCGATGAGGCAGACGACCTGGTGCAGATCGACATCGAGGTCGATGCCGCGCAGGACCGGATTGGTGCCGAACGTCTTGTGTACGTCGCGCAGTTCGAGAAACGGCATGGCCTACGACCGCCCTGCAAGTGTCCGCGCTTGCTGTCGACGGATCAAGCCGTCGAGCCAGCGGGTGAACGGGATCGTGACGAGGAGGAACAGCAGTGCCGCCATCGAGTACGCGGCCAGCGTGCCCTCGCGAGTTGTTGACGAACCGGGCCCGGCTGACCACGTCGAGCACACCGAGTGACGCCGATCAGCGAGGTGTCCTTCTGCAGTCCGATGAAGTCGTTGAGCAGTGGCGGGATCACCCGGCGAACGGCTTGCGGCACCACGACGTGGCGCATCGTCTGCGAGTACGACAGCCCGAGGGATCGGGCCGCCGCGGTCTGGCTCCAGTGGATCGACTCGATGCCGGCGCGGTACACCTCCGACACGTAGGCGCCGTACGTCAGGCTGAGGGCCAGGATGGCGTAGCTGCATGTCGGTGAAGCTCGCCGAGGATCGGCACATGCGCCTGCGGCAGCCCGAGGCCGACGATGCAGGATGACGAGCAATCGCCGGCACGCCACGGAAGACGTCGACGTACACGGTCGCGAGGAAGCGCACCGGCTGGCACGCCGGTCCCGGCAGCAGTCGCATGACAGCGACCACCAACGCCCACACCAGCACGATCACCTCGGCAATGAGGAACACCTGGACGTTGATCCAGAAGCCCTTCAGCAGCGACCGCCAGGCGAGCGCCATCGGTCAGGGTCGCCCATCCGAAGAAGACCTGGGCAACGGCGTGGTCGTTGGTGAGCGAGGAGCCACACCAGGAACAGCGACGATGTACACCGACAGGCCGATGCCGACCGAGTACCACGACCAATCGCGAGCACGCTCGCCCTCGTGACGGGCTGATTCGATCTCGCCCTCGCGGGCGAGGCGTGCCGCACGCACGGAGTGGATCATCGCCGGGATGCCGCACGGCGGGAACAGCAAGGCCAGCAAGGCCGCCTTGCGGTAGGTCAGCACCCGACCCACCCGCCGCGGGGCGAGTGGGTCGGATGCAACCAATTCGCTCAATGACAGGCCTCAGGCAGCAGGAACGTCGACGAACGGAACCGTCGTCGGATCGCCGCCGAGGTACTTGGCGATCAAGGCGTTGATCGTGCCGTCGTCGAGCAGACCCTGGATGATCGGGTCGAAGATGGCCTTCTTGCCGTTGCCCTTGCCGTAGATCGCGCCGTATTCCTCGCCGGTCTTGAACTGGGCGACGACCTCTTCGCTTGCCGCCGGACTGAGCGGCCTGGCCGAGGTTGATCGGCGTGTCGATCATGACGCCGTCGACCTGTGCCGGCCGACAGTGCCGCATAGGCCGATGCGAGGTCCGGGAACGACTTGACGTTGTCGAGCTTCCAGCCGGGAACTTCACCGGAAGTGACGTCGAACTCGGCAGTGGTCGAGGCCTGCACGCCGATGGTCAGCTTCTTGACGTCGTCCCACGAGGTCACCGTGGTGCCCTTGTTGACCAACAGGCCCTGGTCAGCCTTGAAGTAGCCCTCCGAGAAGTCGACGACCTTGGCGCGGTCGTCGGTGATCGTGACCTGCGACAGCACGATGTCGTAGCTCGTCGGATCGATCTGGCCGGCGACGACGGCGTCGAAGTTCTCGTTGCGGAACTCCATCTTCAGGCCGCACCAGCCGGCGATCATGTTGGCGAGGTCGTACTCGATGCCGCTCTTGATCGCGTCGGGATCGACTTCTGCTTCGTGGTGCCCCAGAAGTTGGGGCCGGGAAGGCTGGTGACGACGCTGAGCACGCCGGGCTTCACCGGCTTGCAGTCGTTGCCTGCAGCGGCGGGCGTGGAGCCGCCTGCTGCGGGTGTTGTGCCGCCAGAGGATGTGTCGTCGCTGCTGCCGCAAGCGGCAATGATGAGACCGGCGGCCATCAGGCCGGCAATCAGTCGAGATTTCTTCATGAGTCGTTGTCTCCGGTTGTTCACGTCGGTGGCGGCGGGGGCCGCGATCGACACGGTAGTCCAGACCGCTGGCCAGGATGACCCCGGCACCGGGCGCACCAGGGTCGATGACCTTGTGGTTTAAGGTGCCCTCCGCGTGGACACGACAGCGGCAGAAGAAGTCATCGAGCCGCATCAACGGCCCCGCTACGGCCCCTTCATGCTCGTGGCGTTCGTCGGCCTGGTCATCTGCACCAACATCGCCAACGTCGGCTACGCCAGTTGGGCGAACTCGCGTCCCGAGTTGCTGATCACGCTCTCGTCGCGCAACCGCTACCTCATCTTTGCCGTCGGAGCCGGCATCTCCCCCGTCACCTGGGCACTGATCGCGACCCTCCGCCTGACGTTGGCCGCGGCGGTGTGCCACTACCTCGGCCGTGCCTATGGCGATCAAGCGTTGCGCTGGTTCACACGCTTCCTCGGGATGTCGACCGAGTCGGTCGATCGGTTCGAGCAGCAATACAGGACGGCGGAATGGGTGCTGATCCCGATCTTCGTCGGCAGCAACATCGTGTTCGTGCTCAGCGGCACCGTGAAGACGCGCTGGCGCCGAATCCTGCCGCTGCTGCTCATCGGCATCGCCGGACGTCTCGCGCTGCTGTGGTGGCTGGCCAAGCAGTTCGAATCACAGGTGAGGTCGGTGACCAACTTCCTGCAGCGCTGGCAGATACCGATCATCATCATCTCGGTCGTGATCGTGATCGTCACCAATCTCGTCAACTTTCGCAAGGGCCGCGGCTAGCCAATCCGGCGAGCCTCTGGTAGACATCGGCCATGGCTCAAACTGCACTTGGCGGCAACCCCGTCAACACCGCGGGCGACCTTCCCGCTGTCGGTTCCCCGACCCCCGACTTCACCCTCACCAAGGCCGATCTGTCCGACATCACGTCGGTCGACCTGGCGGGCCAGCGAGTCGTGCTCAACATCTTCCCCAGCATCGACACGCCGACGTGCGCGGAGAGTGTTCGTCAGTTCAACAAGCTGGCCACCGAGCTCGACAACACGATGGTGCTCAACGTGTCGGCAGATCTGCCGTTCGCGCAAGGCCGCTTCTGCGGGGCCGAAGGCCTGACCAACGTGTCCAACGCGTCGACGTTCCGGGGTGGATTCGGTTCGTATGGCGTCGAGTTGACGGACGGCAAGCTCGCAGGCCTCCTCGCCCGCGCCGTCGTGGTGCTCGATGTCGATGGCACGGTGTTGCACTCGCAACTGGTGCCGGAGATCGCTCAGGAGCCGAACTACGACGCGGCGATCGCTTCCCTGGGCTGAGCTTGCGAAGCGGAGCGTTCAAGGCTGAGCTTGCGAAGCGAGCGTTCAAGGCTGAGCTTGCGAGCTGAGCCTACATACCGAGCAGCGGATCGAGGCCGAGGGTGAGGCCGGGGTGCTCGGCGACGTGCTTGCACGCCAGCACCACGCCGGGCATGAAGCTGGCGTTGTCGTAGCTGTCCTGGCGGATCGTCAGGGTCTGCCCGTGAGTGCCGAGGATCACCTCTTGGTGGGCGAGGAGACCGCGCATGCGGACGGAATGGACGTGGATCCCCGCCGGACCCACACCGCCTCGTGAGCCCGGATAGGCATCGTGCTGTGTCGGATCGGGTGTCCACTCATCGGACGCCGCCGCCATCCTTTTGACGGTCGATATCGCGGTGCCGGACGGTGAGTCGATCTTGTCCTCGCGGTGGAGCTCGATGATCTCTGCGCTGTCGAAGTACGGCGCGGCGAGTTCCGCAAAGCGCATCATCAACACTGCGCTGATCGCGAAGTTGGACGCAATGAGGCAGTTGCTGCCGGTGAACTCGGAGCGGAACGTTTCGATATCGGCATCGCTGAAGCCGGTTGTGCCGACGACAGCGTGCATACCGTGCATCGCCAGCCATGGCACGGTCACTCGTGCCGCGTCGGCGACGGTGAAATCGACGACGACATCGCATCCGGCATCGGCCAGCGACTTCAGCTCGCCGCTGACTGTGACGCCGTGGATGGTCTCGCCGACCGCGCTGCGGGAGACAGCGGCAACGAGCTCGAGCGTCGGATCGATGGCGACCGCGGCGCACACCATTCGCCCCATACGACCCCCAGCACCAACGACGCCAACCTTGATCTCAGCCATGGCAGGGACCGTAGCTCTCGAAGGTTGTCGCGGCACGACCGTCTCTGGGACGGTCAGCGTGTGACAACCCGAGCGGCTAGGACGAGGTGGGGCCGACGGTCACGGTGATGGGGTCGTCGATGAAGACCCGTCCGATCGTGCGCTTCACGGCGGTCTGATCGACGGCGGCCCAGCGGGCAACCTGCTCGGCGATGGGGCGGATCGAGCCTGTCGTGATCAGCTGGCCGCCATTGCGGGCCATGCGTGCACCGGTGTCTTCGAGGCCGAGCTCGAATGCGCCGGTGAGGTAACCGACAGCAACATCGAGCTCGTCGTCGGTGATGCCGTCGCTGACCAATCGCTCGAGTTCCGAGCGCATCAGGTCGATCACCTCCGCGCCGTGCTCGGGTTGCGTTCCGGCGTACATCTGGAACGCGCCACTGTCGGTGTAGGCAGACGCCCCCGAGTACACCGAGTACGCCAGTCCGCGGCGTTCGCGGATCTCTTCGAACAGACGGCTCGACAAGCCGCCACCGAACACGTGGTTGACGACGTCGAGGGCTTCGCGATCCTCGTCGCCGCGAGCCAGCGATCGCAGGCCCATCACGATGTGGATCTGCTCGGTGTCGTCGTCCATCGAATCACTGCCGCCGACCGTGGTCGGCGCTGTCCGAACAGGAGTGTGCCCGCTCGTTCGTACATCGGCGAACGCGTTCGACACCAGTTGCAGCGCATCGTCGTGATCGATCGGCCCGGCAAGAGTGACCACCATCGAGCCGGCGTGGTAGTGCGACTCGAAGAACTGGCGGACGTCGGCAGCGTTGATGGCCTGCACCGTGTCGCGGTCGCCTGCGGTCTCCCGACCGAGTGGATGGTCGGCGAACAGCTGCGCGGCGAACATCCGGTGGGCGACATCGTCGGGTGAGTCGTCGTCCATCGCCAGCTCTTCGAGGATGACGAGGCGTTCGCTGTCGACGTCGGACTCGCGCAGCGCCGGCCGGATCAGCACATCGCCGAGCAGGTCGACACCGAACACGGCGTGCCGTGCAGGCAAGCGGCAGTAGTACGCCGTGTACTCCTTGGCCGTGAACGCGTTGAAGTCGCCGCCGACCCGATCGACCGATCGCGAGATGTCTTGCGACGAACGCGTCGGAGTGCCCTTGAACAACAAGTGCTCGAGAAAGTGGCTGACACCGCTGAGCTCGGCCGGTTCGTCGCGCGAGCCGACGGCCACCCAGACACCGGTGGCCACCGACAACGCGCCAGGCACGTGTTCGGTGGCCACCGTGAGGCCGGATTCGAGTTGAGTGATCCGAAGGTCGGTCAAAGAACCGAGCTCAATCAGCGATGGCGACGCGGGCCACGGCTGCGGGCGCCACCACGGTCGTCGCGGCGCGGGCCACGATCACCGCGGTCTGCACCAGTACCGCCACCGGCTTCGCCGCCGGGGCCGAGATCGCCGAGCTCGCCGGCGAGTTCGGCATCGAATGCATCGTCGAAGCTGACGGCGACCGGGCGATCGCCGGCCGGCACGGAGTCATCCGAACTGCTCGAGGAGCTCGAACCGCTCGACGACGCCGGAGCTGCAGAGCCACCATCACCGTTGGGGAATGGGTTCCACGAAGCGCCGGGGGTCAGGCTGACCTTGCCCTTCTCGTCGATCTCTTCGACCACGACTTCGATCTCCTGGCCGAGGGTCAGCACGTCTTCGACGTTGTTGATCCGCTTGCCCTTGCCGAGCTTGGAGATGTGCACCAGGCCATCACGACCGGGGAGGATGTTGACGAACGCACCGAACTTGGTGACGTTGACAACCCTTCCGATGTAGGTCGCACCGACGTCGGCCTTCGGCGGATCGACGATGGCGAGGATGCGAGCTTTCGCTTCCTCCATCTTCGATGCCTCGACTGCGCCGATGGTGACGATGCCGACCGAGCCATCGTCGTCGACTGCGATGTCGGCGCCGGTCTCTTGCTGGATCGTGTTGATGACCTTGCCCTTCGGCCCGATGACCTCGCCGATCTTGTCCATCGGGATGGTGATGGAGATGATCTTCGGGGCGGTCGCGGCGACCTCGGAGCGGGGCTCCGAGATGCAGGCGTTCATGTTGGCGAGGATCTCGGTACGAGCTTCCTTGGCCTGATCGAGCGCGGCGGCCAGGACGTCGGCGGGGATGCCTTCGATCTTGGTGTCGAGCTGCAGGGCAGTGACGAACTCCGATGTACCGGCGACCTTGAAGTCCATGTCGCCGAACGCATCCTCGGCTCCGAGGATGTCGGTGAGGGTCGTGTACTTGCCTTCGGCGTACACGAGGCCCATGGCGATGCCTGCGACGGCGGCCTTGATCGGCACGCCCGCATCCATCAGTGCCAGCGAGCCGGAGCACACCGACGCCATCGACGTCGAACCGTTGGAGGCCAGCACCTCGGCCACGAGACGCAGCGTGTAGCTGAACTCCTCCTGGCTGGGCAGCACCGGCAGCAGGGCACGGGCGGCGAGCGCACCGTGACCGATCTCGCGGCGCTTCGGCGAACCGACGCGACCCGTCTCACCGTTGGCCCACGGGGCCATGTTGTAGTGGAACAGGAAGTACTTGTGCGTCTCCGGGCTGAGGGTGTCCATCAGCTGGTTCATGCGCGGCATGGCCATGGTGACGACGTTCATCACCTGGGTCTCACCGCGCTGGAACAGGCCGGTGCCGTGCGCCGTTGGGAGCACGGTGACCTCGCTGCTGAGCGGGCGCAGGTCGCGAGGACCACGACCGTCGATGCGCAGGCCCTCTTCGACGATCCGCTTGCGGACTGCCTTCTTGGTGAGGCTGCGAACAGCTTCCTTCACCTCACGCTCGCGGCCAGCGAACTCTGCACCCTCGCCACACAGCTTCTCGATGGCTTCGGCAGCAGCAGCGTCGGTCGCGGCATTGCGCTCCGCCTTGGCGCTGATGGTGATGGCCTTGGCCACACCGTCGCCGGCGATCGCAGCAACCGCGTCGAAGACGTCTTGGCTGTAGTCGAGCTGCGCGGTGTACGTCATCGGCACGATCGGGCCATGCGTTGCGATGACCGAAGCGACGAGCTGACGCTGCAGCGCGATCGACTCCTTGATGTACGTCTTGGCTGCCTCGAGGCCACCGGCAAGAACCTTCTCGTCGACCTTCGGAGCGCCGGCCGCGTAATACTCCATGCTCTTGGCGGTGCCGCCGGCCTCGACCATCATGATCGCGACGTCGCCGCTCTCGAGCTGACGACCGGCAACGACCAATTCGAACGTGCTGGCTTCACCCTCTTCGTAGGTGGGGTGGGGAATCCACTCGCCGGTCTGGCTGTGGGCGATGCGCACGGCACCGATCGGGCCGTCGAACGGGATGCCCGAGATCATCAGCGATGCCGAGGCGGCATTGATGCTGAGCACATCGTGCGGGTTGGCCATGTCGGCGCCCATCACGGTCAGCACGACCTGGGTCTCGTTGCGGAAGCCTTCGGGGAAGGCCGGGCGCAACGGGCGGTCGGTGAGCCGACAGGTGAGGATGGCGTCCTCGGTGGGACGGCCTTCACGGCGGAAGAACGAACCGGGGATCTTGCCGGCGGCATACGAACGCTCTTCGACGTCGATCGTCAGGGGGAAGAAATCCGTCCCTGGACGAACGTCCTTGGCGGCGTTCGCTGTCGCGAGCACGGTGGTGCGACCAATGCTGGCCATGACCGCGCCTTGGCTCTGCTGGGCAAATTTGCCTGTCTCGAAGGACAGGGTCTTGTCAGTACCCGAAACTGGGCCTGACACTCGAATGGCTTCTGCCATTGCGAGCTCCTTTCAGTTGTCGGCACACATCCTGTGTGCCGTGTGAAGGAGCAGCACGCCGGTTCCCAGTCGGCAACCCCGCCGCCCATGGTGCGGGGCTCTCGACTGACAACCGACTTTGGTTGCTGCTCGGATTAGCGGCCCGACGGGCCTCTTTTTGATTGTCAGACCTGACGGCCTGATGTGACAAGGGCCGAGCCATGTGGCCCGGCCCAAGATTACTTTGCGACTAGCGACGCAAACCGTTCTTCTGAACGATCTGGCGATAGCGCTCGATGTCGATGTTGCGAGCGTAATCGAGCATTCGGCGACGACGACCAACCAGCATCAACAGACCACGACGGCTGTGGTGGTCTTTCTTGTGATTCTTCAGATGCTCGGTGAGCTGGTTGATTCGGGCTGTCAGCAGTGCGATCTGCACTTCCGGTGAGCCGGTGTCGCTTTCGTGCACTTTGTGCGCGTCGATCGTGTCCTGTTTGGACATCTCGGTGCCTTCCTTGGTTGGAGGTCGCGGGCCGATTCGAACGAATCGGTTCGCATCACACCAGAGGTTCAGCCCTGGCGGACCTGTCCATGATAGCGGCCGAGCGTTGAAATGCCCCGCCTGCGTACACTCGAACCATGTTCACGGGCATCATCGAGGAAATGGGCACGGTGCGAAGTTACGAAACCGTGGACACCGACTGGGGGCCGGGCATCCGCATCAGCATCACCGCGCGCAAGGCCCTCGAAGGCTCGTTTCTCGGCGCGTCGATCTCCGTCAATGGTTGTTGCTTGACGCTCGTGGATCGTGGCAACGACGCACACGGCGACTGGTGGGCCACCGACATGAGTGCCGAAACCCTGCAACGGACGGCGCTCGACACCCTGCGGCCGGGTGATCGGGTCAACCTCGAGCGCCCGCTGGCGATGGGAGATCGGCTCGGCGGCCACCTCGTACTGGGGCACATCGATTGCACCGGCGAGATCGTCGCTCCGGCGCCGGATCTCGTCGTGCGCCTCCCACCGGAACAGATGCGCTACGTCGCCGAGAAGGGTTCGATCGCAGTCGATGGCATCAGCCTGACCGCATTCGACCTCACCGCCGACACGTTTCGCGTCGCCGTCATCCCCCACACCGCCGACGTCACCACGCTCGGCGTGAGGATGCCCGGCGCCGTGGTCAACATCGAGCTCGACATCCTCGCCAAGCATGTCGAGCGGCTTTTGGATCCGTATCGACCGTGACCAGTGCCGTATCGCTGCAAGCGCTGCGCAAATCATTCGGAACACTCGAGGCGATTGCAGGAATCGACCTCGAGATCGAACAGGGATCGTTCGTCAGCATCATCGGCCCGTCCGGCTGTGGGAAGTCGACCCTGCTGCGCATCGTCGCCGGGTTGGAGTCCGCGACCTCGGGCACGGCACTGGTCGACGGTGAGCCGGCGATAGAGGCGCGCCGTCGCAAGCAGGTCGCGATGGTGCCGCAGCATCCCGGCTTGCTGCCGTGGCGAACAGTTCGTGCGAATGCCCGTCTCCTGCTGGACATCAACAGCAAGGCCAACGGGCCGACGACCAGCGACCCGATCGCATTGCTCGAGAGGGTGGGGCTCGGCTCGTTTCTCGATGCACGTCCCTACGAGTTGTCCGGCGGAATGCAGCAACGTGTAGCGCTGGTGCGTGCACTCGCGCTGGGCGCGCCTCTGTTGGCGATGGACGAACCGCTCGCAGCACTCGACGAGATCACCCGATCCGAGATGCGCGGACTGTTGAACCAACTGATCGAAGGGCACGGCGTCACGACGCTGTTCGTGACGCACTCGATCACCGAGGCTGTCGCCCTCAGCGATCGAGTCATCGTGTCATCGCCGCGCCCGGCTCGGATCGTCGCCGACCTGACGATCGACCTGCCCCGGCCGCGCTCCGCCGAGGTGGACGACGACCCGCGGTTCTTCGAACTGTGCAGTCAGGTACGCCACGCACTGATGCAAGGCGCGCACGAGTGAATCGCACCGCCCGCTACCTCGCGCCGATCATCGGACTCGTCGTGTTCTTCCTCGCCTGGGAAGCACTGGTGCGCGTCTTCGACATACGGCCGTTCGTGCTCGCCAAGCCCAGCGACATCGTGCGGTACATGGCTCGCTTCCCCGACGACTACTTCAAGGCCGCGCTCACCACGCTGCGACACGCAACGCTCGGCTTCGCGATCGCCGCGTTCGTCGCAGTCGGAGTCGGGGCGCTCATGGCTGCATCGCGGTTCGTCGAGTACGCGACTCAACCCATCCTGACGCTGATCGCCGTCACCCCCTTCGCGGCATACATCGCATCGGTCAAGATCGGCCTCGGCAGCTTCTCCGACAAGCCGGTCGTTTTCATCGTCGCGTTGGTGTCGTTGCCGGCGTTCGCGTTCGCCACCGTCGACGGGATGCGCGGCGCGGATCCGTCGAGCCGCGAGCTGCTCGCGTCCGTCGACGCTTCCAGTTGGGAAGTCCTCTGGCACCTGCGGCTCCCATCGGCGCTCCCCTCACTGTTCACCGCCGCCAAGTACAACGTCGGCCTGGCTCTCGTCGTCGCCTACCTCGCCGAAGGCGGCGCCGGCGGGCTGGGCAAGATCGGTGCAAGGGCCGTCGCCAACAACCAAGGCGACCGACTGTGGGCGGCGATCCTGTCGATGGCGATCCTCGGGACCATCAGCCTCGTACTGTTGAACCTGCTGCAGCGAGCGGTCATGGGGTGGCATGCATCACAGCGATCGCAGACGGCATGAACCGATACGGTGCACCTGATGGCCGACCTCGATGACCTCCGTGCTCGCATCGATCAGCTCGACGGAGCCCTCATCGCGATCGTCGCCGAACGTCTCGCCGTCTGCCGCCAAGTTGCGTCGGTGAAGGAAGGCAGCGACACGCCCGTCATCCAACCCGCTCGCGTGCGCGACGTCGTCGAGACCCGCCGTCAACAAGCGATCGATGCCGGCGTCGACCCGGATTTCGTCGAGCAGTTGTTCCGTGTCCTGCTCACCGAGACGCATCGCATCGAGGTCGCCGGCCATCGTCCCGATGCAGCGCCCGAGAAGCCCGCAGCCACTGGCGAGTCGCGCAGTGGGCTCGACACCGTGGCGTCGCGCGTGGATCACATCGTCATCGCCGTCGATGATCTCGACGTTGCCGTCGAAGCGTTGCAATCCCGATTCGGTTTCCGCCGCGTCGCGATGGCAGGCGTCGCTCGACGGGGCATCTGCACGCTTGCAGCCGGTGGCGTCACGCTGGTGCTCGTCGGTCCGCAAGCGTCGCCGAGTGTGGCCGAGTACCTGGAACGGAACGGCCAGGGCGTGCAACACGTCGCGATCGAGGTGCTCAACGCCGGTTTCGCGCGAGCGGTCCTCGCCGATGCCGGCGCACCGTTGTTGACCGAGGTCATCGTCGATGCCGACGGGCACGAACAGTTCTTCGCCGTCACCGAACCGGCGGCCGGCATACAGCTCGGGTTCATCTCACGGACAGGGCATCGCGTCGGAGTCGGCGCCGACAACGTGCTGGCGCTGTTCGACGCGATCCGGACGACCTCGCCGTGAACCGCCCCGCGATAGGCTCGGCTCACGCATGACTGCTAGGGCGCTCCGCGAGTTTCTCGCAACGCGAAAGTTGCCCGTTGTGCACTGGCAACAACCCGATCCCTCATTGCAAAGGACACGCACATGTCGTTTCGACGCGCTGCACTCTTCCTGCTGATTCCTGTCGCCGCACTTGCCGCATGCAGCTCCGACGCGACCACCTCGAATCCGACCGATGCGTCGGGCTCGACCACTGCCGCTGCTGTCGAGACCACGGTGCCGGCCGCGCCCGACACGACCGAGGCCCCACCCGACACGATCCCCGAGATCACGCCAGTGGCAGCCGACGCGCCATTCCCTGCCGACCGTTGCGAAGCCAACAAGGCTGCGGGCAAGATCACGTACCTGTCGAGCTTCGACTTCGCGGCATCGGCATCGATCGTCGATGTGCTCGTCGCCAACGAGAAGGGTTACTTCAAGGACATGTGCCTCGACGTGACCTTGAAGGCCAGCTTCTCCACCGACAACTACCCGCTGATCGCGGCCAACGAGGCGCAGTTCTCCTCCGGCGGATCGTTCAGTGAAGTGGTGGACTATGCAGGCCGCAACGACGCAGGCTTTGTCGCTCTGGCGGTCGAGGGGCGAACGGGCATCGATGCGTTGATCGTCAAGGACGGCCAGAGCACAGAGCTTGCCGACCTGAAGGGCAAGACCATCGGCGTGAAGGGTGCGATCACCCCGTCGGTGGCGGCGATGTTGAAGCAGGCCGGCCTCACCGAGGGCAAGGACTACCAGACCGCGTTGCTCGACGGCTTCGACCCGAAGGTGCACATCGCGATCCCTGAGATCGTCGGGTTCCCTGGCTTCAAGAGCAACGAGCCGTTGCAGCTCGCGGCTGCCGGCATCCCGTTCAAGCTCTACGACCCTGCCGACTACGACATCCCTGGAAGCTTCGGAGTCCTCTACACCAACTCCACGTTCCTCGGCGACTTCCCGACCGCTACAGAGGACTTCATGCGCGCTTCGATGAAGGGGCTCGCCGATGCAATCGCCGATCCGGATGGCGCTGCCGCCATCGCCGTCGACATGATCAACGCCAACGGCAACGCTCTGTTCTTGTCGCCGGAAGGTGAGACGGCTCGGTGGGGTGTCGAGTCGAAGCTCGTTTCCCAGTCGACGGCCAGCGACCTGCCGATCGGCGTGCCCGACGCAACACTGCTGCAGAAGGAAGTCACGACGTACGCCGACATCGGCCTGTTCGACGGCCAGATCCCCGACTTCTCGACGATCCTCAACGACAAGGTGGTCGCCGCCGTGTACGACGACTCCGGCAAAGTGATCTGGCCGTCGGGCTAGGGGTTCAGGCGAGCGAGCGGTTCAGGCGACCTAGAGGATCAGAGGTTCAGCACGGCGCGGGCGTGCTCGACGTCGTGCTTCAACTGGGTGATCAACGCATCGATGCCGTTGAACTTGCGCTCGCTGCGCAGGAAGTTGGTGAAGCGAACCTCGGCGCGCTCGCCGTAGATGTCGCCTTCGAAGTCGAGCAAGTGCGCCTCGAGCAGTGAGTGGTCGGCGTGCTCGTAGAACGTCGGTCGACGGCCGAGGTTGACAGCGCACGGGTGGACGTCGCCGTTCGGCCGTTCGTACCACCCGGCATAGACCCCGTCGGCGGGAACGCACACCGTGTTGGGAACCTCGACGTTGGCGGTCGGGAAGCCGAGCAGTCGCCCGCGCTGGTCGCCGATGACCACGACGCCGCGTGCCTCGAACGGCCTGCCGAGCAGCTCCGCGGCGAGCTCGACCTGACCACCTGCGAGTGCGCGCCGAATGGCGGTAGAGCTGATCGACTCGTCGACGCCATCGGGGCGCGGCACCAGCTCCAGCGGATGCACTTCGAAATGGCCCTCGAACCCGAGCTTGCGCAACATGTCGACGTTGCCTGCACGGCCGCGGCCGAAGTGGAAGTCCTCACCGACGACGACGATCGAGGTCTCGAGGAGATCGATCAGCACTCGCCGAACGAAGTGGCCCGGGATCCTCGCGTGACTGCTCCTCGTCGAAGTGGATGACAATCGTCGCATCGAGGCCCGTCGCCGCGAGCAGTTCCAGCTTCTGATCGAGATCGGTCAGCAACTTCGGTGCGGATTCGGGCCGCACGACCGACGCCGGATGCCGGTCGAAGGTCATCACGGCCGAGCGCGCGCCGGACGCAGCAGCGAGCTGCCGAACTGCCTGCGATGATCGGCTTGATGGCCGAGGTGCACGCCGTCGTACGCGCCGATGCGTGAGCACGGTGCGCTCGCCCGGCCACGGCGGCGAGTCCAGGTTCGTCACGAGCTGCACGACCGTTGACGCTATCCCCGCTGCAGACCTGCGACGAAGTCGCTCATGCCACGACCACTGCGGGCTTGGCCGCGGCACCGAACGCTTCGTACACGGCGAGCAGTGATCCTTGCTGGTCGACGACGGCCCACGGTCCGTCGCCGTCGAATCGGTCGAGCACCCGACCATGGCGGACCATGTCGGCCGCGACGTCGTCGACGGCGACACGCTGGGTAGTCGCGTAATGCCTCGACCGGCGCGATCAGTTCGGACTCGCCGGGTGGTTTGGCCTCGCTCTCGCCGAAGCTGCCGACGGCAGTGCGTCGAAGGTCGGTGAGGTGCGCGCCACCGCCGAGCAACCGTCCGAGGTCGTCGGCGAGCGAGCGGATGTAGGTGCCGGCCGAGCATCGCACCTCGATCCGCAACACCGATCGGATCGTCGGTGGCCTCGACGTCGAACGAGTACACGGTGACCGGTCGCGGGCTGGCGTTCGACCTCGATGCCCTCCCGGGCGAGCTCGTGCAGTCGCCTGCCGTCGACGTGCAGCGCGGACACCATCGGCGGGATCTGCATGATCGCCCCGGTGAGATGTTCGGCGGCAGCAGCCCGGGCCATGTCGACGCGTGACCGCCGACATGTCGAACGTGCCGGTGACCTCGCCACTGGCGTCGAGCGTCGAGGTCGACGTGCCGAGCACGACATCGCGCGGTGTACGTCTTGCCGAGCGCAGTCAGGAAGCGCAGCAGACGCGTGGCCTTGCCGACGCCGACCAACAGCACGCCGGTGGCGTCGGGATCGAGTGTGCCGGCATGACCGACCTGACGCTCGCCGAAGCGCTTGCGCAGCATGCCGACGACGTCGTGGCTGGTGACGCCTGCCGGCTTGTCGACGACGGCCAACCCGTGGGTTGTCGGTGGCTTACGTCTCGCCATCGATCGGTTCTGGCGGTCGGCTCGGGCATCGTGTCCTTGTCGTGCGAGGATCCGTTCGATGCGCTCCGCCGCACGAATCGTCTCGTCCGGCTTGAACGTCAGAATCGGAGTCTTCTTGGCGCGAACTTCGCGGCCGACCGACGATTGCAACCGGACCCGGTGGCTGGCGAGCGCGGCGAGGATGTCGGCGTCGCCATCCTCGCCGAGCAGCGAGTCGAAGTAGACGATGGCCCGGTTCATCTCCGAGTCGACGTCGATCGAGGTGATGGTGACCATGTCGAGGCGCTCGTCGTCGATGCGCGTCAAGGCCTCGGCGATGACCTCGCGCAGCGACTGGTTGAGTCGCGCCGTCACGCGGATAGCGATGCTGGGTCGGCGCTGCCGCACGTCGTGGCCTGCTCATGGCGTGCACCCTATCGACCGGTCGCGTCAGTCGAAGACGGGCTTGGCGCGGTTCGAGCGCTTCAGCTCGGCCATTCCGCTGGTCGTCGCGACGATCTCGATGGCGTCCCACAGCTTCAGTGCCGCGTCGCCGCGCGGGATCGAGGCGATCACCGGTCCGAAGAAGCTGGCCTCGTCGGACTGACCGGGATGGAACGTGATGATCGGCGTGCCGACGTCCTTGCCGGTCCGCTCGAACGCCAGGTCCGTATCGGCCCGGATGTAGGCGTCGTGCGACTCGTCGAGCGCCGCCTCGGCCAAGCTCGCCGGGAGGTCGAGCGACTTCAGCACGCCCTCGATCGCGTGCACCGGATCAGCGGAGATCTCGTCGCGACCGCCGCGCCGTGTGGATCATCTTGCCCAACGCCGGTGTACAGCGCGCCGACCTGCTCGTTGCCGAGGTCGATGCGGACCTGATCGGCGACGCGCAGGCCATACAGACCGGCCATGTGCACCGGCCTTGTACTCGGGCGTGTACCACTCCGCCGTGTTGTTCTCGTTGATCATCTTCAAGCAGATGAAGCGCCAGTTCGACGTCGTACGTCGCGAAGCTGCTTGACCTCGGTGACCCAGCGCGACGTGATCCACGCCCATGGGCAGACGGGATCGAAGAAGAACTCGAGATCGGCCATGTCGTCGAGGTTATCCGACGGCCCTCGATCGCGACCTCGGTCAGACCGCGAGCGATCTTCGCGCTCCTCGAAGGTCTCGATGAGGTCGCCCGGCTTGAGGTCCTGGAAGTCGCTGAGGCCGATACCGCATTCGAAGCCCTCGCGGACCTCGCGGGCATCTTCCTTGAAGCGCTTGAGCGACGTGATCGCGCCCTTCCAGATGATCGACGCCATCGCGAAGGAAGCGAACCTTGGAGCCACGGGTGATCTGACCGCTGCGCACGCAGCAACCGGCGATGGCGCCGATCCTGGGCACACGGAAGATCTCGCGGACCTCGGCTTCGCCGGTGACCACTTCTTCGAACTCGGGCGCCAGCATGCCGACCATCGCCTGCTCGATGTCTTCGAGCAGCTTGTAGATGATCTCGTACGTGCGGATCTCGACGTGCTCGGCCTCGGCCATCTCGCGGGCCTTGCGGTCCGGACGGACGTTGAAGCCGATGAGCGTGGCGTTGGTGGTCGCCGCGAGGATGATGTCGTTCTCGGTGATGCCACCGACGGCGCGGTGCACGAATGCCAGCTTGACCTCGTCGCGCTCGAGCGTCGCAGGCGACTCGGTGACCGCTTCGAGCGAACCCTGCACGTCGGCCTTCAGCACGATGTTCAGCGTGGCGACTTCGCCGGCCTGGATCTGGCTGAAGATGTCTTCGAGCTTGACGCCCGTCTGGACACGGGCATCGCCGCGCTGGCCTTGCAGGCGCTGACGCTGCTCGCGAGCCTCGCCGACGGTCTTGGCGGTCTTCTCGTTGTCGGCGGCGCGGAACTCGTCGCCGGCGTTCGGGAACGCTCTGCAATCCGAGGACCTGCACCGGCGTCGACGGGCCGGCTTCCTTGATCTGCTGACCCTTGTCGTCGATCATGGCCCGAACCCTGCCCCAGGCAGCCGCCGGCGACGATCGGGTCGCCGACCTTCAGCGTGCCCTTGTCGACCAGGACGGTGGCGACCGGGCCACGACCGGTGTCGAGGTTGGCCTCGAGCACGATGCCCTTGGCCCGGCCGGTCGGGTTGGCGGTGAGCTCTTCGAGCTCGGCAACGGCGAGCAGTTGCTCGAGCAGATCGTCGATGCCGACGTTCTGCTGCGCCGACATCTCGACGACGATCGTGTCGCCACCCCACGACTCGGGCACCAGTTCGTGCTCGGCGAGTTGCGTCAGCACTCGCCGGGATCGGCGTTGTCCTTGTCGATCTTGTTCACCGCGACCACGATCGGCACGTCGGCCGCCTTGGCGTGGTTGATCGCCTCGATCGTCTGCGGCATGACGCCGTCGTCGGCCGCGACCACCAGCACGACGATGTCGGTGACCTGCGCACCACGGGCACGCATCTTGGTGAAGGCCGCGTGGCCAGGTGTGTCGATGAACGTGATCTTGCCGCCGTCGCGCTCGACCTTGTAGGCGCCGATGTGCTGGGTGATGCCACCGGCTTCGCCGGCCACGACGTTGGCGTTGCGGATCCGGTCGAGCAGCGTGGTCTTGCCGTGGTCGACGTGACCCATGACGGTGATGACCGGTGCGCGAGTGACCTGCAACGTCTCGTCGTCGTCGTCGCTGTCGTCGAACATCGCCTGCAGTTCGAGCTCTTCTTGCTGACCGGGCTCGACCAGCAACACCTCGGCGCCGACCTCGAGCGCGAACAGTTCCATCTGCTCGTCGGTCAGGGTCATCGTCGCCGTGACCATCTCGCCGTTCTGCAGCAGGAAGCGGATGACGTCGGCCGCCGTGCGGTTCAGCTTGGGAGCGAACTCCTGTGCCGAAACGCCACGCTCGACGATGATCGTGCCCTCGGGAACGGGCGCATTGCTGGCGGTGTAGTTGGAGTTGTACGACGGCTGCATGTCGTCGAAGTCGCGACGACGACGAGCACGACTCTTCTTGCGAGGAGCACGACGCTGACCGTTCGGACGTGGACCACCGCCACCGGGCGAGGACCGCCAGGACCGCCACCGGGGCCGCCACCGGGCCACCGGGGCCGGGACGCGGGGCACCGAAGCCACCACCGGGACGTTGTGCGCCGAAGGCCGGGCGTGCGCCGCCGGGACCGGCAGGACGGGGGCCACCTGTGCCGGTCCGCGGGCCGCCGGGGCCGCCCGGACGAGCGCTGAAGCCACCGCCGGGGCGAGGGCCGCTGAGCCCACCGGCGCGAGCGCCGCTGGGGCCTGTCGGGCGAAGGCCGCCGGGAGGCGGCGGGATCGGACGACCCGACGACGACATCGGACGACCGCCAGCCGGGAGGCGGCGGGATCGAGCGACCGGTCGACGACGTCGGTCGAGCGGGCGGGGCGCCGGCGGGACGTGCCGCTGCCGGGGCAGATGCGGCCGGAGCCGACGCTGCAGGCGCAGCCGGACGTGCGGCCGGGCGGCCCTGATCGGCCAAGCGGACGTGCGGCCACCGGAACGACCGGAGTCACCTGCACGACCGGAGCTGCCGGAGCTGCGGCTGCAGCGGCCGGGCGCTCGCCGGGAACGGGGCGGCTGCTGGTGATGCGACGCGGCTCGTCGTCGTCGTGCGAAGCCGGCTCGGGGGCCGGTGCGCTGACTTCGGCGGGCGCCGGAGCGGGCTCTGCGGCTCGAACGGGCTCGGGCTTCGGTGTTGCAATCGGCTCGCGAGGCAACGGGCGCGGCAGCCGGTTCGGCTGTGCGTACAGGCTCGGCTGGGGCCGGCGCGGGGGCAGGTTCCGGCTTCGCCTCGACCTCGACGGGAGCCGCCGCGGCCTTCTTGGCGACAGCCTTCGGCCGGCGCTGCGGCCTCGGCGGCCGGCTCGGAGGCTTCTCGGCAGGCGCGGCGGCTTTGGCCGCGGCAGCCTTCTTCGCCGAGGCCTTCTTCACCGGCTTGACTTCTTCCGGCTGCTCGTCCCGGGTCAATCCATCACGAACCGCGCGACGTTCGAGCCGATCGGCCTGTGCCTCGATGAGGGTGCTCGAGTGGGTCTTCACACCCACACCCATTGCATCGCACAGCGCCATCATTTCGGCGTTGGTCATTCCGAGCTTCTTGGCGAGCTCGTGCACGCGCATGTTTTTCGCCAAAACCAGTTCAGCCTTTCGTTGGCATCGGCGTGCCGGAGTTTGTTCCGGCGGCCGTTAATTCTCTCATGTTGGTGATAACGCTTTCGAATGGGATACGCAACGCGTCGAGTGTGGTACTCGACACCTCACGCCTCCATGCCCGGGCAAACGCCTTGCGGCGAACTGCCGTGTCGAAACAATCGACCGAACACAACCAGGCACCCCGCCCCGGAGATGTGCGGCCGATGGCTGGTCCGTCGACACCCAACGTGCAGCGAACGAGCTGCTGTTGCGGTCGATGGTCCCGGCATCCGATGCACATCCGGACTGGAACTGAGGCGCCTCGTGTTCGGGCTTTGATCATTCTGGTGCGTTGTCACCGTCTCCTTGTGTTGCCGGCACCTCTGCGGGTACCGCTTCTGCTGCTGCGTCAGCCGATTCTGTGTCTACCGGTGTTGCGTCCGCCGGCGAGATGTCTGCCGGTGTATCGGCCTCGACCGTCTCCGGAAGCGCGTCGCCCGCTGCCTGCGCATTCCACTGATCTTGCGTCATCACGCTGCCGTCGGCGGCGTGCCATTCCATCTCGCCGGTCTCGGCGTTGGCAACCCATTCGCCTTCTTCGTAGTCGGCGTCGGCGTATTCGCCCTCGGGCGCCTGCGTCTCGCCACGGATGTCGATGCGCACGCCGGTGAGGCGGGCGGCGAGGCGGGCGTTCTGGCCCTCCTTGCCGATCGCCAGGCTGAGCTGGTGGTCGGGCACGATGACGTCGGCCTGCGTGCCGTCCTCGCTGATGATGACTTCCTTGACCTTGGCCGGCGACAGCGCCTTGGCGACGTAGTCGGCGAAGTCCTCGCTGAACGGGACGATGTCGATCTTCTCGCCGCGCAGTTCGTTGACGACCATGCGAACACGGCCACCACGTGCACCGACGCATGCGCCGACCGGGTCGACGTTGTGGTCGTTGCTCCACACGGCGATCTTGGTGCGGTGCCCTGGCTCGCGAGCGCAGGCCTTGATCTCGACGATGCCGTCGGCGATCTCGGGAACCTCGAGCTCGAACAACCGCTTGATGAGACCCGGGTGGGTGCGGCTGACGACGATCTGCGGACCCTTGGCGGTCTTGCGGACCTCGACGATGTAGGCCTTGACCCGGTCGCCCGGAACGGGCCGCTCGAACGGGACCTGCTCGGCCTGCGGCAACAGTGACTCGACCCGACCGAGGTCGAGCAAGGTGTACCGCTGGTCGGTCTGCTGGATGATGCCGGTGACGATGTCGCCCTCGCGGTTCGCGTACTCCTCGAACTTGCGATCGCGCTCGGCCTCGCGGATGCGCTGGCTCATCACCTGACGGAAGGTCTGGGCAGCGATGCGACCCATCTCTTCCTTCTTCGGTGTGTCGTCGCGCTCGTTGACCCAGTTGCCGTCCTCGTCGACGTCGTACGCCGTGAACGTGAACTCCATCGTGTCGGGGTTGACCTCGACCATCACTTCTTCTGCTGCTGTCGGGCGACGCTTGTAGGCCGTGGCCAGGGCGTCGACGAGCACCTGCAGCAGCGTGTCGACGGAGATGTTCTTCTCGTTTGCCAACATCCGCACTGCTTCTGACATGTCGAGACCACTCATCGAGAACCTCCTGCTTGCTCGTCGGCCGGCTGCTTGTCTTTCACTTTTGGTTCCCCTGATGCCTTGGTGCGCGGCTGCTTGCCGGGTTTGGGCGCTGGGCCCCATACGAAAACTGTCTTGGCGCGATCGATCTTGTCGTACGGCACGGTGCGCTCGGTGAGCGCCGCATCGTTGAGTTGGATCGTTGCGGACTGCTCGTCGGCGGCGACCAGCACACCCTGCAGGCGGCGCTCGCTGCGCTCGCCCTCCGCCGAGACGATGTCGCGCAGGCGCAGCGCCACCGTCTTGCCGATCGATCGTTGGAAGTGGCCGGGCGTGCGCAGGGTGCGCTCGAGGCCGGGACTGGTGACCTCGAGTGTGTAGTGGCCACCCATCGGGTCGTCGTGGTCGAGCTCGCGCCCGATCAATCGAGATGCGAGAGCGATGGCTTCGAGATCGAGGCCTTCCTCGACACCTGCGGGCCGGTCGATGGTCACCCGGAGCGTTCCACCCCTGAACTCGAGGTCGTACAGGTCGAGCTGCAGGTCGGAGACGATCGGAGCGATCAAACGCTCGACCTTCTTCAAGGTATTCGTGTCACTCATCTCGTCTCCTTTCCTGGGTCTCGTATTCTGTCTCTCGCTGCAAACTCGGGCCTATCAGTAAAGAAGGCGTGGACCCGAGGAGCCCACGCCTTCAGTTCAGCGAACTTCAAAGGACCGGTCGAGTATATCGGCTGGCGGGTAGTCTTTCGCCCGCTGTACCCATCAGTCCGAGTCCCTACACCGAGGTCACCGCTGTGCTCCGAATGTCGACGTTGTTCCTGCGTACCCTGCGCGAGGATCCTGCCGACGCCGAGGTTGCCAGCCACCGGCTGCTGGTGCGCGCCGGGTACATCCGTCGGGCCGCCCCCGGTGGGTTCACCTGGCTGCCGATCGGCTGGATCGTGTACCAGAACGTCGAACGCATCGTGCGCGAGGAGATGAACCGGGCCGGGTTCCAAGAAGTCCACTTCCCCGCCCTGCTCCCCCGCGAGCCCTACGAACTGTCGGGTCGCTGGACCGACTACGGCGACAACGTCTTCCGTCTGAAGGATCGCAAGGGCGCCGACATGATTCTGGCGCCGACACACGAGGAAGTGTTCACGCTGCTGGTGAAGGACCTGTACAGCAGCTACAAGGACCTCCCGCTGGTGATCTACCAGATCCAGACCAAGTTCCGCGACGAGGCCCGTCCTCGCGCCGGCCTGCTGCGCGGACGCGAGTTCGTGATGAAGGACTCGTACAGCTTCGACCTCACCGACGAGGGCCTCGAGGAGAGCTACCAGCGCCACCGTGTTGCGTATCAGCGCACGTTCGATCGCCTCGGCCTCCCCTACGTGATCGTGTCGGCGATGAGCGGCGCGATGGGTGGATCCGCCAGCGAGGAGTTCCTGGCGCCGATGGACGTCGGCGAGGACTCGTACGTTCGCTGCACGAACTGCGACTACGCCGCCAACACCGAGGCCGTGCAGGTCGCGGTGCCGCCGGCGGTCCCGTACGACGGCCTTCCCGCGGCCCACGTGGCCGACACACCCGACACCCCGACCATCCAGACGCTGGTCGATCTGCTCAACGCCCGCGACGACCTTCGTCGCGGCGATCGCGAGTGGACTGCTGCCGACACGCTGAAGAACGTCGTCGTCAAGCTCCGCCATCCGGACGGGCGCATCGAACCGCTCGCCGTCGGCGTGCCGGGCGACCGCGATGTCGACATGAAGCGCCTCGAGGCGCAACTCGGCCCAGCGGAGATCGAACCGTTCACCGAGGTCGACTTCGCTGCGAACAAGCACCTGGTCAAGGGCTACATCGGGCCCGGGGCGCTCGGCGCCGACAAGCCTGCAGGAGTCCGCTACCTCCTCGATCCGCGGATCGTCGAAGGCACGCAGTGGGTCACCGGAGCCGATCAGCCCGGAAACCACGTCCTCTACCTCACGGCCGGCCGCGACTTCACCGCCGACGGCACCGTCGAGGCGGCAGAGGTCGTCGACGGCGATGCCTGCCCGGTGTGCGGCTCGCCGATGGAGATCGCCCGCGGCATCGAGATCGGCCACATCTTCCAACTCGGCCGCAAGTACGCCAAGGCGCTCGGGCTCAACGTGCTCGACCAGAACGGCAAGCAGCAGGTCGTCACGATGGGCTCCTACGGCATCGGCGTATCGCGCGCGGTGGCGGCCATCGCGGAGATGAACTGCGACGACAAGGGCCTGATCTGGCCGCACGAGGTCGCCCCGGCCGACGTGCACATCGTCGCCACCGGCAAGGCAGGCGATCCGCAGCTTCCGGCCGCAGAAAAGCTGGCCGCCGAATGCGAGTCAGCAGGCCTCAAGGTGCTGCTCGACGATCGCATCGGTGTCTCGCCCGGCATCAAGTTCAACGATGCCGAACTGATCGGCGTGCCGACGATCGTCGTCGTCGGACGCGGTCTCGTCGACGGTGTTGTCGAGGTCAAGGATCGCCGCTCGGGTGATCGCCGCGACGTCCCCCTCACCGACGTTGTCTCGGAGCTCCGCTCCACGCTGCCCGGCGTCTGAGTCCAAGGGGCCCGAAGGCTTCCTTCAATGGGCCGAATGGCACTGGAGCGACGACACGTCCGGAGTTCTACTGAGCACATGGATGTTCTCGTGATCGAATCATCGCCCGGCATCGCCACCACTTTGGAGCACCGCCTCACTCGCGACGGCCACGAAGTGATCTCGTGCAACGACTCGCATGGCGGGCCGTGCAGAGGGGTCGAAGCAAACCAAACGTGCCCACTGACGAAGCACATCGACATCGCGATCCTTGCTCGCGAACGCGACGCCGAACCCAGCCTCAACGAGATGGGATCGGTGTGCGCGCTTCGACATCGCGTGCCGCTGGTGACCTTGTATCCGGGAGACGAGTTCGGACCGGGTGTGAGCACCGAGATCGCCGCGGCCGTCGCTCGGCGCGAGGTCGAGGCCGGCTACGTCGCGGCTGTACGGAGGCAGCTCCGTCACGGCGTGGACGACATCGCCGCGACGCGCGAGTTTCAACGGGTGCACGTGACGATCACCGTCGACCGGTCGATGTCGGCGCAGACGATCGGCCGGCTGGCAGATCGAGCCGCGACAGGCCGTGCGCGACCACGATGCTCACACGCCTGTCGTCGACATCTCCGTGGTGAGGGCACCCACTCGCATCGTGCTAGAACCGACTCGGTACCAACGAGTGCGGGGAGAGCCCAATGCCACTGAATCCTGAGGCCGTCGGAACGATCGGTGAGCCGTACGAGGCCTCGTGGACCAGCAAGGACGCTTTGCTCTACGCGGTCGGCATCGGTGCCGGGACCGACGAGTTGGCGTACACGACCGAGAACACCAACGGCGTCGACCAACAGGTGTTCCCCACGTTCGCGGTCGTCGTTGGTTGGGGCGGCGGCTCGATCATGCGCAACATCGGCACGTTCAACCCGGCGCTGCTCGTACACGGGCAGCAGGCCATCACTGCCCACAAGCCACTTCCCGTCAAAGGCTCGGCCAGCCTGCAGGGTCGGATCGTCGGGATGTACGACAAGGGCAAGGCCGCAGTGGTCGTCACCGAGACCATTGCCACGGACCTCGCCGATGGACAGCCGTTGTTCACGAACCTGTCGTCCGCGTTCATCCGCGGCGAAGGCGGTTGGGGTGGCGATCGCGGACCGAGCGGGCCACAGAACGTGCCGCCCGATCGCGATCCCGATCATCAGGTGACGTACCAGACGTCGCCGGACCAAGCCCTCGTGTACCGCCTGTCGGGTGATCGCAATCCGTTGCACAGCGACCCGGCGTTCGCGGCGATGGGCGGGTTCGACCGTCCGATCCTCCACGGTCTGTGCACATACGGATTCACCGGTCGGGCACTGCTGCACACGTTGTGCGGCGGCGATGCCAACCGCTTTCGACACGTCGAAGGCCGGTTCGCGTCGCCGGTACTACCCGGCGACGCGTTGACGGTGTCGATGTGGGATCTCGAAGATGGCGCCGCGGTCTTCACGACTGCTGTCGGCGATCGGGCCGTGATCGATCAGGGTCTCATTCGCTACGACTGAGCGTCACTGCATCCGTGTCATTGGGGCTTCGGTTGCGGCCAGCCTCCGGGCTCGCCGTCCATGCCCGAGTTGAGGCGAGCCTTGCTCAGCAGTTCGCGTACCACCGGGCCCAACGCTGCCGCGTCCTCCAGAGGCGCCTGACGTGGACCGCGGACCCAACCTTCGGCGATCGCGAGCACGTTGCCGCTCGCCTCGAAGATGCGACCGGTGACGTCCTTCGATTCCGCCGATGCCAACCAGGTGACGATCGGGGCGATCCAACGCGGCGATCGCATCTCGCGCTCCTCGTCGGTCTCGGGCGCCGGGCCGAGGCCCTCGGTCATGCGTGTCGAGGGCGACGGGCGCGACCGCGTTGACCGTGACGCCGTAGCGGGCCATCTCGAGCGCGGCGATGTTGGTGAACGCAGCGATGCCGGCCTTTGCGGCGCCGTAGTTGGTCTGGCCGGGGTTGCCGTAGATGCCGCTGACGGATGTCGTGTTGATGATGCGGCCGTCGACCGGCTTGCCGGCCTTGGCCTGCTCGCGCCAGTACGCCGCTGCCCAGCGGGCCGGAGCGAACGTGCCCTTGAGGTGCACGTTGATGACGGCGTCCCACTCCTCCTCCGTCATGTTGGTCGACATGCGGTCGCGCAGGATGCCGGCGTTGTTGACGACGGCGTGAAGGTCGCCGAACGTCTCGATCGCCGTGTTGATCAGGCGCTGCGCACCTTCCCACGACGACACGCTGTCGCCATTGGCAACGGCCTCGCCGCCCATGCCCTTGATCTCCTGGACGACCTGTTCGGCAGGGCTCTGGTCGCCGCCTGTGCCGTCGATGTTGCCACCGAGGTCGTTGACCACCACCTTCGCGCCGTGCGACGCCAGGCTCAACGCGTGCTCACGACCGATCCCTCGACCGGCACCGGTGACGATCGCAATTCGACCCTCGCAAAGCTTGCTCATTCTCAATACCCCTCGACTGTGTGGTGGACACCGCGAATCATAAAGTGACGCCGATGTGTGACTGCCAGTCGACAACCGGAGTGACCCGACGCGAGGCCGATCGCCGGAGCGTTGGTCGTCGGCTCGGCGATCGCGGTCGGAGCGGGAATCGGCAGCCCGGCGCGGGCTGTCGGCCCGGCCGTTCCGGCCATCGAAGTGCTGCCGGGCCTGGCGATCTATCCACGCGATGCATGGGGTGCCAATCTGCCGCCGGTCGGACCGATCCGAGTCGAGACACCGCAGTTCCTGCTCGTGCACCACACCGCGTCGTCCAACGCGTACAGCAGTGCCGCGCGGATTGATCCAGTCCGCGTACGCGTTCCACACGAGCGCCGCCAAGGGCTGGAGCGACGTCTGCTACGAGTTCTTCATCGGCCGCGACGGCGACGTGTGGGAGGGCAGAGCCGGCGCGCTCGCCGGGCCGGTCGTCGCCGACGCGACCGGAGGCAGCCAGGGCTTCGCCCAGTTGGTCTGCATGCTCGGCGACTTCACCAGCCAACTGCCGACGGCTGCCGCACTCGACGCGCTGGTCAAGGTGCTGGCGTGGCTGTCGGATCGGGACCACATCGACATCAGTCCCGGCGCGACGACCTCGTTCGTCTCGCGCGGATCACAACGCTGGGCGGCCGGCACCCCGGTGACGACGTCGACCATCGCCGGCCACCGCGACATGTCGTTCACCGAGTGCCCCGGTGACGCCCTGTACCCGGTGCTGCCGGAGATCCGAGCCCGCGCGTTCGCGCACCTCGATGTGTGGCGCACGGTTCTGCGCCCGGCGCGACGCCTCGGCGTGGTCGCTCTTTAGCCTGTCCCGATGACACAGTCGCTGACGGCCGACGTGGTGATCGTCGGCGCCGGCCCGGCAGGGTCGACGGCGGCGACGCTGCTCGCCCGCGCCGGACGATCCGTCGTCGTCGTCGACAAGGCCGTCTTCCCGCGCGACAAGTGCTGCGGCGACGGGTTGACCACGCTCGCACTTCGAGAGCTCGAGCAGCTCGGATTGCAGCCGTCGATGGTGCCCAATTGGAAGTCGGTCGACGCGCGCGTGGCTGCGCTCGCCGTCGGGCCGCGAGGTGTGTGTGCCGTTGCCGGACGACGGGATCTTCGCCGCGACCACGCCGCGGCGCGAGCTCGATGCCGCGCTCGTCGACCTGGCGATCGAGGCGGGTGCGACCGTGCTGCAAGGACACGCGCTGACCGGTGTCCGCGAGATGCCGGCATCGATCGTGGTCGACGTCGATGGTGATGCGTCGGCACGATCGAGGCTCGATACCTGATCGCTGCCGACGGCGATGTGGTCGGCGACGCGCAAGGCGCTGGGCGTCGGCGAGCCGGGCTACCTCGGCGAGTGGCACGCGTTCCGGCAGTACGCCCGCAACGTCACCGGGCCCGGCAGCCGAGCGGCTGATCGTGTGGTTCGAGCCCGACCTGCTGCCCGGCTACATGTGGAGCTTCCCCTTGCCCGACGGTCGCGCCAACGTCGGCTTCGGCGTGCAGCGCGACGGCATGCGCCGTGTGCAGCGACATGCGCCAACTCTGGGACGACCTGCTGCAGCGACCGCACGTCGTCGAGGCACTCGGCGCAGGTTTCGAGTTGGAGGATCGGCACACGGCGTGGCCGATTCCGGCCGGGATCGATCGGGCGGTGCTGACGAAGGGCAGGGTCTGCTTCGTCGGCGACGCGGCGATGGCCACCGACACGATGACCGGCGAAGGCATCGGTCAGGCGTTGCTGACCGGTCGCCTCGCGGCCGAGGCGATCATCGCCGGCGGCGCGCTGGCGCCCGACGCCGTTGCCGCTCGCTACCGAATCGACCGTGCGTCACCATCTGCTCGCGGATCACAAGATGTCGGCGCTGCTCAGCAAGGTCCTCAGCCACGAGCTGGGTGCCCGCGGCGCGATCCGCCTCCTGTCGACCAGCGACTGGACCCGCCGCAACTTCGCCCGGTGGATGTTCGAAGACGAACCCCGCGCGATCGCCCTCACCCCCTCCCGCTGGCACCGCCACTTCCTCCACCAACCCGCCCCCTACAACCGCCTGACCCAGTGTTTCCGGCCCGGCGGTCGCCGAACGAGTGTTTCCGTCCCACCCGGGTGCACGGAAACACTCCGACGAGGTCACGCTGCGGCTGCGAGTCGCACGCGTGAAGGGCGACGAGTTCGTCGAGCAGACCGCGTTGACGTCGAGGAGGTCGATCTCGGTCACACGCTCCACCTGCCAACCGATGAGATGACACTGGCGATCGCGTCGCTTGTCCCGGTCGTTCCTTGGAGGAGAAATGATCCGGATGGACGTCGATCTCGATCGCCCACCGAACCTCCGGAACAGCAAGGTCGATGCCGGATACTCGAACCGTTCGGAAGCACCAAGGTCGCGACTTGGGGACGATGGGAACGCCTCGCGCGCGCAACCCATCCGCCAGAACGATCTCGGGATGCGATTCGGCGGCGGGGCGATCGCCTCGGCTCCGTGAGGCTCCGCACGAATCGAAGCGGAGCCCCGACGACGCGGATGGCAAAGGCGGCGGGCGACGGCTGCCAGTTCGGCCATGGTGCAGTGCCTCTCTCGAATCAGTTGCTCGACGATCAGAGGCGTGATCCTGACGCATCGAGAGTCGCCGCAAGGTCGAATGCGAGACGAGCGGGACTCGCAGTCGTTGATGCCGTCACGTCCGACGGCGAACGTCCGAGGGCGTGATCGAGGTTGTCTGGCGGAGCACGACGTTGGCCTGACGATCGCAGGTGGACACCGTGCAGGCATCGCGAAGTGGATCGGCTCGCGGTCGTTGCATTCGACGCAGCCGAGCAGCTTGCCGCCAGATCGGTCCCGTGATGTAGCCAGACGGATGGCTCGAGGCACAGAGCGACAGCAGCGACGATCTCGAGCGTGCGAGGAGCTGAGTGCGATCCGGACAACCGACTTGTGGACCGCGCACGAGCACGCCGGCGTCGACGAGCCGCAATGCGTGCACGTCGACGAACTCCCGCCTCCACGAGTTGGACAGTCGTGGCTTGACCATGCTGCGCGCGCAGCACAGCGAGGGCGTTCGGCGTGAGATCCGACATGACGACCTCCAGCAGATGGGCACGACTGGGGGAAGTCGCGTCGAACGTATCGCGCCGACCCGGACTTCGATCCGAGACGAGTTTTCGCGCCCACCCGGGTGGCCGCAAACACTCGATCGGGCCCGCGCGGGCCGCAAACACTCGGAGGGGATTGGCTACGGTGCTGCGCGATGCGCACGCGGTTGACCGATCTGCTCGACATCGAACACCCGATCATGCTGGCGGGGATGGGTGGCGTCAGTTACCACCGGCTGGTCGCCGCGGTCAGCGAGGCCGGAGGGATCGGCACGCTCGGCGCGTCGACGATGAGCGCCGACGAACTGCCGGTCGGAGATGGCCGCGGTGCGCGAGCTGACCTACAAGCCGTTCGGCGTCGACCTGCTGACCGCGCTGCCCGGTCAGGTCGAGACGCGGCATCCAGTCCGTCATCGACGGCGGGGCGCGGATCTTCGTCGCCGGCCTCGGTGTGCCGCGTGAGGTGATCGACCTCCTGCACTCCAAGAACATCCTCGTCGGCAGCATGTGCGGCAAGGTGCGCCACGCCATCAGCGCCGTCGCCAGCGGCGTGGACTTCGTCGTCGCCCAGGGCACCGAGGCCGGCGGCCACACCGGCACGGTCGCCACGATCACGTTGGTGCCGCAGGTCGTCGACGCGGTCAGCGGTCAGGTGCCCGTCGTCGCCGCCGGCGGGCTCTACGACGGACGTGGACTGGCGGCGTCGCTGGCCCTCGGTGCCGACGGCGTGTGGATCGGCACCCGCTTCATCGCCACCCCCGAGGCCCGAGCCGTGAACGGCTACAAGGAAGCGCTGCTGGCCACCGCCGAGGACGGCACGGTCATCAGCCGCGCCTACACCGGCAAGACATGTCGGGTCGTGCGCAACGAGTGGACCAACCACTACGACAGCCATCCGGAGGAACTGCAACCGTTCCCCGCGCAGGCGATCGCATCGTCGAAGGCCGGCGTCAACCATCTCGGATACCCCGACGGCACCGAGGTCGACGCGAGCAGAGAGTTCATGCCGTGCGGCCAGGGCGTCGGCGCCATCGACACGTTGATGCCCGCCGCCGACCTGGTGCAGTCGATGGTCGCCGAAGCCGAAGCAGCCATCGAACGACTGATCGGAGCCACGACGATGACCACCACTGCTCCACCAACTCACTGATCGCAACATGTCGATCGCGTCTGGACCGACGACATCGTCCCGGCGCTGCACGAGTACATCGCGCATCCCCAACGTGTCGATGCTCTACGACCCGCAGTGGCGCGAGCACGGACACATGGCCCGCGCCGTCGAGCTGATCCGCGCGTGGTGTGCCGCACGCGCAGATCGCCGGGCTCACCGTCGAGGTGCACGAGCTCGCCGGGACGCACGCCGGTGATCCTGATGGAGATCCCGGCGTTCGGAACCGGCGCGGCAACGACGACACCGTGCTGCTCTACGGCCACCTCGACAAGCAGCCGGAGATGACCGGCTGGCGCGAAGACCTCGGTCCGTGGAAGCCGGTGCTCGAAGGCGATCGTCTCTACGGACGCGGCGGCGCGGACGACGGCTACGCGGCGTTCGCATCGCGTGCTCGCCATCGAGGCCGCTGCAGGCCAACGGGTTGAGCCACACCCGATGCGTCGTGCTGATCGAGGCCAGCGAGGAGAGCGGCAGTCCCGACCTGCCCGCGTACCTCGACGGCGCTCGCCGACCAGATCGGCACGCCGAGCCTGGTGCTGTGCCTCGACTCGGGTTGCCTCGACTACGAGCGGCTGTGGGTCACCACGTCGCTGCGCGGACTCGTCGGCGGCACGCTTGCGCGTCGAGATCCTGACCGAGGGCGTGCACTCCGGCGAGGCCAGTGGTGTCGTGCCGTCGTCGTTCCGCATCTGCCGCGAGCTGCTCGACCGCATCGAGGACAGCTTCGACGGGCGAGATCCTGCTGTCCGAACTGAACGTCGACATCCCGCCCGACCGTCGCCATCAGGCCGCGGCGACTGCTGTCGACTTCCCGATCGGTGGACACTTCCCGTTCGTGTCCGGTGCCGAGCCGATGGTCGCCGACCCGACCGAGCAACTGCTCGCACGAACGTGGTATCCGGCGCTCAGCGTGACGGGGGTCGACGGCATCCCGCCGTCGAGTCGGCGGGCAACGTGTTGCGACCGCACGACATCGCTGCATCTCAGCGTCCGCCTGCCACCGACGTGCGACCACGAAACGGCGCTCGCCGCGATCGCGCAAGCGCTGACCGCCGACCCGCCGTACGGCGCGCACGTCACGTTCGACGACGGCCACTCCGGACCCGGGTGGAACGCGCCGGCGTTCGCCGACTGGCTGCAGGACGCGCTCGACGCGGCGTCGGCCGCGAACTTCGGCAACGACGTCGCGCGCGTTCGGCGAAGGCGGCTCGATTCCGTTCATGGGGATGCTCGGCGAGATGTTCCCCGACGCACAGTTCGTGATCACCGGCGTGCCTCGGTCCCGGCGCCAACGCTCACGGACCGAACGAGTACCTCGCATCTGCCGACAGCTCGCAAGGTCACCAGCTGCCTGGCGACCGTGCTCGACCACCACGCCGAACGCTGAGTAGACTCCAAGCTGAGACGCTGACAGCCGCGGCCCCAGCGTCGCTGAACCCGTTGATACCGTTCCGGCCCGAAGGAGCGGTATCCCCATGACGGTCACCACCAATCTGCCGCAGGACGACCCAGCCACCGCGCTGGTCGTCGAGCGGGTGTTCTTCGAGTTGCGCAAGGTCATCGTCGGCCAGACGCCGACTGATCGAGCGCATGCTGGTCGGCCTGTTGAGCCAAGGTCACTGCCTGCTGGAGAGCGTGCCCGGTCTGGCCAAGACGCTCGCCGCCGAGACGCTGTCGAAGGTCGTCGGCGGCACGTTCGGCCGTGTCCAGTTCACGCCCGACCTGCTGCCGTCCGACATCGTCGGCACACGCATCTTCCGGTCGTCGAGCGAGAAGTTCGACGTCGAGCTCGGCCCGATCTTCGTCAACTTCCTGCTCGCCGACGAGATCAACCGGGCCCCCGCGAAGGTGCAGTCGGCGCTGCTCGAGGTGATGGCCGAGCACCACGTCACGATCGGCGGCAACACCTACGACGTGCCGACGCCGTTCTTCGTCATCGCCACCCAGAACCCGATCGAGTCGCGAGGGCGTCTACCAGCTGCCCGAGGCGCAGCGCGACCGGTTCATGATGAAGATCACGATGACGCACCCGTCGGCCGACGAGGAGATGACGATCGTCGACCGGATGAGCGTGTCGCCGCCGGTGCCCGAGCAGGTCATCGACCTGAAGGGCTCGCCGATCTGCAGCAGCGAGCCGACCGGTGTGTTCATCGATCGCAGCGTGCAGCAGTACGCCGTCGATCTCGTGCAGGCGACGCGCACGCCCGGCCAAGGCTGGCATGGCCGATCTCGCGCCGATGATCGCGCTGGGCGCCAGCCCGCGTGCCACGTTGGCGCTCGTCCGCGGCGCCAAGGCACTGGCGCTGTTGCGCGGCCGCACCTATGCCACGCCGCAGGAGATCTTCGACCTCGCCCCGGAGATCCTGCGCCACCGCTTGATCCTGACGTACGACGCGTTGGCGCGCGACATCTCCATCGAACATGTGCTCAGTCGGGTGCTCAGCACGGTGCCGACCATGTGGGTCTCGCCGAAGCCGAACGACAGCACCTGGCGGAGCTGACCGGTGGCTTCGAGCTGACGGTGGCAGCAAGTCGCACGATCGACTGGCCCAGCGGACCGACGCCGGCGTCGGTCGCCGAGGTGCTGCGCTCGCTCGAGTTCGCCGATCAACCGCCGCCTCGACGGCCAGTTGCACGGCCAGCATCAGGGCATCACGCCCGGGCACGGCAGCGAGCCGGGCGAGATCGCGGCTGTACCAGCCGGGCGACGACGTTCGCCGCATCGACTGGAACGTCACCGCCCGGACCCGCGAGCTGCACGTTCGCGACCAGATCGCCGACCGCGACCTCGAGGCGTGGATGGTCGTCGACGTGTCCGCGGCGATGCACTTCGGCACCATGGCACAGCACCAAGGCGCCAGATCGCCCTCGCCGCCGCGGCGACGGTCGGGTTCCTCACCGCGCGCAACCAGAACCGTCTCGGCGTCGGTGCTCGTCGCCGGTCCGCACCTGAAGATCACTCCACCGCGGCTCGGGCGCGACAACGTGCGCGCCATCCTGCGCTCCGTCGCCGATTCCGCCCGACACCGAGGGTGCCGGGCCGCGGCGACCTGCCGGAAGCGCTGCATCGCGTCGGTGCGTTGAGCAAGCGTCGCGGGTTCATCTGCGTCATCTCCGACTTCGCCGGCAACCGAATGGTCGTCGGCGATGTCGGCGCTGGCGATGCGCCACGACCTGTTGGCGATCGGCATCGTCGATCCGCGTGAGTTCGACGTGCCTCCGATCGGTTTGGTCACGTTCGCCGATCCGTCGACCGGGTTCGACGCGGGAGATGATGGTGACCGCCGACGTGCAGCGTCGCTTCGCCGATCTGGCCGCCGCAACGCGCGAGGAACGAGAGCAGACCGTACGGTCGTCCGGCAGCGACTGGCTGGAGCTGTCGACCGACAGCGACTGGCTGTCGGAGATCGCCGCACACGTGCGTCGCCGCACGGCTGCGTCCGGCGATGGTGCATCGATGAGTTGGGACTTCCTCGCTCCCGAACGACTGTGGTTGTTGCTCGTCGTCGCCGCGCTGGTCGTTGCCTACGTCGTCGCTCAACGGCGCCGGGCGGTCAACACCGTGCGCTTCACACAGATCGAGATGCTCGAGCAGATCGCCCCGCGCCGGCCGGGATGGCGGCGTCACTCTGTCGCCGGCCGTGCAGCTGGCCGCACTGACCGTCGGGGTGTTCGCGGCCGCGCAGCCGGTCGAGCGATCGACGACGCGTCCGAAGTCGGCGGGACAGATCATCTTGCTGTTCGACGTGTCGCTGTCGATGCAGGCCGACGACGTCGCCACCGAGCCGACTGGACGCCGCGAAGCAGGCCGGCGCGGACTTCGTCGACGCCGTCGATCGCCAACATCGACGTCGGATTGATCTCGTTCAGCGGACGTCGTGACCACCGAGGTGGAGCCGACCACCGATCGAGCGCCAGTTGACGAAGGCGATCGATGCGCTGCAGCTCGGCGAGGGCACCGCGATCGGCGACGCGCATCGCCGCCGGCGTGCATCAGTTGCAGCGCGGCGAAGTCACCGAGGAGTCGCCCGGCACGTTGGTGGTGCTGTCCGACGGCGAGACCACTCGCGGCCGCCCGACGGCCGAAGGGGCGCAGGTCGCCGCGGACGCGAAGGTCCCCGTGTACACGATCGCGTTCGGCACCGCCGACGGCGCGATCACCAATCCCGACACCGGTGAGATCGATGCCGGTGCCCGTGAAGCTCGACGAGTTGCAGGCCGCGGCCGATGCCACCGGCGGCAAGGCCTACGTTGCACCCTCGGCCGACGACCTGGCGAAGGCCTACGCCGACATCCGCGCCAACCTGCAGGCAGTCGACCGGCGACGCCGTACCCTCATCCACGAGCTCACGTGGCGGTACGTCTTGGCCGCCGTGATCCTGCTGATGATCGCTTGGGCACTGCGGCCTGTGGTGGCTGCGAGGCCCGCTCTAGCTACGATCGCAGTCGACGACTGCCGCGCGGCGGCCTGGGTGATGCGCTGCGCCGCGACCGTCGGCGGCGAGGTTGGCCGCCATCTTGTTCATGACGTAACCGACGGCCAGCTCGCGCTCCGGTTGGGCGTACGCGTTGGAACCTCCGGCACCCGCAGTGCCCATAAGCTTCCGGGTCCCGCAGAACGGGGTGAACATGCCGTAGGTCATGAAGCCCATCCCGAACGTTGTCGGCATGATCAGGCACAGGTCCGGCTCGCCGTCGGGCGTGACCGTGGTTCGAGCGCGATCACGGATCTCGTCGCTGAGCAACTGCACACCGTCGACCGCGCGCCATCGTCGCCGCGTAGATCTTGGCCAACGCCGACGCGTTGCCGATGCCATTGGCGGCGGGCACCTCCGCAGCGTGGACGTCGCGCCGGTTGAAGACGCCTTCGTCGCCGCGCAACGCAGTCGTTGAGGAACAACGCACGTCCACCACGAGTACCAGGCCCGAGGAACATCTCGAACATGGCCCTGATCCCGGGGTCCGGGTTGTCTTCGTTGAGCGGCCTGCCGATGATCGGCGACACTCGCGATTCCTGCTCCTCGGGCAGACCGATCCACAGCTCGACGCCGAGCGGGCCGGCGATCTCGTCTGCGACGAACTGCCCCGGCGATCGACCGTCGGTGCGACGAATCAACTCGCCGGCAAGGTAGCCGAACGTGACGGCGTGGTATCCGTGAGCGGTACCGATCGGCCAGTCGGGCGTGGTGTCGGCGAGCATCGCCGTGATGGTCTTCCAGTCGAGCGCGTCGGCCAACGTCACCGGTGCGTCGGGGGCGATGAGGCCGCACTGGTGGCTGAGCAGCTGGGCAATCGTGGCGTCGCCCTTGCCGTGCGCGGCGAACTCCGGCCAGTACGTCGAGACCTTGTCGTCGTAGTCGAACAACCCGCGCTGCACGCACATCGCGACCGCGATCGCGACGATTCCCTTGGTCGTGCTGAACACCAGTTGCAGCGTCGAATCGTCGTACGGGTCGATCGCTGGTGGTGTCGAACTTGCCGCCCCAGATGTCGACGACCTTCTCGCCGCGGTGGTACACCGAGGCGGCCGCGCCGACCTCCTCGCCAAGTTCGAAGTTCTTCTCGAACGCCGCCTTCACCGGCTCCCAGCCGGGTGCGACGAACCCATCCGCATCGATGTATCGTCATGCGTCCGACGGTAGCGGACTCAGACGTCGTCGACGATCGCCCGCAGCGTCTCGATCTGTTGCACGGCATCGGGACCGACCGGGTTGACCGACAGCACGGTGACGCCGGCTTCCTTGAACGCACCGACGCGTTCCTTGATGTAGCCGGCGGGACCGACCAGGTTCGACAACTCGAGCCACTCGCCGGGCACGCGTGCAGCGGCCTCGTCCTTCTTGCCGTCGAGGTACAGGTCTTGGATGTCGATCGGCTTCCTGCTCGTAGCCGTAGTCGCGGCAGATGTCGTTGTAGAAGTTCTTGCCGCGAGCGCCCATGCCACCGACGTACAGCGCCATGTTCGGTCGCGCGAAGTCGAGGATGGCCTTCTGCTTGTCGCCGACCAGATCGTCGCCGATGGCCAGCATGCCGCCGGCCGAGATGTCGAGACGCCGCGCGACGGATCACGCTTGGCCAGACCGGCCTTCAGCTGGTCACCCCACACGTTCTGGAACTTGTCGGGGATGAACATGATCGGCAGCCAGCCGTCGGCGATCTCCGCGGTCGCCGTCGACGCTGAGGCCCTTCAGGCTGGCCCACCAGATCGGGATCTCGGTGCGGACCGGATGGTTGATCAACTTCAGCGGCTTGCCGAGCCCGGTGCCCTCGCCCGGCGGCAGTGGCGCCTGGAACGTCTGGCCCTGGTAGTCGAACTTCTCCTCGCGCTTCCAGATCATGCGGCACGCTTCGATGTACTCCTTGATGCGCTGCATCGGCTTCTCGTACTTCACGCCGTGGAAGCCCTCGATCACCTGCGGACCGCTGGCGCCGAGACCGAGGATGAACCGACCGTCGCTGACGTAGTCGCAACCGGCCGCGGTCATCGCCATCAGTGCCGCAGTGCGCGAGTACACGTTGACGATGCCGGTGCCGATCTCGACGCGATCGGTGATCGCCGCGAGGTACCCGATCTGGCTGATCGCGTCGTAGCTGTACGCCTCGGCGACCCACACCTGATCGAGCCCGGCCTTCTCGAGATCGACCACCCGCTGCGCGGCCTCCTTGAAGCCGCCGCCGTAGTTGATCATCATCGACAACTTCATGAGCTGCAGACCCTAGTGTGCGTCGTTGAGGTTGCCGGATCGGAAGCCCTCGAGATCGAGGGTCACGTACGCGTAGCCGGCGGCCTTGACCGCGGCCACGACCTCGGCGCGCCGTTCGACCACATCGGTCAGTCGGTCGAGCGGCACCTCGATGCGCGCCGTGTCGCCGTAGTGACGAACCCGCAGCTCGGCGAAGCCGAGTCGCTTCAACGCGGCCTCGGCGCGATCGACCTGGCTGAGCAGTGCCACGGTGACCTCGGTGCCGTACGGCACCCGGCTGGCGAGGCACGCCGCAGCCGGCTTGTCCCACGTGCGCAGGCCGAGCGCGACGCGACAGCGGCGCGCACGTCGGCCTTGGTGAAGCCGGCCGTGACCGAGCGGGAACGACGGCGCCGCGTTGATCGGCCGCGTGCTGGCCGGGGCGATGATCGCCGAGGTCGTCGAGGTTGACGCCGAGCACCACGGTCGCGCCGCTGGCCGTCGGCGATCGGACCGACGACGTCCATCAGCTCCGCCTTGCAGTGGTAGCAGCGGTCGGTGTCGTTGACTCGGTACGCAGCGCGCTCCATCTCGTGCGGTGACGACCGGCGTCCAGCGCAGTCCCCACTCGGCGGCGAGGGCACGGCAGTCCGCCTCTTCGTCGCCGGCCAGCGACGGCGAAACCGCGGTGACGGCATGAGCGTCGTCCGCCGAGCACCTGGTGGGCCGATCGCGCCAGGAACGCGCTGTCGGCGCCGCCGCTGAACGCCACGACGACGCGACCCAAGCCGCCGCAGCTCGTCGTGCAACGCGTCGATCTTGTCGGTGATCCTGTCGTCGATCACAGTCTCTGGCACAACGCCGACGCTAGCGGCCACGTCGTGCCGATGACCCGTCCGCAATTACCCGGAGATCTCGCAGGCGATGGGGCAGGATGTTGCCCGTGCCGATCATCGAGGTGGACGGACTGTCCAAGACCTTCAAGGTTCCCGTGCGCGAGCAGGGGCTGCGCGCGTCCGTGCGGAGCCTCGTCCACCGAGAGACCCGAGAGATCACGGCGGTCGACGCGGTCTCGTTCACGATCGAGCCCGGCGAGGTCGTCGGCTTCCTCGGGCCCGAACGGTGCCGGCAAGACGACGACGCTGAAGATGCTGTCGCGGCCTGCTGCACCCGACCGGCGGTCGGTGCCGGGTGCTCGGCTTCGAGCCGAAGGGCCGGCCCGCCGGAACTGCTGCGACAGATCACCCTCGTCATGGGCAACCGCAATCAGCTGCAGTGGGACCTGCCGGCGCTCGATTCGTTCGAGCTGAATCGGGCGATCTACCGAATCCCGCGCGACGGACTTCGTCGCGATCCGCGACGAGCTGATCGAGCTGCTCGACATCGGCGATCTCGTGACACAAGCCGGTCCGCAACCTGTCGCTCGGCGAGCGGATGAAGATGGAGATCGCCGGCGCGCTGCTGCACCGGCCGAAGGTCCTGTTCCTCGACGAGCCGACCATCGGTCTCGACATCACGATGCAGCGCACGCATCCGCAGCTTCGTCGCCGACTACAACGAGCGCTACGGCGCCACCGTCATCCTCACCAGCCACTACATGGCCGACGTGCAGGCGCTGTGCAAGCGGGTCGATCGTGATCCACCACGGCCGGCTCGTGTTCGACGGCGACCTGTCCGCGCTGTCCGATCGCTTCACGCACACAACGCACCATCACGGCACGCCTGGCCGACGGCGAGGAGATCACGATCCGGCCGCCGCGTGCCGACACCGCGGCGGCGACGACACGACTGCTGGCCGACTACGACGTGGTCGACCTGACCATCGAAGACCCGCCGATCGACGACGTGATCGAGCAGGTCTTCGCCGACGCCGGCGAGCCGTCGTGATCACGTTCTACAGCGCCGAGGCGCGCATGGCGATGCTGACGCAGTTCCAGTACCGCGCCGCCAACTACTTCTACATGATCGGGATGATCGCCGAGCCGATCGTCTACCTCGTCGTCTGGTCGACCATCGCCGGGCCAACGGCGGGTCGATCGACGGCCTCACACCGGGCGATTTCGCCGCGTACTACATCGTGTGGACCCTGGTGCGGAACATGAACATCGTGTTCACCCCGTTCGCTTGGGAGGAGCGGATCAAGGACGGCACGTTCTCCGGGCAGTTGATGCGGCCGGTGCATCCGATCCACGAAGACCTCGCCAGCTTCATGGGCTGGAAGGTGATCGTGCTGCTGCTGTGGCTCCCGATCGCGGCGGTGCTCGTGCTGCTTGTTCCAACCGACGCTTCAGCACCACTCGCGCTGCAATGCGTCGTCTTCTTCTTCGCGATCTGGGGCGCGTACTTCCTGCGGGCGATCATGCAGTGGTCGTTGGGCTTGATCACGTTCTGGACGACACGAGTGGCGGCGATCTTCGAGGCGTACTACCTCACCGAACTGCTGCTGTCCGGTCGAGTCGTTCCCACTGCAGCTGATGCCGCACTGGTTCCAGACCCTGACGTGGTTCTTCCCGTTCCGGTGGTGCTTCTGCTTCCCGATCATCGCGCTCATCGGGCCGATCACGACCCGCGATCTGTTCATCGGGATGGGCATGCAGGTGGCCTGGATCCTGTTCAGCATCGGATTGCTGTGCGGTCGTGTGGCCGCGGGCCGTACGCCGGTTCAGTTCGGTGGGCGGATGAGATCGCCCGACCCCTACCGCGGCGGCAGGCTGCGCCTCGTCGGCACGTTCCTGCGCGTCGGCGTGATGAACGAGATGCAGTACCGCATCAACTTCTTCCTGCAGCTCGTGCAATCGATCCTCACCGTCGGCACCGGCCTGATCGTCCTCGCCGTCGTGTTCTCCAAGACCGACGAACTCGGCGGGTGGAGCCGACCGCAACTGCTGGCCGTGATGGGCGTGTTCACGCTCGTCGGCGGCATCATCCGCACGTTCATCCAACCGAACATGCAGCGTGTCGTGGAAGACGTGCGCGAGGGCAAGCTCGACTTCGCGCTGACCAAGCCGGCCGACGCGCAGATGCTCGTCAGCGTTCGCGACGTGCGCTTCTGGCAACTCACCGACGTGCTCGTCGGTCTCGCGGTGCTCGTTGCCGCACTGGTGCAATTGACCTCCACGATGGCAGTGGCAGGACGTCGTGCTGTTCGTCGGTGCTGCTGCTCAGCGGCCTCGTGTCGATCTACTGCTTCTGGCTGATGCTCGCCTCGGCATCGTTCTGGCTGGTGCGGATGAACGAGGTGCAGGAGCTGTTCGACGGCCTGTACCGCGCCGGCCAGTACCCGGTCGGGATCTACCCCGGCTGGCTGCAGTACGGCCTCACCTTCATCGTGCCGCTGGCCTTCGCGATCACGATTCCATCCGAGGCCGTCACCGGTCGTCTGTCGTGGCAGTCCGTGGTCGTGATGATCGGCTTCACGACCGTGCTGTTGATCGTGTCGCGGTGGTGCTGGAAGCGTGGGCTTCGCCGATACGGCGGCGCGTCGGCCTAGACCCGCGCCGGTCGTTGCGTCTCCGCCCAGGTCATCCCCGTCGTCACGTCGACGTCGTGCGGCAGGCCGAGCACGCGCTCACCGACGATGTTGCGTTGTACGTCGCCGGTTCCGCCGCCGATGGTCAGCGCCTGGCTGAACAAGAAGCCGTCGTACCACTCGTGTGCAACAGCCCGCCGGCTTCGGCCGAGCCCTTCGTTCGGCCGGTACGAACATCGCCGTCGCCGCCGACCAGATCGCGCAGCCGCCAGCGCCATCACGTGTTGGCCGTGCTCGTCGGCGAGGATCTTGCGGATGCTCGCCTCCGGACCGGGCTGCTGGCCCTTCAACCTGCGCCGACAACGTGCGCATCCGGATCAGGTCGAGCAGCGTGTGCTCGATGTAGATGTCGGCGAGGCGCTGGCGCATCGACGGATCGGTGACCGGCCCGCGATCGATGACCGACGCGATCAACTCCAGTGCTGTCGGTCCGTTGCCCCACAGCACGCCGCCGCTCGACAGCGAGATGCGCTCGTTGCCGAGCGTGACCTTGGCGAGGCGCCACCCGTCGTTGAGGTCGCCGACGAGATTCGCCGCAGGAATGCGGACGTCGTTGAAGAAGACCTCGTTGAACGTGTGGCCACCCGTCATCTCGGTGATCGGCCGGATCTCGATGCCCGGCGCGTTCATCGGACAGATGAAGTACGAGATGCCCTTGTGCTTGGCCACGTCGGGATCGGTGCGAGCGAGCAGGATCCCGAACGCGGCGTGCTGCGCGCCGCTCGTCCAGATCTTCTGCCCGTTGACGACGAACTCGTCGCCATCGCGAACCGCCCGCGTGCCGAGGCTGGCGAGGTCGCTGCCGCTGCCCGGCTCGCTGAACAACTGGCACCAGAACTCCTCGCCCGACAGCATCGGGCATGACGTGCTGCTGCTTCTGCTCCTCGGTTCCGGCGTACAAGAGTGTCGGGCCGGCCCATCCGATGCCGATCGGATTCACCGGCCGGCGAACCTTCGCCTTCGTCAACTCGTCGTCGACGATCAGCTGGTGAATCGGGTCGGCACTCGAGCCCCCACGGTGCGGGCCAGTGCGGGGCCACGTACCCGGCCTCGGCCAGTTGACGGCCCGACGGATTCGGATGCGCGTCGAGCCACTCGCGGACCGCCAAGCGACGCGGATCGTTCGCGTCGGGCAGCTGGAAGTCCATGGCTGCGACTGTAATTCCGCGCGTCTGTCGCGAGGACCGTCGTTCGGGCGGCGCGATGATGGGGCGATGAAGTTCGGCTTCGTAGTGCCGTGGGCTGATGCCGCCGAGATCGGCGAGCTTGCCGCGGTCGCCGAACTGCACGGTTGGGACGGCCTGTTCGTGTGGGAGCCGATCTGGGGCGTCGACGCCTGGGTGTCGCTTGCCGTCGCCGCGTGCCGCACGACATCGCTGCGACTCGGCACGATGCTGACACCGCTGCCCCGCCGCAAGCCGTGGGAGCTCGCCGGCCAGATCGCGACCGTCGACCGACTGTCGAACGGACGAGTGATCGTCAGCGTCGGACTCGGTGCCCCCGACAGCGGCTACGAGGCGTTCGGCGAGGAGACCGACAAGGTCGTGCGCGCCGAACTGCTCGACGAAGGCCTCGACATCCTCCGCGGATTGTGGAGCGGCCAACCGTTCAGCCACGACGGCAAGCACTACACGATCTCGCCGAGCGACTTCCCGTCGATCGGCCACACGACGCAGAAGCCTGGCGCGCCGATCTGGTGCGTCGGCGCGCTCGGATCGAAGAAGTCGATGTCGCGAGCGCTCGGCTGCGATGGGCTGATCCCGCAGGTCATGGAGGACGGCAGCGCACGGCAGTGCAACCTCGAGGAGCTGCAGAACCTCGAGCTCCCGGATCGGCGATACGACGTGATCGTCGAGGGAGCGTGGAGCGAGCACTCGCCGGCGGCATGGGCCGAATGCCGGCGCGACGTGGTGGCTGGAGACGCTGTGGAACGCAGTCAGCGATCCCGATGCCGTCGACTGCTCGATGAGCCGGCTTCGGCAGGGTCCTCCGCGGGAGTCTCGCTGAGAGACCTCAGCCGGCGCGACGCTCGTCGTCGACCAGCTTCAGTCGCGGACGATCACCTGGCTTCGGCTTCGTTCGACGACGACGTTCGGTGGGGACTGCGAGGAACCAGATCAGGAACACGCTGATGATCTGCGGCAGGTGCCGCGCCTCACCGACCAAGGGGATGCGACCGGTCGCAAGATCGACGATCGCGCCGAGCACTTGCGCACCCGCGAGCACCATCGCCACCGGCAGGATCGAACGGGCCCGCGCCGGACGGACCACGACCACCATCAATGCCACGCCGTAGGCGACGCCGAATGCACCGAGGTGCCGAGCAGAGTGCGTCGCGATCCCGTTCTCCTCGCCGAGCAACAATGCGGGCAGCGCGAACGCGATCACCTGCACGGCCACGACGGCGAGGACGATTCGCAGGATGCTCCAGTGCGCGGCACGATCGGCGGCCGCGTTGAGCTTGGAGATCGACTTCGACATGTCGGGCATCTCGGCGGCGACGTCGATTCGGGAGAAGTTCGGTGAGGCCTCGATCATCTCCTTGTACGCCTGGCATCCAGGGCAGCGGGCAACATGGGCGGCGACCAGCCGCTCGTCGATGTCGGCCGACTCGCCATCGGCCATCGCCGAAAGTGCGTCACGCCACCTGCTGCACTCCATGCCGTTCCAGTCGCTCCGCGGCGTTCATTGGTTCCCGTGCCGCCGACAATTCCTTGTTCGTCGCTAGGGCGCGACCGAGCGTGGCGTGGGAGGCGCGACACGGCTCGCCCGATCGAGAAGGGCCTGCGCGGACCATCGCGTCAGGGCCACTGCATCGTCCCTCGAGAGCCCAGCGATGTCGACCAACCACACGATCGCCTCGATGCCGATGGTGGCGCGGATGCTGACGACGAGCTGCCGGAACTGCTCGTCGGTGAAGTCACTCCGCACGCTCTCGAGCGCTTCCGCGATCCAGCCGATCGCGCGCCCCTGGCGCAATGGCAGCGCTCCGCGTTCAGCCGATCCGGCCTCGAGCGACAGCCGCAGCATCGTTCGCTGTTGCGCCTCCGTATCGAGGATCATTGCGCTGAAGTTGGCAACGACAGCATCGAGCCGCTCGGCGACGTCGCTGGGCGGGTTGTCCGGAAGCATCGACGTCGCAGCGATCTCGGGGTGCGCCGCCAGGAGCAGAGCGCGCTTGGTCGGGAAGTATCGATATGCGGTGGTGCGCGAGATGGACGCCGCCTCGGCAGCGTCCTCCACCGTCGGCGTCGTGCCGGAGGCAACCAGATCTCGTGCCGCGGCGACCAGTGCGGCGCGAGTGCGCGCCTTCTGCGCCGATCGGCCGCTGTGTTCGTAGGCAGTTGACATTCCCTTCATGGTATGTCAGTCTCGTCGTGGTACACGTGTACCATAAGATTCGGAGATGTCGACATGAACACGAACACTGCCCGGCAATCACTGGTGCGATCGAAGGACGAGGGCGTGCGTCGCTGGTTCTATGGCGGCGGATTGCACATCTGGAAAGCAACCGCCGAAGAAACGGACGGGGCCTTCATCATGTTCGAGGATCGAATGGACTTCGGCAAGGTCACGCCGTTGCACATCCATCCCGATTCCGACGAGACCATGATCGTGCTCGAAGGCGAGATCCTCATGCACCTCGACGGCGTGGAGCACCGTGTCGAGGCTGGCGGGGTGGCCAGCGCTCCGCGGGGCGTTCCGCATGCGTTCAAGGTCTCGGGTGCCGATGGCGCACGTCTGATGTGTCTCCACACGCCCGGCTGTTGCCAGGCGTTCTACTGGGACGCGAGCGAGCCGATGACCACTGACGACCTGCGCGATGTCGGCGCGGGCCCTGTCGACATGGGCCGAATCCGGGCATCTGCAGCGAAGAACGGCGGCATCGAAATTCTCGGTCCGCCGCCGTTCGAATGAGGTCGCCACAGGTGCACTAGCTTGCGGCGCGTGGTCACTGTCGACGACTTCGGGGGCGAGGCTGCTGCGTGGTTGCGGGAGCACGCGTCGATGGCGCCCCGCGACTACGGGGCAATCTGTCCACCGGAGGTCATCGGTGCCGCGATCGAATGGCAGCGGGCCATCAACGACGCCGGGTTCGCGGGCATCCATTGGCCGGTCGAGCACGGCGGGCGCGGTCTCACGGTCGAGCACAACGCGGCGTGGCAGTACCAGTGCGCGCTCGCCGGTGTCCCCGCGGTCCTCAACATGGTCGGGTTGGTCCTGACCGCCGGCGCGTTGCTGCGTTTCGGCACCGACGCGCAACAGCGCGATCACCTGCGCGGCGACGCTGACCGCGGACCAGGTGTGGTGCCAGTTGTTCAGCGAACCCGGGGCGGGCAGCGACCTGGCGAGCCTGTCGACTCGAGCCGAGCCCGACGGCGACGACTTCGTGATCAACGGGCAGAAGGTGTGGTGCAGCGGCGGGCGCTACAGCAACTGGGGCATCCTGATGGCCCGCACCGATGCCGACGTCGCCAAGCACAAGGGCATCTCCTTCTTCCTGCTGCCGATGGACCTGCCCGGGATCGAGGTGCGACCACTTCGCCAGATGACCGGCGAGTCGGAGTTCGACGAAGTGTTCTTCACCGATGTTCGACTACCTGCCAACCACCTGCTCGGCCCGTTGCACGACGGATGGAACGTGGGCATGGCCGTGCTCACCAGCGAGCGCGGCCACATCGGCACCAGCATCGTCGGTCTCGAGCGACGCCTCGAGTCGATGTCGGCCGTCGTCGACGGACGCCCCATCACCGCGACATCGCGCGACGAGTTGGCGCGGCTGATGTCGACCGGTTCCGCCTACAAGGCCATGGCCCAACGACAGGGCCCGATCGCGTCTGTCGCGGCGTCATTGATGAAGCTCGGCATCACCGAGATGATGTTCGACTTCGCAGTGCTGAGATCCAGCATCGCCGGCGCAGATGGAATGCTGGACGGACCGGAGTCGGTGGGAGTTCTGGCCGCACCGGGAGGCCGAATTGCGGGCGGTACCAGCCAGGTGCAGCGCAACATCATCGGCGAACGCCTGCTCGGATTGCCGCGGGAACCAAAGCCACCGGGTGCATGATTGTTGCTGAATGTGGGTACCTGATCCTGGAACAGGAGCACGAGATGAACGTCGAGAACAGCAAGTTCGACCACAGCGAGCCGCAGTCGGCCGCCTCTGGGAGTGAGGGCCCGAACGTCACTTTGATCGTCCTCGGCGTCGCGATCGTTCTGCTCGTCGTGTTCTTCCTGCAGAACAGCAATCAGCTACGACTCAACTTCCTCTTCTTCGAGCGCACGACGACGGTGCGTTGGTCGCTGCTGGTCGCAGTGCTGTTGGGCGTCGCCATCGACCGCTTCGGCACGATGTGGTGGCGTCGCCGAAAGGCCCGCAAGGAGTAAGCGCGTTCGTTCAGGGCACAGCGTCGAGTTGAGCACGAAGTGCGTACCGCTGGATCTTGCCTGTCGCAGTCTTCGGAAGCGTGTCGACGACCACCAGTCGGCGCGGTCGTTTGAACGTTGCCATCTTGTCGCGACAGAACGCGTCGACCGCCCCGGCGTCGATCTCCCGACCTGACCGTGGCACGACGAACGCGACGACCTCCTCGAGCCCGTGTTCGTTGCGACTACCGACGACAGCCGCTTCGAGGATGTCGGGATGCGAGACCAACACGCTCTCCACCTCGGCCGGCGAGACCCAGATGCCACCGGCCTTGATCATGTCGCTGTTGCGTCCGAGGAACGTCCAGTGATCATCGGCCGACCGCGTGTACACGTCGCCGGTGCGGAGCCATCCGTCGTGAAAGGCGGCAGCGGTCGCGTCCTCGCGCTGCCAATAGCCCGACGCGATTGACCGACCGCGAACGTGGAGGTACCCGGGTGTTTCGGGGTCCGTCACATCGTCGCCGTTGTCGTCGCAGAGGCGCGCCGAGTAGCCCGGAACCGGACGGCCGCTGCTGCCCGGTCGCTGGCTGTCGAGTGTGTTCGACAGGAAGATGTGGAGTGCCTCACTCGTGCCGATGCCATCGAGCACGGGATGCCCGAAACGCTCGCTGAAACGACGCTGCAGGTCGGCCGGCAACGCTTCACCTGCGGTCACCGTGGCGCGCACGCTCGCGAGCGCGTCGTCGGGCGCGTCGGTGTCGAGCAGAGCGGCGACGAACCCGGGACTCGCGAAGAAGAGCGTGGGCTGCTCGACGCGAATGTCGTCGAGGATCAGTTGCGGCGTCGGTCGTCGTGGTTCGAGGATCGCCGTCGCACCGGCCCCGAACGGGAACGTCAGTGAGTTGCCCAGGCCATACGCGAAGAACAACTTGGCGACGGAGAGGCAACGGTCGCTCTGATCGATCTGCAACACCTGCGATGCATACGTCTCGAAGGTCGCCTGCAGACCTTCGTGTCGATGGATCACTCCCTTGGGCAGCCCTGTGGTGCCCGAGCTGTACAGCCAGAACGCGGCGTCGTGTGAATGGGTTGCGGCAACACCGGGGTCCGGTGCTGCTGCAACGTCGGACCACGATGTCCGCGCGATCGCGTGCTCCGAGTCGACGTCGCCGATGGTGACCACATGCCGCAGCGACGGCGCACCAGAGACAATCGGACCGATCCGGTCCGCATAGTCCGCGGCGATCACGATCAACTCGGGCTCGGCGTCAGCAGCAATCGCGGCAAGGTCTGCCGCCGTCGACATCGTCGACAGTGGGATCGGGACGACACCTGCACGAAGGCACCCGATGAACCACGCCACCAGAGCCGGCTCGTCGTTGGCAACGAGCAGGGTGCGTTGCCCGGCGGACACGCCGAGCTCCGCGAGCAACGACTGCACCCGCCACACATCGGCGGCAACTTCGGCGTACGTCGTCGATTCGCCGCGGCACCGGATCGCGACGGCGTCGGCTCTGCCTTCCGCGAGGTTTCGATCGAGCAGCCATTCGCCCGCGTTGTACAGATTCACAGCACCCCCTCGCCAATCTCAGGCAGTCGGTTCAGACCTTCACATACTCGAAGTCGACCGGTTTCGCATGAATGCCCTTCGATGGTGGTGCGACCCAGCCGGCCATCCTTCCGGGCTCCGAGACCCCCACCATCAACGACTCGACGAACTCGCGATCGCTCGCCGTCGGGAGCCACGACGACACCGATGATTGCCATTCGGCATCACTGATGATCTCGCCCCGTGGGCTGACGCGTCGTTTCCCGAACGTTCCCACCGCGCGACTGAACCCGACGTGAGGGAGTTCGAGCGATGCGTCGACGTCGGCAAGTGCGCGGTTCCAACGGTCGACCCCTTTCTGACAATCGACGATGTAGTCGTCGCGCAGCGTCTCGTTCAACGCCGACAGCGCGCTGGCCTCGCGCGTGCCGACACCGTCGTCGCTCGCATGCGGCACCAGTCGCGTCGCACCGTGCAGTTGGTGATCGTCGTCGCGCCGCTCTTCCTGGAACCGGCCCTTCAGGCCGGCTCCGAAGTAGTTGGCCGCGTTCGTGGATGTCTCGGCGCCGAACAAATCGAGCGAGACCGAGTAGTGGAAGTTGAGGTACCGCTGCAACGTGGCGACATCGATTCCGCCGTACGGACGGACGTCGTCGGTGTCGTGTTCCTTCATCAACTCGACCGTTCGCTCGACGACGCGGGCGACACCGGTGGCACCGACGAACATGTGGTGCGCTTCCTCCTTCAACATGAAGTCGCATGTCCGCGACAACGGATCGAAGGCGGACTCGCGCAACGAGGCCAGCTGGAACTTGCCGTCACGATCGGTGAAGTACGTGAACATGTAGAACGACAGCCAGTCCGGCGTCGGCTCGTTGAACGCTCCGAGGATCCGCGGCTTGTCGGAGTCTCCCGAATGCCGCTCGAGCATCTCGTCGGCCTCGTCGCGCCCATCGCGTCCGAAGTAGCGGTGCAGCAGGTACACCATCGCCCACAGATGCCGGCCCTCTTCCACGTTGACCTGGAACAGGTTGCGCAGGTCGTAGAGGCTCGGCGCAGTCAGGCACAGTTGCCGCTGCTGCTCGACCGATGCGGGCTCGGTGTCGCCCTGCACGACCAGCAGTCGACGGAGATCGGCACGGTACTCCCCCGGCACCTCCTGCCACACCGGCTTGCCGATGTGATCGCCGAACGCGATACGACGATCCTGTTCGGGTTCGGCGAGGAACACACCCCATCGGTAGTCGGGCATCTGCACGTGGTCGAAGTTCGCCCAACCGTCTTGACCGACCGAGATGGCGGTTCGCAGGTACACAGGGTTGTCCTTGAACGCGACCGGGCCCAACTCCTTCCACCACTGGATGAACTTCGGTTGCCACGACTCGAGCGCCCGCTGCAACCGGAGGTCGCCGGCGAGGTCGACGTTGTTGGGGATCTTGGCGTCGATGTCGACAGTGCTCATCTTCTCCATGCGCCTACACCCTTGCTCGGTCGTACGTGGGACGTTTCCCGCTGCCGAAGCTGCGCAGGGCACCCTCGGGGCCAACGGCGTTCGGTCGTTGGAAGATCCAGTTCTGCCATGCCGAGAGACGGGCGAAGATCTTGGTCTCCATGGTCTCGGGACCGGCAAAGCGCAGGCTGGCCTCCATGCCTGTGAGCGCGTCGGGCGAGAAGCTGGCGCGCTCCTCGAGCATCACTCGAATCTCGTCGTCCCAATCGAGATCGTCGAACGCAAATGTGACCACGCCGAGATCGACGGCTTCGGCTGCATCGAGGTCCTTGCCGATCCATTCCCGCGCTGCCGTCCAGTCAACATCTCGTCCCCAGAACCGGGTGCGCAGTCGCGACTGACCGTTCGACATCACGAGCTGCCCGTCGTTGGCGACCGTCAGCCGCACAGTCGCCGGTGATCGATCATCGCCGTCGCGCGTGCCCTCGAGGATGAACGACCGGTCGGCCGCGAGGACCAGCTCGGCGAGCAGCCCTGCGAAACAACTGCCGGGTTCGATCAGTGCGATGATCGAACGCGCTGAAGCGTCGAGCCGCTTCAGCGTGCGAGCCCACAGCAGACGAACCTCACGCACGAGCCAATGGTCGGCATCTCCGGCGAGCACTTCCTCCGCTTGACACACCAGGTTGGTGCTGCCGACCGTCGTCAGAATCCACGTGCCGATCGCTGTCTCGTTGAAGCGGAGGTGGAGGAACGCGTGATCCAGCTCGAGCGCCGCGAGGAGTAGCCAGCTCCGCGCGCCAGACGCGATCAGTTCGTCGCCCGACGCCGGTTGCGTCTGCTCGGGTGCACGAATGGTGAAGCGCGCGCAGCCGAGATCGCGGTCGATGTCGACATCGACGAAGGTCGACCGAAGGCTGTCGCCGTCGATCACCGCGGTACTGCCGAAGGTGGGCAGCTCGACGCCGCCAGGCTCGCTCGGCCGGTCGGAGTCTGCGGCACGCGCGATCGCGCGCGAAGCCACGAGCTCGTCGAATGCACTCTTCGGTGCAACCGCATCCACGAGACCCCAATCGACGGCCTGTTGCCCCTTGATCCCTTCCGTGCGTGTGGCGAACACGTCGGCAAGATCGCGCCGGACGAACCGCTTGTCGACGACGCGGGTCAGGCCACCGGTTCCCGGCAACACCGCGAGCAGAGCGACCTCGGGCAGCGACACAGCCGACGCTCGATCATCGATCAGCAGGATCTCGTCGCACGCCAACGCCAGCTCGTAGCCACCCCCGGCTGCGGTGCCGTTGACCGCCGCGATCCATACCTGTCCCGAGTTGGCCGATGCTTCCTCGAGCCCGTTCCGGGTCTCGTTGGTGAACTTGCAGAAGTTCACCTTGTGAGCGTGCGTCGACGTCGCGAGCATCTGGATGTTCGCGCCGGCGCAGAAGACCTTGTCGATCCCACCGGTGACGACGACTGCCTTCACCTCTGGATGCTCGAACCGCAACCGCTCGACGACATCGTGCAGCTCGATGTCGACACTGAGGTCGTAGGAGTTGAGCTTCAACTCGTAGTCGTCGCGGAGACCCGCATCCGGAGTGACGCACATCGTGACAGTGGCGACGGCGCCGTCGAAGGTGACTCGCCAATGCCGATAGGCCTGTGGATCGACGCTGAAACTGATCGGCTGTTCGGCGGTCACCTGGCCCCCTTTCGGCAAGCTCACGCTACATCGCAGTTCCATTGGGTTCAGTCGCTGTGCTGCTGGTAGAGATGTCGCCGATGGAACCATCGTGGACCGTAGCGAGCGCCGATGGATCGCGGATCGCCGCCTTCGAGTTGGGCGGCGCGGGCGACGTGCTGATGATGGCCCACGCGACGGGGTTGTGCGGTCCGATGTACCAGTTGTTGGCCGACGAACTCACCGACAGGTTTCGAGTTGTGGCACTCGACTTCCGTGGACACGGCGACTCCAGCGGCGCGCCCGAGCTCGACTACGGCTGGGATCGGATGGCGGAAGATGTCGCCGCGATCGCCGACCACATCGGACCCGCGACGATTCATGGGTTCGGCCATTCGATGGGCGGCGCAGCATTGCTTCTGGCCGAGCGGAACTCGCCGGGAACGTTCGCCTCGATGTACCTGTTCGAGCCGATCATCTTCTCCAGCGAGTTCTCGACCGAGGGCCAGAACGTGATGGCTGCGGCGGCGCGCCGACGACGGCTCGAGTTCGACTCGCGCGCCGACGTGTTGACTCGCTATTCGAGCAGGCCACCGTTCAACCGGGTGCATGCCGGCTTCGTCGCCTCCTACGTGGAGCACGGGTTCGCCGACCAACCCGACGGCCGTGTGCGGTTGAAGTGCCTCCCCGAAGTGGAGGCGCAGATCTTCTCGAATGGCGGGCAGGTCGAGCTCGGCGCGATCGACCAAGTGAAGACGCCGATCGCCGTAGCGGTGGGGCACGACGAGCCGGGCTCGAACCCATCGCGCCTCGGCCCGCCACTGGCCGACGTCCTCGAACACGGGACGCTGATCCGCTACGAGCACATCGGGCACTTCGGGCCCCTGCAGGACCCATGGACGGTGGCCCGGGACCTGGCAGCACACGTCGATACAACCGTCTAGCAGCACCGACGCGAGGATCGTCAACTGTCGCGCACCCCTTCTCTACGATGGAGTCATGTACCCGGTACCGACCAGCCTCTCGCCCAGTCGTGTCGAGGCGTTCACGTCGTGTCCGATGGCATTCCGCTTCGCCAGCATCGAGCGCCTCCCTGAATCACCGAGCGCGCACATGACCAAAGGCTCGCTGGTGCATCGTGTTCTCGAGCTGCTCTTCACCTATCCGGCGGCCTCCCGAACCATCGATCTTGCACAGGCCTGCTTCCGCCAAGCCGTCGACGAATACTCCATCGATCCCGAGTTCACGCTGCTCGAGCTCGACGACGATCAGATCGAGGCGTTCAATGCCGACTCCTGGTCATTGGTCGAGGCCTACTTCCGGATGGAAGACCCCACCACCATTCGCGAGATCGGCCTCGAGATCCGTCTCGAGGCGCAGGTCGGGTCACTCGCGCTGCGAGGCATCATCGACCGGCTCGAGCTCGATGCCGACGGCGGCTTGGTGGTGGTCGACTACAAGACCGGCCGTGCGCCGGGGTTGAAATACGAGCAGAGCCGGCTGGCCGGTGTGCACTTCTATTCGTTCCTGTGCGAAGAGGTGCTCGGCCGGCGCCCGTCTGCCATCAAGCTGATGTACCTCCGTACCGGTGAGACCATCACGGCGCTGCCATCGGCACAGTCGGTGAAGTTCATCACGACGCGGACGACCGCGGTGTGGAAGGCAGTCGAGCGAGCATGCAACACGGGCGTGTTCCTGCCTCGGCCCGGGGCGCTGTGCACGTCGTGCTCGTTCCAGAAGTGGTGCCCCGCATTTGGTGGCGATCCCGAACTGGCAGCGGTCGAAGCACCACTGCAGCACGCCGCGCTCGTCGCGTGACCGCGGTCGAATCGTTCGATCGCTGGGGCGACGAACAGCTCGAGCGACTGCGCGGCAACGCCATCGCCGACCCCGTGTTCAAGACCGCCAGCTATCTCGGCGACTTCAGCGGGATCTGGCACCTCATCGGAATCGGCCGCGCGATCATCGATCCGTCGGTCGTGCGCCAGTCCGTGGCGATGTCGGCGCTCATCGGTGCCGAGAGCCTGATCGTGAACCAGGGGATCAAGCGGTTGTTCCGCAGGACCCGTCCGACCGAATCCGGTGATCCACGGTTTCCCGTGCGCCACCCGTCGACATCCAGCTTCCCCAGCGGTCACGCCTCTGCAGCGTTCTTCGCGGCCTCTATCTTGACGACTGCGACGGGCCGATCACTGGCACCGGTGTGGTACTCGACAGCGGTCATCGTCGCCGTCAGCCGCGCCTACGTGCGCATCCATCATCCATCCGACGTGGTCGGCGGCGCGGTCGTCGGCGCTGCGCTCGGCGTGGTCGGCTCGCGGGTCTTCACCACATGGGTGCTGTAGCCCCAAAGTTCCGTCAAGTTTTCTCAACTGGAGTCTGAAACGGCCGACAACGATGTGTGCCTCTCGGTGTTGCGCCTACTCGTCAACAGCTGCGGTCGTGGCGCGGCCACCCGTTGGCCGCGGCGGCGATCCGACTCGTCGCGTTCACAACACCCATCGTCGCCGCGATCGTGTGGTCGGCAGCACTCTCCCGTCTGATCGCATCTCCTCACGACATGCCTGGTCGCGGAGTGTGGCTGGTGGCGATGCTGGCGACGTCGACCGCTGTCCTGTTCCTGACCGAACGCCTCGCCCGCCGGCTGCTGCCACTTGCAGCCCTGCTGAAGCTGTCGCTCGTGTTTCCCGACCACGTGCCGTCGCGCTTCTCTGTCGCGTTGCGCACCGGAACGACCAAGCAGCTGGCCCGTCGCCTGGAGCAAACGAAGATCGAGCCGGCCACCCGCGCTGGTGCAACCGAGCTGCTGACCCTTGTCGCTGCGTTGAATCATCACGATCCGCTGACACGCGGACACTCTGAACGCGTTCGGGCCCTCTCGGACCTGCTTGCCGCGCAGTTGCAGTTGGAATCCGAAGATCGCGAGAAGGTCCGCTGGGCAGCCTTACTGCACGACATCGGCAAACTGCGCGTGCCCGGAGAGATCCTTCGCAAGCCCGGCAAGCCGACGGCCGAGGAATGGGAGCTGTTGAAGACACACCCGGCGGAAGGTCTCGATCTGATCCGCGGGCCCATCGCCGACTGGTTGGGCGACTGGGCGAGCGCGATCGGTGAGCACCACGAGCAGTTCAACGGCTCGGGCTATCCGAACGGCCTGTCGGGAACCGACATCTCGTACGCCGGCCGGCTCGTCGCTGTCGCCGACGTGTTCGACGTGATCACCGCGGCCCGCTCGTACAAGAAGCCGATGACGATCCACGAGGCTCGCCTCGAACTGACCCGATGCGCCGGAACGCAGTTCGATCCCGACATGGTCAGGGCCTTCCTGCAGATCTCCATCGGCGACCTTCGCAAGGCAATGGGACCGCTGTCGTGGCTGACTCAACTCGCGATATTCGGACGCCTCGCGGCGGCGCCCGCGGCATCGACCGCGGCCGGCGCATTGATCGCGGCAACCGGTCTGGTCGGTCCCGTCACCAGCGTGTACTCCGAACCCGATCGCGTGCATCCGCCCGTCAACCACGCGGAGGTCGTCGAGCACGCACCAACTTCTTCCGCTGTGACTGCCGGCAGCGACAACAACGATCCTGAGGTGAGCGGCACACAAGGTCCGACCACCGGCACGAGCATGCCGACCGAGGGGCCGACCCAGGCGGCCGGAGATCCCGAAGTACCAACGGCGACGACGGTCGACGTCGCAAGTCCGTCGAGCGACCCGACGACCGCCGGTCAGACGGGGTCGACGACTCCCACGGGCGACGGCCCTTCGACAACACATCCGGCCACTTCGAACTCTTCGACGGCCCCGGGATCATCGGTGCCGACGACGCCGGGACCGGGCAGCTCCGTCCCCGGCATCTCGATCCCGCCGATCTCGGTGCCACCCATCTCGGTCCCGCCAATCTCCGTCCCACCGATCTCCGTCCCACCGATCTCGGTGCCACCCATCACCGTGCCGATCACACTCCCTGGGGTCAGCGTGCCGCCGATCACCCTCCCTGTCATCACCGTTCCAGTGATCACGGTTCCCGTCATCACGGTTCCGGCCATCACCCTCCCGCCGATCACGCTGCCACCGATCACCCTCCCCAAGATCCGCCTGTAGGGCGTACTGACTGTCCTACGGCGGCCACGTCCCGAGCGGCTTTCCAATCTCCCAACGATGACCAAAGGGGTCATCGATCCGCCCGATCTCCCAGCCGTGCTCCTCCGAGACAGCGCTGATCTCGGTGGCACCGGCGGCCACCGCACGCTGGACTACCGATGCAGGCGAGTCGACGATCAGCAACATTCTCGTCGTCGCTCCACCAACGGTCGCAGGGCTGAAGTTTCCGTGCGGAGGAGACTCGTCTTCCACCCAGAACATCGAGCCACCGACAGAGAGCTGTGCCACCACCTCTTCCAGCTCATCGGTGCCACCGAATCGGTACACCTCGACCGCGCCGAAGGCAGCCTTGTAGAAGTCGACTGCCGCCCGGCCATTCCGGACCGAGAGCTGGGCCTGAACGTTTGGCTGGCGAACCGCGCTCGTGGTCATCAGCGGATTGTAGGTGTGCGAGCTACGAGGCTTCGGCGGCGCACACTTCGGTGAGCAGGTCGGCACGAGCTCTCGCGACGCGTGACCGGATCGTGCCGACGGGGCAGTCGAGCACCACCGCCGCTTCGTCGTACGACAACCCGGCGACCTGGGTGAGCACGAAGGCTTCCCGTCGATCGGGGTCGATTGCGTCGAGCAGATCCATCGTGGGATTGCCGGGCGCTGCAACCCACTCGTCGTCCGTGCCCTGCGCCAATGCGCCGACCAGTCGACGCTCGCGCACACGGTGACGCACGTGGTCGGCACACACCCGGCGGGCAATCGACAACAGCCATGCTGTGATCGGTGCCTCGCCGCGATAGGTGGGCAGCGAGCGGAAGGCCCTCAGGTACGTGTCTTGGACGAGGTCGTCTTCTTCACCCGGTGAACCGAGCACGTTGCACAGGCGCCAGATCGCCGGCTGGGTCCGCCGAACCAACTCGCGAACGGCGACATCGTCGCCCTCGCGCGCCGCGTCGACAAGCGCCCGCATGTGTACGTCCACTTCACCCATTCAGTTGGAATCGTGTCGTATACCTGCACGAATGGCAAGAGAACGGTGCCAATTGGGTCAGACGACCTAGTGGGTCAGACGGTCGGCGCTGGCGCGGGTGGCGTGGGTGTCTTCGGCGTCGTGCTGTTGCGCCGCGACAGTGCGATTCCGCCACCGACGAGAATGACGACGACGATGGCTGCAACGACGACGATCATGGTGGTGTTCGAGTCGTCGTCGGAGTCCGTGGCGACCGTGGTCACGACGACTGCGGTGTCCGATGTGGCCACGACCGTTCCGTCGGTGCCCTCTTCCTCGGGCGCCGGGGTCAGCTCTTCAGCCGTCGGCGCCTCGGCAGTGATCTTGATCGTCGGTGCCGGATGCTCGGGCTCGTCGGCGCCTTCGACGACCGGCTCGATCCATGCTGTCTCACCCTGCTCGCACGTCTGGATGACGGGGAAGCTGATGTTGCCCGGCGTGGCGGGTGCCGTGAACGAGATGTCGAAGTGATCGCCTTGGTCGGCAGCAAGCGGACCACCGACGAACTCGAGCTCGTTACCGGTGACTGTTGCCGTCCACCCATCCTTGGCGACGCCGGCTGCGTCGGTGACGCCATCAGGGATCTGGAACTTCATGCTGGTGGTCGGTGAGCCATCGCAGCCGTGCTCGACGTTGAACGCAACCGTGGCAGCGGTTCCCGCCTGAATCGCGATGGGGTCCGGGTCGACGTGCGCCGACGCCAGGCCGCCGGCGAACAGGACGACCGTCGCGGTCGTCACGGCAGTGACAAGCGCGTGTTTGAAGAAGGGGGTTTTCATCGATGTTGTTGTCGCTGGCTGACCGGAGAAAGTTCCCGACAGCCGATACCTTTTCGCGGGTGAAGCGACAACTGCTCGGCGCAGCGATGCTTGCGGCCATCGTGTTGGGCCCTGCGCAACCCGCGTTTGCGCATGGCGGCAACGGTGGCGCGAGCAGCGACTACCGCATCGAGGTGACCGGATACGAGGGCAACCCGACAGGGATCATCGTGCGTCCCGTCGAACTCGGTAACCGGATGGAACTGGTGCGAACGACCGCAAAGGACGTGGAGATCGTCGGCTACGACGGCGAGCCGTACATCCGCCTCGGCGAGGACGGAGTGTTCGAGAACCACAACTCGCCCTCGTACTACACCAACCTCGACCGCTTCGCTCGCACCGCCACCCCGCCGACGGCGACCGATACAGCGACCCCGGATTGGGTGAAGCTCAGCGACGGCAACTCGGTGCGCTGGCACGATCACCGCACTCACTGGATGGACCCGACACCGCGCGCCGATGTGCGCGCTGATCCCAGTGTCGAGCGAGTGATCTTCCCGGCCAACCGTGTCGATCTCGTCGTCGATGGACAGAAGGTCACCGCGATCGTGAAGGTCACATGGCTCCCGCCGCCGTCGCGCATTGCCTGGCTCGTGGCGACCACCATCGCGGCCTGCGCGTTGCTCGCGGCACTGGTGCTGATCCCTTCGTGGCGACGCTTCACTCCGGCGTTCTCCGTCGTTGCCGGTGTCTGCTGCCTGATCGGCAGCGGCACGAGCACGTTCCGGGTGGTGGCGAGCACGATCGCGATCGTGTTGGCGATCGTCGGGATCGTGCTGAAGAACCGGTGGCTCCCGGTGATCAGTTCGGCGATGGTCGTGGTGCTCGCGGTCACACACTTCGAAGTCTTCGAGCATCAGTTGCTCGCCGGCTGGGCACCCGAGCTCATCCAACGCATCGCCATCGAGCGCGGCGCTCGCCTTCGGCGCCGCCGTCGTCGGATCCGAGTTGGTCGCCGGCTTGGGTGCGTCATCGACCGCCGAAGCCGAGTCTGGCGACCCGGCAACTGGCGAACCGGCCACGGTCGAACCGTGAGCCGCTTGCGTCGAGCCCTTTGCCGCGTGCGCCGCGGGCCTGACGTTGGCGACGTTCGTCGGAGTCGGCACGGCGTTCGCGCACGCCGAGTTGCTCAACAGCGATCCGCAGCCCGGCGCGGTGCTCGACACGGCGCCGACACACATCACCCTGACTTTCAGCGAGCCGGTCGAGATCTCACTCGGAGCCATCCGCCTGTTCGACGGCAGCGGATCTTCCGTCGACGTCAGCGCGGCACGGCATCCCGACGGCCGCGACGAGGCGGTCGAAGTCGATCTGCCCAAGCTCGACAACGGCTCGTACGTCGTCGACTGGCGCGTCGTCTCCGCAGATTCGCACCCCGTGCATGCCGCGTTCACCTTCCAGGTCGGACCGGAGTCGAACCTGCAATCCGGCCTTCTCGATCAGATCATCAGCAGCAGCCACACCGGCAAGACGGCCAGCACCGGCTTGACCGTCAGCCGATCGTTGGTGACGGCATCGATCGCGATCGTGTTCGGTGGCCTGCTCGCCTGCGGGCTCGGGATCGTCCCCTTCGGACGGCGTCAACGCGTCGTGATCGGCGCCTCGGCCGCGGTCGGCGCGTTGGCCGGCGCGCTCGCCCTGCCACTCGAGGTCGGCTACACCGCGGGACGATCGCTCGGCGTCCTCACCGACGGATCAGCATGGCGAGCCGTCTTCGAAACCACGATCGGTGTCGCCTGGGTCGTCCGCGCACTCGCCATTGCCCTGTCGGCCGCGGTGCTGTTGCTCACGCGATCACGCTGCCGGTCGACGTGGTGGCAGATCGTGTGGTGCGTCGGGCTCGTGGTCGTCGGAATTGCATCCGCGTATGGCGGCCACGGTGCGACCGGTAGGTGGCACTACCTCGGTGTGCTGCTGACGATGTTGCACGTCTCGTCGATGGCCGTGTGGCTCGGTGGGTTGGCGATGTTGGTGATCAGCTTCGGTGACGCGCAGCGAGACGGTGTCGAACGCTTCTCGTCGATCGCGTTGCTGGCGGTCGTGACCGTCGTCGGTACCGGCACGATCCAAGGGTTCCGTCAGGTCGGCTCGTGGGATGGCTTGACCAGTACCTCCTACGGCAAGTTGCTGATCTGGAAGCTGATCGCCGTCGCCGCGGTCCTCGGTGTCGCCGCGGTCGCTCGCGCCTCGACGCATGGACGGTTGGTCGCAGTCAGTCGTCCGCGTGTCGAGGCATCGGTCGGTGCCGCTGCGGTCGGCGGTTACGACCGAGCACGACTGCGTCGCGCTGTCACTCTCGAATCGATCCTGGCTGTCGTCGTCATCGTGTTGACATCGCTGTTGATGGCTTCGAACCCCTCCGAGGCAACGGCGTCGGCGCCATTCTCGGCGACGCTCACCAGTGAGGGCTACCTGGCGACGATCACCGTCGCGCCCGGCAGGGTCGGGTCCAACGAGGTCCACATCTACTTGTCGAGCCCGAACAGCAGCCTCGAGCAGGCCGACAACGTCGAGGTCACCATCCAGGACCCGTCGCGCGATGTCGACCCGATCAGCCTCACGGTGTCGAAGGCCGGCGCCGGCCACGTGATCAGTACGGCGACCTTCCCGTATGCGGCGACGTGGCGAATGGTGGTCACCGCTCGATACAACTTCGACGAGGTCAAGTTCAACGCCGACGTCAAGATCGTCTAGCCCCGCGCGAATAACGCCACGGCTAGCGTGCCCGTCGTGACCAACCGGGAGGCGCTCCGCGCCATCACCTCCCCCGCCGAGCGGACCCGGCTGTGGATCATCTCGCTCGCATCGTTCGTCTCCGGCATCGCCGATGCGGTCAGTCTGGTTGCGATCTCCACCGCGGCCGTCGCGATCACCAGTGGCGACAGCAGGATCGAGGTCGTCGGTCTCGACATCACCGTTCGCACCGGTCTGATCCTCGCCGCGTCAGCTGCGATCATCAGGCTGCTGATCGGACTCTGGTCGGCGCACGCCTCGGCCGGCGTTGCCGCGGGGATCGTGCACCGGCACCGCACGACGGTGTTGCGAAGCTTCGTCGATGCGCCGTGGGGCGTCAGCTCGGCGGAGTCGCCCGGGGCGATCCAGCAAGTCGCGATGGCCAACACACAGGTCGCCGGTGCATATGCATTGACCTCGACGTCGCTGGTCTCGGCAGCGATCAACATCGCCGTCCTGACGATCGCCGCGATCATCGCCAGTCCTGTTGGTGCTGCGGCGGTCGGCGTGATGGCCGTCGTGGTCGGCCTGGCGATGCGACCGTGGACGCGCCGGTCGCGCCACGTCGGCCAACACGAAGCCGAGCGCGGCCAGGAAGTGGCGGCGCAGTTCGCCGACATCATGGCGACGGCTCGACCGGTGATCCTGTTCGACGTCCGCGAGCCGGTCGCCGCGGAGTTCGAAGCAGCGAGCCGCCGGCAGATCGACCTCTATCGCTCCAGCCGATTCCTTGCTGCCGCCTCGCCGGCAGTCTTCCAGGCACTGGTGACGTGCGCCGTCGCGGTGGGGCTGTGGGTGCTCAGCGGCCGCTCGGTGTCCGACATCGCCGCAATCGGAAGCGTCGCCTTGCTGTCGCTTCGGGCGGTCTCGCAGGGCCAACTCGCCCAGCAAGCAGTGCAGACGCTCGGTGCCCAGCAAGGGTTCATCGGTCAGCTCTTGGCGACCGAGGCGCAGCTGACGTCGATCAGTGTGGGATACGGATCCGAGCAGGCGCCGCAGATCGATTCGTTGGCACTGAGGTCGGCAACCCTGCGCCACGACGAGCGATTCGCATTAGGGCCGATAGATCTCGACATCGCCCGTCACGAGGTCGTCGGGCTGGTCGGCCAGTCGGGTGCGGGCAAGTCGACCATCGTCGATCTCCTGTCGAGGCTGCGTCAGCCCTCCGCCGGATCGTTGCTCGTCAACGGACACGACGCGACCTCGTACTCGCCTGCGTCCTGGGCGACTCACATCGCCTGTGTCTCGCAAGAGGCCGTACTGCTCGGCGGCACGGTGGCCGACAACATTCGCTGGTTCCGTGATCTCGACCACGACCAACTCCGCGCCGCGGCGAAACAGGCGAACATCGCCGACGAGATCGACGCATGGCCCGCCGGTCTCGAGACGCCCGTCGGGCACGGCGGTTCTCAACTATCTGTCGGTCAGCGTCAGCGGATCTGCCTCGCTCGGGCCCTCGCCGCGCAGCCCGACATCTTGCTGCTCGACGAGGCAACGAGCGCGCTCGACAACGCCAGCGAGGAGCGAATCCGCGCCACGCTCGAGTCGTTGAAAGGATCCGTCACGATGGTGATCGTCGCTCACCGGCCGTCGACGTTGTCGCTGTGCGACAGGATCGTTCGCATCGAAAATGGAACGATCGTCGACCGCGCGATCGACGATTGACAGATTCACAATTCGACCCGCTTTCATATCGTAGAGTTCCCCGGAATGCGCCAGACCCGTCATTCACTTGCTGCCCTCGTCGTCCTCACTTGTTTCGCGCTCGGCGCCTGCGGAAGTGGCGGTGGTGGTGACGACACGCCCGCCGCGGCCGCCGGCAGCGATGCCACCGCGGCCGGGGCACCGATCGACACCGCGGGCGCGGCGGCCGCACAACAGCCCGCGACCGGGGGGTCCATCGATTGCGCCGCGGTGAAGGCGGCGCTCGCCAAGATCATCATCAACTGGCAGGTGGTCATCGGTCTCCCCAACACGGCAACCACGCAATGGGCCACGCTTCCGCAAGGCACGCTCAGCGAGTTCGGCGATCAGCTGGCAACAGTGACAGCTGCGCTCTCCAGCGACGCCGATGCAGCAGACGCGCTGCAGTTCATGTCGGGAGCCAACGAGATCGTGCAGCGAGGCCTTGGTGGCGATGCCGCGGCGCAGGCAGACCTCGCCGCCTACATGGGCACGGATACGGGAGCCAACTTCGCCAAGCAGTCAAAGATCGCCGTTGCGTATCAGCACGCCGGCTGCAAGTAACCCGACGGCCACAACTAGTCGCCGGCGACGGCGATGGCCATCACCGGGATCCGTAGCCGAGTCGGGTTCGGATGCCGCGCTGCGACTTCGACATCTCGCACCTCGGCCCAACGGGCCTCGACGCGCGCTGCCTGCTCCTCGAGCGTGACCTCCGGAATCAGCGGATGCTTGGCCCGGTCGAGCCCGGCAGTGCGGCGACGGAGATCCAGATCGTCGTGCAGCGCCAGGTGGAGGAGCCGGTACAGCTGCGTCGTGTAGGTGCCCGCGAACATCATCGCCAGGTCGCCGGAGTCCTGCCAGTTCTCGCGATCCTCGAGATCGAACTTGACCATCTCGTGGAATCGTGTGCCGGGCAACGGATAGCTGACACTGACACCGATGTCGTCGGGAAGGAGTTCTTGCACCATCGCGATCGTCAGCTCGATGTCTTCCCACGTCTCACCGGGATAGCCGAACTGGATGAAGAGGCAGGCGCGGATGTCGACCTCTGCCAGCGCGACGCGTGCGTTGCGAATCTCGGCGACGGTGATCTCCTTGTCCATCGCGTCGAGCACCCGTTGGCTGCCGCTCTCTGCGCCGAGCCAGACCTCATGGCACCCGGACTCCGCCAACGCCGCGACCGCCACCGGTGTCATGAGGTCGCACCGCGACTGCATGGTGAACGGGATCGCCGCGTCGAGCTCGCTCACCCGTTGCGCGAACTTGGCGAGCCAGTCGCTGCGGAGACCGAAGATGTCGTCGGCGAACCAGATGTGATCGGGCCTGATGTCGGCCTTGACTGCAGCCAATTCTTCGGCCACATCGGCCGGTGTGCGCATCGCGTACCGCTGGCCCCAGATGGGCTTGGCGCACCAGTTGCAGTGGTACGGGCAGCCGCGAGTGCTGACCATGTTGAGCGAGAAGCGGCCATGCGAATCGAGCCATGCCGTGCGGTAGGCCTCGATGTCGATGAGGTCGCGTGCGGGGCGACCGAAGACATCGGGGTGGCGCTCGATCGACCTCGAGCGCGAGGTGCACACCGCACCGCGTGAAAGTGTGGCGATGCCGTCGATCCCGTCGTAGTCGGGATGCTCGGGCGAAGCGTCCCACGCAGCGATGATCTCGACGACGGTGTGGTCGCCTTCGCCGAGTATGCATGCGTCGGCACCACCGGCGAGGTACACGTCGGCGTGATCCGTGACGTCGGCGCCGGCAACCGCAACGCGGCACCCGGCCTCCTTCGCCATGGTCACCATCGTCAGCGCGGCTTCACGCATGCCGCGCCAGGCACATCTTCGACAGGAAGTTGAAGTTGTCCTCGAACAGCACCACGTGGCGTGGCCGATGGTGACGGAGCGCATCGGCGAACTCGTGCTCGCCTTCTGCCAACATCGCGTCGAACACCGCAACGTCGTGGCCGACGTTGCGCAGGACTTCTGCCGCGTAGAGAGTACCCAACGGCGGGTACGGCCGCATCTTCTCCCACTGCTTTGGGTCGAGGCGCAAGAAGTACGAGTGGGCGAGCAGGATTCCCGTCATGTGCTGGGGCAAGGTAGTCGAACTAATGGGACGCGCTACTTGAGACATTGGACTTAGGCCCTGCCACATCGGGAGTAGATGGCAACGAGCTGATCCGCAATTGTTTGCCACGAGAGCGTGCGCAATGCGTGGTCAACGACTACTTCCCGCGATCTCGCCGATGGCTCGGCGATCAACGCGCCGGCGCCCTCGGAATCGCCGACAGCGAACATTCTCACCAAATCCTTAACAATGGCCTGGTGCGAGGGGATGTCGGTGACGACCGGGTGACAACCGAATCCGAGTGCCTCGATCAGCGAGTAGTTGGAGCCCTCGTGATGGCTCGTCGACAGGTAGACGTCGGCGCGGCGATACCACTCACCCATCTCGGCATGATCCACGGAAGGATGCAGACGAACGTCGTCGGCCATTCCGAGCGACGAGGCGAGGGCGCGGACCTCGGGTTCCATCAAGCGATCGGTGGCCAGCATGTGCAGGCGGGCGTCGCTGCCGCGAGCGCGGGCATCGGCGATCGCACGGACTGCGCACACCGGATCTTTCGACGGGATCAGCCGGCCGACCCACAGAACGCACGGGTTGCCGTCGAGCTGAGGTTGCGCCCGCGGCACCTGGGAGTGGGCATCCAGATGACTCGCCGACTCCAGCACCTCGTAGACGGGCGCCGTACGACTGATGACACCGGCCCGGCGGAACGGCTCGGCCTGACCGGCGGACCCGGTGAACATGTAGCCGTCGACCATGTGGCGTGTCACACGCCGAGCGATGCGGACGCGTCGCGACGTCGGTGGTAGCTCACCGTGGTGTTGCAGCAGGATCGGGACGTCGCGTCCGACGGCATGGCGGATCGCTGACCAGGAGTCGGGTGAAGCCCAGCCCGTGGACGTGGACCACTGATGGATGGAGGCCGGCGACGCGCTCGGCCAACGACCGATCGCTGCTCTCGAAGTAGTACGGAATCGAGTTGCGTTCGACCATCGCCGCGGCGTTCGCTGTACGGCAGCAACCCACCGGGTCGATTGCTCCCGTGGCGCGCAGCGCTTCGAGCGCGGCGGTGAACGTCGGCCAGAGGTCCAGTGCGGCGGCCGGGTCGAGCTCGGTCACGGGCGGCATCACCACCACGACTCGCAACGCCGTCATCTGCGTACCCGCGCCGAACGACCCATCTGTCGCAGCACCGCGATGCGTTCACTCGGATTCCGCGCGAACGCCTGCCTCCAACCGAGCGTCGTGCGTGACGACGCGTCTCGAAATGTGGCCGCGGGGTCGAGGCCGGCAAGCCGGCGGCGGGCCGCGTTGGGCAGTCGGCCGATCTGACGATCGACGATCACGGCGGGCGCCATGTCGGGGAGCAACCGAGCCAGGAGCCACAACCCCGGGCCGGTCAGTCTCGGGTCGCACTCGTCGAGCAGCTTTCCGACCGCGGGCCATTGAACGCCCGCCGAGTGGCAGAACCACACGTCGACCACGTTGAGGGCTCGCACCTCGCAACGCACGACGGTCGAGCTCAGATGGCCGATGACCGATGTGGTGACCGCGGCAAGATCGAGGCGCGCACAGTCGACGCCATCCAGCGGTCGCATCGTGGCGTGGGCATCGATCGACAGACCGTCGACCATGTAGCCGTGGATGAACTCGTTCCAGCCTGGGTGCAGCTCGACGCGGCCGTTGTGATCCGCTGACTCGCCGTCGGTCCGACCGACGGATCCGTCGCCCCACGCAAGGAACGTGTCTTCGTGCGGCGTTGCTCCATCGAACATGAATCCCGCGGCGACCAATGCCGCCGTGGCCTGGGCGCGCAGCTCCACCGGGACGACGAGGTCGATGTCCGACATCGGCCGCGCCGACGGGTACGGCCAGATCCCATTGACCAACTCGGCACCCTTCACGGGTGTCGCCGGCACGTCGACCGCGGCGAGCGCCGACAGGACACGACCGGTGATCGGACGGAAGCGGTCGACGCGCTCGGCCACCTGCGATCGTTGCTGTTTCAGGTAGGGCTGCAACTCGGCTGCGAAGTCGTCAGCGGCGAGCTCGGCGGTGAGAGCAGTGAGCCCGGTTGCGAATCCGGTTCGCTGCAGCTGAGCCAGCGTCATCGCAGGTGCGGGCGAACCGATGCCGCGGACGCGATCGAGCACGAACTGCAGCAATGTCAGCTGCAACGCGCGTCCGGTGGCATCGGTCGTCGAATCGATGGGCGAAGGCTACGGCCCGCGCCTCGGCCAGACTGTGCCGATGCGGATCGTGCTCGTGGTGCCGGGTGGAGTCGATCCGCCCGGTTCCGAGCGTGTGATCCCGTTCATCCACGGCCTCGTGGCCGACTTGAGCTCACGACACGACGTGCTGGTGATCGCGGTCGGTCATGATCCCCAGCCCGGCACATGGAAGCTCTTCGACGCGACGGTCGTCAACGTGCCGATCGGTGCCCACAGCAAGGCCGACATCGCCCGAGTCGTGCGCACCGTCAACCGACTGGCAGCCGAAGATGGGCGACCCGACGTGGTGCACGGCTTGTGGGCCAACCTGCCGGGGCTCGCCGCTTCCATCGCCGCTCGGCGGCACGGGCGGCCGTCGGTGGTATCGGTCTGTGGCGGAGAGTTCGCCTCGCTGGCCGACATCGGGTATGGCGGTGGGCTCGGTCGCGGCACGCTGTTGATGGCTCGTGCGTCGACTCGGTCCGCGAGTGCAGTCAGCGTCGCGACGACGTGGATGCGACAGCACGTCACCGAACGCGGTGGGCGCGTCCACGAAGTCATCCCTCTCGGTGCCGACACGTCGATCTTCGAAGCGTCGGAGGTTCCGGCCAGTCCCAACCGCCTGGTGCACATCGGCAACATCAACCGAGTCAAGGACCAGGCGATGCTGCTGCGCGCGTTTCGCATCGTGCTCGACACGAATCCCTCGGCCACCCTCGACATCGCCGGGCTCGACACGCTCGGTGGAGAGATGCAGGCGCTCGCTGCGACGCTCGGTATCGACAACAGCGTCCGATTCCGTGGTTACGTGCAGCCACACCAACTCGCCTCGATGCTCGGTGACGCAGCCGTGCACGTGTTGGCATCGCGCCACGATGCCGGACCGCTCGCAGTGCTCGAGGCCGCGGCGTGCGGGGTGCCGACGGTTGGTACATCGGTGGGACACGTCGCCGACTTTGCAGCGATGCCGCAACCCGCCGCGGTTGCCGCTCACGCTCACAGACCGGAGGCGTTGGCGGACGGAGTCATCTCGCTGCTCGCGGACGAACCGCGGCGCCGGGCAATCGCCGAGCGAGCGCACGCGTGGGCGATGGCACACGATTCGGTGCACACCTCCAACAGTTTCGAGGCGCTCTACCGCAGACTGATCGCCAGCCGCTGAAGTTCGTCGGCAGCGTCACTGGGTGACGCACCGCGGTGCAGGACGAAGCGTGGCCGGTCGAGCAACCGCTTCACCCAATCCGCGGCCAGGGTCTCGCGTTCGGTCGGCAACGACGAGTCCCAGAAGCGCTTCGTCGCCTGGTTCGAGATCGATCTCCTCGATCGACAGATCCCCCGCAGGATCGATGAACACGACCGCGTGCACGTGGTGCTGGACGATCTGCTGGGCGGCGGGCGGGACGATCGGAATCTTCCAGTGATCGTCGGACGGATGGGCGACCACCGCTGCGCCGTGCAGCTCGGGAAACCTCTCCGCCGCCGCGGTCGTCATCATCATCCGCCACGGATAGCCGGTCAGCACATCGGGGCCATCGGCGACCGAGCCGTACAGCCAGTCGTCGCTGACGACACCCATCCCCCCGCGCATGCAGCAGTAGCTCAGCGTCGACTTCCCCGCCCCGGAAACGCCACGCAACATCAGACCGCGCTCGCCTGCGACGACGAGCGCACTGTGCACCGCGTACAACCGTCCGGCGTGGGTATGGGTGCTGGTGAACGCACCCTCGGCCAGCAACCTCAACGCATCGGGCTCCTCGAGCATCGCCGGGGCGAGGGTGATGGTGGCCCGGCCCTCGCTGCGATCCGCGACCATCGTCGACTGGCCGCATCGCACGATCAAGCGATCACCGTCGATCTCCGCCGCCATCGCCGGCCATCCCGACGGTTCCTGCAACGACTCATCGACGTTCGCGACGATGCGCAACGAGCCGCCGATGCTGGGTTGCGACGGATAGCGACCGAGCCCGATGCCGATCTGCTCGAGCAACTCCTCGCTGTTGCTGTCGATCTCCAGAGTCGTGCCGAACGGCGTGATCTCGATGGTCCGCCGGGCGCGCATGATGACCCACTGTAGAACCCGGCGGAGGTCCTGCCTTAGTGTGAGCCCATGTCCGAGGCGCCGCAGTTCGATCGCAAGATGAGCGACGCGGAGGGCCTGATGTGGCGCCTCGAGAAGGACCCGCACCTCTCCAGCACGTTCGCCGCGGTCACGATTCTCGATCGCCCACCCGACTTCGATCGGTTGCTGTCGCGTCTCGAGCGGGCCGTGCACGTGGTCGAACGACTCGGCCAACGGGTGCAACCAGCGCCCGTCAACCTGACGGCGCCGACGTGGGTTCCCGACAGCAACTTCGATCTGCGGTTCCATGTGCGCCACATCGCCCTGCCGAAACCCGGCACGATGCGTCAACTGCTCGACCTCGCCAGCCTCATCGCCTGCGATCCGTTCGATCGCACACGGCCGCTGTGGCAGTTCGTGGTCGTCGACGGTCTGCGTGGCGGCAAGTCGGCCCTCATCGAAAAGCTGCACCACACGATCACCGACGGAGAAGGCAGTGTGAAGCTGTCGTTGCAGTTCCTCGATTTCGAACGCGACGCTCCCGAACCCCCACCGATCGACCACGCGCAACTGGATGATCGTCCGCCGCCGACGTCGAACGAATCGAGCAACGACGTCTTCCGCGATCTGATGACCGGTGGCTTCCGGTTGCCGCTCGGCATCGTCCGCCAGGTGATGGATCTGCTCAGCGACCCGACCGGGATCCCCGATGCCAGCTCCGCGGCCGCCGACACGGTGCGCGGGATCGTCAACCAGCTCGGCGACACCGAGCAGGCCAGGTCGCCGCTGTGGACCGCGCGCTCCTTGAAGCGGCAAATGGAAGTATTGCGGGCGCCGTTCGCCGACACCCGTGCCGCGGCGAAGCGTTTGGGCGGCACGTTGAACACCGCGTTCCTGACTGCGGCGGCCGAGGCCGCAGCGAGCTACCACGACAAGTTGGGGTCGCCCGTCGAGGAGTTGCGGGCCAGCATGGCCATCAGCACTCGCAGCGAATCGTCGGGGTCCAATGCATTCTCGCTGGCGCGGATGCTCGTGCCGACCGGCAAGATGTCGATCGCCGAGCGGTTCACATGGATCCAGGCCGCGGCCGGTGCAGCGCGCGAATCCAACTCCACGGCATCGCTGGAAACGCTGGCGGCGGTGGCATCGGCGCTGCCGACCTCGTTGATCACGCGGCTTGCGCGTCAGCAGGCGCAGACGGTCGACTTCGCGACATCGAACGTTCGTGCCGCGCCCGTGCCGCTGTACGTCGCAGGTGCGGAGATCCTGCAGAACTACGCAGTCGGGCCACTCGCCGGCGTCGCCTTCAACCTCACCTTGCTGAGCTACAACCACAGCCTCGACATGGGTGTCAACATCGACACGGCCGCGGTGACCGAGCCCGAACTCCTTCGCAAGTGCCTCGAGAAAGCGTTCACCGACCTCATCAAGTCCTAGGTTCGTGGAAGGTCGAGCGGGGTACGTTCACGACCGTGGAGCAACGCATCAGCCTTGTCACGCTCGGTGTCACCGATCTCGGTCGCGCTCGGGTGTTCTATGAACAACTCGGATGGCATGGCCAAGAAGTCGAAGGGACCGTCTTCTTCCAAGCCGGCGGGCAGGCGGTCGTCCTGTGGAGTCGAGAGCTCCTCGCCGCCGATTGTGGAATCACCGACGAGGGCACACCTGGGTTCAGCGGGATCGCGTTGGCGCACAACGTCCGGTCTCGCGAGGAGGTCGACCAGGTCATGGATGCAGCGGAGAAGGCAGGCGCCGAGGTGACGAAGTGTGCAGCGGAGACGTTCTACGGCGGGTACGCCGGCTACTTCAGGGACCCCGATGGTCACGCGTGGGAGGTCGCATTCAACCCGGGCTTCAGCCTCGATGCCGTCGGCAATCTGACGCTCCCCGATTTCGGCGCAGCGTCCTGACTCACTAAGAACTGGAGGGAATCACTCGACGAGCGCGCTCGGCATCGGTGGCCTGGACGAGCACCGCCACGCCTGACTCGCCGTCGACATTGAGCAGGCCACCCTCGACTTCATCGACGATGAATGCCTCGATGCCTTCGGAGGAGAGATGTGCCTTGGTGACCTCAGCCTCGCCGCGATCGACATACGTCGCGATGACCACTGGTTCAGGGTGCTGGTCGGATGAGTCGTCAGTCATGGACGGAGCGTAGGCCCGACACGGACCCGCGACTGAACCAGCGAGGATCGATTCCCTTCAGGAAACGTGTTCGGCCGAGGCCGGCAATGTGAGCAGCGTGCGAACGTCGAGGAGAACGTCGGTGACTTCACCGGACGACACCAACTCGCGGCGCAGCATCTGCGCGAGAGCCTTGTCGATCACGCTCAAAGCCTCTGTGATGACTGCGTCATTGGTGTCGGTCATCTGATGCTGTCTCCTTACCGCTGCTAGCCCTACCGAACCGTAACTCGCGCGGAGGGCTCCGGACTTGCATGGTACCGGCAACCACAGTCTTCTGGCGTGTGACGCCTACCATCTTGAGCGATGGAATTCGACGGACGTCACGTTGTTGTCACAGGGTCGGCCAACGGAATCGGGCGTGCCCTCGCCAGGCGGTTCCACGCAGAAGGAGCTCGGGTGGTCGCCTCTGACCGCGACGAGGCGGCACTGGCTGCGGTTGTAGCTCAACTCGACCAGGAGCGACCCGGTAGCGCAGTAGCCGTGCCGGTCGACATCGGCACCGAGGCGGGCAACCAGCACCTCGTCGCCACTGCCGAGGACACCTTCGGCCCGATCGATCTCTTCTTCGCGAATGCGGGTGTCGCGGTCGGCACCGATCTCGATACATCCGAGGCTGATTGGGAGCTGGCCTTCAACGTCAACGTGCACGCCCATCGGTGGGCAGCGAAGTACCTGCTGCCGGGGTGGCTGGCTCGCGGCGAGGGCTACTTCTGCTCGACTGCGTCCGCGGCAGGGCTGCTCAGCCAGATCGGATCCGCGCCGTATTCGGTCACCAAGCACGGCGCTGTCGCGTTCGCCGAATGGATCAGCATCACCTACGGCGACCGTGGAATTCGAGCCAGCTGTCTCTGCCCGCAGGGAGTCAACACCAACATGCTCAACGGTGGACCCATCACCGGCTCGGGCGCCGGCGATGTCGTTCGAGCGTCCGGCAATGTGCTGGAGCCGGAGGACGTTGCCGAAGTCGCTGCCGCGGTCATCCGCGCCGAGACCTTTCTGATCCTCCCGCATCCCGAGGTGCTGACCTATCTGCAGCGCAAGACTGGCGACTACGACCGTTGGCTGGCGGGCATGCGCCGGCTGCAGGCCCGCATCGTGGGCGGCTGAACAGCGGCGATGTCGGACGCAGAAATCCTTGCGCAGCTGCGATTGACCAGCGGCGAGCCCGTTCGCTTCCGCAAGGCGGAGGGTGGCCGCTGGCTGCCCGGAAAGATGTCGGGAGTTGCGACCGACGGCAGCATCACGATCCACGACGCCAATGGAGCGGCACGCAGCCTTCGCCCTGAGCGCGTCGAGGTCCGTCGGCCGGGAAGCAGCGGCCGTCTGACATGGCAGTTGGTCAGCGACGTGGCGATCACGTGGGAGCAGTTGGAGTTGTGGGGCGAGGCGCCCGCCTCGAAAGCCACGAGACGGCGAACGTAGCCTCACCGCCCATGACTCAGTCAGCGCGCATCGAGGTCGAGCCCGATCCAGTTCCGATCGTGCTGATCTTGGCGGCCACACTTCGCCGCGCGGCGCGGACACCGAAGCTGGCGTCGGCAATCGGATCGGTCAAGGGAAACGTCGCGCTGAAGTCGACCACCGATCCGCAGTCGGCGACGATGCGATTCGGCAATGGTGGAGTCGTGGTCGTGCGCGGCATCTCGGAAGACACCGATGTGCTGATCGCGGCCGACCTCAACACGATGGCCGACGAGAACGCGCCGATGCCGAAGATCGTGGGCATCGCTCGCCATCCGAAGCTCGCCATGACGGTCGGCAAGTTGCTCGAGCCTCCACATGGCACGTGGCAGGAGGAGGCACAGCGCTTCTTCGATTTCGCGATCGAACGGCCCGGCGTGCCGCGCTCGATGCGGGTCGTGTGCACTGACGACGGATCGGAGATCGTGCTGGGCGATCCGCCGGTCGCGTACGAGCTGCACGGCAGCGAGCACGCGCTGCTCAACGTCTTCCTCGGCAACACCGTGCTTGGCCAGGACCTGCTCGACGGAAAGTTGTTCGCCGTCGGAAAGCTGGCACACCTCGCCGAGCTCACCGGCCGTTCCCTCGCCTGGATGCTCGGACAACCATGATGGACACGACGCAGGCTGCATCTTGGCTCGACGAGCACGACATCAAATGGGTCAAGACCGAAGGCATCTCGATCGACGGATTGGTCATCGGCAAACATCTGTCGACGCGCAAGTTCGTGTCGGCCCTCCCTCTCGGCAACGCGATCACCGAGTTCGTTCTCGGATACGACATCGGCGGCACTCCGTTCCTGGTGTGGTGGGACGACTGGCGGCGCGACGCGCTCGGCGATTTCCATCAGCGACCCGACCTGTCGACGCTCGTCGCCGCACCCGATCGGCCGGGCACTGCCAACGTCATCTGCGACATCGTCGACCTCGAGGGCAATCCGGTGCCGGTGTGCCCCCGGTCGAAGTTGCGATCGATCACCGAGCGACTCGACGGCCACGGACTGACCGCCAAGGCAGCATTCGAGATCGAGGTGATGTTGTACCGCGAGTCGTACGAGGAGGCCCGCGCCAAGCACCTGCGCGACCTGACTCCGATGGCGCATCCTTCCCCGCTCGGCTACCTCCACTACAACTCGCGACAGCAACTGAAGTTCCTCGACGTGGTGCTGCAACGTCTCGATGGGCTCGGCGTTCCGATCGAGGGATGGCACGACGAGGCGGGCCCCGGGCAGTTCGAGCTGAACCTCGATCCGGCCGACCCGGTCACCGCGTGCGATCGCGTGATTCGCATCAAGCAGGTCCTGCGTGAGGTCGCACTGGAGCAGGGCTGCTCGGTGACGTTCATGGCCAAGCCGAGCCACGAGTACGGCAATGGATTGCATGTGCACCACTCGTTGGCCCGCGATGGTAATCCTGTCTTCTACGCGCCCGACGGGCACGAGCTGTCGGAGCTGACCCGCCACTGGATCGGTGGCCTGATGGCGACGATGCCGGCGGCGACGTCGATCTTCTGTCCCAACATCAACTCGTACCGCAGGATGGTCGGCTTCGCCGCAGCCCCGACTGTCGCCTCGTGGGGCGAGGACGACAAGTCAGCGGCGGTGCGCGTGCTGTCGCGCTCGCCGAAGGCGGCCCGCATCGAGAACCGCGTGGCGGGCGGCGACGCGAATCCGTATCTCGTGCTTGCCGCCGTGCTCGCAGGTGGAATCGCCGGTATCGAGCAGTCGATCGAGCCACCAGCGCCGCTCGGCGTTGCCGGATGGGGTCTGCCGGCCGGGTACCCACACCTGCCCAACACCATCGGCAAAGCTGCGGATGCGATGGCGAGCGACACCGTGTTGCACAGCGTGCTCGGCGCCGAGTTCTGCGAATACTGGGTCAACACCCGACGATGGGAATGGCTGATGTACCACACGACCGGAGGCGACCCGGCGGCAACCACCGTCACGCAGTGGGAGCTCGACAGGCTGTTCGAGATCGTCTGACATGAGCTCACCTTCGTCGCCCATCGTTCGGATCGGCATCACTGCGCACCTCGAGATGGTCCCTTCGCCCGACGGCGAAGGCACGCTCCACTACGTGGTCAGCGCTCCCTACGTGAAGGCGGTTCGCAAAGCCGGCGCGTTGCCGGTGCTACTTCCGGTCGTCGATCCCGTCGATGCCGCCGGCGTGCTCGACATGGTCGACGCGTTGATCGTCACCGGTGGAGGCGACGTCGACCCGACCAACTACGGCGCCGCGCCCGACCCGATGCTGGGCCCGACCGACCTGGTGCGCGACGCTGCCGACCTCGCCATCACCCGCGCCGCGGTCGAGGCGAACGTGCCGACGCTCGCAACGTGCCGAGGCATTCAGGTGCTCAACGTGGCGATGGGCGGCACCCTCGTGCAACACATCGACGAGCACATGCGCACCGACATGTACAACCAGGATGTGCACACGGTCGACATCGACCCGACGTCGCGATTGGCGACCATCCTCGGCACCGAGGCGTTGGGCGTCAACTCGATGCACCACCAGGTGATCGATCGGCTCGGTCCGCGTGTACGAGCGGTTGCTCACAATCACGACGGTCACATCGAAGCGATCGAGATCGACGACGCGCCGGCGGTGCTCGGTGTGCAGTGGCACCCGGAGATGCTGCGCCATCGCGACGACCACCTCTCGCTGTTCGAGGACCTCGTCCGTCAGGTGATCGTCCGCCGCTCGTAGCGACCAGACTCGCGAGATGCCCACACCGTTGCCGGAACCATTCGATGATGGCCGCATCGACGTCGGTGACGGACACGTGTTGTTCTACGAGCAGGTGGGCAACCCGGACGGTGTTCCGATCGTGTATCTGCACGGCGGACCCGGCTCGGGCTGCACGCCCGGAGCTCGTGGCAACTTCGACGAGCGTCGGCATCGCGCCGTCCTGTTCGATCAGCGCGCTGCCGGCCGCAGCACTCCCAACGCGGCCGACGCCGGCGTCGACTGGGCATCGATCGACATGGATCACCACGTGCGCGACATCGAGCAGCTCCGCGAGCATCTCGGCATCGACCGTTGGATCGTGTTCGGCCTGTCATGGGGATCGGTGCTCGGTGTCACTTACGCGGAGCGTCATCCCGATCGGACCGTCGCGGTTGTCGTCGCCGCCGTCAGCACCGGCACGCGTCGCGACATCGACTGGCTGACGGTCGATGCCGGACGGTTCTTCCCGGCCGAATGGACCGCCTTCCGCGACCATGTCCCTCGCCACCTTCGTCACCTCCGGCTGGTCGATGCCTACCACGAGCTGCTGATGGACCCGGACCCGGCGGTGTGCACTGCTGCCGCGGCCGCATGGTGTCGATGGGAGGACGCACATGTCGCAACAACGCCCGGCGCGGTGCCCAATCCGCGCTACGACGACGCCCGATTTCGGCTCGGTTTCGCACGCCAGGTCACGCACTGCTGGCGGCACGACTCGTGGCTCGAGCCTGACGAGATCATCGACAACGCCCGCAGATTGAACGGCATCCCCGGCTGGCTGATCCATGGACGACTCGACGTCAGCAGTCCCCTCGATGCCGCGTGGAACATCCACAAAGCATGGCCAACCAGTCAGCTGATCGTGATCGACGATGAGGGCCACGGCGGCGACGCAATGATGCACACCTGGCGACGCGTCCTCGCCGACCTCGCCTGAGAAGACCAGACTTCGAGCATGCACGTCAGCGACATGGATCTGAACGCATTCGTCGATCTCGAAACCAGTGTGTGGGACGCGCTCCGACGCGGCGACGCGGCGGCCGACGCCCGCTTGCTGGCCGACGACTTCCTCGGGGTCTACCCGAGTGGATTCGCTACCCGATCGGATCATGTCGGACAGCTCACGCACGGTCCGACGGTGGCCGACTTCGAGTTGCGCGACGCCCGCCTGATGGTCCTGTCGGAGGACGACGCGTTGCTGTCGTATCGGGCCGACTTTCATCGGCTCGTCGACGGCCAGAGCGGTGAGAGCGAAACGATGTTCGTCAGCTCGTTGTGGTGCCGTCGCTCCGGTCGATGGGTCAACGTCTTCAGTCAGGACTCGCCCTCGACGGTTGGCTAGGTTCTGGGTCACGGGCCGAGAAATGGGGGTCACCATGGCTGAGATCGAGGGATTCTGCAACCCGCCGTTCGAGAAGCTCGTCGACGTTCTGTCGGGCACGCTGGACAATGGTGGCGACCTCGGCGCATCCGTTGCGATCACCGTCGAGGGTGATCTCGTCGCCGACTTCTGGGGTGGTTGGGCGGACGCAGCGCGCACCATGCCGTGGCAGCAGGACACCATCGTCAACGTGTGGTCGACGACAAAGACGATGACGTCGCTCGTCGCCCTGATGCTCGTCGAACGTGGCCTCCTCGATGTGCATGCGCCGGTCAGCCGGTACTGGCCGGAGTTCGCTCAGAACGGCAAGGACGGCGTGCTCGTCCGCCATTTGATGTCGCACACTTCCGGAGTCAGCGGTTGGGATCAGCCGGTCGTCCAGGACGACATCTACGACTGGGACAAGAGCACCTCGATGCTCGCCGCACAGGCACCGTGGTGGGAGCCCGGCACGGCTTCCGGTTACCACGCGATCAACCAGGGACACCTGGTCGGTGAGTTGGTTCGCCGCATCACCGGGAAGTCACTCGGCACGTTCTTCGCAGAGGAGGTGGCTCGACCTCTCGATGCCGATTTCCACATCGGTCTGGCGCCGGAACACGACCACCGCGTGTCGCCGATCATCCCCCCGCCGCCGCTGCCGTTCGACATGACGACCATCGATGTGAGCTCGCCGATGTTCAAGACCATGACGGGCCCGATGCCAGACGCGAACTACGCCAACACCGAGGCGTGGCGACGAGCCGAGATCGGTGCTGCGAACGGGCATGGCAACGCCAGGTCGGTTGCTCGCATCCAGTCGATCGTGGCGAATGATGGCGTTGCCGGTGGGACGAAGTTCCTGTCACCCGCGACCATCGACACCATCTTCGACGTACAGGCCGACGGCACAGACCTCGTGCTCGGCGCGCCGCTGAAGTTCGGCATCGGCTACGGCCTGCCGCAGCCCGACACCCTCCCGTACCTCCCGGACGATGACCGCATCTGCTTCTGGGGTGGCTGGGGTGGCTCGTTCATCCTCGTCGACGTTGGTCGACGGATGACACTGGCGTACATGATGAATCAGATGGCACCCGGGATCATCGGTGGACCCACCGCCGCGGAATTGATCACCACCACATACAGCGCGATCTGAATCGTCGACGTCGCTCGCGCTACTCGAGGTTGGAATGGGCAACGAAGCGGGCGGCCACCTCCGCGTCTCCCACGACATCGCAAGCAGATAGAGGCTGGCGCCGCCAGAGCGCCAGCAGGATGTCGCTTGCTGCGCCGCGAATCGCGCAGTCACCCTTCGAGTGTTCGCGTGCCACGTCGAAACCCTCGTCACCCTCGCGCACCGTCCACTCCCCCGGGACATCCCCGCAATGGATGTGGACCGATCCGTTCACCGGCGCCGCGCCCTCGGCGACATCCGACAAGAAGTACGTCAGGAACTCGTCGATGCCGTCACTGGCGAGGGCCGGCTCGATCGGGTTGGTCATACCCGCCGCATCGGACGCGTCCCAGAGATGGACGGCCGTTTCCTGTGTCATGCGACGAATGACGAATCCCGTCGACTTGTTGCTCGACCACGTCCACACCGGCGTCTCCGGATCGGCCCCTGCGAGGGTCTGCAGCAGGTCGATGCGACCGCGCCGGTACATGTCGGCAAGGGCTTCGTCGACGGGCCGGGCGGGGCGCTGGTAGCTCTCCCAACTGCTCAGCTTCTCGGCGACGACCGTGCGCCAGAAATCGTGCACCTCGGTGACATGCCAGAGCAGATCAGCCACGTTCCAATCGGGGCACGACGGCACCGGCATGCCGAGCCCAGCGACAGCACAGGCATCGACGAATGCGGCCGAGTCCCGGTCGAGCGCGGCGATGAACTCGTTGGTTTCCATCCTCGGATGGTGTCACATCGGCGCTACGGTCGACGGCATGACTAGCGCTGAGAAGGACTTGAGCAGACACGCCGAAATCGCCGGAAAGATCATCGGCAACATCGTCCAGGCCCGCGGACCTGCAGTCTCGCCCGACGGCTCGATGGTGGCGTTCGTGGTCAGCCGGGTCGACATGACGAAGAACAAGACGTTGTCGCAGGTGTGGCTCGCGGCAAGCGACGGCTCGACGCCACCTCGTGCCGTCACCAGTGGCGACTACGACAGTGATCCTGCGTGGAGCCCCGACGGCCGGTCGTTGGCATTCGTGTCGAAGCGGAGTGCCAAGAAGGGCGAGACCACCGTGCACGTGCTACCGGTCGCGTCCCCCGGCGAGACCCTCACGATCGCGACGATGAAAGACGGAGCCGGCGAGCTGTCGTGGAGCCCGGACGGCCGTTGGATCGCGTTCACCAGTCGCACGCCCGACGAGCGCTACGACGCCGAGGACGAGAGCTGGCAGGCACCGCGCAAGGTCGAGCGCTTCTTCAGCAAGCTCGACAACGAGGGGTGGATCTTCGATCGCCCGAGGCACATCTACCTCGTCGCCGCCGACGGCACCGTCGCGCCACGCAACCTCACTCCCGGCGAGTTCCAGAACCACTCGATCGCGTGGAAGCCCGACTCCAGCGGACTGGTGTTCAGCTCGCAACGGCACGACTCGTGGGATCTCGACTTCGCGACGCGCGTTGTACTGCGTGACGCTCGACGGCTCCATCGATGTTCTCACCGGCCTGACCGGCAGCTACGACGTTCCGGCGGTGTCGCCGGACGGTACGACGATCGCGTTCGCCGGAGTCGATGATTCGTCGACCTACCCGCAGAACGTGCACGTCGCGATCGTGCCCAGCGGGCGGTGGCGAGCACCGTTGGCTCAGCAGAGATCTCGATCGGACCTTCGAGACGACATCGGGAGGCGCATCGGTGCAGTGGCTCGACGACTCGACGTTGCTGACCGCCGCGGAGGATCGTGGCGAGACGCATCTCTACCGCGTCACGCTCGATGGATCGGCGCCCACGCGAGTCACCTCCGGCCCGATCGCCGTCAACTCGTTCGACACGGCCGGAGGCACCATCGCGTACGCCGCGGCTGCAGTGGACTCGGTCAGCGACGTCTTCGTCCTCGACGGTGACCGAACCGCGGCGTTTGACGTCGTTCGCCGACAACTACCGGTCTGTGGTGAAGCCGAAGTCGTGGGAGAAATTCACGGTGCCGTGCACCGACGGCACGCGGCGAGATCGACGCGTGGATCATGCTGCCCGAGAACTTCGACGAGTCATCGAGCTACCCGGTCCTGCTGAACGTTCATGGCGGCCCGCACACCCAGTACGGCGAGACGTTCTTCGACGAGTCGCAAGTGCAGGCGGCCGCCGGCTTCGTCGTCGCTCATGAGCAACCCGCGCGGCGGCTCCGGACGCGAGCAGGCGTGGGGCCAGTCGATCCTCGGGCCGCAAGCATCACGCCGTGCCCGGCACCGGGTGGGGCAGCGTCGACGTCGAGGACGTGCTCGCCGTGCTCGATGGAGCGCTCGACCGCTACGCCTTCTGCGATGGCGACCGCGTCGGGATGATCGGTGGCAGCTACGGCGGCTTCATGGCCACGTGGCTGGCCGGCTGCCACGGCGAACGCTTCAAGGCGATCTGCAGCGAGCGGGCGGTCAACAACATGATCACCGAGGAGTTCACCAGCGACATCGCCACGGTCTTCCGTGCCGAGGTCGGCCCCAACCCCATCGATGCGCCGGAGGAGTACGTGAAGCATCTCACCGATCCGGTTCGTGCGCGACATCAACGTGCCGGTGTTGATCCTGCACAGCGAGCAGGACTTCCGCTGCCCCATCAGCCAAGCGGAGGAGCTGTTCACTGCGATGCGACTGCTCGGCAAGGACGTCACCTTCTACCGGTTCCCCGGCGAGGGTCACGAGCTGTCGCGTAGCGGCTCGCCCATCCACCGTCGCCAGCGCGCCGAGATCGTCCTCGACTTCTTCGCCGAACACCTCAAGCCCACCTGAGACGGCCGGCCCAGCGTTTGTGAGCTGACGCCCCTATACGGGGCCGCAGAGGTCAAACGCTGGGATCAGTCGGCGCTGTTGAGCCAGGCGTCGATCAGCTTGCGGGCGATCGAGATGGGTGGTGGGATCGGGGGCATTTCGTCGCGGCGTGAACCACTGGGCGTCGACGATCTCCGTCGGATCGATCTCGATCTCACCTGAGCTCCACTCGGCCGTGAAGCCGACCATCAGGCTGTGCGGAAACGGCCAGGGCTGGCTGCCCCAGTAGCGAACGTTGTCGACCTCGATGCCGACCTCCTCGCGCACCTCGCGCACGACGGCACCTTCCAACGACTCACCGGGCTCGACGAAGCCGGCGAGGCAGCTGTACATCGGGCCCTGGAACTGCACGCCGCGGGCCAGCAGGGCCTTGTCGCCGCGGGTCACGAGCGTGATCATCGCCGGCGCAAGTCGCGGAAAGGCCAACAGGCCGCACGCCGGACACCGCATCGAGCGCTCGCCGACTTGCTGCTCCGTCGGTGTGCCACATCGTCCGCAGAAGCGATGCGTGCGTGCCCACTCGACGACCTGCACGGCGCGGCCGGCGACCAGCCATTCCACCTCGCTGGTGCGTCCGTAGAACGACCGCAGATCGACGGCAGCACCGTCGGCCGGATCGTCGCCGTGGGGAACGTCGACCGCCCAGCAGGCCTCGTCCCCGAGCATTCCGAGGAAGTGCGCCGACCATTCCGTCGTGTGTGGAGCGTCGTCGACCCACACCGACGAACCGATCACGTGGAAGTACCGATGCCGCGTCGCCGAAGCCGGTGCCGTGTGCAAGAGGATGAAGGCCGCCATGCCCTCACCGTAGGTGGAGGGTCCGACGAACATCGAATGGCGGCGACAATCGGCGATAGAACACTGACAGATGCACCGGATGCTCCTCTGCATTGCGGTGCTGGCCACCGCCTGTCGCCCCGGCTCATCTCCGGCGCCGCCTCGCTGCGACCGCGCTCGACGTCCAATGCGACGATGATCTCCGTCGTCGACGGCGACACGATCGACGTCAACATCGACGGCCACCGCGAACGTGTTCGCCTGATCGGGATCGACACGCCGGAGACGAAGAAGCCGAACACGCCGGTGCAGTGCTACGGACCGGAGGCGACCAAGTTCACCAAGTCGTTGCTCGCCGAGGACGCGCCTCTGCACCTCGAACGCGACGTCGTGGCCCGCGACGACTACGGCCGCATGCTGGCCTACGTGTACCTGGCCGACGATGGCACGTTCGTCAACATGGCCATCGTGCGCCAGGGCTTTGCTCGGGTGCTGACCATTCGCCCCAACGCCGCTCACGCCGACGAGTTCGTCGCTGCAGCCGAGGCCGCCGAAGCCGCCAACATCGGCCTGTGGGCGAATTGCACCGGATAGCCTCCGCTGCTGATGACCGAACTCGCCGAACGTCTCGGATACGACGACGCCACCAAGCTCGTCATCATCTCGTGCGACGACCTCGGAGCCTGCCATTCCGCCAACATGGGCGTCTACGGCTCCCTGCGAGACGGCGTCGCCACCTGTGCGTCGATCATGGTCCCGGCACCGTGGGCGCGCGATGCCGCGCTGCGATACCAGCCGACCGACGACATCGGTGTGCACCTGACCCTGAACTGCGAGTACGAGGCCTACCGCTTCGGCCCCATCACTCACGCGCCCTCGCTGCTCAGTCGGCGAGGCCGGTTTCCCGCGGCACATCGCCGACCTGTGGGAGCACGCCGACACCGAAGAGGTGCTGCGCGAGTGCCGCGCCCAGATCGAGCGGGCGCTTGCCTGGGACATCGACGTCACCCATCTCACACCGCACCTCACGGCGATCACCTTGCGCCCCGAGTTCTTCGACGTGTACCTCGAACTGGCAGTCGAGTTCCGCCTGCCGATCCGCCTGCCGTCGACGATCAGCGCCGATCAGGCCGGCTTCCCGTTCCGTCATCTCGCCGAGGAAGAGGGGGTCGTCTTCCCCGACCACTTCAACCACGACTGGCGTGCCGGCAGCCGCGACCGGGTCTACGACGAGATCCGCACACCTGCAGCCGGGCGTCACCGAGATCCACGTGCAGCCGGCCATCGACACACCTCGAGGTCCGTGCCTTGACCGACGCGGCCGCCGGCTGGATCGACGACTACGAGTTGGTCACCAACGATCCGAAGCTCCAGAAGATGCTCGTCGACAGTGGAGCGACGTTGATCGGCTATCGCCAGCTCAGGGACGCGATGCGAGCCGGCTGATCACAGCCGCCGGCCTCGCCGTTTCGCAACACCTCGAACAGCGCCGCGGTCGATCCGGTCGACTTCAGCTTGCCCTGCATGTACGCCACTGTCGGGTTCGATCGAGGCGTCGGCTGCGGCAATCGTCACGACGACATCGGCGTCGTCGGGGCCTTCGACCGCTTCGTCCTTCTTGCGAGAACGCGACCCGGTACTGGATGGTCACGGCGACACCGACGAAGCGGATCCCGGCGAACATGTCGGTCTCGATCTCGCCCTCGGCAGGCATGCCGACCAACGAGCGGGCCAGGATCCAGTCCTCCCACGGATACACGTCGGCCAGCTCCTCGTCGGTCAGCCCGAACCACCACGGCTCCGTCGGGATCGACCTGCGTGGCGTGGGCCCGCAACGCACCGCTGCGCGCCCACAGGAAGTCGCCGACGTCGAGACGGGTCGTGATGCGATCGTCGTGACCCGGCCGCTTCAGCCAGTCCTCGTCGAACGGCGACTCGCCGCGCAGCTTGATCGTGGCCTCGTGGATGGCCGTCAGCCGGGCCTTGGCCCACACGGAGTAGTACAGCTTCTTCGGTTGGTACGGCTCGCCGAGCTCGGGGTACCAGGCCGGATCGCCGGCGCGTTCCCACGCCAGCACGGAGATGTCGTGGACCTTGAGATGGTCCGGGTGCGGGTAGCCGCTCTGGTCGTCGCCGTAGGTGATGATCACGTCGGCGCGCTGCGCGCGGATCGACCGCGACCAGCCGGCCGACGGCCTCGTCGATCGGCGCCTGGTTGAACGACTCCGGGTTGTGATTGGGGTCGGTGTCGACCATGCCGGAGTCGCGATATCCGAGCATGACGACCTCGTCGAAACCGATGATCTCGGCCGACCGGCGCAGCTCGTCGGGCCGCAGCTCGGCCAGTCGCGCCTTCTCTTCCTCGGGGCGTCAGACCGTGAAAGGGCTGACCCGGTTCGCGCAGCGCCGGGTTCTGCAGATCGCCTTCTTCGCCACCGGTGCAACACACCAGCACGGTGTGCACACCCTCGGCCTTGTACATCGCCATGGTCGGCGCGCCCTTCGACGCTTCGTCGTCGGGATGAGCGTGGACAGTGAGCAGACAGAGCCGTTCATTCACTGACGTGAACGCTATCCAGCGCAGGCGCCACGTAGGCTCCCCCGTCGTGCGTCGGCTCGTAGCTCTCCCAGTTTCCTTGGCTGCACTCAGCCTTCTTGCGGCCGGCTGCCGCCACGACGGCCGGGAGATGCGCCCGGCTCTACCCAGCCAGAACGGCAGCGTCAGCACCAGCGCAGCGCCGAGCGTGCCCAACACCGAGGACGACTTCTTCGGCACTGCCGCCAGTCGAACCAGGTCTGCCGGGTGGGCCCATCGAGTCCTCGACGACGGCTGCTCCGGGCACCGGTCCCAGCACGCTCGCGCCCTGGTACGGCGCTTGCCGTCACGGCTCCGTGGCGGGACGGAAGCCCGATCGATCCCCGGTACACGTGCAAGGGCGACAACGTCTCGCCGGCGTTGAGTTGGACGAAGGCGCCTGCGGGCACGCAGGAGATCGCGATCACCATGATCGATCAGGACGCCAGCTTCGACCATTGGACGATGTCGGGAATCGCCCCCGATGTCATCAGCATCGCCGAGAACACCCCGCCCGAAGGTGCCGTCGCAGCCTTCAACGGCTCCGGCGGCCGGGGCTACACGGGCCCGTGCCCGCCGGCCGGGTCGAGGCACGTCTATCGCATCACCGTCCACTACCTCGACAAGGACCTGCTGCTGTCGTCCGGGGGTTCAGCCGACGACATGCGCGCCGCGATCGACGACGCAACCATCGCGACCGCTCAGGTCACCGGCACCTTCATCGGCAGCTGACGCCGAAGGACGGCCTCTGCAGGCCGACCGTACACTGGGTCCGGTGAGCGATCACCTGTCGAACGTGCTCAGCTTCGTGGTGCTGGCCGTCGTCGGTGCCCGCCTCGTGCAAGCGGTCACACTCTCCCGCTCGAGCCGCGGCCGCACGCTCAGCCGACTGGTCTGGACACGGCTCCGTTGGCGTCACTTCTGGCCGGTGCCATTCGTGCTCGGCGGCGTGCTGCTGGTTGCCATCCCGCTGCTGATGATCCCCGTGCTGCGTTGGGGATGGTGGTCTGCGCTCGGCGGCGACGGCAACCCGATCTTCGGCTCCAACGAAGCGACGACGGGCACGGTCTGGGAGTGGCTCATCCCGCTGGTGTTCATGACGCTGGTCGTCGCCGCGCTGCCGTTGTTCGCGAACGCCGAGGAGCGGATGTTCCGTACCGGCGCGCAGTACTGGTCAGGCCGGCGGCGGGCCCTCAAGGTGCTCGAGTTCGGATTGATCCACGCGGTCATCGGGATCCCCATCGGCGTTGCGTTGGCGCTCTCGGTGGGTGGCGCGTACTTCATGTCGGTGTACCTCCGCGCGTTCGCAGCGACGGGAAGTTCCGAGCGAGGCGACGCTCGAGTCGACGCGGGCGCACACCGCATACAACGCGTTGATCATCACGAGTGTCTTCGCCGTCGTGGCGATTGCCGCCGCCACCGCCTGACGACGGCCCGTCGATATCCTGATCGCCGATGACAGTCCTGCCGCCACCTCCCACGATCGAACGGTGCTATCGCCATCCCGATCGCGAGACCGGCCGCCGTTGCACACGCTGTGGCAAGCCTGCGTGCGGCGATTGCCTGGTGCAGGTTTCGGTCGGCTCGCAGTGCGTCGACTGCATCAAGGCAATCGCGCCCCGACGTCAAGACTCGTGCCAGGTTCTGGAACGCCCGGCAGCCAACGTTGGTGACGTACGTCCTCATCGTGATCAACGCGGCTGTCTACCTGTGGACCGCGTCGAGCCCCCGCAACGAGTTCAGGATCGCACTCGCAGAACCGTTCATCCAGAACGGCGAGTACTACCGGCTGATCACATCCGGCTTCTTGCACTACAGCATCTTCCACATCGGCATGAACATGCTGCTGCTGTTCCAACTGGGCCAACTCCTCGAGCCGGCCATCGGCCGCGTGCGCTTCGCGCTGCTCTACTTCGCGGCGCTTCTCGCCGGCTCGTTCGGCGCGTTGCTGCTCCAGCCCAACGGCCTCACCGGCGGCGCGTCCGGTGCGGTCTTCGGACTGATGGCGGCGGCAGCGATCGGTCTGCACAGGCGTGGCGTCAACATCTTTCAGACGGGGATCGGCACGGTCCTCATCCTCAACCTGGTGATCACGTTCACGATTCCCGGGATCTCGGTCGGGGGCCACCTCGGCGGCGCGATCGCCGGCGCGATTGACCGGTTTCGTGGTGCTGGCCCCGCCCTACGCAGACGCTGCCGAAGTGGGCGTCGTACGCAGCACCGATCGCCGTGATGATCGTCTCGGTCGTCGGCAGCCTGGTGATATCCGCCTGACGCTACGTCAGTTGCGACGGCGGCGGAACCGCAACTTGGGAATGTCCAACTGGCCGACTCGATCGCTCGACCACTTCGCCGGCGGTGCTGTCGGTCAGCGCGCACAGGCGCACCAACACCTCGTCGTAGTTGATCCGCCAACCACTGAAGTCGCGCCACGCCTGATCGAGGTCACTCTTCACCGGCACATCGAGGGCGCGCAGTTCGACGCACAACAGATCGAACTCACGACGTGAGATCGTGATCGGGTCCGTCGGACTGGGGTCCGGATCGTACGGGATCTGGAAGTTGTCGGCGATGCGCCGCAATGAGAGGAAGCCACTGCGAATCAGCACATCGCAGGCTCGCGTCGTGAGGCCGATCGAGCTGTCGACGCGACGAGCGCCGCCGTGTCGAGCACGCAACCAGCCGCAGTGATCCAACTTCGTTCGGGGTGGGGCGAGCGGAAGAACACCAACGACGGCTGGCTGGTGTGGCTCTCCTCGATCTCGACGAACCACGATTCCCACCGCTCGAAGATGTCGACCTCGATCCGATCGAGCCAACCGATCCGGTGGTAGCGCGTCAGCAACTCGGCCGGGCTCGGCGGCAGACCTGCTCGTACTTCAAGCATCCCGACCAGGGCCTCACGACGACTGAAGGCGCTGTAGATCGTGGGCAGGTACGAGATCATCAGTGAGATCAGTCCCAGCCCGATTCCCGCCTCGATGAACTCCAGCACGATCCGATAAGTCCCTCGCGGTCGGATGAACCCCAGCGTGAACAGTGAGGATCCGCTGGTCGCGAACGCCTCCGACACCGGATGCACTCCTGTTCCCCAGAAGATCGCCGTGAACCCGATCACGACGAACGACACCCACAGCCCCGGCAGGGTGACCAGGGCAATCGGCGCGTACAGCGAGAGGGAGGCGTCGCGGCGCTCGAACGAGCGACTGGGCTGGGTGAAGAGGTTGAAGACCTTGCGAAGCCCGACGAAGTGGAACCTGGTGAGACTGGGGATCAGCGCTCTCGGGACCACGACCGTCCTGACCGCGGACCCCAGCGTCCACACGACCAGTGTCGGCTCCCGCCACGATTGCCAACACCTGCGCGACGATCACCCGACCACTGTGTCACACCCTTTTGCGATGATGCCGTTATGACCAAGCGTCAGGCACGAACACGCCAACTCCGAGCAGCTCACCCTGCTGGCAGTCTCCGAGCTGCCATTGCAATTCCGCCTCGATCAGCGCACCCGCGAGCGCGGACTCGCCCACATTGCGGCCATTCGCCGCCAATTGGCCGCAAAGGCCACCGATGTCACCGTCGACGGCACCGGCTACGACACGCATCGAGCAGCGTGAGCCGGCCGTTCAGCCGGCTCGTGGCGCCAGCGACTGCACGGCCTCCCAGTGCTTCAGGTCAGGGTCCAACGGCATGATCGCCAGCGACGTCGTCGTCACGCCATTGTCGAAGTACGCCTGGATCTTGGCTCGGCAGTCTGCCGGCGAGCCATGCACGATCAGCTCGTCCACCAGCGAATCGGGGATCGCCGCCAACGCCCCCTTGCGGTCGCCCGCCTTCCACGCATCCCACATCGGTCGCAGCACCTCGCCGCGGCCCAGCCAGTCGTGAAATGCGGCGTACACCGGCACGTTCAGGTACGCGGCAATCGCATACCGAGCCAGCGTCGCGCACGACCTCGGCGTTCTCGCTCGGGCACACGAAGATCCGACACACGATCTCCTTCTCGGCGCCTCCGGCGGCAGCGCTCGACCACACCTGCCACCTTGATCGACGTCGGTCGCCGACAACCAGTTGATGATCGCGCCGTCGGCCTCGCGGGCCGCCAGGCGCAGCATTCCTTCGCGCAACGCGGCGACGAGGATCGGCGGCTTCTGCTCGGGACGCACACCCAGTCGAAACCCTGCACCTCGAACGTGTCGTAGACCTTGGACACCTTCTCGCCGGTCGAACGCGTCGCCCAGGAACCGCACGACATCGCGCACCTTCTTGTACGGCTCCACGAACGGCACGCCGTTCCACCGCTCGACGATCACATTGCTGCTCGACCCGATGCCGATCGCGAACCTGCCCGGCGCTGCGTCGGCCAGCGACGCAACGCACTGCGCGAGGCACGCCGGCGATCGGGTGAAGGCCGGCACGATCGCGGTGCCCAGCCGGAGGCGCGGCTCCCACGCCGCCGCGAGCGCCAACGGCGTGAAGGCGTCGGCGCCGTCGGACTCTGCCGACCAGATGTCGGTGTAGCCGAGATCGACCAGTTCGCCGAGCTTGTCGCGATGGCTGTGGAGGGTCCTGGCAACGGCACCGTCACACCTGGTCGGATGGGTAGCGCCATCTGAAATCTCCTTCGTCGTTTTGCGTGTCCCAATGTCTAGTCGTAGCACCAAGGTGCCGTTGCCGTTGAGCCCGGCGCCTGGCAAGATGCACGGGTGAGCACACACGTCGCGGATGAGCCGCGCACGAGCTCGGCGGCGCCCCTGCAGACCACGGTCTTCGAGACCGACGCCCAGCTGAAGAAGCACCTCGATCGCACGCCCGCGTCGATCAGGCAGCTCATCATCCGTTTCAGCATCGGTGCAATCGCCGCGCTCACGCTGGTCAGCGTGTTCACCGCGTTCGCCAGCCGCCGTGTCGGCACCGAGCAAGCCATCGACGACGCCCAGAATGCGACCTTCTACATCGCCAAGGGCGTCATCGAGACCAACGCCGACGACGGATTGCTGACCGGTGACGACGACTCGATCCAGCGACTCGACGAGCGGGTGCACGCCGCCGTGCTCAGCGGGCCGTTGGTTCGGATCAAGCTGTGGACCGAAGACGGCACGATCATCTACTCCGACGAGAACGAGCTCATCGGGCAGCAATACGTCCTCGACGCCGACAAGGCGGAGATGTTCGCCGAACAACGAACAACGCCGCCGAGGCCGAGGTCAGCGATCTGTCGGCACCGGAGAACGTCTACGAACGCCGTTCACGAAACTGCTCGAGGTCTACCAGCTCACCGAGACGACCGGCCACCACCCCGTGGTTTTCGAGGCGTACTACACGTACAGCGGCGTGACGGCCGTCGGGCGCGATCTGTGGAAGCAGTTCGCGCCGATCGCCATCGGATCGCTGATCGCCCTCGAGCTGATCCAGGTCCCGATCTTCATCACCCTGACCCGACGCCTCCGCGCCGCCCAGCTACCAGCGTGAGCGTCTGTTGCGCCACGCCATCCAGTCATCGGAGGCCGAACGCCGGCGCATCGCCAGCGATCTGCACGACGGCGTGGTGCAGGAGCTCACCGGGGTGTCGTCTGAGCCTCGCCGCGGCCAGCCGAAGCGACAGCACCGACGCCCCGAAGATGGGCGAGGCGTCGTCGAGCATCCGCAGCAGCATCAAGTCGCTGCGATCGCTGCTCGTCGAGATCTATCCGCCCAACCTGCACGAAGAGGGTCTGGAGTTCGCGCTCGGCGACCTGCTGGGTGGCGTCTCCAATCGCGGCATCGCCGTCAAGCTCGACGTCGATCTCGGCAAGACCGAGCTGTCGGCCGATACGGTCGGTCTGCATGTATCGCAGCGCGCAGGAGGCTCTTCGCAACGTCATCAGCCACTCCGGGCGCCACCAAGGTCCGTCTCGCTGCGCAAGGTCAGCGGCAACGTCGCCAGGATCGTCATCGACGACGACGGCCGAGGCTTCACTCCCGAGCAGATCGAGCACACGACCAGCGACGGCCACTTCGGCCTGCGCGCCCTCGCCGGCTTGGTCGCCGACGCCGGCGGCAAGATGACCGTGCTGTCGGCGCCCGGGGCAGGCACCCGAGTCGAGGTCAAACTGCCGTGTTCTGACCGGCGGCCAGCTGTGATCCGCCTGGCCGTCGTCGACGACCACGTGATCGTGCGCAACGGCCTCGAGCAGCTGCTGGCCACCACCGACGACATCGAACTGGTCGGCATGGCGTCGAACGGCCTCGAAGCCCTCGACCTGGTCGCCGAGCTGCTGCCCGACGTGGTGCTGATGGACCTGTCGATGCCGGAGATGGATGGCGTCGAAGCAACCAGGCGGATCGTCGCCGATCACCCTGGCGTGCGGGTCCTGGTGCTGACCTCGTTCAGCGATCAGAGTCGGATCATGGAGGCGCTACGCGCCGGCGCCGAGGGCTACCTGCTGAAGCACTCCGAGCCCGACGAGATCGCCGCCGCGGTGCGTGCCGTGTACGAGGGTGGCTCGCCGCTCGACCCGAAGGCGGCCCGCGTCCTGCTCGACTCCCGCCGCACGTCGGCAGATTCCGACACGCTGACGGATCGCGAACGCGAGGTGCTGCTGCTCGTACGTGGAGGCCTCGCCAACAAGCAGATCGCCCGCAAGTTGGGCATCAGCGAGCGCACCGTGAAGGCGCACCTCACCAACGTGTTTCAACGTCTCGGTGTCACCGATCGCACGCAGGCCGCCCTGTGGGCGAGCGAACACCTGGCCTGACGCAACTGCCGCACTGACGGACTGAGGGCGACGTCAGGGAGTCGATGGATTCGAGCCGCCGCCACCACCGCCGCCTCCGCCACCACCGCTACCGCCGCCTTTGCCACTCTGGTGACCAGGCGACGTGTCGCCGTCGGCCGGTGCGGGCGATGTCGGTGTGCCGGGGGCGCTCGTCGGAGTGGACGCCGAACTCGGCGTCGAGGTGTCGGTGGGATTGTCGGCGACCGTGGTACCTGGCCCGGGACCCTGGCCCTGGCTGGTTCTCGTCGACGGTGGTGCCCGGCGCAGGACCGGTCCCGGTACCCGTTCCCGCATTAGGACCTGGCCCGGCAGCGCCGGGACCGCTGTTGTCGATGCTGTTGCCGGGACCCTGTGACGAGCCTGCGACGGTCGGAACCGTCGGCGCTTCCGCCGACGGCCGCGAGAGTGGTCGCTGCGAGGGTCGTCGGTGTCACCGTTGTGCGGGTGTCGTCCGTCGACGCCGAGCCGTGCTCGGTCGTCAGTGTCGTGTCGGGGTTCGGCCACACCCTGTTGTCGGTCGGGGCGCCGAGCGAGGGGAACAGGGTGTCGCGGACGGTGAACGCCGCCGCTGTGCCGCCGACCGCGGTCGCGCAGTACAGCAACCAACCAACGAGCGCCTTGTTGCGTCGCGAGTTGCGGGGCTTCGGAGCGTCGGTCCCGCGCAGAACGCTGCGGATCGACACCCGATCGAAGGCGTGCGGAGCCGACCTCTTGATCATCGGCTGCAGACCCTCGCCTGCGCCGTGACCCTTGTCGAGCCAGTCCTGGTCACCCACGACGACCAGTGTGGCGGGAAGGCCGAGCGATTGACAACAGTACATAGGTACTACGACCAGGCGCCTTCGGCCTGCTCAGCGGCCATTGGGAGCCGTCGATCGACGTGCAGCAGCGATACAGTGCCCGACATGGTGGATTCACCGTGGCAGGGCGACGCCTGCTCGTTGGTCGAGGAGTTCCGTAGCCGGCGACGGTCGCCCAGCGAGGAGCTTGCAGCAACGTACGCGGCCATCGATGCCAGCAATCTGAACGCGTTCTGCTACCTGCCCCGTGACCAGGCAGAACGTGCCGCTGCGGCGGCGGATGTCGGCAAGCCGTTCGGTGGAGTGCCGATCGGGGTGAAGGAGCTCGATCACGTCACCGGCTGGCCCGACACGCACGCTTCGGTGCCATTTCGGGACGATGTCGCCGACTACACCGGCGTGATGGTGCAACGGATCCGCGACGTCGGCGGCGCGGTCCTGGCCGGACAAACGACAGCGAGTGAGTTCGGTGGAGTCAACGTGACGCGGACGGTCCTGCACGGAACCACGCACAGTCCGTGGCAACACGGCCGCACACCGGGAGGCAGCTCGGGGGGCACGGCGGCAGCGGTTTCGGGCGGGCTCGTGTCGATCGCCACCGGAGGTGACGGGGGCGGCTCCATCCGAATTCCCGCGGGCTTCACCGGTCTTGTCGGCTTGAAGGCGACCATCGGTCGAATCCCACTGGGTCCACGCGCTGAGTACGGCAACTTGACCGTCACGATCGGCTGCTTGTCGAGATCGGTGCGAGACACCGCGCGTTGGTTCGACGTGTGCAACGGCTACGAGGCCCGCGACCCGTTGAGCCTGCCACGAGTCGAGGGTTGGGAGGCCGGGCTCGGCACACATCTCGAGTCGCTGCGAGGTGCACGCGTCGCAGTCGTGCCGACGTGGGGCAACGCCACGGTCTCGCCGATCATGTGGGAGTTGCTCGAGGAAGCAGCAATCGCTCTCATCGCCGATACGGCCATGACTCGGATCGACGACCTCGACACCGCACTCCCCAACATGGGTGCCGCGTGGAGCATCAGCGGAATGCTCGGCACCGCAGCGAAGCTCGGCGAGCGATGGCCCGATTGCGCCGACGACCTCACTCCCGAGATCCGCTCGGCGATGCGGCACACCGAGGGTCTGTACAACGCCGAAGCGCGGGCGAAGATCGAACGACGACGGGTCGAGCTGAACGAGGCGATGGCCCGCGTGTTCGATCCGGTCGACGGAGTGGATTTCGTCATCACGGCGTCGAACCCCGACGTCGCGTTCGACGCCGATGGCCCGCTGCCGTCGGTGTTCGGTGGCATCGACGCCGGTGCAAAGAACAACGGGCGCCTGACGTTTCCCGCGAACCTCCACGGCAACCCGGCGATCTCGATTCCGGCAGGCACGCTCGACGATCTGCCCATCGGGTTGCAGGTCGTCGGACGCCATTTCAGCGAAGAGTTGCTGCTCGACCTGGCACTGTCGGTCGAGCGGGCGCGGCCGTGGCCTCTGGTCGCGCCCGGCTCTCCACGATGACGTCAGTCCAACCGGCGGGCACGCGGCTCGATCGTCAGCAGCGCCTCATGGCCATCGGGCTCGTGCTCGGTGTCACGATGGTCGCGTTCGAGATCACCGCGGTCATCACCGCGTTGCCGACCATCACCGACGAATTGCACGGCGATTCGCTCTACGGCGTCGCGCTGGCCTGCTACACCCTTGCGAACCTCGTCGCGCTCGTGGTGACCGGCGAGCTGACGGATCGCTACGGGCCGGCCAAGCCGTACCTCGCCAGCCTCGTGGTGTTTGCAGCCGGCCTCATCGTCGCGGCGACCGCACCGACGATGGCCGTCGTCGTGATCGGCCGAACACTGCAGGGTGCCGGCACCGGAGGTCTCGCACCGATCGCGTACGTGTTGGTGAAACGGGTCTTCCCCGCCGATCGGCAACCGAGCATGTACGCGTATCTGTCGGCGGGCTGGGTGCTGCCGAGCCTGATCGCGCCAGCGATCGCCGGCACCATCACCGATCAATTCGGCTGGCGTTGGGTGTTCTGGCTGCTGCTCCCGCTGATACCAGTCGTCGCGTTCATGACCGTACGACCGATGTGGAAGTACGCCCCGACGGGAGCCGGACAGGTTCGCGTCGCCAGGATTCGCGCCGCCATTCTTGCCGCAGCAGGAATCGGCATCTTCGTGACGTCGCTGCAGTTCAAGGAACCGCTTGCTGCCATTGGTGGCGCGCTCATCGGACTGGCCCTCGCAATTCCGAGCCTGCGCCGCCTGTTGCCGGCGGGGGTGCAACGCGCCGCACGTGGGCTGCCCGCGATCGTCCTGTGTCGAATCCTCGCAACCGCAGCGTTCTTGGGAGCCGACAGTTTCATCCCCCTCGCCGCCGACCGCATCCATGGCGCATCGCCGACGTTGCAGGGTTTCGTGATCATCGGGGCGTCCCTGTCGTGGACTGCCGGGCAATGGCTCATCGCCAAACACCCGGCCATCGACCCGCGCCGTGCCGTGCGATGGGGATTCATGACCATGGCGTTTGGATTGGCAGCGAGCGTGCCCGTGCTGGCCGCGGGATGGCCGCTGTGGGCGACGTTCTTCAGTTGGGCGATCGGAGGCTTCGGAATGGGCCTGCTGTTCAACCCCACGACGGTCACCGCGATGTCGCACGCCGATGAGGGCGCCGAGGGTTTGGTCAGCAGCCAAGTCAACCTGGCCGACTCGATCGGGTTCTCGATGATGGGCGGCATTGGCGGCGCACTCGTCGCCATCGCGGATCGCACGAGCCTGTCGCTGCCCGCCGCGTTGGCCATCAACTTCACGCTCGCGATCACCCTCGCGATCATCGGGTCGATCGTCGCCCGACGGGTTGCTGCGCGCTAGCCGGCTGTCGCGGGAAGCAACCAGAACGACAGGTCGCCGACGGGCTCTTCGCCGATCGACACCTGCACATCTACTTGGCCGGGGCGGGCGAACTGGATGGCGACGAGATCGATCACCTGTGGCACGTTGATCCCCTCGCCGGGGAAGGCTGCCGACACCGCGTTGAGCTGGATCACGACCTCCGCGTTCGCGATGACCTCCGCAGTGTCGGGGTACTTCAGCCGCACATGAACCTGATGCGACTGACCGAGCGACGCCGCCGGCAAATGCACCACCATCGCCAGGTGCAGCCGCGGGTTCGCCGGGTACTTGCTCTGCACCACGCGGCTGACACCACCCGAACTGACGAACAGCAATCCTTCACGCACCTGCGCGAAATCGCACAGCAGCAGCGTGGTCAGGCGCGGTGTCACCGCACGACCCTACTCAGCGTGCCGGGAGGGTTTGCTTCGTCGTCAACACCGGCTCGAAGAGGTCGCCGAGGCGATCGACTCGGTCGAGCACATCGTCGATGGTGAACTTCAGCGCGGCGTCGCCGGCGGCACCGGCTTCGACCTCTGCCCACGTGACCGGGGTCGACACGGTCGGCTCGGGTCGGGCGCGCATCGAATAGACGCCGATCGTCGTCTTGAACCGAGCGTTCTGGCTCCAGTCGACGAAGATCTTGCCGGGTCGGTTCACCTTGGCCATCACGGTCGTCACCCGGTCGCGGTGTTGGCGTTCCAAGACCTGGCCGACGGCGAGTGCGAAGTCGGATGCGCCATCGTGCGTGGCCGGGGTGTTCAGCGGGACATACATCTGCAAGCCCTTCGAGCCCGAGGTCTTGCACCAACCCTCGAGGCCGACCGCTTCCAATACCTCGCGCACCCACAGCGCCACTTCGCAGCACTCCTTGATCGCTGCCGGCGCGCCCGGATCGAAGTCGAAGACCACTGCCAACGGCGTCTCCAGATCCGACGACGCCGCCATCGGCACGTGCAACTCCAAGGCCGCCATGTTCGCGGCCCACACCAGCGAGGCCTGCTCGTCGAAACGGCAGTAGCCGATGTCGCCGTCGTGGTCGCCGGGCCCGAGGGCGGTTGGGATCCACGATGGTCGGTGCTTCGGGCAGCGCTTCTCGAAGAACCCTGCCGACTCCACCCCGTTGGGAAAGCGTTTCAACGTGATGCAACGACCGGCGAGGTGCGGCACCATCACGGGTGCGATGCGCGGCGTAGTAGTTGATCGCCTCGCCCTTGGTCGTGCCGGTGTTGGGGTACAGCACCTTGTCGAGGTTGGACAGCGACAGCTCCCGCTCCCCCACCCTCACCACAGTTCCGCTCGCCATCGGGTCAAGCTGACTTGCGGACGCGCCTCGGCTTGGCCTTGGTTTCCGATCCCACTACTTCGAGATCGGGCCCACCTGCAGGATGACGGCCGCGGGCAGCCTTCGCCGCCTTCACGCTGGCCTCGAGCGCAGCCATCAGGTCGACGACCTGTGGCGCAGCAGCAGCCGGGGCCGGTGCTTCGAACTCCTCACCGGCGGCCTTGCGTTCGATCAGATCGAGCACCTGCTCGCGATACGCATCGCGGTACTTCGACGGATCGAAGTCGGCGGCCAAGGATTCGACGAGCGACTCGGCCATCTTCACTTCCTTGGCGCTGACATCGATGGAGTCGAGCACCTCCAACTCCTCGATGGAGTCCCTCGACACGACCTCGTCGGCGAACACCATGGTGCTCAACAACAGCGTTCCGTCCATCGCCCGAACCGCAGCGACGTATTGCTTGTTGCGCATCACGAAACGACCGATCGCGACCTTGCCGGCGGCCTCCATCGCCTGCGCCAGGAGTGCGTACGGCTTGGGTGTCTTGTCGGGGGCGAGGATGTACGGCGAATCGAAGTAGACGGGGTCGATCTCGTCCAGGTCGACGAACTCTTCGAGGTCGATGCTCTTCGTGGCCGATGGGATGAACGGCTCCAGCTCATCCGGATCGACGATGACGTAGCGACCCTTGCTGATCTCGTAGCCCTTCACGATGAACTCGTCGGGTACGTCCTCGCCCGTCTCGGCGGACACCTTCTTCAGGCGGATGCGACTGAGTGTGCGCTCGTCGAGTTGGTTGAACGACACGCTCTTCTTGCTGACCGCGTGGAACATCTTGATGGGGATGGCTACGAGTCCGAAACTGATCGTCCCGCTCCATACTGGCCTCGGCATAGCTGTAAGTCTGCCCCGAAACGCGACGTTTCACCAGGCCGGAGCTAACCGGCCAGGACGGCCCGAGCAACGAGGTCGGTTCCGAAGGCGGTGAGGATCGCCAGGTACAGCAGTCCGGTCGCTGCCATCACAGCCGAGTAGTAACGCTCTCGCAGTGCTGCTTTGGTGACGAAAACCAGCACGATCGTGGTGATCGCGCAGGCGGCCCAGAACCATCCGAGCGTGCCGTTCCAGCCGTCGTCGACTGCCCCGGTCCACACCGAGATCATCCCTGTCGGCAGCAGCAGCGCGATGACCTCGACCGGCCACACCCAACCCACTGCGTTCACCAGTTCGTTGAGGTGCCGCCTCGGCAGACCTGGCTGCACCAGGTACCAGTGACCGAGGAGCATCGCATCGGTCACGGCACCGAGGAACGCCGCGCTCGCGAACGTGCGCAGCAGCGAGACACCGAGGCTGCCGCCGGCATCCACAGCAGCGGCGACGAGCCCGGCGATGCCGAGAACGGGCGCGATCAGGTCGACCTGGGGCGGGAACTCGGCACCGTGCGACGACTCCTTGGCAGCACGCTCGATCCCCGTCATCTCGGCGACGCGCTCGGTCCGGCGGTCGTGCTCCTCGGTCTGGCCCGACACGCCAGCCTTGCGGCGCGCCATCGAGAGGATCAATGCGAACAACGCCGCCAACGTCACTGCAACGGCGCTGATCTCGCGGACCCAGACCAGGCCGAATCGGGCGCCGATCAGGGCCGCCGAGGCGGCCATCAGCAGGTAGATGCCACGAAGCAGCCAGCCGTAGCCGAGCCCAACCTCGCGGCGACGGGTCGTGAACCACAGGAACGCGAGCCCGCCGACCGACCACTGCAGCAGGACCGTTGCAGCGTCGAGACGGATCACGCCGGGCAGGCTACGAGCCAATAATTGCTGGTCCGCCGCCTAGCACACAGCGGCACCAGAAAATCTTTCCAATTGCAAAACCTTTTCGTTACTGGATCGTGTCACTCCCATACAATTGAACTCAGTGGACGGCCTCGAACGGGTTCGTCCACCGTATGAAGTCTCTCCGGTGGTACCGGTTCCCACTTCGTCGATACGCACCCGTCCCGCAAGTCGTCGAAGCTCCGCCCGCCGCGTGATGCTGGCCCTGCCGGAGAGCTCCAATACGAACCCTCATGGCCACCGTCCCGGCCGTGAGGGTTCGTCGTTTTTCCCCTGATCGCGACCCGCGCCCGACAATTCGGGCCGTAGATTCGCAGGGATGCGATATCGGGCGGCACCACTCGCGCTGTTGATCCTGCTGGCTGGGTGCTTCACCGGGCCGCGGCCGAGCTTCACGACCGAACCGTTTCAACCGGGATCCACCAGCGGCGACCCCTCCATCGACGCGGTGCTCACCGCACTCGATTCCCAGAACGAGGGTCCCTTCACGGCCGACTACAGCGTGCTGACGAAGTTCGGGAACACGACACGACCGGCGACTGTCGCAGTGTCGCCGGCTCGACGATCAGTCACGGTCGGCGATGTTCGGTTCCTCACGGACAACGGCTCATCGCAGACCTGCATCATCGACAAGAGCGATCCCTGCTCGCCGACGATCGATCCGGCGCGGATCAGCGATGCCCAGATCACTCCCGACTTCTACGCGATCGACGCCGCCAAGCGATTGCGTCGCAGCGCGATCGCCCGCATCGGAACCCCGATCGGGCACACCGAACAGATCGCCGGGCAGTCCGCCACCTGCGTCGATGTTCCAGTGCCTGGAGGCGTCTCGGTCTTCTGCGCGCTGCCGACCGGCCCGTTGGCGAAACTCGACGACGGCGCCGTCTCCATCGACCTCACGCAGTACGCGCCCGCTGTCGACGAGTCGCTGTTTGCTGAGACGACGAGCTAGGCGTCGACGCTGACCAGGTCGTGGTTGGCATCGTTGACGGCCAGCGGGCCGGCGTCGGTCGCCACGACGATGTCCTCGAGCCGCATACCCCAGCGGCCCGACACGTAGATGCCGGGCTCGACGCTGAACGCGTGGCCGGACTCGAGGCGCAGTTCGTTGCCCTCGACCATGTACGGGTCCTCGTGCTCTTCCATCCCGATCCCGTGGCCTGTGCGATGGATGAACTGCTCGCCGTACCCGGCGGCGGAGATGATGCGGCGAGCGACGCGATCGACCTCCTCGCAGGTCGTGCCGACGGTCCCGGCCAACACCGCCGCATGCTGCGCCTCGAGGAGAACCGCATATGCCTCGGCAACCTCGGCCGGCGGTTCACCCAGGAAAACGCAACGGGTGATGTCGCTGCAGTAACCGTCCATCGTCCCACCGAAGTCACACAGCACGATCTCGCCGTCGTGGATGAGGCGGCCACTGGCGTGATGATGCGGCGACGCCGCGTTCTCTCCGGCCGCGACGATTGCGAAATTGACCCGTTGATGACCCTCGTCGATGATACGTGCGCCGAGGTCGGCGCTGACGTCCGCCTCGGTGCGGCCGGCCAACGGGATACGTCCGGCCTGTAGGTCTGCCGCGATCCGATCGACGGCCGCGCCCGCGGCCGCGAGTGCGGCGATCTCGTCGGCGTCCTTGCGCATTCGCAAGGCGTTCATCACTTCGATGGATCGGACGTACTGCGTCGACGATGTCGGCCAGTGCGCAAGCAGGTCGACGAGGAAGCGCGCCCACATCGTGTCGCCCACCGCTGCCTTCGCCGGTCGCCCGACGAGGCTGGCCACCGAGCGCGATCGGGTCGTCCGTTTCGTTCCACGGCAGGAGTGTGAACACCTCCGGACGAACCACCACTCGCGGCGCTTCCATCCTCGGAACGACCAGTGTCGCGTCGCCGTCCTTGGGCAGGACGAGCATCGTCAACCGCTCGAGTGGCATCGCCTCGTACCCCGTGAGATACGGGAGGTCGCGGCCCACCGAGATCAGCAACAGGTCGATGTCGGCTTCGACCATTCGGGTCCGTGCCCGGTTGATCCGGTCGAGATACGTAGCTGTCGACGTTGCAGTGCTCATGCCCGACATTCTTGCTCAGCCGGTTCGAGAATCCGGCACACGCGCCGGAGGGACAACCTGCTCGGGATGCAGCCGATGAGGGTGTGACTAGTCTCACAAGATGCAGCAGCGACAACGTGTGGCTCAACTCTCGAAGGTCCCACTCTTCGCCAACTGCTCGAAGCGTGAGTTGGCGCGGCTCTTGTCGCGGGTACGGACGGAGAGCGTCGATGCCGGGCACACGTTGTTCGTCGAGGGCGCTCCGTCGGCCAATCTGTACGTGATCCTGACTGGGTCCGCGGTCGTCCGCAAGAAGGGGCGCCGGGTAGCGCGCCTCGGGCCGGGCGAAGTGGTCGGTGAGCTCAGCGTGATCCTGGGTACTCCACGAACGGCCACGGTGGAAGCCGAGACTCCGATCGAATGGCTCGTGCTCGATCGGAACTCGTTGCGCAAAGCGATCGACGAGGTGCCGGGACTCGGGTGGAACGTGCTGCAGTCGGTGGCCACCCGGCTCGACCAGGCGAACACGCAAACAATCTGAGCGTCGTGACCGGCTGGAGAAGTCAGACGAACGAGAGCGGCGCGGCGTCGGTGATGGTCACGGCATCGGCGGCCTGTCGGGCGTGATAGCTGCTGCGGGTCAGCGGGCTGGCTTCGACGTGACCGATCCCGAAAGCCTCACCGATGCGCTTCCACTGCACGAACTCGGACGGCTCCACCCAACGCGCAACCGGTAGGTGATGTGTGGTCGGTCGGAGGTACTGACCGATGGTGACGATGTCGACGCCGACGCTCGCCAGGTCGGCCAGGCAACCTGCGATCTCATCCGGCGTCTCACCCATCCCCACGATCAGCCCCGACTTCGTTGTCAGTCCGGCGGCCTTGGCTCGCGCCAGCACCGAGAGGCTGCGCGCATAGCCGGCCGATGGCCGCACAGCGCGTTGCAACCGAGCGACCGTTTCGATGTTGTGGTTCAGCACATCTGGCCGGACGTCGAAGAGCAAGGCCAACGATTCGGCGTCGCCCTTCGCGTCGGAGATCAACGTCTCGATGCGAGCCTCGGGGCAACGTTCGCGGATGGCGAGAACACATCGGGCAACGTGTGCCATTCCTCCGTCGGGCAGATCGTCGCGGGCGACCATCGTCAACACCGCGTGGGCCAGGCCCATCCCGGCGATCGCGTCCGGCAACGCGAGCAGGCTCGTCGTTCGCCGGCGGCAATGGCTTCTGCGTGTCGACCAGGCAGAAGCCGCAGGCTCGCGTGCAGCGCTCGCCCAGCACCATGAACGTCGCTGTGCCATCGGCCCAACAATCGCTGAGGTTGGGGCACCCGGCTTCCTCGCACACCGTCACGAGTCCGTGATCGCGCACCGTCTTCTTGAGGGCGATCACCTCGGGCCCGTGCACCACCTTGGGTCGCAGCCAGTCGGGCTTGCGTGTCGCGATCGCCAGACCATCCGCAACGCCGACCTGCGCCAGCCGACGCACGACGGCACCCGGCCCTTCTCCGCGGGAGAATGCCGACAGGTCGTCGGGCCGGTGCTTCCAGGCAACGTCCTGGCGCTCCATCACACCGTCGCCCCACATCGCCGCGGCGTGACGGGCGACGACCCGGCTGACCTCTTCGAGCGAGACCTCGACGCCTTCTTCGGCCAATGAAGTGACCGGCTTGTCGGCGATGCCGCAGGGCACGATGTAGTCACGCATGTAGCGCATGTCGGGCGCAACGTTGAGAGCAAAGCCGTGCATGGTGCGGCCGTGCGCCAACCGCACGCCGATGGCGCAGATCTTGCGAGGATTGGCGCCGCTGACCCCGACCCACACGCCGGGGTACTCGTCGAGGCATCCGACATCCGCGACGCCGAGCTCGGTGAGGCTGGCGACGATGATGCGTTGGATCGCACACACATGATCGGCCGCGCCGATGGAGTTGGCGACGTTCACGATGGGATAGCCGACGAGTTGTCCGGGCCCGTGATACGTGACGTCGCCGCCGCGCTTCACCGACACCAGTTCGGCGCCGACCGAAGCTGGGTCGACGAGCACGTTGACGGCGAGGTCTGCGCGAGGGCCGTGTGTGAACACATGCGGATGCTCGAGGAGCAGCAGATGGTTCTCTGTGCCGTATGTGAAGATGGCCGTCTGCACCGCGAGCGCCTCGCGGTAGGGAACCCTGCCGAGCCAGCGAACCCGCAGTGTCATGTCACAGCTCGGCGGCCCAGTCGCGGGTCTCGAGGGTCTCTTTGATCTTGACGAGGAACCCGGCGGCGTACGCGCCGTCGAAGGCACGATGATCCCACGCCATCGCCAGGTTGCCCACCGGATGGATTGCGATTCCCTCGCCACCATCGGCGGCATGGACGACGACCGGTTTCCGCACGATCGCATCGGTCGACAGGATCGCGACCTGCGGCTGATTGATGATCGGCATCGTCAAGACACTGCCCGCAGAGCCGTTGTTGGAGATCGTGAACGTGCCGCCACTGATCTCGTCGGGGCTCAACTTGCGGCTGCGTGCGCGGCCGGCGAGGTCGTTGATCTCCTGCGCGATCGCCCGGAGCCGCTTTGTCTCCGCGGCACGAACCACCGGAACCAGGAGGCCTTGGAACTCGAGATCGACGGCGATCCCGATGTCGATGAAGTTGTGGACGACGAGGTCGTCTTCCGACACGCTCGCGTTGAGATGCGGGAACTCGGTGAGTGCCTCGACCACCGCACGGGTGATGAACGGAAGGTACGTGAGCCCGAAGCCTTCCGTCTCCTTCCACTCCGCCTTGACCTTGCCGCGGGTGATGTCGACGTTGGCGTAGTCGACCTCGACCACGCTGAACGCGTGCGGGCTGACGCTCTTGCTCATCACCATGTGGCTGCCGGTGAGCTTGCGGATCTTCGACAACCTGACCGTCGAGTCGCGCTCGCCAGGAGTGACATGCGGAGCTGGTGCCGGCGCAGTCGGTGTAGCGGCGGCGGCCGGCGCGGCGGGCGCGGATGGAGCTGCCGGGGCGGGCGGAGCAGGAGCTGCAGGTGCAGCGGCCGCGGGTGCAGCGGGTGCGGGTTGCGTGGCGACCTGGTCGATGTAGTCGAGCACGTCGTCGCGTGTGACACGTCCGCCTGGCCCGGTGCCCTTGACGAGGTCGACGTTGATGTTGTGCTCGGCGACGAGGCGACGCACCACTGGCGACAGCAGACGATTGTCGGACGGCGTGTCGCCCTCGGGCTCGTGGCGCGGCAGGCGGCGCTTCGGCGGCGGGTGCGACGTCGGGAGCGGGCGGTGCCGCAGGAGCTGTTGCGTCCTCGACCGGTGCCTCGGCGTCGGCTACCGGTGCCTTCGGAGGCAGCGCCGGCGGAGCAGGCTCGGCAGCAGCCGGCTCGGCAGCAGCAGGTTCGGGCTCGGCTGCGGGAGCAGGCTCGGCAGCGGGCTCGGCCGCCGGTGCGGGGGCCGCTGCAGGCGCGCCTTCGGCTTCGCCGACGACGGCGATGACGGCACCGACGGGAACGGTGTCGCCTTCTTGCACGCGGATCTCGGTGACAGTGCCGGTGATGGGCGAGGGAACCTCGGTGTCGACCTTGTCGGTGCTGACTTCGAACAACGGCTCGTCGGCCGTGACCGAGTCGCCGACTTTCTTGAACCAGCGGGTGATGGTGCCTTCGGTGACGGTTTCACCGAGCTGTGGCAACGTGACATCGGCCATTGTGTTGGTCTTCTCTCTTCGATCGAATCAGGCGTTCAGGCTGCGGCCCGTGAGCGACAATACGGTTTCGCCGAACAGTTCTGTCAGGCTCGGGTGCGGTTGGATGAATTCGGCGACTTCGGCAGCAGTGGCCTCCCAGTTGACGGCAAGATAGCCGCCGCTCAACTGCTCGGTGACCCACGGACCGACCATGTGCACGCCGAGGATCTGCCCGGCACTGCCATCGGCCTGCTTCTTGGCGATGATCTTCACGAGCCCATCGAGCTCGCCGAGGATCTGGGCACGGCTGTTGGCACGGAACTGGTGCTTGGCGACGACCACATCGTGACCGGCGGCGCGGGCAGCCTCTTCGCTGGGTCCGGAGAACGCCACCTCGGGATGGCAGTAGATGGCCCACGGGACTCGGTCGTAGGCGACCGGGATCGGGTTCTCGCCGAGGATGTGCTTCGTCACGAGGATCGCTTCGGCGTAGCCGACGTGCGCGAGTTGCGGAGTGTTGATGATGTCGCCGATTGCGTACACGCCGGGCTCGCCGGTACGGCAGTACTCGTCGACCTCGATGAAGCCGCGGTCGCTGACCTTCACGCCGGTGCCTTCCAAGCCGAGCTTGTCGGCGAACGGTCGACGACCGACGCTGACGACGACCAGATCGACCTCGAGGTTCTCGACCTCGCCGCCGTCGCCGACGACACAGTGCACCGTGGTGCCACCGGATTCGGTCGGCGTGTGGCCCATCACCTTCACACTGGTGCGGATGTCGATGTTCTTCTTCTTGAAGCTGCGCACGACCACATTGGCGACATCGGAGTCGCAGCCGGGAAGGATCTTCGGCAGCCCCTCGAGGATGGTGACCTGCGAGCCGAGATCGGCGAAGGTGCTCGCGAACTCGCAGCCGATCGCGCCGCCGCCGATCACAGCGACGCGGCCCGGGATGTAGTCGAGCATCAACACCTCGTCGCTGCTCATGACCGGTCCCGAGGGCTCGAAGCCGGGGATGGTGCGCGGCACCGAGCCGGCAGCCAGCACCACGTTCTTGCCGGTGATCGTCGAAACGCCTTCAGGCCCGGTGACGGTGACCGTGTGGTTGGCGCTGAGCGTGCCGATGCCATTGAGGATCGTGATCTTCTTCGACTTCATGAAACCGGTGAGGCTCTTGACGAGACCGTCGACGATCTTCTGCTTGCGAGCTTGCGCCGTGGCGAAGTTGACGACAGGCGCGCTGGACTCGATGCCGAACTCTGCGGCGTGGGCAACGTGGCGATGCACCGCTGCAGTCTCGAGGAACGACTTCGCGGGGATGCAGCCGCGGTTGAGGCACGTGCCGCCCATCTCCGCCATCTCGACGAGAGCGACGTTGAGACCGGCGGAAGTGGCGTACAACGCGGCGCCGTATCCGCCGGGTCCACCGCCGATCACGACGAGATCGAATTCGGTTGCGGGGTCCATGGTGGCTCCGTGACGGTGGGTGAGATTGGTCAGATGTCGGGGTGAGATTCGCCGATCACGGTAGCGCCTACTCGCCCTGAGCGAGCACCCATCGCAGCTGATCGTCGGCGCGATGGAAGATCAATTGACGCGACGTTCCTTGCATGTCGGCGGTCGCGAAAGTCAGCGTGCAATCATGCTCGGCGACGGTGATCCCGGCACACGACGACGACGTGACCGACACCACTTTGCCAGGCCCGACCAGGGTGAAACCGTCGAGCCCGTCGGGATCGTCGGTGCCCCCGACTCGGACGTTCGCGACGCAGCTTGGAATCGTCGGCCGACGACGACTCGAGCACCACGGTCACATCGCCGGCTTTGCCGGCTTCGCCGGTGCTGAGCAACGTCGATGTCGGCTGTTGGCCGCCGACTCGCAGCAGCTGGATGCCACCGGCCAGAAGGATGACGAGACCGCATGCGACGGCGAGCAACAGCAGAGTCCTGGTGCGCATGGACTTGCCAGGCTATGGCCGTTAGCGTTTGGTTCGTGCGACGTTGGCTGCTCTGCGCGACAGGCATTGTCGGCGCGATGGGTGCGCTCGTGCTGTCCGCGTGCGGGGACGACACGGTGCAGGCGCCCGCCGCCAATGCCCCGGCGGCGTCGGCGCCGGCAGCGACATCGGTGGCGGCGGCGACCGAATCGGGGATCCCAGAGTCCTTGGCGTTCACCGCGCCACGTGTCGGCGGCGGCACGATCGACATGGCTCAGTACGCCGGCACGCCGGTGCTGCTGTGGTTCTGGGCGCCCACTTGAACAACGTGTAACCACGAAGCCCCTTCGGTCGAAGCGGCACAGCAGCGGTGGGCCGGAAAGGTTCAGTTCATCGGCGTCGCGTGGTACGGCGACGATCAGTCGTTCCAGGGTTTCGTCGACAAGTACTCGCTCAGCTTCCCGCAGATCAGTGACAACGACGGCAAGGTGTTCGCCCGATTCGACGTGCCGTATCAGCCGGCGATGGCGGTCATCGACAAGGCCGGTGTCGTGCAGGTCTCGTTGGGTGCGGTCGAGGAAGACGCGCTGGATGCGGCCTTGACCGCAGCAGTCGGTACCTGAAGGCGACTATCCCGTCGCACAGTCGAACACACGACTGGTGTAGTCCTCGTCGCTGACGGTGTACCAGTTCCTGCCTTCGAGGCAATCCGGCCGGGACAGCTCGTAGGGCAACTCGAAGGCCGAGATCGTGCCGTCGTCGACGTACTTCTGGAAGCACGGCGCAGCGGCGGTCGCGAATGCAGTGAACTCCTCGTCGCTCATGCTGTACACCTCGCCGTTGAAGTACTGCTCACCGACGCCGCACTCCGGGAATCGGTAGTACGGAGCAACGAAGCTCGGATCGATCGAACCATCGTCGATCCCCGCCAAGAGACATGCCGAGTAGCCCTCGAAGGTCGTCTCGTCGAAGCACGACTCGAATGCCCCGGTATCGACACCGCTGCCGGAATTGCTCCCGTCGGCATCGGAGCCGCCGATCGGCAGATCGCCGGTGGCATCGAATCCACCGAGCCCACCGAGGTCGCCGAACCCACCGTCGCCGAACAGGATGTCGCCAGGTGACAGCGATTCGAACGCCTTCTTGACGCCGTCGATGATGGACGTCAGTTCGTCCTTGTCGAGCGCCGACAGCGCTGCGAGAACGGTGTCGAACATCGTGCCGATCGGGCTGACGTACCACTGGCCGTCGACCTTCTGCACAGTGATGCCGACAGGCTTCATGTCGGCGAACGCATCTTGCACTGTCTTCACCAAGGCCTGCAGATCCTCGTTGTCGCTGATGCCGAGCACGTTCAGTGCGTCGTCGACGGAGCCGGCGGCTTGGCACGTGTCGGTTGTGGTGTCGCCGGACGTGATGACCATGCAGCCGTCCTTGCTCTCGATCGACACGTCTTGACCGTCGGCCGAGGCCGTGAGGTTGAAGTGATCGACCGACGACGGTGCGTCGATCCCCGTCGCCAGTGACCGTGAACGCCGTGTCCGAGAAGTCGATCTTGGCGTCGAGGTCGTCCAGGCTGTCCTGCGCGCCACCGATGAACATCGGCGCGTAGCGCTGGAGGGCCTCGGCCTCGTTCGGGTTCAGCGACGCGATCAACGCCTGAAGATCGAGGTCGTCGACGGCGTCGAAGATGTTCTGCACGGCGCCCTCGGGCGTGTCGGCACCGTTCGCCGCGATGCCTGTCTCCGGGATGTCGTGCACCATCGGCGCGCGCATCCTCGGCGATCGAGTAGAAGGCGCTGAGGTACCAGCGGCCATCGCGCTTGACGGTCGTCAGATGCCAATCGATGTCGGAGCTCTGCGGCTCGGTCGTCGAGGTCGGGACGATCACCGCCGAACGCCTCGTCGATCAACAGATCGCCGATCGGGACAGCGTCGCCATCGATCGATGCGGTGCCTGTCGCCGTGACGTGGATGTTGGAGATGTCGTCGACGTTCGTCTCGGTCGTGTCGACCGCGACATCGTCGAACGCGAGGTCGACGCCGCCGACGTTTGTCGAGGCTTGCGGAGCTGCCGACGATCTCCAGACGCTTGAGGTTGTCGACGAGATCGATGAGCGGCTGGCGGAAGGTCTCGCGCTCGCCGGGCAGCAGACAGGTCGACGACGCCGAGCGCGTCTTCCGAGCCGAGAGAATCCATCAGGCGTGTTCCGACCTCGGTGGGGCTGGCAGCGCCACCGCCGTCCTCGCCCGCGGCGATCTTGCTGACGGCGAACCCGCCCGCTCCGAGGAGGGCGATGACAGCGATCAGGCCACCGACGACTCTTGCCCTTGCTGCGCTTGCCGACCGATTCGGATGGCACGACCGTGGCCGTCGGCGGGCCCTCCATAGGTGTGAAGGCCGGCGCAGTGAACGAGGGCGGCGCAAGAGGTGCCTGACCTGCGGGCGAAGGAGGTGGCAACAGCGGTGGACCGACCGGCGACGCACCCTCGAGATGGGGTGGGTCGAAGGTGTTGCCGTCGTCGTTGGTGTCCAATGAAGATGCCCTTTCGCCGCGATTGCTCCTCAACGGTATCGGCTCGAATTCGCTCGACCTGAGCGTTTGAACAACTACCCCTTCCGCCGCGACCTACCCTGTGCAAATGCGCATCCTCATGTCGGGCGCGAGTGGCCTGATCGGTTCGGCTCTCACGAGTCGCTTGACCGCGGACGGCCACACGGTGACTCGCCTGGTGCGACGGCAAGCACAGCCTGGCGAGGTCACCTGGGATCCGGGTGCGGGCAGGCTCGATCCCGCGGCATTCGACGGCTGCGACGCCGTGATCAACCTCTCCGGCGCGGGCATCGGCGACAAGCGTTGGACCGACGGAGTACAAAGCAGAGTTGTTATCGAGCCGGCTACGCACGACTGAACTGCTCGCCGCCACGATGGCCTCTCTCGACGAGCATGCCTTCGGTGTTCATCTCCGGATCGGCTGTCGGCTGGTACGGCGATCGAGGTGACGAGCGCGTCGACGAGCTCTCGGTGTCGGGCAACGATTTTCTCAGTGACCTGTGCCAGCAGTGGGAGGCCGCCACGTTGACAGCGGAGAAGGCCGGCATCCGAACCGTGCACCTTCGTTCCGGCATCGTCCTGTCGCCGAAGGGTGGAGCGCTCAAACGGCAGCTCCCGCTGTTCAAGCTCGGTCTCGGCGGGCGGTTCGGCAACGGCCACCAATGGCAGAGCTGGATATCGATCGACGACGAGGTCGCGGCCATCGTGCACCTGCTGTCGGCCGACATGTGCGGCGCCGTCAACCTCACGGCTCCCAACCCCGTCACGAACAGCGAGTTCACATCAACACTGGCGAAGGTGTTGCACCGGCCCGCGGTCATACCGGTCCCGACCTTCGGGCCGAAGCTGTTGTTCGGCGGCGAACTGGTCGAGACGCTGCTGCTCGAAGGCCAGCGCGTCATGCCGACCGCACTGCAGCGCAGCGGCTACGAGTTCCAGCACGAGACGCTGGATGTTGCGCTGCGGGCGTTGTTGCACCGCCCGTCGTAACGACTACTGGTCGGCGGTGTCGACAGCAGTCCAGCGGGCGAGCTCGGCGTCGAGGTCGAGCCGCTCCGTGCTGGGCCCGCTCGGCCAACTCTCCTTCGGCACCGCCCACATCACCTCGAACTCGATGCCGTCGGGATCGTGGCAGTACAGGCTCTTGCTGACCCCGTGATCGCTCTCGCCGACAAGAGCGCCGGCGGCGAGCAACTTCACGCGCAACGCAGCGAGATCATCGATCGTGTTCACCTGCCAGGCGAGGTGATACAGACCAGGTGAGTGCGCCGGGGGTTGCGGTCGGTTTCCCACCGTGAACAATCCGAGATCGTGGTCGTTGGTGGATCCGTCGGCACGGAGGAAGACAGCCTGACTGCCCATCGTCGCCACCGCCTCGAAACCGAGAACGGTGGTGTAGAACTCTGCGGATGCCTGGGCGTCGCGCACCCACAGCACCGCGTGATTGAGTCGTCGGATCATGCTGTCATTCCTCCTCGTGCCGATGAATCTTGTCAAGCCCCGGGCCGGTCAGGCCTTGACGGCTTCGATCTCCAGGACGATCTTCACTTTCTCGCCGACGAGAACGCCACCGGTCTCGAGAGCAACGTTCCACTCCAGTCCCCAGTCCTTGCGATTGACGTCGGCCTCCGCGGTGAATCCGGCGCGGGTGCCGCCCCAGGGATCGCCGCTGACGCCCTCGAACTCGAGATCGAAGTCGACTCGCTTGGTGATGCCGTTGACCGTCAGGTCGGTGTGCAGGATGTAGTCACTGCCCTTCGGCTCGATGCCGGTGCTCACCAGCGTCATGGTGGGGTGCTGGTCGTGGTCGAAGAAGTCGGCCGACTTGAGGTGGCCGTCGCGAGTCTCGTCGCCTGTCGTGATCGAGCCGATGTCAACGGTGGCCTCGACCTTCGACTGCAACGGATCTTCGGCGATCGTGATGGTGCCGCTGAAGGTCGAGAAGTGACCACGCACCTTGCTGACCATGAGGTGACGTGCGACGAAACCGATCGTCGAGTGGCTCGGGTCGACGTTCCACACTCCGGGGGTGAGATCTGTGAGCGATGACATGTGAACTCCTTGTTGACTCTTGGGCCGTTTACTTGCGGTCACAACGATTGTAGAGACAATTGCTTGCGATCGCAACCTTTCTGCTCGCTAACGGTAAGATATACCCATGGCAACTGCGTGGCTGACGGCGAGCGAGATGCGCGCCTGGAGAAACTTCATCGAGTCGGTCGGCACCTTGACGGCTGCTCTGGAGAGCGACCTCGTGCAGTTCGGATTGACGATGGGTGACTACGAGGTGCTGGTTCGGCTGTCGGAATCGGAGGACCAGCAACTGCGGATGTGCGACCTGTCGACGGCGCTGCAGTTGTCGCCCAGCGGTCTCACCCGGCGCCTCGACGGACTCGTGAAGACGGGCCTCGTCGAGCGGATTGCCAGTCCTTCCGATCGACGAGTCATGTTCGCCGCGTTGACGCCGGCCGGCCACGCCAAGTTGGTGGAGGCTGCGCCGGACCACGTGGCCAGTGTTCGCAAGCGCTTCTTCAAGGGGCTGTCTCGCGATCAGGTACGGGCCCTCGGCGACATCTTCGAATCGGTGCGCGGCAACCTGACTGCGTGCCCGCAGTGACCGAACTACCCGCCGGCTTCCATGCGTATGTCGCCAACCTCGGTATCAAAGACGCGAGCGACGACTTCGTGGTCGTTGCCACCGACGCACCGTGTTCCACGGTCGGCGTCTTCACGACGAGCAGCTTCTCCGGGCCGAGCGTCGTCGTCAGCCGCGAACACCTCGCGTCGCTCAGCGCCCAGGCGGTCGTCGTGATCTCGAAGAACGCGAACGTCGCCACGGGCGAGGAGGGGTTGGCCAACGCCCGCGAGGTCGTCGCCGGTGTCGCGTCGGCGATCGGCTGCGAGGCGACCGACGTGCTGATTGCGTCGACCGGGGTGATCGGCCGTCAATATCCGATGGACCGTGTGCGCGCGGGTCTGGCAGCCGTGCCATGGCCACTTCCGTCGGTGGAAGCCGACCTCGTTGCCGCTGGGATCATGACCACCGACACAGTTCCGAAGGTGGCCTCCGCGGTGGCCGGCGGCGCTCGAATCGTGGGCGTTGCCAAGGGCGTCGGGATGATCGAGCCGAACATGGCCACGCTGATCACCTTGCTGTTCACTGACGCACGCGTCTCTGCCGAGGCTCTCGATCCGATCTTCCGACGGGTGATGGACCGCACGTTCAATTGCGTGTCGATCGACACCGACACGTCGACCAGCGACACGGCGATCATCATGGCCGGCGGCGCGGCCGGCACCGTCGATCTCGGCGAGTTCGAGCACGCCATGTTCGAGGTCGCGGTCTCGCTGACCAAGCAGGTCGCGCGCGACGGTGAAGGTGCCGAGAAGCTCATCGAGGTCGGCCTCAGAGGTGCCAACTCGGCGGAGCAGGCCAAGCGCGTCGCCAAGGCGATCGTCAACTCTCCCCTTGTGAAGACGGCGGTGCATGGCGCCGATCCGAACTGGGGTCGTGTCGCAATGGCGATCGGCAAGTCGACGACCTCTGACGAAGTCGATCAGTCGAAGGTGACGATACGTTTCGGCGATCAGGAGGTCTACCCGTCGCCCGTCGACTCGACAGGGCTCGAGGCACTGGCCACGTACATGCGAGGCGACGAGGTGCGCATCACCGTCGATCTCGGCACAGGCGATGCAACTGCCACGGTCTGGGGCTGCGACCTGACCGACGGCTACGTTCGCATCAACGCTGACTACACGACCTAGCTCGAGGAGCTGCCATGTCCGTGCTTCCCCAACGCCGTCTCGGTTCATCGGGGATCGACGTGTCGGTGTTCTCGTTGGGATCGTGGCGCACGTTCGAACGGATCCCACGCGATCAGGGTCTCGCGGTCATGCGAGCAGCACGGGACGCGGGCATCACCTTCCTCGACGATGCCCGCTACAACGACGAGACCGGCGAGGCACCGATCGCGACGGGCTACTCCGAGATCGTCTTCGGCGAGCTCTTCCAAGCCACCGGCTGGGTGCGCGACGAAGTCGTGGTTGCCAACAAGCTGTGGTGGGAGTTCTGGCCCGAGCAGGACGCGGCGGGTGAGATCGACAGTTCGCTCGGGCGGATGGGTCTCGACCACATCGACCTGATCTACACGATGCAGCCACCGAAAGGTCTCACGGTCGCCGACCTTGTCGAGCAGGTCGCCGGGCTGGTCTCGTCCGGCCGGGCGCGCGGCGTGGGGAATCGGCAACTGGCCGGCAGTCGAGCTGACGGAGGCGGTTGCCGCGGCGCGTTCGCTCGGCGTGCCGCTTCCGGTCGCGGCGCAGTTGCCCTACAGCCTCGTGCGCGCCGACTGGGTGCAGGACCCGGCGATGGAGTCGGTGCTGGCCGACGCCGACATCGGCCTGGTCGCGTCGTACGTGCTTGCTGGCGGGACACTGAGCGGCAAGTACCTGCACGGCGAACCCGGTCGGGCCGCGGCCGACGTCAACCCCACGATCGTGGCCGGCAAGGAGCGGGCCGCTGTCGTGGTGGAGTTGGCTCGCGAATGGAACGTGACACCGGCGAGCCTCGCCTTCGCATTCGCACTGGCGCACCCTCGGCTTGCCAGCGTGCTGTTCGGTGCAACCACTGCTGAGCAGGTCAACGAGAACGTGGCCTCGCTGGAGGTCTTCAACGCAATGGACGAGGATCAGCGCCGACGTCTCGATGATCTGGCCAGGAGCTGAATCCGCCCGATTCGCCACAAATGCATAGACCAACGCCCGATTGGGTACAGCTAGCGCATGGAAATCATCCGACATGACGATGGCTCGTTGACCGTACCCGTGGCACCGACCCGGCATCACGGCGACGACGAGGTCGAGCCAACCGAAGAGGTGGCCGCCGCGCCCACAACGATGCTGCTGCATCCCGGCGAAGGTGGCTATGCCGAGGCGTTGGCGGAGTGGGATGCCCAGCAGAACCCGGACCACGAGGTCGTGTCGACCGCATCCGGTCGTGAGCAGGCGATGCATGTCGTCCACGCAGTTGCCGAGGATCCCGAGCACGTCGCCGAGGCGGTCGAAGAGCTCGAGGATGCAAGCGCGAGTGCCGACGCCCTTCGCCATGTGCTCGTCGGTGGAACCCCGTCGATCCAAGCCTTCGCCGGCGAAGTCGCCGATGCAGAAGGTGGCGACGCGCTGCCTCACCACAAGGCCACCAAGATCATCGGCCAGGTCCTCGCAGAAATCGACGCCCACCCGAGCTGACCCACATTCGGCCTGCAACAATTCGGATGTGCCTACCCCGATCAGCGGGACGTGTGATGCCGCGTTCTCTGCCGTGCGCGACGCGTTCTCCGACAACTTCGCCGAACGTGGCGAGGTCGGTGCTGCAGTCTGCGTGATCGTCGACGGCACGGTCGTCGTCGACCTCGTCGGAGGTTCGTCCGACGAGGCCTGCGAGCGGCCGTGGCGGCACGACACATTGGTCGACTTCTACTCCGTCGGCAAGGCGTTCGTTGCGCTGCTCGCGCTGCAGCTCGTCGACGCCGGGGTCATCGGTCTCGACGATCCAATTGCCACGGTGTGGCCGGAGTTCGCCGCTGCCGGGAAAGGCGGCGCGACCATTCGGCATGCGCTGTGCCATCGCGCCGGCGTACCCGCGATCCGCGAGAAGTTGACGAACGAGGATCTGTGGAGCTGGGACCAGATGACTACAGCGCTGGCGGCAACCGAGCCGTGGTGGGAACCCGGCACGCGGCACACCTACCACACGAACACATACGGACACTTGGTGGGTGAGATCGTCCGCCGCGCATCCGGCGACATGCCGGGCACACGGTTGCGCGCGGTCGCCGGCTCGATCGGCGCCGACGTGTGGTGCGGCGTGCCGCAGGCCGAGCAGCATCGGTGCGCCGATGTCATCTGGGCTCCGGCGAACGCGATCCCGAACGGTGACCTGGCGACGATGTCGGGCGAAAACCTGATGATCGCGCTCGGCTACTTCAACCCGCCCGGCTACTCGTCCACCGGCGTCGTCAACAGTTCGGAGTGGCGCGGCGCGCAGGTTCCGTCGACCAACGGCCACGGGTCGGCGTCGGGTGTGGCCCGCATGTACGACGCACTGCTCGCCGGTCGGCTGCTGTCTTCCGAACTGTTGACGGAAGCGACGCTCGCCCAGTCGGTCGGGTACTGCCCCGTCCTCGGCGACGACGTGACGTTCGGGCTCGGGTTCCAACCGACCGTGCCCCACCGTCCCTTCGGGCCGAACTCGAGAAGCTTCGGCCACTTCGGTACGGGCGGCGCCGTCGGCTACGCCGATCCCGACGGAAGAGTCGCGTTCGGTTACGTGATGAACCACGTCATCCCGAGATGGCAGAGCACCCGCAACCGAGCCCTTTCCGCCGCCGTGTACGCCTCGCTGTAACAAGCTCACCACGGTGGGGCCACCCCGACCGTCGCCAAGAAGGTCAACGTGGGACCACCGCGGCTCGAAAGTCGCCGTCCGCCTCGCTGTGAACGGCCCTAGTCGGGGTCCACACCGGCGTAGGCGTACGAGAACCACCGCGCCAGGATCGGGTCGTGTTGCAGCGCAGAGACCCAGCCTTGGCGAAGCCCGGCACCGAAGCTCGGACCGACGTCACCATCGCCGGCGACAGTGTCGTCGGAGCCGGCGAGGATCAGCCGCAGCATCCACCGCGAAAACGCCTGCGTGCGCCAGATTGCCGGCAGGCGCGTGTCGCTGTAGTGATCGAGACGAGTGCCATCGTTGCGAGGCCCGAATCGCTCGATGAAACCTTGGGCGAGCTCGACCGCATCCTGGATCGCCAGGTTCATCCCCTTGCCACCGGCGGGCGTGATGACGTGCGCCGCATCGCCGGCCACGAATACTCGATCGTCCTGCATCGGCGTCGTCATCTTCATTCGCAGGTCGACCAATGACGGCTCGACGAACTCGACGTCGTCGAGCCTGCCCGGTACCAGCAGACGCGTGGTCAACTCCTCGCGAACGCGGCTCTCCGGCCAGTCGGCGATCGTGTCGGTGGCGGGTACCTCGAGATAGAAACGTGTCAGCGTCGGGAGCCGCCGCATCTGCCCGGCGAAGCCGCGTGGATGGGCCGCGTAGATCGTGTGCGGCTCCAGCGGCGCGGTGTTGCCGAGCACGGCGAGCCAACGAACCGGCAACGATTGCTCGACGACCGTGCACCCGCGCAAGGCCCCGGAGATCACACCGCGAGCGCCGTCGCAGCCGGCGACCACCTGACAGCGAATCGTGCTCGGCCCGCCCGACTCGCCGACGATCGACAAGGTGACTCCAGCTTCGTCGCGATCGACGGCGGCAACCTCCATGCCGAAGCGAATGTCGCCTCCCTCCGCTACCAAGGCGTCGCGGAGCCTGGCGACGAGCTCGTGCTGCGGGTAGACGTAGTGCGGACGGTCGCCGGTGATGGTTCCGTAGTCGAACACCACGCTCTCTTCCGGCGTACGGAACTCGCAGCAATAGTTGGTCTGGTCGAACGTCAAGATGCGATCGGCAATATCGACGGACTTCAACGCCTCGACAGTTCGGTAGTCGATCGCCCCCGCCTTGGCCATGCTGCCCATGTCGGACTGCGCGTGGCGCTCGAGCACGACGAAGTCGATTCCGGCGCGCTGCAGGACATGCGCGATCACGAGGCCCGCAGGCCCCGCGCCGACGATTGCGACGGTGGTATCGGCCGGCTGCGCAGTCATGCGGACCTCCATCGCGACAAGAAGCGGTGCACGTCGTTCCACGCCTGGGGCAGAAACAGCGGAACCTCGGTACGGCGCATGCAATCGAGCAGGGTCTCCTGCAGAGCAGGCGCGTCAGGCCACGTGATCGATGGTCCGGCGAAGCTGATGCCGGCACGAAAGTCGGCCAGCGCGGCCATGAGTTGCGTGCCCATTGCCTCGCTACCCCAGGGGTTGGTCACCAGGTCGTCCCAGAACGGCCCTGGGTTGCCGCTGTGCCCTCGGCGAACGGCAAGAAAGACGGCGTAGCCCATGCCGACCAATGCTTCCGCGCCGGCCTTGGCGGCCGGCATCACACCGTTGCTGCCGTGGTGGAAGACGATGCCGGGAAATGGCCCGTCACCTTCCCGGCTGACGAAGAATCCGGCGAGCGTGCGACCATCGCTGACGTATTCGGTTCGCCATTCGGCGAAGCAATCGTGTTGATCGACTTCGACGTCAGCCACCGGCACAAGCTAACCGTCGCGGCTACGGCAGTGTCAGGCCGGCGAGGTGATCGTCGTTCGGGAACTCGCCGAGCACGATCGCCGTCACCATGCTGCCGACGAGGTCGGCGGCGCCGTCGAGTGTCGTCGAGAACGCTGTGTCTCCGGCATCGCGACCGGTGGCGATCCGCACGAGTGACTGCCGCGGCGCGAGCCTGGTCGCGTCGACGAGCTCCCAGCGATTGCCACTGGCAACTTCCGCCACCGCGTGGAAGTCCATCGGCGACACCCCGGGCGCGTACACGGACGCGAGCCGGGCGGGAACTCCGACGGTGCGGCACAGAGCAACCGTCAGATGGGCGAAGTCGCGACACACTCCCCTGCCGGCCAGCAACGTGTCGACTGCAGTGTCGAACGGTCCACTCGCTCCGGGCTCGTACCGCAGCCGGCCATACACCCAGTCTCCGATCATGCGGCCGCGATCCGCCGGGTCGTCCGGCATGTTGAGCTCGGCCTCTGCGAACGCTTCGAGCAGATCGGAGGGGCAATACCTGCTGGGCCTGACAGCAAACAGTCGCTCGGCAACCGTTGGCACCGGCGCGGAAGGTTCCGTGCGCTGCACGATCGCCCGGTAGTCGACGGTGAGGCTGCCGGCGCCGCAGTCGACCACATGGACCCGACCCCCGTGCTCGACGTCCACCTCCTCGACCGCGATCTCCTGGCCGTTCAAGTGGATGTCGAGCTGTTCCAACTCGAACACACCGGCCGTCGACGCTGCCGCGACCTGCAGTGCGAGGACCACGTGATCGGCGATCGCGAAGGCGAGCGCGCAGCCGACCTCGGCTCTGATCGGTTGCGTCGAGTCAGCGATGACAAGCACCCTGCCAGCAACAGGTGGGATTTCACAACCGCCGATCGATGAATGGCAGGTTTCTGGCCTGCTCAGAGCGCACGCGGCAAGGCGGCTGGCCATTGGTGCTAGTCCCAAGGTGCAATGTGCGACGACGAGATTTTGCGGTGTGATGGTGTCACCCCCAAATTCAAGGAGCATTCCCCGTGAAGAAGTCGATCGTTTGGACTACGGCAGCTGTCGCCGCCGTCGGGTTCGGAGTCCCAGCGTTTGCGGCAATCTCCAGCCCGACTCACATTCGACAGATCGCCCCGACACCTGTGGTCTCCGTCGACCAGCCCGACAACACGGTCTCGACATCGGACGACAGCACCACCAGCGTCTCGGTGAGCGTGGCGCAGGACACGGCCACCTCCGTCGCCAACAGCGTCGAAGACGTCAGCGGCAACTGCGACGAGGCAGAGCACGCCAGCGACGCGGCCTGCGTCGGCGTGAATGCCGCTGGAGTCACCGAGAGCTCGACACCCAACAGCGTCGAGGACGTCAGCGGAAACTGCGACGAGGCAGAGCATGCGGACGACCCGAGCTGCACCGGCGCCGGCGGTGCAAACGACGACAACTCCGGCCACGGCAGCAACAACAGTGGCCGAGGCAGCAACAGCGGTCACGGCAGCGATGATTCCGGCAACGACGACTCCGGACACGGAGGAGACGACGGCTGATCTGTCAGCGTCGACCGGCGGGACGGGCTGGTCGACGTGTGACAGGGCCGCGCAGGCGACCCACGGATAACGTGCGAATCAGTCGATACGCGTGATCCGCGAGTGAGCCGAAGGGGTTGTAGAGATGAGCATCGAGGTTGCTAACGGACCAGTGTCCTGGGGCGTCGACCTTCCCGACAAGCCGGGTGCTCCGCCGTGGGAAGAGGTCTTCGACGAGATCAGCGAGGCCGGCTATCGGCTGTGCGAGCTCGGTCCGCTCGGATATCTTCCCGACGACAACGAACGTGTGCGAGCAGAGCTCGGAGCGCGTGGCCTGGGCGTCGCCGGCTCATACATCTTCGAACCGATGCACGATCGCGATCGACACGACGACATCAACGAAGTCACCGAGGTGACGTGCGCGCGCATCGCGGCACTCGGAGGCAAGTTCCTCGTGGTCATCGACATGGTCAGCGATGAACGAGGCGCGACCGCTGGTCGCTCTGCCGCGGCCACTCGCCTGCAGGGCGCCGACTACGAAGTGCTGTTGAGCGGGATTCGGCAAGCCTCTGCGATCGCGATCAAGCACGGCCTGACGCCCGTCCTGCACCAGCACTCGGGCACGTACGTCGAGTTCGAGGACGAGGTCGAACGCGTGCTCGTCGACACCGTCGACGACGGTCTGCAGCTGTGCATCGATACCGGGCACTTCATCTACGCGGGGGTCGATCCCGTGCGATTCTTCGCGGACCACAGAGACCGCACCGCGTACCTGCACTTCAAGGACATCAACCCGACCGTGCACCAGAAAGTGCTCAGCGACGGCGTCCCGTTCTTCGACGCGATCTCGTTGGGCGTCTTCTGCCCGGTCGGTCAGGGCATGGTCGATTTCGCCGCATTGGCCACTGAATTGGAGAGCGGGTTCGACGGGCCCGGCACGATCGAGCAGGACCGCGACTTCGAGTCGACGACGACAGCCCTGGACGATGCCAAGGCCAGCCTCTCGTTCCTACGAGGTATCGGCATCGCCAGCTGACTCCGGGCTAGAGCGTGCGGCGAGTGACCGCGACGCGCTGTCCGCTGGCGGCGGCTTCGATCACGGCGTCGCTGACTTCGGCCACACGTAGACCGTCGACGAACGTCGGCCCCGACAGCACCTTGCCGGCCGACAGGTTTCGCAGCGTGTTGCGCGCCGCGATGGTGAATGCGTCGGTGTAGCCGAGGCCCTGAGCGGCGACGGTGTGGATGCCATCGGCGCCTGGGTGCGCCGGGCCGACATACATCGTGCGGAACCCCTGACGATCCTCCGGATCGGTGCCGTCGAAGAACTGCATCTCGTTGGATCGCTGCCATGTGAACGACAGCGACCCCTTCGACCCGATGACCTCGAAACCGAGATCGCACTTGTGCCCGGTACCGGCCCACGTGGCGAGGATGGTTCCGCTCGCGCCACTCTCGAAATCAGCGAGGATCTCGGTCTGATCATCGACGGTGACGTCGACCATGTTGCCGTCGCGGTCCCGACGCTGTGGGATGAAGGTCTGCATGCGCGCCGCGACCTGTGAGATCGGGCCCGCCAGGTACTGCAGAAGGTCGATGCAGTGCGATCCCACGTCGCCGAGGGCACCCGAGCCGGCTCGGACCTTGTCGAACCTCCAACTCATGGGGATGTCGGGATTGCCGTTGTAGTCGAGCAGGAAGTGACCTCGCGCCGTTCGCACGTTGCCGATCGCGCCTTCGTCGATCAACTGCCGGGCCATCGCGACCGCCGGCCACTGGCGATACACGAAGCCGACTTGCGTCACGCGGTCGCTGTCACGCGCTGCCTCGGCCAACCGGAAGCAACTGTCGCCATCGAGTGCCAACGGCTTCTCGCACAAGACGTGCTTGCCGCGCGACAGCGCATCGAGCGCGATGTCGACGTGGTTGTCGTTTGGTGTGCAGATGTCGACGACGTCGATGTCGTCGGATGCCGTGATCTCCTGCCACGTGGGAACCGAGCGACCCCACCCCCAATCACGGGCGGCGCGATCGGCCAACGACGGATCGAAATCTGTGACCGCCACGGTCTCGACCGCCGGGATCTCGGCCCCGAACAGCATGGTCGCATTGCGGTAGGCGATGCTGTGGATCTTCCCCATGAAGCCCGCGCCGACCAAGCCGATTCGTACCGCCGTCATCATTCTTCTCCTCGTCGTCGACGGCGCAGTTTAGACAGGGGTCCGTTCGTGGAACGATGCTGGCATGGAACTTCACGAACTGCTGATCGACGTCTTCGAGCGGATCCCGGAGCACATCCACGAAGCCGTCGACGGACTCGATCCGGACGCACTGGTCACGCCGCCGGAGCCGGGTGCCAACCCGATCGGTTGGCTGATCTGGCACCTCACCAGGGTGCAGGATCATCACGTCTCGGAGCTGATGGATCGGGAGCAGGAGTGGATCTCCGGCAAGTGGTCGACCCGTTTCGGCGTGGCCGCTGATCCGCAGAACACCGGCTATGGGCACTCCTGGAAGGATGTCATGAGCATCCGCCCGGAGAGCACGGACGTCTTGATCCAGTACTACGACGCGGTGGCCGCTCGCACTCGCGACCTGCTCGCGACGATCACCGCCAAGGACCTCGACCGCGTCGTCGACAAGCGTTGGGATCCGCCGGTCACCCTCGGGGTGCGACTGATCAGCGTCGCTGACGACGACATCCAACACGCCGCCCAAGCCAGCTACGTCCGCGGCATCCTCGACCGCCGATGAGTCGACCGCACGTCATCATCGTCGGGTCAGGGTTCGGTGGAATTCGCGCCGCGAAGCGGCTCGCTGCAGCCGATGTCGACGTCACGATCATCGACGCCAACAACTTCCACACCTTCCAACCGCTGCTGTACCAAGTGGCCACGGCGGGCCTCGATGCCGACGACATCGGGTTCCCGATCCGCGGGATCTTCCGCCGCAATCACTCGATCCGTTTCGTGCTCGGCGAGGTCACTGGAATCGACCTCCGAGGTCACACGGTGTCGGTTCGTGACGGCCGCGAGTTCACATACGACTACCTCGTGATCGCGGCCGGCACGATCAGCACCTCGTTCGGCATCGACGGCGTCGATGGCAACACGTTTCCGCTGAAGACGCTGCACGACGCGCTCCGTCTGCGTGCGCATCTGCTGGCGCGGTTCGAGCGCGCGAGCGCAGATGGCCAGTCGGTGGTCGACCTCGGGATCGTCATCGTCGGCGGCGGGCCGACCGGCGTCGAGATGGCAGGCGGTCTGCGGGAGCTGATCGACAAGGTGTTCCGCAAGGACTACCCGGATCTCGCGGTCACTCCGACGTCGATCACGTTGGTCGAGGCGGCTGATCGAGTGCTCAGTCCGTTCCACCCATCGCTGTCCGAACAGGCTGCCGAGACGCTGAGGTCGCGCAACATCGATGTCGAGCTCGGCGTCGGTGTCGACCACGTCGAAGTCGGAGCAGTGGTGTTGAAGGACGGACGACGCATTCCGGCCGGCACCATCATCTGGGCGGCGGGCGTCACGGCGAGCCCGGTCGCCGGTCTGCTCGGCATCACGTTGGGTCGTGGTGGCCGCATCCCCGTGTCGGAGGACCTCTCGCTGCCGGACCATCCCAACGTGTTTGCAATCGGCGACATCGCCCTGCCGCCGGGCGCCCCGCTCCCCCAGGTTGCCCAGCCGGCGATCCAGGGCGGAACACATGTGGCCGAGCAGATCGCCAACCGCCTCGCCGGTCGTCCGACGACCGCGTTTCACTACACCGACAAGGGCTCGATGGCCACGATCGGCCGCAACCAGGCAGTCGTCGAGTTCCCCAACGGCATGCGATTCCACGGCTTCATCGGCTGGCTGATGTGGCTCGGCCTGCACCTCATCGAACTGATGGGTTTTCGGAACCGAGCCAACGTGTTCGTCAACTGGGCATGGAACTACATCACCTACGACCGCGGCTCGCGCCTCTTGCTCGACGCACCATCACAGAAGCCACAACTGGCGGACGGCGATGAGGCAACCGATCAGGGCGAGCGCAACTAGCTCCTTCCAGAAGATGCGGCGCTCGGTCTTCTTGGTCGCCGCCAGATCCTCGTCGAAATCGAAGCTCATCGCACCGACACCTGACCGGTCTTCAGCGTCTTCTCCCAGACCTGATCAGCGCCCCGAGCCTCCTTGACGTACGCCGTCAGCGTGATGGCGCACAGCAACGGTCCGTACCCGACGAACCACAGAAGGACCGCCGCCGACCGCTTCGCTCCGGCGCGCTCCAGCTTCACGAGTCCGTACGCGGCCAGCATGCACAGCGCGACCCAGAGGTAGAGCACCAGCAGCACGATCCGCTCGCCGATGTGGTTGAAGGACAGCCCTGCATCGTCGAACGCGTCACCGATCCATCGGAACACTGCGGGGAAGCACGTGGCCAACACGATCGTCACCGAGATCAGTCCGGGGAACATCACCGCCCGACGCCACGTACGCCTGGCAATCGCCGGATCGACGAGCAGCGTGAGGACGATCAGGAACACGAACGACAGACCGTTGAGGATCCACAATCCGTCGAAGGCGTGGAACGCCAGATCTGAACCGACCACCCACAGGATGACCAGCGCGAGCGACGAGGCGATCATGAAGATCGGCAACATCAACGTGGTGAACCACAGCAGGCCGAACAGCACGCCACCGAGCCCGTGCGACTTGTTGCTGGCGAAACCAGATCTTCTCGAACTTGCGCGTCACCTGCACGTTGCCACGCGCCCAACGAAGACGTTGCCGCCACAACCCGTCGATCGTCTCCGGCTCCTCGGCCCAGACGATGGCATTGGGCTCGAAGATCACTCGACGACCTTCGAGCTGTGTCAACAACGTGGTCACCGTGTCCTCTGCCAGCGTCGACGTGTCGATGGCGCCGTCGATGCGATTCGAGGTTCTCGCGGCTGTGGAGTTGTGCGCCGCCGGCGAGGCACGCAACGGCACCGACGACGTTCTGGGCACGGCGCGCACCCGCCTGCGACACGGCGTACTCGAAGCTGATCGCCTTGCGTATCCCGTTCTGATGTTCGCTGCCCTCTTTGATGTAGGCGGTGACGGCGCCCACCTCGGGGTCGGCCAGATGGCGTGCCATGCGTCGAAGCGACAGCGCGGTGAACACCACGTCGGCATCCATGATCAGCACCGCCTGCGTCCAGTCGTCGCCCAGCACGACTGCGAGCCCGTGGTTCAGCGTGTGCGCCTTGCCCTGCCCGCCCTTGTCACGTCGCAGGTGGAACAACATCCCCGGATACTCGGCGCGCTTCGCGGCGAGCACCTCGGTCGTGTTGTCGGTGCTGGCGTCGTCGACCACGTAGACACGCAGTCGATCCCGCGGGTAGTCGAGCAGCATCAAACGGTCGACCGTCAACGCCAGCACCGCAGCCTCGTTCCACGCCGGCACCAACACCGCCACGCGCGGCGTGTAGTCCTCGACCTTGTCGAGGTGGCTCCGATACCGATGCAGTCCGACGAGCAGCAGCTGCACGCTGCCGACGAGCATCGGTACAGCGCCGAGGATCACCAGCGCGACGAGTACCCATTCGCAGAGGCGGGCGATGCTCATCGCGCTGCCGCGTCGACATCCCCGTGCGCCGCGGCGATCGCGCCGGCCAATGTGCGCGCAACGTAGTCGTATCGGCCGACGCGCGCCTCGTGGTGAGCGTCGGTGCTCATGCGTCAGCAGCACTCCGTCTGCGGCGAGGAGGTCGACGACGCGACGCGACGGGCACGTCCACTTCTCGTTGACTTCGATGACGACGTTGTTGCGTCGCGCGGCCTGACCCAGCCTGTGCACGAGAGCCTCGGGGACCTCGTCCTCCGACAACCCGCACTTCGGGAGGATGCTGAAGATGTGGGCGAGGATGACGCGGTCGTAGCAACCGAGCGAGTTGACCGTCGCTTCGACGAGATCGCTGATGACCTCGGTCGACGTCAGTTCGCCACGAGCAATGAGATCGGTCGCGTCACGAGGATGCATCGGCCCCTCGGGTCGCGGGAGTTGGTGATCGGCGACCAGCACGTAGTCGAGTGTCGGCATGTCGGCCGGCATGTCGATGGTGCCTTCGGTGTCGAGGATCTTGGCCTCGACGCCGCACAGGATGCGCAAGCCGCCGGTGCCGTCGAGCGCCCGCACTGCATCGACGAACGACGGGACCCAGTCGGTGCTGCGTCGGACATGATCGACCAGGCCGAGCGTGTGCAGACCGTGGCCGCCGGCAGAGGCGACGTTCTCCTCCACCGTGCTGGCGCCATCGGAGAACGTGGAGTGCACGTGCAGGTCGGAACCCTTGTCGAGAATCGGGAACTCAATGCTCACGACATCATCTCCTTCGGGTCGAAGTAGGTCTCGGTCCATGTGCGCACCATCGCCAACGCAGTGAACTCCACAGTGGCCGGAACCGGCTGCCCGAACACATCGGCGACCGCGAGCACGGGCATGTCGACGCCCGCCGCGACCGTCAGCGGCATGCTCCCCGGGAACCGCGGATTGACCTCCAGCAGGCGCGGCAGACCATCGCGGTTCTGCTTCACCTGCACGTTGGCGACCGACGTCAGGCCGACCGCCTCGGCGATCCGTTTGCCGTACGCGATCAGCTCCGGATCTGGTTCCACCGTGCCGGCAACGGCGATACCGGAATCGACCTTCAGCCGGGTGCGCGGGACGACGGCGGCGACAGCACCGCTGCGATACGCGAGCACATCGAGCGAGTGCTCGCGGCCAGGCAGGAGCTCCTGGGCGATGAACGAGCCGTCGTGCGGCACTCGGGCGAGTTCGGCGGCGTCGTGCACGATCGTCACGCCTCGCGATCCACTCCCCTCCGCGGTTTGGCGATGAACGGAAAGCGTCCATGATCGAGCCTCGAAGGAATCATCGACCAACTCCGTGTCGGCGACGGGGGCATCGGGTGCCACGGCAGCGACACGTTGCACGAGGGTCCACTTGTCCAGGCAGGTTTCCAAGGTGTCCAACGTCTGCCCGAGCACGGTCGTGCCGACTCGTTCGAACTCGTCGACACAGCGCGCGACCGGGATCAGCTCGGAGTCGACGGTCGGGCACCAGCACGTCGATTCGGGCACGCTCGACACATCGCCGCCACTGCTTCGACGAATCCGGGATCGTCACCTCGCGGTACGAGCGCGCGATGCGCCGGCGTCCGACGAGGTAGAGCCCGGCCGCGTACGGATCGATGTCGACAGCCCACAACTCCGCGCCGGCGCGCGAGACCGACTGCATGAACGCAACCGCCGCAGGACCGCCGGCTCCCGTGACCAAGACACGAGCGTCCTGCAGCGAGTGGTCAGCCACGTACGGCCGCCTGCGCGCCTGGTACGGAGGCTCTGTGGCCTGAACGGTCGCGCACCACCTCCAGCGGTTCGCAGTACCGCGGCATCGCCGAAGCGGCCCCAGTAGCGGGCGGTCGCTCGAATCAACTCGTCGTCGAGGTAGTCCCTGATGTCGGTCTGGCTCTTGAACGCGCCGATGGCAGCGATCTTGCCGTCGAGGTAGGGCTCGATCGATACGAATCGCGCCGGCTTGTAATCGACCGTCGCCGACGGGCTCTGATAGCAGTACACGCCGGCGACGCGTCGGGCCGCGACCAACGACGCACGATTGACGTTGCGATGGTCCTGGTGCACGTCATGGATCGTGTGGGTGTACACGAGGGTCGGCGCGAACTCGGCGATGACGCGTTCGATGATGCCGACCGTCGGATCGGATTCCGGGATGCGGGTGTCCTCGAGGTCTTCCAGGTAGAGGCGAGCACCGATGATCGATGCGGCGCGTTCGCGACTCGCCGGCTCGCAACGCGCGATCTCCGCCGCGCTGACCATGGCTCATCGTGAGGATCGCGACCTGATCACCGGCGGCGCGATGTGCGATCAACACACCGCCGACACCGATCTCGACATCGTCGGGATGTGCCCCGATCGCGAGCACACGTTCGACGTCGGCGGGGGCACGGCTACGCCCGATGTCGAGCAGCCGCCTGACGTGCATCACCAACTCGTCCGGTGCGATCGGCTTCGGGAGGAAGTCGTCGACCTGGCTTCGCAGCGCCCGGACAGCAACATCCATGCTCGCGTCCGCTGTCGCCAGCGCGATCGGGATCGAGGGCCATCGCTCCTTCACCTCGGAGACGAGGTCGAACCCCGATCGGCCCGGCAAGCCGATGTCGACGACCATCGCGTCCCACTGCCCGTCCGACAACAGTTCGATTGCCTCGGGCGCCGAGCCGGCGACGGCGACCACGAATCCTGCTCGCTCGAGCGCTCGACTGAAGAAGGTCGCAGTGCCAGGATCGTCTTCGACGATCATCACACTGATCGCTGCCGACGGCGTTCGTGCGGGGTCGAACACCACTCCGCCAGTGTAGCCAGCACGCCACTCACGGTTGTCAGGCGGTCGGGAATCTGCTCCACTAGACGCAATGGGTCCCTCACCCAACGCCTCGCTCACCACGTCGGCCAAGCCCCGCGGCCTGGTGGCGAGAATCCGAACGTGGTGGTGGGACATGCCGCTCCGTGGCAAGGCCTTGTTGATCGTGCTCGTTCCGGTGCTGGGGATGATGGTCGCCGCGTCGCTATGCCCTGCTGTTGAACCGCGATCAGGACGAGGTGCGCGAGCACGCCCGTGCATCGCGAGTCCACCAAGACATGGTCGATCCGACTCCACGAGGATGTCTCGAGCGCGAACGCAGCCGTGCTGCGACTACGTGTTGACCGGCGACCCGCAAGTGCTCGGCCCGGTCGATGCACTCGTCGCCGGCTATCCAGAACGATTGCCGAGATTCGGGAAGGTGCGCCGAGCGAGCTCGAGGATTCACTCGGACGACTCGGTGCCGCCATCACCGCGGTGATCGACCACCTGCAACTTGCACGCGACCAGGCCGCTGCCGCAGCCCCAGCGACCGTACCGGCGATGACGGCAGACTGGCTCGGAGAACAAGCCGAACTGGTCGCGGCGGTCAACGCCGCCTACGACGACGTGATCGCCGACTTCGAACAGCTCAACTCGTCGTATCGAAGCAGCATCGACGCGCGCAGCACGCGAACAGTCGTCGTGCTGACCGTCGGCATCATTCTCAGCCTGGTCGCCGGTCTCATCGCGATGATGTTGTTCGTTCGCAGCATCGTCCGGCGCGTGCAGGTCGTCAGCGAGGCAGCCACACGCGTCATCGACGGTGGCTCGCTCGGCGACAGTCGAGCCGCCCGCGGGCGACGAGATCGGTCAGCTTGCCGCCGAGCTGATGCGTGCCGCCGAGATGCTGCTGGCGATCAATCAGGAGGTGACTGCCAGCCGCGATCTCGCCATCGCTGCAACCGAGGCAAAGGACATCTTCCTGTCGCGGATGAGCCACGAGCTACGCACTCCGCTGACAGCGATCCTCGGATTCGGTCAGTTGTTGCAAATGCAAGAATCGCTCGACGCCGACGACCGGGAAGCGGTCGATCAGATCGTGAAGGCCGGCAGGCACTTGCTCGGGCTCATCAACGATCTGCTCGACATCTCGCGGATCGCCACCGGCCACCTGACCCTGTCACTCGAGGCGGTTCATGTCGACGAGGCGGTCGATGCAGTGATCGGGTTGATGCGACCGCTGGCCCGCGAGAAGGACATCACGGTCACGTCGTACGTCGCGCCGGAGATCACGGTGACTGCCGATCATCAGCGATTGAAGCAGGTGCTGTTGAACTTCGTGTCGAATGCCGTGAAGTACAACTCCGTGTCGGGGACGGTCGAGATTCGCGCCGCCGTCGTCGGCGAACGCGTGCGGATCAGCGTCATCGACAGCGGCCCGGGCATCAGCGAAGACGGTCGACGACGGCTGTTCAAGCCGTTCGAGCGACTCGACGCGACCAGCGAGATCGAGGGAACGGGTGTCGGCTTGGCGTTGTCGAAGTCTTTGGTCGAATCGATGGAGGGCACCATCGGCGTCGACAGCGTCATGCGGCGCGGCTCCACGTTCTGGATCGAACTTCCCGGCCAACTGCTGCTTCCACAGCAGCTGAAGATCGACGACGCCTTTGCCGCGCTGCGCGCCGCCCGGCCGGGGTCGGACGGCATGACCGTGCTGTACGTCGAGGACAACTTGGCCAACGTGCGGCTGATGGAGCGAATGATGCGCGACCGCGGCGAGCACCTCGAGACTGCGATGCAGGGCGGTCTGGCGATCACATTGGCGCGACAGATCAATCCTCAGGTCATCCTCCTCGATCTCCACCTTCCCGACATGCACGGCTCGGAGGTCGTGGCAGCGCTGCAGAGCGATCCGGCGACCTCGTCGATTCCGATCGTCGTGTTGTCGGCCGACACCACCGAGGGTGGCGTGCGCCGGCTGCTGGATCTCGGTGCCACGGCGTACCTCACCAAGCCGATCGACGTGTCCGAGCTGCAACCGGCTGCTCGACAGCCTTCCGGTGCGGCCGGCGGTGCCCTGAGGGTCGACTACTTCGGTGGCATGCGGATGCCACCGTCGACGCGAATCGTTTCGGCGTTGAGGTAGCTGTTGGTGATGCACTCGACGACGACCGACGCCAACTCGTCTTGTGTACCGAGGCGGTGCGGGAACAGCACGTCCCTTCTCGAGGTTCGCCTTGAACGCATCGCTCGCCTCGCCGGTCCCGTAGATCGGCGTGTCGATGAGGCCGGGTGCGACGGTGTTGACGCGCACGCCGATGGCGGCCAGGTCGCGGGCGATCGGCAGGGTCATCCCGACGATCCCGCCCTTCGATGCGGAGTACGCGGCCTGACCGATCTGGCCGTCGAATGCGGCCACCGAGGCGATGTTGACGATGGCGCCGCGCTCGCCGTTTGCCATCGGCTCGGTCGTACTCATCGCCGTCGCGACGATGCGAATGCAATCGAAGCTGCCGATCAGGTTGATGGCGATGACCTTCTTGAACGCATCGAGATTGGCAGCAGAGTCGTACGTGCCGTCCTTGCCGACCGTCCGTTGCGCCCAGCCGATTCCGGCCGAGTTCACGAGGACGCGCACCGGACCCATGCTCTTTGCCATCTCGGCCGCGTTGATGATGTCGTCGGTGTTGGTGACGTCGACCTTGCAATACGCCCCACCGATCTCGTCGGCGAGGGCCTTGCCCTTCTCCTCCTGGAGGTCCGCGACCAAGACCTTGGCGCCCCTCGCGGCGAGCACGCGTGCTGCCGCCGCCCCGATTCCCGATGCTCCACCTGTGACGATTGCGCTTGCGCCGTTGATGTCCATGGACGGCGACGATAACCCCCGGCACCCACCGTCACCCATCCGAGTGTTGCCGCCCTTCATCGCGGCTGAGGTTTCCGCCACTGGTCCCGTCGCCACCGTCTCCTAGACGGTCAGCGTGGTCCCACCCCGTCAAGATTGAAGCGTTGGCCTTCGGACTAAGTCGGACTAAGCTCGTCGAATGTCGACAATGGTCAATGTTCACGAGGCGAAGACCCATTTGTCACGTCTGCTCGACCGTGCGGCCGCAGGCGAGGAGATCGTGGTCGCTCGCGCTGGTCGACCAGTCGCGCGTCTCGTGGCACTCTCGCCCGAGCGTCCACCGCGGGTGTCCGGACGACTCCGCGGCAAGGTCACGATGGCTGACGACTTCGACCTGACCCCTCCGTGGCTCATCGACGCGTTCGAGGGTTCAACGGAGTGAACCTGTTGCTCGATTCTCATTGCCTGGTGTGGTGGCTGGGCGGCATGCCCATCTCTGAACAAGCGGACGAGGCGATCGCCGACCTGAACAACGAGGTCTACGTGAGCGCGGCCTCGATCTGGGAACTCGAGATCAAATCGGCACTCGGCAAGCTGACGATCGATGGAGACCTGCTCGGCGAGATCGACGTCGCCGGACTCTCATTGTTGCCGATCACCGCGTCGACATGGACAGGCCGCAGCTCGGCTTCCAATGCACCATCGCGATCCGTTCGACCGCATGCTGATCGCACAGGCACAACTCGAGAGTTGCAGCATCGTCAGCCGCGACTCGCGATTCGCGGAGTACTCGGTCGCGCTCGATTTCGGCCTAGAAGGCTCGCCGCGCCGGTCAGTCGAAGAGGGAGCGTTGCGTGTCGGGTTCCGGCGCAGGGGCTGCCGGCCGGGGCGTGAAGGGGCCCTTGGCGGCGGCCACGGCCAACGCATCGACGAGGTCGTTCATCGGGTCGCCGCTGTGGCCCTTGACCCACTTGAACTTCGGCTGGCGCTCGATGACGAGTTCGATCAGCGGTTGCCAGAGGTCGACGTTCGCGACCGGCTGGCGCTGCGAGTTCTTCCAGCCGTTGACCTTCCACTTCTTCCACCACGTCGTGCAACCGTTGATGACGTACGTGGAATCCGACACGATCGTCAACTGCCCGTCGAGCGAGCGCAAGGCCTCGAGCGCGGCCGTGATCTCCATGCGCTGGTTGGTCGACATCGCCTCGCCGCCCGAGTCGCGCAACACCCCGTCGGGCGCCGTCGCCCACGCCCACCCACCTGGCCCGGGGTTACCGGCAGCACGCGCCGTCGGTGTACACGACATGCGGTGCCCTGGGTGCTGCCATCGGCGCAAACTACTGTGCCGATATGCGGATACGGGTCATCTCCCTGGTCATGGCCGTCGTCGGCACAGCGGTCGTCGTTGCACCGCCACCGGCGTTCGCAGAGCGCCTTTTCGTGTCGGTGTTCATCGATACACCGGGCCCGCGAGGCAGCATCGCCGTGGTCGGCGACTCGCTGATGCTCGGCTCGGCGTACGGCCCTCCGTTCGAGGACGGGTGGGGCCCGACGCTGGCCCACATGCTGTCCGATCGTGGATGGGGGCCCGTGCGGATGGCCGCCGGCGTCGGCTTCCAAGCCGGGAAGATGGTGGCCGGCAACCCCGGCGCCAACATGTCGAAATGGCTCACCGATCAGCGAGCACAGGGCTTCGATCCGCAGGTGATCGTCGCCAGCATGGGCCCCAACGACATCATCGCCTGCAACGGCAGCGTGACGTGCGCGGCCGACGACATCCGTGGCTTCATGGACGTCGCCGGACCGGATCACGAGGTGTGGTGGGCGCTGCAGACCACGCAGATTCCGGCCAACCAGGAGGCGTGGAACCAGGCGCTGCAGACCGTCGCCGCCGAACGTCCCGAACCTCACATTGTGGGATTGGCCGACGATCCGAGCGGCTGCCGGCATCCCCCTGGCCGCCGACAACACCCATCTCCCAGGGGCGCCGCAGTATCGCCAACGCAGCACACTGATCGCCGACGACGTGACCGACCGATTGGGCGGATCGCGACACATCAGCGCCGAGGTCGCACCTCCACCCGGCGCGCAGTCGTTGCAGTACCAACCACTCCCTCCACAACGCGTCGTCGATACCCGCAACTCGGGACTTCGGATCGCTGCCGGCGGCACGCTGACGGTCGACCTCTCGACGTACACGCCCGTCGAATCGGTCGCCGCCGTCGTCAACGTCACTGCCGCGAGCCCGTCGGTCGCCGGGTTCCTCACCGTGTGGCCGTGCGGCGCCGAACGGCCCAATGCATCGAGCGTCAACTTCCTCGCCGGCGAGAACCGAGGCGCGCAAGCCAGCACGCTGTTGAGCCAACCGGCGCGAACCCTGTGCGTCTTCAGCAACGCGGCGACCGACATCGTCGTCGACCTCCAGGGCGTGTTCGTGCCCAGCGGCGGGCTGCAGTTCTCTCCGACGACACCCAACCGTGCACTCGACACGCGCAAGACGGGCAGAGCGTCGACGATCCCCATCACCGCGCCCGTTGGCGCTCAGGCAGTCGCCGCGACCCTCACCGTCACAGGCGGAAGTGCGGCAGGATTCCTCACCGCGTATCCGTGTGCTGCAACGCCTCCGGTCGTGTCGAACGTGAACTGGCAAGCAGGTGAAACCGTCGCCGGTGCCGTGTTCGTACCAGTCGCCGCCGACGGAACGTTCTGCGTGTTCAGCAGTTCGCCGGCCGACGTGATCGTCGACATCACGGGTGCCTTCAGTGACGCCGGAACCTTGTTGTTCGTTCCCGTCGACGCCGACGCGCATGGTCGACACGCGAATCGGGCGTCGGCGGATGGCGCGGTCATCCCGAGGTCGGCCAGACCATCGAGATCGGTGCCGCGCCCGACGCTGCAGTTGCTGTCACCGGCACGATCACGATCGCCTATCCAGGCATCGACGGATATCTCACCGGCACGACGTGTGGCCAGCCGGCCGGTGCAACCTCCTCCGTCAACGGTGCCGGTGGTTCGGTGATGGCCAACTCGTTGACGGTCGGTCTGTCGCCGGGCGGCAACCTGTGCATCAACGCGTCGGTCACCGCACACGTCCTGTTCGACACGACGGGATGGTGGCTGCCGGCGCCCGTTTAGCCGACTTCGCGCACGTTACCCAGCGGTAATCCTGCTTGACTACTAGTCATGATCTTCGACGGCTTCGTCAACCAACTGCCCGATTCTGACCCGGGCGAAACCGAGGAGTGGCTCGACTCGCTCGACGCAGTGGTCGACGTGCACGGCAAGACCCGGGCACGGTTCCTCCTCTCCAAACTGCTCGATCGCGCCAGGGCCACGCAGGTCAGCTTTCCTGCCACCGTCAGCACGCCGTACGTCAACACGATCCCTCGCGAGCAGGAGCCGTGGTTCCCCGGCGACGAGTACATCGAGCGCCGAATCCGCGCCTTCGTACGTTGGAACGCGGCGGCGATGGTGGTCCGCGCCAACAAGAAGGCCGATGGCATCGGCGGCCACCTCTCCACGTTTGCCAGCTCGGCCAGCCTCTACGAGATCGGGTTCAACCACTTCTTCCACGGCAAGGACGACGGCGTTCCCGGGGATCACGTCTACTTCCAGGGCCACGCCGCGCCCGGCGTCTATGCCCGTGCCTTCATGGAGGGCCGCCTGACCGAAGACGACCTCGATCACTTCCGCCGCGAGATCGGCCGTGGCGGACAAGGGTTGTCGAGCTACCCGCACCCGCGGCTGATGCCCGAGTTCTGGGAGTACCCCACGGTCAGCATGGGCCTCGGTCCGCTCAGTGCGCTGTACCAGGCCCGCTTCAACCGCTACCTGCAGAACCGCGAGCTCGACGACACCAGCCAGAGCCGCATCTGGGCGTTCCTCGGCGACGGCGAATGCGACGAGCCCGAGACGCTTGGGCGCCCTTTCGCTGGCCAGCCGCGAGAAGCTCGACAACCTCGTCTTCGTCGTCAACTGCAACCTGCAACGCCTCGACGGACCCGGTGCGCGGCAACGGCAAGATCATCCAGGAGCTCGAGGCCGTGTTCCGCGGCAACGGCTGGAACGTGATCAAGGTCATCCTGGGTTCGAAGTGGGACCAGCTGCTCGCCAACGACAACGACGGTGTGCTGCTGAACCAGCTCAACAACACGGTCGACGGCGAGTTCCAGCGGTACAGCATCGAGAACGGCGGATACATCCGCGACAACTTCTTCGGTCCCGACCCGCGCCTGCGCCAGATGGTCGCCCACCTCAGCGACGAGGATCTCGTCAACCTGCCGCGTGGTGGTCACGACTACCGCAAGTTGTACGCCGCGTACAAGGCCGCGACCGAGAACCTCGGCACCGGCGCGCCGACTGCGATCCTGTGCAAGACGATCAAGGGATGGACGCTCGGCCCCGACATCGAGGGCCGTAACGCGACCCACCAGATCAAGAAGATGACGAAGGATCAGCTGCTCGCGCTGCGCGACCGGTTGTACATGCACGACGAGATCTCCGACTCGGCGTTCGACGGCGATCTCCCGCCGTACTTCCGCCCATCCGAGGACTCGATCGAGTACCAGTACATGATGGAGCGTCGCAAGGCGCTGGGCGGCTCGATCCCGAAGCGAACCACACGGGCGCGCAGGCCCCTGCAACTTCCCGACGACAACGCGTTCGCCGAATTGCTCACCGGATCGGGCACGCAGGCCGTCAGCACCACGATGGGGTTCACGCGACTGCTGCGCGGCCTGGCCCGCGACGAGAAGTTCGGCCAGCGTGTCGTGCCGATCATCCCCGACGAAGCCCGCACGTTCGGTATGGATTCGCTGTTCCGCGAGCTCAGGATCTACGCATCGCAGGGCCAGAAGTACGAGCCCGTCGATCACGAGATGCTGCTGAGCTACGCCGAGTCCACCAACGGTCAGATCCTCGAGGAAGGCATCACCGAGGCCGGCTCCACCGCCAGCTTCATCGCCGCCGGCACCGCGTATGCAACGCGCGGTGTGCCTGTCGTTCCCTTCTACACGTTCTATTCGATGTTCGGCTTCCAGCGCGTGGGCGACCTCATCTGGCAAGCGGCCGATGCTCGCACGCGCGGCTTCCTCCTCGGAGCCACCGCCGGCCGCACCACGCTGATGGGCGAAGGCCTGCAGCACCAGGACGGTCATTCACTGGTGCTCGCGTCGACCGTGCCTCCCGTGCAGGCGTACGACCCGGCGTTCGCATACGAGGTCGCCTCGATCGTGCAAGAGGGTTTGCATCGCATGTACGGCGGCGGGAACGAAGACCCCGACGTCTTCTACTACATCACCCTCTACAACGAGAACTACCCGATGCCGGCAATGCCGGAAGGCGATCCTGCAGAGATCCGCGCCTCGATCATGCGCGGCCTGTACAGGTGGGCACCTGCACCCGAGGGCAAGGCCCACGCGGCGACGTTGCTGTTCTCCGGCTCGGCACAGGGTGCCGCGCGCGAAGCTGCGACTGAGTTGGCCGAGCACTTCGACGTCGGCGTCGAGTTGTGGTCGGCAACGTCGTACAAGCGTCTGCGCGAGAACGCCCTCGAGGTCGAGCGGTGGAACCGCCTGCACCCCAGCCAGGAGCCACGCACGGCCGACGTCGCGTCACTGCTCGCGGACTCGCCGGGCCCGATCCTCGCTGTCACCGACTTCATGAAGATCGTCCCCGAGCAGGTCGCCCGCTTCCTGCCGGGTCGCACGTTCGTACCCCTCGGCACCGACGGCATGGGCCGCTCCGACACGCGCGAATCGTTGCGCCGCTTCTTCGAGATCGACCTCGGCCACGTCGTCGTCGGCGTGCTCTCGGCCTTGCACCTGTCTGGCGCGATCGGCGCCGACGTGGTCGAAGCAGCGATCAAGCGCTACGACATCGACCCCGACGCCGTCGATCCCTACGCGGTCTGAGGTCGCAGTTCCGATCGCACGGGCGCGGCAACCTTTCGCGGCTGCCACAGCGTGTAGATCATCAGTGGATTTGAACCATCTCCGGAATCTGTGTCGATGAGCGACATGCAGCAACGCATCGTGCTCGACGACGGACAGCACGACGATGCGGACGTCGACACGGACGATGCCGTGGATGTGCTGCCGTTCGAGTCCTTCGACCTGTTCGTGTTGACGCACAGCAAGATGCTGGTGCGCTGCGCGTTCCTGATCGTCGGAGACTCGAGCAGTGCGCAGGACGTGGTGCAGATCGCACTCGCCAAGGTGTCTCGGCGTTGGACGACAGTCGTCGCCAACGGCGATCCACTCCCGTACGTCCGTGCCGCGGTGGTCCATTCGGCGATCAGTTGGCGGCGCCGCAAGTGGCATGGCGAGATTCCCAACGGGGCACTGCCCGATCGGTCCGGCAGCGATGCGACGACCGCTGTCGACAACCGCGATCGTCTGCGCCGCGCATTGGCAAGCCTCCCCCGCCGACAGCGTGCGGCCGTCGTACTTCGTCACTACCTCGACCTCGACGAGGCCGCGACCGCGGCGGTGCTCGGTTGTTCCGTCGGCACCGTGAAGAGCCAGACGGCCAAGGGCCTCGCCCGCCTCCGCACGTGCATCGATTCCGAAACCACACACCAACAATGAACCCGATGAACCCCACGAATTGGAGCCGACGATGATCGACCACGACCTGTCCGACCAACTGCACACCCTCGCCGCAACCGTGGACGAGCCCTTCGACATGTACGCGTTGCACCGCAGGATCTCGATGCAGAACCGCCGACGTTCAGCGGCCAAGGTCGGCATGGCCGGCGCCGGCGTCGCGGCTGTCGTCGGCGGCTTGATCGTGGTTCGCGATCGACCGACCGACCACGGACTGGTCGCCGCCACGTCGGTCGCCGCACCGCCTGAATCGACGCTGCCTGACTGCGCTGTCGTGTTGGCCGCCCTGCAGGCCGCGGGATCATCCGAGCCGCCCGAGATCATCAAGGCCAACTCGTCGGCCGAAACTGCGTTCGCAGGCACTCCGGAGGGGTCCGGCTTCAAGGGAATCGTCACCATCCTGACCGTCGACGGATCGCACATCACCTTCAGCAACGACGAGCCGAAGGTCGCACCACCTACCGACGGGGACGCGATGCTCGACCCGACGACCGAGTGGGTCGACGCTGACACGCCGCTCGATGCGCCTCCGACGCTTCAGGTCGGCGAGCAGGTCGGATTGGCAACCACGAAATTGCCTGATGGCACCGACGAGGTGATCTTCGTCGACGTCAGCGCCTCCGCCAGCGAACCCGACAAGGTCGTCCCCGACGACAAGGCGGCAGCCGCAGGGGCGACGGTTCCCGGCGCGACGATCATCGTCGACGGCGGCGTTCTGCCGGCCGGCCCGACCGCCAAGTCACCAGGGACGATCACGGCGGTCGGACCGACGTCGATCGACGTGACCCTCGACGAGGCGGACGCACACCTCACGATCGACCTCGCTGCCACTCCGTTCTACGCCGGCGACACGACGTGCGCACCGGGCGTGTTGACCGTCGGTACGCCGGTCGGCGTCGCCTATCACCTCGAAGACGGCAACCCCGTCAGCGACGCCGTCCTGCTGCTCCCCCCGACGCCCTGACCAACCCTGCCCAGCAAGATCCCGAGGCCCCCACACGATCTGGTTGCCACACTTTCGCTTGAGCTGCGCCTGTGAACGGCAAGTGGCACCCAGATCGGAAGGGGGTAGCGAGTCGACTTCGGGATCTGGATGCCACGCACGTGGTTGCCGAGGCCGGCCAGCCGGCCTCAGTGGTTCAGCTCCACCAACCGTTGACGTCGATGATCACCTGGGCTGCGGCGGTCGAGTAGATGCAGATGGCGCCGTTGGCTGCGAGCGGCAGTTGCGCTGCGTTGGCAACGGCAGCGCTGGCCTCGTAGTTGACGTTCGAGGTGCTGGGCACCTCGTTGCACGGGAAGGCCGTGACGTAGCCGGAGTTGGTGGCATCGACCACGGTGAGGTTGGCCGAGATGGCCTTGGCGTTGGCGGGCACTCCACGCACACCGGCGATCTGCACGACCAGGGTCTGGCCGGCGGCGAGGCGTGAGCCGTTCTGGCCGGCATTGACCTCGGTGCGGTATCCGTCACGGGTGTCCGTGAAGCGGAATGGCGCACTCGGCGTGAACTTGTTGGTGGCAGCGGCCGAGGCGTAGCCGACCACGTCGACCACCAGGTCGATGTCGGTGCTGGCGAAGAAGCAGACAGTGCCGTTGGGCGAAACCTGAGCCATCACCATGTTCGGCGTGACCTTGCCGGCAGCCGGGTTGAGGCTGGACGTGGCCGGAAGCTGCTCCGCAGGGGAAGACCGTGACGTACGAGTCGCTCGAGGGCTGGACGCCGGTGACGTTGAGCGCGACCGCGCTGGCGTCGGTCGGGATGCCGGCGATGCCGGTGACCGGCAGCTCGACCACCTGGCCGGCTGCGAGGCGGGCCGGTGTGCCGAGGCCCTGACGGCTGTCCATCAGGCGGGCCGGAGCGACCGGCATGTAGCGACCGGCGGCTGCCGGCGGCGTAGTAGCCGCCGACGTCGATCAGCAGGTCGGCCGACGACGTTGCTGAAGGCGCACAGGCGACCGCCGGCATCGAGCGGGATGGTGGCAGCGTTGGCCACCGTCTCGTTCGTCGCGAAGTTCAGCGTGGACACGTCGGGCTGTGTGGCCGAGCAGTTCCACATGGTGAGGAATCCGGCTCCGGACGGGCCCGTCACCGTGACGTTGGCGAGCAGCGCCTTGGCGCCGGCGGGGACTCCGCCCTGGCCGGTGATCTGGATGCGGGTGATGCTTCCGGCGGCCAGGCGAGCGGCGCCGATCGAGCTGCGGGTGTCGACGACTCGGGCCGGCGACAGCGGGGCGAAGCCCGTCGACGACGAGGTGGGGGCTGCGACCGGCACCGGGGCGGCAACTCCGGTTGCTGCGGCCGGGTCGACCGTGAAGGTCCAGTTGACATTGCGGGCCGAGGTGTTGGCGGCGACGCTGTAGGTGCCTGGGCTCAGCACCGTGCGGGGCACGATGATGACTGCGTTGTCGCCGGCCAGGATCTGGCTGGCAACGCCGCTGGTGTTCGCTGCGGAGAGCACGCAGACCTCGATCGGGCTGTCCGTTCGGGTCGATCAGCGAGGCGCTGGGGTTGGTGGCGGCTTCCGGCATCATGGCGATGATCGGGAGGCCGGCGGCACCGGTCCAGTTGCAGAAGGTCATCGGGCTCGGCGACTCGACGACGAAGCGGTCGAGGTTGGTGGTGGTGCCGTCGCCCGGGAACAGGATCGGGGTGGCTGGGGCGAGGTGAGCTGCCGAGGCCGCGGATGCACGTCGAGCGTTGCGCCGCTGTGCCACGTCGGGGTCGAGTCCAGGTCGCACTTGCCGAAGCCGGTGGACTGCAGGTTCGGGCGCAGGATGCCGATGGCGTGGAACGGACCGCTCATCCACAGTTCGACGTGGCTGCGGGCGCTCGTGTTGATCGGCGCTGGAGACTGCGACGTTGCCGCTGTTGCCGGCGACATCACCCTCGGGCGTGTAGCCCGGCAGGCCCGGGGTCTCGTCGTGGCTGATCCCGTTGTAGAGCATGTAGCAGGAGTGCTGCTTGGCGCCGGCCGACATGGTCGGATCCTCGACGACCGAACCGAGGCCCGACATCGCCCGGAAGTAGTTGACCGTGGTCAACCAATCGGCGGTCGGCGGGATGAAGGCAGGTGAGGGAGCCGCAGCGCTGACGCCGGTGGACATGAATGTGGCGGCCGCCAGGCCGATGCCCAATTCCCAAGATTGTGAACCGATTGCGTCGCGTCTTCAGGTGCATCATAACTTTTGCCTTCCTCGGCCTTCTTTCCCCTGACGCACTTGGTCACCCGTTCGATATATGGATCGGGTCAGAAGGGTCGGGGCTTGAGGAGCCCACAGGCCGAAGTCGGACGCTGCGTCGGACTTCATACGAACTCTTGACACAGCGGTCACCCACCGCGACTCGCCGGAGCCCCGCAGGGCTCTCAGCAGGTGTTTATCGGGCGCGGAAGCGGGCCAGCAGGGCCCGCGGGGCCATCGCCAGGCCAACCAGCAGGGCACGTGCGTGTGCCCCGTGAGGTGCTCCATCGCAGACGTCGGATCGACAGCCATAGCGCCCGGCCAATCGTGCCGGCCTTACCGAACCGGAAGGCGAATCTGAGACGGTTTCGTTCCTGCAAATACCGAGCTTTGTCACCCAGTTGAGAGGTCGAAGCGCTGACCCGGTGCCACACGACGCTCGCTGGGGCACATCGATACGTCCAGCCGAGTGCCGCACCCCGCCGGGCAAGGTCGAGGTCCTCGTAGTAGAGGAAGTACGACTCGTCGAAACCACCCGTGGCCTGCAGGAACGTCGACCGGAACAGGACCGCGCCTCCGGTGAACGAGTCGATCTGGCGCGAACTTCGCGAACTGCGGGCCATCGGGCTCGTCGAAGCCGATGTCGCGGCCGGCACCGTCGCCACCGACGACGACCCCGAGACTGTTGATCCGTGGCGGTTTCGAGCCGGCGACCAGCAACTTGGGCTGCACCGCACCCAGCGTCGGATCGCTGTCGAGCGCCGGCTGAGTAGCGGCTCGAGCCAGCCCGGCATCGACCTCGATGTCGTCGTTGAGGAACGCGATCGAGGTCGCCCCGAGTTCGATCGCTCGGTGGAAGCCGGCGTTGGCGCCGCCTCCGAACCCCAGGTTGCGGGACGGTCGGACAACGTCGACATTACTGTCAGCGATTGCACGACCACCATTGTCGACCAGGATCACGAGGTCCGCATCACCCCCCATGAGGGTAGATGCTGATGCAGGCGTCGAGCATCGCCGCTCTCAGCGGAGAAGGTCACGATGACAACGGCGATCACTCGGCCATCAGATCACACGGCGACTTCACTAGCGTTTGATGCATGACCGGAACCATGTACATCACCGGAAACGCCGATGCCGATCAGCTGCTCAACTCCGACGGCACGGCCGTGTTGATCGGCATGTTGCTCGACCAACAGGTGCCGATGGAGTGGGCTTTCACCGGTCCGGCGACCTTGCACCAGCGGCTCGGTCACCTCGACGCCACGAAGATCGCGGAGATGGACCAGGAGGCGTTCGTCGCGGTGTGCTGCGAGAAGCCGGCGATCCACCGCTTTCCCGCGTCGATGGGCCGTCGCATCCACGACGTGTGCACGGCGCTGGTCGAACGGTTCGACGGTCGTGGCGAGAATGTGTGGGCGGGCGTGAAGACCGGCGACGAGCTGTACCAGCGACTGCGCACCCTGCCCGGCTACGGCGACGAGAAGGCGAAGATCTTCGTGGCGATCCTCGGCAAGCGATTCGGTGTTCGGCCCGAGGGCTGGGCGCGAAGCTGCAGGCAAGTTCGGTGACGACAGTCCGCGCAGCGTCGCCGACATCACCGACCCGACGTCGCTCGGCAAGGTCCGTGAGTGGAAGAAGGCAGCGAAGGCCGCCAAGAAGGACAAGCAGAGATCGCTGAACATCGGTCGGCCTGACGCGTTTCAAGGTGACGGTATGTCGGCGAGTGCCGGGGCGGAAGGCCGATGTCGGCAGTGCCCGTCGGGATCGCCAGTGGTACGTCGTCGGTCGCCGATCGTCGGTTCTGGCGGACGGACTCCTTGCGTCGTCACCACCTCGGCCGGCGCCTGGATGACACCGATCGTCGGCGGCGTGGTCTAGGTGGGATCGCGATCGTCGTCGGATCGCGAGAAGCCGTACGCGACCAGCACGCGCGGCAACGACGACGCCGATCGTCACGATCATCAGCGTCGTCCGCGATCGCTGTCTTCGGTTCGGGTTCGACCGTCTCCACCACGTGCTTGACCCTAGCGAGGTGAGTCCGTTCGGCGGGCGACAACCGGTCGCTCGTGTGGCTGTCTGCAATGTGCCGCGTTCGCGATCATCGGATGCACGTGGGCGTTCGCCATCGGCCGGTACGGCGGGCCCGACGAGCCGGCGCACATCATCCGTGCCGCCGCCGTCGCGCACGGCGACCTGCTGGGCGAACCGGTCGCCGGATTCGAGCAGGGGTATCGGCAGGTCACCGTGCCGGCCCCACTCGGGTCGGGCGATCCTTCGTGCTTCCGACACGACGAGACGATTCCCGCGTAGTGCGCGTCGCCGATCACGTCGGTGGCTCTCCAGTTGCCGTCGCGACCTCGGCCGGAACGGCACCACCGTGGTACTACGCGATCGTCGGCGTGGTCGCTCGGATCTTGTCGGACGGCAACGGATGCCTCGGCGTATCGGATGGTGTCGGTACTGCTCTGCGCCGATCGTGCTCGGGTTACGCGTTCGCCCGATGCCGGCGCTTCGCCGGGGCCGGCTGGTTGCTCGCCGCGTTCACGCCGTCCGCATGGTTCCTCTTCGGAGTGGTCGGTACGAGCGGGATCGAGATCGCGCTCATCACGCTCGCAGTCGTGGAGGCGGTCGATCGATTCCACTCGCCCGTGCCGACGCGCCGCGTCGCTGTGGCGCGTGATGGCTCCGCTCTCGATCTGTCTGCTGTTGCGACCGGCCGCGATGATCGACATCGCCGTCGTCGCGCTCGTGTTGCTACCCGACCGTGCCGCGACCGCTCACGAGGCGATGCGTGGCGATCCTCACGCTGCCGCTCGCCGCGGTGTTCGTGGCGACTGGTCGCGTGGAGTCGGTGGACCGGGCTCGTCGTCGACGACACGCGCACGGCCGACTCCGAGTCCGTTGTGGTCGGCCGTGCGCCGATCGATCGACGGTATCCCGACCACGGCTCACCAAGCGGTCGGCGCGCTCGGATGGAACGAGTTCTTCGCGCCGCCCGTCGTGCAACTGGTGTGGATCGCCGGGCTGGTGTTCGCTGTCTACTGGATCGTCACCCACGGCCGGGATCGGTGGTGGCACGTGAAGTGGATCGTCGCGGCGATCGTGCTGCCGACCGATCCTCGAGGTGGTGCTGCACCGACGGATCGGCGAGATCTGGCAAGGCCGATACTCGATCCCGTTCGCGATGGCCGGCGTGTTGTACGCAGCCACCACCGTCTCGCCGCCACGGCGAGTCATGCGCGGCATGATCGCAGTTGCGGCGCTCGCCGAGGTTGTGACCCTGTGGCACACCTTGCGTCGCTACATGGTCGGCCTCGACGGCTCGCTGACGTTGCAACACGCCGCGTGGCAACCCCCGCTGAACCCATGGCTGCTGCTCGCCATCAACACCGCAGCCATCATCTGGCTCGCGACCCAAGCCGTCGGAGTGTTTCAGGCCACCCCGGGTGGGCCTGAAACACTCCATCGGGTCTACGGGACGACGTAACCGAAGACGTCGACGATGTAGTGGGAGAAGCCGGAGTCGTTGTAGATCGACAACTGACCACCGGTTCCCAACTTCAGATACGCGAGGTTGGGGACCGCCACGCCGGGGCGCGGGTTCAGCGTCGATGCTGTCGGCATCGGGCTACCGGTCGGCCACACCGTGAAGAACGACGGTGCTGTCGTGTCGGTCGATGTCACGTTGACGATGGCCGCGGTCGCGTTGGCCGGCACTGGGGCGACGCCTCCGACATTGACGTTGACACTCTGACCGGCGTTGAGGCCCGGCGGGATCCCACCGATGCCGAAGCGGCTGTCGACGATTCGCTGCGGGCTGACCGGCACGAACCTGCCACCACCTGCAGAGAAGTACCCGATCACGTCGGCGACGACATGCGTGGAGCCGGCCGAGTTGAAGATGCTGACCTGCCCGCCGGCGCCGACCTTGGCCAGCACGAGGTTGGCGACGGTCAGTCCCGGTACGAAGTTGTGGCTCGACGCGCCAGGCTGAGCCTCGCCAGTCGGCCACACGGTGAGATAACCCGGAGCGGTCGGCGAGTCGGCGGTGACGTTCAGCGCGACGCCGCTGACACCACTGGCCGGAACCGCGGCCAGACCCGTGACCTGCACGTCGATCGACTGCCCCGGACCAACGGCTCCGATCGCACCGCCGCGCCCGGTTCCGTTGCGAGTGTCGAGCACTCGCCCCGGGTTCACCGGCGTGAATCGCCCCGTGCAGTTCGCAGTCGCCGCGGTGTAGTAGCCGACCACGTCGGCGATGACGTTGGTGTTGCCCTGCGAGTTGAAGATGTTGACCCGGCCGTTGGCGCCGACCTTGACCGTGACGAGGTTCGGCACGTTCTGACCGGGGTTGTAGTTGAGGTTCGAGACCGTCGGTTGCGCTTCACCCGACGGCCAGGCGGTGATGAAACCCGACGCAGTCGGGTCGGACACCGTGACGTTGAGGACCACGCCGGTCGCTCCCGTTGCCGGCACGCCACCGATCCCCGTGACGATCATCTCGGTCTGTGTCGCGGTGGTGAGCGGGGCGTTGTTGCCGCCCTGGCCGGTGCGAGTGTCGAGGACGCGGAACGGGTTCAGCGGCACGTAGCAGCTGGGCGTGCGGCGGCACCGGACGCTCGATGCGCACGGGACCGGTCGAGTAGCCGGTGCCGACTCCTTGCCACCACGTGACGGTGGCGTACACCCAGTAGGTGCCGTTGGGAAGGTTGCCGCCGTCCCAGTTGAAGGTGTTGGTGCCCGGCAACGACGCTCATCGTGCCGATCGGTGTGCCGTTGAAGCTTCCACGATCGGTGGTGACGAAGAGTTGCGCCCTGCCCGACGTGCTGGAGTCGAAGCTGATCGGGTACGTGCCGCTGGAGAACGCTGCGTCGTCGGCCAGCCGGATGTCGCGCAGCGAGAACGAGCGAACGCCGGGGTCCTCGTTGAGGTCGAAGCGGAGGTACGAGATCTTCAGTCCGCGCCAGCCGGCCTTGACGGCGGTGGTGTCATCGTCGACGGCGATGGCCGGATCGGTTGCCATGTCGAACGTCATCCGGTTGCAGCCCGGTTCGACGATGATGTCCTGCGAGTCCTCGAGTGCCTGGCCACCCTCGTCGAACCAGATCACGCGAGCGTTCATGCCGCCGCCCGGCGCCCCGGTCAGTGCGAAGCCGCCGTCGTAGCAGACGTCGGCGGTGAACCGGTGGTACTTGTCGGTGTTCAACGGCGTGCGCAACGGCAGACACGACATACGAGTCATTGCCGACGGTTTGGCCGTTGTAGGCGTTGCCGTCGAACGACACGTTGGCGATGTCGTTGGTGCCGGCGATGTCGTCGGGCCCGGTGAAGTCCCACGGATCACCGTTGTCGGTGGCGTAGTCGGCGCCACCCTCGATGCTCGGCGACGAGCATGCGCACGGTCGGCGACGTCGGCGGCGCGGTCGGCGCCCCGGTGCGGTGCAGCCGTACCCAGTCGATGCTGACGTTGAAGTTGTCTGGTCCGCCACCGATCGCGAAGCCGAACAGCAGATCGACACGAACGATCTTGCCCGACCAGCCGGGTGCGCCGGCGAGGTCGAACTCGTACGTGCCGTCGCCCGGCGTGCGCCCCGTCGCCAGTGGGCAGGAACGCGGTGCCGATGAAACCGGCCTCGGTCCAGAACCGGATGCCGACTTGACGGTTCGTCGAGAAGTTCGCGTGGAACGACAGCTTGTTGTAGACGTTGGCGTCGACGGGATGCAGCAAACCGTCGTGGCCCCACGGCAGCACCGCGCCGAAGTTGCGAACGAGCTTCACGACCGTGCCGCCGTGCCCGGCGACGTTCAGCACGCCGGCGTTACCGTCCCACGAAATGCCATCGGCTGCCTCTGCACCGAGGGTCTGGTACGGGGGCACGTCGCCTTGTTGGCTGAAGTCCCACGGATCACCCAACACGTCGGTGGCGTAGTCGCCACTGGTCGAGAGCGAGGCCGGTGGAGTGACCAACGGGCCGGCGTTGACGGTGGGATGCGCGGAAGCGGTGCTCGCCGAGACCACGAGCGTGGTGCAGGCAAAACCAATGACAGTTGCGATGCTCAGCGAGCGGCGTTTCATTTGAGATCTCCTCAGCCCGGCCCGCTGGATATCGGCACTCTTCACAGGTGCTTGAACGGGCATCTTACTGGAACGGACCACTCACCGGGGTGGCTTGGCGTCGTCCACCAGCTTCAATACCCTGGTCAGAGCCACTTTCAGACATTCTTCTTGCTCGTCGGGACTGCTGCAACTGGGCATGCAGTCGGGCGGTGATCTCGTCGGTCGCGGACGCGTCAGCCATGCGTACCTCGCAGCATCGAGTACGCCTGGCGGGCCCGTGCGGTGTATCGCATGACCTTCGTCCCGTGGAGTTCGGCGAGCTGCCGTTCGGCCTCGCGAAGGCGTTCGGCCATCACGGGTGAGCCATCGCCGCTCAACTCGGCGAGTTGCGCGCCGAGCCCGACGATCGCTTGGGTCCGCGCTTCGACCAATGCCTCGAGTTGCAGGATGCGGGCGCGCAGATCGCGCTCGGCAATCACGTCGAAGGAGGAGTTCTCTAGCTCGGCCATGGCAACCTCGGATGTCGTTCGCGGAGAGTGATGAAAGTGGATTCGGTGTCGATCGTGGCGACGTTCAGCATCGACGCAAGCGGCTCGCGATGGCGCCCGATCACCGACGCGACGTGCTCGGCGCGGAGACCGCGCTCCGCTGCCGACAGCCAGAGGTCGTCGTCGGCCCAACCGTCCTCGATACCGCCGACGGCCGTCGAGAACCCACCGAGCTGCGACCACGCTTCCCGTCGGAACATGGCCATCGTCGTGGCGAACTCACCGTGCACCAACAGATCGACGTTCCACGGCAGATGGCCCGCCAGACCGAGCGAGCCTGTCGTGTCGAAACGGTCGACCAATCCGTAGGTCGCGACCACGTCGCTGTCGGCCGCGAGCAGCCCGTCGAGCAGCCGTCGTAGACCCGTTGGATACAGCGTGCTGCCGGCGTCGAGAGCCAGCACGTGCGGCGCTCGCGGCGGCGTTGAACCCGACGTTGCGGGCGACGGCGGGACCCCCATTCGCTGCACGCGACAGCAGCATTGCTGGAAACCAATCGATCTCGTGGAGGAGTTGTTCAGCGACCTCGCCCGAGCCGTCCGTCGAATGGTCGTCGACGATGACGAGCTCCGTGCGCGGGCCCGATCCGGTCGACGCGGCGATCACCGAGTCGACGGTCTCGCGCAGCCGTCTGCCTTCGTTGTACAGCGGGACGACGACAGAGACCTCGGCTGCAAATGACGACCAGGCAGCGGTGGCGACAGTGTCGACGTGATCGGCGTCGCCGTGATCCACGACGCTGATCGTCGCCTCGATCGATCGACTCAACTCGCGTTGAGCCAGGATCGCCCGCTTCAACTCCGTGACCATCTGCTGCAACGTGTTGTCGTGCGCGCCCGGTGCTGCCGGCTTCTTCCGCCGAAACTTGCCGTGCTTGGTTGGCTCGGACGCGGGAACCGGCGGCGACGCAGACAGGGGATGGCAGTTCGACCGAACGCGCCGCGGCAGCGATCGTTCCTCGGCGCATCTCGTCGAACGCCAGGGCGACCGCATGACCGACGACGTTCTCGTACGGGAGCCATCACGAAATGGACGCCGGGCACGAGCGGCGCGAAACCGTTGGACGTCTCGCTGACGATCACGCAGCCGGCAGCGATTGCCTCGCGAGCGCACTCCCAGTCGAAGTCGAGCTCGTCATCGCCGTGCACGAGGATCACGACCCGACTCGCTGCAAGCGTTGGCTCGATCGATTCCTGCGCGGTGAGGAACCTCACATCGGTGCGCCACTCCCACAGCATTCCGCTTGCGTCGGCGATCAGTCGTTCGCGTCGCGGCGATCGTTCGGCGACGAAGGAGATGTCGATCTGACGGTCCTGGCTGTCGGTGTCATCAGCGGGCGCCGCGCCTGCTCACGAAGACGTCGCACATCGGCCGTCACCGTACTACCGGTCGTTAGCATCGACGACCATCAGCCCCCGATTCTCGATCATCACGCCGGTCTACGATCCTCCGCTCGGGGCGTTCCTGGCCTGCATCGACAGCGTGCAATCGCAGACCTTCTCCGATTGGGAGTGGTGCGTCGTCGACGATTGCTCGACGCGACCGGAGGTCGGCGAGGCACTGGAATCGTTGGCACAGCAGGACCCTCGAATTCGGGTTGCCCGGCGATCGCAGAACGGCGGAATCGTCGCGGCGTCGAACGATGCGCTGCAGATGGCCCGAGGCGAGTTCGTCGCCTTCCTGGATCACGACGACCTGCTGGTGCCGTCGGCGCTGCAACAGATGGCCTCGCTCATCGACTCCACCGACGACGTCGACTACGTCTACAGCGACGAGACCCACGTGCAGGTCGACGGACGCGATGCCGCCGACTTCCGCAAGCCCGACTGGTCGCCGGAGCGGTTCAGGTCGTCGATGTACACATGCCACCTGTCGATGCTGCGACGCGACGTCATCACCGAGGTCGGCGGCTTCCGCGCCGGGCTTCGACGGATCGCAGGATCACGATCTCATCCTTCGGGCGACCGAACTGATCACCGCCCGCGGCCGGCGAGTGGTCCACCTCCCCCACCCGCTGTACCACTGGCGCGACGTGTTCAGCTCCGTCTCGCGGGTGACGTCGACGATGACCAATGCGGTCGCGCGAGGTCGTCAGGCGGTGCAGGATCAGTGCGATCGGCTCGGTCTCGACGCGACCGTCGAGCACGGGCTGCTCGGCGGTACCTACCGGCTTGGTGCGCAACGTTCCGCCGCAGACTCCCGTCACCGTCGTGATGGCGACGCGCGCCGAGTTGGGCACCACGCGTGCGTACCCACTGGCAGCGGCGGCGACGATGGACGCGCTGCGAACGACCCACCCGGCCACACGTCTGGTGGCTACCTACCCGGCGTCGCTGCCGGCGGAACTGGTGGAGCTGCTCGAAGAGGCCGGCGGCCGACGATGGGAGCTGCTGGCAGTGCCCGACCAGTGGACGATCACGACCGCGATCGATCGGGCGTTCAACCACTACCCGTGCGAGATCCTGGTGACGGTCGCGCCAGGTCTCGTGCCGCGCAGCGACCTGACGCCCGACTGGCTGGAGACGATGGTCGGGCTGGCGCGATCGCCCGGCACCGGGCTGGTCGGAGCCCTGATCGCCGACGACGACGAGATCATCGTGCACGCCGGCTGGGACGAGCCGAACCATCGCGGGTATCGGTTGGAAGGCGTGCGGGTGGCGGCGCCGAGCTCGGGCAACGACCTGCTGATCGAACGCGAATGCAGCCACGTGTCGCTGGCCGCGGCAGCAGTCTCGGCGACACATTGGCGCGAGGGTCGGGCGACCGCAGTGGGTGGATTCGACGCCGCCGGTCGAGCATTGTCGAGCACGCTGGTCAGATCAGGGGCACGGACCGTGTGGACGCCGTACGCCCGCTTCGACGAGGTCTCCCCCATCGATCGCTAGCAGGCCAGCGCGGGGCGACTCGGTCGTTAGCATCGACCGCTCATCAGTCCACGTTTCTCGATCATCACTCCGGTCTTCGATCCTCCGCTTGCGGCATTCAAAGCGTGCATCGAAGGCGTTCGATCGCAGACGCTGACCGATTGGGAGTGGTGCGTCGTCGACGATGGATCGACCCAGCCGAACGTGCGCGAAGTGCTGGACGCTCTCGCGAACGGCGATCCTCGGATTCATGTCCGAGCGCCGGTCGGAGAACGGT
>CAVPUO010000020.1:0-32027 GCA_963708925.1 Ilumatobacteraceae bacterium | reverse complement strand
CGATCGCGTCCTCTGCGGGTGAGTCGGCGGCGGGAGGCGGTTGGGGTTCGGCACTGGCGGGCAGCCGTCGCTGCAGGCTGGCTCGCGCCCGCTTCAGCGCGCTGTTGACGGACTCGAGCGTGGAGTCCAGCATCTCGGCCACCTCGTTGGCACTGAAGCCGAGGACGTCGCGCGCGACGAGCACTGCGAGTTGGCGGGGCGGCAGGACCTGCAATGCGGTGACGAACGCGAGTGAGATCGACTCGGTCTGCTCGTCGCGCGCCTCGGGTCCCATCGGCATCGTGAACGAGTCGTCGAGCATCGTGTCGGGATACGGCTCGAGCCAGAGGACTTCGCCGACCCCGGTCGGCTCCGGCGGTTGCACCTTGGGCACGTCCCACTCCTTGGCCTGGCGCCGGCCGGCCGACCGACGCGCGTTGAGACACCTGTTCGTTGCAATCTGGTACAGCCATGTGCGCAGTGAGGCACGTCGCTCGAACCCGGCGATGCTCTGCCACGCAGCCAGCAGCGTCTCCTGCAGGGCGTCCTCGGCGTTCTGGAACGACCCGAGCATTCGGTAGCAGTGCACCTGCAGTTCGCGACGATGCGGTTCGGTGAGCTCTCGAAACGCCTCGCCGTCACCGGCCTGCGCCCTCGAGATCAGGTCACCCGTCACGCCGTTCATCACGTCCTTCGTCTCGGCCCGTTGCGATTCCATCCTGATGTAGACACCGGCCGGGGCGCGAACTGGGCGGTCGTTCGCCGCCCAGTTTCCGGATGTCTCGCGGTGTCTACATCAGTCTCGTAACCGGCGAGACCGACGAACAGGAGACCGACATGGGAAAGATCGTGATCAGCACGAACACCTCACTCGATGGAGTGGTGCAGGACCCCGATGGGGAAGAGGGCTTCCGGCTCGGCGGATGGTTCCGTGAGTTCGGGGGCAAGGACCTCGAGGACGTGGGGGAAGATCGTGTACCGCGAGGCGGTCGAAACGGAGGCCTTGCTGTTCGGTCGGCGCAGCTACGAGTGGTTCGCGACTCGTTGGTCGGCTCGGCCCGGCGAATGGGCGGACAGGTTGCGGGAGCTGCCCAAGTACGTCGTGTCGTCGACCTTCGACGATCCGCAGTGGGACAATTCGACGTTCCTCCATGGTGACGCCGTGAAGGAAGTCGAGACATTGAAGCAGGAGGTCAGTGGCGACATCGTCGTCTACGCGAGCTATCAGCTCGGGCGGACGTTGATCGAGCACGGCCTCGTCGACGAGGTGCGGCTGTTCGTCTTCCCGGTGGTCCTCGGCTTCGGCGAGCGACTCTTCGACGAAGCATTCGACAAGACGGTGCTGCGTCGCGTCGACAGTCGGACGATCGGTGATGGCCTCGTGTTCCTCACCTACGACGTCGTCGCGACCTGATCAGGCCCAGTCGAGGATGACCTTGCCGCACTCGCCGCCTTCGACGATGGCGAAGGCTTCCTCGAAACGGTCGGCGGGGAGCTCGGTGAGTGATGATGCCGCTGACGTCGAGCCCGCTCTGGAGCATCGCCGCCATCTTGTACCACGTCTCGAAGATCCGCCGACCGTAGATCCCCTGGATCTCGAGACCCTTGAAGATGACGTCGTTGACGTCGAGGGTCATCGGGCCGGCCGGGATGCCCGAGCACCGCGATGCGGCCGCCGTGGTTCATCGCGTCGAGCATCTGGTTGAAGGCCGACTCCGGCACCGACATCTCCAGGCCGACGTCGAACCCTTCGGTCATGCCGAGCTCGTCCATCACGGGTCCGAGTTGCTCGGTGCGGACGTCGACGACGCGGCTGGCACCGTGCGGGCTCGGCCATCGCCAGGCGGAAGGGGTTGACGTCAGTGACGACGACGTTGCGAGCGCCGATGTGGCGCACGATCGCCGTTGCCAAGATGCCGATCGGCCCGGCGCCGGTGATCAGCACGTCCTCGCCGACCAGGTCGAAGCGCAGCGCCGTGTGGGTGGCGTTGCCCAGTGGATCGAGCACGGCGGCGACGTCGTCGCTGATGTGGTCGGGCACCACGAACACGTTCTGCCGCGGGGATCACGACGTACTCGGCGAACGCTCCGGGCCGCGTGACGCCCACGCCCGTGTGGTTGTGGCAGAACTCGCGTCGGCCGCCCTTGCAGTTGCGGCAGTGCCCACAGGTGACGTGGCCCTCGCCCGCGACCCGTTGCCCGACCTCCATTCCCTTCACACCAGCGCCGAGCGCTGCGATCTCGCCCATGAACTCGTGGCCCACCACCATCGGCACCGGAATCGTCGCTGCGCCCACGCGTCCCAGTGGTAGGATGTGCAGGTCGGTGCCGCAGATCGCTGGTCTTGCGCACCCGGATCAGCACCTCGCCGTCGCCGGGCACCGGCTGGGGCACGTCCTGCATCCACAGCCCCGGCTCGGCCTTGCGCCTTCACCAGCGCCTTCATGACAGTGACTTCCATCGTTCGGGCCGACCCGCGTGAAGGCGGCGACTGCCGCATCGATGTCGTCGTCGCTGTGCGCGGCCGACATCTGGGTTCGGATGCGAGCCTTGCCGTTGGGCACGACGGGAAAGCTGAACGCGATCACGTAGATCCCTTCGTCGAGCAGTCGCTGCGGCCATCTCGCCGGCGACCTTTGCGTCGCCGAGCATCACCGGGATGATCGGATGGCCGGCGCCGGCGAGGGTGAAGCCGGCCGCTTCCATGCCCGCGCGGAACCGGCTCGGCGTTGCGTTGCGAGCTGCGCTGCAGGTCGTCGGCTGCCTGCAGCAGGTCGAGGACGCGCAGCGTCGTGGCGGCGATGGCCGGCGCGAGCGAGTTGCTGAACAGGTACGGGCGCGAGCGCTGGCGCAGCCAGTCGATGATCTCGCGGCGGCCACTGGTGTAGCCGCCGCTCGCGCCGCCGAGCGCCTTGCCGAGCGTGCCGGTGATGATGTCGACGCGGCCCATCACGTCGCAGTACTCGTGCGTGCCACGACCGTCGGCGCCGACGAAGCCGACGGCGTGCGAGTCGTCGACCATCACCATCGCGTCGTACTGGTCGGCGAGGTCGCAGATCGCGGCGAGGTCTGGCGATCACGCCGTCCATCGAGAACACGCCGTCGGTCGCGATGAGTCGATAGCGGGCGTCCGGCCGCGTCGCTCAGCCGCTGCTTCGAGCTGCGCCATGTCGTTGTTGTCGTAGCGCAGGCGCTGGGCCTTGCACAGGCGGATGCCGTCGATGATCGAGGCGTGGTTGAGCGCGTCGCTGATGACGCGTCCTGCTCGTCGAGGATGGTTTCGAAGAGTCCGCCGTTGGCGTCGAAGCACGACGAGTACAGGATGGTGTCGTCGGTGCCGAGGAAGTGCTGAGCGCCGCCTCCAGCTCCTTGTGGACGTCCTGCGTGCCGCAGATGAAGCGCACCGAGGCCATGCCGTACCCGTAGCTGTCGAGCGCCTCGTGCGCCGCGGCGACGATGTCGGGATGGTCGGCAAGACCGAGGTAGTTGTTGGCGCACAGGTTGAGCACGGACTGCTGCCGTCGGCCAAACGGATGTGTGCCGACTGGGTCGACTCGATCACACGCTCCGACTTGAACAAGCCCTCACCCACCAGGCCGGCGGTTCGTCCGGCGAGGTCGTCGAGCAGAGGGCTACGCATGCCGGCGCCGCAACTCTGGGAGGACCTCGGTCGCGATGCGTTCGAACGCCGGCAGCTGCGATTCGAGCGACGGGTAGTAGATCGAGATCTCGTTGACTCCGACATCCGTTGCACGTCGGACCATGTCGACGAACAGGTCGTCGGATTCGTAGTAGCGGATCTTGCCGCCGCCGGCGCGAGCCGTGGCGTCGAACATCGTGTACGAGCGCCGCAGTGATTCTGGTGAGCGGCCCACATAGGCGCACAACTCGTCCATCACCTTGCACCGATCGGTCAGCTCGGCCATCTGCTCCTCGAGGTCGGCGGCAAAGCTCATCGTGTTCCAGATGTCCGCGTGTTGCGCTGCGTGACGCATCATTCGAGGGCCGAGTGCGGCGACCATGATGGGCAATCGCGGCTGTTGCACCGAGCCGGGATTCATCACTGCTCCATCCGCTTGGTAGTACTTGCCTTCGTAGTCCGTGACGCCTCCGGCCAGCAGACGGCTGACCAACTCCACGTACTCGCCGAAGCGTGCCACCCGTTCGGCGTTGCTCCAATTGGGCAGCCCGGTCATCTTGTACGACGGGTCGATCGTCAAGCCCGTGCCGAGGCCGAGCTCGACCCGTCCACCGGAGATCTGGTCAACGGCGACAGCCTGATTCGCGAGGATGCCGGGATTGCGCAGCGGGATCTGCGAGACGCATGTCGTCAATCGCAACGTCGAGGTGCGAGCCGCCACGGCAGCCAGCGCGGTCCATGCCTCGATCCACGGGGCCGGCGGGTTGGCCCAATCGCAGAAGTGATCCGGCACTGCGGCCACCTCGAATCCGAGCGCCTCGACGTGGAGGAATCGGTCGAGGTACTCCGGCCAGGCAATGCTGGGGATCATCATGACCTGGAACCGCAAGCCGTGGCTCATGCGCGGATGCTACTGCCTCGCACACGTTCGTCATCTTGGCGTCATCATCGATCAGGTAGCGTGATTGGACCAATGGCCGACCTGCGAACGCTCCCTCTCCTGTGGGACGAACTGGTCGACGCCCATGGGAACCCTCGTGCCGCCTGTGCGGGATTGGTCGAACGCCTTCGATCGCTCGACATCGAAGAGCTACAGCAACGTCAAGGCCTCGCGGAGGTCGACATCCTCGCGCTCGGGATCACGTTCACCGTGTACCACGACGGGCAGGGGACGGATCGTGCGTGGCCGATGGACATCGTCCCGCGGGTGATCGCCTCGTCCGAGTGGGCCCGGATCGAACTGGGCCTGAAGCAGCGGCTGGCGGCGCTCAACCGGTTCATCGACGACGTGTACCACGATCGTCGAATCGTCGCCGACGGTGTGTTCCCCGAGGATCTCTTGACCGACTCCGTCAACCTTCGACCTGAATGCCACGGGATGTCGCCGAAGTTCGGCGTGTGGGCACACATCTGCGGCAGTGATCTGGTGCGCGACGCCGACGGTGTCGTCTATGTGCTCGAGGACAACCTGCGAGTCCCGTCCGGTGCCAGCTACCTGCTGCAGAACAGGGCCATCTCCAAGCGGGCGTTCGCGGATCTGTTCGAGAAGCAGTCGATCCTGCCGGTCGACGACTATCCCGACCAGCTTCGTCGGTTGCTGATCTCGTTGGCGTCCGACTCCCTCGAAGGCGTCCGCCATCCACAGGTCGTCGTGCTGACACCCGGCGTGTACAACAGCGCCTACTTCGAGCATGCGTTCCTCGCTCAGCAGATGGGTGTGCCGTTGGTGGAAGGCGCCGACCTCTTCGTCGACACCAGTGATCGCGTGTGGATGCGCACGATCGACGGGCCGCAGCCGGTCGATGTGATCTATCGAAGGATCGACGACCAGTTCCTCGATCCGGAGGTGTTCCGTAAGGACTCGACGCTCGGCGTGCCCGGAGTGATGCGAGCGTGGCGGGCAGGCAACGTGGCGATCGCGAATGCGCCGGGTGCAGGCGTCGCCGACGACAAGGTCGTCTACGCATGGGCGCCGGATTTCATCCGCTACTACCTCGGCGAGGAGCCGCTGCTGCCGAACGTTCCCCACATCGATGCCTGTATGCGGAGGAGTTGGACTACGTCGTCGAGCACGCCGCGGAACTGGTGCTGAAGCCGGCGAACGAGAGTGGCGGCTACGGGTTGACGATCGGCAGCATGGCGACACCGGAGCAGTTGGAGACGGCGATCGAAGCGATCAAGGCCGACCCGCGCAACTGGGTGGCGCAGCCGATCCTCAAGCTCTCGACCGCGCCGACGCTCTGCGCGGGCGAACTCGCCCCACGGCACGTCGACCTTCGTCCGTTCGTGCTGTCGGGGGCCGACACCTACGTCACCATGGGCGGCCTCACGCGTGGCGCTCGTCGACGGTTCGCTGGTCGTCAACTCGTCGCAGGGCGGCGGTTCGAAGGACACCTGGGTCGTCGAGGACTCCTGATGTTGCTGTCACGAGTGGCTGAGAGGTTGTACTGGGCGGCCCGTTACCTCGAACGCGCCGAGGAAACTGCGCGCATCGTGCGCGAGCACTCCAACGTCATCGTCGACCTTCCGCTGGCTGTTCCTCCGAACTGGGGACACCTGCTCGGCATCACCGGCGGTCGTGAAGACTTCGACGACCGGTACGACGCCGATGACGAGGTGTCGATCGTGTCGTTTCTCGTCGCCGACCCATTGAACCCCGGCAGCATCTACTCCAGCATCGGCCACGCCCGCGAGAACCTTCGAACGTGTCGTGACATCATGCCGACACAGGCGTGGAACGCAGTCAACGACCTGTACCTCGCTGCCGTGCGCGGTGCCGCAGATGGCATCCAACGGCGCTATCGATCGCGCTTCTTGGAGCGTGTCATCGCCGAGCATCAGCGCTTGCTCGGCATCCTGACGACGACGATGAGTCGTGACGAGGCGTACACCATGTTGCGGCTCGGTCGTCACATCGAACGGTGCGACATGGTCACCCGAGTGCTCGACGTCCGCGCCGGATTGCTGCTCGGCGAGCGACCCGAGCGCGCCGAGTTGTACGACGACCTGCAGTGGTCCAGCGTGCTGCGATCACTTTCCGCGCTGCAGATGTACAACCGTCGCGCAGCCGTCGGTGTCGGCGCGGTGGAGGTGATCCGTTTCATCCTCGGCGAGAGCACCTTCCCTCGATCGGTCGCCTACTGCCTCGACGGCGTGCAGTCGAGCGCCAGGGAGCTACCGATGAGTGAATCGGTGCTGGCGGCGTGTAGGACTGCGCTCGTGGAGTTGTCGTCGTCGGACCCGACCGTGTTGCTCGATGCCGACGAACTGCACAGCAAAGCCGATCGCCTGCAGATCACGATCGCTGCGATCAGCGACCGGATCGCAGGTTCGTATTTCGGCCACACAGCCTGGCCGAGCTGACGCCTGTGGAACCGACGATCCCGGCGTCGTACGTGCCGACGACGGGCCGGTTCGACGAGTTGGTCGACGAAGCCGGCGCCGTGCGGCCGCACTGGGAATCGATGGTGCGAACGTGGTCGACACTGGGTGCAGCAGAGATCGTCCGGCGCCAGATGGTCGCCGAGCGCCTGCTGGTCGCCGAGGGCGCCGGACACGTGTTCCACGACGACCGCGAAGTCGGCATGCCGTGGGGGCTCGACCCCGTCCCCTATGTGATCGGCGCAGCCGAATGGCGCGACATCGACCGCGGGCTGGCACAGCGCACGCGTGTCCTCGACGCCGTGTTGGACGACCTGTACGGAGCGCGACGTTTGCTGCTGGACGGTGTCATACCGACAGCGGCGGTAATGGGCTCGCGTGCGTATCAGCTCGCTGCGGTGGGGGTCGACGTGCCGCGGCCGCGGCTGATGTTGTACGCCGCGGACCTCGTTCGCGACGGCTCCGGTCGTTGGTTGTTGATCCGCGATCACACCGACGCACCGACGGGTTGCGGCTACGCGTTGATGAATCGCACCGTCTTGCTCGCGGCTGTACCCGGAGTCGTTTCGACATCTCGGGGTCAGCCCGCTGTCGAGCTGGTTCGGCGATCTGCGGACGGCCTTGTCGGCAGTCGCGCCGCCGGCTGTCAGCGGACCACGAACCATCCTGCTGGGGCCCAACCCGCAGCGCCCCGGCTTCGTGGAGGCGTCCTACCTCGCTGCTCATCTCGGCTACCACCTGGCGAGTAGTGGAGACCTGATCACGCCGCGGCGGACGTGTGGCTGCGAACCCTCGGCGGGCTCGAGCAGATCGATGTGGTTTTCCGCCGGCTCGCCGACACCGGATCGGATCCGCTCGAGCCGACCCTCCGGTCTGGGTGGCGTCACCGGGCTCTTGCAGGCGGCCCACGAAGGCGACGTCGCGTGGCCAATGCGCTCGGCAGCGGTGTCGCAGATCGGCTGTGGTTGCAGCCGTTCCTCGGCGACGCGGCACGCCACCTGCTCGGTGAGACGCTGGAACTCGCGTCGATCGACACATGGTGGTGCGGTGATCCCGGCAGGCTTGCCACGGTGCGCGCCGACCCGCGTGGATTCGTCTTCCACGACACCGATCCCGTTTCGCCCTCACGTAGGTGTTCGGTGACGAGCTGTCCGATTCGGAGACGTTCGAGTGGTTGACCCGCATGACGGCCGCACCCCACCGCTACGTGGTGCAACCCAAGATCGAGTTCGCCGGCACACCGGTCGCCATCGATGGCGAGTTGCGCAGCGGCCGTGCAACCATCCGCGTGCAGACCGTGCGCATCGGCGACGAGGCCGTCGTGCTGCCGGGTGGACACGGTCGTCACGTCGCCACCGGTCAACTGGTGATCAACTCGTCGGATGCGTTCGGCAAGGACGTGTGGGTGCTCACAGACCCGTCTGTCCAGCGTGCGTCGGCTGCGGCCCCGGCGGGATCGCCCGCCGTGCCCGGCTTCCGCAGATCGACCTACCACGACTCGCTGCCGACCCGATCGGCGGAGGCTCTGTTCTGGCTCGGACGCAACGCTGGAACCGCCGAGGCGGCGGCTCGAACTTCGCGGCTGGTGATCGCCCCGCGGGTGGCGTCCGGCGTTGCTGGAATCGTCCTGGCTCGGCCATGCGGTCGCGTCGCTGCGGGCTGTCAGCGGCGGGGCCGCCCGGCTGAACGGGAGATCTCTGCTCCCGGCGAAGGGACCGATGTCTTGGCGGCCGAAGTGGCCGCCGCCCTGGGCGATCGATCGGGCGCCGTCGCAAACAGCCTTCGTCATCTCGCAGCCAATGCAGGCGGTGTCCGCGAGTTCCTGTCGACGGCGACGTGGACCGTCCTCAACGGGCTCGACGTCGAGGGATCCGTCCTCTCACAGATCACCGACAGCAGCGATCCATTCCTCGTCACCGAGTGCCTCGACCGCATCATGGTCGACCTCGCCGCGTTGGCCGGCCTGGTGATGGAGAGCATGGTGCGCGGCCCCCGGGTTGGAGGTTCCTCGACCTCGGTCGCCGGCTGGAGCGTGCGGTGCTGTTGCTCGGTGTGATCGAGGCGACGCTCAGCGACCCTCCCGGCGACGACGTCGCCCAACCTGTCTACGACCTCGTGCTGGGCGCCAGCGAGAGCCTCGTTGCCTACCGTCGTCGCTACCGCAGCGACGTCCGGATCGACGCGATCGAAGACCTGCTCGTCCACGACGATTCCAACCCGCGATCGCTCGCCTTCCAACTGATCGCGTCAACGAACATCTCGCTGCGCTCCCTTGGAACCCCGATGCCTCGAAGCATCGCCGGTTCCTCGATGCTGCCGCACGCGGTCGCCTCGGCGAAGCTCCGGAGTCGATGGAGAAGCTCGTGCTCGGTGTGCGCGGTCCGCTGCTCGAATTGATCCGCGAGCTGATGCTGGCGTGGTTCACGCATCCGGCGCGTCGCCGGGCTCGGTGGGCAGAGCTGATGCGGTATCGGGTTCGTCATGTCACCGAGTATCGCTACAGCCGCGAGGTGATCAATGGCCACACGGTGGCGCACCTCCGGCCTCGCCGGACGCCCACGCAGACGGTGATCAGCTCGGAGGTCACCACGCTCCCCGACGCCGATCATGCCGACGAATATGTCGACTCGTTCGGCAACCACGTGTCGTACCGGGCTGTCGAACAGGTCCACGATCAACTCGTGGTGACCGGCAACTACGAGGTCGATCTCGTACCGCCCGAACCACTGGTGTGGTCGCCGCCCTGGGAGCAGTTGCGCGACCTCGTCGCGCACATGGCAGTCCCGACGGGCTGCTGGCGCGGACGTGCTCGATCGAGTCGACTCTGGTCACTCCGTCGGCGGATCTGGCGCGCTTCGCGTCGTGGTCGTTCCTGCCGGGCCGAGCGTTTCACGAGGCGGTCATCGACCTGTCGCACCGCATCTTCAGCGAGTTCGCTTTCGATCCGAGTTTCAGCGATGTCAGTACGCCGTTGGCCGATGTGTTGACCTATCGCCGCGGCGTCTGCCAGGACTTCGCTCATCTCGCCATCGGGACGATGCGCTCGCTCGGCCTGCCGGCTCGGTACGTCAGCGGCTACATCGAGAACAGCCCCCCGCCCGGTCAGCAGAAGCTGGTCGGTGCGGATGCGTCGCACGCCTGGTGCTCGGTGTACATCCCCGGTTGGGGCTGGCTCGACGTCGACCCGACCAACGACAAGGCCCCGCCCATGACACACGTGACCGTCGGTTGGGGTCGTGACTACAACGACGTGGCACCCGTGCGCGGCGTGGTGTTCGGTTCGCCGGCGACCCAGGAGGCTCTCGGTCGCCGTGGAGGTCTCCCGAGTGGGCGACTAAGAGAATCCGGGGCGTCGTTCACCCCGCTGCAGTTACGCTCTGTCGATGGGAATCATCACGGCATGCACGCTCGATTGCCCGGACAGTTGCAGCCTCGAGGCCACGGTGGACGACGGCAAGCTCGTGGCCCTGGACGCCGCTCCCGACGGCCCGATCCCAACACCGACGGCTGGATCTGCGCAAAGGTCAAGCACACGCCGCAGCTGCTGCACGGTGTCGATCGCATCACCTCTCCACTTCGTCGTGTCGGGCCGAAGGGTTCCGGCGAGTTCGTCGAGATCACGTGGGACGACGCACTCGACGAGTTCCCGCCGACCGGGTCGAGCGTGCTGCGCGCGAGCACGGCTGGTCGTCCGTGGTGCCGTACCTCTACAGCTCGTCCGCCGGCAACCTCGGCAGTGCAGGGCTGTCGCCGTTGGTGTGGGAGCAGTTCGGTGCGGCCCGCACCGACATCACGATCTGTGCAGCGGTGGTGGGGGAGGCGTGGGATCGCACGTACGGAACGATGGCGTCGGCTGACCCCGCCGACCTCGCGTTCAGCGACCTGATCGTCGTCTGGGGCGCCAATCCCAACGTGTCTCATCCGCACCTGTCGCCCGCGATCGAGGAACGACGTCGGGCCGGCGCGACATTGGTAGTGGTCGACCCGCGGCGCACACCATCGTGTCGCGCGCCGACCTCCATCTCGCTGTGCGGCCCGGAACCGATGGTGTGCTGGCTATGTCGATCGCCGCGCTATTGCAACGCAACGGGCACGTCGACCGGGCGTTCATCGACACGTGGGTCGACGGCGCCGACGAGTACCTCGCCGGGTGCGAAGAGTGGACGGTCTCCCGAGCGGCCGATGTGTGTGGCCTCGACGCTGCCGACATCGAGCGGTTCGCCGAGTTGTACGGCACGATCCGTCCGGCGATGCTGCGCGTCGGCTGGGGCCAAGAGCGGAACCGCACCGGTGGCTCGGCCAGTCGGGCAGTGTTCGCGTACCTGCCGGCTCTCGCCGGGCAGTTCGGTGTGCCTGGAGCCGGCGTCTTCAACTCGATCAGGGGCGGAGCGGGCTACGACGAGGACGCAGGTGCGCGCCGGTGTCGTCGGGGATGCACCGGTGCCGGAGCGCCGGCCGATCAACATGAACCGTCTCGGCCGGATATTGACCGAGGACGAGGATGGCCGCGTCGAGATTCTGTGCTTCGTGCAGGGCTCGAACCCGGCGGCGACGTGCCCCGAGCAGGCCATCGTGCTGCAGGGCCTGGCCCGCGACGACCTGTACACGGTCGTGCACGACCTGACGATGACGGACACCGCTCGATATGCCGACCTGGTCCTGCCGGCGACATCGCAGTTCGAGGTCGATGAGGTGGTCGGCAGCTACGGCTCCTTCGTGATGCAGGAGGCCCCGGCCGTGATCCCGCGCGTTGGCGAAAGTCGCACAAACGACGAGGTCAGTGTCGGCGTGGGAATCCGGCTCGGCCTCGATCCGCAGCAGTGGGACCCGAATCGAGAACGGCTCCGCAAGCTGGCCCTCGGTGGTCGGGTGCTGCCCTTCAGAGGACGACCGCTCGGCGGCACGGTCCAGTTCCGAGATGTCGACCCTGGCGGCAAGGTGCAGTTGATCTGCGATGCCGATGGGGTCGACCGCCTGCCAGTGTTCCGCGCGATCGACAAGCCTGATCTGCCGATCACATTGATCACGCCGGCAACCAGCAGGACCACGAGTTCGATGTTCGGCAACATCGCACCGGCGAGCTCTGATCTCCACCTCCATCCCGACGATGCCGCGAAGCGTGGGCTCAGTGGCGGCGACCGCGTTCGCATCACCGACGGTCGCCACACCATCGAGGCCGTACTCGCGGTCGACGCATCGCTGCGTCCAGGTGTCGCGACGATGCCGAAGGGGATGTGGGCTCGCGACGGCTACAACGGCTTCACCGCCAACGTGTTCGCGCCGGATCACCTCGCCGACCTCGCCGGAGGCGCCAGCTTCAACGACGCACGGGTCGAGGTCTCCGCCGCCCTGTGACCAGCGGGGTCTGTGAGTAGCGTGCGGCGTGTGACTGGGGACGATCCGCAAAAGGCGACGGTGATCGTCGTGGGCGCTATCAACGTCGATCTGGTCGTGGTCACGTCACGGCTACCAGGGCCCGGCGAGACGGTGATCGGTGGTGGCGTGCAGACGTACGGAGGCGGCAAGGGCGCGAATGCTGCGGTGGCCGCGGCGCGGGCCGGTGCCGACGTTCGGATGGTCGGCGCTGTCGGTGCCGATGACACGGGAACGCAGCGGTGGCCGAACTGGCGGCGGAGGGTATCGACACGTCCGGGATCGCTGTGCTCGCGGGCGAGTCGACCGGCGTCGCCCTGATCGTGGTCGACCACCACGGGGAGAACCAGATCGCGGTCGGAAGCGGGGCGAACGCGGTGGTCACCGTGGATCAGGTCAGGGAGAGTCTGCGCCCGCTCCTGCCCGCAGCGGGCTGCGTGCTGGTGAGCACCGAGATCCCTGCCGATGCCGTGATGGCGGCGGTGCAAGCCGCGAGCGTGGCGGGTGTCGTGTGTTGTCAATCCGGCGCTGGTGCCGCACACCGTTGCCGAGTTGTTGCGGCTCGGACCGATCGTCACGCCCGACGAGTCGGAGGCCTCCGCGATCCTCCTGGCACTGTTGGGTACGTCCGACGGCGCGGACGGCGCGCCGGGCCGATGGTGCGGCGCAGATCGCGGTCCGCAGCCACAGTCCGGTGGTGGTGACCCAGCGGGCGACGGTGTGCTGTTGGTCGATGCCGACGGGAAGTCGACGCACGTGAGTGCACCTCTCGTCGACGTCCGTGACACCACGGGTGCCGGCGACACCTTCAACGGTGTGCTCGCGGCGCGGTTGGCTGCCGGAGACGCGCTGGCCGACGCAGTTCCTGTCGCGGTGACGGCAGCGTCGTTGTCGGTGACCGAGGTGGGTGCACGCGGTGGCATGCCCACCGCTGCGGCGATCGCAGCAGCGACGCCCTGAGCCCGCTTCAGTCGCGTTCGGCGCAGGCTTTGCAGCGACCGACGATCGCGAAATGCGAGCCGTCGAGCACGAAGTCGTAGTCGCGTTCGAGCGTGCGTCGGGCAGTGTCGAACACTCGACGCGGCACGGCGACGTGACGGCCGCACGACTCGCACACCAGGTGCCGGACGTTGCTCGACACGTCCGTGCGCTCGTAGATCGAGGTGGCGGTGGGAGAGGTGGATGTGCCGCACGACGCCGATCTCCTCCAACAGGCCCAGTGTGCGATACACGGTCGACACGTGTGTCTCGCCGAGCGATTCGGCAAGCTCCTCCGCCGTACAAGCCTGCTGCTTGGCGCGAACAGCCTCGAGGATCGCTGTGCGCGTCTTGCCGACCGTGTGACCGTCCTCGCGGAGTCGAGAGGCGATAGCGGTGGGATCGACCAGGTCGCCCGGGTGCTTGCGGCGAACGGTCGTCATACGCGAGCAGCCATCGGTGATCCTCCGTTCACGCTGCTCAGAACGCTACAACGCCGAGCGCTTGGCCATCTGCAGGCCGAACTGCTCGAGGAAGATGCGGCGCGACTCGTCGCATCGCCAGTGAGCTGACCGACCAGCGCGTCGCCCGTCTGGCGAGTGTGCACCAGATCGGTGATCACGACCCGTAGCGTCACGTCGGGTGTGCCCGATGGTGGCTCGATCTCCATTCCCGCCAGGTCGAGGATGAGATCGACGGTGTCGGTCTCGGCGCCGTCCTTCACAGCGATCAAGCGCGCATGCAGCTTGGCCTCAGGTCGGCGGCGCCACGGCGCCAACAGCGCGAACGAAACGCCGGCGACGTGTCGAAGACGTCGCTCGGGTCACCGGTGAGGTAGGAGATGCCGAAGCGAGCCACGGATCGCAGCACCGGTTCGATGCGACGGCCCTCCTCGGTCAAGCGGTAGACGCTGCGGGCGGCAGGCGGCGGCAGCTCTGCGGTGGTCACCAGGCCGATCGCCTGCAGTGAACGAAGGCGCTCAGTCAGCAGGTTCGGAGCGATGCCGACGAAGCCACCGTGGAGGTCCGTGAACCGCTGATCGCCGAGCGACAGCTCGCGGAGAATCAGCAACGTCCATCGATCGCCGATGAGGTCCAGACCGGCCGCGACCGGGTAGTACCGCCCGTACGTGCGGTCCGGGAGCACTGGATCTGCCGGCCGTGAGGTGGTTCGAGAATTTGTTGTTGCCATGTCGGTGCACTCACTATAGAGTCGGTTAGTATAAATTATCAAGTAATCATTCTGTATTCTATACCAACGATCTCAATAGCAAGGTGGCACGATGCAAGTGACAACGCCTGAGCCGGCGGTTCCAGAGGCAACCGAACGCAACCCGTGGGTCGTGCTGGGCTCGACCAGCCTCGCCGTGTTCGCCGTGTTCCTCGACACGACGATCCTCTTCGTCGCGTTCCCGTCGATCAGCGAGTCGTTCTCGTCGCCCTGCGCCGTCGACGCTGTCGTGGGTCCTCAACGCCTACACGATCATGTTCGCCGCCTCGCTGATCCCCGCCGGTCGCCTCGCCGACCGGGTCGGGCGGCGCAAGACCTTCCTCGTCGCCGTCGTCGTCTTCACCATCGCGTCGATGCTGTGCGGCCTCGCTCCCCGTGTCGGGTGCTCATCGCCCCGGGATGCTTCAGGCCGTCGCCGCGGCCGCCATGGTGCCGGCGTCGCTCGCCCTGGTCCTGCAGACGTTCCCGCGGCCAGAAGATCCCGGTCGCCGTCGCGATCTGGGGTGCGGTCGGTGCGGTCGCGGGCGCGGCCGGGCCGACGCTCGGCGCGCTGGTGGTCGAGAACCTGGGCTGGCGGTGGGCGTTCTACATCAACCTGCCGGTCGGGATCATCAGCTTCTTCCTCGGTCGGCGAGTGCTTCCCGAGGGGCGCGAAGCCGAACCCCGGCCGGCTGCCCGACCCGATGGGCGTCGTCTGCTGGCGTCGGGCCTCGCCGCTGGCCGCATACGCGCATCGTCAAGACCGACCGTGGGGATGGACGAGCCCGAATTCGCTGGCGCCGAACTGGTCGCCGTCGGCTCTGATCGCCTTGTTCGTGCGCCGTTGCGCCAGGGTGGCCAACCCGGTGCTCGACCTGCCGTTGTTCGAGTCGCGACTTCCGCTGGGCAACACGGAGCATGTTCGATCTACGCGATCGGGTTCACGGCGATGTTCCTCGGCAACGTGCTGTTCCTCACCGGCGTCTGGCACTACTCGATCCTGCGGGCGGGCTGGCCATCTCGGTCGGACCGTTGATCGTCGCAACCACGGCTCCGCTGCTTCGGCAAGCTCGCCGGGCGAATCGGTCAGCGGCGGCTGCTGATCCCCGGCGGTCTGATCTGGGCGCTCAGCGGCATCCTGTTGATCAACCGGGTCACGACCCATCCGGACTACGTCAGCCACTACCTCCCCTCGGTGATCCTCACGTGGTCTGGGCGTCGCGCTGTGCCTGCCACAGCTGTCGTCGGCGGCGGTGCAGGGCCTGCCGGCCGAATCGGTTCGGCTCGGGATCCGCAGTGAGCCAGGCGGTTCGCAACCTCGGCGCAACGCTCGGTGTCGCCGCTGCCGTTGCGTTCACCGCCGATCTGGTCCCGGCAACGGCAATCGATTCGTTCCACCACGTGTGGTGGCTGCTGGTGTTCAGCGGGGTAGCCGTGTCCGTCCTCAGCACTCGACTGCCGGCACGGGTGTCGCGCCGAGCGACGGCTACCGTCATCGATCCGGCCGCACAAGAGGGAGCGTTCACGTGATGTTGGAAGCTCGCGTCGACCGGTCTCGCGACGCTCTTCGATGCCACGACGTCGCTGCGCGCTCGATCCGCTGCGACCGGATCAGTTCACAGTGGATCTCGATCCGGCATGGTCATCGCTGGTCGGCATCCACGGTGGGTACCTCGTCGCATTGGCGATCAAGGCCGCGCAGGAGCACGCCAGTGATCGGCCGATCAGGACGGTCACCACGAACTTCCTCCGTCCGGGACAAGTCGGTCCTGCGGAGGTCGCGGTGGAAGTGGTTCGCCGAGGCCGGTCGATCACCACGCTCACCGTCACGCTCTCGCAGTCGTCCAAAGCCGTCGTGGTCAGCCACGTCACGGCTGCCGATGCGGTCGAGAGCACGTCGTGGGAGCAGATCCCGGAGCTCGACCTGCCCGCGATCGAGGACTGCGTGCCGATCGCTCCGCCACCCGGCGTCAGTCACTTCGAACATGGAGTGGCGTTGCTCGATCCCAGCGACCTGCCATTCAGCCACGGCCCATTGGCGCGCGTTGCCGGATACGTGCGGCCCAGCGAGCCGCGTCCAATCGACGCGGCGTGGTTGGGGATGGCGCTCGACTGGTTCCCGCCTGCTTCGTTCAGCCGAATCGATCCGCCGGCCGGCGGCATCAGCATCAGCTACACCGTCCACGTCCACCGCACGCTCGCGGAGCTCGGCGCCGGCGAGTGGCTCGGTGGCATCTTCCACGCCGACATCAGTGCGGGCGCGATCGCGCTGGAGAAGGGGCTGATCACGGATCCATCCGGTCGTGCTCTCGCCGAGTCGTTCCACACGCGTTGGACCGCCGGTCCCGATCAGTTGGCGGTGCGCTAGCCGCGCGACACTGCAGCGGTGATCATCTCGCCCGACGATCCGGTCGCTGTCGCGACGACAGCCGCAATCCACAACGGGGATGTCGGTGCGCTGCAACGGCTGCTCGACGAGCATCCGGGCTTGGCGACCGCCGCGTTCGGAAGCGAAGGCGGGATGACCCGGACGTTGTTGCACGTGGCGACGGATTGGCCCGGCCACTTCCCCAATGGGCCACAGGTCGTCGCGGTCCTCGTCGCGGCGGGAGCCGATGTCAACGGCCGGTTCAGCGGTCCGCACACCGAGACGCCACTGCACTGGGCCGCCAGTAGCGACGATGTGGCCGTGCTGAACGCACTGATCGAAGCGGGTGCCGACATCGAGGCTCGCGGCGCGGTGATAGCCGGTGGGGCACCGATGGCCGACGCGACGGCGTTCGGGCAGTGGAACGCGGCGCGACGTCTACTGGAAGTAGGCGCGGCCACAACCATGTGGGAGGCCTCGGCACTCGGACTGCTCGACCGTGTCGAGGCATGTTTCGCAGCCGACCCGGCGGCATCCACCGAGGATGCGACGGGGGCGTTGTGGGGTGCGTGCCACGGAGGGCATCTCGACGTGGCGAAGTATCTCGTCGAGCACGGCGCCGACATCAACTGGGTCGGCTGGGACGACCTGACGGCGCTCGATGCTGCTGAGAGATCCGAGGCCGGCGACGTCGTCGAATGGCTTCAGACGATCGGCGGCAGGTCTGCCGCCGAGATCGATGGCACGGGCTGACGACCCGCGTCCGAGGATCTCATTCAGCCGGCGCGCACACCACCAGCGAGCGCGGGCGAATCTCGAACTCGAGCTTCTTCGACTTGCCCTTCACTCCGCCGTCGAGTTCGAGGCGGCGCTTCTTGTCGAAGGTGACCGTGATCTCGGTGCCTTCGCTCATCTCCGAGTTGCTCGACAGGTGCGGCTTGCGCATCACGGCAGTCACCATCAGGCTCGCCCACTCGCGCATGCCAACCGCGCTCACGGCAGCGACGTGCAGTCGGCCATCGGTCGAGGTTGCGTCGGGGAACGCCTTGACCCCACCCTTCAGCGAGCCACTGTTGCCGACGAGCACACAGCTGACCGGACCATCGAAGAAGTCGTTGCCATCCACGCGGATCTTGGCGTCGAACATCTTCCGATGCCGCGTCTCGCGAACCGCTGCACCGACGTAGGCGAACGTTCCGAGGCGTTCCTTGCTGTCCTCGGCATCGGCCAACATGGCCACGTCGAAGCCGGTGCCCGCCATGACGTTGAACGTCTTGCCGTTGCACAGGGCTGTGTCGATGCTTCGCCGGTCACCGCGCGCGATGCCGGCGACGATCTCTTTGATGTCAGTCGGCAGATCGAGGCCCGACGCGAACAGATTGGCGGTACCGGCCGGGACAACGGCCAGGGCTGTCTGCGTCCCGACGATGGCCTCCGATGCGGCTCTCACACTGCCATCGCCTCCGCAGACGATCACGGTTGCCGCACCATGCTTGATCGCCTTTTCGGCGGCCGGCTTGGCGTCGGATCCCTTCTTGATCTGGATCCACTCGACGTCGTTGAAGTCGGCTTCCGTGAGAGCACGCCGGAGCAGCTTGGCGTCCTTCTTGGTGAGCTTTTCTGTATTGGCTATGACTGCGATGTTCGACATCGAATTCTCCGGTTCATCTCGACTGACTGTGCGACAACTCGGCCGCAGGGACGGGTTCGGTCTCGACATCTACGTTTTGGTTCTGCTGACGATCAGCAGCACGCGTCAGGACCACGACGGTCGCGAACACCGATGCACCGCCCAGCAGCGCACCGAACACGACGTCGGTGAAGAAGTGCATGCCGCGATACATCCGGGCCAGACCCACACACACGGGCAGGAGCACGGCGATTGCGACCGACAGGGCACGGATCCAGCGGCGGCGGGTGTGCCAGAAGATGATCACCACGATCGCCGAGTACGCAACCGCTGCCGCGGTGTGGCCCGAGGGATAGCTCGTGCCGACCGGCGACGTGTCGAGATGCGGCACGTCGGGCCGAGGCCGCTTCACCAGTGTGGTCACCGTGATGAAGGTGAGCGCCTCGAGGATCAACGAGAACACGACCACCGACGGCTCGAGCCAACGCTTCCACACGATCAACATCGCCAACGCGACGACGGCTGTCACGACGATCTTCACCACGGTGTCGGACAACATCGATCCGACGAAGCTCAGCGAGTTGAGTCCGGGGGTGCGCTGCTTGACGAACCATTCCGAAATCGACTCGTCCATGTGCACGATCCACGAGTCCTTCAACGTGTGGGTCAGCAGATAGCCGACGGTGAACCACACTGCGGTGAAGACCGCGTAGATGATTCCGAGTTGGGCTGCCTCGTGTTTGCGCACGAGCCAGGTATCGCGGATCCGAGGCTGGTTGTTCGTCATTCGAGGCGTGTACCCAGGGTGCTCCGGCGCCAAACTCACGGCGCCTGCAATCGCCGGTGAGTGAACGTGACCAGACAGAAGATGCCGTACGCCGCGAAGCCGATTCCGACGATGGCAACGATGATGACGCCCCACGACTCGAACGCGAGCCGGCGGAGCGCGCCGTCGAGGCCCGTCGCTTGAGCGGCGTCGTAGCGAAGCGCTGCGCGCGCCAGGAAGAACCCGACGAGCGCGAATCCGATGCCGCGGCCGATTTCTCCAACCGCTCCGAGTCGCTTCGTCCACGTCCTCCGGGTGGCCGACATGCCAGACATGTCGAGCTCGTCGTCGACGTCCAGGGTGACACCCTTCGAGATTCGGTAGATGCCGACGGCGATCACGATCAGACCGGCGAGGCCGATGATGATGCGACCGGCTGCGTTGGTCATGATCTTCTCGGAGATGTCAGTGACCTTGCGATTGCCATCAGGGTTCTCGGGCGAGTGACGAGCCAGTGCTATCGCACTGATCGCAAACGTGGTGTACATCACCGCACTGGCGATGTAGCCGATTCGATGCGCCCAACCCTTGGCGTCCGTGCTTCCGGGCAGCAATGCCGACACCACGCGCCACACGGCGTAGATCAGCATTCCGATCGCCAACAACCACAACAGCAACGTGCCACCCGAGGATCCCGCAACGGTCTTGATGGCTCCCACCGGGCTGGCTTCCTGCTGTCCGGTGGTGGAGGTGCTGTCAGTCCAGCCCGACGCCCTTGCGGCGACGGACAGGGCCAGAAAGCCTGCGATGGTGTACACGACGCCTTTGGCAAACCACCCGGCTCGTCCGATCTTGACGACACCGGGATGTTCGGCGGCGAGCTCTCCGACAGGGTTGTGCATCGACTGGGTTGCATGTTGAACCGACATCCATCGGCAGTTCCCTCATTTGACGGAAGTCAAACGGGTACAGGTTCGGCGACGATCTCCACTCGCACCGATACCTCCGGCTGCACCTTCAACATGAGGATGCGCGGCGGATCCATGCCGAAGTCACGAATGTCGAACGTCGATCGGCCAGCGAGCGTCAGCGTGCCGTCCTCACCACGGTCGACGGTCATCGTGTCCTGGTAGCTGCGAGTGATGCCTCGAAACGTGAGGTCGCCACCGACGATGTACTGCGACGAGCCGTCCGCCCGCTGCATCGACGTGAGGTCACCGATGATGTTCGGATACTTGCGCGAATCGATGCGCCGTCGTAGCTCGCGATCCTCGAAGCCATTCCCCGACTTGAGGTTCTCGACGGGAAACTCCAGGTGGCCGACCAGGGGCCCGTCGAGATCGACCCCGTCCGTGAACTCGAGGTCGAGCCAACCGTCGAGCCCTGTCGCCTCGGTGTGTATCGGGTGCACGTTGGAGCGTGCCTCGATCCACACGCGGGAGCGGTTCGTGAGGATCCGGTATCGCACTGTCGCAGCCTATGAGCAGCATCAATGCAACGAGAAGATGGCCTTTCGAAGCTCGGCGATCGTGGCGTCCAGGAGATCGATGGTGGTCTCGATGCGGGCTTGCGCCGGAGCGTCCACGACCTGGCAGGTGGCCTGCAGCTGGAGTCCTGCGGCGAACAGCCGATGGATCACGTTGTCGTACAGCCCCTCAGCGATCCGCTCGCGATCGTGGGCGACGGCGATTGCGCACGCTTCGCGACGCATTTCCTGCTGGATCTCACGTGGCGTGGGCGCCGGGCGCTCAGGCTCCGTCGGCAACCGAGCGAGGCGCATTTCGGGATCGCCGGCCCTGACACCGAAGTGGTCGTCGTCGATGCGTCGGCCCTTTGAGCGGGGCGTCGGTGAACCGGGGGTGGGTTGGTCCGAGTCTCGCCGCGCATGCGTGTGCGGTGAACTGGCAAGCATTTCGTCGTTGCTCACGGCTGGCTCCTGTCGATTGACGAGGGCGCAACCAGTGGTCCGGAGCGGCGCAACTTTTACGCAAACGAGGCGTCGTCGAAGACTCTATACCCCGGTCGGGGCACAGTGATACGACCTGTTCTTGCGAGTCGCGGTCTCCAGACCCGTTGCGCATCGCCCCGCCCGACCGTACCGTTGTCGGATGCTTCCCCACGTCAACCTCAACATCACGATGGGGTTCTACTTCTTCCCGCGTGGTGGCAGCGCCCAGGTCGTGCGATATCTGTGCCGTGCTCTGGTCGGAACGCGGTGGACGCCGACCCTGTTTGCGGGCTCCGTGGGTCCGGTGTCCGACAGTTCCAACGCGCATCAGTTCTTCAGCGACATCGATTGCGAGTCTCTCGACTACTCGCCCGCATTGGAGGCCTGGCGCAACGGGGCCGATCCCATGACGACGCACGATCCGATGGCCGCCTCGTTCGAGGACAAGGAGGGCGTGCCGGATCGGATCTTCTTCGACCTCGACGACGCCGCGTTCGATCGTCAGGTCTCCAGCTGGACCCGATTCTTGTCCGCCGGTCACGCGGCAGCGCCCGATGTCGTGCACCTCCACCACCTCACGCCGATGCACGAAGCGGTCCGGAATCTGTGGCCTGACGTGCCGGTGATCACGCACTTGCACGGCACCGAGTTGAAGATGCTCGCCTCGACGCACGACGGCACTCACAAGCAGGAGTGGACATCGAGGATGCAACGCTGGGCCGCAGACTCCGATCGCGTCGTTGTCGTGGCGGGCCACGATCAGGTGTTGGTGCAGCAATTGCTACCGGTCGATCCTGTTCGCGTCAGCACGATCGCGAGCGGCGTCGACACCGATGTCTTCGCACCGCGCCCGTCGTAGCGCTGCGGAGCGCGCAGCTACGTGGAAGCGGTGTCTCGTCGACGACCCTCGCGGGTGGAGCCCGGGCGGCGGCGAAGGATCCATTCGCTACAGCGACGAGGATCTGTCGGCGTTCACCGACAGCGCCGGCGTGCCGGTGCCGGTGGTGCTGTTCGCCGGCCGGTTCATGCACTTCAAGCGCTTGCAGTTGCTGATCGAGGCTCACCACCGGATGCGATCGACAACGGCGTGTCGCTCGGTGCTGGTGATCGCCGGCGGGTTCCCCGGAGAATGGGAGGGCGAGCATCCGTACGACACGGTGCAGCGACTCGGCGCCGACGGCGTGTTCTTCGCCGGCTGGCGAGATCACGCAGATCTCGCCGAGTTCTTGAGCTGCTGCGACGTGTTCGCCGCACCGTCCGGTCGACGAGCCGTTCGGGCTCGTCTACCTCGAGGCGATGGCCGCCGGATGTCCGCCGATCGCAACCGACACCGGTGGTCCGATGTCGTTCATCAACGTCGACGCCGCCGCACCGACCGGTTGGCTGGTCGCGCCCGATGACGTCGTCCGCGACGTCGGCACGCCCTCGCCCGAGGCGGTCTCGGATCCGACGGAACGGCCGTCACTGCGCGCAGCGCGCCGTTCGATTCGTCGCGAGCACTACTCGTGGACGGATCGGCGAACGCGTTCGCCGCCCTCTACGACGACGTCAGCGACGTGCCGAGACGATCTCCGTCGTTCGACGCCGGACCGTCCGACGAGCGGCGTGGCGTAGGACAGGATCGTGCTCAGTCCGTCGTCGGGCAGCAGGTGCAGGACCAACTGGTCGCCGCGAACCTCGGCCCACAGCGGGTTGTGGGTGCCCACCCGGCCGGTCGGGCGAGTAGAGCGGAAACGGCACCTCGCGCTCGCATCGTCAGGTCGTCGACATCGAGCAGCCCGAGTCCGCCGAGCCATCCTGGTCCGTCGGCGAGGCTCACCTCGGCGACGCCGCCGCACAGCAGGTGTCCGGTCGTCGAGCCACTGGCAGTCCTGGTGGTCGACGAAGAACGCAGGGTTCACCCGCGCCGGCGAGCAGCGTGACCGTCGATGGTCCAGCGGTAGAACCGGCGCGAGCCCCACGACCAGCCGACGAGGTCGCCGTCGCGATCCGCAACGCGCGATCGCGCCGACGTGATCGTCGACGTCGAAGACGTGCTCGCGGCGACGTCCGCCGGGTTCGAAGCCGATACACGCCGGAGGTCGAGTCCGGCCGGTACTCGGCCGCACGGGATCCAGATCGCGCGTGCCGTCGAAGTCCATGCCGCCCGGGTGGTAGTGCACGCTGTCACCGACCGGTACCTCGTCGACCAGGTCGCCGCGGTCGTCGATCGCCATCACGCAAGCCGCGCCTGGCGACGATGTCGACGGTCGAGACCCACCACGTCGACCCGATCCGCACCATGCCCTGCGGGTGGTGCGCAGTCGAACCGGCAGCGGCAGCTCGTCGACGAGCTGCCAGGTGGTCGCGCCGCGTGATCGATGCAACGGTCGCCTCCACGGCAACGTCCGCCCGCGTCTGGTTGCACAACATCCGCCACGAAGTATCGCGAACGGCAACGTCCGATTCATTGATGGTCGGCGATGTTTCAGCTTCCACAATGTGAACATCGGCTGAACATCGCGTTGGCACGACGTCGAGAGCGTGAAAAGGGCAGCGGTTGCTGCCGGCCGTACTCGTCAGGCCTGTGGGACTGCGTCGAGGACCGACCGCAGCGCCTGCGCCGCGCCCATCAGTCCCGCGCTCTCGTACGGCACGACGATCGTGGAGTTGTCGCTGTCGGCGAACTTCGACAGCGTGTCGAGCTGCAGGATCGCGACCAGCGTCGGGTCGGGGTTGGCCGTCGTGGATCGCGTCGTAGACCGTGGCGATCGCCTGCGACCGGCCCTCGGCCTCGAGGATCGCCGCCTGCCGGTTGCCCTCGGCTCGCAGGATCGCGGCCTGCTTCTCGCCTTCGGCGGCGCGGATCGCGGCCTTCGCCGCGCCTTCGGCGACGTTGATCGCCGACTGCTGGTGGCCTTCGGACTGCAGGATCCTGGCGCGCTTCTCCTGATCGGCCTGCTTCTGCAGCGCCAGCGCTTGGAGGATCTGCGGCGGCGGCGCGATCTCGACGATCTCGATGCGGCTGATGCGGATGCCCCACTTGTCGGTGACGACTTCCATCTGCTGCTGCACGTCGGTGTTGATGCGCTCGCGCTCCGACAGCGCCTGGTCGAGCGTCATCGTGCCGATCACCGAACGCAGCGCGGTGCGGGCCAGCGCGTCGATGGCGACGTCGAAGTTGGCCACGCTGAACAGCGCCTGCTTGGCGTCGACGATCTGCGTGAAGATCGTGGCGTTGACGGTGACGACGACGTTGTCCTTGGTGATGACCTCCTGCCGGTCGCCGGGCACGGGGATCTCGCGCATGTCGACGCGTCTGCAGCGAGTCGACGAACGGCGCGATGATGACGAGGCCGGGCTCGTGCGTCCTGCGGTACTCGCCGAGTCGCTTGACGACGCCGACCTGGCCCTGCTGCACGATGTTGACCATCTTGCTGCAGCATGAACAACAAGACCAGAACGATGAGGGCGGCAACGACCAATCCGCCGACCGCTGAAGTACCCAGGGCAATCATGTGAGCTCCCAATAGTCATCAATGGCGGCTCTTACCGTCAAGGTTGTGCCGACGACGTTCGTGACGATCACGGCCGTCGACGGCGGTATCAAAGATCCATCAGAGGTGACTGCGAGCCATGTCTCGCCGAGCAGTCGAACGTGGCCGCTCGCGTCGAGCTTCACTTCGTCCACGGTCAGTCCGCGGGCACCGATGAGGCCGCCATGCACGCCGCGCACAGCGACGCCGGGACCACGCTTGGCGAACGCCTGACTGATCTGCGGCCGCACGAATACGACGCCGGCGGTCGAGACGCCGACCGCGACGACTGCTTGAGCAAGCACGTGCGATGGGGCGGCGACGGCGACCACCGCAGCAGCGGCAGAGCCCGCTGCGCCGAACATGGCGAAGAACGCCATGTGATGCAGCTCGACCCCGATGAGCAGCAGACACAACACGATCCATACGAGGACCACAACAGCACCTCCAACGGAATCATAGGTTCGTCTTTCCACAAACGGGCGGCGAGCAGCAACAATCATTTTGACGGACGAACCGGTCGATGGTGACGAACGATCAGTGTTGTTGGGGTGTCTGGAGTACCACCGGGCAGTGCTCGAGGCGAAGTGCGCCGGGTTGACTTCCGGCCAACTGGTGACCGCAGCGTCGGCGCCATCCACGTTGACGTTGCTCGGGTTGAGGCGTCATCTGACCGAGATGGAGAGGGTCTACGAGCGCGTACGCGCTGGGTCCGTCGGGGACGCTGACGTTCGTCTACGGCGATTACGTGGACGGCGGCCCGGAAGGCGACTTCGACGTCGACGAGTCGATGGTCGACACGTCGTTCTCCAACTGGCACGGCGAGCGACACACGGTCGATTCACTGCTCGCCGGGCACGAGTCGCTCGATGCCATCGGTGCCGGCAACGCAGCGTGCGGTGGAACCTGCAGAAGTTGGTGGGCGAGTACGCCCGCCACAACGGTCACGCGGATCTGTTACCGCCAAGCGGATCGACAAGCTGTTCGACCGGCGAGATCTAGTGGGCTGACAACTGCTCGAGGCAGGCGTCGAGGGCGACCGCCAGAGGGTCGAGGACGACGACACCGAGATGCGCCGCCTCGAGGACGTCGACGAGATGCGAGAAGCCGGTCCCCCGAGCGCAACCGTTGCGGCGCCACGCTCGTCGGGCCGACCAACAACACGCTGATCGGATCTCCGTCGCTGGGTTGATCAGACCGAGGCACGGGGGCGAGTCCCCCTCCCGGACAGCACCAGCCAGACGACGAGCGAGAACAGCATGATCTGCTGTTGCACGTCGGGGGAGAAGACCGACCGGGCAAACGACGCAGCACCAACGACGTTCACGAGCGCGAGCACGAGGCTCAGGATCACGAACCATCGCCGGCCGGCGCCGGTGCGATGCAGCCCGAAGGCGGTGGCTCCGAACAGGCCGGCGAGGACAAGGGCCACGATCGGCGTTGCGACCAGGGTCAGTTCGAAGAAGCCCTTCGCCATGTCAGGCACTTCCTGTCCGATGACGTAGCTGAGGGTGGCATCGATCAGCACGATCGTTCCCAACATCGACACCACGACGACGATGGCCGCGCTCTGGACGAACCGGGCGACCGTTGGCTCGCCGCGGATGTCCAGCAGTGTCGCGATCCACGGCGACGGCCAGAAGTCCGAGCAGACCGAGGGCCACGAGGATGCAGCCGACGAACACACTCGTCCGGTTCGCCACGTAGTTCGCGACGTCCGCGGTGGTGTCGCGAGTGTCCGGCGTGTCGCCGAACGAGGAAGCGCCGAGGAACAGCAGGACTCCACCGATGACCCCGAGGCCGGGACCGGCGCCACCTCGTCGAGCGCTCTGTTGTCGCGGTCGCGGTCATGTTCCCGACAACCTGGCGACGATCGGAGCGAAGTCGTCCGTCGCCCCTTGCGGCACGACGATGCCGGTTGGTCCAGCGCGCCCGCCGGCGTTCGAGGTGATCGATGATCTCATCTATCGTGCCCGCGAGAACGAGTGGGGATTCGAGGACTTCCGATACCGGTGCGCCGAAGGCTGCGCTCAGTCGCTCGCCGAGCTTCGAGACGTCGTTCGTGACCCGACCGACCGACAGCCATGCGCTGAACTCGAGATCGTCGAAGCGAGCACCACGTCGTCGCGTATCCACTCGAACTTCTCGTCGATGCTTGCCGGCAACGCATCGCGCGCCGACGCCTCGTCGGGTGCTGCCGGCAGGTGGACGTTGACGCCCACGATGTCGGCGTGCTGCGCAGCGAATCGCATCATCCGCCGACCACCTCCCGCGACCAGCAGCGGTGGTCGTTCGGGGTGAACGGCTTCGGTGTCCCGTCGAGATCGTCGATTCGATAATGGGTTCCTCAACGTCGTTGGCCGGTCGCTCGACAGCGCCCGCAAGAACCGCGGCATGTCGATCAGTCGATTCCACCCGCACCTTCGGTGGATCCATTCGGCGATGCCGGAGTGTTGACAGTCCGAGGACGGGTCGTACCCGGCCCGCAGACCGACTTCCAGTGTCCACTCGAGCACCATGTCGATCTGACGACCAACTCCCGTGCCAACACCGCTCGATGCCAGGGAGGTCGTGTTCGAGCACCATCGGCGCGACCTTCAGCGTCGTCGTCGTCAGAGCGCGGCTGTCATGGCGGTGATGGGTCCGAGGCCCTCGTGGAAGTCATCGTACGAACAGTCGAGCCCACCAACGATTCGAGCCCGCCGGGCACTGTCCGTCGACGACATTCCGTCGAACGATCCGATCATCTCGACACCGAAACGAAAGCGGCGGCCATGCGGCATCCCGCTTGTTTAATCGGCGCGATGAGCGACGTGCGGCCTGGGACGGCTCATCTCATCGCCGGGGTGGGGCGCTGATCGGGGCTGATTCGCGGGTGGTCGGGCGTATCAGCGGTGGCTGCAGCTCAGGCGCGGATGGTGTGCACGTGCAAGTCCGCACTCCACATCACAACCCGCACACATCGGAGCATCAACATGACCGCAACATTAACCAACCTGACCGTCCTACCCGCGCCGTCCGTGCAGCCCACGGCCGCCGCGGCCCGTGCCGTCGGCGCCACCAAGCGCTACGGCAAGGGCGACACCGCCGTCACCGCGCTCGACGCCGTGACCGTCGACTTCCACGCCCACCAGTTCACCGCCATCATGGGCCCGTGCGGCTCCGGCAAGAGCACGCTGATGCACTGCGTCGCCGGGCTCGACACCCTCACCTCGGGCAGCGTCTTCATCGGCGACACCGACCTGTCGAGGCTCGACGACAGACGCCTCACGCAGCTGCGCCGCGACAAGATCGGCTTCATCTTCCAGGCGTTCAACCTGGTCCCGACGCTCACCGCCCTCGAGAACATCACCCTCCCGATGGCGCTCGCCGGCCGCAAGCCCGACCAGGAGTGGCTCGACCTCGTGGTCGAGCACCGTCGGCCTCGCGCGACCGCCTGTCGCCACCGCCCGAGCGAGCTCTCCGGCGGCCAGCAGCAGCGCGTCGCCGTCGCCCGGGCCCTGGCCAGCCGGCCCGAGATCATCTTCGGCGACGAGCCCACCGGCAACCTCGACTCCCGCACGGGCGCCGAGATCCTCGACGTTCATGCGCCGGGCCGTCCGCGAGCTCGGCCAGACCATCGTCATGGTCACCCACGACCCGGTCGCCGCCAGCTACGCCGACCGCGTCGTCTTCCTCGCCGACGGCCGCATCGTCGACGAGATGTCCGCACCCGACGCCCGAGCGGGTGCTCGACCGCCTGAAGCAGCTTCGGAGACTGATCGCCATGTTCCGCACCACGCTCAAGAACCTCGGCGCCCGCAAGCTGCGGCTCCTCACCACCAGCCTCGCCGTCCTGCTCGGCGTCGCCTTCATGGCGGGCACGCTCGTGCTCACCGACACCATCGGCAAGACCTTCGACGACCTCTTCGCCGACGCCAACGCCGGCACCGACGCCTTCGTCCGCGGCGACGCCGCGTTCGACCAGCGAGCGGCTCGGCGACCAGCGGGCCCGCCTCGACGCCGCGCTCGTCGACACCGATCGACGCCGTCGCCGGGCGTCGCCGCGGCCGAGGGCAGCATCGAGGGCTACGCCCAGCTCGTCGACCACGACGGCAAGCCGATCGGCAACCCCGACATGGGCGCGCCGACGCATCGGTGGCGATCTGGATCGCCGACGACGACGCTCAACCCGTTCGACCTCGCCGACGGCCGGGCCCCGCAGGCCGACGACGAGGTCGTGATCGACAAGGCCAGCGCCGACGACGGCCGGCTTCCGCCGTCGGCGACACCGTGCACGGTGCTCACCCAGGCCGGCACCGGAGCACGTCGACGATCGTCGGCATCGCCACCTTCGGCGGCGCCGACAGCCCCGGCGGCGCGTCGTTCGCGCTGTTCACCCCGGACGCGGCGCAGCGGCTGCCTCGACCGAGCCCGGCAAGGTCGACGCGATCAAGGTCGTCGGCCGCCGACGGGCGTCAGCGACGCGCGAGCTCGTCGACCGCATCGCCGAGGTCGTGCCCGACCGGCACCGAGGTGCTCACCGGCGCGCGAGATCACCGCCGAGGACCAGCAGGACGATCAAGGAGGGCATGAGCTTCTTCAACACCTTCCTGCTGGTCTTCGCCGTCATCGCCCTGTTCGTCGGCTCGTTCATCATCTACAACTCCTTCTCGATCCTCGTCGCCCAGCGCAGCAAGGAGATGGCGCTGATGCGGGCCATCGGTGCCAGCCGCCGTCAGGTGCTCGGGTCGGTGCTGCTCGAGGCCGTCGTCGTCGGGCTCATCGCCTCGGCCGTCGGCCTCGCCGCCGGCGTCGGCGTGGCGCCGGCTGCTGAAGGCGCTGCTCGCCGGCCTCGGGCATCGACATCCCCGCCGGCGAGCGTCGTGCTCACCGCCGAGCACGGTCGTCGTGTCGGTCATCGCCGGCCTCGGCGTGAGCGTGGCCTCGGCCGTGCTTCCCGGCCCGCACGGGCCGCCAAGGTCGCCGCCGATCGCCGCCATGCGAGACGTCGCCGTCGACTACGTCGGCCAGCAGCCGCGCGCCGGCTCGTCATCGGGCTCGGCGTCACCGCGCTCGGGTGCGGTCGCCATGGGCGCCGGCCTGTTCGGCGGCGCCGGCATCGCCGCTGGTCGGCCTCGGGCGCCGTGCTGGTCTTCCTCGGCGTGGCCGTCCTCGGTCCGGTCCTCGCCCGTCCGCTCAGCCGGGTGCTCGGTGCGCCGCTCGCCCCGCCTCAAGGGGATGGCCGGGACGCTGGCCCGGGAGAACGCCATGCGCAACCCGAAGCGCACGTCGGCCACCGCCGCGGCCCTGATGATCGGTGTCGCCCTCGTCGGGCTTCATCACCATCCTGGCGTCGTCGACGAAGGCGTCGATCGACGACAGCGTCGACCGAGCGCTTCACCGGTGACCTCGTCGTCGACTCGAGCACCGGTCGGGCATCGGCGGCCTCAGCCCGACGCTCGCCGCCAAGCTCGGCGACGCTGCCCGAGCTCGAGCGCCGTCACCGGGCTCCGGATCGCGCCGGCCGAGGTCGACGGCACCGGCGCCGATGCTCGACGGCGGCCGACCCGGTCGCCATGCAGGAGATCGTCGACTTCGACGTCGACCGAGCGGCTCGCTCGACGACCTCGGCGCGACGCAGATCGCCGTCGCCGACGACACCGCCGACGGCCAACGGCTGGAAGGTCGGTGACACGGTGCCGGTGACGTTCGCCGAGACCGGCGTGCAGCAGCTTCACCGTCGGCGCCATCTACACGCAGACCGACGTCGCTCGGCGAGTACTTCATCGGCCTCGCCGCCTTACGACGCCAACGTCGCCGACCAGCTTCGACGCGCAGGTGTTCGTCAACCGTCGCCGACGGCGTCGAGCATGGCCGACGGCCGCGCCGGCCGTCGACCAGGTCACCGACGGCCTACCCGCAGGCCAAGGTGCAGGACCGCGGCCGAGTTCAAGGAGGCGCCAGACGGCCAACATCGACATGATGCTGAACCTGATCTACGCCCTGCTCGGCCTCGCCGTGTTCATCGCCCTGCTCGGCATCGCCAACACCCTGGCGCTCTCGATCTTCGAGCGGACCCGGGAGCTGGGTCTGCTGCGGGCCGTCGGCATGACCCGCCGCCAGCTGCGGGCCACCGTGCGCTACGAGTCGGTGATCATCGCCCTGCTCGGCACGACGCTCGGCCTGGCGATCGGCATCGGCTTCGGCTGGTCGATCGTCAAGGCGCTGTACGGACGAGGGGCTCGACACCTTCGCGTTCCCGGCCAGCCAGCTCGCGTCGTCACGGTGATCGCCGCGATCGCCGGCGTCGCCGCCGCGTACTGCCGGCCCGCCGGGCCGCCCGCCTCGACGTCCTGGGGGCCATCACCTCCGACTAGCAGGCACCGGATCCCTCACACGTTCGCGACGCCCGGTCCCCGCCGGGCGTCGCTCGCGTCCGGGCTCAGTTTACCTGGCGAGCAGCGCCGATGAGCTCGCGGAAGATCGAGCGTGCACCTGCTTCCGTCGCCGTCTCCACGGCCGCACGTACCGACACGGTCGGTGGCGCTGTCGCCCGAACATCGTCGACCAACCGCGTTCGTCGTCGGTGGGCAGGTATCCGAACAGCTCGCTGAGCGCTTCGGTGCTGCCGAGCAGTTGGCAGGCCGAGGTCCGGGATCCGATGTCGACGACCGCCTCGGCCATCGACCTGGCCGCCAGCATCACGGTCCACGGCAACCCCACCTTGCACGGCGAGCTCGATCGCGCGCCGAAGGTGCTGGCAACGCCTCCGACGATCGCCTTGCAGTGTGCGCGGAGCTCGCCGATGTGGCGATGGTCCATGCGCCGCCTCGCGGCCATGCCCGACCTGTTCATGGATGTCGCAGCGCCTCACCGAGATGCTCGGCCGCGGCGTCGGGCAGGTCGGCGAGCGTCTCGGCGACGCCCAGACGCGAACAGACGCCTGACGCCCGGATGACCGGATTGAACGGTTGATGGGCCAGGGCGACGACTTCTCGGCCCGAGCTCGAGCGACGCGCTGGACTCACCGTTGCGGCCCGCCAACCAACACAGGACGGCGCGCAGCACCGTCGAGGATCGGAAGTCCGCAGTCGGTGTCGACCGCCAGCGCCTGGTCATCGCCGTGGTCGCTTCGGCGATCCTCGCCGCGTAGTTCGGCGACCTCGCTGAAACTGATCTCGAACAGCGCAGCGGTGGCGTGGTCGTTCAACCTCCGGAAATCATCGATCGCTCGCCGGAGCGTTCTCATGGAGAACGG
>CAVPUO010000019.1:0-63905 GCA_963708925.1 Ilumatobacteraceae bacterium | reverse complement strand
CGAAACTGCGCACCCGTCGCAACTCGTCGTGCAGCGCGTGCACGAGGGTGAACGTGAACTGGGCGAACTCGGCGACAGATCCGCTGACGTCGCACAGCAGCACGAGCTCGGGACGGTGCGGATGGCGCCGCCGCATCACCACGTCCAGCGGCACGCCGCCGGCCTGCAACGAGCGTCGAACCGTACGGCGCGGATCGAGCCGTCCGGTGCTGCGCAATCGTCGGTGGCTGCTGATGCGCGCCGCCAGTTGCCGGGCCAGCGGCTGCACCACGCGTCGCAACTCGCTGAGCTCCAACGACGAGAGCTCGAGCATGTCGCGATCCGCCAACGCCGATCCGATGTCGACGTCGGCGTGATCCACACCACCGCCTGTCATCCGTGCCGCGATCTCGGCGGCGAGTCGCCGCCGGAACTGTTCGAGCATCGCCGCGAACTCGTTGCGGGCCAGCATCAGTTCGAGCTCGGTCAGCTCGCCCTCGCGGCGCAGTTGCTGCATCGCCGCACTGAGCATGCGCGACAGATCGATCGCCCGCATGACCTTGTGCAGGTAGTAGCGCTCGCTGTGCTCCGCCTCGTCGTCGAAGCCTGCCAATGCGTCCACTGCCTGCTGAGCGAGGATCGCGATCTGGGCGTCGTCGCCCTGTTGCATCGCGTTCAACAACGCGCTGGACAGTTGCCCCGGCGTGGCAACAGGCGAGGCGTCCTCCTCGAACTTCTCGTCGGTCTCCATCCGGGTTCCGGCGAGTCCTGCGAACACCATTCGAAAGGCGCGATCGAACTCGCCTGTCGGGTCCGAGCTCTTCACCAGCGTCGCGCGCAGGCCCGCCTTGACCGACTCGGGCTCCTCGAGGGGAAGGTGGGTGAGCGCGGTGAACGCGTCGATGACCGCGCCGGTCGTGACGTCGATGCCGCGACGGCGCAGTTGATCCACCAGCACCTCGACCCGACCGATCAGAGGATGTGGTGACTCGGTCATCGCTTGGCCAGCTGCGCCTCGATGCTGCCTGCCGTCGCGAGCAGCGCCGGCAGGATGACACCGCGGAGCTCCTTCAGTGTCACGCGCGCCGCGTGCGTGCCGACGTTGACCGCGGCCAAGGTTCGCCCGCGGCGATCGCGCAGTGGCGCGGCCACGGATCTGATCCCCACCTCGAGCTCTTGGTCGATCAGCGCGAAGCCCTGGTTGCGCACTGATTGGATCTCACAACGCAATGCTTCGACGTCGGTGATCGATTGCATCGTCGGCCCCGCCACGACGAGGTGTTCGAGGAACGCGTCGAGCGCGTCGTCGTCGAGGCCGGCGAGCAGGACACGTCCCATCGACGTCCATGCCGCAGGAAGCCGCGAGCCGATCGCGAGCGAGATGCCCATGATCCGTTGCGTGTTGACGCGAGCGACGTAGACGATCTGCGTGCCGTCGAGCACCGAGGCCGACACGCTCTCGTGCACGCGATCCGACAGCTCCTCCATGAACGGTTGGGCGATGTCGGGCAGTTGCAGCGACGACACGTAGGCGAAACCGAGATCGAGCACGCGAGGGGTCAGCTCGAACGTGCGGCCATCGGTGCACACGTAGCCGAGCGTGACCAGGGTGTGCAGGAGGCGCCGCGCTGTTGCCCTGGTGAGGCCCGTCGCCCGAGCCATGTCGGCCAGTGTCATCGCCGGTCGCTCGGCGTTGAACGCCTGCAGCACCGTAAGGCCACGACTCAATGACTGGACGTAGTCTCGCTCCGGGCTGTCACGCGACACGCTGTTCGCCGGCACGCTCTCACTTGACACTGAAGGCACCTCCCGCGACAATGTTCACATATCGCACGAGTGTGCGCAATGCGAACATTCCTAGATGCTCAGCCAAAATTCAGAGGGGGTTGCGTGACCGAGTACGTCACCAAGTTCGGGTCGCTCGCCGACTACGACAAGGGCGGGATCGAGCTGATCAACGACCAGGCCAAGAACTACGCGTTCTCCAACATCTTCGAGGTCGCCAACTCCTCGAAGCCGTGGGAGAAGGTCGCCGTCGGCAAGAACATGCAGTACGTGCTCGAGGCGATCCGCGCCGAGGGCACCAGCGAGTGGCGCACGTGCGCGCACGACGAGTTCCCGCTGTGCATGGACGGCGAGGTCACGATCGAGCTCGTCAAGCTCGACACGCCGCGGTGCCAGCCGACAAGGAAGGCTCGGTCCACATCGACGGCGAGCCGGTCGGCCGCAAGATGGGCCGAATCGTCCTGCGCAAAGGCCACCTGGCGTTGCTGCCCGCCAACGCCGCCTATCGCATGAGCGCCACCGCGCCGAGCGTCATCCTGCTGCAAACCATCCTCGGCGACGACACCGTCGAGCGCTGGGCCGACATCTGCCTGAGCTGAAATTTCTGTGAAGAGAAGGACCTGACATGACACTGACCGACGTCCAATCAACCGATCCGAACGCACAGGGCTATCGCGAGTTCAGCCTCGGTGCGTTCCACTTCGCCCGCGACGAGTACTTCGTCCACATCACCTGGCCGACGGGCAAGCACGTGCTCAGCGTCGACGTGTTCCTGCGTGCGCTGCAGCGCGACGTGGCGTGGGACTTCTTCTACGGCACCGTCAACTTCGACAGCGTGTTCGGCACCGTCAACCACTACGGCACCGTCGACATGTTCGCCGGCCGGTTCAACGACGCCTATCGCAAGGCCGAGCTCGACCACACCGAGAACTTCGAGACAGGCCTTGATCCGCGACACGTTCAAGGCGATGCTCGACGACTGGACCAACGCGTCGTTCGACCCGTTCGCCAGCCCGGCCGAGACCGACAAGCCGTTCGGCGTCAAGGACGGCAGCAACACCGAGGCAGTCACTCGCCGCCGCGTTGCCGCGAACCGCATGGTCAGCGTGCCGGGCGACGAGCAGATCCGCACCGACGAGACCCATCCGATCAACCGGATGTTCGCCGACGTGCCGCAGGACCAGCCCGAGGTGTACCCGGAGCCCGGCTTCGAGGACGAGGTCGCCGCGTTCAACCTGTACGCCTACATCAGCCGCAGCGACGTCACGTGGAACCCCAGCGTCGTCAGCGTGTGCAAGGCCAGCCTGTACTGCCCGACCAGCGAGGAGTACATGCTGCCGGTGATCCACGGCAACGACCGTGTCGAGTGGTTCGTGCAGCTCAGCGACGAGATCGTGTGGGACGTGCAGGACCGCGACACCGGCGCACCGCGCAGCAAGGTCACGATGAAGGCCGGCGACGTCGCGGCGATGCCCGGCGACATCCGCCACCAGGGTTACAGCCCGAAGCGCTCGATGCTGCTGGTGTGGGAGAACGCTTCGCCCGAGCTGCCGGAGATGATCCGCACGGGCAAGGCGAGCGTGTATCCCGTCGACTTCTGATGCAGAACAAGCTGTTCATCGGCGGCGAGTTCGTCGACGCACTGGGCGGCGGCACCATCGAGGTCATCAACCCCCACGACGGCTCGGTCATCACCGAGATTGCCGAGGCGCGGGCTGACGACGTCGATCGCGCGGTCGAGGCGGCGTCGTCGGCGTTCCCCGCGTGGCGCACGATGGCCGCGGCCGAGCGCGGTCGCCTGCTGCTGAAACTCGCCGACGCCATCGAGGCCAACGGCGAGGAGTTGGCACAGCTCGAGAGCCTCGACACCGGTCACCCGATCAGCGATGCCCGCAAGCTCGACGTGCCGCGGACGGCCGCGTGCTTCCGCTACTTCGGCGGGATGGCCGACAAGTTGCAGGGCGACGTGATCCCTGTGGAACCGGGCTTCTTGAACTACGTGCAGCGCGAGCCGTTGGGTGTCGTCGGCCAGATCGTGCCGTGGAACTTTCCGCTGATGTTCTGCTCGTGGAAGATGGGCCCAGCGCTGGCTGCCGGCAACACGGTGGTGCTGAAGCCCAGCGAGCTGACCCCGCTGTCGTCGCTGCGCCTCGCCGAGCTGATGGTCGACGTCGGCTTCCCGGCCGGCGCTGTCAACATGGTGCCGGGTTTCGGAGTGGCTGCCGGCGAGCGATTGGCAACGCACCCCGACGTCGCCAAGATCGCGTTCACCGGATCGACGGCGACCGGAAGGCGAATCGTCGAGTACTCGGCATCGAACCTCAAGCGCGTGCAGCTGGAGCTCGGCGGCAAGGGTGCCAACATCGTCTTCGATGACGCGATCATTCCGGCAGCAGTCGGCGGCAGCGCCTTCGCCATCTTCCACAACCAGGGTCAGGCGTGCATCGCCGGATCGCGGCTGTTGCTGCACGAGAAGATCGCCGATCAGTTTCTGGAGCGGTTCATCGGGCTGGCGAAGTCGATCAAGGTCGGCAATCCCCTTGATCCTGCGACCGAGATGGGCCCGCTGACGTCGGCGATGCATCGCGATCGCGTGCTCAGCTACGTGAAGGTCGCGATCGACGAGGGCGGCGAGATCCTCACCGGCGGCAAAGCACCCGACGATCCCGCGCTCGCGAATGGCTGCTACATCGAGCCCACTGTGGTGCGCGCGAGGCCGGGCGACCGGGTGTGTCGCGAAGAGGTGTTCGGCCCGTTCGTGACGGTCTCGACGTTCTCCGACGATGAAGAGGTGATGGCCATCGCCAACGGAACCGACTACGGGTTGGGCGGCGGGTTGTGGACCCAGAACCTGTCGCGTGCTCATCGCATGGCGGGTGCGATGCGCAGCGGGATGGTGTGGGTCAACTCGTACAAGCGGGTCAGCCCTGCCTCGCCGTTCGGCGGCACCGGGCTCAGTGGCTACGGACGAGAGATGGGATTCGAGGCGATGCGCGAATACACCGAAGCAAAGAGCATCTGGATCAACGTCGATGCTCAGATTCCGCCCTGGTACCCGAGATGATGGGGTATCCGAGATGATGGGGTACCCACGATGATCACGACATTGCGCGAGGCAGTCGCCGAGCACGTGCACGACGGCGACACGTTGGCGCTCGAGGGCTTCACCCACCTCATCCCGCATGCCGCTGCACAGGAGATCATCCGTCAAGATCGACGCAACCTCCATCTCGTACGGATGACCCCCGACATCGTGTACGACTGGTTGATCGGGTCCGGATGCGTCACCAAGCTGACCTTCTCGTGGGGCGGCAACCCCGGCGTCGGCTCGCTGCAACGGTTCCGCGATGCCGTCGAGAACCAGTGGCCGCAGCCGCTCGAGATCGAAGAGCACAGCCACGCCGGCATGGCCACGCGCTACGCCGCCGGAGCCGCCGGACTGCCGTTCGGCATCCTGCGCGGCTACATCGGTACCGATCTGCCGAAGCACACCACGACCATCAAGACGGTCGAGTGCCCATTCACCGGCGAGGTGTTGGCCGCGGTCCCGGCAATCAACCCCGACGTCGGGATCATCCACGCACAGCGCGCGGATCGCGCCGGCAACGTGCAGATCTGGGGGCTCCTCGGTGTGCAGAAGGAGGCCGTGCTCGCGTCACGGCGGTCGATCGTGACGGTCGAGGAGATCGTCGACGAACTGCCACCCGTGCCGGGCGCCATCGTGCTGCCGTCGTGGGTCGTCAGCGCGGTCTGTCATGTGCCGCGCGGAGCACACCCGAGTTTTGCGATGGGTTTCTCCACTCGTGACAACGTGTTCTACAAGGCGTGGGACGCGGTATCGAAAGACCGCGACACGTTCACGGCCTGGATCGACAAGCACGTGAAGGGCACCGCGGACTACGCCGAGTACTGCGAGAGCGTGGGGATCTGATGGCCGAGTACACGACCGACGAGTTGATGATCGTCAACGCGGCACGCCAACTGGGGGCGCTGGCCGCGGCGGGCAAGCGGCAGTGCTTCGTGGGCATCGGCCTGCCGTCGACAGCCGCCAACCTTGCTCGCCGTCTGTACCCCGTCGAACCGGTGCTGATCTACGAGTCGGGATGCCTCGACTCGAAGCCGACTCGGCTGCCGCTGTCGATCGGCGACGGCGAGTTGGCCGAGACCAGCGATGCCGTCGTCAGCGTTCCCGAGATCTTCGCCTACTGGCTGCAGAGCGGGCGCATCGACATCGGCTTCCTCAGCGGCGCTCAGCTCGACAAGTACGCCAACATCAACTCGACGGTCATCGGTTCGTACGAGAACCCCGAAGACCCGGCTTCCCGGCGCAGGCGGCGCGCCAGAGATCGCCGCATCGGCCGGCTCGGTGATGGTGATCATGCGCCAGTCGATGCGCAGCGTTCGTCGAGCGCTGCGACTTCCGCACCTCGATCGGCTACGGCGACGGCAAGGGCGACCGCGAGAAGTTCGGCCTGCGCGGCGGCGGGCCGAAGTGGGTCATCACCGACCTCGCGGTGATGGAGCCGGATCCCGACACCTGCGAGCTCGTCGTCGTCGCCCTGCATCCGGGCGTCACGCGCGAACAAGTCGTTGCCGCGACCGGATGGGACGTCCGTTTCGACGACGATCTGTCGACCACCGACGAGCCGACCGAGGTCGAGCTCGACACGCTGCGCGCGCCTGCAGGCTGCATGAAACCGTTCACCTACGACCAGCTGCCGGCACGCATCGTGTTCGGTGCGGGTCGGCTGGCGGATGTCGGTGCAGAGGTCGAACGGCTCGGCGGCCGGCACGTGATGTTGATCTCGGATCAGGCGGCCACGCTGCCGGCGGCCGCGGTCACCGGGCAGCTCGGGGCTCGACTGGCATTGGCCTGGACGGAGGTCGCCCAACACGTTCCCGTCGAGCTCGCCGATCGGGCCCGCGCCGCGGCGACCGAGGCCTCGGTCGACTGCGTGGTGTGCATCGGCGGCGGGTCGTCGACCGGCCTGGCGAAGGCGATTGCGTTGAGCCACGGCGTGCCGATCCTCGCCGTGCCCACCACCTATGCGGGCAGCGAGCAGACCACCATCTACGGCCTCACCGGCGGCCGCCACAAGCAGACCGGCAAGGACCCGATCGTGCAACCGAGGACGGTGGTGTACGACCCCGAGCTCACGGTCGGCCTACCGCCGCACGTCACCGGACCGTCCGCCTTCAATGCGCTCGCTCACTCGGTCGAGGCGCTGTACGCGCCCGGTCACAATCCGATCACCACGGTGTTGGCGCTCGAAGGCGTCCGCGCCATTCACGATTCGTTGCCGACGGTGATGGCCTACCCCGGCGATGTCGATGCGCGCGGCACGTTGCTGTACGGCGCGTATCTCTCCGGCGTCTCGCTGGGCACGACCGCCAGCGGCCTGCACCACAAGCTCTGCCACGTGCTCGGCGGACGCTTCAACCTCGTGCACGCGGACGCCCACTCGGTGATCCTGCCGCACGCGATCGCATTCAACGCTCCGGCGTTGCCCGACGACATGGCCCGCCTCGCTGCCGCGCTCGGGTCGCCGGGCGGTGATCCGGCAGGTGCGCTGTGGGATCTCGCCGTCGCCAGCAACGTGCCGACGCGCCTCGCCGATCTCAAAGGCCACGACGGATTGCTGCAGCGCGACGACCTGCCCGGCGCGGCGCACGCTGCTGCCGAGGAGATCACCGTCAACCCGCGTCCGGTCACCGAAGCCGACCTGCTCGGCATCCTCGAACGCGCCTACGAAGGAGAACGACCATGACCAGCGAAGCCTTCATCGTCGACGCCGTGCGCACACCGTTGGGTCGCATCGGTGGAGCATTGGCGGGTGTTCGTCCCGACGACCTGTTGGCCGGCGCGGTGCGCTCGATCGTCGAACGGTCGCCATCGCTCGACCCGGCGTCGATCGACGAGGTCTATGCCGGCGACGCGCAACGGCGCGGGTGAAGACAACCGCAACGTCGGCCGCATGGCATTGCTGCTTGCGGGGCTGCCCACCACGATTCCAGCGGCCACGGTCAACCGGCTGTGCGGCAGCGGCATCGAGGCGATCTTCGGCGCGTCGCGCACGGTCGCGGTCGGCGATGCCGACATCACCATCGCGTGCGGCGTCGAAAGCATGACTCGCGCGCCCTGGGTCGTGCTGAAGCCGTCGAAGGCGTTCCCGACCACACACGAGCAGATGTGGAACTCGGCGCTGGGCTGGCGGATGACCAATCCGAAGATGCCGGGAGAGTGGACCATCTCGCTCGGCGAGGGCGCCGAGGTGTTGGCCGACAAGTACTCGATCTCGCGCGACGAGCAGGATGCGTTCGCGATGGGGTCGCACCAGCGAGCCGCTGCTGCGTGGGAGGCCGGATACTTCGATGGCGAGATCGTGCAGGTTGCCGACGCACCGCAGCCGCGCGACGAGTGCATCCGGCCCGAATCGTCGATGGAGACGTTGGGCAAGTTGAAGCCCGTCTTCCGGCAGGGTGGCACGGTGACAGCCGGGAACGCTTCGCCGATGAACGACGGTGCAGCGGCGATGTTGGTGATGTCGCAACGGGGTCTCGAGGCGTCGGGCTCCACGCCGATGGCACGCATCGTCAGTCGTGCGACCAGCGGCGTCGAGCCGCACCTGTACGGAATCGGGCCTGTCGAGGCAGCGCGCACTGCGCTCCGTCGAGCAGGCATCGGCTGGGGGGACATCGCCGCGGTCGAGCTCAATGAAGCCTTCGCAGCCCAATCCTTGGCGTGCCTGCGCGAGTGGCCAGAGCTCGACCCGGCGATCGTCAACCAGCAGGGCGGAGCCATCGCGATCGGTCACCCACTCGGTTGCTCCGGCGTGCGCATCGTCACCACGTTGGCCCATCATCTCCGTCGAACCGGCGGCCGGTACGGGCTGGCCACGATGTGCATCGGCGTCGGCCAAGGCATCGCCCTCGTCATCGAAAACACTGCCTGACCGGTTCAGGTCGGACGGGTACGGGCGAGGTCGGCGACGGCGTCGAGTGACTCGGGGTTCTTCGAGCGCGCCACGACTGGCGACCGAGTCGGGATCTGCGCCGCGCAGGATCTTCTTCACCGGTAGCTCCAGCTTCTTGCCGGACAATGTCGTGGGGATCGAAGGCAGCGGATGGATCTCGTCGGGGACGTGTCGCGGTGAGAGGTTGGTGCGCAGGGCGCGCTTGATCGGATCCACCAGTTCGTCGAACACCACGCCATCACCGACGGCCACGAACAAGATGAGCGCGCCCGCGCCGCCTCCCTCGGTGTCTTCGAGGTGCACGATGAGGCTGTCGTTGACACCGGGAATGGCCTCGACGACGCGGTAGATCTCGCTGGTGCCGATACGGACGCCGCCGCGATTCAACGTCGCGTCGGACCGACCGGTGATCGTGCAACTGCCCTTCTCGTCGATCGTGATCCAGTCGCCGTGTCGCCACACGCCGGGAAACGACTCGAAGTACGCCGCCCGGTACCGGGAGCCGTCGTCGTCCCCCCAGAACCCGATCGGCATCGACGGCATCGGCTCGGTGATGACCAGTTCGCCCTGCTCGCCGACCACCGAGTGGCCGGTCTTCGTCGTACGCCTCGACAGCCGCACCGAGGTAGCGGCACGAGATCTCGCCTGCGACCACCGGGACCATCGGGCACCCGCCGACGAACGCGGAGCAGATGTCCGTTCCGCCACTGATCGACGACAGCATCACGTCACCTCCGACTGCCTCGTAGACCCAGTGGAACCCGTCGGCGGGCAATGGAGCGCCGGTGGAGCCGACCGCACGGAGCGCGACAGATCGAACTGGTCGCATCGGCCGCAGCCCCGTCTTGCGACACGTCATGTAGTACGGCGCGCTGGCGCCGAACCACGTGATCCCGGTGTCCGCGGCGAGTTGCCACAACGCATCCAACGTCGGCGCGGCCGGGTCGCCGTCGAACGTCACGATCGACGCGCCGGTCAGGAGCCCGCTGACGAGGTAGTTCCACATCATCCAACCGGTGGTCGTGAACCAGAAGAACCGATCGTTCGGCCCGAGGTCGGCGAGCAGACCGAGCGCCTTGAGGTGCTCGAGCAGGATGCCGCCGTGGCCGTGCACGATCGGCTTCGGCATACCCGTGGTGCCCGAGGAGTACAGCACGTACAGAGGATGATCCGCGGAGACCTGTTCGAACTCGACAGGTCCGGTGTGCGCGGTCAGCTCGTCCCACCCGATGGTGTGGGGCAAAGGCTCGCCGCCGAGGTACGGCAGCGCCACGGTGTGGTGAAGGCTGAGGAGACCGCCGCGGATCGCCTGCACCTCGGCCCGGCGGTCGATGTCGCGCGTCCCGTAGCGATATCCATCGACGACCAGCAACACCTTCGGATCGATCTGACCGAAGCGATCGAGCACCGCCTGCACTCCGAACTCCGGTGCACAACTGGTCCAGATGGCGCCGAGGCTTGCGGTCGCCAGGAAGGCGATGATCGTCTCCGGCACGTTGGGCAGATATGCGGCGACGCGATCTCCGGCGCCGACACCGAGACGCTGCAACCCGCGTCGCGCTCGGCCGACCTGATCAGCGAGTTGGTCCCACGAGAGCGACGTCGGTGGGCGCGTTTGCGAATGGGCGATGATCGCCGGCCCCTCACCGTGATGGCGAAGGATCTGTTCGGCGTAGTTCAAGCGAGCGCCGACGAACCACTTGCTGACGGGCATCTCGGGCGAGTCGATCACCTCGCTGTACGGCACGCTGGCCAGCACGTCGAAGAACTCCCACACGGCAGCCCAGAAACCGGCGATGTCATCGATCGACCACCGCCACAGTTCCTCGTAGGACGGGAACGGGCCGATGCCGCGTTCGGCGAGCCACGAGACGAAATGGCCGATGTTGGTGCCGGCAATCGTCTCGGGCGTCGGAGCCCACAGGACTTGGGATGACGTGGCCACGATCGAGGTCTAGATCAACGGGGTCTTCGTCGCCAAGCCCGACATCCACCCCGCGACGAGCGCGGCGTGGCGATCGATGAACTGGTCGAGCCCCGGTCGTCGCAGGTTCAAGCCGAGGTTGATCACGTTGAGGCTGCGCGCCGCCGCCAGCGCCTGTTCGAGCAGCGGGTCGTTCAACGGCCATGGACGGACGGTTCGGTAGCCGGCCTTGAGCGCATCGATCAACGACTCGTCGTCGTAGCCGCGGCGCAGATCGCAGATCGTGATCGCGACGTCTTGGAGATCGAACCCGAACTGCAGATCCTGGAAGTCGATCGGCGTCAGCACGCCTCGGTAGTGCATGACGTTCTGCGGGCCGAAGTCGCCGTGGAGAAGATGCGGCGCGTGTGGTGGCGATCGCCAGAGATCGTCGAGGTGCGTCTGCACCCTGTCGATCGCCTCGACGAACATCGCTCCATAGTCGGATTCGTACCTCGGCAGCTTGCTCGTGTCGCCGAAGTACACGACGCGATTCGCGAAGAGTCCCGCTGGCACGTCGGGTGCGGCGTAGGCGTGCGCGTGCTCGTGGAGTCGGGCCTGCACGACGCCCATGCGATGAGCGATCGAGTGGTCGAACCGGTTGCGCACGATGCGGCCGGGCACCCAACTCATCACCGAGCAATAGCGCGGCCCCGGCACCAGCGGGTGGTGGCCCGCAGCAACGTGACGGCCGTGTCGATCGACGCTCAACGTCGGCACGGCCAGGTCGGTCTCGTTGCGGATGGCACGGAGCCACGCAGCTTCGACTTCCTCGACACCGTCGGTGTGGATCCGAACCTCGCCGACCCGAACGGCCACCCGGGCCGAGTCGGCGATGTCGGCACGGAACATCGTGTTGAACGAATGTGCGGCGAGCAACGACACACGTCGTGGCTCGATCCCGAACTCTGTGCGCAACGTGTCGGTGGCAAGCACCCGCAGCCGAGCAGCGCGCCCAGCCTTGGTCAGCTCGTCGAACCCCCGCACGTCCACGGATACTGGTCAGCGGCCGCGGGTGGCGATCTCGTCGAGACGGGCGCGCACCAGTTTGCGAACCAGGGTCTTCGGCAATGGGCGGTCGATCGGGAACTGCAGCGTTCCCTTCGATGCCACGTTGCACCAGGCCGGTACTCCGCTGATGTTCTGCACGATGTTGCCGCTGTGCGGGAAGTACGAACAGTGCTGCTTGAATCCGTCGAAGCCGGCCACCGCCTTCCCGTCGACCCGGAAGCACGGCATCTTGTAGCTGATGCATTCCTCGGCATCGGGCAACAACTCGCGAAGGGTCGTTCGCAACGCGGCAAGTGTGTCGCTCTGTGGCTTCGGGAGCGTCGCCAGGTACTCGCCGATCACGTCCGCGTCGTCGCTCATCACTGACCTCCGGCTTGTCGGGCGGCGGCCTCGAGGCGGTTGTGGTAATCGGCCCACCATGCGGCGTCGCCCTCGGGAAGGTTGGAGTTGTCGTCGCGCAGGCCGGCTGCGCCGTCGATGGTTTCGCGAACGATGTCGGATTGGCCGGCGTGACGATGGGTCTCGGCAATCATGTGGATCAGCAACATGTGCAACGTCACCTGATTGTGGCCCTCCGACCACCAGGGCACCACACCGACGGTCTCGAGATCGAGCGTCTCGATGGTGGCGTCGCTGTTCGCCCAGACACGCTTGTACAACTCGACGATGTACTCGCGGCTCTCGTCGGCCGTCGCCCACATGTCGGCGTTCGGTTCGGCGTCATCGTCGGACCATGGCATTTCCTCGTCGAACGGTCGACCCATGATCTCACCCAGGTAGCCGGCTTCGACACTGGCGACGTGCTTGACGATGCCGAGCAGGTTCGTGCCGGTGGGCGTGATCGGCCGGCGGATGTCGTACTCCGACAAGCCCTCCAGCTTCCACAGCAATGCCTCGCGTCCGACCTGCAGATAGTGATGCAGGTCTGCTTTGATCCCCTCGAGTTCCATCTCCTGAGCTTGTCAGATCAAGGGAGTGTTGGGCTCCAGGCCGAGCAGCAGGCGGCCGAACATCTCCTGGTTGGTTTCCAGTTTCATCAGGCCGTGGTTGTTGATGGTCTGGAGATCGGCCATCGCCCGATTGATCGGGCTCGCCGGTGCGCACGCCGCTGGCACCCGACTCTCGAAAGAGGATCTCGACACCTTCGAGCAGTCGTCGTACCGCAGTCGCACAGTCGTTGCGCATCTCGGCACGTCGCAGGAAGGGCACCTCCGCGTTGGCTTGTGCCGTGGCATCGAGCTCGTCTGCGACCGAGTACAGCAAGAGCTCGCCCTCGCGGATTCGTCCCGCGGCATCGCCGAGCCGGATGTGGGTGAAGGCGTGCGGCTCTTGCGGGTCGGCGGTGTAGGCGATGACCTTGCCCTTGATCACCGACGGGAAGTCGGCGAGCGCTTGCTTGGCGATGCCGATCGCTCCGCCGCACAGCGCGATCGTCAGCACCGGTACCGGCGCGCAACGCTGCACCCAGTCGTCGCCGTGCAGCAGACGCGCCAGGGCTGTTGCCCATGATGAGACCCGGGCAGCGACAGGAAACGATGCGCGGGAACGTCGACGCCGGTCACCACCATCGTGCACGAGCCCGTGCCGGCCAAGCCGCTGACGTACCAGTCGTCCTTGATCGTGATCTCGGACTGCGGCACCATGAAATCGCCCTGGTCGATCTCGTTCCCGGCTTCGTCGAACACGACGGCGCCGAGCAGTAGCCAGTCCGCGCGCTCGCAACCCGAGCCGAAGGGCCACACACCTTCGAGTCGGTACCCATCGGCAGTGCGCACGGCCTTGCCGCGCGGGCCGATGACCGCCGAGACCACCGCGTCGGGATTGTTGCCGTAGATGTCGTCCTGGCCCTGCTCGGGGAAGTGCGACACCAGCCACGAGTGGGCGTGCACGACCCCGGCAACCCAGGCGGTGGAGCCGCAACCACGGCCGAGCGCGCTCATGACGTCGAGGTGGCTTCGGATCCCCAACGCGTAGCCGCCATTGCGCCGTGCCTGCACCGTCTTCAGCGCTCCGGCGCGACGCAACGCGTCGATGTTGCTCTGCGGCAGCCGCCGATCGAGCGCGGTCTGTGCGGCGCGCTCGCGCAACTCGGGGATCAACTCATTGGCGCGAGCCGCGGCATCGCTTGCTGTAACGGACGTCGTTGTCGTTGTCATTGTCGTGCCCCTTCAGATGCATTCACGGTTGAGCGATCACCGGGTTCTCGAGAACGCCGATCTTGTCGATTTCGATGCGGACGGTCGAGCCGGCCTTCATGCAACGCGGCGGGTCCATCACGAACCCGACGCCGGCCGGAGTGCCTGTGGCGATGATGGTGCCGGGCAGCAACGTGAATGCTGTCGAGAGATGGGCGATGAGCTCCCAGCAGTTGGTGATCATCTGCTTCGTCGACGCGTCTTGGCGAAGGTCGCCGTCCACCCACGTGCGGATGGTGAGGTCATGCGGATCGCCGATCTCGTCGGCGCTGACGAGCCACGGCCCGATGGGGCCATGGGTGTCCCACGACTTGCCCATGGTCATCGTCGGCGTCGCCCGCTGCCAATCGCGCACCGACACGTCGTTGACGATGAGGTAGCCGGCGACGACCGACGGCGCATCCTCGACGGACACGTTGCGGCAACGCGTGCCGATGACGATGCCGAGCTCGCCCTCGTAGTCGACCCAGTCGGGCGCGACCGTGGGCACCTCGATGCCTTCGCCGGGGCCGACCACACAGGTGACCTGCTTGTTGAAGACGACCGGAGCCTTCGGCTTGTCCATGCCGCTCTCGGCGACGTGGTCGGCGTAGTTCAGGCCGATCGCGAGGAACGTGGGTGGCTGGGCGATCGGCGCCTCGAGCTTGACGGCACTGAGTGCCAAGCGTGGCGCCGACGCTGCCGTGCGAGCGACGGAGGCCATGCCGCCGTTTGCCAGCAGCACACCGACATCCGTCGGCAGCGACGGGTCTGCCGTGCCGACGTCGATGACCTCTCCCGTGTCGGCGGTGACGATGCCGAGGCGGGTGTGGGCACCCTCGGTGAAGCGGGCGATCTTCATGACACTCCTTGCAAGGCGGCGGCGATCTCTTCGACATCGTCGGGGTGAACGAAGGCTTTCGGTACGGGTGGACCCCACGCGTACAACGACTTGTCGGGTGCCCAGTCGCGAGCATCCCACTCGGCGTCGTCAGGGATCTGGTCGAGGTCGGCGTAGTACTCGGCGAAGTTGCCCGCCGGGTCGCGGAAGTACCAGAAGAAGTTGCTGCCGAGGAAGTGCCGGCCGAGGCCCCAGATGTCGCGGCTGGGGTCGACGGCGAGCAGTGTCTGGGCTCCCTGGCCGATCTCGTCGACATCGTTGACCTGCCACGACGAATGGTGGAAGAAGGGAACCGGCGCATTGATGAGCCCGACGTTGTGATGGTCGGTGCTGCAACGCAAGAACGCGATCACGCCGGCGCTGGTATCGCTGACCTTGAACCCGAGCACATCGGTGAGGAATCGCATGCTGGCCTCGAAGTCGGGGCTCGTGTAGAGCACATGCCCGAGCTTGCGGGGGCGTGCTGCGCCCTCGTTGAAGATGGCCGGGGCACGGGTACCGGAGCGTGCAGGGTTGCCGGGCGAGTTCATCGCCTTCCACGCGTACGGCTCAGGTTGCACGATGCGCGGATGCACCGTGACCTTCGCGCTGATCCCGACGATCGGCTCGAGCATCGAGATGCTGCCATCGTCGTGATCGGTGACGTCGATGCCGTAGGCGTGTGCCGCGGCGCGGATGCGTTGGATGTCGTCGGTGTCGTCGGCAGCGAGCGCGTACTCCATGAGGCGCCGGTACGGGGCGTCGACGACGCGCAGTTGATCGCCCCCGTCCGCGGAAGCGAACATCCCGTTGTCGCTCTCCGCCAGCCCGAACTCGCGGTAGAACTGCTTCGTCGCGTCGACGTTGGGCACGCCGAGCGTCATTTCGGCAAGACCGTGCAAGGCCATCGCATTACCCCCTCATTGACCGGATCGTTTCTACCGCTCGATCTTCGACATGTCAAGAAAATTTCGATATTGCACCCCATTCCCGAAAGTGCTTGACTATGCAGCCATGGGGGGAAGCGCGACGCGTGCCGAGCAGGTCTATGCCCAGCTGCGCGCCGACATCCTGTCGGGCCGGGTCCTGCCCGGCACCAAACTCCGGTTCGCCGAGCTCATGGTGCGCTACGACTGCAGCACCAGCGTCGTCCGCGAGGGTCTCACACGCCTTGCCGAGCAAGGACTGGTGCAATCCGAACCGCAGCACGGGTTCCACGTCACTCCGGTCTCGCAGGATGATCTCGAGGACCTCACGACAGCGCGTTGCGAGCTCGAAGGTCTCGTGCTGCGCATGTCGATCGAGCACGGCGACATCGCTTGGGAGAGCGAGGTCGTGGCAGCGCATCATGCACTCGACCGCACGCCGATGGAGAGCGAGGGCGACCCGGCCGTCATGAGCGAGGACTGGACGCTGGCACATGCCCGCTTCCATCAGGCACTGCTTGTCGGCGTGCCCCAACCAGCGACTGCGCAACATGGCGGTGTCGTTGCGCGACGCCGCGGAGTTGTACCGCCGCTGGTCGCGTCCGCTCGGGCACGACGAGGATCGCGATGTGCAAGGTGAACATCGTGCGTTGGTGGGCGCCGCGTTGCGCGGCGATGCCACCGAAGCAGTGCGGTTGCTGGATGAACACCTGCGCCGTACGCGTCGAGCGCTCGACGCTCGATCGCATGCAGTAAGCAACCGTTGAATCGTTCGAGAAGCAAGACCAACCACAAGGGGGATCCACACCACATGGAAGACCAGACCTGGCCAGAGCGGCCGATCTACAGCCGGCGCCGCATCCTGGCGCTCGGCGGTGCTGCAGCGGCAGCTGCCGCGTTTCTCGCAGCGTGCGGTAGCGACGACAACGGCAATACCTCTGCCACGACGACGCCTGCCGGCGGCTCGGCGCGCACCTTCCGACACGGCAGCACCCGACACTGCTGCACCGACGCCAACAGAGACAGTTGCGGTCAACACCACCGAGCCCACCTCGGGCGGGCCGAACGCCGCGAAGTTCGGTGGCGGCGGTGGCGACGGCACCGTGAAGATCGGCTTCACCGCTCCGCTGACCGGCGCGTTGGCCGGCTTTGGCGAAGCCAATCCGTTCATCCTCGACAGCATCAACAAGTTGACCGCCGATGGCATCATGCTCGGCGACAAGTCGTACAAGGTCGAGATCATCCAGAAGGATGTCGAGTCCAGCAGCGACACGGCGGCTTCACAGGCCGGCTCGCTGATCCTCGACGACGGCGTCGACCTCATGCTGGCCATCGCCACACCGGAGATGATCAACCCCGTCGCCGACCAGTGCGAGGCCAACGGCGTGCCGTGCCTCAGCACGCTGGCACCGTGGCAGCCGTACTTCCTCGGCCGTGGCGGCGACCCCGCGAAGGGGTTCGACTGGACCTACCACTTCTTCTGGGGTGCCGATCAACTCGTCGGTGTGTTCGCCGACATGTGGCAGACGGTCGAGACCAACAAGATCGTCGGACTGCTGTGCCCCAACGATCCCGACGGCAATGCGCTCGCGTCGCCCGACACCGGCTTCCCTGCCGGCGCCAAGGCCAACGGCTACACGATGATCGATCCGGGCCGGTTCGAGGACGGCACCACCGACTTCAGCGGCATCATCGGCCAGTTCAAGCAACAGAACGTCGAGATCATCACGGGCATCCCGATCCCTCCCGACTTCGCCAACTTCTGGACGCAGGCCAACCAGCAGGGCCTCAAGCCGAAGCTGGTCACGATGGCCAAGGCCGTGCTCTTCTCCTCCGCAGTCGAGGCGCTCGGCGACATCGGCAACGGGTTGGCCAGCGAGGTGTGGTGGACGCCGAACCATCCGTTCTCCAGCTCGTTGACGGGTGAGACCTCGAAGCAGTTGGGCGACGAGTACACGGCCTCCACCGGCAAGCAGTGGACGCAGTTCCTCGGGTTCGTCCATGCCCTGTTCGAGGTGTGCTTCGACGTGTTGTCACGTGCCGGAAGCACCGACAAGCAGGCAATCGCCGATGCTGCTGGTGCGACCAAGCTCGACACGATGGTGGGCCCGATCCAGTACGGCGTCAACGGCTTGCCGAAGAACATCAGCCCGACCTCGTTGGTCGGTGGGCAGTGGCAGAAGACCGACTGGTGGCCAGTTCCCGTTCGAGCTGCTCGTCACCAACAACTCGCTGTCGCCCGAGATCCCCACCAATGGCACGTTGAAGCCGCTTCGCTGACATCGCCATGTCGGTATGACGGCACTGCTGCAGGTAGACGACGTCAGCAAGCGCTTCGGCGCGCTTGCGGGTGGTCGATCATTTCACGTTCGATGTTGCCGAGGGCGAGGCCCTCGGCATCGTCGGGCCCAACGGCGCGGGCAAGACCACCTTGCTCAACCTCATCGCCGGTGATCTGCGTCCCGACGGCGGCACCATCGTCCTCGCCGGCCAGGACGTCACGAAGCTCTCGGCACACTCCCGGTGCCATCGCGGCATCGGTCGAACGGCGCAGATCCCTCGCCCGTTCGAGGGGTTGACGGTGTTCGAGAACGTGCTCGTCGGCAGCACGTTCGGTCCGAAGGGTCGGCTGTCGGTGTCGAAGGAGGAAGCCGCTGTCGGCGCGCTCGAGCAGGCCGGAATGCTCGACAAGGCCAACGTCGTTGCCGGCGCGTTGACACTGCTCGATCGCAAACGTCTCGAGCTTGCACGGGCGCTCGCCACACAGCCGACGCTGCTGCTGCTCGACGAGATCGCCGGCGGGCTCACCGAAGGCGAAGTGCTCGAGCTCGTCGACACCATCAAGCAGATCCGCGAAGGCGGTGTGTCGATCGTGTGGATCGAGCACATCGTGCATGCCCTGTTGCGTGTCGTCGACCGAATGGTTGCGGTCGACGCCGGGCGAAAGCTGATCGAGGGCGACCCTCACGAAGTGATGGCATCCAACGAGGTCCGCGCGGTCTACCTCGGCGACGATCTCGCCGACGACAGCGCACCGGGTGCGCCATGAGCGAGCTGTTGCGGATCGACCGACTCGATGTCGGCTACGGCGACTTCCAGGCACTGTTCGGCATCGACCTGACGGTGGCCGAGGCCGAGACCGTCTCGATCATCGGTGCCAATGGCGCGGGGAAGTCGACGCTGCTGAAGGCGATCGTCGGGCTCGTCCAACCGATGCGCGGCGACATCCTGTTCGACGGCACGTCCGTCGCATCGCGGCCTGCGCACCGCCGCGTCGCCGACGGCATCGCACTGGTTCCCGAAGGCCGGCGCATCTTCCCGTCGCTCACCGTCGAGGAGAACATCGTCGTCGGTGGCGACGTCGGCCGGCCGGGTCCGTGGAACAAGGCGACGGTGCTCGAGGCGTTTCCGCTGCTGGTGCCGCTGCTGAAGCGGTTCGGCGAGGGCCTGTCCGGTGGCGAACGACAGACGCTGGCCATCGCCAGGGCGTTGATGTCGAACCCGCGCCTGCTGCTGCTCGACGAGGTCTCGCTCGGCCTCGCGCCGATCATCGTGCGCCAGGTGTACGAGGCCATTCCGGTGATCAAGGCCCAGGGCACGACGGTGCTCGTGATCGAGCAGGACGTCAACCAAGCCCTGCGGGTCGCCGACCGGTTCTACTGCTTGCTCGAGGGTCGCATCGCCTTGAGCGGCACACCCGGCGAGGTCTGCAAGGAACAGATCACCGAGGCGTACTTCGGCATGTCGACCGTTCGTGGTGATCACTGATGGTGTGGGTCAACGCCATCGTGCAGGGCATCCTGCTCGGCGGTCTGTACGCGCTGTTCGCCACGGGGCTGTCGCTCGCGTTCGGTGTCATGCGATTCGTCAACCTCGCTCACGGCGACCTGGCGATCCTCGCCGCGTACATGGCGTTGTCGATCAGCACCAGCCTCAGCATCAATCCGCTGACCACGCTCGTCATCATCGTGCCGGGGGCATTGGTCGTCGGTTACATCCTCCAACGCCTCGTGTTCGATCGTGTGGTCGGCGTCGATCCGGCGTTTCAGATCGTCGCGACCTTCGGCCTCGGCGTCATCATCCAGAACGCGCTGCTCGAGAAGTACACCGCCGACACGCAAGGCCTCAACGTCGGCAGCGCTCGAAACAGCGACCATCAAGATCAACGACTCGATCAGCATCGGCTGGATGCCGCTCATCACGCTGCTCACCGCGATTGCGGTCCTGGGTGGGCTCGCACTGTTCATCAAGTACACGCGGCAGGGTCGTGCCTTCCGGGCGACGTCGGACGATCCGGATGCAGCCCGACTGATGGGCATCAACATCCGGCGCGTGTTCGGCATTGCCATGGCCTTGGCGATCGCTTCCGTCGCACTCGCCGGTGTGCTGCTGGGCGTGCGTGGTTCGTTCTCCCCGTTCAGCGGACCGGAGAACCTGATCTTCGCGTTCGAGGCGGTCGTCATCGGCGGCCTCGGTTCGCTGTGGGGCACACTCGCCGGCGGCATCACCTTGGGAATCGCCCAGCTCATCGGCAACCAGATCGACCCGCAATGGGGACAACTCGCCGGACACATCGTGTTCCTCGCCGTGCTGGTGTTCCGTCCGACGGGAATGTTCGGCAAGGTCACCCTGCGATGAGCGCCATCAAGGTCACCCGCGGCACGACCACCAGTCGCGTCTTCGCCGTCGTCGCGCTCCTCGCTGTGGCCGCGCTCGCGGCGATGCCGTCGTGGGGTGAGCCGTCGACGCAACGCAAGATGGTCGAGCTGTTCACCCTGCTCGCGCTGGCGCAGATGTGGAACCTGCTCGCCGGGTTCGCCGGCGTCGTGTCGGTCGGCCAACAGGCGTTCATGGGGCTTGGGGCGTACACGATGATCGCGCTCGTCAACGTTCGCGGTCACGACCTGTACCGATCAGTGCCGATCGCGGCCGTGATCGTCGCGTTGATCGCGATCCCGATGGGGCTCGTTGCGTTCCGCTTGCCGCGGGAGCTACTTCGCGATCGGTACCTGGGTACTTGCCGAGATCGTCAGCAAGTTGATCATCACCCGCAAGAGCCTCGGCGCCGGCGACGGCGTGTCGTTGAAGGTCAGCGCCTACAGCGTCGCGTCGCGCCAGGACGTCACCTATTGGCTGGCCATGGTCACCGGCATCGGTTCCGTGCTACTCGCGTACTTCGTGTTGCGCTCGCGACTCGGGTTGCAGATGCAGGCGATCCGCGACGACGAGGGTGGTGCCCGCGGCCTCGGCGTCAACGTCTACCGAACCCGTTTCGTGATCTGGATCGTCGCCGCGTTCTGGACGGCCCTGGCCGCGGGTCCGTACTACATGCAGCAGTTGCGAGTGCAGCCCATCGGGACCGGCGGTGCGTTCAGTGTGGTCCTGTGGACCGCGCCGATCATCTTCATCGTCGTGATCGGTGGCATCGGCACGATCGAGGGACCGATCATCGGTGCGGTGGTGTACTACTTCCTGCGCGACAGGTTCGAAGACCACCAGACCGTGTACCTCATCGGCATGGGACTGATCGCGATGGGCGTCGCCCTGTGGTTGCAAGGTGGCATCTGGGGAACGTTCCGACGCCGATTCAACGTCGACCTCTTCCCCGTCCGCCGCCGCCTCGTCGACCAGACGACGCCGGTCGATTCAGAGACGCTCGCGGCCGTAGATCCGGTCTGACTCGAGAAGCTCCCGCGGCATGGCGTCATCCGCCCGCCACGTCGGCGAACGTCGGTGTCCCGTCTTCGCGGGGCACCCGTGCAGCGTTCGCTGCGAAGCTGATCGCGTGGTACCAGCCGCAGAGCATCAGCAGATCGAGGATCTCATGTTCCTCGAAGGCGAGGCTGAGTGCGCTCCACAGACTGTCGTCGACGTCTGCGTTGTCGTGCAGCTGGTCGACTGCTGTGATCAACAGTCGCTCGCGCTCGGACGTCCAGCATGCGGTCGGCGGGATTGCCCCAGACCAGTGAGGTGATCTGTTGTTCGGTCAACGCGGCGCGCTGGCCGAAGAAGGCGACGTGCACAGCCCACTCGTATTCGCAGTTGCATCGTGCGCAGGTCCGGTCGATGACGATCTCTCGATCGCGTAGCGAGAGTGATAGTTCTCTACCGAGCTCGTAGCCACCCCACCCGCGCATGGCGCGTGCCATGGGAAGGTTCTTTGCGAAGGTGCGGAACAGCAGAATCGGTGGGACGCCCGGAGGCATCATGTCGTCGAGTTGCGTCTCGACCTCTGGCTCGTACGGCGGGTCGAGTGGGTTGATCCGTGTTGTGGTCGTCATCGTGCTCCCTTGAAGTGTTTCGGATACCGAAACGGTATCGACGATCTGATGTTTCGGAAACCAGAACGCTCGAGGACTAGGCTCGATGTCTGTGACACGCGTGACACCACTTCCCGGACGTTCGGTACGAGGATCGACGACCGGGCGAGCGCTGATGGCCGCGATGGATCTTCTGGGGCGGCGATGGGCGCTGCGCATCATGTGGGAGCTGAGTGATGGCCCGCTCGGGGCCCGGGCTCTCCTGGCTCGATGCGAAGGCCTGTCGTCCAGTGTGATGTACGAGCGACTCCGTGAGCTCACGGAGGCGGGCCTCGTCGGCAGGCACGATGCCTCGGGGTATGTACTGACATCACTGGGTCGCAAACTGAACACGGCGATCGCGCCCTTGGACGGCTGGGCCAAGGTGTGGGAACGCCAAAGCGCTGTGTCGGACTGACGCTGCTCCGTCTCGGAAGTTTCATACCGAGGTTGCGAACTGGTGTTCGGGGAGATAGCTGGGAGTTCATGGCTCAGCACCTCGTGACCGCTCTGGAAACAGCGCTCGACGAGTGTGCCGCGGCTGATCTTTCAGTGTTATCGGCCTGCGATGTTTCGTCGTTGATCGTCGATTTGCGGCGTGTTGTGTGCCGGTTGGAGGCCGAGATCGCTCGTGCTGTCAGCGCTGTCGCGTCAGCTGAGTTGTGGCGTGTCGTCGGGGGCGACGTCGATCGAGGTGTGGCTCGCTGGGGCGACGCAGACGACGGTGCGTTCGGCTCGCGATTCATGTCCGGCTCGCGGAGACCTTGGCGGCTGCGCCGGTGGTCGGCGAGAAGATGGCAGCGGGTGGCCTGTCGGTCGACAACGCCCGCCTGCTGGGCGCCGTCGTGGGTGAGCCGGGGTTTGCTGGTGACGCCGAGTTGTTGTTGGAGATCGCCTCCGGGTCGCCGCGCGACACCCGCCGCGGTCTCGAGTCGTGGCTGGCGATGACCGACCCGGCCGGTGAATCGGAGCGTGAGGAGGCGTTGTGGGTGAAGCGGCATCTGACGTTCACCAAGAACGGTGACGGGATGTACGACGTCCGCGGCTTGTTGACACCTGTCGATGTCGCTGCGGTGCAGACCGCGTTCGATCACATTGCCGGTGCAGCGTTCGCCGACGAGACCGGTCGTGCGCATCACACCCGCATCGGTGACGCGATGGTCGAGTTGTGCAAGGCCTACAACGCCGGCACCGTCACCGGTGGCCGCGAACGCCCCAAAGTCCTCATCGCCGTCCCGTTCGAGACCGTGACCGAACGCGGCAGTGCACGTGGTGTGATCGTCGGGTCGAACGACACGATCTCCGGCGAGGCGGTGCGCCAGTTGTGTTGCGATGCCGAACTCAACCGGATCGTCACCAAGGGCCGCTCGACGATCCTCGACTACGGCACCACCACACGCTTGGCATCGGATGCCCAGTACTACGCGATGGTCGCTCGTGATGGCGGGTGTCGATGGCCCGGATGCGACCGGCCACCCGGATGGACCGAAGCACACCACTTGAAAGAGGTGTTCACCGAGAACGGACCCACCGACCTGAACGAAATGGTCCTCGGATGCTCAACCCATCACGACTACCTACACCACAAAGGATGGACCTACATCGGCAGCGCCGACGACCTCTACCTTCGACAACCCGACGGAACACTCATCCCCGCACCACCACGCGGACCCATCTTCGCCACACCCCGACAACTCCAACTGGTCGATGCGTGAGCGGGTACTCGGCCGCGCCGGGTCACCAGTCAGGCGGTGGCCCACACCAGCAGCTCGGCGCCGTCGGTGCCGGCGGTGAAGCGGATCTCTTGCTTGCCGGTGATGCGTACACCGTCGCCGGTGGTCAGCACCGTGCCGTCGTCGAGCGTGCCGTCGCCGAGCGCCACGAACACGTGGACGTGCTCGTCGCTGGGAACGTCGACGGTCGTGCCGGCAGCCAGTCGGCCGCCCCACAGCACGGCGTCCTTCTGGTGCAGCGATACTGCGCCCTCGTGACCCTTGCCGGATGCGATCGGCACCAGCTGACCGCTGGCCGAGCGCATCGTTGATGTCGCGCTGCTCGTAGCCGGGCTTGACGCCGGCGGTGTCGGGGAGCACCCACATCTGCACGAAGTGGACGGGCTCGGTGTCGCTGGCGTTCTGCTCGCTGTGGCGGATGCCGCTGCCGGCCGACATGCGTTGGGCGAGGCCGGGGTACAGCACGCCGTGGTTGCCTTCGCTGTCGTGGTGCTCGAGCTTGCCCGACAGCACCCACGTGACGATCTCCATGTCGCGGTGGCCGTGCGTGCCGAAGCCGCCGCCCGGGGCAACGGTGTCGTCGTTGTTGACCAGCAGCAGGCCGTGGCCGCCGTCGCCTTCGCGATAGTGGCCGCCGAAGTTGAAGGAGTGCTTGGAGTCGAGCCAGTCGATGTCGGTGAGGAAGCGATCGGCTGCCTTCTGAACGGTGAGTGTCATGATCGGTACAACATAGTTGCGCGCACAACTATTCCCTACTGGTCTCGGGCCATCGGCTCAGCCGACCGGCTTGCCGTACATCTCCCGCAACGGATCGCTGATCAGCTCGAGACGCTCGCCGTCGGGTCCCCGGAAGTACAGCGACGATCCGTCGACGTGGGCATACTCGATGTTCTCGGCGTCGAGTCGCGACTTCAGCCGCTCCCACGTCGCCGGCTCGACGGAGATGGCCAGATGGTGATGGCCACCGAGCACCTCTTGGTATGGGCCGAGGTCGAGACCAGGGAGATCGAAGTACGCCAGGGTGTTGCCGTCGCCGATGTCGAAGAAGAAGTGCGTCGAGCCCTCGTAGTCGCGATTCTCGAACATCTCGATCAGCGGGAAGCCGAGCACGCCTTGGAAGAATTGGATCGTGTGCTCGACATCGCTGCTGATGAGGGCGACGTGGTGCACCCCGCGGGCGGTGGTGGCGGGTCGCTCGGCGCGCGGTGCCAGGTATTGGGTGGTCAGTTCGGCGCGTCGGGTCGCGAGCTGATCTCGTTGATCGTGGTCGATGGTCATAGCGGCAACTCCACAGGGTCGGTCGGCAGAGGGCAGAAGACCACGGTGCTGGCGCCGACCTCGACCCAGCGCTGTGCCTGTTCGATCCATGTCACCGGATCGCCGGCGATCACGAGCTCGTTCAGCGGTACCTCTGCGTCGCCGTATGCCGACAGCTGGGCGGCGAATCGCGGCAGCGCCATCTTCTCCGCCATCGCTGCTTCCAACGCGGGAACGTCGGCGCTGGCTTGTACGAACGCGGTGAACTTCGGTGCTTCCCCGATCTGTGCACGGACTTGCTCGAGGTACTTCGGGCCCGACCACTCGGCGAAGATCACGCCGGCGCCGACCTCGGCGGCCAGCGCCATCGACCGTGGTCCGCGCACACCGAGCGACACCGGCGGCACCACCTTCGCGGGGTGGGCGAGTTGCACGCCGTCGATGTGCACGTAGTCGCCGTCGAGCGTCACGTTCTCGCCGGCCAACAGCCGATTGGTCACGGACACGGTTTCGCGCAGCGACGACATCCACGACTTGGGCGCGGCGCCGACAGCCTCGATCCAGAAGTCGACGCCGTGCCCGAATCCCATGTGGAAGCGGCCGGGGAACATCTGGGCCAGCGTGGCGATCTCCATCGCGGTGTACGCGGCGTTGCGGACCACGGCCGGAGCGATGCCGATGCCGACATTGATCCGCGATGTCGCCGCGAGAGCGGCAGTGGCTTGGGTGAAGCCGCCGTGGAACGTCAGGTCCTCGACGACCCACATCTCGTCGAGGTCGTGTGCCTCGACCTGACGGGCGTAGTCGATCAGCCGATCAGCGGGCCATTCCCTGCGAAACATGACGCCGTAGGTGGTCATGGTGCTGCCGCCGCGGTCGTCGGTGCGGTTGTCGTCGAGCCGGGGATGCGAGCCAGCGGACCGATGGCCTGCCACGTGGCCGGGCTGTCGAAGCCGAGTGCCCACAGCGAGGCGGCACCGAGCAGTTCGGTGCGGGCGAGGTCGACGCGCAGCTGCGCACCTTGCGCGTCGACATAGTGAACTTCGCGGGTCTGCGTGCACGTCGTCGTGCCGTCGGTGACGTCGAGTTGATAGGTGAACGACGATTCACCCGTCACCGGATCGAAGACGGGTATGGCACTGCGCTTGGCGAGCAGTTCGTCGATGTTTCGTTGGCTCACGCCGGTCTTACCTTCTTGCTCGGCTGGACACGTACCCACCGTAGCGATCGGCCAGTTGTATCCATACAGCGCGACGCCCAGCGCCAGCTTGTTGTTGTCGTCGGTCGCCTGCTTCGCACCGTCGATGGCCTGTCGCACGAACGACAGCGGCGCGATGGGCCCGGGCTTGGCGGTGGAGTAGTCGTAGGCCATGATCCGGATCTGATCGACGTGCGGCTCCATCCCGCCATAGTCGTAGACCCAGTAGCCGCTGTCCGCGGTGCGCTTGTCGTCTTTGATGTAAGGAACGCTGACGGACAACGTGCGGCCGTCAGCGTGCAGCCGGGCGCCCAGCTCGGTGATGAAGTCGATCCACAGCGGACGAGTGGTCGACCACGTGGCACGGTTGTCGGCGAAGGCGAAGTTCTCGTAGTCGATGTCGATTCCATCGAAGCCGTTGGTTGCCGCGAGGTCGCCGATCGCAGCGACATGTGCAGCCCGCGAGGTGGGATCGGCGAGGACCGCTGCCATCCCGCCGGCAGGCATCGCATCGACGATCGATGGCACGACCTTCGATCCTGCGGCACGCGCTGCGGCGATGAATTGCGCCGTCGCATCCGGCGCGAGGTTGCCATCGACGGTGATGTTTGTGGCGCCTTGCGCGGAGTACCACACAGGTGAGACGTGGCCGATCATCTGCCCGTTGGTCGCGAGCGTCGTCTCGGCATCGGGCAAAGCGAAGTAGGGCACCCATGCGACGATCGGGATGTCGGGAGGAGGCGGTGGCGCAGCCGGCTCGCGCAGCAACGCTGCCGCGCCGACAGCGACGAGTGCGACAACGACCAATCCGGCGATCAGGGAGAAGCCGCGCCGGCGAGGGGCGGGCTCGATGAGGTTGTCGACCGTGAGCTCTGTCAGTGAGCCGACCTCGCGATGTCCACGACCTGCCGGCACTTCGACGATGTGAGGGATCGCGATCACATGGCATCCCGCCGCAGTTGCCGATCGAACGCCGGTCGGCGAGTCCTCCAGCGCGACGCAATCCCTTGGCGAGACCGACAACGCGCGCGCCGCGGCGAGGTACGGCTCGGGGTGTGGCTTCCCGCGGCGCACTTCGTCGCCGGTGATGGTTGCCGCGAACGAGCCGCGGGGCAGCTCGCCGACGATCGCATCGGCGAGACGCCGCCACGACATGGTCACGAGCGCGCACGGGATCTTCTCGGTGCGGAGCTGGGCCAAGAGATCGCGAGCGCCGGGCCGCCACGGAACCTTGCGGCGAACACGAGCGATCACGCCGTCGAGGAGTTGGTTGACGATCTCGTCGATCGGCAGGTCGACGTTCCCGTGCTCGCGGATGTAGCGCGCCGACTCGCGAAGGTCGCTGCCGACGATGGCGTGAGCGTGCTCGTCGCTCCAGGTTCCACCATGCGCCTCGACGAGCTCGTACTCGCACTCGATCCAGTACGGCTCGGTGTCGACCAGCGTGCCGTCGAGATCCCAGAGGACGGCGGCTGGTCGGCGGGCATTCATTCGGCGCTCAGTCTGGTGGCTGGCGACCCTCGATCCGTGGCATCGCGGGCTATGTCACGGCATCGATGGCCAAGGCAGCTCGACGACCTTCGAGGACTGCCTCGTAGATCGTGCGTGGGGCAACGCAATCACCGGCGAACAGGTCCGCCCCGGGCAGTGGATCGGTCGGCAGCCGAAAGCCGCAATCGACCAGTGCCGCGCAGGCGATCGATCGCCGCTGACCCGAGAAGCGATCCTCGACCTCCACCGCGCCGGCGCGAACAGTCCGCACCAGTGTGCGCCGTTCGATGGTGACGCCGCGTTGCGCGAGACGAACGTTGGCCGGTGCCAGATCGCCCGTCCGCGACAACTCGTTGCCGGCAATGTGATCCTGGGTGATGAGGATGGCTCGATCGCCAAGGTCCTCCGCCAGGGCGACCGCGATCGGTCCGCCGATCGGATCGAACAATGCGATCTTGCCCGCCGGCAACGTCGCCCCGAGGCGGATGTCGGCGATGTCGACGACCATCGACGCGTCCTCGATCTCGTAGTCGCGGTGACCGGCTTGCGATCCCGTGCACTGGATCGCGACGTCGCCCCTCGGTATCGATCGCGCGCCGGCAGTGATCTCGACACCGAGTCGCCGGCACTCTGCTTCCAACCAGGCAACCAGGCCAGCGCCCGGCCCGGCCGCCGCTGCCATCCCGCCGATGTGGCTCGCCTTCTCGTACACGGCAACGTGGTGCCCACGCGTCGCCGCGACGCGTGCCGCTTCCAGACCGGCGACTCCGCCACCGACCACGACGACATCTCGTGACTCCGCAGTCGGCGTGTACCAATCGGGATCCTCCGTCTCACGGCCGGCGGATGGTTCGCCGACGCACGTGACGATGGGGTTCCGAGCGTCGCGCACCTGGCACGTCTGGTTGCACCGGATGCACGGTCGGATCGTGTCGGCACGATCGCCACGGAGCTTCGCCACGAGGTCCGCATCGGCGATCTGGGCGCGGGTCATCTCGACGCCATCGCAGACGCCGTCGCCGATTGCCCACTCCGCTTGACCCCAGTCGACGACGGATCCCTGCAGGAACACCGGCACTGCTGCCGATGTGGTCGCGACCGCCGCCTTCACCGCCCTGCACACCGCGATGTTGAATCCGGTCGGCTCGTGGAAGTCGGGTCGCGTCTTCTCCGCTGAGTAGATCGAGCCACGCACCACGACGACGTAGTCCACACCGGCCGCAACGAGCGTCGCGGCAATCTCCGGTGCCATCTCTGGGGTGATCCCTGCCCACGGCGCCAGCTCGTCGCAGCAGAGCCGCAGTCCCAGCAACGGCGTGTTCGCGCGCACGGCAGCAATGGTGTCGCGGGCGAACTTCAGCCGATCGTGGCCCCATTCGTCGTCGCGCTGGTTGGTGAGGCCCGACAGGAACTGACGTACCACGCTGTGCTGGCCGGCGTTGATCTCGACACCGTCGCAGCCGGCGCCGATAGCGATCGCGGCAGCATCTGCGAAGCCGGCAATGACGGCGTCGATGTCGTCGGGCTCCATCCATTTCGGCGTCTCGCGGCTGTTCACCTCGGGGACCCGCGACGGAGCGAGCAGTGGCAGTTGGCTGTACGCGCTGCTGCCTTGGCCACCGGCGTGATCGAGCGATGCGATCACGAGCGCACCGTGCGCGTGGCAGGCATCGGCGATCTCCTGCCAGCCCGCGGCGCAACGTTGCGCGAGTGGTGCTCGCTCGTACGGCCAATCGCTGTCGTGCACGCTCGCACCTTCGGTGACGACGATCCCGCAACCGCCCGCAGCCCGCCTCGCGTAGTAGGCGGTGTGGCGGGCTGTGAAGCGCCGTTCGTCGTCGCCGAGGTTGGTGACGTGTGGCCCGAACATCACGCGATTGGGCGCTTCCGCCGGGCCGATCGACAGCGGCGTCAACAGGTTCATCCGGCGACCAGTTCTGGCTTTGCCGATCGTTGACGACGGACGTGATCGACCATCCGCCACACGAGCCAGCAGGCGATGCTCATCGTGATCGGATCCGTCACGGCGCGGAACCTCGACTGCTCGCCGAGCTCGAACAGCACGCCGACCGCGAAGTTCCATCCGACGATCAACGCAGCGACGATCTCCACCTGGATCCATCGCGACGACGGCAAGCGCCGCAGGCGACGCAATGCAGCTCGCGCTCCTGCGCCGATGACCAGCAATGTTGCCAGCGCTTGCAGCAGCGAGAGGTGCGCGGGTACATCGACCGCGCCCCACGGCAGATCACCGATCCGGATCGATGGCATCGACAGCGGCAGCCCGAGCTGCGCGACTCGGTACATCGGACGCATCGCGTCGTAGATCGGTGAGGTCGGCAGCAACGGCGGCGGCGATTCCATCACCCATGCACGCGTCGCCCACCACCGGCCCTCGAGGTACAGCGACGGATGGTTGGCGATGACCCACTTGGCATCGTCTTCGGCGATGTCGTACACCGGCAGGTAGCAGTCCGCATTGAAGTTGGGAATCGCCAGCTGACCCTCACGTGTGAGGTTGTTCGTCGCCGGGTGATCACCTTTCGGGATGCACTCGCCGATGTAGGGCTCGTACGCGCTGTACGACACGAAGCCGCTCGGATACGAGGCGGTGATCTCGGAGATGTGACCCTCGGCGGCCCACGTGTCCAGTTGGTCGTCGGTGGCGATCGGCACGACGGCTCGTTGCAGGTTCATGCCGAACCAACTCGACAGCGTCGGCCGATCGAACATCACTTCGTTCTTCACCATCCACCCGCCCACCAGCACCAGCGGCATCGCCACAGTCAACACGATGGTTCGGGCATCGATCGAACGGCGCACCACCCACCACGACACCAGCAGCAATGCGACCAGCCACGCCGGATGAAAGACGGTACGGGTCAGGACAACTGCCGTACCGACGGCAGCGATGCTGACGAGTGTGAAGCCGGGCGACCGAGGCTGGACGACCACCAACCACAGCACCGCGATCAAGCCGCATGTGGTCGCCAGCTCGTACGTCGGGGTGAACGCATTCGCGAGCACTTGGGGGTCGAGCATGACGACAGTGGCGATGACGATGCCGACGATCGGGCGAGCGAACAGCCGCGCCAGCAGCGAGGCGAGCAACGCAACGCTCGCGACCCCGAACGCGAATTGGATGATCTGCAGGCTGATGGCATCGGGCAATGGCGACCAGGCAAGCACTCCGCCGATCAGCAGGTTCCACAACGGCGGCTGGATGTGCAGGTGCCAGACGCTGCCGATCGGATCGGAACGAAGGACTTCGACCGGAATCAACTGCCAGGCGATGTCGAGGTATTGGGTCGAGAAGCGTTGCCCGGTTGCCCACAACACTATGTAGATGGAGGTCCACGCGCTTGCCGCGACGATCGCCGGTTTCGCGACGAATCGACTCATGACCGCCTGACGATTCATGAATGATTGGCCGACAGTTCGCGACGGGCGATCAGCCGCTTGATGTTGTCGATGTGGCGCACGAGCACCAGCAAGCAGAGCGCGATCACGGCCACGAACTCCCACGCCGGTACCCCCGAAACCGCAAGGCAGATCGGCAGTCCCAGGGTGATTGCCAACGAGGCCAGCGACGCCTTGCCGGTGGCCTTGCGAGTGATCGCCCACACGGCTGTCAGCACCAGCGAGCTGAGCGGATGCAGCACCACCATCGCTCCGGCCATCGTCGCCACGCCCTTGCCGCCACGGAAACGGCGCGTGATCGGAAACATGTGGCCGAGCACCGCGGACGCGACCAGCACGTAGGCCTCCGGCCGCGAGCCGAGCAACAGCCCGACGGCCGCCGGCGCCGCGCCCTTCAGCGCGTCGAGAAAGAAGACCAACGCGCCCCAACGGGTGCCGAGCACCCGGGCGACGTTCGACGCCCCTGGGTTGCCGGAGCCCTGCGTCAGGATGTCGACGCCGCGCGAACGGGCCACCATCACAGCACTGGGAAACGTGCCGAGCAGGTAGGCCAATGGAACGAGCGCGAGTTCGGCGGTGATCCGGCAACCTTACGGCGCGCTCGTTGTCAGGAGGTGAGCGTCAGTGCCTTGCGTCGGGAGTGATCCATGGCGGGCCGCGGGGTCAATTCGACTCGCACCGAGCCGAGGGAGATGTCGGCTTCGCCGTTGACACATTCGGGGTCTGGCCCGTCGAGTGGCAGGCCGGTGAAGAACTTGGCGGCCATGCATCCACCCTGGCAGGCGTCGTAGCTGCCGCAACTGGCGCACGCGCCGGCGGATTGTGGTTCGCGTAGCTCGAGGAACAGGTCGCTGTACTTCCACACCTGGGCGAAGCCGCCCGTGTCGCGGACGGAGCCGGCTTTGAACTGGTCGTGGATGACGAACGGGCAGGCGTAGACATCGCCGATGGGGTCGATGAGGCACACGACCCGGCCGGCGCCGCACATGTTGAGCCCCGGCAACGGCTCGCCGAGCGCGTTCAAGTGGAAGAACGAATCGCCGGTCAGCACGCTCTCGCCGTTGGCCAGCAGCCAGTGGTAGATCTGGCGTTGTTGGGCATTGGTCGGATGCAGGTCGTGCCACGTGTCGGCACCTCGACCGCTGGGACGCAGCCGGGTGATGCGCAACTGCGCGCCGTACGAATCGGCGAGCGCCTTGAACTGATCGAGTTGATCGACGTTGTGGCGGGTGACGACGACGCTGATCTTGAACGGCCCGAACCCGGCAGCGGCGAGGTTGTCCATCGCCCGGCGCGCCGTTGCGTACGAACCAGCGCCGCGCACTGCGTCGTTGGTGGCTGCGTCGATGCCGTCGAGACTGATCTGGATGTCGAGGTAGTCCATCGCCGCCAGACGACGAGCATTGTCGGCGTCGATGTAGGTGCCGTTGGTGGAGAACTTCACACCGATGCCGCTGCCGATCGAGTACTCGAGCAGCTCGAAGAAGTCGCGGCGGATCATCGGCTCGCCGCCGCCGATGTTGATGTAGAAGACCTGCAGATCGCGCAACTCGTCGAGCACTCGCTTTGCCTCAGCTGTCGTCAGCTCGTGAGGGTCGCGTTGACCGCTCGACGACAGGCAGTGCACGCACTGCAGGTTGCACGCGTAGGTCAGTTCCCACGTCAAACAGATCGGGGCATCGAGCCCGTGCTTGAGCTGCTCAACCAGCGACGTTGCGCTCACGAACGATCTCCGATTCGTGCAAGGAGGCGAAGGCCTTGGCGAACGACGGCCACCGCGACTCCGCGATGCCGCATGCCTCCAATGCCGCCGACAGCGACGGCTGCGACTCGAGCGCGTTGGCCACCGCCAGCACATCTCGATCCTTCAAGAACACCAGCCGACGCGTTCCGTAGTGGTAGGCGAGCGCGCCGAACGGTTCGGGCCGCAACGCAACCTGAGGGTCGAGCTGCAACGGCGTGTCGAGCAGCGACAAGGTCAGTACACGCCGCACATGCCGTCGATCGAGATCTCCTCGATCAACAGCTCTTCTTCGATCTCGGCGTCGTCAGCTTCGAGGACAACGGCGTTCTCTTCGTTTTCCATGCGTCAGATCGTAGTTCCTGAGGGCCTCGGTTGCCTCGGGCAGGGGACGGCTAGAGTTGACGACCCCGTGGATACCGACCTGTTCCCTGAGCTCGACGTCGAACGTGACCATCTGTCGTTCGCCCGCCGGTGCCGCGATTCGATGATCCAGCGGTTCCTCGCAGTCGACCCGTCGGCATCGGCCGACGAGATCACCTCGGAATACGTCGAGGTCACCGTGGCCGAAGCACTCGAGGACCTGCACAGCCCGGGCGCCGGCGACTTCTTCGGACGGATCACCGACGAGCACGCTGATCGCTGGTACATCGGCCGTCGCCACATCGAGGACGATTCCCACGATCCGGTGGTCGTCGATTGGCGAGCGCCGATCGCCGCGCCGTTCTATCGAGCCACCGGGGTCGACCCATTGGGCCTCAGCCATCGTCGCCGCTTCACCATGGTCGAAGGCGACCTGTCGGCGTATCTCGACGAACAGCTCGATGATCCCGATTCCGTCGCCGCAACCGGCGTGCCCGACCCCGTGCTCGCCGAGATCGGCGCAGCGCGCACCGGCGCGATGCGCGAGATCGTCGCAACGATCCAGGCCGAGCAGGACGTCGTCATTCGCGCGCCGCTCGATCAGGTGCTCGTGGTGCAGGGTGGTCCCGGCACCGGCAAGACGGCTGTCGGTCTGCACCGTGCAGCGTTCCTGCTGTTCGAACATCGCCGGCGTCTGTCGCGTACGGGCGTGTTGGTGGTCGGCCCCAACACCGTGTTCCTCGACTACATCGCCAACGTCCTGCCGTCGCTCGGCGAGCGATTGGTGCAACAGCGCACGGCGCTCGACATCTGCGTGCCCAAGGTCGAGATCACCGGCATCGACGACAACGAGATGCGGCGATGGAAAGGCAGCCCGGAGATGCTCGACCGTCTCGCCGTCGCCAGCGTCGGTCACGTTGCGGGACCGACAGAGGATCTTCGCCTGCCGATCGGTGCGCGCACGCTCGACATCTCGGCGCGCGAGTTCTCCGGCTGGGTCGACGAGGCGCTCCACGGTGTCACTCCGGTCAACAAGCGACGTGAAGGATTGAAGGGGTTGGTCGTGCGCGAGTTGATGCGCCGCACCGACCGAGACGACCTGTGGGAACGGTCACCGGAGTTGCGTGCCGCGGTGGCCAAGGCATGGCCGACGCAACAGCCGATTCGGTTGGTCGACAAGTTGCTGCCGGGACCGTCGGGCAAGAAGCGGCGGTGGACCGTGGCCGACCAGTTCATCGTCGACGAGGCCAACTCGATGCTCAACGGCACACCGTTCACCTTCGGCCATGTCGTCGTCGATGAAGCACAGGATCACTCCGCCGTGTCGTTGCGAGTGATCGGACGGCGCAGCCCCCAGGGCTCGATGACGATCCTCGGCGACCTCGCCCAGTCCACGACGCCGGCGGGTCAGCAGGACTGGACCGAGGCGCTCGGGCACATTCGTGCCAGCGCCGCCGAGGTCGCCGTGTTGACCATCGGATACCGCGTGCCCGGTCCCATCCTCGATGCTGCCAATCGGCTGTTGCCGTTCACCCAGGTGTCGAGCGAACCGAGCCGCAGCGTCCGGCTCGAAGGCAGTCCGCCGGTTGTCCGAACGGTGCCGCCCGCAGACTTGTTCGACGAGGTCGCCGAAGAGGTCATTGCCGTTCGACACCGCCATCACAACACCGGCGTTGTCGCTCCTGCTGCGCTGCACGAGGCGATCGGGGTCGCGTTGGCCGAGCACGACCTGCGACGGGTCGATCACGTCCACGATCTCGCGTACAACGATGTTCCGGTGTTCACCGCCGAGGCCGTCAAAGGTCTCGAGTTCGACGGTGTTGTGGTCGTCAACGCCCACCAGATCTTCGACGGGTCGGCGCTCGGTGCGCGCCTGCTCTACGTGGCAATGACACGTGCCGTACAGGTACTGCACCTCATCGCCGATGCCCCGCTGCCGCAGGAACTGGAGCTGTACGAGCCCAGTCCCTCCACCTCCGCGTCGAGGTCGGCCGGCTCGATTCGTTGAGCGGCGAGACGAGCACCGACGTCGTCCTGTTGGTCGGGGTCAGCCGGGTGAGTGAGGCGAGCAATGCGCCAATTTCGGGGGGAAGGTCTTCGGTGGTCACAGACGTGCTTTCAGAGATCTCAGACGACCGTGTTCGTCGCCAACGCCTACGTGGATCACGCTGTCCCACGGATGTTGTGCGCGCCCGGCTTCCCGCTATGGTCGGCGGCACACACGTACGACACATTGGGGGTTCTGCTGTGAAGACGAAGGCCGCGATCCTGTGGGAGCGACACACGCCGTGGAGTGTCGAGGAGATCGATCTCGATCCGCCGAAGGCCGGAGAGGTTTTGGTCAAGCTGGCTGCCAGCGGCATGTGCCACAGCGACGAGCACTTGGTGACCGGTGACCTCGCCGGTGCCACCGCCGAGCCCCCGTGCATCGGCGGCCACGAGGGCGCCGGTGTCGTGTTGGAGGTCGGACCGGGCGTGCTGTCGCTGGAGGCGGGCGACCACGTGGTGTTCGGGTTCATCCCGGCATGCGGCCGCTGCCCCAGCTGCGCGTCGGGTCACAGCAATGTGTGTGATCTCGGTGCTCTCGCTGCGACTGGCTACCAGATCTTCGACGGAACCACTCGCCACCATGCGAAGGGAGGAGAGGACCTGAGGCTGGCGATCGGCGTCCTCGGAACCTTCGCCCACCACACCGTCGTCAACGAGGCGAGCTGCATCAAGATCGACAAGGAGATCCCCCTGGACCGCGCCTGCTTGCTCGGGTGCGGCGTCGTGACCGGTTGGGGCTCCGCGGTGTACGCCGCTCAGGTCGAGCCGGGCGACATGGTCGCCGTCGTGGGAGCCGGCGGAATTGGTTCCAACGCCATCCAGGGTGCACGACTCGCCGGGGCCCGCGTGATTGCGGCCATCGACCCGGTCGAGTTCAAGCGCGAGAAGGCAATGGAGTTCGGAGCGACTCACACATATGCGTCGATCAACGATGCCATGGGCGATCTCGCCACCAGTACGTGGAACCGCGGTTTCGACAAGGTGATCATGACCATGGGGGTCGGCAACGGTGACGCCCTCGGGCAGGCGTTCTGGTTGGGCGGCAAGCGCAGCAAGATCGTCGTCACCAACATCCACCCGACTGCCGAGGCGTCGATCGCCGTACCGGCGGCCTTCCTGACGTTCTTCGAAAAGCAACTGATCGGCTCGTTGTTCGGTTCGGCCAATCCGCGGCGTGACATTCCGAAGCTGCTCGAGCTCTACACGCAGGGCCAGCTCGACCTCGACGGCCTCGTGACGCGCACCTATTCGCTCGAGGAGATCAACGACGGCTACGCCGACATGAACGCCGGCAAGAACATCCGCGGCGTGCTGGTGTACGACTGAGCCATGGCCGACGCCGCCGCTCTGGTCGAGCGAGTACTGGGTCGCGTCGTCGGTCGCGAGCGCGAGGTCGAACTGGTGGTTGCCGCGTTGGCGGCCGATCGGCACGTGCTGTTGGAAGGTCCACCGGGCACCGGCAAGAGCACGCTGCTGCGCGCTGTCGCCGATGAGCTCGGCTTCGGGTTCGAGTTCGTCGAGGGCAACGCCGAGCTGACACCGGCGCGCCTCGTCGGCCACTTCGATCCCGCCCGCGTGTTGGCCGACGGATACGACCCCGACGTGTTCGTCGACGGTCCGTTGATCTCGGCCATGCGCGATGGATCGCTGCTGTACATCGAGGAGATCAACCGGATTCCGGAGGAGACGCTCAACGTCCTCATCACTGTCATGAGCGAACGCGAGCTCCATGTGCCACGGCTCGGAAGGATCGTCGCCGAGCCCGGGTTCCGACTTGGTCGCGGCGATGAACCCGTTCGACGCGATCGGCACCGCTCGGATCAGCAGCGCCGTCTACGACCGCGTCTGCCGGCTCTCGGTCGACTATCAATCCGCCCCCGACGAGGAAGAGATCGTCGCCAGGCTCATCGACCCCACGCCGGATCCTGACTGGCTGGCCAAGGTCGTCAACGTCGTCAGGCTCACCCGCACACATCCCGACGTTCGCATCGGTTCGTCGGTGCGCGGTGCCATCGACATCGCGGCCGTCGCAGCGTCGCTCGCACCACTGCGGCACTCGTCGGCGACCGCGTTCGACGTCGGTCTCGACAGCGCGATCGTGGCATTGTCGGGCCGGCTTCGGTTGCGCGAGGGACTGTCGCGCAACGCCGAGTCGATCGTGACCGAGCTGTGGTACGAGGTGTTCGCCGAGCGAGAGCAGGACGCCTCGGGAAAAGCGACAGCCCCGGACGGGGCACCGCGCCAAACCCTCTGACCCGGGAAGGAGCGGAGGCCGACGCAGCGATCGCCGAGTCTCGGCGCCGCACGACATCTCGCCGCGAGCTCGCCCGCAACCCGCGCTTCCAACAGATCTCGCCCGAGGTCGGCGAGCTCGACGAGGCCGCGGTCGAGGAAGGGCTGCTCGACGACGAGGACGAGACGCTTGCTCTGCTCGCTGATCTCGCGGGAGCTACTGATCGGAGACTCCGCGAGCTCGCCCGCCGGCTGGCGGCTCGGCTGTTCCTCGATCTGGCGCGTCGCGGACAATCGACGCGGCGGGGCGTCGGCAAGATCACCGTGCAGCCGTATCGCGACGATGGCGGCGACCTCGATTTCGACGCGAGCTTCGACACGATCGCCGAGGCCGCCGCCGGTGGAGTTGCGATCGATGTCGAGCGGCTGCGGGTCCGTTCGTGGAGCACACCCGACACCGCTTTGTGCCTCGTCGTCGACCGCAGTGGATCGATGGGCGGAAAGCCGCTGGCCAGCGCGGCGATCGCTGCTGCCGCGATCGCGTTGCGCAGTCCCGACAGCTACAGCGTGATCGCCTTCGGCAAGGACGTGGTGGCGATCAAAGGTCAATCGACCGACAAGCCAGGCGAGCGAGTGGTCACCGACGTGCTGTCGCTGCGCGGGCACGGGACCACCGACCTGGCAGGAGCGCTGCGGGCCGCTGGCCTTCAGCTGGGCCGGAGCAACGCCTCGCGCAAGATCACGATCCTGCTGAGCGACTGCCGGGCGACGGTCGAAGGCGACGCCGCCGCTGCAGCCGCGGCGTTGTCGGAACTGGTGATCGTCGCCCCCGAACAGGACAGCGACGAAGCCGTCAGGTTCGCGAACGAGACCGGCGCGCGGATTGCGACTGTGGCGGGGCCGTCGCGAGTTGTCGAAGCACTGGCGCTGGTGCTCGAACGCTGATCAGCACTCCACGTTCGGATCGGGGACGATCGCGGTCTTCGGGGCGTTCGACAGTGGCGCAGTGTCCTCGGTTGCCGGTGCGGGGGTTGCGACGGGCTCGGTGCCTGCCGGCGCAGTGACGTCGGTCGCCGTCGACGACACCGTGGTCGTCGCGTGGGGAATGGTCGACGTGGTCGTGACGTCCTCGAACTGCTGCTCGGGAGCGTCGGACAGCGGAGCAGTTCCTCGGAAGATGTTGAGGATCGCCTGCATGTTGTCCGAGTTCTTGTGCCAGATCAGCACGTCGCTGCCGTGGATGATCTTGCCTGTCGCTTCGATCTGGTATGTACGGATGGTCGATGCCTTCACGTCGCGAATCACACCGGCGAACTCGATCATCTTGTCGATCGTCAGCGGCACGTCGACGACGACATCTTCCTTGTACGAGGCGTAGAGGCTGGCGAGGACCTTCGGCTTGAACACGTTCTGCTTGAGCGCCGCCGTCAACGTGCGGCGTAGGAAGTCTTGCTGTCGAGCGATGCGACCGAGATCCGACGAGGGGTCCTCGTGCCACTTGCCCTGCTCGTCCATGTACTCGAAGTGGCGGGAGCGCACGTACTTCAGTGCTTCGTCGCCGTCGAAGGTGTGACATCCCGGCGTCAGGACTTCGAGACCGATCGACGAGTCGCGGACCGGGTACGGCATCGGCACGCTGACACCGCCGATGCCCTTCACCAATCGCTGGAACGCGCAGAAGTCGATCTGGATGTAGTGGTCGACACCGACGCCGAACTCGTTGTTGATCGTGTCGATCAGCAACTGCGGGTCGTCGCGGCTGAACGCCCCGTTGATCCTCTGCGTGCCGTGGCCGGGGATCTTCACCCACAGGTCGCGGGGGAACGACAGCACAGCCGCTCGCTTGGTCACGGGATCGAGGCGGATGATCATGATGGTGTCGCTGCGCTCGCCCGTGCGTGCGCCCTTGTCGGCGAGGTCGATGCAGCTCTTGTCGGTCGAGTTGTCGTCGCCGGTGATGAGGAAGTTCATCGCCTCAGGATCAGCCTCTGGAAAAACCTCCGGGGTGCCGGTGTCGCCGGGCAATGTCTGGCCGGGTGCAGCGGTGACTGCCAGGGCCCGGATCAGCCGCGACTGGCGCCGGCAATGTCGTTGCCGCGTTGATGATGACCTTGCGGCCATTCTCGCCAGCGTTCTTGCCGATGATCAGACCGGTTGCGGCCGCCAAGCAGAGCACGACGATGATGCAGTTGAGCACCAGTACGAGCCGTTGACCTGCGGTGTGGTGACCACGGAATGGCTGGGGTTCAGTCGGTTCCGCATCAGTCATGAGTCGTCAAGGTTAGCGGTGCACCAGAACGGATTGGGATCGCCCCGACCGACGTCACGGCCCAGTTGGATTCAGCTAGTCGGTGACGACCACGGTCGTGCCGATGGGGGCGAAGTCCCACATGAACTCGGCATCGGCGGTGGCCTGTCGCACGCAGCCGCCCGACAGCGCCTGGCCGAGCTGCGAGTCTGCCTCGATGGGCACGCCGTCGCGCTTCGGGATCTCGTGGAAACCGATGTTGTCGCCGGACGGCCCGTGCGTGAATCGAACCATGAACCTCATGCAGATGTTCGGGTGATCGATGTTGCACGTGAACGTCGACCGCGAGAACACGTGATAGGTGCCGGGCGTCGGTTGACCGAAGCGACCCGAGACGCGATACGTACGAATCGTCACGTTGTTGCCGTCGACGATCCAGACCCGCATCTGGTTCTTCGAGTAGACCACTCGGCGGCCGGTGCCCGAGGCGAACGGCACGCCGGTATCGGGCGGCGCATAGGGCACGGTCGTCGTCGGCTCCTCCGTCGGAGGTGGCGGCAACGTCGGGGTTTCTTGGATGCTGCTGCCGCGAGTGGCGGCCAACGGTGCGTCGGCCGGGAAGGCAATGCTGGAAGCGACAGGCACGTCGACGGCGCCACCATCACCGGGGACAGTCGTGGTGGTCGTGTCGGCCGGCGTGGCCGAGACAGCGGAGGGGACAGCCGCGGCCGTCACCCACAGCGCCCCGATGCCCACGAGCAGCGCAACAACCCGAACCCTCGACTTCACCTTGAGCAGGCTAGTGGGCGACCTTCACATCCGTCGAGGGCGCCAATCGGACGGTCGTCACAAGGGTGGGCCCCTCGGACAGGGCGAATTCGGCGATGCCGCCGGCCTCGGCCAGGTCGGTTCGGCACGCTTCGATGGCCTCGAGCGCCGAACGCGGCCCGGCGACCGCCAACTCCTCGACCGCTGCCCGCTGGCTGAGCTTGGCTTCGGTCTTGCTTCGCCGGAGAGCACCGAGCACCTCACTGACCGGGTCGAGCAACGAGACGTCGCCGCCCGTCGCAACACTGACCGCGGGCCAGGTGGAGGCATGCACCGATTCCTCGTGCCACCAACTCCACACTTCCTCGGTGACGAACGGCAGGAATGGTGCGAACAGGCGCAGGACGATGTCCAACGCTTCGCGGAGCGCGGCCCGTGCGGAATGCGCGGCCTCGTCGCCCTGCGTACCGTACGCCCGACCCTTCACCAACTCCACGTAGTCGTCGCAGAACCACCAGAAGAACGACTCGGTTCGCTCGAGTGCTCGGGCGTAGTCGAACTCGTCGAGCGCTCGGGTCGCTTCGCCGACGACATCGGCAAGCCGAGCCAGCATCGCTCGATCGAGTGCGTGTCGACGCAGATGCACCCGCGGGCGGTTCGCCGAAGCCGAGCACGAACTTCGACGCATTGAGCAACTTGGTGCCCAACTTGCGACCGATCTTCATCTGACCTTCGTCGAATGCGGTGTCGACGCCCGGCCGGCCGGAGGCGGCCCAATACCGCACGGCGTCGGTGCCGTAGTCCTCCAAGAGGTTGATCGGCGTCACGACGTTGCCCTTGCTCTTCGACATCTTCTTGCGGTCGGGATCGAGGATCCAGCCGGAGATCGCCGCGTTGGCCCACGGCAGGCAGCCGTGCTCGTGATGGCTGCGCACGACGCTGCCGAACAGCCACGTGCGGATGATGTCGTGGGCCTGTGGTCGCATGTCCATCGGGAAGACGCGTGCGAACAGGTCGGGGTCGTCGACCCAACCACCGGCGATGTGCGGGGTGAGCGACGACGTCGCCCACGTGTCCATGATGTCGGGGTCACCGATGAACCCGCCCGGCTTGCCGCGCTGATCCTCGGTGAAACCTGTCGGGCAACTGATCGACGGATCCATCGGCAACTGGTCGTGATCGGGTGTGAGGATGTCGCCGTACAGCGGGTTGCCGTCGGCGTCGAGCCGGTACCACAGCGGGATCGGCACACCGAAGAATCGCTGGCGACTGATCAGCCAATCGCCGTTCAATCCGCCGACCCAGTTCTGGTAGCGGTTGTGCATGTACGCCGGATGCCAGACCAGTTCCTCGCCGCGCTTCAACAGCGCTTGGCGCAGCTCCTCGTCGCGACCGCCGTTGCGGATGTACCACTGCCGGGTGGCGACGATCTCGAGCGGCCGCGTACCGCGCTCGTAGAACTTCACCGGATGGGTGATCGGGCGCGGTTCGCCGAGCATCTCGCCCGACTCGAGCAACATCTCGACGATCTTGCGTTGCGCCTGCTTCGGTGCCAATACCGGCCAACTGCGTGTACGCGGCTCGGCCGGCGTCGGTCGTGATCCACTCTGGCGTCTCCGCGGCCATCCGACCGTCGAATCCGATCAGCGCCCGCGACGGCAGGTTGAGCTCGCGCCACCACGTGACGTCGGTGGTGTCGCCGAACGTGCAGATCATCGCGATGCCGGTGCCCTTGTCGGGTTCGGCGAGATGATGAGCGAGCACCGGCACCTCGACCTCGAACAGAGGCGTGCGCACGGTGGTGCCGAACAGCGGCTTGTATCGCTCGTCGTTGGGGTGGGCGACCATCGCCACGCAACTCGCGAGCAGCTCGGGTCGAGTCGTGTCGATCAAGCAGATCGCCGGAAGCCGTCAGCTGCGATGGAACGCGACCTTGTGATACGCGCCGGGCACGTCGCGGTCTTCCATCTCGGCCTGCGCGACCGCGGTGCGATCGTCGATGTCGTAGAGCGTCGGCGCGTCCTGTTGATACGCCTCGCCACGTTGCAGGTTGTGCAGGAACGCGAGCTGGCTCGTCCGCTGCGGCGCGTTCGCCGATGGTGGTGTAGAGCAGTGACCAGTCGATGGAGATGCCGAGCCGGCGAACGAGTTGTTCGAACACTTCCTCGTCCTCGTGGATCACGTCGTGGCAGAGGCTGACGAAGTTCGGCCGGCTGACAGGGATCGCTCGGTGATCCTTCGGCACGTTGCCGTTGAACGGCGCGGTGAAATCGGGGTCGAACGGCAGCGTCGGGTCACAGCGCACACCGGTGACGTTCTGCACTCGACGTTCGGTCGCCAGGCCGTTGTCGTCCCAACCGATCGGGTAGAAGACGGACTGGCCGCGCATGCGGTGGAAGCGGGCGATCGTGTCGGTGTGCGTGTAGCTGAACACGTGGCCGATGTGCAGCGAGCCACTGGCAGTCGGCGGCGGGAGTGTCGATCGCGAACACCTGATCGCGGGTCGCTGTGCGGTCGAACAGGTAGGTCCCCTCGGCCTCCCACCGCGGCATCCAGCGCGCCTCGATGCCGTCGAGCGACGGCTTCTCCGGGATGTTCGATGTCTGCTCAGCCATGGTTTCCCAAGGCTACCGACCGCGGGCCTCGCCGTCTGCGTGGGTGTTTCAGGGACTCCGGTGCGAAGGGCGGCTCGCACTCGGTCGGACCAGTCGATCGACTCGGTCGACACACCGTCGGCCTTCATCTCGGCCCGCTGCTGCGGCCAGCGCGACCGCCGCGTCGGCGGCGCCGATCTCGTGCAGCCACTTCTCCAACTCGGCGCGCAGATGCGAAGCGAGCGCCGGGCTGGATCCGCCGGTGCCGACTGCGACTGTGACGGCGCCGTCACGAGCGACCGCCGGCAGGGTGAACGTGCAGTTGGCCGGGTCGTCGGCCGAGTTCACCCAGATTCCACGGGCCGTCGCGTCGGCTGCGACAGCGGCGTTCACCGCCGGGTCGTCGGCCGCCGTGATCACCAATCGAACCGCCTCGAGATCGTCGGATTCGTACCGTCGAGCCTCGACCCGAACCGCCAGAACGCGAATGTCGTCGGCCACTTCTGGAGCAACCACCGTGACGTCGGCACCCGCCTTGAGCAGGCCTTCGATCTTGCGCACGGCGATGCGTCCACCGCCCACCACCAGTACCCGAACGCCGGTGAGATCGAGCATGATCGGGTAGTCGAACGCCACCGCCGCAGGCTACCAACGATGAATTGCACCAATCTTGATCGAATTTGTCGTAATTAGGTAGGATGCCCGGGTGAGTCTGCTCCAAGCTCCCGACAACGTCGAGCAGTTGCATCCTTCCGAGGTGCTCCGCTGGGCCTTCGACACGTACGGCGTCGAGAACGTGGCGATCACGTCCAGCTTCGAAGACGCGGTGCTCGTGCACCTCGCTGTCACCGCCGATCCGGCCGCCGACATCGTCCTGCTCGACACCCAATACCTGTTCGCCGAAACGTGGTGGCTGGTCGAGGAGATGCAGAAGCAGTTCGACATCAACCTTCGTGTCGTCTCGCCGCTGCCGGAGATCCATCGCGACAACCTGTGGCAGACCGACGTCGAGGGATGCTGCGCAGTGCGCAAGGTCGAGCCGCTGAACCGCTCGCTCGACGGCAAGGCCGCGTGGGTCACGGGCGTGCGTCGCGTCGATGGACCGACCCGCGCCAACGCACCGATCGTCAGCTACGACATCAATCGCAACCTCGTCAAGATCAACCCGTTGGCGACGTGGACCGACGACGACATGGCGTTGTACGCCGAGATCAACGAACTTCCGGCCAACCCGCTCAGCGAGCGCGGCTACCCGTCGATCGGTTGCTGGCCGTGCACGCGTCCGGTCGCCGAGGGCGAGGATCGCCGCGGCGGCCGTTGGGCCGGCAACTCGAAGACCGAATGCGGACTGCACGTATGAACGCCACTGCCAGCCCGCACCTCGAGTCGTTGGCCGACGAGGCCGTCACCATCATCCGCGAGGTCGCGACCGAGTGCGAGAACCCGGTGCTGCTGTTCAGCGGTGGCAAGGACTCGGCGGTGCTGTTGCACCTCGCCGTGCTGGCGTTCGCGCCGGCTCGGTTGCCGTTCCCGGTGATGCACGTCGACACCGGTCACAACTTCCCCGAGGTCATCGAGTATCGCGACGAGTTCGTGCAGCGAGTCGGTGCCCGGTCTGGTCGTGGCCAGCGTGCAGGAGTCGATCGACAACGGTCGAGTCGTCGAGGATCCGGGCCCGCGTGCCAGTCGCAACCGTCTGCAGTCGGTGACGCTGCTCGACGCGATCACCGAGCACGGCTTCGACGCCGCGTTCGGCGGTGGTCGTCGCGACGAAGACAAGGCCCGTGCCAAGGAGCGCATCCTGTCGTTCCGCGATCAGCAGGGTCGTTGGGATCCGCGCAACCAGCGCCCAGAGCCGTGGGACCTGTTGAACGCCCGCATCCGCAAGGGCGAGCAACTCCGCGCCTTCCCTCTGAGCAACTGGACCGAGCTCGACATCTGGCAGTTCATCGCCGCCGAGCAGATCCCGCTTCCCGGCATCTACTACAGCCACCGGCGCGAGGTCGTCGCCCGCGACGGGATGCTGCTGGCAGTCGGTGGCCCGGTGGTGCTCGAGCCCGGCGAACAATCGTCGATCGAGACGGTTCGGTACCGCACCGTCGGCGACGCCAGTTGCACCGGCGCCGTGCGCTCCGACTGCAGCGACCATCGACGAAGTCATCGCCGAGGTCTCGGCGGCGCGCATCACCGAACGCGGCGCAACTCGCGCCGACGACACCTTCAGCGAATCAGCCATGGAAGACCGCAAACGAGAGGGCTACTTCTGATGACCTACAGCTACCACGCTTCGCATCGCGACCGCCGGCAGCGTCGACGACGGCAAGAGCACCCTGATCGGACGACTGCTGCACGACACCAAGACGGTGTTCGAGGATCAGCTCGCTGCGGTCGAGAAGGCCAGTCGTCGCTACGGCGATGGCGAGCGCAACCTCGCGCTGCTGACCGACGGGCTGCGTGCCGAGCGCGAGCAAGGCATCACCATCGATGTCGCTCATCGCTACTTCGCCACACCGAGCCGCAGCTTCATCGTCGCCGACACTCCCGGCCACGCGCAGTACACGCGCAACATGGTGACCGGGGCGTCGACCGCCGACGTCGCGATCGTGCTCGTCGATGCCCGCCACGGCGTGCTCGAGCAGACTCGCCGGCATGCCTTCATCGCATCGTTGCTCGGCGTGAAGGCGATCGCTCTGGCGGTCAACAAGATGGACCTCGTCGAGTGGGACGAGGGCGAGTTCGACTCCGTCGCCAAGGACCTCGCCGGGTACGTCGAGGCGCTTCCCACGCCGGTTCCGGTCGTTGCGTTTCCGATCAGCGCGCTGCACGGCGACAACGTCGTGACCCTGTCGGCCAACTCGCCGTGGTACGACGGCCCTGCTCTGCTCGACTGGCTCGAGCACTTCGACAACGTCGCGCGCGCAGAGGTTCCCGCTCGCCTCGACGTGCAACGGGTCATCCGCCCGCAGGGCTCCGACTTCCGTGGCTTCGCCGGTCGGCTGGCCGGCGGCGGTCTTCGAGTCGGCGATCCGGTCACCGTGTTGCCGAGCGGTCGCAGCAGCGTCGTCTCCGGCATCCAGCGTTTCGGTCGCGATCTCACGGTCGCCGAAGCCGGTCAGGCGATCACCGTGTCGCTGGCCGACAACATCGATGTCGCCCGCGGCGATGTGTTGGTGGTCGGAGTCGCACTGCCGACCGAAGTGGTGTCGGGCCATGTGTGCTGGATGATCGATCAGCCGTTGCGTGAAGGCTCGCGGTACTGGTTCAAGCACGGCACTCGCGTCGGTCGGGCGACGGTCGACGCGGTCGAGTATCGCCACGATCTCCACACGCTCGAGCCGATCTCCGCCGACCAGATCGATCTCAACGATCTGGCGATGGTGCGACTCTCGCTCAGCGAGCCGATCGTCGCGTCGCCCTACGAAGTCAGTCGCGAAGGTGGTCGGTCTGATCCTCGTCGACGAGGCCACCAACACGACTGCCGGGGCGATGATGATCACGGTTGCCGCATGATCTCATTGGTCGGCGCCGGCCCGGGTGACCCGGAGCTCCTGACCATTCGAGGCTTGCGCAGATTGCAGGCCGCCGACGTCGTCGTGCACGACGCGTTGGTCGGCACCGGCGTTCTCGCACTCGCTCGACGCCGACGCCGAGATCATCGACGTCGGCAAGCGTCCCGGCGCGCCCGTTCCGCAGGAGCTGATCAACGAGTTGCTCGTGCACCTCGGGCAGAGCGGTCGCAACATCGTGCGCCTGAAGGGCGGCGATCCGTTCGTGTTCGGTCGTGGCGGCGAAGAGGCACTCGCGCTCACCGCGGCCGGCCTCGATTTCGAGGTCGTTCCCGGCGTCTCGTCGGTCGATCGCGGCTCCGGCAGCGGCAGGCATCCCGGTGACCCATCGCGGCGTCAGTGCCTCGTTCACCGTCGTCACCGGGCATCGTCAGCGCGGCGAGGACGCGGTCAACTGGCACGCACTCGCCCAAGCCGGTGGCACGATCATCGTGTTGATGGGCGTCGCCCAGCGTGCATCGATCGCGCAGCGTTGATGGACGGTGGCCTCGCCGCCGACACGCCGGTTGCCGCCATCCGCCACGCGACGTCGAGCCAGCAACACGTCGTGCGGTGCAGCGTTGTCGGAACTCGCGACGGTCGCGGTCCAGTCGCCTGCCACGATCGTCATCGGCCCGGTCGCTGCGTTCGATCTCGCAGGCGAATTCATCCGGGGGCTCGCGGTCGCCGACACGTAGGCTGGCGGGCCATGCTGCACCTGTACGACACCGCCACCCGAGAGGTACGTGAGCTCGCGATGCGCGAGCCCGGCAAGGTCGGCATGTACCTCTGTGGCCCGACGGTGTACGGACCGCCTCACATCGGTCACGGCCGGGCCACGCTGGTCTACGACGTGCTGCGGCGCTACCTCGAGTGGAGCGGTCTCGAGGTTCGACTCGTCAGCAACGTCACCGACATCGACGACGCCATCATCAACCGCGCCAACAACGAGAACCGGCCGTGGCAGGAGATCACGGCCAAGTGCGAGTCGGTGTGGTTCGAGGCGATGGGCAAGTTGGGCGTGGCCCGGCCCACCGATGTTCCGCACGCCACCGGAGTACGTCGAGCAGATGGTGTCGATGATCGGCGAACTGGTCGACATCGGCCGCGCGCTACACCACCGAAGATGGTGTGTACCTCAGCGTCGAGTCGGTCGAGGACTACGGCTTGCTCGTCAACCAGACATCTCTCCGACATGATCGAAGGCGGCGGTGACCGCGAGGTGTTCGGTGCCGAGAACAAGCACCATCCCGCCGACTTCGTGCTGTGGAAGTTGGCCAAGCCGGGCGAGCCGTCATGGCCGTCACCGTGGGGCGACGGCCGGCCCGGCTGGCACAGCGAGTGCGTCGTCATGAGCCTCGACATCCTCGGTGAGGGATTCGATCTTCATTGCGGCGGGATGGACCTCAAGTTCCCTCATCACGAGAACGAGCGGGCTCAGGCGGTCGCCTTGGGCAAGCGGTTCGCGAACCATTGGATGCACAACGGGTTCGTGGTCGATGCCGAGGGCGAGAAGATGTCGAAGAGCCTCGGCAATGTCTCCAACCTGCTCGATCTCGTCGAGCACTACGACGCCCGCGCCTACCGCATGCTGTTGCTGCAGTCGCACTACCGCGGGCCGGTGTCGGTGGGCCAGGACAACATCGACGCTTCGGTCAATGCGCTCGCCGGCCTCGACTCGTTTGCGTCGCGCACGGCGGCCGTTGCAGCGGCCGACGCCGACGCCGAGGTGCTGTCCCGCTTCCGAGAGCGGATGGACGACGACCTCGACACACCTGGAGCGATGGCGTTGCTCTTCGAGACCGTGCGTCGCGCCAATACGGCGCTCGACTCCGGTGATCCTGCCGCGATGGGTCTGGTCGCCGCGGTGCACGAGATCTGCACGGCGTTCGGTCTGGTGCTGAACGCGGGTGGCGATGTGCCGGCCGACGACGCTGCGAAGGCCGCCGCGCTCGACGCGGCGCGCCTTGCCAAGGACTTTGCGACGGCCGATTCGATTCGCGCCGAGTTGCAGGCCGCAGGTTGGACCGTCGAGACCACCAAGGCCGGCACGACCCTGCGTCGTTAGTCGGCTCCGCGAATGCGTTTGTGAGGTGCGGCCCCTATGCGGGGCGTCAGCGGTCACACGCGTTGGTCGACTGTTACTCGGCGCAGGACATGGACGGCATGGCGGGCATGTCGACGTCGCTGCTGATCTGCATGGCGGTGTCGATGAACGCCTCGGCGGCGCGCGACTGCAAGCGATCGCGATGCCAGATGATCCCGATCTGGCGTTCGAGGTTGGTGTTCAATCCGCGAATGGCGACTCGGGCATCGGGGATCGATCGTTCGACGGTCAGCAACGGCACGATCGCAACCCCGAGGCCGATGGCAACGAGACGCTGAGTCGTCAGGTTGTCGTCGCTGCGGAAGACGATGTCGGGCTCGGCGCCGACTCGCTCGAGCGCACGCGAGGCGCGGATCGCGCATGCATCGCCAATCGGCATCGAGATCATCCGCACTCCGCCGAGCTCCGCCAGGTCGACCGTGTCGTGTTTGGCGAGTGGATGATCCGGAGCGCAGATCAACACCTCGGGATCGCGGATCAGCTCGACCATCGCGTGCGAGTCGAGCAGCGACGCGATGTCGGTGAACGCCAGGTCTGCTTGGCCGCTGCGGACCAGACCCTCCACGTTGGTGATGACCGGTTCGTTGCGCAGCTCGACGTTGATGTCGGGCCACGAGGTGCGGAACATCGCCAGCGTCGGCGGCAGCAGCCGGGCACTTGCCGATTGGAAGGTGCCCACGCGCAGCACGCCGGCATCGCCGGCGGCCATCGCGTCGAGGTCGGCCTTCGCTGCAGCGAGTCGAGCAATGATGTGGCCGGCGTGTTCGAGCAGCACCTTGCCCGCTTCGGTCAACGACACCGATCGAGGGCCGCCCGGTCGATCGACCAAGCGATGACCGACGGCCTTCTCGAGTGTCGAGATCTGTTGCGAGATCGCACTCTGCCGCGTACCCGAGTTGTGTGGCCGCTTGCGAGAACGAACCGGTCTGCGAAACAGCCTCCAGCGCCATCAAGTGGCGCACTTCGACACCGGCAGGTAGATCGTATTCAGAGATTGACTTCAGCATTTATATCTATTTCCCTTATCAATCGCAATGGACGATACTAATGTACAACATCAATTCAAGGAGAAGATTCATCGTGGCAATCCTGGTACTTGCCGCACTCTTCGTGGGGGCTCTCCTCGCGCCAAGGCATGGCGTCGACTCACGCCCCGACTTCACAGGTCGACCCGATTGGCGCGGCCGCGGCGCATGATCTCGCCCCTGCCACCGCGGCCCACCCGATCTAGCCCCGTCACCGTCCCCCGGTGGTGACGGGGCTAGCCCTTCCCTGTTCCCGGCCGTCCCTTCCTCGCACGCCGACACTCGCCGTCCACGGCCACCTGCGTCAATAGGCCGTCCGAACATTCGACGCGGCGCTGCTGTCATCGCGCGACGGCATCAGATAAAACGGTGGGTCGTGGCGAAGCGAGAGCGCAGGCCAGTGCCCAAGGGGTACTGGACCATTTGGACAACGGTTGCGCTCGACCTCATCGGGTTCGGGATCATCGTGCCGATCCTCGGGCGCTATGCCGAACGATTCGGAGCGTCGGGACTCACCGTCGGCCTGTTGTTCGCCTCGTTCTCGCTCGCCCAGTTGATCTGCGCGCCGCTGTTGGGCCGCCTGTCGGACCGGATCGGCCGCAAGCCGGTCATCATCATCTCGCTTGGTCGGCACCGCCGTCGGGAGTTTCGTCACCGGCGCGGCGGGTGCGTTGTGGGTGTTGTTCGCCGGTCGCATCATCGACGGCGCGTCGGGCGGCAGCCTCTCGGTCGCGCAGGCCGCTGTCGCCGACATCGCCCCCGAGGATCAACGGCCCGGGCTCATCGGAATGCTCGGCGCGGCGTTCGGCATCGGCTTCGTGCTCGGTCCGGCGATCGGCGGGCTTGCCGCACTCGGTGGTCCGCACGTGCCGTTCTACGTTGCCGGGGTCCTCGCGTCGATCAACGCCATCGCAGCGATGATCCGGTTGCCCGAGACACGGCGTCCGACCGAGCGGACGCATCAACGGGGGATCAAGGCGCCAACCTCGCCGATCCTGCGGCGCCTGGCGATCATCGGGTTCATCACCGTTGTCGCGTTCACCGCGTTCGAGGCAACGTTCTCCTTGTTCGGCGATCGGCGCTTCGGTCTCACCGAGGCATCGTCGGCGGCCGTCTTCCTCGGCGTCGGATTGGTGTTGGTCGCGGTCCAGGGCGGTGCATACGGCCGATTGGTCGAGCGATACGGCACCGAGAGGTTGTTCGCCGTCGGTCTCGGGCTGCTGGTGATCGGTCTTGCGGCGATGGCCGTCGCGTTCGTGTGGCCCGTGTTGATCCTCGCGCTGCTGCTGTTGTCGGTCGGGCAGGGCATCTCGTCGCCCTCGATCACGTCGCTGGTCACCGAGAACGCGCCGGTGGAACGGCGCGGCGAGTCGCTGGGGTTTCAGCAATCGGCCAACGGGCTGGGTCGAGTGATCGGGCCGCCGATCGCCGGCGCGATGTTCGATCGCGTCGGGATCTGGAGTCCCTACCTGGCCGGTGCGGTGCTGTGCGCAGGTGCGCTCGGCCTGGTTGTGACATGGGGCCTTGATCGCCGAATGCCAGTCGTTCCCGCAGGCGGCTGCGAGAATGTCGAGATTCATGACTGACGTTCTGGAGCACCCTGCACTCGATCGGCTCGCCGATTTCGAAGTCCGTTGGCGGTCCAACTCCCTCCCCACCCGACGTCCGCCACCACCGATGGGTTACCAGCCGGGCCTCGACGGGCTGCGCGCCATCTCGGTGATCGCGGTGCTGTTCTACCACGCCGGATTCAGCTGGATGCACGGCGGGTTCCTCGGCGTCGAGGTGTTCTTCGTCGTCTCCGGCTTCCTCATCACCTCGCTGCTCATCGAGGAGCGCGAGCGCACCAACGGCGTCGCGCTGCGCCAGTTCTGGCTGCGTCGCGCCCGGCGCCTGCTGCCCGCGCTGTTCGCAGTGCTGATCGCAGTCGGTGCGTGGATCGCGCTGTTCGGTAGCGCACAGCAGCAATCCGACATGCATCGCGATTTCCTGCCCGGCCTGTTCTACTTCGCGAACTGGGGACAGATCCTCGGTGGCACGCAGTACTTCGGCAACTTCTCGCCGCTGCGACACCTGTGGAGCCTGGCAGTGGAAGAGCAGTGGTACCTGATCTGGCCGCTGGTCTTCGTGGCGATCACGCGGCGCAACAAGCGCATCTCCGACATCGGTCGATCGGTGCTGATCGCCGCGTTCGTGGTGATGCTCATCACATTCTTCCTCGCGTCGCCCACCGCGTTGACATCGGAGCGCACCAACTTCTTGTACCTGTCGACGTTGACACGTTCGAGTGGCCTGCTGCTCGGTGCGGGCGCCGCATTCCTGTGGCGGCCGTGGCGCATGCGGGCCGCCGCGTCGAGTCCAGCCGGCGTCAAGCTGAGCGCGGCCGGCCTTGCTGCGACCGCGTTGCTGGTGTGCTTCTTCGCGACCGCACATCTCACCGATCGCTCGCTGTATCGCTGGCAACTGGCTCTGGTGTCGATCCTGTCGCTCGTGGTCGTCGCCGTCGTCGTGCACCCGGCCGCATCGACGGCACGATCGTTCTTCGGATCGCCGAGCCTCGTCGCGATCGGCAAGCGCTCGTACGGCATCTACCTGTGGAGCTGGCCGATCTCTGTCCTCTGTGGCGCCTACGTCGGATCGTGGACGCGATTCATCGGGGCGATGTCACTGACGATCGTCGTGGCCGAGTTCTCGTACAAGTACATCGAGACTCCGATCCGCAAGGGCGGGTTGAAGCGGTGGTTCGACCGCCCGCGTGACAGCCAGTGGTCGTCGCGCACGATTGCGGCAGCAGCGGCGGCGGTCGTCGTGGTCGGCGGGTTGGGGTTGTTCTACTCGGGCGTCGATCAGTTCGATCGAGCCGCCGGCGGGCCCGATGTGGCGATCGATCTCACCAAGGTGCAGTCGCCTGCAGCCGACCTTGCGGCGTTGCCGGCGACGACGGTCGCGGGTGCAGTCGTCGGGGCGACGTCGAGCGTGCCCTACTGCCGAGCACCGCGCCTGTCGTTCAGCCGGCGGGCCCGGCACGTGTCGTCATCGTCGGCGACTCTCAGGCTCACGCGCTCGCCATCAACCTTCCGTCCGGCATCGAGAGCGCGTTCACGATCAGCGACGGTTCGGTCGAGGGCTGCAGCGTGTACGAGGACGGCAAGGTCCACTCGGCCCGCAGCGGGTTCAATCGTTCGTTCGCCGACTGCGGCGGATGGGCCGACAAGTGGGGCAAGGCGGCCAGCAAGAACAAGGCCCAGATCGCGCTCGTCGTGCTCGGCGCGTGGGACGTGTTCGACGTCGATGTCAACGGGAAATCGATCCCGTTCAACACCCCGGCCGCGGACAAGCGCTTCACCGACAACCTCGGTACCGGCATCGCCGCGCTGCGTGCTGCCGGATCGAAGGTCGCGCTCCTCGAGGTGCCGTGCATGCGGCCGAAGGACGTGAAGGGTGCCGGCGTGCCGGCCCTTCCCGAACGCGGCGACGATGCCCGCGTCGCCCATCTCAACCAGCTGCTGCGACAGGTCGCGGCCACCGATCCGACCAACATCTCGTTCGTCAACGGACCGACAGAGTGGTGCAACGATCCGGCCATCGCGACCGACCTCGGCTATCGGTGGGACGGCGTCCACGTGTACAAGCCCGGCGCGAAGTTGATCTACGAGACCATCGCTCCGGCGCTGTTGGCGATCCCGCGATCCTGACCCCGACCCTGCAGCGGATCATGACGTGAAATCTCGTAGAACAGCTTGACATCAGTCGGTTACCCGGCGGTATAGTTACCCGCAGGTAACATTGCTGACCAGGAGTGATCATGGCTGATTTCGCACTCAACGAAGACCAACTGCAGATCCAGAAGTGGGTCCACGATTTCGCCGAGGACGTGATCCGACCCGCTGGTCACGAGTGGGACGAGCGCGAAGAGTTCCCCTATCCGATCGTCGAGCAAGCAGCCGAGATCGGCCTCTACGGCTGGGATTTCCTGCTCAACAGCTTCGGTGATCCGACCGGGCTCACGCTGCCAGTCGCGATCGAGGAGATCTTCTGGGGCGATGCCGGCATCGGGATGGCGATCATGGGTTCGGCGCTCGCCGCTGCCGGGATCAGTGGCAACGGCACACCCGAGCAAGTGATGGAGTGGGTGCCGCAGTGCTACGGCGATGCGAACAAGGTGCAGCTCGGCGCGTTCTGCGTCAGCGAGCCCGACGCCGGTTCCGACGTGTCGTCGCTACGCACACGCGCGGTGTACGACGAGGCCAACGACGAGTGGGTCATCAACGGCACCAAGGCATGGATCACCAACGGTGGCATCGCCGATGTGCACGTGGTCGTCGCCGCGGTCGAGCCGGAGCTGAAGGGTCGCGGGCAGGCGTCGTTCATCATCCCGCCCGGCACCAAGGGTTTGAGCCAGGGCCAGAAGTACAAGAAGCACGGCATCCGCGCGTCGCATACGGCCGAGGTCGTGCTCGACGACGTCCGTGTTCCCGGCCGCTGCCTGCTCGGTGGCAAGGAGAAGCTCGACGCCAAGTTGGCCAGGGCTCGCGAGATGGGACACACCGGCGACAAGCAGCCGGCGATGACCACCTTCGAAGCGACACGGCCGGCGGTCGGCGCGCAAGCCCTTGGCATCGCTCGGGCTGCGTACGAGTTCGCGTTGGACTACGCCAAGGAGCGCAAAGCGTTCGGCAAGCCCATCGTCATGCACCAGGCGATCGCCTTCAAGCTCGCCAACATGGCCGTCGAGATCGACGCTGCACGACTGTTGATCTGGCGTGCTGCGTGGCTGGCCCGCAACGGCGGCTTCAAGAACGGCGAAGGTTCGATGAGCAAGTACAAGGCCTCGGAAGTCGCCGTGCGCGTGACGGAGGATGCGATCCAGATCCTCGGTGGCTACGGCTACACGCGTGAGTATCCAGTCGAGCGTTGGCACCGCGACGCCAAGATCCACACGATCTTCGAAGGCACGTCAGAGATCCAACAGTTGGTGATCGCCAGAGCCATCTCCGGCATGCGCGTCGAGTAAGTCTCGACCTACTCGTCGTCGTCGAGTTCGGCGGCGAGGCTGGCTTCGGCGACGGCGACCACGAAGCCGAGCGCGCGGGTGATGTTGCCGGCGGCAGCAGTGACGCGTGCCGTGCCGACGATCGGCGCGACCGCGACGAGCACGTCCTGAACGTCGCTCGCCGTCACGCCGACATCGCTGGCGACACCGGCATTCGCCAGGTACGACAACGGCGGTGCACCGACAGCGATCAGTGCGGCGAGGCGAGCGATCATGTGCTCCCGCGCCGGGAGTTGGCTCAACTCGATCGAGACGGCGGTCATCGCGCCGATCGTGTCCAGTACTGGTGTGTCTGACATGTGCACCTCCGCGAACAATGCCGCTCCCACTCGAAGATCGGCGATCGGACTGTCCACTCAGGATGGCGATCGCGGGGGTGCCGGGGCACCACCCCGGCGCGGGTGGTTCACGAGCGACCCTGGTCAGGGTCATCGCTGTGGCGGTCGCGGCCGCTTACGCTGCGCATGATGAGCGAGACGGATGGGACCGTGATCGAGCGTTCGCCTGCCGATGTCGTTCGCGTCGTCACCGCGGCCGCAGCGCTGCTCGCACTGCTCTTGCTGGAGTGGTTGTTCGGTGACACGCTCGTCGCGTTCGGCACGGATCTGCTGCGCGGTCTCGATGCGTTGCCGCGATGGATCGTGAACGTCGCCGTCATCGGGACGCGCATGCTCGCCGTGATCATGCTCGGTGGTGGGTTCTTGTTGGTCCTGTTTCGACAGCGCTGGGCGATGCTGACCCGGGTCGTCGTTGCCGGAGCGCTCGCCGCCGTGCTCGCCAAGTTGGTGATCGACCTCGTGGATGTGGACACCACAGCAGCCTCGATCGGGGTCACAGTCGACCTGCCGCTGCTGGACGATTCGGGGTTCCCATCTGCGATCGGAGTGGCCATCGTTGCGGCTGTGTTGGCGGCCGCGGCACCGTGGTTGAGTCGCCGGTGGCGGCGTTGGGGATGGGCGTTGCTGGTTGGTTTGATCGTGACGCGCTTCCTGGCAACGCCGGTGTCGTTCGACTCGCTCGAGGCCGCGATCGTCGGCTGGTTCTGTGGCGCCGGCGTACTCGTGTTGATGGGTGCGCCGTCGCGACGACCGACCGCCGAGTCGATCATCGCCGGGCTCGCAGGCGTCGGACTGCCCGTGCGGCAGCTCGATCGCGCCGGTGTCGATGCACGCGGGTCCACTCCATATTTCGGGGTCAGTGCCGACGGTGAGCGATTGTTCGTCAAGGCGCTCGGCGACGACGAGCGCAACGCCGACGTCCTGTTCCGGCTCTACCGGAGAATCAGTCCACGAGACTTCGCCGACGAGAAGCCGTTCTCCACACTCCGGCGATCCGTGGAGCACGAGGCGTTCGTCGCGCTTGCGGCCCGAGATCTGGGTGTGCGAACACCACGACTGCGCGCGTTCAGCACCGCCGATCCCAACGGCTTCGTCATTGCCTACGAGGCGATCGAAGGCAAGTCCCTCGACCGGCTGACCCCCGACGAGATCACCGACGACGTGCTCGCCGCCTGCTGGCGACTGCTGGGTCAGTTGCGTGGGCATCGGATCGCCCATCGCGACCTGCGTCTGGCCAACATCTTTCTCGACGAGCACGGCGATGTGTGGATGATCGATTTCGGATTCAGTGAGATGGCCGCCTCGGACCGGTTGCTGGCCGCGGACGTCACCGAACTGGTTGCATCGTCCAGCGTGCGCGTCGGCACCGAACGTGCCGTAGCGCACGCCGCCGCATCGGTCGACCGGGCGACGTTGGAACGAGCGGTGGATCGGTTGCACCTGTGGGCGCTCAGCGGAGCCACTCGAACCGGGCTGAAGGAGAATCCCGCGCTCCTCGACGAGCTCCGTCAACGTCTCCGCGACGCAACCGCAGAGGGCTCGCCGGTGGCCGACCGATGAACCTCTGGTGGTTGATCGTTTCCGGTGTTGGCCTTATCGTGCTGGGGCTGTCTGTCGCTCACGCGCGCAAGCCGTCGATCGGCGCGACAGAGGCACGCGTCTTTCACGCGATCAACGGCCTGCCCAATGTGTTGTATTGGCCGCTGTGGTTACCGATGCAACTCGGCAACTTGGCAGTCGGCACCGGTGTCGGACTCCTCGTGGCGCTCGTTGCCCGCGACCTCACGATTGCGATCGGCGTGGTCCTGGCGATGGTGTTCAAACTCGTCACCGAGCGAATCGTCAGGCGCGAGATGGCCGACTACCTCGCCATCCGTCAGCGACCCGGCACGAGCGAGGTCGGGGCAGTGCTGCGAGGCGGCGACGTGCCCACGTCGGGGCCGAGCTTCCCATCCGGCCATGTGATCCTCGTCGCCGCAATCGGAACGGTCGTCGCGCCGATCCTCGCAGTGTCGTGGACGTGGGCGCCTGTGATCGCTGTGCTCCTGGTGATGCTCGGTCGGGTCTACGTCGGCGCCCACAATCCGCTCGACGTCACTGCCGGCCTCGGCGCCGGGCTACTGCTCGGCGGCATCATCGCCTGCTTCGTCAATTGAGTGGATGCCGAAGCGACCAGCGCGTTCGTGGCAATGTTGTCGCTCATGAGTGCGACGCGATGTTCGTGAACCGAGGCATCAGCCCGTGACCGGTTCGGAGCTCTTCTCGCTGCTGCTGCTGGCTATCACGGCGGCGGCGTCGCCGTTCAGCCTGATTGCGTTCAGCCTCGTGCTCGCGACCGACCGGGGACCACGCAACGGGATCGCGTTCATCTGCGGATGGATCGTCACGGTGACGCTCATCGGTGTCGTCATGTCACTCCTGGGATCGAGCGTCGAGTTCAAGCAATCCAACACAGCCGGCAAGTGGACACTCGCACTCGAACTGGCTTTAGGTGTGGTCTTGATTCTCATCTGGGCACGTCGCCGGTTCCGACCGAAACCCGAACCGGTCGTCGTGGAACCGGCGGTCCCGTTCCCGGACAAGGAACCGCCCGCATGGCAGCGCAAGATCGGCACGATGGGCTATCCCGGCGCGTTCATCGCCGGCGGCGCCGTGCAGACGTGGCCGGTGATGATCGCTGCCGCGGCGGAGATCCTGCGCCTCGACCTAGCAGCGTCTGAAAGCCTTCTGTGGATGTTCATCTTCGCGGTGGCGACGACCGCTGGCATCGTGACGCTCGAGGTGCTCGCGTGGCGGTCACCGGGCAGCGCAGCGGCGAGATTGCAGCGGATCCGCAACTACGTCGACGCTCATCGCGACGCTGTCATCAACTGGCTCGCTCTGCTCGGAGGACTGTGGTTGATCTTCCGTGGCCTCCTCGGGCTCCTCTGAGGTCTCGGACGAAATCAGGGTCGCGCCGATGGGTGATCGACTTGCCGGGCGAGTGGCCGTTGTGGTCGGTGGAGGGCAGACGCCCGGCGAGACGATCGGCAACGGTCGTGCCACTGCGATCCTGTACGCCCGCGAAGGCGCTCGCGTTGTCGTCGTCGACCGCGTGCTGCTGTCCGCCGAAGACACCGTTGCGATGATTCGCGACGAGGGCGGGGAAGCGATCGCTCACGTCGCCGACATCACCGATCCGGCGTCGTGCGCGACGATCCCGACGGTCGCGGTGTCGACGTTCGGCGCGCTCGACGTGCTCCACAACAACGTCGGCATCGGAGGCGGAGACCAGCCGGCGACGCGAGTCGAGGAGGACGCGTGGCAACGGATCTTCGACGTCAATCTGTCGGCGATGTGGCGAACCTGCAAGGCCGTGATCCCGGTGATGCGCGAAGCAGGCCAGGGAGCGATTGTCAACATCTCGTCGATCGCCTCGATCTGCTCGACCAACACTGCGGCGTATCAGATCTCCAAGGCCGGCGTGAACACGCTCACTCAACACCTGGCGATGAACGTCGCCCGCCATGGCATCCGCGTCAACGCAGTGCTTCCCGGGTTGATGAACACGCCCATGGCGATCGAAGGAATCTCCACGGCAGCGGCGGATGGACCGGCAGCAACTGATCACGGAACGCGACGCGGCAGTTCCCCTCGGACGCAAGATGGGCACCGCGTGGGACGTCGCCTACGCCTCCCTGTTCCTCGCCTCGGACGAGGCCAAGTTCATCACCGGAGTCTTGCTCCCTGTCGATGGCGGTCAGTCCGTCCGACGCGGATGAACACTGCAGTTACGAACTGGCGACCATCATCGACCGCTCGCCGATCGGCGTTCCGGCATCGGCAGCCACCCGTACGGCGCGCATGCCATAGATGCCGGCGGCGATCGCCGACAGGCCTCCGAGGGCCACACCGAAGCGAGCGCCATACTCCTGGCACACGTACCCGAGGATTGGTCCACCGATCGGCGTACTGCCGAGGAACACCATGGCCTGGAGTGCCAACACTCGACCACGCATCGAGGGATCCGAGCGGAGTTGGACGATCGCCGTCGAGGTGGTCATGAACGCAATGCTGGAGATGCCGACGAGAATTCCGATCGGATATGCCAACGGAATGCTCGGCGTGATGGCCAGGAGCAGCATCGATGCACCGAATCCGTATGCCGCCCAGATGATGTTGCGGACAGTGACGGTCGAGCGGCGAGCCGACCACAGGGCGCCGGCGAGCGAGCCGATGCTGATGACGCTGTAGATCAGGGTGAAGGTTGTGTCGTTGCCGTGCAGTGTCCGCTTCACCAGCAGCGGCATCACGGTCTGGAAGTTGAAGGCGAAGGTGCCGACGATGGCCATCATCACCATGGGCACGAACAGCTCGGGCATGGTGCGCACGTAGCGCAGTCCTTCTCGCACTTGGCCCTTACCCCGAGGCGTCACGACGTGGGGCCGGTTCTCGCTGGTTCGCATCAGGAACAGTCCGAGGATCACGGCGAGGTACGAGATGGCGTCGGTTGCGAACGTCCAGCCATAGCCGACCGTCGCGATCAGCAAGCCGGCAAGCGCTGGGCCGACGACACGGGAGCCGGTCATCAGTGCACTGTTGAGGCTGACCGCGTTCTGAACGTTGACTTCGGGCACCATCTCGACGACGTAGGCGCGGCGTGCCGGGTTGTCGAACGCAGTGGCGATGCCGCCGAGCACCGCGACGACGTAGATCGCGACCACCGAGGGATGGTCCATGAAGGCGATGAAGGCCAGCGCGAACGACTGCATCATCGCGAAGGTCTGCACGATCATCAGCAGCTTGCGCTTGTCGCTGCGGTCGGCCACGAGGCCTGCCCACGCGCCGACGATCAGCACCGGCCCGAACTGACATGCAGCCAGCAGGCCGAGCGCGAAGCCGCTGTCGGTCAGCTTCAGCACAAGTAGGGCCTGGGCGATGAGGGTGAGCCAGTTGCCGATCTGCGAGATCAGCTGTCCACCGAAGAAGAGGCGGAAATTGCGTACACGCAACGAATCGAACGTGCCGACCCGAGTCGGTGCGTCGACGGTCATCGAAGCGTCAGTCATCAGCGCGGACCCTTCGACGTTGTCGACGATCTTGGCGAGCACGTCGGCAGCAGCCGACAGCCGTGCGCGCTCGTCGTCGGTCAGTGAGCTCAGCTGCGAGGCGAGCCACGACGTGCGGCGGTTGCGAACCTCGTCGAGCTGGTCGACGCCGGCAGGCGTGATGCGGATGCGGGTGACGCGACGATCGTTCGTGTCGGTCTCGCGTGTGACGAGGCCGAGCGCCTCCATCTTGCCGACGATGGAGGTGATCGTCGGGGGAGCGACCTGTTCGATTGCGGCGAGCTCGCCGTGCGTGAGGCCGCCGTGCTTGTAGATCGAGGAGAGTGCGGCCGTGATCGTCGGCCCGAGGCCAGTGCGGTCCTGCTGCCGGAGTCGGCGAGCCAATCGCGTGACGGTGGGACGCAACGTGTTGGCCAAGTCGAACGAGGCTGATTTCGCGTCGTGAGATCTTTTGCAACGTTGGCATGCAGCCAAGGTATCGGCAATTAGTTCGTTCGACTAACTAATTGATGTGGTCGTGCGTCACGTGTCAGGCGAACGACTCGGATGCATGCAACGCCGCCAGGAAATCAGCCGGCTCGAAGCCGGGCACGTGCTCGACGGCGATGCATTCCATCCAACTCGACGTGACGGCGGCCGAGTTGGCGACGACCTCGTCGATCATTGTCGTCGAGAACTCGGAGGGAAATTGATGACGTGGCCAGGCATCGAGCACCGCTCGGACCGAGCTCGGAGACAATCGGTCCACTCCCACGCCTCGAACATCGACGCTGATCCCGCGATTGGCGATGCGGGTCTCGGGGCTCTTGTGGTCCGCGATCGCGGTGGAGGCGTGCAGCGCGATCACGTCCCACACGTTCTCGGCTCGCGCCGTGTCCATGTCGGCCTCAAGCAACATCGACCGCGCCACGTTGGCGCCACGCATCTCGAATCGGTCGGGTCCGGCGAACCGCGACGACAAGCCGACGTCGTGCAGGAGGGTCCCGATGTAGAGCACCTCCATGTCGACCTCGACACCCTCGGCCTGCGCCACCAGTGCCGCGAACTGAAAGCTCCGCTCGCTGTGACCGACGATGTGCGGCGCGCAGCAATCGTGCAGCAGGTCTGCGCCTGTCGTGCGAGCGTCGTGTCCGGAGGCGCAATCGGTGCGGCGGTCATCTCGGCCGTCCGCTGGTCGATGGACGACGCGCCGCGACCACTTCGATCTCGATCAGCCACTCCTCGTCCCAATGGTCGGTGACCAACACGGTCAACGCCGGGCGACGGTCGCCGAGCACATCGTTGCGCACCACCCGATTGGTCTCGCGGTAGACACGGTCGCGGATGTACATGTTGACCTTGGCCACGTGGTCGAGCGTGAAGCCGGCCGCCTCGAGTGTGCGCTCGACGTTTCGCCACGCCATCCGCGCCTGACCCTCGAAGTCGGCCGCCACCGATCCGTCGAGGTCTTCGGGCGTCTGCCCGCTGACGAACAACAGGTCGGATCCGGCGGGCACGAGCGTGGCGTGAACGAAGCCGCCGGCAGGTTCGCGAACGCCGGGAACGTCGACCCGTTGATGAACTGGAGTGGTCACCGCCGGAGCCTAAACGCGATGATGTCCTCTCCTGTACGGGGAGAGGACATCATCTGCAACGGCCGGGGGACGACATGGGCAACCGCATAAATGAGCGCGCGGGCACGCCGAGCAGTCCCGCCCAATTACCGGGCGTTGACCAGTGGGTTGAGGGGTGAGGATGCGGCGGCAACCTCACCCCTCAACTCGATTGTTGCGACGGACCGGTTGTCTCTCCGGCCGCCGCTCTGATGTCAGCGGGGCACCACGTTTGCGGACCGTGCGGTCCGTGGGCTGGTACCCAGCGCATTGATTGCTTCCACCTGGAACCGGACGTTCACCGTCGAGGCGAAGGTGAACGAAGCCGAGCGTGCCGACGCCGGCAGGATTGCCGACACCTGCTCAGGTCCGACCGGCGTGGCGCTGTTCGCTGCGCTGCTCATGACCTGGGCGTACACCCGGTAACCGGTGATCGCCGAGCCGCCGGTGTTACCCGGTGACCAGTTGGCGGAGGCCGTTTTTGCGCCACCGTTGCTGCCACGGGTTGGCGTCCGGTTGACCGGTGCGCTCGGCGTGGTTGCGGGAGTGACGGAGGTTGACAGTGCCGAATACGGACCGCTGCCGACGCTGTTGGTCGCCCTGACCTGGATGCGGTATGCGGTTCCGTTGCTCAGACCCGTGACCGCCAGGCTGGTTGCGCCTGCATCTGCCGGACGAAGTGCTCCGACCTGTGCGTTGTTCGACGCTCGGACGACCCTGACCGAGTAGCCGGTGACTGCCGTTCCGCCATCGCTCGCCGGTGCACTCCAGTTGACCGTGACGGTTGCGTTGCCGCCAGAGGCTGCGCCGATGCTGGGTGCACCGGGAGCAGTCAAGGTCGCGGGGCGACCGGAGTCACGGAGTTGGAGAGTGCCGACAAGGCGCCGGTGCCAATTGCGTTGGTCGCGCTGACCTGGAACCTGACTGCTGTTCCGTTGGTCAGACCTGTGACCACGAGGCTGGTGGCCCCGGCAGGTGCGGGGCGAAGTGCGCCGACCTGTGCGTTGGCTGCGTTGATCACCTTGACCGAGTAGCCCGTGATGGCGCTACCACCGTTGCTTGCCGGTGCACTCCAACTGACTGTGGCCGTCGCATTGCCACCAGTGGCTGTGCCGATGGTGGGTGCGCCGGGAGCCGTGACCGGAGCCACGGGAGTCACGGAGTTGGACAGTGCCGACAGCGGGCTGGTGCCGACTGCGTTGGTTGCGCTGACCTGGAACTCGATTGCTGTTCCGTTGGTCAGACCTGCGACCACCAGGCTGGAAGCCCCCGCACCTGCAGGGTGGAGTGCCCCGATTTGTGCGTTGGTCCCGGCGTCGACGACCCTCACCGAGTAACCGGTGATGGCGCTGCCGCCGTTGCTGCCGGAGCAGTCCACGTTGCCGTGGCCTGACCGTTGGCCGCAGTCGCTGTGCCGATTGTCGGCGCACCTGGTGCAGTCGTTGCCGGGCCCGAAGCGGTTCCGGTCAACGTCACCGTGGAAGGTGAGTTGGCTGCGTTGCTGGTGATCGTCAGCGTGGCCGTCTTGGTGCCGGCGCTCGTCGGAGCGAACTGCGTCTTGACGGCACAGGTCAGACCGGGTGTGACTGCCACGTCGCAGGTGTTGCCCACGATGAGGAACTGATCGGCATTCGGCCCCGACAGTGCCACGCTGGACACGATGAGGGGAGCGGTGCCGGTGTTGGTCACCGTGGTGGTCTGCTCGGTCGACAGGGTGCCGACCGCCGTCAGGAAGTTCTGGCGCCAGAGCCGAGAGACCCTGCGATGCGGCAATGGGGGCAGCGCCGAAGTCGCTGACCAGTCGGTTGAGGGTCCTGGTGCAGAGCTTGGTCACTGCGTCGTTTGCGACGCAGAACCGCAGGACCTCGACGTTCCACAACGTGTCGACTCCGTCACCCGTGCCGAAGATGCCTCCGGCAGCGGCAGCGGCATCCGACACGGTGACGCTTCCGTCGATGTTGACCTGGACCGTGTACTGCGTCGGATCCTTCGAGTACGAGGCCGTGTCACAGTTGACCGACATGGGCCGGGAGCCATGTCGCCGGGCCGAAGTTGACAGCGTTCGCCGTGGTGTCGCCCGGACCGCAGTCACCTGCGAGCCCGTTGTTGGGG
>CAVPUO010000018.1:0-39313 GCA_963708925.1 Ilumatobacteraceae bacterium | reverse complement strand
GGCCAGCGCCTCCGCCACGACTTCGGGCGTTCCGACCAACGCCGTCGAATTTCCCCGCGCACCCGTGGCCTTGCGAGTGGCGTCCACAAGCAGCGATCGAACAACTCCCCGCGTGCCGTGCTGTCGAGAAGACGCAACGACCCGGCGTTCTCCGGAGCCGGTGCGGCTTGCGACCCGATGCGCGCGTTGACCTCGTCGAGGATTCGATGCGCGCGATCCCACGCCGCGCCTTCAGTCGCAGCAAGGATCGGTCTCGTCGACACGCTGAAGCCGATCGGTCGACTCGTCACGCTGCGGACGCGCTCGAACAGGGCGGCGGCATCAGCAAGCGGTTCGCCCCACACCATGAACGTGTCGAGCTCCGGACCGAGGACGTCGATCGCGGCATCTGATCCCCCTCCGCCATACACCGGCAGAGAGCTGTCGTTGGCCGGGCGAATGTCGCTGAGCGCTCCGTCGAATCGGTAGAACTCACCATCGTGATCGAACGGCTCTGTCGCTGACCACACGGCACGTAGCATCCTGACGTATTCCGCTGATCGCCGGTAGCGGGCGTCGTGATCGAGGTAGTCGCCGTCGCGTGCCTGATCGGCATCGCTGCCGCCGCTGATGATGTGCACGGCGAGACGTCCGCCGCTGAGCACGTCGAGCGTCGCCAACTTGCGAGCCGCCAACGTGGGAGCGACGAACCCGGGACGATGCGCCAGCAACATGCCGAGGCGTTCGGTCACGGCGGCGACGTGCGCGCCGACGATGAATCCATCGGGCGCATTCGTGAAGTATCCGATCAGAACACGATCGAAGCCCGCGGCCTCGTGGATCAGGGCCGCACGCTCCAACACCTTGGGATCGAACACCGGACCCTGCGGCGACACGATCTCCGACGTTTCCTGCGGCGCGACCCAGCCGATGATCTCGACATCACGAGCCGTCGACGAAGGGACTTCGGTCATGACCGTGGCTGCAACCCTGCCCGGCCGGCGGCGACAAGGATCGAGTCGTCCTGCGGTGTGTGGATGGGGCCGTGCATGACATTGCGCAGATGCCGCTCGAGCGGATGGCTGCGGAACAGCCCAGGGTTGCCGACCAGGCGAACCGCCTCGAGCACGGCCGTGATCGCGTTGTTCGTCACCGTCATCTTGACGAGGTTCGCCGACAACGCAACCGCGATCGCGTCGGCCGAACTGTCGATCTCGGCGGCGGTCGTGCGCAGCAGCCGGTCGCCCGACGTCACCAATGCCTCGATTCGCCCGAACGCTTCCTGCACGCGTGGCAGTGAAGCCAACGGTGCTCCGAGGTTGGACGGGATGCGCGTGTTGAGGTACCCCGCCAGCCAATCACGAGCAGCGTGGGCGACGCCGTGGTAGACGGCGGCCATCAAGATCGCGTTCCACGCCCCGTACACCGGGTTGATGCCCGTCGACGCCATCGCCGCGGACGAGAGCTCCACCGCATGCTCCAACGGGACCTCGACGCCATCGAAGATCACGTCGTCGCTACGGGTCGCGTGCATGCCCAGCGAGTCCCAGGTCCGCTCGACCGAGATGCCGGGGCTGTTCGTGTCGACCACGAAGTAGCCGACCAGTGGATCGTCGTCGTCGGTGCGCGCCCACACGAGCAGCCAGCGCAGGATCGGTATGCCGGTGCCGTAGATCTTGTGACCTGTCAACAGCCACCCGCGACCGTCGGGTCGGCGGGCTGCCACCGTCGCCGGCAGACCCCCGCGAGCCGGGGTTCCGAGATCACGTTCGACTCGCATCGCGTTGATCAGCGCGACGCCCTCGATCGAGCTCTGCTGCACGGTTTTCTTCACCGCCGCTCGGCCACGACTCGACCCTGATGTTGTTGTGGAGCATCAGATGCTGGGCGAGCAGCAAGGCGACCGAGGGGTCGGCCTCGCCGACGGTCACCACCGCCTCCGTCGCCGCTTCGAGGCCGGCGCCACCGCCGCCCATCTCCGCCGGAATCGTGAGGTTCAGCACCCCGAACTTCCACAGGTCGTCGAAGGCCTCGAACGGGAACGATCCGTCGGAGTCGTGCTCGCCGGCGCGGTCGGCGATCGCCTGCACCGCGGCCGAGAAGTCGCCGAGTGGGTTCATCCGCTCCATGGCACGAAACCCTACCAACCTGGTCGGGATTACCGACAACCGCGGACAAGGCCAACCGAGCCTCACCCCCGCAGAGTGATGCGACTCGTCCGCGCGACGCCCACCCTGAACGGTGCAGCCCGATCGCACGAGCGAACAGGAACCGCAATGACCAACCCAGCGCTAGACAGACTCGGACCAGTCGATTACATCATCGTCGAGTTCCCCGCCGACACCGCCAACTTCACCGGCAAGATGGTCGACGAGTTGCTGAAGCTCGCCGAGAGCGGCACGATCCGGGTGATCGACATCGTCGTGCTCATCAAGGACGCCGACGGTGGGATCGAGGCGATCGAGCTGTCCGACTTCGCAGATCTCGGGCCTCTGCAGATCATCCAGCAAGAGCTCGCCGACCTGCTGACCGAAGACGATGTGATCGACCTTGCGGCAGCGATGGAACCTGGCAGCACGGCCGGCCTCCTGGTGTACGAGAACGTGTGGGCTGCTCCGTTCGCATCGGCGGTACGCCATTCGGGCGGTCGATTGATCTCCGACGGACGCATCCGGATCCAGTCGATCATCGCGTCGATCGAGAACGACGAAGGGCTTCTGAACGCGAACCGTCCCCGGACTCGGCGAGTGCGGAGACGGTTCGAACCAGCACTGCTTTGGTCAGTCGACGTAGGCGTAGGCGCCCATCTCGGGCATGTCCATGCCCTCGATCTCCATCGCCTCGTCGGGGCGGATGCCACCCTTCATCAGCTTGTTCTGGATCTTGAAGAAGCCGAACGCGATGCCGAAGATGACGGTCCAGATCACGACGAGCGCCAAGCGCCTGCGCGCCGAGCTGGCCGAACTTGCCCTTGATGACGCCCTCGACACCGGTGACGACGAGCCGTTCCAGCCGGCGCCGTACTTGCCGTTGGCGAAGATGCCGACGCACAGCACGCCGAACGTGCCGCCGATGCCGTGGACCGCGATGGCGCCGACCGGATCGTCGATGCCGCGCCGCTCGATGAAGTACACGGCCTCGATCACGATGATCGCGGCGACGGCGCCGATCACTGCAGCTGCCCACGGTGCCACGAACGCGCACGGCGCCGTGATCGCGACGAGACCGGCGAGCATGCCGTTGACCATCATGCCGGCGTCGGGCTTTCCGCCCTTGAAGTACATCATGTAGTACATCGCGACGACGGCGCCGACAGCACCGGCGATCGCGGTGTTGGCCGCGACCGTCGCGAACTGCACGTCGGTGACGGCGAACGTCGATGCGGCGTTGAAGCCGAACCAGCCGAACAACAGGACGAAGCAGCCGAGCTGAGCCATCGGGATGTTGTGTGCCGGGATCGTGTTCGGCTTCCCGTCCGGGCCGAACTTGCCGATGCGAGGTCCGAGCACGATTGCGCCGGCGAGCGCTGCAACGCCGCCGACGGCGTGCACGACGCCGGAGCCGGCGAAGTCGACGTAGCCGGCGCCGAGGCTCATCGTGTCCCAGCTCTTGGCGAGCCAGCCGCCGCCCCAGGTCCACGCAGCGAAGAGCGGGTAGTAGATCGCGCCGCAGAACAGGCCCCACTGGGCGAAGGCCTTCCACTTCCAGCGCTCGGCCATGGCTCCCGTCGGGATCGTGGCGACCGTGTCCATGAACGCGACCATGTAGAAGAAGAAGCCGAGCAACGCTGGCGTCGCCGCATCGCCGAGGTGGTTGTACGACCAGTAGAGGATGCCGGTACTGGCCCCGCCGATTGCCGGCAACCCGTCACCGTTCATCGGCGTGTCGAGGCCGAACGCCGAGTAGCTGAACCCGCTGAACGCCAGCGGAAAGCCGACGAACAAGAAGCCGACGAAGCCCAGACCGAAGATCGCGAAGTTCGTGCTCATCACGTGGTTGGCGTTCTTCTTCTGCGTGAAGCCGGTCTCGACGAGCGCGAATCCGGCCTGCATGAAGACGACGAGGACGCCGCCGAGCACCACCCACAACAGGCTCGTCTGTTGTCCGAGCACGACCACGGGATCGTCGTCCGCGGCGAAGGCCTGACCTCCCAGCAACAGAGTCATGACGCCGGCGCCGAAGAGGCCGCCGACGGTGTATTTCAGTGCTTTTCGCAACTGATTCCTCCCGAGATGTAGTGGCGTTGGTGCGTGGCTGCCGGCGGCGCTGGCGTCAGTCGCGCGTACGATACGAAAGTCACATTTCCCTGCTGTCGCCACTATGTTTCGAGCAGATGGCGATCGTGCGCGCGTTTGCGACTCGTCGAGTGAGTCGAGACTGCCGTAAGACCAGCTCATTCCAGAGAAGCGGTTCGTGCCCCTAGTTCTTGGGCCGCACCGACTTGTCATCTTCTGGAAATGTGACGGCGACAGTGTGGTGACGTCTTCGCTCTAACATCGCCTTGCATGACGTCAGGAGTCGCCGCGAGTCGTCACGTGCAGCCTTCGACTCGCATGGCGACCGGGATGTCGGCCGGCCGGGTTCTCGTCATCCACTCGCAGGGAGCGGATGCGCTGGGAGACGAGATGGTGGCCCGTCTCCGCGAGGGGTCGTACGACGCGGTGCGCCTTCCGATCGAACGCTCATTGGTGAGCGACATCCTCGATGGAGATCCAGATGTCGTCGTGATCCGATACCTGCTCGGTTCATATCGACCTCGTTCGGCTCTGTCACGACCTTCGCGACGCGATCGACCGTCGCATCATCGTCGTCGGCCTCGGGCGACCCGGACGACTCGTTCGTCGTCGACGTGCTCGATGCCGGCGCGGACGACTTCGTCTCCAGTGATGTGTCGGCACAAGTGTTGGCTGCACGACTTCGCGTCGCAGTTCGCACTCGCCCACGGCGCGAGCGACCAGTCCAGCGGGTGATGCTGGGTGATGTGCAGATCGACGCGGAGGCCCACATCCTGGTCATCGATGGCGTGGTGGTGAAGTGTCCTCCACTTCAGTTCCAACTTGCTGGTCACCCTTGCCCGGCGAGCGGGCACGTTGGTGTCGCGGGAGACATTGTTTCGCGAGCTCTGGGGCATCCAGCCCGGCGCGGTGGATCCACGGCGACTGCGCATCGCGATCAGTGTCTTACGACGTGTGCTCGGCAAGTGGCCCGCGACGGCCGCTCATCGAGTCGGTGCCGGGCTTCGGTTATCGGCTCACGCGCAACACCCTCGCCAGCAATCCCCGACGGACCCGCTCGCCGTTGAGCGCCCGGCGCACTCGGTCCTCGGTCGCCGTGTCGAGCTTGCGCCCAACTCGATCCGACACGGTGAAGCTGTCGTGGATCTGGCCGCCACGGGACTCGATGCGCGCCGTGTGCACCACCACCGACGCCATGGCGAACGCGGCAGCCACAGCTTCGAGCGCGCCCGGCTGATCGGGCCCGTTGACGATGCACATCGTGTGCCAGGGCATCGATTCGCCGTCAAAGGACAGATCCAGCCAATAGGTCGGATCGCGCTTCGGCAAGGGCTTGCGCAATGCGGCTTCCATTTGCAGAGCGAGGTCGCGTGCCTTCGGTCGTTGCGTTGCACGAGCAATGAACGAGTCGAGCACGGCTCCATCGGGCCAGGTGGTCAGCGAGGCGTAGGTCACGTCGAGACCTGCATCGGACAGCACACCGGTCAGGCGGGCAAGGAGGCCCCACGTGTCGCGACAGGCAATGTCGATCGTCCACATGTCGGGTTCCGGGTCGGCTGTGACCGTCACACGGATCGTGCCCGCGCGTGGCAGCGGCTCGACCAGTCGCGCCTGCCGGGCGAGCTCCTCGGGATCGTGCGACAGGAGGTACGCGGTGGAGGCGTGCCGCAGTCGCTCGACGACCTCTGGGCTCGCCGCCAGCCGCTGCGCAGCCTGCATGCGAGCTCCTGCGAGATTGCCCGCGCCGACACCGCCGATCTCCGGATGGTCGAGGGCTTGGACGATGAGCTCGAAGAGCTGATCCAGTCCATCGCTCTCTCTTCGCGACATGCCCCCTTGGGCGCGCGCCAACGTGTAGGCGTGCCGGGCGTGGGCGACGCCGGCGAGATGTGAGGCGAGTTGCAACAGTTCGGGCTCATCGAAGTTCGCCGGGTTCGAGGCTCCGGCGCGCAGCAATCGAGCGTCGGCCACCAGATCGGCGATTCGATCCGCCTCATGCGAACGGCCGAGTCGTCGGGCAACATCGACGGCGAGCTGAGCCGGCTCGCGATCGTCGCCTGCCAAGTCGATCGCGAACGCTGCCAGGACCAGGTCGTCGTCGTGGACGAAGCCGTCGGACGGCAGATCGTTGAGGGCATTCACGACGCGAAATCGCAGCGCGCCCATCGGGTCGAGATCGCGCATGTCTGCCCTGCGCCGGGTCATCGACGCGGCCACTTCGGGCAGGCCGCGTTCGAGCACCCCGCTCACTTCCAAGAATCGCCATGCTCTCGTGTCGGCTCGGCGCAACAGGTTGACGAAGGCGGGGGTGTCGTCGGGATCCCACGTCAGTTCGGCGTCGCGATTGCGACCGAACCATGCGAGGAGATCGTCGGATGGCCGGGCGTCGTCGAGCACTGCTGCGGTCTGCAACGCAACGGCGATGGTGTGTACGTCGGTCGGGATCGCACGCAGGTGGACCTCGCCATCGACGACCTCCAACCACCCGCCCGGTGGCTCCAGATCGACACCGACATCAATCGACTCGTTCCGCGATCCGCTGGATCCGATTCTGATCCGAAGGAGCGGCGGCGTGATGATCGTCGTGACGAGCACCACCATCAGCAGCGCGCCGTAGAGATCCTTGTCGAGCACACCGTTGGCGAGACCGATGCTCGCGAAGATCAAGCCGACCTCACCGCGTGGAATCATTCCGAGACCGATCAGCAGCCGGTCGACACGCGTCCCGATCGCACCGACCGCCGAGGCGATCTTGCCCAACACTCCGACGACGGTCAACACCGCAGCAAGTCCCAACACGCTCGGCTTGGCCATCGCCGCGAGATCCGCGTTGATGCCGATCTGCACGAAGAAGACCGGGATCAAGATGTTGCCGACTGCGCCGAGGTCGCTGGCGATTCGCTCATGATTCTCGGATCGGGCGATCGACAAACCTGCCACGAATGCACCGATGATGAACGCCAACTTGGCGAGGTCGGCCAACTCGGCGAAGGCGAACGTCAGCACGACAGCCGCGACGACGACGGTTGCACCGGAGCTTGCCCCGCGATGAATTCGGTCGAGCAGTTTCGGAACGACGAGCAGCCCGACAGCCCCGGTGGCCAGCAAGAACACGATGGCCAATCCCAACGTGCCGGCGACGGTGCCGAAGCCGACGCTGCCGCCGGTCGCGATCTTCACGACCACGGTGAGGATCACCAGTCCGAGAACATCGTCGGCGACGGCAGCACCGATCACGATTCGAGCCTCGGTGGTTGCCAGGGCTCGCAGATCGCCGAAGACGCGCGCCGTGATTCCAACGCTCGTTGCCGTCAGTGCGGCGCCGACGAACACCGCGGTCTTCACTGTCTCGCCGAGCAGAACCGTCGTAACAGCGCCACCGACGAACGGCAAGACGACCCCGATGCACGCAACCAACATTGACGCCTTGCCGACCTTGCTGAGCTCGACGAGATCCATCTCCATGCCGACCTGAACCAACAGCAGCAGCACGCCGATCTCGGCGAGAATCGCAATCGACACGCCGCGCTCTCCGTCGAGCTGGATCAGACCCAGAACGGACGGTCCGATCAGAACGCCGGCGACGATCTCACCGAGCACAGCCGGTACGCGGATCCGTTCGGCCAGTTCGGCAGCACCCTTGGCGACGCCCAGCACGATGATGAGGTCGAGCAGGATCCGAGCGAGATCGATACCGCCACCCTCGGCTGCGAACAGCACGGTCAGTTCGCCAGCGGTCGGAGTTCGGCGTTGGCGTCGTCCGGCATCGCGCTCACCGTAGGGAGAGCATGTTTCTCTGTTGTGCTGAATGTGTGAACGGCGTGTAAACAGCGATCAGTCGGGGGCGACGAGGCGATAGCCGACATGCGGTTCGGTGACGATCCGCGGGCGATGCTGACTGGTGCCGAGGCGCTTGCGCAGGTGGCTCATCGCGCCGCGAAGTCCATCGGCGTTGACCACCTCGTCGTCGTCGGATGAGGTGACCATCGCCAGCTGCTTGTGGGTCAGCACACGCCCGGCATTACGGAGCAGCGCAGTGAGGAGACGGAATTGACGTGGCGACAATTCGATCTCGCGCCCATCGACCAGGACCAGGTGGGCCTCGACGTCGAGGAAGAGATCGCCGAGCTGAAACGTCGTCTCCTCGGCGAGTGCTGCCAGGGCTGTCGCGTGCCGCATCGCCACGCGCACGCGTGCCATCAACAGATCCGGCCCGTACGGCTTGGTGATGTAGTCGTCGGCACCGAGGTCGAGCGCCGCCACCATTCGTCCCTCGTCGCCATCCGCGGTCACCACGATGATCGGACACCGCTGAGTCTGGCGCATGCGGCGACACAGCTCGACCCCATCGAAATCGGGCAATCCGAGATCGAGCATGATGAGCTGAGGTTCCTGAACCGACAGTAGGCGCAGCGCATCGAGCCCGGTCCCCGCGACGATGACCTTCAACCCGCGAGCCTCGAGCGTGCTTCGCAGCACTACTTGTTGACCGAGATCGTCCTCAACGATCAGCGCGAGCAGCGTGTCGTCCGGCCGTCGGGAGCGAGAACTCGATCCGCGCTCCTCCGCCTGGTTCGTCATCGATCGTGATAATACCCCCGTGTGCCTCGATGATCGCTCGGCACACCGCCAGTCCGACGCCCTCCACCCCGGTGTCGCCCGATGGTTGAAAGAACGTGAACGCCCGAACCTTTGCGGCCGGCGAGAACCCCGGACCGCTATCGCTGACCGAGATGATCGCCAGGTTCTTGTCGTCCTTCGCACAGCGCGCACTGACGTGTACTTCATCGGCTCCGAGCCCGTGCTGCCGCGCGTTCTCGATCAAGTTGGTGATGACCTGATCGAGCTGGGTGCGGTCCGCCAGCACGTCGGGCATGTCGTCTGGGATGTCGACGATGACCCTCTGTGTGTGTCCATTGCCGTCGCTGCGCTGTAGACGATCGACACTGTCCTTCACGATCTCGGAAAGGGATTCCGCTGCCAGCGACGGTGAGAGTGCCCCGGCTTCGATACGGGCGAGGCTGAGAAGGTTGCGGACGATTCGATCCAGCCGCTCCGACTCGTCGACCACGAGATCGAGCAGCTGATTCCGGGTCGCCTCGTCCTTGATCGCATCGCCGCGCAGCTCGGCCGACGCGGCGCGAATGGTGCCCAACGGGTTGCGGAGATCGTGAGACACCGACCGGAGAAGTACGGCGCGTTGGTGCTCGCGCTCGGCCCGCCGAGCATCCCTACGGCTTCCCAGTGCGCTGAGGATCACTGCGACCAACACGAAGGTGACCATGGTCAGCGTGTCTTCTGTATACCCAAGGCTCACGACACCGATCGGCGCAACGAAGTGAAAGCTGTAGACGCACGCCGTCACAACTGCGAGCGGCACCGACGCCTTCCATCCACCGATGAGGCTCGCCACCGTGACCGGGATCAACAACAGCAACAGGGGAACAGCTCGGGTGATGTGAGGATCGAACGCGATGAAGCAGGCGTTGAGCACGACCACTCCGGCCAAACCAACCGCCGCACCGAGTATCGGTCGCGATCCTTGGGGCGTGGCTGTCGGCACGTGCATAGTCTGCCCGCCGCCCCGGCTCGCACCGCAACGTCGTGTTGAAGTGGTGTCAGTTGAGGGAGAACGAGGGTGCCGGCATCGCCACGTGACGTCGCGTCACAACCGGCCAATCGAGATCCGTGAAGTCGATGTAGTCGACCTCGATCACATCCTCGTTGACCCGCACCTCGTAGACGTCGGCGGGGTCGTAGCCGAGCAGATCGAGGATTCGCTGGAGGATGCCGCGATGGCCGTAACCCGTGTTGAACGCAGCGATGACACCGCCGCCATTCCGCTCCGACCTGGCTTGCTGGTTGTCATTGAATCTTGCGCTCGTCACCGTTGATCTGCATCTCCCGGCTCCGTTGGTACGGGTTGTGATTGTCAACGGCGCCACGATGTCAGTACCCACAATCCGATCGTCGCAAACGACCAAGCACTATCCGCACGGCCCTGTTTCGAGCGTCGACAACAGTGCAGTCACTGCGGTCGACAGAGCCGTGAGCGCCGCTGTCACCTGCGCCGCGCCACCCTGGCCGAGATTCTCGATTCCTGTCTGCGCGGCGGCAATCGCATCCTGCACCGCTTGGACCTGCGGCCCGACAACTGAGCCTGCCGACGCCCGGACGATGTCGAGATCGCTCTTCACCTTGTCGACAGCGGCCGTGAGCCCGTTGGTGCCTTCGGCGATCACGTCGACGTCCGCCAACGCGGCGATCGAGTCGCGCAACGCGGCACGATCCGCACAGGCAGCCGCCGACACGGTGTCCGTTGCGCTCGGAACGCTCGATGTCGCGGCCGGCACCGGTTGCGTTGTGTCGGCCTTGTCGTCGCTGCTGCACGAAACCACCCCTGCGCAGATCGCAAGACACGCGAGGACTGTTGAACACATGTTGTATCGCTTCACTGAGACCACCTCCTACGGTGCTTCCTGACGTTGAGAACTCGTCATCTCGCCGGCGAGGTCGACCTGCATGAGGCGGCGTACCTCGGCGGGCTCGTGACGATCGGCGAGGACCATCAGCTTGGTCAGCGCTGCTTCGAATGTCATGTCGCCCGCAGGAATCGCGCCGGTTTCGAGGAGCGCCGAGCCCGAGGCGTACAGGCCTCCGTGAACATTGCCGGCTCGGCACTGCGTCGTCACCACGACGGCGACTCCGCTGTCAGCAGCGGCACGCAACGGCTCGAGGAACCACGATTCCGCAGGGCCATTCCCAGCGCCGTACGCCTCGATCACGAGCCCGCGCAGACCCGGTCTGTCGAGCACAGCGCGCACGACGTGTCCATCGATACCGGGATGAAGTCGCAGTCCGTTCACCGCCTCGCACAGCGCACCATCGCGCCGAATTGGCCCGCTGCCCGCGCTGCGAATCAGTGATCGCGCAACGTCGATCGTCGAGCCGACACTCGCGAGAGGTGGGAAGTTGGGTGACGCAAACCCGTGATAGCTGTCGGCGTGCACCTTGACGGCACGATTGCCGCGCAGCAACACGTCGCTGAACAAGATCGTCACCTCCGGCACCAGCGCCGCACCACGAAGGTGACCGGCGGCAATCGCCAGCGCCGTCACCAGGTTCTCACGTCCGTCGGAGCGCAATTCGGTGACCGAACGTTGCGCTCCGGTGAGCACGATCGGGATCTCGATGCCCTGCAACAGGAAGCTCAACGCTGACGCGGTGAAGGCCATGGTGTCGGTTCCGTGGAGCACCACGACACCTGCATGTCCGGCTGCGTGCTCGACGATCGCGTCGGCAATACGCAGCCAATCGCCGGGCCGATCGCCGAGGAATCGAGCGGCGTCGTGAATGTTGCGACTGTCAGCCCGATGGGCAATCGCTGGATGAACGGCAGATGGGCAACGAGCTCGCGGAGATCGAGGGGGACCAGCGCACCGTCTGCACCTGGGCCCATCCCGATCGTTCCGCCGGTGTACAGCACGAGGATGCGTGGGCCATCAGGGCCCAGTTGTCCGCGTACCTCGACGGTACTCACCCGCTCAGAACAGCGTCGGCACCGTCAAGGCCGAGAGGTCGGGATCGCTGTACTTGCCTTTGGCTTGTCGCTTGGGAAAGGTGACACTTCTGGGCTTGACGGGCGTGTAGGGCAGTTGATCCAGGAAGTGCGTGATGAGGTTCAGTCGCCCACGCTTCTTGTCGTCGGTGTGCACCACGTGCCACGGCGCCCACTCACTGCTCGTCCTCTCGAACATCTCGTCGCGAGCCTTGGCGAAGTCGTACCACCGTGAGTACGACTTGAGGTCCATGTCGGACAGCTTCCAGATCTTGCGGGGATCATCGACGCGGCTCTGCAGCCGCTTGGTCTGTTCTTCCTGGCCCACTTCGAGCCAGTACTTCAGCAAGATGATGCCGGACTCGACCATGGCCTTCTCCACGCCTGGCGTCATGTCGAGAAACCTCTCGGTTTGCTCGGGGGTGCAGAAACCCAACACACGCTCGACGCCGGCGCGGTTGTACCAGCTGCGATCGAAGATCACGATCTCACCTGCCGCGGGAAAGTGTTGGATGTACCGCTGGATGTACATCTGCGACTTCTCCCGATCCGTCGGGCTCGGCAACGCCACCACACGGAACACGCGAGGGCTGACCTTGCCGGTGATCGCCTTGATGGTTCCCCCCTTGCCCGCGGAGTCGCGACCTTCGAAGACGACGCACACCTTGGCGCCGGTGGCCTTGACCCATTCCTGCAACGCGACGAGCTCGGCGTGCAGCCGTGCGAGCTCGGCGTTGTAGACCTTGCCGGACATCTTCTCTTTCGACTTGTCGTGCTTGCTCATGACATTCCTTCGGGTTGCTTGGATCGTGGACGAATGACGGTCATTTGGCGATGTTGGCGGCGAAGTGCTGCAGCGCTGTTCGTGTCTTGGTCTGCTGGGCGCCCGACAGATCGACGCCGCGGTTCGCGAGAAACGCCTTCGTCTTTGCGGCGACCTCGAACGCGTCGTCGGGCGTGCACTTCGTCGACAGCTCCAAGAGGCGGGTGCCGTCGGGATAGATCCACAGTTCGGCGACCATCTTCCGGCCGAACTCCTCCGGGGTGAACTTGAGCTTGAGAAGGCTGACCGGACCGAGCATCACGAGATCTTCGAGTTGTAGACCGGCCGGAGCGTGCGACTTGAAGAACGCTCGTTGGTCCTTTGGTGAAGAGCTTGCGCAGCGATTGTCGACCACGGAACACATCGCGGGCCACGCAGAGGGTCGGCAGCACCTTTCATCGACGCCGAGCAAACGAAACCTCCTGGCATCGCGTCGACCTCGACCCCGAAGCCGACGGTCTTCCGCAATGCCGGCGACAACTCCGCGGGCTTGACCGGCCGGAGCTTCACAACGGAATCGGCCGGCTTGCCCTGAATCCGGCGAGCACGCACGACGACGCCGACCTTGTCGAGGGCCAGATCCGGCGTGTCGAAGAACGCCACCTGACGGATCTGGGCTCCGACAGGATCCATCTCGAGCGCGTCGACGACCGATCGCTGGTCGGCATCGGGAACACTCAGCTTCAATTCGACGCTGTCGGCGCCCTTCATCAGCGTGAGGACCTCGGACAGTTGTTCTGCCGACAGGGTCGGAACCCGTTTCGTAGGCATCGAGTGGTCTCCAATCCGCGCCGTGTGCGCTGATCATAAGATTCGCCGCCATGTGGGTAGGACAACACCACCCGGGTCGGGGTGGAGCAGGGCCGTCCGATGCCCGTCGACAATTGGCCGCAACATGAACGACACCCGGTCCGAGTCCAGACTGACGAAGATCGGGCGAGCCGCGCCCGGCGTCGCCGCGTTGCGCGGCTACAAGGCCGGATGGCTGCGTCACGATGTCGTCGCCGGCGTCGTGCTCGCCGCGATCCTGGTCCCACAAGGGATGGCCTACGCAGAGCTCGCTGGGCTCCCACCGGTGACGGGCCTGTACACCACGATTGCTTGCCTCGTTGCCTACGCCATCATGGGCCCATCGCGCGTGCTCGTGCTCGGCCCCGACTCCTCGGTGTCCCCCATGATCTTCGCTGCAATTGCGCCGCTCGTGCTCACCAACGATCCATCGACGGCGATCGCGCTCGCCGGCATGTTGGCTGTGCTCGTCGGCGTCATCGAGATCGTCCTCGGCAAGGCTGACCTCGGTTTCATCGCCGACCTGCTGTCGAAAGAGGTACAGGTCGGCTACATGAACGGACTGGCGATCACGATCGTCGTCGGGCAACTCCCGAAGCTGTGCGGGTTCTCGACGGACGCAGACGGTTTCGTCAACGAGATCCACTCGTTCATACAGGGCTTCGACCAGCGTGACTCGACAGCGCTCGCGATGGGTGTCGCAACGCTGGCGACGCTGCTCCTCTTGCCTCGCCTGACTCGACGAATACCCGCCGTTCTCGTCGCGGTGGTCGGAGCCACAGTGGTGACAGCCGTGCTGGATCTCGACATCGACACGGTGGGTGCCTTGCCCTCAGGCTTGCCTCGGCCCTCCGTGCCGTGGACCGCGTGGGGAGACATCGGACCGCTGCTCATTGCCGCCCTCGGGATCACGATCGTGTCGTTGACCGACACGATCGCAACGTCGACCAGCTTCGCTGCGCGCCGCGGCGACGAGGTCGATCCCAACCAGGAGATGATCGGAATCGGGGCTGCCAACGTCGCCTGCGGGTTCTTCCAAGGCTTCGCGGTATCGACGAGCGGTTCGCGCACGGCGGTCGCCGCACAGTCGGGCGCGAAGAGTCAACTCACCGGAATCATCGGCGCCCTCGGCGTCGCCCTCATCTTGGTGTTCGCCCCCGGATTGCTCGCCGACCTTCCGCAACCGGCGCTCGCCGCTGTCGTGATCTCGGCCGCCCTGTCGTTGGCCGACCTGCAGGCGCTCAAGCGATTTTGGAGCGTCCGCCGGTCGTCACTCGTGCTCTCGCTCACCGCAACCGCTGGAGTCGTGTTCTTCGGGGTGCTGCAAGGAATTGCCATCGCAGTCGCGATGTCAGTGCTGCTGTTCTTCCACAACAGCTGGTGGCCGCACGGCGAGGTGCTGGGTCAGGTCCAAGGTCGTCCGGGATGGCATCACGATCCCGAGTCCGACGACCCAGAGCCGTCAGATCTGCTCGTGTTCCGCTGGGAAGCGCCGCTGTTCTTTGCCAACTCAGGCATGTTTCGCCAGCAGGTTCGCCGCCACGTCCGACGGGTCAAGCCGAAATGGGTGCTCCTGCAGTGCGAGGCGATCACCGACATCGATGTGACCGCGGCCGACATGTTGCGTCAGCTTGGAATCGAGTTGAACGACGCCGACATCGAGCTGGGGTTCGTGGAACTTCGCAGTCGCCTCCGTGCGCTCGTGTCCGTGTACGGCCTCCTCGACACCCTGGATCGACGTCATTTCTACTCGACGATGACAGAGGCGATCGCCGAGGTCGACGCCGCAGCCGACTGACGCGATCCTTAGATCGGCATCAAACGGCTGCGCCGAGGCCCAGCACGATGATTGTCAGGACCGCAAACGCGAGGATCAGCGGCCAGACGAAGCGCAGATACCTGCCGTATGGCACGCGGGCGATGGCCAGGCCGCCCATCACGACAGCGGACGTCGGCGTGATCAGGTTGAGCAAACCGGATGCGCTCTGATACGCGGTCACCACGAGCGAGCGGTCAGCACCGGCGAAGTCGGCGAGCGGGGCCATGATCGGCATCGCCACGGTTGCCAAGCCTGACGACGATGGAATCAGGAATGACAGCGGCAGGAACAACAGGTACATCACGATCGCGAACCCGGCTTCACTGACGTCGCCGAGGGCCGTCTCCGCCCAGTGCAACACCGTGTCGGTGATCAGGCCGTTGTTCATCACGACGGTGATTCCACGGGCGATGCCGATGATCAATGCGACACCGAGGAGATCACGGGCTCCATCGACGAACGTGGTCGTGAGCTCGCCTTCCTTCATCTTGCCGACGACGCCGATCAGGATGGCGAACAGCAGGAACGACGCGGTCATCTCCGGGAACCACCACCACAACGTGGGAAGGCCGATGTTCAGGTCCTCCCACGGGATCACGCCGTACACCATCACGACGAAGGCGCCGCCGAAGAGGCTGAGGATCACCTTCTGCCGACTGGTGAGGATCACGTCACCAGTGTCCGAATCCGTGCCGGCAGCGAACTGGGCCTCGTTGGATTCCTTCATGTCGTACACCAGCGACTTCGTCGGGTCGCGGCGCACGCGTTCCGCGTAACGGAGCACGAACCAGATGCCGAACACCAGCCCGACGATCAATATGACGAGCCGCGCCACGATGCCGTCGGTCAACCCCACGTCGGCGAAACCCGAGGCGATGCCGGTAGCGAACGGGTTGACGGTCGAGCCCATCACACCGATGCCCGCACCGAGCAGGATGACCAATGCGCCGACCATCGCGTCGTAGCCGGCAGCAATCATCACAGTGATCACGAGCACGTAGAACGCAAGGCTCTCTTCGGCCATGCCGAAGGTCGTCCCTCCGAGCGCGAAGATCGTCATCAAGATCGGAATCATCAGCCGCTCGTGCCCGCGCAGTCGTTTGACCAGCAGGGCGATGCCTGCCTGAATTGCTCCGGTGCTCATCGTGATCGCGATGAAACCACCGATCACCAAGATGAACAGTGCGACGTCGATGGCGCCGAACAGCTCGCCGCTGTTGAACACGTCGACGTTGCCCGTAGCAGGATCCTCGATGCCGTACAGACCGTTGATGGGTGCCTCGAGCGAGTCGATGATGATGCGCTGTGGGCTCGAGTCCACTTTCTGGTAGGTCCCGGGAATCGGCGAACCCGCATCGTCGAGTGCATATCGTCCCGCTGGGATGATCCACGTCGCCGCCGCCATGATGACGATGAGCCCGAACAGAATCGTGTACGCGGACGGCAACGTGAATCGGCTCTTGGGCGTCGCCTCGCCCGGAGACTCGACAGTGTCATCACCCGAGGTGGGGGCATCAGTCGACATGACCGTCTCCTTGAAGTATGGGCGCGGGTGCTCCGTCGCCGCTGGGTGCTATCGGTTTGCTATCGATGACCGGGGCAGGGCTCTCGGTCGGGGTGACGTGTTCGACGTGGAAGCCGGTGAAGGCGTAGCCGAGCGCTATCAACGGGTTGAGGATGTTGAAGAATGCGAACGGCAAGTAGCTCATGGTCGGCACGCCGAGCACGCCCGACATGTAGGCGCCGCAGCTGTTCCATGGAACGAGCGGCGACGTGACGGTGCCGACGTCTTCGACAGTGCGCGAGAGCATCCTCGGCGCCAGACCACGGCGAGCGAACTCCTCTGGATAGACCCGGCTCGGCATCACCACAGCGACGTACTGATCGCCCGACAGCACGTTGAGCCCGAAGCTCGTCGCTGCCACCGAGGCGATCAGTCCGGCATCGGACTTCGCGCGGTGGACGATCGGCCTGATGAGGCGACGCAGCATTCCAGCTTCCTCCATGATCGCTGCGAAGCTCAACGCGCCGAGGATCAGCCACACCGTGGACAACATGGACGTCATACCGCCGCCACTGAAGAGCTTGTCGAGCGTGGCGTTGCCGGAATCCAGCACGAAGCCGGTGCCCATTGCCTTGTAGATGCCTTCGATCCCGTTCAGCACAGCTCCTTGCCCGGGCTCACCGACGAAGTTCGCCACAACAGTCGACTGGGTGAACGACGCGAGGATGCCGCTGAACAACGCCACCACGAAGATCGACAGGAACGGTGGAATCTGCTTGAGCGTGAACACGATCAACAACACGAGGGGTAGGAGGTTGATCGGCGAGATGTTGTAGACCTCCGCGATCAAATGGCGAGCCTCGTCGACGCCGAGCGCTGACGAAGCCGGATCAGCCGTCAACCCGATGACGAGGAAGATCGCGAAGGCGATGACGAACGACGGGACGACGGTCCAGAGCATTCCCTTGATGTGCTCGTTGACTGTGACACCACCGACGAGGGTCGGCACCAGAATCGTCGTTTCCGACAATGGCGACATCTTGTCGCCCATGTACGCGCCGGAGATGATCGCGCCGGCCGCAATGGTCGTCGACATGCCGAGAATCGGTGCCATGCCGATGAAGGCAACGCCAAGTGTTCCGGCTGTGGTCCATGAGCTGCCCGTGACCATGCCGACAACCGCGCAGATCAAAGCAACGGCGGCGTAGAAGATCGCCGGCCGCAGCAACGCAATGCCGTACGACACGACCGTTGGAATTGTGCCGGCCATGTTCCACGTGCCGATCAGGGCGCCGACCGCGAGCAGGATGAAGATTGCCCCCATCGCCGACGAAACACCACCAATCATTGCCTCGCGCAGAACGACCGAGGAGTATCCGTTCTTCATGGCGATCAGACCCGCGAACACGGCGCTTGCGAAGAGAGCGACCTGCAGCGGACCGAGGGTCGCGTCGGTGCCGAAGAGCACGATGGTGAGGGTCAAGAGCCCGATCAGGACGAGGACTGGGGCGAGCGCGTCGGTGAACGATGGCTCCCTCGGCGTGCGTTTCGCCTGCTCGGTTGGTAGCGCGTCCATGGCTGATGGAGCGCCCTACACCGATGACTGGATCGATACAGCGGGCGCGACGTGCCCGCCGGATTGCGGAGGATCTGGAAAGCGCCCGCCGACCCCTGGGTCGTTGCGCGCCCATGCGAGGAGAGCAACGATCGCGAGTGCGGCAATCAGGGCGACAGTCCAGCGAACACCAGAACGGTCCATGGCGACTACACAGGATCCCGCAAGAGTGGGCAGGTCATGCAATGCCCGCCGCCCCGGCCCTTCCCGAGCTCGAAGCCCTCGATTTCGATGACTTCGACACCGGCTTTGCGCATCTTGGCGATCGTGTACGTGTTGCGCTCGTAAGCCACGACGACGCCAGGCTCCAGGGCCACCACGTTGTTGCCGTCATCCCATTGCTCGCGCTCTTGCTGATACGTGTCTCCACCAGTTTCCACCACGTGGAGCTTGGGGATGCCGAGCGCATCGGCGACTGCGCCGATGAAGTCCTTCTCGACGGTGACGTCGAACTCGCCCCTCTGCTTGCCCGGTCGAAGGCTGATCGCCTTGATGTTGCCGACCACCTTCGGATATGCGGTCGCCTTGTCGCGGTCGAGGAGCGTGAACACCGTGTCGAGGTGCATGTGCGCACGGTCCTTCGTCATCACGGCGGCGATCACCCGGTTCGCAGCGCCCTTGTCGAAGAGTGCCTGGGCGATCTGCTCGATCATCCGCCCCTGCGACCGTTCGCTCATCCCGATCAGCACCGCGCCGTTGCCGATGGGCATCACATCTCCGCCTTCGAGCGTCGCGAGCCCGAAGTCCTCGGTGGAGAACAGCCCGTCCGCTCCCTCAGGCGGGTACCAGAACTCGAAGTCGGCATCGTGGAACATCGGGTGCTCCCGGTAGATCGCGGCGACGTTGTAGGCCTCTTTGCGACGGGCCGGCCAGTACATCGGATTGATGGAAACGCCGCCGTAGATCCAGCACGACGAGTCACGTGTGAACAGGGTGTTCGGCAGCGGCGGCAGCACGAAGATGCTCGGGTCGTCGAGCGCGGCGCCGATCAACGACGACTTCGCGACCGTGGCCGGATCGAGACCACTCTCCGCCACGGTCAGACCGCCGATCAGGTGCTTGGCGAGGTCGGCCGGCTTCAGGCCTTCGAGGGTCTCGCGGATCTTGTCGACCAGCGACAACCCCACGGTGTACTCCGATGCGACGAGTTCGATCAGTCGGTGCCGAGCAGTCTCGCTGGCAGCCAGCGTCTCCGCGAGCAGGTCGCTGAGCAAGAACACCTCGACGCCGCGTTCACGCATCCGCTCCACGAACTGGTCGTGTTCGTACTGTGCACGCTCCACCCACAGCACGTCGTCGAACAACAGCTCGTCATGGCTGGTGGGTGTCAGACGTTGCAGGCTGAGGTCCGGTCGGTGGACCATCACCTTGTGGAGCTTGCCAACCTCCGAATGGACGCCGAAGTCGCTCATCAATTTCCCTCCGTCTTTTGACGGGACACGACCGTCGTGCCCGCGTTTCCGTCAACGATCTTCTCGATGTCCGCCAGCGAGCCGATTGCGGCGCGCTTGCCAGTTGCTTCGACGAATCGAGCCGCGGCATCGACCTTCGGGCCCATCGAGCCGGCCGCGAAGTCGTGCGAACGCAGTTCTTCGGGCGTCACGTGGTCAAGTCGGCGTTGATCCGACTTGCCCCAGTTCTCATACACGCCGTCGACGTCGGTGGCCATGATGTAGAGGTCCGCATCGATCTCACGTGCGAGCAACTCGCCGGCCAGGTCCTTGTCGATCACGGCTTCCACTCCAGCCAGCGTGCGTTCCTGTCCGGGCACCCACGCGGTGGGGATTCCGCCGCCTCCCGCGCAGATCACGACGGTTCCGTGCTCCAGCAACCAGCGGATCGGCCTGATCTCGAAGATGCGCTGTGGCGCCGGCGACGGAACCACTCGACGCATGTACTCGCCGTCCGCCTTCAACACCCAGCCCTTCTCGGCCGCCAGTCGATCGGCTTGCTCCTTGTTGTAGACCGGCCCGACGAACTTCGTGGGATTCGCGAACGCCGGGTCGTTTGCGTCGACCTCGATCATCGTCAGCAATGTGGCGAAAGGAACTTCCGCGGGAAGGACGTTGCCGAGCTCCTGCTCGATCAGGTAGCCGATCATCCCCTCGGTCTCCGCGCCGAGAACGTCCAGTGGGTAGGCCTCGACCTCGGTGTACGCGGCGGCCTGCAGCGCAAGCAGTCCGACCTGCGGACCGTTGCCGTGAGAGATCACCAATTGGTGCCGCTCGGCCAGAGGGGCGAGGGCGCGCGCCGCCGTGCGGATGTTGTCGCGTTGAACTTCAACTGTCATCGGCTCACCCCGCCGAAGCAGGGCGTTACCCCCAAGGGCAACCAGGATGCGCATGTCGTCTCCTAACCGAGGGTTGCGAGCAGGATTGCCTTGATGGTGTGCAGGCGGTTTTCGGCCTGGTCGAAGACGATGCTCGCGGGAGATTCGAAGACCTCACCCGTGACCTCGATACCGTCCTTCATCCCGGTGTGCTCCATCATCTCCCGACCTACGACGGTGTTCGGATCGTGGAAGGCCGGCAGGCAGTGCATGAACTTGACCCGTGGGTTTCCTGTCCCTTGCAGCATGGCTCGATTCACCTGATAGGCGCCGAGGAGCTTCACACGCTCGTCCCAAACATGCTTCTCCTCCCCCATCGAGACCCAGACATCGGTGTGGATGAAGTCGACCCCGGACGTACCAGCTGTGACGTCGTCGGTGATCGTGACGTTCGCCCCCGTGCGAGTTGCGATGTCTCGTGCGATCTTGACGACATCCTCCGGAGGCCCGAGCTCTGTTGGCCCGACGAGGCGGACATCGGCGCCCATCAGCGCGCCCATCACCAACAGCGATCGTCCCATGTTGTATCGACAGTCCCCGACGTATGCATACGAGAGTGCGTCGTATGGTTTCCCACTCGCCTCGTGCATCGTCAGGAAGTCGGCCAGCATCTGCGTCGGGTGCCACTCGTTGGTCAAGCCGTTGAACACAGGCACGCCTGCATTGGCGGCCAGTTCCTCGACGTCGGTCTGCGCGCTGCCGCGGAACTCGATCGCGTCGTACATCCGACCTAACACTCGGGCCGTGTCCGCCACGGACTCCTTGTGACCGAGTTGTGAACCCGACGGATCCAGGTAGGTCACGTGCGCGCCCTGGTCGAATGCGGCAACCTCGAACGCTGAGCGCGTCCGGGTCGAGGTCTTCTCGAAGATCAGTGCGATCTCCTTGCCCTCGAGTCGCTTCGTCTCGGTGCCGGCGTACTTGGCGATCTTGACTGCCTCGGAGAGCTGAAGCAGAAAACGAAGCTCTCGTGGTTCGAAGTCGATCTCTTTGAGAAAGCTTCGATTCCGCAGGTTGAACATGACGATCCTCCTCGGGCGCTGACGTGCTCTGTCGTGGAGGAACCTAAGCCTGTAACGGGTGGGTGGGGGCCACCCCCGCGTGGGTGGTGAGGGGCGCCTTTCGACAGTTCACCCCTCGTTCATCTCGACCGTGGGAGAGCTGACGGGCCTTCCACCCACCAACGGGTGGTGTTGGCCCACCCGAACCCGCGACACCCTGTAACCAGCGCAATCGAGCCGCGGGGGTAACTATGGCAGCCACGATGGACAAGTCCTCGGCGAGAGACGATCTTCCGTACTACTCGCTGACGATCGACGAGGTCTGTAGAGAACTCGATGTGAATCCCGATGTCGGATTGACGACAGCCGAAGTGACGAAGCGACGCGCCAAGTACGGGTCAAACAAGCTCGCTGAGGAAGCTCAGGAGCCGACGTGGAAGGCGTTCCTCCGCCAGTACCAAGACCTCATGCAGCTTGTCCTGGTCGGCACGGCCGTGGTGAGCGTTGTTGCGATCCAGGACGTGACGACGGCTCTCGTCGTCTTCGGGCTCACAGTTCTCAATGCGATGATGGGCCTCCACCAAGAAGGCAAGGCAGCTGAGAGCGTCGCTGCCCTGCGGCAGATGTTGATCATGACCGCCAGCGTCAAACGCGACGGTCAAATCGTGGAGCTTCCGGCCGAAGAGCTCGTGCCGGGCGACATCGTCGGGTTCGAAGCCGGCGACAAGGTGCCGGCTGATGGCCGTGTCCTGGTCGCAGCGACATTGGAGATCGAAGAGGCCGGGCTCACAGGCGAGAGCACGCCGGTCTCGAAGAGCACCGACCCGGTCCTCGGCGACAAGGTACCGCTGGGTGATCGAGTCGACATGGTGTACATGAACTCGCAGGTCACCCGAGGACGCGGAGAGATCGTCGTCACAGCGACGGGCATGTCCAGCGAGGTCGGCCACATCTCCGGGATGTTGAGCGGTGTCGAGCAGGAGAAGACACCACTCACGAAGCAGCTCGACCAACTGACGGTCGTCATCACGATCATGGCCGCCGCGGCTCTGGTGTTCATCGTCGTGCTCGGTCTCATCCGCGGTGAGGATTTCGATCAGATCTTCCTCGTCGGCATCAGCCTGGCAATCTCGGCGATTCCGACCGGTCTTCCGGCCGTCGTCACGATGCTCCTGTCGTTGGGCACGCGCGATCTGGCGACAAAGGGAGCGATCATCAAGCGTCTGCGTTCCGTGGAGACCCTGGGCGCGACATCGGCCATTTGTTCCGACAAGACCGGCACGCTGACCCTGAACCAGATGACCGCACGTCAACTCGTGGTTGTCGGCCGCAGATTCAACATCGACGGCGAGGGCTACTCGACCGAAGGCAACATCCTTCGCGCACACGGCACCAGCGACGCTCCCCTCGAACCGTTTCTGTTGCCGATGGCGTTGGCAAACGACGCTGTGATTCGTGACGGTGCGTGCCTCGGCGACCCGACCGAGGGCGCCCTCGTGGTACTGGCCGCCAAGGGCGGATTGGACGTCGAGGAAACCCGTCGCCTCTACCCGCGTGTCGCCGAATTGCCATTCGACGCCGCCTACAAGTTCATGGCGACGTTCCACGAGGTGGACGACGAATCAGGCAAGGCTGTGGTTCGTTGTCTCGTGAAGGGTGCGCCCGACGTGCTCCTTTCACGCTCGTCGACGTACCTGGACGAAGACGGAACATCGGCTTCGATGGAGGGCTCGCTCGATCGCGTGTTGGCGGAGAACGACCGCCTGGCAGGCGAAGGAATGCGAGTCCTGGCGCTTGCCCGTAAGGACTTCGATCCTGCAACGTTCGACCGCGGAGCAGACTTCCTCCCTCTGGTGGCTGACCTCCAGTTGCTTGCCCTCGTCGGGATCGTCGATCCGCCTCGGAAGGAAGCCCACGACACGATCGCGTTGTGTCGCGATGCCGGCATCCGTGTGCGCATGATCACCGGTGACCATGCGACGACTGCGTCCGCCATTGCCGGACAACTCGGGATACCCGGCAGGGCATTGACGGGTGCAGAGTTCGCAGCCATGTCGGACGAGCAGCTGATCTCGGAGATCGACAGCATCGGCGTTGTCGCACGCGTCGCTCCGGAGGACAAGGTCCGCCTCGTGAGCATTCTGAAGGGCCAGGGCAACGTGGTCGCGATGACGGGAGACGGTGTCAACGACGCTCCCGCGCTGACACGTGCCGACATCGGCGTTGCCATGGGAATCACCGGCACCGAGGTGACGAAGGACGCGGCCGAGATGATCCTCACGGACGACAACTTCGCCACCATCGTCACCGCCGTCGAGGGTGGGCGGGCGCTCTACGACAACCTGATGAAGTACGTGCGGGTGCAAATGATCATGCTCGCCGGCTTCATCCTCACCTTCGTCGGAGCCGGCATCTGGACGATCTGTGGTGGCTCGCCGATCACACCGATGCAGATCTTGTGGATCAACTTCGCGGTCGACGTCCCGCTGGCCTTCGGCCTCGGCTTCGACGCCCCAACGCCGGGATTGATGAAGCGCCACCCCCGCTCGCCGGACGCGCCCGTCATCGCCCGGGCCATGGCAGTACGTCTCGGGATCACAGGCGTCATGATCGCTGTCGCGACACTGCTCGTCGTCTCCTGGGCAGAGCCACGTCATGGAGTGCCCGTGGCGACCACGATGGGCTTCATCACATTGTCGATGCTCCACATCGTCGCCGCATTCGAATGGAGGGATCCGACCAGGAGCATCTTCCACGGGGAGTCGATTGCCAACGGACGATTCAATCTGATGATTCTGATCTCGCTCGGCCTCGCGATCCTGGGCACGAGCGTCGGCGTCTTTCAACGCATGCTCGACACGGTTCAGCTGTCGGGTGACCAATGGAGGCCATGCCTCATTGCCGTGGCCGGGTTCCTCGTGTTTGCCGAGATCGAGAAAGTCATCGCTCGTGCAGTCGCGCCCGACAAGCCAAAGCCGCTTGTTCAAGCCGCAGTGGCGTGAGCACGACCGAGGCGCCCGGGGCCACGAAATCGAGCACGCTGTCGGTTCGTCAGGCGGCATTCATCGGCGTCGGCGCCATGGTCGGTGCCGGAATCTTCTCCCTGCTGGGCGCCGCCGGTGAGGTTGCCGGGTCAGCGGTCTGGATCTCGTTTCTCATCGCCGGTGCGGTTGCAGGGTTGCAGGGCTACTCGTTCGCCAAGTTCGGCGGGCGTTACCCCTCTGCCGGCGGTCTGCTCGAGTACGTCGTCCGCGGCTTCGGCGACGGACACGTCACCGGCATCATCGCCTGGCTGATCCTCGCTGCGAACGCGATCGTCACCGGGATGGTGGCAGTGTCGTTCGGCAGTTACGCGAGCTCCGCCGTCGCCGATGGAAGCGAGGCGTGGCTCAAGGTGTTTGCAGTGCTGATCGTCGTCGCGATGACAGTGCTCAATGTCGTTGGCTCCCGGGCCGTCGCAAAGGTGCAGACGCTGATCGTCATCGTCGTGATCGGGATTCTCTCGTTGTTCGCCGTGACCACGCTGGCGAACATCAACTTCGATCTGCTGGCCTTCTCCGGGTATCCCTCGTTGCAGGACATCGTCTCCAGCGTTGCGTTGACGTTCTTCGCATTCCTCGGGTTCGGCGTCGTGACCTTCACGGCCAAGGATCTGGCCAAACCATCCCGTGAGCTGCCGCGAGCGATCTACCTAGCGCTCGGCATCGCCACCACCATCTACGTCGCCGTGTCCCTGGGCGTGTTCGGCACGTTGACCGTGCAGGAGGTGATCGACTCGGGTGGCACGGCGCTGGCCGTTGCGGCCGAGCCGACGCTGGGTCGTGCGGGTTATTGGTTGATGACCGTGACGGCGTTGTTCGCGACATCCGGTGCGACGAACGCTGGTCTGTACCCGGCGGCGGGGCTCTGCGAGGAGATGTCGGCGAAAGGTCAGTTTCCGCCTGTGCTCGGTCGGCGTCTTCGAGGATCCGTGCCGACTGGAATCCTCCTCACCGCCGCTGCCGCAATCATCCTGGCAGTCGGCTTCGACCTCAGCTCGATTGCCTCGATCGGCAGTGCAATTGCACTCTGCGTGTTCACCCTGATCACCGGGGCACACATGCGGGTGCGGCACGAGACCGGTGCTCGATTGCCGGTGCTCGTGTTGGGTGTCCTCAGCACCGTGACCGTGCTCGTGACATTCGTGTTCACGACCCTCGTCGATGAACCCGCGACGGCAGTGACCCTCGCCGTCATCCTGCTGCTCTGCATCATCGTCGATTTCGCCTGGAAGCGCACTCGGACCAGCCGTACCACCGTCCCCTCGGCCATGCCCTAGCAACCGATGGTCGATCAGACGATGCGACCGGAAGGCCACGACCTGCAGGAGCTGCAGACGTTTGCGGTGCAACTCGGCGCAGCGATGAACGCCGCCGGCCAGCCCGCACACGTTGTGCAAGAAGAGCTCCACGAGGTTGCACACGCATACGGCGCGAGCGCGATGAGGGTCAGTGCCTTTCCGACCTTTCTGATGGTGACGATGGGGAGCGGAGAGCCTGTAGCGCTGGAACTGACGATGGGGCTCGCGGCCTCACCACGCCTCGATCAGATCGCTGCCCTCGATCGACTGGTCAGTCAAGCGAAGCGGGCTGAAATTCGCCCGGCGGATGGGCTCAGCCAGCTCGAGCAGATCCGCGACATGCAGAACCGATTCGGCAGGGTCGTGCGAATCCTCGGCTACGCCGTGTTCACGGTCGGGGTGTGCCTGATCTTGCGCCCTTCGCTGCGCGAGGTGCCGGCCGCGGCCTTGTTCGGCGTGCTCGTCGGCTGGCTTCGCGCAGTCGGGAGAGGTCAACCGACCTTGCAGGTCCTCATGCCGGTCGTCGCCGCTGTGAGCGTCTCTTCATTGAGCGCACTCGCCGTACGACACGGCCTCCTGAGCTCGGGGATGCGGCCGATGGTTGCAGCTCTCGTGGTCTTCCTGCCAGGTGCCGCGCTGACCACCGCGGTGCTCGAGCTGGCTGCCGGTCAGATGATCTCGGGATCGAGTCGTCTGATGTCCGGCTGTGTGCAGCTGGCCCTTCTGGCGTTCGGCATCCTCGCCGGCATCGAGGCCGTCGATTCGTCTGCCACGCGGGTGCTGTTCGGGTCATCGACGTTGTTGGGCCCGTGGGCCCCGTGGCTCGGCGTGCTCGTCTTCGCCGTCGGGGTGGTGTTGGCGAATTCGGCGCCGCCCAAGTCGATTCTCAGCTTGCTCATCGTGCTGTATGCAGCGTTCAGTGGTCAGGTACTGAGCAACATCTTTCTCGGCGCCTACATCAGCGCGCTTCTCGGAGCCTTGGTGATGACGGTGATGTCGAGGCTGGTGTCACGGTCGCCATCGGCGATGCCCGCACACGCTCTGTTCGTCCCTGGCTTCTGGCTGCTCGTTCCGGGAACGTTGGGCCTGATCGGCATCACGAAGTTGTCGGTCGGCGGCGGAAGCCAAGAGATCGTGGCCACAGTGGGGTCGATCTTCGCGATCGCTCTCGGCGTGCTGTGCGGCACCCAGGTTGTTGCTTGGGGTGCGGCAACGGGTCGGTTCGTTGGAGGCGTGTCGGACACACTCGCCGAGCAGCAACCCAAGATGCGCCGGCTCATGAATCGCTTCAGCAGTCGTCCGCCGCGGTCGAAGCGGTGAACGCAGGACGCGGCCGAAACAGGCTGGAAACACACCCTCTGTTTGCCACCCAGTTTGGGGTGGTGGCGCACTACCCCGGCCTCCATCACCATGAGAACGGAAACGTGTCGTCAACACCGAGGAGGCTGTCGACATGATGGAACCGCCTCGTCACGACATCGCTACTGACCTCGTCGAGTACCTCGTCCTCGTGCTGCCCGGACTTCACGCGCTCCCGGTCATCGCCGACGAGCTGATGTTGTTGGTCGCGTCCTCGGCGATTCGGATTCTCGACATGGTGGTGATCAGCTTCGATGACAGCGGCACGGCGGAGGTCATGGAAGCCGAGTCGATCGAGTCTCTGGCTCCGCTCTGCAGCTCGAGCTCTGGTGGCGGAGTGCTCCTGAGTCGCCACGACATCGAACTCGTGTCCTTGGCTCTGCGGGCGCCGAGTGCGGCAGTCATCGTCGTGGCCGAGGATCGATGGGCCGAGTCGCTGTCGGTGGCCGCCCGCGCAGCTGGGGGCGAAGTCCGCGCCGGGGAACGAATCGCTCGCCAACGAGTGGAGTTGGCACTCGCGCGCGCATTGGAGAGCCAGGAGGAGACGTGACCATTCAACTGAGTCGAGGCCAACGAGATGAGATCCCGGATCTGCTGAGTCGCCCACCGAACGGAACGCGCGAGTTCGTCGCGGAGTGGGCGCACGTGCTCGTCGACCCGGTCCGTCAGCTGCAGCAACTCGCCGATCTGCACGGTGAGGGCCTGCTGTCCCAGGACGAATACGAGCGTTACAAGCTGCATATCAGCGGCTTGTGAAGGAGCACAAGTGACAATCATCGACGAGGCGTGGAACGACGAACGGCGTCGACGCAACAACAGCGCCAGCTGGCTCGCGTTTGCAGGAACGATGCTCTTCCTCAGCGGCGTGTTCAGAGTCATCGATGGGCTATGGGCGTTTCGCTACGACGACGAGATTTCGGAGAACGTGCAGACTGTCATCTTCCAACATGATCCAACCGCTTGGGGCTGGCTCTGGGTGATCCTCGGCGTCGTCTTGATGATCTCCGGCTTCGTTGTCGTCACCGGATCCCAGTGGGCCCGATGGTTCGGCATCGTTGTCGCCGGCCTGGCAGCGATCTTCAACTACTCGTGGTTGGTCGTGGAGCCGATCGCGGCGTTGGTCGGCGAGGTGCTGCTGATCCTCGTCATCTGGGCGCTGCTGGCCCACGGCGGCGACCGAAGCAGGCCGGTCAAGCAGGTTTAGTTCGGCCGAATCCGTGTGAGGGAACGGGCAATCGCCGCGGCCTCTTCACGACTGTTGACTTCGAGCTTGCGATAGATGACTCGAAGGTGGAACTTCAGCGTGTTCACCGAGACGTACAACTCCTTGGCGATCTCGCCAAGAGTGAGACGGCTGGGTAGCAGGCGCAGCACATCGCGCTCGCGTTCGGTCAGCGACTCGGTGAATCCCTGCGCTGTCGGAACCGCCGGCATCCTGCCTCGCGCCACTGCGAGCCTCAGCCGATCGAGCCACTCGCTGGACACGCTCCACGCGGCGCGTTCGATGTCTTCGATCAGGTCGAGCCCATACGAGGCGACCGTCTGCAACATCCCGTGAAGATTCGCCACCTCGACGGCGTGGGTGACGGCATCCGTCCGCTCTTCCGGGGTCGACGCGGCGCGAGCGGCCAGGAGGGAATGCACGACCTCGTGTCGCGCACACCGGATCTCGGCAGCAGCAATCAGGTCTCGTGCCGCGTCGGGATTGCCGATTGCCAGCTCGACTCTCGCCCGGCTGATCGGACCCCAGAACGGATCCTTCACCGTGGCCGCCCATCGCTGGGCATCTTCGATGCTGTTGCGAACGAGTGAGACGTTGGTCGCTACCCTCCCGAGCCAGTCGTGCAGGTCGGGTCCTCCGTGCTCCTCGACGACCAGCGCTTGAGCACGGGCCAACTCGTGTGCGGCGAGGGGTTCATCCCGGTCGTCTGCTGCTGACTGCGCGACTTCCAGCATCGCTGCAACGGTGCAGTAGAGCCGCTCGTCGGTCGGTGCATTCGCTATCGCTCGGAGTTCCTCGACCCCCTGCGGATCTCCCAACTCGCGACGGGCGATGGCATCGGCAATCGTCAACTCGGATCGCAGGATCGACATGCTCGCGGCAGCATGGCGAACGCCGGCCGCGACGCGCAGAGCATCGACTGGTCGGCCGGCCATTGCATGCCCCAATGCCTGGATGCCGACGAGCGAGAGCCCGCGCTCTGCATCGCGGCTCATCGCGATGGTCGCGTCACGAACCAAGGGATTGTCGTCGTCCCAGCTCTCGCTGAGCGCGACGTTCCTGGCCGACACGTTCCACGCATAACGACCGGTGGTGTCTTCCCACCATGTGTCGCCGAGCTCGGCCAGGGCCTGCTGCGCCAGCGTGCCGGCCAACGTCCAGTCGCCCTCCATCGCGAGTGAGACCGATCTCAATGCTGCGATCTGCGCAGATGCGGTCGTCGGCCCATAGTGCTCCGCGTGCCAGGTCGCCTGGCGGACCGCCTCGACCAACCTCGTTCGCGACACCAGGATGTGACTGACCGCGAAGTCGATCAACGAATCGACATCGGCCGCGACCACTTCGCGTGGAATCGCCTCGATCGTACGAAGGATCGTGGCTTCGCGACCGCGGTCGTACAGCTCGGTGGATCGCGCGGCGAGCAGCCGAAGCGCCTCTCGCGGACGTTTGGCGAACAACCATTGCTCGAGGGCGCTCGCCGTCTCGCCGGCGCTCTCCAACCAGCGCGCTGCACGTGCGTGGCACGGCTCGTGCATCGACCGTCGACCGAGTTCGTTCAGCAACACCGCGCGGACGAGCGCGTGCAGGCGGAACCACCCATCTGATCCGACGCGGTAGACGAACAGGCCCTGCTCCTCGCCCCGAAGCAGCAGCGATCCTGCGTCGGGGTTTCCTGTGATCGCGCCTGCGAGGCCGGCATTGACGCGATCGACAACCGAGATCTGCAGGAGGGTGTCGACGACATCGGGATCGCCCGCCGCAAGCACCTCGTGCCAGACGTAGTCGTTGGTCAGCAGTTGACTGCCGTCGGCAGGCCCGAATGGCACCAGCTGCACGCGCGCCGATCGCGCGGCGAGACCGGTCAATTGCACACCGGCAGCCCACCCATCCGTGTAGACGGTCGCCTCGTCCAACTCCGTCTCGGTCATGTCTGGCGCAAGCCGCGCCAGCACTCCGCGAGCCTCGGACATCGAGAAACGGAGTTCGGCGAAACGGAGCTCGATCAATTGGCCACGCACCCGAAGACGGTCGAGCGGTAGCCGTGGATCGGTTCGGCCGATCAGGATCACGTGCAGCCACGCAGGCAGGTGTTGCACGAACAGCGACAGCGACTCGACCGTCTCCTCGCTCTTCAGCAAATGAACATCGTCGAGAACCAAGACACTCGCGTCTGAGGGGCTCGACTCCAGAACATCCAGCAGGGCACGTACGACGTCGAGGACCGGCATTCCCTCTTTCAGCGAGTCGTGCGCATCACTGCCGCATTCGGGAGCCAGTTGGTCGAGTGCCGCAACCACTCCGAACCAGAATTCGGCGTAGTTGTCGTCCGCCTCTTCGAGGGACAGCCAAGCGGTCCGCAGGTCGGTCGTGTCGATCCAGTTGGAAACCAGCTGCGACTTTCCCGAGCCGGCAGGGGCTACGACGAGTGTCAGCGGGGAATCCACGACCCGATCGAGCAGTCCGTTCAGTCGGTCTCGCGGAACGAAGTAGTCGGGATTTGTTGGCGCCGCGCAGCTTGGAACGCAGCAATGGCGACAGATTGACGCCCGCATTGTTCACCAGCTGCGACATCCCGTCGGCCATTGCGGTTGATCCTTCCGATTCGCGGTCAGCAAGAGCCAGGGTCCGGGGCCGTCACTTGGTGAATCACACAATGATCCCTCACAACCAGGTGTGATTCAAGTTAATGGCTCCGCACACGTACCAATCCACACAATTCACCCCTTCGCGGGTGATGGCCGCCCATCCCAGTCGCAGGGATGGTGTGATGGTTCGATCAACGAAAGGAACCCCACATGGTCGGCTACGTATATCCCCTTCTCGGCATCTTCTGGAGCATGCTGATCTTCTTCCTATGGGTCGCATGGTTCATGCTGCTGTTCAGGATCATCGGCGACATCTTCCGCAGTGCCGATCTCGGTGGACTTGCCAAAACCTTGTGGCTCATCTTCGTGATCTTCCTTCCGTTCCTGGGTGTACTGGTGTACTGCATCGCTCGCGGCGGCTCGATGGCCGAGCGCTCGTTCGCGGATGCCAGTGCCCGACAGGCCTCTTTCGATTCATACGTGCGGGAAACAGCAGCCGGTTCGGCGAGCTCAGCCGATGAGATCGCCAAGTTCGCGGGGCTTCGTGACCAGGGCGTCATCACCGAGGCCGAGTTCGCGGCAAAGAAGGCCCAAATACTGGCCTGACGTGACGTGGTGCCACCGCGCTCTGATCAGTGCGCTTGACCTCTGCGGCCCCCATGCGGGGCCGCAAGGGTCAAACGCCGAGTTGGCCGGCCGGGTCGCCGGAAGGCTTCACTGTCGGATATCGATTGCGGTAGACGATGGCCGCGGCGATGCCTGCGACGAGCGGTAGCCAATACGACACCAGCCTGTAGGCCAGGGTGGCCAAGGTCGCGTTCGCTGTGGAGAGTCCGGCCCAGACCAGCGTGACCGTCAGACCGGCCTCCACGAAACCGAGTCCGCCCGGTGTGATCGGGATCATTGCCAGCACGCTCGCGGCGACGTAGGCGAGGAGCAACGGAACGGACTCGACACGGGCACCGGTTGCTGCGACAGCGGCGACGAGTGCGAAGTAATCGAACGCCCATTTGCTGACCACGGCGATGACGGCCCATGGCCAACGTGACCCGAGGGCGTGGCGTACCCGGTCGCGCTGCTCGAGCACACGCAGGGGCATCTCGGTGGATCGCGGCTTGCGCCGGCGGACGAGGTTGCGCACCCACTGGACGGCGCGAGCCAGTGTGCGGAGCAGGCCGTCGGTCGTGAACGCTGCGAACCCCAGGAGCACGAGAATGAGGAACGCGCCGGCGCCGAGCCACGAGGCGCGCTCCAAACGAGCATCGAGGTGGGCGAGTTTGAAGCTGAGAGGAACAGACAACGCGGCCAGTCCGAACAACGCTGTGGTGGTCAACAGCGAAACCGCCACGAGCCCGGACGCGGTTCGTGCCGGCTCCTCGCCTCCCCGAACCATGTAGTTGTATTGCAACGGCCCGCCTGCGGCCGCGCCGCCGGGGACGATCGAACTGACGCTGTTGCTGACGAGTTGCGACGTCGCGATCAGCAGCCAGTGCGAGCTCGATGTGGTGATGCCGATCAGCAGCCAGACGCACACGAAGCTGGCGAACTCCAGCAGGGCCATCACCGCGAACCACCACGGCCGGATCGCCGCCAGTTGGTCGAACGAGCCGAAGACTTCGACCAACGATGGCCACACGAAATACAGACCAACCGCCGCCAAGGCCAGCCGAACGATGCGGCCGAGCATCAGTGCAATCCGCTCAGATCCACTTCGAGATGTTAAGTGGGCGGCCGCTCGAAGCACGAGACGGTCCGGATTCACGCAGCAGTAACAATGCTGCAACCGACGTGACGCACGGTGGCCTAGACACCACCGAAGCCATGGCCACGTCAGATGAGTTGCTCACGATCGAGCGTGTGGCCGTGCTGCAGCGCGTGGTGCTGCTCGGTGGCGTGCCGGGCAACAAGCTCGTCGCTGTGGCTCGTCTGCTCGAAGAAGTCCGAGTTGCGCCTGGGGAGACGGTCATCGAACGTGGCGCCGTCGAGGATTGGTTGTTCATCGTCGCTGTCGGAAAGGTCCGGGTGCACGTGGACACTCGAACCCTCGTCGAGAGCGGACCCGGAGCCGTCGTCGGCGAACTCGCAGTACTTGCACCCGCGCCCCGATCTGCCTCGGTCACAGCCCTGGAGCCCACCCTGCTCCTGCGCCTCCGACGCGGGCCTTTCGAGGAGCTCCTCGACGATCGTCCGGAGATTCCGCGAGCCGTCATCTCCGCGCTTGCGCACCAGTTGCAGGCTGTGGCCGACGGTCATGTGAGTGTCGAGGCGTGATGGCGGTGGAGCGCCGGCCCGACTCGTCGAACCGGCGGATCGTGTTGCTTGCCGGGCAGGCCTTCGCTCTCGGTTTGATGGCTGCCTGGATCGCCATTCCTGCCAGCGCGATCTTTCTGGAGACCTACGGCTCGGGCCTGCTTCCCCTGACGTACATCGGAGCCGCGATCGCGGGCGCCGCGACCAGCGCAGCGCTCGCGGTCGCGGTCCGGCGACGCCCGCTTGTAGCGGTGGCAGTGAGAGTGCTCGCGTTCGTCGCAATCGCGTTGCTCGTGTCGTGGCTGCTGCTGTGGACGCTCGGCGCAGATTGGCTGTCGTTCGGATTGCTCGTGCTGGTACCGATCGTTGTACCAGTCGGGTTCATGTTGATCGTCGCACAGGCCGGGATGCTGCTCGACGTCCGAGCACTCAAGTCCCTCTATGGACGAGTCATCGCTGGATTCGCACTCGGATTCGTAGCAGGTGGAATCGCCGGACCCACCCTGATCGAGGTGCTCGGCAGCACCGAGCACCTCCTCGCCGGAGGAGCCGGTGCCGCCGGACTGTTCATGCTGCTCGTGACGATCACTCGCCGGAACTTCACCGCAGAGTTGTCGGGTGTGGACATTGAGGACTCGGAGATCGACCGTCCGACGCTTCGCTCCCTTCTGCGACATCGCTACGTCGCGCTGATCGTCGGGTTCCAGATGTTGTCCGCGATGGAGAGCCAATGGCTCGATTTCCTGGTGTTCGACCGAGCAGGAAAGCGGTACACCGATACCGACGACTTGGCCACGTTCATCAGTCGGTTCGTGGCGATCGCCTACGGCGCGGACATCGTCTTCCTCCTGCTGCTCGCCGGTGTGTTGATGAGCCGGTTCGGGCTCCGCTACGGGCTGACCGCGAATCCGATCGTCGTACTCGTTCTCCTCGGGACGATGATCACGGCGTCAGCACTACAAGGGTCGATCGCCACGAACGTTTTCGTTCTGGTCGTCGCGACTCGGGTCAGTGATCTGGTTTTGGCCGACGGGGCAGCTCGGACCTCGTTGAGCGCCGCGTACCAGGCAGTCCCGACCCGCGTACGACTGTCAGCGCAAGCGGCGATCGAAGGCCTCGCGGTGCCGGTCGCGATCGGCGTCAGTGGTGCGTTGTTGATGGTCTTGCGGGCGACCATCGGAACCGACGGGATGGCACTGCCAATTGCGACCAGCCTCGTCGTCGTGGCCTGGACCGTCGTTGCGTTCTTCGTCTACCGGGACTACCGGGTCGATCTCCTCGCCGAATCTGCGCCATCGCGCCCTCGATCCATCGGAGCTGGCCATCGAGGGCTCGAGCACACTCGAAGCGATCCACCGCCTGGTCGACAGCCCCGACGAACGCGACGTGCGGCTGGGCCTCGACACCTTGACCGCGACCGGGCACGAGGATCTACACGCGTGCTTGCTCTCGCTGGCAACAGACGATCGGGCGAGCGTGCGCTCCGATGTGCTCGATCGGCTGGTCTCCGTGGATCCAATTGCGGCTGCGAGTGCGGCGCGCCGAGGTCTCGTCGATCCCAACCCCGAAGTTCGCGCCGCCAGCGTGCGGACGCTCGGACTGGTGGGCCGGGCCGCCGATTTGGATTCGATCTCGGCAAGGTTGGAGGATCCCAGCGCCGAGGTGCAGGTTGCCGCGGTGACATCGATGTTCGAACTCGGCGGTGACGCGGCATCTGCTCGCGTCAGTCTCGAAGTCGAGGCGTTGGTCGGCCACGAATCGTCCGAGGGACTCATCGTGGCCGCTCGAATGCTGGGAGCCTGCGACCACGGCGCGTCGATCGACCGAAGCCTGTTATCCACGCTGCTCAGCGCGGCGGATCACGATCTCGTCAACGCCGCCCTTCGGGCGATTCGATGGCCGGACGACGCGGGCGCGCTCCACGATGTCATGAGACATCTCGACCATCGCTCGACGGCGGAAGCAGCGGTCGACGCATTGGCGAGAAGTGGTGACACAGCGCTTTCCCTTGCAGACGAGGGGCTGCGTGGCAACTTTCACCTCGGCCAACATGGATGCGAACAACTCGCTCGGGTGTGCCGCGTGACCGGCGGCTCCAAGGCGGCCGACGTGCTGCGTCGCCACGTGGAGCACAGAGACCGAGAGGTTGGACTGGCAGTGATGACGCCCTTGCGGTCATCGTCACTGGGACGACCATCATCCGAGGAGCCCGTCGGCGTGCCGATCTCGACACGCCTGTCATGTTGTCCGTGCGATCGTGACGCTGAGAGCACTCCCCCCGCGCAGGCGCACTGCGCGAAGCATTGCGCGACGAGTTTGGATCGACTTCGACGACGAGTGCTCGCCGTCTTGTCGATTCACCACGGCGTCGGTGAGCTGAACACGGTCGGCTTCCAGCTGGCGCAGCAGAGCACGACCTGCACACGATCGCGATGGAACGGCTCGACGTCACCTTGGTCGGGATCGAGCGGCCTTCGTTGGCCCTGCTGAGCCCAGGGCGAGCTCTGCGACCGACACGCGAGTTGACGAGATTGATCCGACTCCCGTCGATCTCACCCGAGACAGTCCTGATCGATGTTGTCGAGGACCCTGACGATCGGTGGTGGCGCCGTGGCTCACAGCGTGCGCGCTCGTCGCCGGAGCCGACCACCCGAGCTCGGTCTGGAGCTCTGGTCGAGCTCTCAGGGAGTCCCCAGTGGAAGAGCATCGCCACCACTGGCACATCGTGTCCGACACGATCGTGGGAATCCGTCGACGTCGGAGCCTCGAGGCTGCATGATGCGACACGTTCGCTGCGGATTCGCCTCGGTGGACGCCACGACGCCCTGCACATGTCCCGGGCGCCTGATGGTGGGGCCGTGGAAAGGACGCGGGTCAGACGGCTGCCACGCGGCCGGGCGGGTGACCATCCGAGGGATCAGCACTGCCGACAACAACGGCGCCGGCAACGACCGCGAGCCAGGCGAGGCCGGTCTCGAGCGCAAGGGATCCCGGACCGAGTCGACCTGGACTGCGCCGACGAGGCCGTGGACACCCAGCACGAGACCGAAGAACACCGATGCGCCGCGGGACTTGGATGCTGCACAGAGCAGCAAGACAGGCCGATGCCCGCCTCGATGATGCCGAGTGTCGCGGCGCGGGGAAGCCGCGCACCTCGACCACCGGGTCCTGCATCGAACCGTCGAAGCCTGCACGTGTCATCGCAATGAGGCCGATGAGGAGGAAGGCCAAGCCCACTACGCCGAGAACGACGGAATCGAACGCATACCGGCGCCCGTACGACGTGGCAACGGTTTCGCGAGCTGCGGGTGCGGGCTCACCACCACCCGCTCGGCGACCGGTGCCGACTACAGCGCGACGGGAGCAGCGAGCGCCGGTCCGGCCACGGCGGCGACCGGAGCACCAACCACAGGTTCGGCTACGGCCTCGACGGGGGTCGCGACCGTCGGGTCCCCCACGATGGGTCGGCCGTCAGCATCGACGGCCTCGGCCGTCTCGAATCTGTTCGGATAGGGATTTGGTTGAACGGACATGACGGCCTCAGACCACGTGCCGCGTGCCGTGGCCGTTGACTGCCCGATAGACCAGCAGGGCAATGACAGCTCCGACGATGGAGCCGATGATGCCCGAAGCTGGAACGCCCCATCGGCCGCGTCCTTGTGCGTCAGGGCGTAGCCGATGAAGCCGCCGATGAAGGACCCGACGATGCCGAGCACCATCGTGGCGAGCACGGACATGGAGTCCCTGCCTGGCACCAGCGCCCGGGCGATGAATCCTGCGACCAATCCGATCACAATGAGGTAAAGGATGAACCCGATCATTTGTCTGTCTCCTGTCTAATGGGAGGGTCATCCCTCCGCTGTGTTGACAGGCACATTTCCCGGTGTACATCGCGATGAAACTCATATAGCATCACAAGCACCGCGACGGGCCGCAGATCAACTGTCGACAGTCGCACCAGCTTGCCTGATGTCTCGGGCGTGACAAAGAGTCATCTGATGCACAGATGACCGAGTCGATAGTTTCCGGAGTTCACTTCATCAGCTGCCCTTGGGTTTCTTCTCCTTGTCTGACCTGGCGGTGCATTGTTGTGTGGACCTGGAGCCGGATCCTCTTGTTCCCGGCGGGCGGGGCGGGCGACGCCGCCACCGTGGTCGCCGTCGCCTGGGTCGGGGTCGGTTCCGACGACGTCGGCGCAGAACTCTGCGACGGTCTGCCCTGCTGCATCGGCAGCGGCCTGCAGGTTCCTCATCGTGATCGAGTTCCGATTGGCGGGACTGTCGCTGCGGTGGACAGCCCATGCCCGGCACAGCCCCTGTTTCGCTGGGCCCGTGGCGTCGGGTCCTTGACCGGGAGTCGGCACTGGCTCCTGAGCCGTCGGATGCGGCCGGGACGTGTCGAGACCGGGGTGCCGTTGACTGCCGGGTCCTGTCCCGCCCCGGCCGTCGACGACTCCTCCAAGTCTGTCGAGGTGGTGGAGAGGTCGGTGTTCGCCGCGGTCGTGCTGCCCGCAAGCGAGGTTGCAGCGGCAGCGTCGTGCGCGTCGGTGGCTCGTTGGTCCTCGGAATCTGGAATGCTGACGCCGAGATGAGAACTGACGCGAGCGACGGCCGACTGAGCAGCGTCGGGAAGGTTGCCGGTTGCGGCCGCGGTCGACGTGCCGACGAACAACACAGCGGCTGCAATCGCGATGCGGGCTGCGGTCTTCGACACGACGAGTCGACGCCGAGCATCGAGGTCGGACACCAGCGTGGGCTCGGCAATGGTGCGGACCATTGCACCGATTACCGCAGCCTCAGATCCCAACTCCTCAGCCGTTCCGGGCAGCCGGGTGCGATCGAAGAGGTCGTCGAGCCAGACCGAGCTTGCATCCTCCCCCGCCGGGGAATCGAAGTCGTCGATCTCGCTCACATATGAGAGATCGTCTCAGGGTCCGAATTCGTTACAACCAATCTGCGGAGGCGCGGGCCTTCAGGCGTGCGATGGCACGATGATGCGTGACCCGAACCCAGTTCTCGTCCGCCCGAGCACCGCAGCAACCTCTCGGGCATTGAGATCGCCGAGCACTCGCAACAGCACCACATCGGCTTGATCGTGCGTCGAGGTGGGCGACGATGAAGTCGACAGCTTGTTGTGCAGCGTGTTCTCCAGTGCCATTTCTTCGCCCGAGAAGCCTCCCTCTCGTCCGGTACTTCGGACACAGGATGGGTTTGTCGCCGCGTCCTCGTGCGTCGATCGTCGGCCAGCCTCTGGCGGGCAATAGTGAAGAGCCATGCGGTGATGCTCCAACGTCTCCGTCGAAGGCGTGAATCTGGGCGGCGACTGCGACCCGACGTCTCTCCGGCGATGTCGTCGGCACGTCCTGGTTCCCGGGCTCGCAGATATCGGAGCACGCGGGCTGGATGGAAGGTCCGGAACAACGACGAGAGCCCTGCTTCGTCGCCGCGGCTTCGTGGCCTCCAGGTCTCCGGAGAAGCCACCGTGGTTAGGGACGATGCCCGAGAGGGTAATCACCGGTTGTAACGAATCGCATTGCTGAGACGATCTCCCTACGCGAGGAAGATCGACGATTCCGTGCTGTCGAGAGGATTTGAATGCGCAGGAACGGAAGGTGATGGCAAAGCCACCGGTCACGGACCCGCTGCGCCCCGACGGCCGGCGGCGCCGTTCGAAGAACCCCCAGGACCCGATCGTCGCCGAGCTGTTCAGCGTCGAGCGGCTGGAGCAGCACGCCCGAACGTTGGCAGCGGCGCAGAAGGTCACTGGCAATCCCCGTCGTGGGCAGCCGGTGCGGCCACGGGTCGCCGAAAACGGGCAGATCCTGCTGACGTGTACCGGACGCTGGCGCGGGCCATCAAGGACGAACGCTCGATCACGCCCGCCGCCGAGTGGCTGGTCGACAACTA
>CAVPUO010000017.1:0-110265 GCA_963708925.1 Ilumatobacteraceae bacterium | reverse complement strand
CCGCGGCCAGGTCGAGCGAGGATGCGACCGGGCGCAGTCGGAGTCGGAGCTCGGCCATCTGGCCGGCCCCGACCGGTCACCCGATACCAGAAGGCGCACTTCGTGCCCTGCTCGGCGGGGTTGACCGTGGCGCTGCCGCTGACGACGTGATCGTTGATGCCGTCCTTCGGGTACGGCGTCTTCGGCGGGACCCCGAAGAGGCGCTCGTCGTTCGTCTCGTTCTCGCAGAAGAGCAGCTCCGGGTCGCTGCCGACGGCCCGGCGCCGCCGATCAGCTCCAGCTCGCCCAGAAAGGGATGAGCCGGCCGCACCCGGCGCGGGCCGACTGCTCCAGCAGTGGGCTTCTGCCGCGTCCAGTCCTCCACGACCACGTATTGCGAAACCACGCCGTCGGCAGGACGTGGAGCGTCGCGGCCTGGGGACCGTTTTGGTCATCCGCACCCGCATCAGGAGGTCGGCCAGGGTGTTGCCTTTGCGTAATGGACCTCGACGACCCAGTACCGGTCCTCGTCGAAGACCCCCGTATCGAGCAGCTCGTACTCGGGATCACGCCGTCCCCGTCGTGCGTTGGTGGTAACCAGGTCCTGGTACGGAAACGCGCGGCTGCGGGATAGTGGTACCGCCAGCGATTCCAGGCGTGGCTGGGGATGGCGTCCAGATACCACCAGTACTCTTTGGCATCCTCGCCGTGGTTGCCCTCCTCACCGGTCGAGGCCGAAGATCCGCTCCTTCAGGATCGGATCCCGCCCGTTCCAGAGCGCCAACCCAGGCACAGTCGCTGCTCGACGTCGCAGAAGCCCGGCCATGCCATCCTCACCCCAGCGGTACGCTCGCGAGCGCGCGTGATCGTGCGGCAAATAGTCCCAGGCGCTCCCGTCCGCGCTGTAATCCTCACGCACCGTGCCCCACTGACGCTCGCTGACGTACGGACCCCAGAGATACCAGTCGCTGGCCTGGCGGAGGCCGTTCGCGAGGTTGCCGAATTCCTTGACGCGTTGTTGCTCAATACTCATCTCGTGCCTCGGGTTGGGGGATAACGGGAAGGCCAATGTCACACTAGAGGCGGAGCGCCAGGCTGCGTGCGGAAAGCACCAACGCGGCCCGGGCAGTGGCTGCTGCCGTTTTGAGTCGAAGCGACTAGCCCGTCAAGCCGACGGGAAGATCATCGTCGGCGGCGCCGAGCCCATTTGCAGGCTCCAGGTCGCGATCTGCACCCGGCTGCCCAGCCCGAGCTTGGTCAGGATGTGGCTGACGTGCGCCTCGGCCGTCTTCTTGGTGATGACGAGCTCCTCGGCGATCTCACGGTTGCTGCGGCCGTTGGCCACCAGGATCGCGACGTGCCGCTCGCGCTCGGAGAGCACGCTCGGGCGGCGCGTGCGCGTCTTCGGCGTCAGCGGGTCCTCGGACTCCATCGCCAGGCGCGGGTCGAGCACCACGCCCGATCGCACCCGGCTCCGCGCCAGCGCCGCCGGGCTCGCCGTGAGCACCGAAGCCATGAGTCCCGCATCGGCCTGCGGCTCCGGGCCGAGTGGCCACAGCCGCGCGGGCTCGATCGGGTCGAGGCACCATGCCTGGTGCCGCCCCTGGAGTGAGGCCAGCTCGCCAGATTGCTCGAGCCGCTCGACACCGTACTGACGCATCGGGTCGGCCAGACTGAAGCGGGTCGCGCCAGCGTGCTCTTCGGTCAGCACGAGGGATCGGGCCACCAGCCGGTCGAGCAGTCGCGCGACATCGGCCGGCAGGAGGATCACGATCGCCGCACACCGCCTCGGCGGCGTCGAGCGTGAATCCGTCGCGGAAGATCGCCAGACGACGCAGCAGCCGCTGCTCGGACTCCAGACAGCAGGTCATGGCTCCAGTTCGAGCGATGCGCGCAGGGACTGTTGCCGCGCTGGCGCGGCGCGCCCGCTGCCATCGAGCAGCGCCAGTGGGTCTTCGAGCCGACGCGCGATCTCGGCCAGGGTCATCGTCGCGGTACGGGCGGCGGCAAGCTCGATCGACAGTGGCACGCCGTCCACCGCCCGACAGATGCGGGCGATCAGCGCCGGCTGCTTCGAGCGTCAGCTCGAGGCGCGCTGTGCGGGCTCTGGCCCGCTCGACGAACAACTGGACGGCCTCGGACTCCGTCTGGCGCTCGGCCGGGTCGTCCCATTCGGCACGGACAGCGGCAGGACCGGGTGGACCTGCTCGCCCACCACGGCGAACGGCTCGCGACTGGTCGCGAGGATGCGAACGTCGGCGCACTCCCGGAGGACACGAACCGCAAGCTTGGCACACTGCTCGATCACGTGCTCGCAGTTGTCGAGCACGAGCAGCAGGCGCTGTCCACGCATGGTCGCGACCAGCGGCTCGACGATGCCAGGGTCGCCCGTCTGCACGGCGGCCGCGACCGCCCGTCCGAGACGGGCGCCCTCGCCGACCGCGCTCAGTCCGACCCAGACGCAGGACGTGAAGTCGCGATTGGCCGCTCCCGCGACGCGCAGTGCCAGCCGCGTCTTGCCCACGCCGCCGCTGCCGGTCAGCGTGACCAGCCGCGCGGCCCGCAGTCCGTTCGCGATGGCCTCGACCTCCGCCTGTCGGCCGACAAAGCTGCTCACCTCGTGCGGGAGGTAGTCGTGCTGAACGGGCTGGGGCGGGCGGCGCAGATGGCAGGTGCACCGCGCCTTCCAGGCGACACGCTGGACGCGAAATCCACGCGGGAGAGTGAGATTCAAGATCGACGCTCCCTTTCTAACTGGCCCGCGTCAGGATTCGAGGAGCGAGCACGTAGTCATTTCTAGGCCGCGACGATCACTGCCAGCATCGGTCAAGTGACGGATTCTGCCGTGCGCGTTTTCCACGCGCCGGCGCTGTCTTCAGCTCGCGGGCGCCGCTGGCGTCTCCGATGCGGCTGGCGCTTCCGTCTGGGCGACGTGGTGCGACCGGCTGCGCCATCTCGGCCAGCGGCGTGTCGATGTAGCGCGAGCGACGGCTTGCCGAAGCAACACGCCGAAGATCCACTGCAGGCCGAGCATGAGCTGGCCCTCGGCGCGTCCGAGATACAGAATGTGGATGAACGCCCAGCCCGTCTTGCCCGATGCAGCCCGCCCAGCTTCAGCTTGTCCTTCTCCATGATCGCGTAGGTGACCGCGATCGTGGCCATATTGCCCTTGTCGAAGTAGCTGAACGGCACTGCGGTGGCGGCTGGTGCAGCACGCGTGCGCGGATCGTAGTGCGCCGGCGTGCTTGCCACTCTGGAGCGCGACCTGGGCGACGCCCGGCAGCGGCTTGCCGTCGTTTTCGATGTGCGCCGTATCGCCGACTACAAACACCTCGGGGTAGCCGGTACGCGACAGGTCCGGCCCGACGACCACCCGACCGGCGCGGTCGGTCTCGACGCCCAGCCAGCGGCCCGCCGGCGAAGCCGCGACACCCGCCGTCCACAGCACGGTGCGTGTCGGGACGCGCTCGCCGGCGATGACGACGCCGTCGGCGTCGACCTGCTCGACGGCCTTCCCCAGTCCGCACGTCCACGCCCAGGCTGCGCAGCTTGTCGACCGCGCCCGTGGCCAGACTCTCCGAGAACGTCGGCCAGCGCGCGTGGTCCGGCCTCGACCAGGATGATGCTGCGCCTGCGCGGGGATCGATGTTGCCGGTACTCCGTCGGCAACCGATGGAAAATGCTCGCGCCAGCTCGCCGGCCAGCTCGCAGCCGGTCGGTCCGGCCCCGACCAGCACGAACGTCAACAGCTGCTGCGCGCAGCCGTCGGATCCTCGTCCTGATCGGCCTGTTCGAGCGCGCCGATGATGCGCCGCCGCAGGAACTCGGCGTCCGCCAGCGTCTTCATGCTCGGCGCCAGTGGCGCCCACTCGTCGTGTCCGAAGTAGCTGCCGCTGCACGCCGGTGGCCAGCACCAGGTAGTCGTAGGGATCAGCGTATCGCGCCGCCGTCCAGCTGCGACCAGTCGCCGATCCTTGTCGACGCCGTCACCTCGGCCATGCGCACGTCGACGTTGTTCTGGCCGCGAAACATCGATCGAATCGGGCGTCGTGATCGTGCCGGGCTCGAGCATGCCCGGTCGCGACCTGGTAGAGCAGTGGCTGGAACAGGTGGTAGTTCGTCTTGTCGACCAGCGTGACGCGGACCGGCGACGTGTCTCAGCCCCTTCGCGGCGGCGACGCCGCCGAATCCTCCGCCCACGACGACGACATGCGGCAGGCCGGTCGCGTTGGCGACGATCCATTCTGGCTCATAGCGGATCTCCAGCGGATTCACTTCGAGTCGGCTTTGCTGGTCGAGGCGGAACACGAACAGCAGTGACGGAAGGACCAGCAGCACCAGCGCCGCGACCACGACGACGACCAGCCACTGCAGCGTGGCGCGGTGCGCCGGCGCCGCGGAGATCGTGAGCGACTCCGGCAACAGATACGGGTACTGGGCCACTCCCCAGCCCCAGATGATGGCTCGCCACCGCGAGCGCCCCGAGCAGCGCGCGTCGCCCGTCGGGCGCCGTCGACGCAGGATCGCCAGCGCGGCGATGCCGCATCACGCCAGACAGCAGCAGCAGCGGCCACCCGCGCTCGCGCGAGCGCCTCGAACAGGAACGAATCGTCCGCGTCGCAGCACGAACACGCCGACGACGCGCGATCACCCCGGCAACGACCGCGCGCCAGGATGGCCCGGCCGCGGAAATAGTCTTCCAGGTCCGGGTCGATCGCCGATGCGCGTCGGTGACCAGAAACACCGCTGCCAGGTAGGCGGCGGCGGCGACCGCCAGCAGGCCCGATGATGATCGACGTCGGGTTGAGCCAGCTGGTGACCAGGTTGCCGGCCGCATTGCCGACCGGCACCCGGCCCGAGGCGATGCCGCCGATGACGCGTCCCGAAGAAGAACGGCGTCAGCACCGACGAAATCGCGAACATGCCGCCCAGAAAGCGCTGCTGCGACAGCCGCTCCGCTTCGTGCCGAAAGGCGAAGCCCGCGCCGCGCAGGACGATGCCCGAGCACGGCCAGGCTGAGCGGAATCGACAGCGTGGTCATAATCGAGCCGAAGGCCGGCGGGAACGCGGTCCACAGCACGACCAGGCAGAAGATCAGCCACACGTGGTTGACCTCCCAGACAGGGCCGATCGGCGCGGTTGATCAGCGCGCGCGCGCTCGGCGCCCTCGCGCGGGCTGACCGGCGAACAGGTCCCAGAAGCCAGCGCCGAAGTCGGCGCCGCCGAGGATCGCGTACGCGGTCACCGCCAGCAGCAGGACCGCCGCGACCAGGTCGGCGAGGGTCATGGCGTCCTCCCGGCTGCCCGCGGAGGCTACCGCCGGCGGCGGCGGCGCCGTCGACCGCGTCGATCGGGCCGTAGGGCAGCGACGGCTCCAGCGCGAGCTCCGGTCGCTGCCCAGCGCCGCGACATCGTCCGCAACGTCAGCACGGTCGCAACCGCGATCGCCAGCGTAGATGACCACGACGAAGGCGAACAGGGCGCGCACGATGCCCGCGTCGGTGACCGCCTCGGCGGTGCGCAGGAAGTTGTAGACGATCCACGGCTGCCGCCCGACCTCGGTGACCATCCAGCCGCACTCGATGCAGAAGACCGACAGCACCCCGGCAGACGGCCGCGCAGTCGATAGAACCAGCGGTGCCGGGCAGCTTCCGCTCGGACAGCCAGTACAGCACGTACCAGGCGACCAGCAGCGCCAGGCCCGTCCCGCCAAGACCATGCCGTCCCAGGCCCAGTGCACGATGTTGGCGGGCGGCTGATCGTCGCGCGGCACGCCGCTCAGCCCGGTGATGACGGTCGATCGTGCTGAAGCCGGACAGCAGCGAGGCCAGACCGGGGATCGGCCAGCCCGCCCTCGATCACGCCCGTGTCCTGGTTCAGTCGACCAAGGATGATCTCCGGCTTGTCCGGGCCGGTGTTCCACACGATCTCGATCGCCGCGAACTTGACCGGCATCTCCTGGAACACGGTCGCGGGCGACCGTGTCGCCGATCATCATCTGCAGCGGCGTGACGATCGCCGCGACCGTGAACGGGATCGCGAAGCCCAGGCGGTGGTAGCGATCCCAGTTGCCGCGCAGCCACGCCACCGCGAACACGCCCGCGACCAGGAAGCCGGCCGTCATGTAGGCCGCGGCCAGCATGTGCGGGAACTCGTACGCACAGCGCCTGGTTGAAGATCGCGGCGATCGGATCGACGTTCGTCGGCCGACCGTCCGACCCGATCGTGAAGCCCGCCGGCGCGTTCATCCAGCCGTTGGCCGAGATGATCGAGAAGACGCCGCCGAGCGCCACGATCGGGAGCACGATGCCCGACCAGAAGTGCGCCCACGGCGAGAGGTGCTTCCAGCCGTAGATGTAGATGGTGATGAAGATCGCTTCCAGAAAGAAGAAGATGCCCTCGATGCTGAACGGCAGCCCGAAGACGTCGCCGAAGATGCCGGTCAGTCCCGGCCAGAGCAAGCCCATCTCGAAGGACAGCACCGTGCCCGAGACCGCGCCCACCGCGAACAGCACGGCCATGATCTGCGACCAGCGCTGCGCCAGCAGGAGCGCCGCCGCGTCGTTCCGCTTCAGGCCGATGAAGTTCGCGATCAGCACCAGTGCCGGGAAGGCGACGCCCAGCGGCACCAGGATGATGTGCGAGCCGAGCGTGAAGGCCATCAGCGTGCGGGCCGCGAGCAGTTCAGCCGGATCGGCGGTCACGACATACCTCCCAACTAACCAGCGGCCGGCGCGGGAACCGGCGCTGCGCGCGCGAGCCTGCGCCGCGCGACCTCCTCTTTGAAGCGGTTCCCGATCAGCATGCCGACCACCGTGGAGAGCACGATCAGCGCGAGCGTGTCCGGATCGGCCGTGCCGATCACCGCGACCAGCAGGATCGCGGTCAGGGGTGCGCTGAGCGCAACGGCGATCGCCGGCCCCTCGATGCACATGACCAGGACCCCCAACGGTGCGTCCGGAAAGACCAGGTGCAACGCCAGGCCGATCATGGTGCACGCGAACAGCAGCGGGAAGGTCGGTCCACCGACATAGCCGCTCTTGAGCGCGAGGCCGAGCAGCAGCAGCTTTGCTACTCCCATGAGCAGCAACAGCCCCACCCCATAGGCCGCAGGGTTGGCCAGGATCGTGTGGATGACGTCTTCGCCTGAGAACAAGAGCTCCCGGCAGCGCCACGCCGACCAGGCTGACGACGACGCCCGCGGCCAGTGCCCGCGACACCGGTTCATCCTTGAACAGCCGCTCGATCACCTGGCCGAAGACCTGCATCGTCACGCCGGCGACGATCGCGACCGCTGCGCCGACGACGCCCAGCAGCAGTGCCCAGATGAAGTACGAGGTTTGCAGCGTGGTGACCGGCGGAAAGGCGACGAACGAGGCGAACGACGTCAGTTTGAAGACCACGTAGAAGCTGAAGCCGATAACGCCCGCGAAGGCGGTCACCCGCCACCCCGACTCGACAACGGCCCGTTCGCGACCACGGAGATCGTCGTCCGCGGCGTACCGATGCGAGTGTTCGCCGCCGCTCCGCCGACGTTGCGGTCGTTGTGGCAACTGACAGCCGGGCACGGCGACAAGACGTACATCGTCTACGAGGACGAGCGGTTGAGCTACGCCGACGTGCACGCCAGCGTCCGGTCGCTGGCGCACTACCTCCACGAGACGTGTGGTGTCGGCCGTGGCGATCAGGGTTCGCCATCGCGATGCGCAACTATCCCGAGTGGGTCATCTCCTATTGGGCGACGGTGTCGATCGGCGCCGCCGTCGTCGGTATGAACGCCTGGTGGACCAGCACCGAGATGGAGTTCGGTCTCTCCGACTCGCGCCCGAAGGTGCTGATCGCCGACGACGAGCGGCTCGAGCGCGTGCTCCCGGTGCTCGATGGCCTGCGAGCCGTCGCACCGATGCACCTCATCGCTGTGCGCTCCGACCGATGGCTTCCCAGACGACGCCGCGCGGTGGGACGATGTCGTGCACGCCCGACGACCGCTACCCGATACGCTGCCCGACGTCGACATCGACCCCGACGACGACGCCTGCATCTTCTACACGTCGGGGACGACAGGCTTCCCGAAGGGTGCGCAGCTGACGCATCGCGGCTCGATCCACAACATCCTCAACATCGCCTACATGACGACCGCGATGTCGATGGCGGAAGCGAAGGCCGTCGCCGCCGGCGACGTCCCTGACGCGCCCGCTGCCGCTGCTGCACCCGCGACGCCGGCGCACCGGTGTTGATGGCGCCGACTCCCCTCTTCCACGTGACGGCGTGCAACTGCATCATGCATCCGGCGACGTTGACCGGCGGCACCGTGGTGTTCATGCATCGCTGGGATCCCGGCCGTGCACTGGAGTTGATCGAGCGCGAACGGGTCACCAACTTCTCGGGAGTGCCGACGATGAGCCGCGAGTTCCTGTCGCATCCCGACTGGGCGACGCGCGACACCAGTTTCACTCGCGGGAATGACAGGTGGTGGTGCGGCTGTGCAACCCGACCTCGTCGGCAAGATCGACAAGGCGTTGGAGAACGGGGTGCCCGGCACCGGCTACGGCCTCACCGAAACGCACGGCATCGTCACCGCGAACGGCGCCCGGCTCTACCTCGCCAAGCCGAACTCGGCGGGTCCGATCGTGCCGATCCTCGACGCCAAGTTGGTCGACGACGACGGTCAGCGATCTCGAGCCCGGGCCCGACGTGGTCGGTCAACTCTGCGTGCGCGGCGCCATCGTGATCAAGGGCTACCTCAACCGTCCCGAAGCAACCGCCGACGCGATTCGCGACGGTTGGTTCAACACCGGCGACATCGCCCGCATCGACGAGGACGGCTTCGTGTTCATCGTCGATCGCGCCAAGGACATGGTGCTGCGCGGCGGCGAGAACGTGTACTGCAGCGAGGTCGAAGCTGCGATCTACCAGCACGATGCAGTTGCCGAGGCTGCAGTGTTCGGCATCCCCGACGATCGGCTGGGCGAGATCGTCGGCGCCGCGCTGGTGCTGCATCCGGAGGCAACGTTGACCGCCGAGGAGATGCAGCAGTTCCTGGCCGAACGGATCGCCAAGTACAAGATCCCGTCGCGCATCTGGTTCCTCCCCGAGCACCTGCCGCGCAACGCCAACGGCAAGTTCGTGAAGCGAGAGTTGCGGGCCCAACTGCTCGAAGCGTGACGTCGCCTGCGATCATGCACCGATGACGACACGCAACGAAGACCTGGTCCGTGAGTTCTTCGCGACATTGAGCACCGGCGATCTCGAGGCGCTGCGCACAGCTGATCCATCCCGACGGGTCGTGGGAAGCGATGGTGACGTCGGTGCCCGGCGCCGGCCTGACATCGGGTGGCAATGCGGTGATCGACGACTTCCTCTACCCCATCCGCGGCATGTTCGAGCCCGGTGACCCCAAGATCCACGTCAAGCGGACGTTCTCTGGCGGCGACTTCGTCTGCGCCGAGACCGAGGCAATCGGTGAGCTCGCCAACGGCAACCACTACCACAATCGCTACGCGTGGGTCGTCGAGATCAAGGACGACAAGGTCTGCCACCTCCGCGAGTACATGGACAGCGCGTACATCATGAGCGTGGTCTAACCGCAGCAGTAAGGTCGACGATCTGGACGGCAATCCTTTCCACACAGCTCGGCTCGTAGCTCCCTTGATCGTGCTCGCCGGCCGCAGCTGCGATGACACAGGGCTGCAGCGACTCGAGCTCATCCACTTCCCAATGCACCGCAAAGGACATGACGTTGCAGCTCGGTCAGCCGGTCCCGGACGGTGGCCAGTATGTGCTCGACGTGTTCATCTCGAATGCCGGCAAGCCGCCGTGCTCGATTCCGCAGCAGCCTGGTGTGCAACTGGTCAACGACGACACCGCGGCCAATCCTCGTGCCTCACTCGACGTCGCCGCATCGGGGGCCGGCGCAGCCACCACCGCGTCGAGCCCGGGATCGCAACTGGCAGTGCCGGGCGAAGGCTCCGTCGTCGCCACGTTGACATACCCGGAGGGGCCCGAGGAAGGGTGCGACGCCAACGGTCCGTGGGTGCCGACGCGAATGGTCGTGACGCTCGGCGCGGATCTTCAAGTGACCGCGGGTTGGCCCGGCAAAGCCGTCGACGACTGCGAAGGTGACGCCACCAGCCCGGGCGTTTTCATCAGCCCATTCGCCGTCGCGAAGTGACAGTGCGGCTCTGCCGCTACACCCAGCGCATCGATTCGGCGGCCGCAAGCTCGTCGGCCGGCCGCTCGCACGTCGGACAGTAGAGGCGAGTCTCCAGCGCGGTGCCGCAAGCGTCGTGCACCGGGCCCTCGGCCTCGCCGGTCTGGCGCGCACCCCATGCCGCGAGGAGGGCAATCGCGTCGGCCAACTCGCGGCCGCTGTCGGTCAACGCATACGCGAGTCGCACCGGTCGTTGGCTGTACGGAGTGGCGACCACCAGACCGTCGCGTTCCAGCTGCCGGAGTCGCGTTGTCAGCACGTTGGGCGCGATGCCGTCGAGCACCTCGGCCAGCTCACCGAACCGTTGCGGACCGTCCAGCAGGCCGGCAACCACCTGCAGGGTCCATCGATCGCCGATCACGGAAAGGGCGTGTGCAAGGTTGGTCTGCATCTTGATAGCTTACTAGTAATCACGTAGTTACTAGCTAATAGCAAGTGACTTGATTTAAGGGGTTTCACATGACAGTCATCGATGATCTTTCTTCCACCGCCCGCTCGGTGCTCGCCGAGCTCGGGTCCTCACTCGTCACCATCGGTCGAGACGGACGCGGCAGCGGCATCGTGATCGCCGCCGGCAAGGTGCTGACCAATGCCCACAACCTCCGCGATCGCACGACGCTGGTGACCTTCCCCGACGGCCGCGCCGAGCAAGGCACTGTCGTCGGCGCCGACGAGGACGGCGACCTGGTCGTCCTCGACGTCGACACCGGTTCGGTCGCGCCGGCAGCCTGGGCCGATCAATCTTCAGAGCAGTCGCCCGACGCAGGCGACATCGTGTTCGCACTCAGCCGCGGTGGGCACCGCACACGCATCTCGTACGGGATGGTGTCGTCGGTCGATGTTGCCTTCCACGGTCCGCGTGGCCGCGAGGTACACGGCGGAATCGAGCACACCGCTCCGCTGGTACGTGGCTCGTCGGGTGGCCCCGTCGCAAATGCGGCCGGCCAGGTCGTCGGGCTCAACACTCATCGCACCGGTCGCGGGTTCTACGTCGCTCGACCAATCGACGACGCGTTGCAATCGACCATCGCCGACCTCGCAGCCGGCAAGTCGGTCGTGCGGCCTCGGCTCGGTGTCGCTCTGGCGCCGCCCGAGGTTGCCGCCAAGCTCCGTGCATCCGTCGGGCTCCCCGAGCGCGAAGGACTGCTGGTACGTGGCGTCGAACCGGAAGGTCCTGCAGCCAATGCCGGCATCGTCGAAGGTGACCTTTTGGTCGCCGCCGGCGAGACAGCGCTGACGTCGATCGAGGCACTCCACGGCGTGCTCACCGATGTCGGCGAAACCTTGACGCTCACGGTCGTGCGCGGCACCGACGAGCGAACGGTCGAGATCACCTTCGCCAAGCAGTAGTCGGGATGTAGCGATCAACGCAGTGCGGCTTCGATCCGATCGAACGAGCTCCTCGTGTCGGTCGGATCGAAGAACACCGTCGACAACCCGACGGCCTCGGCACCGCGCAGATTGATCCGCTGATCGTCGACGAACACGACATCGGCCGGATCGGGCCCACCGAACGCATCGAGCGCCAACTGGAAGGCGCGTGGATCCGGCTTGAGGAATCCGGTGATCGAGCCGTCGACGATGAAGTCGAACTCGCCGATCACCGAGATGCCGTCCATCCACTCCGGACCGTGGAACGCATGCATGTCGTTGGTGAGGACTCCGACGACCCGACCCGCCTCACGATGCCGGGTGACCAAATCGACCATCTCCGGACGGACCAGGTAGTCGCCGGGCGGCTCGTAGAAGTGTTGCATCAGGCCGCGAAGATCGAGGCCGAACGGCGCACCGCGCGCCGACCAGTACTCGCGCTCGGTGATCTCGCCGGCCTGCCACCGCACGTATTCGGGATCGGTCGCGGTATCGAACGGTCCTCGCCACGACATGGTGCCGAGCGTCTCCTCCGCCTTGCCGATGAGCTCGAACGGAGTCAACAACACCGGTCCCCCGAAGTCGAGGAGCAGATGCTTGAGCGCCGGCGTTGTGGTCACGACACGAGTACACCAGCGCCGATCACGTCGAACAACGCCTTCGTTCGGTCCGGCGGAACACCCCCCGGTACATCGGCCACAGACCGCGTCCCGAGCGCCGCCAGGCAAACGGGCAAGAGGCGCTCCGTCACCTCAGCGTTTGACTCCGCAAGCCCCTCTACGGGGCGCCAGTCGCCTAACGCAGCAAATCGCCGGCATGAGCGCGGTGGACGAGTGACACTGTCAGGCCTGGCTCCAAGCACCGTCGATCAGCATGAGCCAGATACCGATGGGGCCGCTGACCTCTCCGGAAAGACGATCTCGGATGAGATCAGCTCGCCGTTGCTGGTCGAGCACTCGGGCTTCCAAGCGTCGCGTGCGCACCTCGATGACGACACGAAGATCACCGACGTCGTACTCGCTCTTCGGCCGGAACCGGATCTCGATGTCGCCGACCTCCGCAGCTCCGGTCCACGGCTCTTCGGGACACTCGACGGCTTGTGCAACAACGTCCGGCAAGAGATCCGCAAGCCGACGAAGGTCGCTCTCGGGCACGCTGTGGTGGTAGGTCACATCGATGAGTGGCATCCCACCAGTCTGGTGTGACAGGGAAGTCCGCCGAACTTCGGTGGTCGCTGCTTCTACTCGTGTGACAGAGCGCGCTGTCACGGACCCGGGGCGAGGATCTGTGTCGCGCCGCCGGGTTGCAGCAGCACGAGCCGCGACTCCGGGGCTGCGGCCGGCAGGGCCGCGGCGAAATCGGCGGCGGGTTGGTCGATCCACTGCGGACGGCCCCTCGCCAAGGTGATCGGCGAGAACGTGCCCCAGTGGATCGGCACGACCGACGTCGCTCCCAACAGCGCGGCTGCCTCGGCGGCCCGCTGCGGGGTCAGATGGCCCGGCCCGAGCCGAGGGCCCCAGCCCCAGATGGGAAGCAGCGCGAGATCGAGCGGCCCGAACGACTGCATGTCGTCGAACAGATCCGTGTCTCCGGGGAAGTACACGCGTCGACCGTCGCTCTCGATCACGAAGCCGAGCGGCGGACCATGAGCTCTCGACAGCGTGCGACCGCCGCGGTGGTCGGCGTGAACGACGTGAACTCGAGCCGAGCCGACGTCCACGACATCGCCGGGTGAGACCTCGACGACATCGTTGTGACCCGTTCGCCCGACCAGGCGGCCCGCGCCGCGCGGCACGATCACTGGTCCGTCGCCGAGACGCCGGAGGCTCGCAAGGTCCAGGTGATCGTGATGCAGATGCGAGATCAGAACGGCATCGATCGGCCCGGGTGCCAGCACTGGTCGCAGAGACCTGCGACGCAGATGTGCAACACGATCACCGAGCACCGGATCGGTCAGGAACCGCACTCCACCGATCGACATGTCAGCGGTCGAGTGCCCGAGCCACGTCACGCTGATCGGCTCCGGCACCCGACGGACGATAGTCCCGAGGCATCGACGTCGTAAGTTCGAGAAATGCCCTCACCGCGAGAACAGCATCTGGTGGGCCTCGACTACTTGGAGGCGGTGACGGACGCTGCTGCAGCGAGTCCGCAGCGCTCACCCGACCGCCGGGTTGTATCGAAGCCGCCGACCTGCAGTGGTGGTGGCGCATCCCGCGCTCGACCGACGACCATCGCACAGCTCTTCTGGTTTCGACAGATCGGTCGACCGCGGGCAGCGGTGATCGCAACCGACTGGGGCGACCGGGTCGCGCTCGATCCGCTCGTGATGCCCGACGAATCTCCGGACTGGGTCGCCATGTCATCGAGCGTGGCCTCGCTCACGCCGACGAGTCCGGGTTGGAGTTCCGTCGACCTCGAGGTCGACCGTGCCGATGACGTGCTGCGCGAAGTGTTGGCACGGCCACGGCTTCGCGATCGAGCCAGGCGGATTGGTCGAGACGTGGCTGGCGGCAGACGCTCGGCCGGAGATCAGCCCGCTGCACGACGGCTACCGGTTGTCCAGTCGCCTCGACACGATGCAACGTCCGCACCACCACGATCAAACGGAACCATCCCGACATCGAGGCGCGCCTTCGCCAGACGTCGCTCTACCGCCCCGACCTCGACCTCGTCGTGCTCGACAGCGACGACAGTGTCGCCGCGTACGGTCTGTTCTGGTACGACCCCGTGACAGCCACCGGTCTCGTCGAACCCATGCGCACCGAAGACGACCACCAGCGACGCGGACTCGCCCGCCACATCCTCACCACCGGCATCGACCTGCTCGCCGAGGCCGGTGCAGAGCGCATCAAGATCTGCTTCGAACCCGACAACCCGGCGTCGAGCCGACCTCTACCTCAGCGTCGGCTTCGAACCGGTCGACAGACCGACCTCTACTCGCGCAAGGACACCTAGCTACGAGGGGCTACGAGGGATGACCTCGTAGGCGACGTCGTGCGGTGTGCAGTCGATGCCGTTCAGCTGCACCGGCGGCAGATCGTGAGGGCACGCCGACAGGGCCACGATGCAATCCATCTCGGCCTCCAGCAGAACGTGGTCGCCGGGCTTCGACACCGGAGCCGCGATCGAGATGGTGCCGTTCGATTGGAAGATGACGTTCATCCACAGGTTCACCGCGTTCGGCACCGCTCTTGGTGGATCGACACCGATGGCACGCAGCGCGGCGTGGAAGTTGTCGGTGCACGACTCGTGGTCGGGCGCACCCAACTGGCGATATCGCTCGGTGTCACACGATGGGATCAACGTGTCGTGGACCCCCGGCGACGAGTCCTCGAGCAAGCGCAGGATCGGGCGCCGAATGTTCGTGACAAGCATGTCGCCGGGGCGCGGCGCGAGCCGAAACCAGGGATTGCGAGAGTGCGGCATCGACATCGATTCGAGCACGTCGTCGGCGGCCATCGCCCACAGATCGACGACCTGCGAGCCGTACGTGTTGACGACGCGCAGCCGGTCGCCGGTGCCGAGACGCATCGCGACACCAGTGCGAGCGGGCAATACATGTTCAGCAGCCGTCATAGCGGCGGAAGCTACCAGGGCGTACACGCACCGGTCGTGGCCACGGCGAAAGTGAGGACGCGTCCGTCGGATACCGTCGCGGCATGGCCATGGCACTCAACGGAAGTTGCGAGATCTACTACGAGTCGTTCGGGGACCCGAGCGATCCGACACTGCTGCTGGTGAACGGCTTGGGTAGCCAGTGCATCAACTACCACGAGGACTGGTGCGAGATGTTCGCCGCACGCGGGCTGCGCGTCGTGCGATACGACAACCGCGACGTCGGGCTGTCGTCGAAGTTCGACTCCGCTCCGAAGGGCGAGCACGGCGAGGCGTACTCGATCTCCGACATGGCTGCGGACGGGATCGCCGTGCTCGATGCGATCGGCGTCGAGCGCGCCCACGTGATGGGGCTCTCGATGGGCGGCATGATCGTGCAAGTGATGGCGATCGAGCACCCGGATCGGCTGCTGTCGGTCACGTCGGTGATGTCCCGAACAGGCGAGCCCGGGTTCGGCGAGTCGACGCCCGAGGCCTTCGCATTGCTGACCGCGCCTCCGGCGACGGATCGCGATTCCTACGTCGCCTCGAGCATCGCCGGGCTGCGCGTGTGGGGCAGTCCCGAGTTCGCCGACGAGGACCGCTGGCGGCGCACGGCCGAGCGCGCCTTCGACCGCTCCTTCCATCCCTCGGGCCCGAGCCGGCAGTTCTTCGCGATCGCCGCAGCACCGCAACGTGCCGACAAGCTGCGCGAGCGTCACCACACCGACGCTCGTGATGCACGGTGACAAGCGACACGTTGATCGACATCAGCGGTGGCCGTCGCACGGCCGAACTGATCCCCGGCGCACGGTTCGAGGCCATCGAAGGAATGGGCCACGACTACCCGCCGGAGCTGTGGAATCAGTGGGTCGACATCGTCAGCGAGTTCGTCGCCTCTGTCTCGGTGGGATAGCTACGTCGGCGCCGGTCGCGTCCTACCAGGACACGCCTTCGTAGGCGTCCCACGCCCGCCGAGTTGCCTCCGCGCCGGCGAAGTACGCCGGCACGCGCCGAACGACGCTTGGCGTCGGTGTCGAGGTACCGCTCGGCGAACTCGCCGACATGCCCGCCGTGATCCTCGTCGACCATGATGTGGATGGTGTGGAACGCGTAGTCGTCGGGCTCGAGCATGTGCCCGTAGTGGTGCTTGAAGCCCTCGACGGCGCGGATGTAGGCAGGTGGGATCTGGTTCTCGATGCCGAGGCTGGCGCCGAACTGGAACTCGTACCACGGCCGCTGGTGGGCGAGGTTGTAGAGGAAGCTCTCGCTGAGCACGGCCTCGACGTTGGGTGTTGCCTCGGTGATGACCTCGTCGGGTGCACCGAGCGCGCGAGTGAATTGGAAGAGCCAGTAGAGGTGGCCGTGGCCCGACTTCGACTGGATGCCGAGCACTTCCTCGCCGATGTTCTCGATGACGCTGTCGGTCATCTCGTAGGGGATCCGCCCGAGCCAGATCGAGAGGAATCGACGCGTGTGGTACGTGACACCGTGGTAGTGCTGACGGGCCCAGCCGACCAGGTCTTCCTTGGTCGCCTCACCCTGCACGACTCGCTCGACCCAGCGGGCCTTGTCGAGCGTGCGCCCGGACGCGACCAACTCGGCACGCATCTCGTCTACGAATGCCTCACCATCGAATGACACCTGGCGACCCCCTCGTGTTAGCGCCTCGGGCACTGTTGCACCGCGGCCACGATCTCTCAAGATCACCGTTCCGAAGATCGGAACGAACGGGGCGGGCATCGGTGCGCTCGTGCTGCGATGATGGGCGCGTGCAATCGACCGACCTCGCAGACCTGATCCGTCGCCGGCGCACCAGCATGCTGGTCGACAAGGACCGCGACGTACCGCGCCAGCTGATCTGCGAACTGTGCGAATTGGCCCAATGGGCGCCGAACCACAAGCGGACGTGGCCGTGGCGATTCGCCATCGCCGAAGGCGACGCCCGGGCCCGTCTCGGCCACACGATCGCGGACGCGATGCAGGCGCACGGCGATCCGCCGGAGAAGGTCGAAAAGACACGCACGAAGTACCTGCGGACCCCCGTCACCGTGGTGGTCGGATCCAGCCCCGGCGAGTCGCCGCTACGAACGGCCGAGAATCGCGACTCGGTCGCAGCGGGGATCCAGACCATGCTGCTGGCCGCGACCGCAAACGGATTGGCGAGTTTCTGGGGATCGTGCCCGAAGGGCGCGAACGACACGGTCGCGGCACTGTGCGGCTTCGAACCGGGCACCCACATCGTCGGCCTCGTCTACCTCGGTTGGGCCTCCAGTACGGTCGAAACGCCGGTCCGTCCGGCGCCCGAAGTGCACGTCATCCCTGCTCAGTGACGTTGCAACTCGTGCGGTGGCACGACCGCGCCGGGTGGTACTAGTACCAAGGTGCAATAGCCATGTACCCCGTTCGGAGCCGAATATGAACACGACCCCGCGAGCCCGTCCAGCGAATGGGGTTGTATCCGATATTTCCACTGGAGGTCCGATCGCAGCCCGAGCGGTCGGGCTTCTTGTGATTTTCAGCCCCAGATGCTCTTGCGCGGTTCCGGGGTGACCACCACAGCTCCTCCGAGCGTGCCGATCGGCGTGATGCACAGCCGTGTCTCGACGCCATTGACGATCGACTCGCACTTGCCGCAGATGCCTTCCTGACACCCGCGCCGCGGTCGTACGTGCTCGGCGATCTCGCGGATCGCCTTCAACGAGGCCATCGTCGGATCGGCGCAGATCGAGTACTCGATACCGTCGACTGTCAGGACCGTGACAACGGGCGGCTCGCCGAGTCCGGGGAAGCCGCCACCATCGATCCTGGTGCCGTCAGTCTTGGTGCCGTCGAGGCTCACGAGTACCAACTGGGCGTGGCGAGGGTGGGGATCTCCATCTCCAGGCCGCGGCCGCGATAGGTCAGCACGGCATGCTCGTGGTCCTCGTAGACCTTGATGCGCACGTCCTCGGTGTTGTTCGGCTCGCCGGGATCATGCCCGACCGCGGCGGCCGCGACGGCACGAATCGGGCCTGAGTGGCCGCACATGTAGATGGCCGTGTTGGGTCCGCTCTCCTCGACGATCTGGGTGACACCTTGCCAATGGCGACGCACCACGATCATCGGTGGTTCGAAGTAGACCAGCGGCTGCGTCAGCCACACGGTGATCGGGTCGCCGCCGGCCTGCAGCACGCGGTAGAAGCGGTTCATCTCGGTGATCCAGCCGGGTCGGTCCCCGGTCCCGAATCGTTGATAGTTCTCGTGGATCTCGGCGAACTCTTGGAACGCCGCAGTCACGTCGACCTCGCGGCCGCCGGCCCACACCTGGAAGTTCTTGAACGACTCGTGCGGATACGGATCCTCGACGGTGACATCGGCGATGCCGTAACGACTGAGCGCCTGCAGCACCCCGCTGCGAATTCCATCGGCCGTCTCCGCGGCGCGGGCGGTCGGAGCGTGCGGGATCCTGACGGTCATCCCCTCCTTCAGTCCCTTGGCGAGATCCTGGCCTTTGCGGTGGGCCTGCCAGCGCCCGAGTGGCGTCAACCCGCCATCGGTGATGTAGCCCTGCGTCTGGCCGTGGCGAATCAACCGAACATCGATCGACGTCGTGATCCGTTTGCGGAACTCACCCGGGAACTGTTCGCGTGGCGACACCGTCTCGCGGGCGAACTCCTCGGTTCGACCCGGCGGCGAGGTGACTCGATCGAGCTCCTCGAGCGCCCTCAGCGTCGAACGTTCGCGGGCCCGCAACACGAACGCCGGCACGTCGTCGTCGGTCGGAAGCGGTCCGACCGGTTCGGCCTTTCGCCGCGCGTAGTTGGCGAGATACAACGGCGCGTCGTCGCGCGTGACCCCGCTCATGTGTAGATCGACACGAACGATTCGACGACACGGTTCTCGTAATAGAACAGTGCCTTGCCCAGCTGGTCCTCCGTCCACGTGATGGTTTCCCAATCGGTGTCGGTCTTGTAGCCACCGGTGAACACCTCGTTGCGGTTGCCCACGGGATCGAAGAAGTAGATCGTGTGGCCGCGGGTGATGCCGTGGCGTGTGGGACCGATGTCGATGTCGATTCCGTTCATCCGCAAGATGTCGGCTGCGCGCCCGACTTCGGCCCAACTGTCGAGCCAGTACGCGAAGTGGTGGAGACCGCCGTTGGCACCGCGGGTGAAGGCGATGTCGTGCGGCTGACGTGACCGCTCGAAGAAGACGATCAGCTGATAGCCCTCGTTGGTCACGAGTTGTTCGGTCAATCGGAAGCCGAGCACCTCGCTCATGAAGCGGGCCGCGTCGGGCACGTTCTCGGTGGTCAGCAGGCAGTGATCGAGACGGGGCGGGGCGATGCCGACGAGATCCATCGGCATCGGTGGCGGGTTGAACAACGGCAGCCCGTTGCCGACCTTCTCCATCTTGGCGTAGATCTCCATCGTGTGACCGGTGGGTGAATCGAAGCGGATCGCGTCGCCCTGACCCAGCTCGGTGCCGGCGCCGCACGCGCTCGACGGTGCAGCCATAACGCTCGAGGTTGGTCTCGTACCCTTCGAGGTCGTCGACGGACTCCGTCTTGAACGCGACGTGCTCGAGCCCGTAGCGGTTGGCGCCGGTGAGCATCAGCGAGTGGTGATCCTGCTCGTCCCACCCCTTCAGGTACACGTGGTTGTCGTCACGGGCGACCTCCCGCAAGCCCAACACTTCGGTGTAGTACGCGGCACAGAGCTCTAGATCGGGAGTTCGAACCTCGACGTGTCCGAGACGGAAGATTGCCATGGGGAGCATCTTGGTTGGCGACGGCACGAGCCGGAAGGACACCGTTCTGACAGATGGAACGAGTTGGTTCCGGGGTCGATCACGCACGTGAGAGCGTGTGCCATGGCATTTGACGGTGAGGTGTTCGTTGACGAGATGCGCGACGAGCTGCAGGCTTCCGGGCGCACGTTGGATCAGGCCGATTGGGTGAAGCGCACACAGCAGGGCGAGGCCACCAAGGAAGACTTGGTCGCCTGGGCCCGACAGCACTACCACGGCGTCACGTATCACACCCGCCGGATCCTGTCGGCGTGGGTCACGCGCATCCCCTACGAGATGACCGACGGGGTCATCGAGAACATTGCCGAGGAGGTGCTGGGGACGACGTCGAAGTCGGGCTTCGGTCACCTGCACTGGTTGTTCCAGTTCACTCGCGCGCTCGGGGCGCCCGACGAAGTCATCACCGAGGCGACGCCCAACGTCGATGCGATGGCCAGCAGCGGTTTCCTCTACAGCCTGGCCCAACAGCAGCCGTGGTACGAGTTGACATTCGGCGGGATCCTGGCGATCGAGAACCAGATCCCCGCGGCCTACATCAAGGTCGTCGACGGATTCAAAGAGCACTACGCCGACATCCTGCAGCCCGACGACTACGCGTTCCACACGATTCACATCACGGTCGACGAGGACCACGGCGGCCACGTCGGAGAGTTTGCCGAGCGCTATCTCGACACCGACGCCAAGCGACGATCGGCGCGCGCCGCCTACTTCGCGGGGGCCGAACTGACTCGCCGCTGCTGGGACAACCTCAGCGACTGCACCTGGTAACTGAAACCTGCGCCTCCCGTTGCTGACGCAACGGGCGCCGCAATTCCAGTTAGGACCGTCGTCTCGTCCCACTCAACGGAACGTCGTCTACTATCGCAGCGATGGCTGCGGAGCGGGAGACGCCTGAATCTGCGGTGGCTCGAGCGTTGTCGTTGTTGACGGCGTTCACGTTCACTGATCCGGTGCTCGGTGTTTCGGAGCTCGGTCGGCGAGTCAAGTTGCCGAAGAGCACGGTGCATCGACTGCTCGGCATCCTCGTTGCCGAGGGGTTCGTCGAACGCACGCCAGACGAGCGCTATCGGCTGAGCCTGAAGCTCTACGAGATCGGCCAGGAAGTGGTCAGCAGCCGCGTCCTGCGCCAGGTGGGTCACGTGCCGTTGGAGAAGCTGCACAACGACAGCAACGAGGCCACCCATCTCGCTGTGTTGTCGGGCGCCGACGTCGTGTATCTCGACCGCTTGGAGAGCCCGCAGATGATGGGCTTGTTCACCAAGGTCGGCCGGCGCCGATCGGCGCACGCGACGTCGTCCGGCAAGGTGCTGTTGGCGTTCGGCTCGCAGGCCGACGTGGACGACGCGGTGGCAGGCGGACTGCCGCGCCTCGGCCCGCGAACCATCACCACACGCACTCGTTTGAACCAAGCATTGGCCGAGGTGCGCAAGGCCGGCTACGCGATCAGCACCGACGAGGCCGCGCCGGGAGTGGTGTCGATCGCGGCACCGATCTTCGATCGCATCGGCACGTGCGTCGCAGCCGTCTCTGTGGCGGGGCCGCTGATCCGAATGCCGGCGGATCGACACGATCAGCTGGTGCGGATGGTGGTGCGCACAGCGGCGGAGATATCGAAGGCGCTCGTCAGCGACCCGGCCGCGATCCGCTGACGATCGAGACGCCGTCGAGCGATGTCGACGGCACGAGGCACAACCGTGTCGGCTCGCCATCGACCAGCGATTCGCATGTACCACACAACCCGCTTTCGCATCCCCGCTTCGGTCTGTCGTACTTGGCGAGGAACCGGATGGCGAAGAGCGCCGACACGTCGGACCACGTCGCGAACGAGAACTGGTGGCCGTCGATCTCGAACGTCACCTGCCGTTCGAACGACCTGCTCCCCTGGCTCACGGTCACGCGGCTCACAGTACGCGCTGCTCCTGCTCACTGGTCCGGCATACGTCCCGCGTACCGGAACGAGAGCTTGGCGACGTCGACCCTGGTGGATGAAGATGCACGGCGATGAGCCTCAGCCCGTCCGACATCAACCTCTACGGCGACGAGCTGTACTCGGCCCTCGTCGATCTGCGCACGGTGCCCAACCTGCGCGATCGAGTCCCCGGCATCGACATCGCCGACGCGTACGCGATCCAGTCGCGCATGGTGCAACGACAGCTCGACGCGGGCGCAGACCATCGTCGGCAAGAAGGTCGGCGCGACCAGCGCAGCCGTGATGACCATGCTCGGCCTCGATCAACCCGACTTCGGTCAGCTGCTCAGTGGCATGGTGTACAACGACGGCGACACCATCAAGCTCGACTCGCTGATCCAGCCGCGTGCCGAGGGCGAGATCGCGTTCGTGTTGAAGGAGGATCTCGCCGGTCCCGGCGTTACCGCTGTCGACGTGTTGCGGGCGACGGACTACGTGGTGCCGTGTTTCGAGATCGTCGATTCGCGCATCGACAACTGGGACATCAAGGTCGTTGACACCATCGCCGACAACGCGTCGTGCGGCGCGTACGTGTTGGGCAGCCAGCGCACGGATCCGCTCGATGTCGACTTGGCGCTCGTCGGCATGACGATCGATGTGCGTCAGCCAGGAGACACAGCTGGCGAACTGATCGCCACCGGTGCAGGCGCGGCGGTGAAGGGCTCGCCCGTGAACTCGCTGATCTGGTTGGCGAACACACTCGGCGCACTGGGAATCCCGTGCCGCGCCGGCGAAGTGATCCTCACCGGATCGTTGTCGATCATGGCCTGGGTCAAGGGACCGCAGACGATCACCTGCGAGTTCGGCGGGCTCGGCAGCTGCAGCGTGACATTCGAGTGATGACGTTCGAGTAGGGAGCATCTGTCGTGGCACTTTCCGCATCCGTGATATCCGAGCTCGCCGACATCGTCGACGGCGCGCAGCGCAACGCGGCCGACATCGTCAAGCTCACCGAGCGCCAACCCGACATGGACCTTGCCGACGGGTATGCCGTGCAGGCGGAGCTCGCTCGACGCTGGCAGGCAGACGGCCGGCGTTTGACGGGCTACAAGGGCGGGCTGACATCGAAGGCCAAGATGGTGCAGATGGGCCTCGAGACGCCGGTGTTCGGCGTGCTCATGGGCGACACATGCGTGCCCGACGGCGACGTCGTCGACATGAGCCAACTGATCCATCCGAAGGTCGAGGCCGAGATCGCCTTCGTCACGTCGCGCGAGTTGTCGGGCGACGTCTCGATCGACGAGGTGTTGGCGGCGACCGAGTTCGTCCTTCCCGCCATCGAGGTGATCGATTCGCGGTTCAAGGACTTCAAGTTCGACATCCAGAGCGTGATCGCCGACAACACCTCCGCGGCGCGCTACGTCGTCGGCGGTGCGCCGCGACGGCCCGAGGGGCTCGACCTCCGTCTGCTCGGCGTCGTGATGGAACGCAACGGCGAGTTGGTGGGCAACGCTGCCGGAGCTGCGGTGATGGGCCATCCCGCGGCGTCTGTCGTCGCTCTCGTCCGTTGGCTGGCAGACAGCGGCAAGGCCTTGCCGGCTGGCAGCTTGGTGATGACCGGTGGAGTCACCGAGGCGGTGACTGTCAGCTCGGGCGATCACGTCACCGCTCGCGTGCAGCACCTCGGAACGGTCGGCGTGCGGTTCGAGTAGCCGTCACTCGAGGAAGCTGTTCATCCGTCGTTCGGTCAAGCGCAGCGTTTCGAGGTCATCCAAGAATGCGTTGTAGGCGATGTGCACCAGCCCGATGTGCAACGCGCAGCAACGGAGGCGCTCGTCGAAGTTGGGCACGTCGAGACCCATGTCGCCGTAGTGATCGCGCGCCCTCGAAGCCATGTCGCTGCGTTCGATCACCGGGTACCACGGCGACCAGAACACGATGGTCGCCAACTCGTAGACGAAGTCGCCGTACAACGAGCAACCCCAGTCGAACACCGACGTCACCTGTCCACCGATGGCGAGCACGTTGCGGTTGAGCAGATCGTTGTGGATGAGGCTGCGCGGTCCGGGAAACGCAGTCGCGAGATCGAGCATGGCGTCGTAGCCGCGCATGAAGGCGTCGTCTCCATCCGGCGCGTCGACGAGCCGCCGCTTCCATCCGCTCGTGCGAGCACCGGGTCGGTCCTCGATCACGTCGGCGAGGTAGTCGTGCCATGTGGCGTGCGGTGCCGTGCCCTCGTGGTCCCATGGTCCGTAGCCGGTCGTCGCCGAGACGTCGGCCATGCGCAGCGCATCGAGGAGCGCAATGATCGATGGCACCGTTGTCGGCCACTCCCCCGCATCGAGCTGTTCCAGCGGCGTGCCGCGCGCCCTCGTCGACACGCAGTACCACGCCCCGAACGCCTCGTCGATCTCGATGACCTGCGGGATCGGCAGGTTCGAGGACGCGAACCTGGCGGCGAGCCTGTCGCGTTCGAAGTCCTCGACGTGTCGACCGAACCTGACGACCAACTCGGCTCCGTTGTGGGTGAACCCGAAACAGCGCGACCAGGCGCCCTCGCCGACGAGTTCGACGTCGGTTCCGTCGATCCCGAATCGCTCGATCAAGAATGCCCGGGCGCCGTCGAGCTGCACATCGGACGGCGATTCGAGCACTGACCGATGCTACGACGGCGAGCGTGGAGCGGCGTTGCGCATTCGAACGATGCTGAAGTCGAACTCGCCCTGACTGACCTCGTCATGAAGTGGCCACAGCGACGGCACGATGCGTAGTTCGATCGAGGCATCGACGTGAGCTGCGAGAAGGTCGTACATCGGGGTCACCGACAACGGCGTGACCTCGCGGTCGGATATCCATTGACCGCTCGCCTCTTCCCACGGAACGAAGTGCTCGCCGTCGAACTCGTATCGATAGATGGTGGCCTCGCGCATTCGGATGAGCCATCCGGATTCGATCGCGTGCACACGCGGGACGCGAGCGTCGTGAAGCGCGCCCGGAACACGGCGAGCTCGTTCGGTCCCGGCGACCAGACCGTGACGCGGGGACAGTCTCGCGGGAACCAGTAGAGAGGCGCGTGCTCGGCATCGATCGCCCACACCGCCGGCGCATGCGAGGGGTTGGTGCGAGGCACGTGCGGCACGAACCGTTCGATGCCGGGTTCCGTACTGAAGTGAAAGAGCACATCTGGTTTCACCGAGGTACCAGCTTTCACGAATCAGCGCCGCATCAGCGGTGAATCAGACACGACGCTCACACTTCACCAACACGAGGAGCAGAGGAGCTTGTCATGTCGAACACCACCACATCCAGCGTCGTCAACTGTCAGGCCCGGGCCTACGACTTTCTCGTCCGACTCGCGGGCACACGTCCCGAGACATTGACGTGGGATTCCACGCACCGCTTGCAGGGCCACGCCCACCTCGGCGATCACGAGCTCGTCGTGATCGCGACACGCAATGCCTCGCAACGACCGGTCGTGCTGACCGAGCCGGGTTGGGACGCAGTCCGCCGGTCGTCCGACGATCAGCGCCGCCACCTCATCGACTCCTACGCGATCACGGATCGCTCGACGTTGATCGCAGCCTTGCAGTAGTTCCAATGGCGTCATCACGACGCGATATGGGAACCTACGACGGCGATGCCCGACGACGCCCTCGACGCCCGAGCTCTGCTGGAGGTCGCGCCGGATCAGTACGTCACCGAACGCACACGAATGGTGAAGCAGGCCCGCGCCGACAAGGACAAGGCGCGCGTTGCCTTCTATCAAGGGCTGAAGCGCCCGTCGGTCGCGCTGTGGGCGGCACTGGTCGCCGGCGATGCCGACGTCGTGCACAAGATCTTGGCCGTCACGGCGGAGTTGGGCGAGGTGCAAGCCGGTCGCAGCAGCCCTGCCGATCTCACGGCGGCAACGAAGCGAAGGCGGACGGTGCTCGAGTCCTTCGTCGACAAGGCGGTGAACGCCTTGGCGATGTTCGACAACGGCGCAGAGAAGCGACGGCCGGAGATCCGCGCCCTCGTCGACCAACTGTCCCGGAACCCTGATCTCGCGGATGCGTGGATCGATGGCACGTTGCGCGAGGTGCCCGACGAGCAGTTCGGATTCGGGGCGTTCGACGGCGTTGTGCTGACACCTCGCGACGATGCCGACAAGCCGACGAAGAAGGCTGCTGCTGCGAAATCTGCAGCGACGGGTTCCCCACGCGTCTCTTCACCTCCGGTGGCAGACGAGGAAGTGCGCGATCTCGCCGCCGAGCGAGCTGCCCGGGCCCGGCGCCGCGAACAGGAGCGGGAGGCGAAGAAGGCCGTGGCCGAAGCGGCCAAGGATCTCACCGCGGCCGATCGCAAGGTCAGCATCGCCCGCGCCGCGGTGAAGGACGCCGAGAAGCAGCTGCGGATTGTCGAAGAGCAGCGCGCGGCAGCGGACCGCGAACACGAAAGGGCGGTCGCCCACCATGAATCGCTTCACTGACCTCGTCGGCTGCAGGATCCCGTTGCAACAGGCCGGCATGAGCGGCACGGCGACACCTCCGCTCGCGGCAGCGGTCGCCGAGGCCGGCGCGCTCGGGATGATCGGGATCGGCCGGCAGCCGATCGCAGCGGTCGAGCGGTACCTCGACGAGGTTGCTGCGTTGACCAGTGCGCCGATCGGTGCAACGTGCATCGCCCACTTCGTCAAACCCGAGGTCGTCGAGCTCGTGGCCTCACGGCTGCCGATCATCGAGTTCTTCTACGAATGGCCAGACGCTGCACGCGTCCCTGCCGCCGTCGTGTGCGGCTGGCAGGTCGGGTCGGTCGATGAGGCCAAGGCCGCGGTCGACGCCGGCTGCCAGTACGTGATCGCCCAGGGCATGGAGGCCGGCGGCCACGTGCGCGGGCATGTCGCGCTTGCCGAGTTGTTGCCCGCCGTTCGGGCGGCCGTCGACCTTCCGATCGTGGCCGCCGGTGGTATCGGCAATGCAGACGCAGTGCGGGCGGCAATGGCCATGGGAGCCGACGCCGTTCGCGTCGGCACGCGATTCGTTGCGACCCGCGAGTCGTACGCCCATCCCGCGTACATCGACGCGCTGGTGAGTGCAGAAAGCGACGACTCGGTGCTGACCGAGGCGTTCGGTGTCGGCTGGCCGGACGCGCCGCACCGCGTGCTGCGCTCGTCGATCGACGCCGCGGCTGCCGCGCCCAGCGACACGATCGGCGAGACCGTTTCACCTGTCGGCGATCTCCTGCCGATGGTCCGCTTCGGCGCCAGTTCGCCGAACCGCGACACGACCGGCGACATCAGCGCGATGGCGCTGTACGCGGGACGCTCGGTCGGATCGGTCGACAGGATCATGACAGCCGCAGAAGTGGTCGCCGAGCTCGCCCTTGGCTTCGACTAGCGGCGTCGGAGCAACAGCTCGTCCCGTACGTTGGAACGCCGGACCTTCCTCCGGCCGCACCGGTTGAGGCAGAGTAGGCGCCATGGCCAAGCTGACCGCAGCGATCGTCGGGTCCGGCAACATCGGCACCGACCTGATGTACAAGCTGATGCGATCCGACGTGATCGAACCGCGCTACATGATCGGGGTCGACCCGCACAGCGACGGGCTCGAGCGCGCCCGCAAGGCCGGGCTCGAGGCGTCGGCCGAAGGGGTCGACTGGCTGCTCGCCCGATCCGAGCTTCCGGACATCGTCTTCGAAGCGACCAGCGCGTACATCCACATCGCCAACGCGCCGCGATACGCCGACCTCGGCATCCGTGCCATCGATCTCACGCCTGCCGCAGTCGGGCCGTTCGTCGTGCCGAGCGCGAACATCGACGAACACCTCGACGCGGTCAACGTCAACATGGTCACGTGCGCCGGTCAGGCAACCATCCCCATCGTGCATGCCGTCGCCGCCGTGACCGAGGTCGACTACGCCGAGATCGTCGCAACCGTGGCCTCGGTGTCGGCCGGGCCCGGCACTCGCGCCAACATCGACGAGTTCACCCGCACGACCTCGCGAGCGATCGCCGAGGTCGGTCGTGCCGGTCGCGGAAAGGCCATCATCGTGTTGAACCCCGCCGACCCGCCGTTGATCATGCGCGACACGATCTTCTGCCAGTTGCCCCGCGACGCCGACGAGATGCTGATCACCAAGGCCGTCGAAGACGCTGTTGCCAGCGTGGCGCAGTACGTGCCCGGGTACCGGTTGAAGTCGCCGCCACAGTTCGGCGAGTCGCGCGACGGCACGCCACGCGTGGCGGTGCTCGTCGAGGTCGAGGGCGCCGGCGACTACTTCCCGCCCTACGCCGGCAACCTCGACATCATGACCGCCGCCGCCGCAGCGACCGGTGAGCGCATCGCCAAGCACATGACAGCAACGTCCACCATCTCGGCGAACGGAGCCAACTGATGCCGTACTCGAGCTCACTCGACGTCCGCATGACCGACACCTGCCTGCGCGACGGCTCGCACGCCAAGAACCATCAGTTCACCGAGCAGCAGGTGCGCGACATCGTCGCCGCGCTCGATGCTGCCGGGATGCCGGTGATCGAGGTCACGCACGGCGACGGCCTGGGTGGCTCCTCGTTCAACTACGGCTTCTCGCTGACCGACGAACGGCTGCTGATGAAGGCCGCCGTCGAGACCGCCAAGCAGGCCAAGATCGCCGCCCTGATGGTGCCCGGCATCGGCACCCTCGACGACATCCGCTACATCCAAGACATCGGTCTGTCGATCGTGCGCGTTGCCACGCACTGCACCGAGGCCGATGTGTCGATCCAGCACTTCGGCCTGGCTCGATCGCTGGGCTTGGAGACCGTCGGCTTCTTGATGATGGCCCACGGCCAGCCACCCGAACTGATCGCCAAGCAGGCCAGGATCATGGCCGACGCCGGCTGCCAGTGCGTGTACGTGGTCGACTCTGCCGGCGCGATGATCCTCGAGGACGTGCAGCACCGCGTCGAGGCGGTCGTCGCCGAGCTCCACGGCGACGCCCAGGTCGGCTTCCACGGTCACGACAACCTCGGCATCGCCGTTGCCAACTCCGTGATCGCCGTGCGCGCCGGTGCAGTGCAGATCGACGGGTCCGTGCGCGGCTTCGGAGCCGGTGCCGGAAACACGAGGAACGAGGTGTTCGCCGCCGTCGCCGATCGACTCGGCATCACGACCGGCATCGACGTGCTCGGCTTGATGGACGCTGCCGAGGAAGTCGTCCGCCCGGTGATGGACAGCGAGTGCATCATCGACCGGATGGCGTTGGTGATGGGCTATGCCGGCGTCTACTCCAGCTTCCTGCGGCACGCGTTTCGCGCCGCCGAGCAGTACGGCGTCAGCGGCGCCGACGTGTTGATGAAGTGCGGCGAGCAGAAGTTGGTCGGTGGCCAGGAAGACCAGATCATCTTCATCGCCGCCGACCTCGCTGCCGAACTGGCCGCAGCCAACGCGTAGCCGACACCTCGTCAGAGCGGCGCCGCCCACACGCATACGGATCGACCAGATCGGGGTTCTGCGCGCGCGTATAGAAGACGCGGAGCTTCTGGGTGGTCGCACAGAGTCGCTGCGGGTGACGCACGCGGCTCGTTCAGTCGGCGCGCATTCGTTGCAGGTTCAGCTTGGATGCGAGCCGTCGCTGCGAGGTGCTCGCAGTCGTGAATCGTCGCGACGACTGCAGCGAGGTGGACCGCAGCTTTGTTGGTCGGGCGCGGGATCGCCTCGAGCTCCAATCGTGGCAGGACGCTCATCGAGTCCGGCGGCCGGTAGCTGCGCGACGAGTTCGGCGACGGCCTCGTTGTCGCCGTGCAGGCGTTGCAGATCGCCGAGCGACGACAACGCCTCTCGCCAGTGCTCCCGCGAGCGCGCTCGACGTTGTCGACGAGGTACTGCAGCGCGTTCCCGGCGTTGACCTCGGCGCAACGAGCTTCGAGCGAAGAGCATGGCGAAGTTGCTGCGCCGCGATCGATTGAGCGAGCGCGACGCTTCCGCAACGGGAATCAGGCTCGTCGTCTCGCGCATCTCGTCGACGGCGTCAGCCAACAATGCCAGCGCATCGGGCGACGCCGGATCGGAGGGCACCGTCATCAGCGGTCCCACTGGCCGATCGCCAGCACCGGCACCTCGTAGCACCACGCCTGGCGGGTGAGGCCGATCGACGCGTCGCCGTCCCACGGGTACTTCGCACCCATCACGTCACCGACTCGTGCGGCGTTCGTCCGTGTCGGTGACGTCGCGAGCGACACCATCGTGTGTCTCGCCGTTCAAGCGAACCGTCACGTGCGAGTCGACCAACGCATTGCGATACCAGTCGGCGTCCGGACCATTGCCGGAGATCAGGTACATCGTGTCGTCGATGACTCCGAACCAGATCTCGATCTCGTGCGGCTCGCCGCGTACGCCGACCGGTCGTCGTCACATCGCAGCAGTCGTCATCGGCATGCTCGGTCAGCCAACTCGTCACGAGAACCTCCGCCCGCTCATGTCTACGAACCGGCGCGGTAGATGCCGAACACGGCGCGCAAGGCGTCGCTGACCTCGCCGAGCGTGGCGTTGGCGCGCAGCGCTTCCTTCATCGGATACAGCAGGTTCTGCGTGCCGCGCGCGGCGGCGGTGACGTCGGCGAGGCGTGCCTCGACCAGCGCCGATGTCCCTGGCTGCTTTGAACTCGGCAAGCGACGGCCTTCTGACCGCGTTCCAACTCGGGGTCCACCGGGAAGATCACCGGGTCGCCGTCGCTGGCCACCGGAACTTGTTGAGGCCGACGATGACCCGCTCGTCGTCGTCGATCGACTTGGCGTACTCGTAGGCGGCCTGATCGATCTCGCCCTGCTGGAACCCGGCCTCGATACCCTCGACCGCGCCACCCATCTCGTCGATCCGCTCGATGTACTCCCATGCCGAGCCGCTCGACCTCGTCGGTGAGCGACTCGACGAAGTACGAGCCGGCCAACGGATCGGGCGTGTCGGCGATCCCGCTCTCGTAGCCGATGATCTGCTGCGTCCGCAGCGCGACCTGCGCGGCCTGCTGCGACGGCAGGCTCGAGCGCCTCGTCGTAGCCGTTGGTGTGCAGGCTCTGCGTGCCGCCCATCACCGCGGCCATCGACTGCACGGCGACGCGCACGACGTTGTTCTCCGGCTGCTGCGCGGTCAACGTCGAGCCGCCGGTCTGGGTGTGGAAGCGCAAGCAGCTTGCTCGACTCCTTCTTCGCGCCGAAGCGGTCGTTCATCAGCCGGTACCAGATGCGGCGCGCCGCGCGGAACTTGGCGACCTCCTCGAAGAAGTTGTTGTGCGCGTTCCAGAAGAAGCTGAGCCGTGGCGCGAACGCGTCGATGTCCATGCCCGCGGCGAGCGCTGCCTCGACGTAGGCGATGCCGTTGGCGATGGTGAACGCGATCTCCTGCACCGCCGTGCTGCCGGCCTCGCGGATGTGGTAGCCGGAGATCGAGATCGTGTTCCACTTCGGCACGTTGCGCGGCGCAGTACTCGAAGCTGTCGGTGATGATCCGCATGCTCGGCCGCGGCGGATAGATGTAGGTGCCGCGGGCGATGTACTCCTTGAGGATGTCGTTCTGGATCGTGCCGCTGATCTCGCGTCGCGGCACGCCCTGCTCCTCGGCGACCAGCTCGTACAGCAGCAGCAGGATCGCGCCGGTGGAGTTGATGGTCATGCTCATCGACGCGGTGTCGAGCGGGATGTCGGCCAGCAGCAGGCGCATGTCGGCGATCGAGTCGATGGCGACGCCGACCTTGCCGACCTCGCCCTCCGCACGCGGATGGTCGCTGTCGTAGCCCATCTGCGTCGGCAGATCGAACGCGCACGACAAGCCGGTCTGACCGGCGCCGCAGCAAGAACTTGAACCGTTCGTTGGTCGACGTGGCCGTGCCGAACCCGGCGTACTGGCGCATCGTCCACAACTTGGTGCGGTACATCGTCGGGTACACACCACGCGTGTACGGCGGCTTGCCCGGCTCGCCGAGACGCTCTGCCGGATCCCATCCGGCGAGGTCGTCGGGCCCGTAGACGGCCTTGCACCTCGATGCCCGAGTCAGTGCGCTTGTCGCTCACTCATCACCACGAGCGTACGACCCGGGGAAACGCTGCGCTAATGAGCAGCGACGATCGCGATCTCCATCTTCCACGTCGGCCGTGCCAGCGCGGGCACCGTGACCAGCGTGCTGGCGGCGCGGTGGCCGTCGAGCGCCTGGTCGCGCGCCGCCATCACGTCGGGCAGGCTGGCGATGAAATCGACGACCACGTAGGTGGTGATGCTGACGACGTCGGTCATGCGCCATCTCGGCCTCGGCGAGGATCGACGAGATGTTGAACCAGATCACGGCCGCCTGATCGGCGATGTCGTCGGGGATCGTGCCGTCGGGTCGCGTTGCGACGACACCGCTGACGTGCAACAACTGCCGAGCGTGCTCGCTGAGCACGGCGTGGGCGTAGTTCGCCGCGGGTGGCGCAATCGTCGAAGGCATGATCTCGCGGTTCATGGTCCGACTCTACGGCGACGTATCGTTGACGCATGACGATTACAGAATCCGGCGTTCGAACGATCGACGGTGTCGAACTGACACCGAAGGCTGTCAGCCTGGAGGGCCCGCCGACGTTCGCGAACGTGGAGGACGAGCGGCTGCACCGCAAGCAGCGACTGGCCGGGGCGCTGCGCATCTTCGGTCGCTTCGGCTTCGGCGAAGGCGTTGCCGGGCACATCACCGTCCGCGATCCCGAGTTCCCCGATCACTTCTGGGTCAACCCGTTCGCGATGAGCTTCCGCCACGTGCGCGTCAGCGACCTGTTGTTGGTGAACCACAACGGCGATGTCGTCTACGGAACACGGCCCGTCAATCGCGCCGCCTTCGTGATCCACTCGGCCATCCACCAGGCTCGACCCGACGTGATCGCCGCGGCCCACAGCCACAGCGTGCACGGCAAGGCGTTCGCATCGCTCGGCATCCCCCTCGATCCGATCACGCAGGATTCGTGCGCGTTCTACGGCGATCACCGGGTGATCACCGAGCAGGGCGGCGCCGTGGTCTTCAACCTCGAGGCCGGCAAGGAGATGGCCGCCGCGTTCCCCACCGGCAAGGCTGCCATCCACCAGAACCACGGACTGTTCACCGTCGGCACCACCGTCGACGAGGCGTGCTTCTGGTTCGTCAGCATGGAGCGCTCGTGCCAGGCGCAGCTCATGGCCATGGCCGCCGGCACCCCGAAGCTGATCGAGCACAGCATGGCGCAGTACACGTTCGAGCAGACCGGCTTCCACGAGGCCGGCTGGTTCAGCTTCCAGCCACTGTGGGACGAGATCTGCCGCACCGATCCCGACTTCATGGACTGAGCCTTCTGTCGAACTGCCGCCAAAACGCGGCGTTGGCGGCCTCCGAAGAGACCGCCAACGAACCGCCTTACTCGTTCTGAAGCTGTTCAGCCAGCGACGTTGAACGGCGTGCTGCTGCCTCCCAGGTTGGAGTCAGCGATCACCGCTGCCGGCTTCGTTGCCGGAATACCGTTGCGGAGTCGGAAGTCGAAGGCGCCAGTGGCGTCGGTGACGGCCGTTCCGTAGACGGTGCCGCCGACCGCCGTGCGGATGGTGACGATGCTGCCGGGCGAGCTGACACCGACGACTCGGAAGTCACCGGGCTTCCACTTCGCCGTGGTGATCGAGACGACGTCGGACTTCGCCGTGATCGTGACCTGGTCGGTCATGATCTTGGTGCCCAGCGTTGCCGTCAGTTCGAACGTCAAGCGTGTTCGACATGCCGTTGACGAAGAAGGGCATGACGAAGCTGGTGTCCTGGGCGTTGACCGCGCGACGTGAATGACCACGGCGTCGGCCGGTGTGTTGCCGACCTGCGTCCATGAGAACGTGGCGCCGGCAGTGGTGCCCGAGCCGGTGAGAGTTCACCGTGCGTGCCGCGGACAACACCGCTTTGATCGAAGCCGGCGTTGGCGACGAGAGCACCTTGCGGTGTCAGCGGTCCGAGCAAAGCCGAAGCAGGACCGTATGCCGCGTTCACGTCGCTCAGTGCCTTCACCGTGAACCACAGAGGCGTGTCGGCCGGGAGGCCCGTGATCGTCGCCGTCGTGGCAGGGCCGTTGTTGACGCGTCTTGACCAGCGTCGTCGCTGCAGCCGAGTTGAACACGTCGACCTGGTAGTCCGTGATGGAGTGGCCCGGCAGACCGGGGTCAGCAGGAGTCCAGTTGAGCGTCACCTGATTGAGACCGACAGACGATGCCGTGAACGTCGGCGCCGTCGGCACCGGATCGTTGGTGATGGCGAAGATCTGCGTGACCGTCGGCGACACGTTGCCCGAGGGATCGAAGGCGGCGAACTTCAGCGTGAGTGCCGAACCCGAGATCGTGATCGGACCGGTGAAGTGCTGGGCAGTGGCGCCCGGCGAGTCGCCGACGATCGGAGCCGTGAGGTCCGTCGTGAACCAGATGTCGGAGCCGAGCTCGTTGCTCGTCAAGGTCACCTGCTGGGGCACCGGGTAGCTGCCGCCGTTGGGCGAAGACGACACGATCGGCGGGGTGATGTCGGTAGTCTACCGATGCATCGACCACCGGGAAGGTCTTGCCGACCGAGCTGTACGACACCACTTCGATCTTGTACTGCACGCCGCTGACGAGACCGCTGATGGTCGTACCGGTCGCGGCGGGGTTCGTGATCCGCTTGCCGATCATCGCCTGCTCGCCACCAGGAGTCTGAGCGACTGCGAGGACCTCGTAACCGAGGATCGCCGGTGTGCCGGGGAATGCCGACTGCCGGGTTCCAGTGGACCGTGGCACCGCCCGACACGAGGGCTGCCACGACGTTGGTGGGCCCTGGAGGACCGGACTGCAGCGGACCGTTGGGGCAACCGCCCATTCCGGGGCCGCCGACCTCGCCGAACTCGGCGATGCGTCATGCCCTGACGGTTGGCTGCCGGGTCCGTGAGCTCCCATGCCATTGCCCGCTCGCCGAGACCGGCGTGAGCGGCGATGGTTGCGTTTGCCAACGCATCCGCCGGGGTCGTCGGAAACGTGAACTCATAGGTGGCGAGGAACGTGCTCGGGCCGTCCGCGGTCGATCGTACGGAGCTCGACGAATAACCGCCCTTGGCGGCCGGGATGAGACACCTGCGCACCGGGGACCGCGCGGATGTCGCGCTTGCCGATCACTGTGTCGACGAGCGCCGGCTCGATGATGCGCTGCTCGAAGTTGTCGGGATTGACGTTGGGACCGATGTGGCCGGAGACGGTCACCGTCGTGCCGTTCTGCACGGCGTCGCTGGCGTACACATCCTGCACCTCTGTCGCTTCGTCGACGGCCGGCGCAGTCGCGATGGCCGCGATCTTCACCGACACGATGTCGCCCGCCTGGATGTCGGGCGTCACAGCAAGACCCGTGCCGTTACCCCAGCAGATCCCGCCTGGGTGGTTGACCTCGAAGGCGACATCGTCGCCGGAGATGGTGCCGATGGCCGAGCCGACGACGCCAACGCCCGGACGCGTGACTTCGACCTTTGCCGGACTCACCGATGTGCTCGGCGTATCCCTGGATGTTGACGAAGTCGCGATTGGGGAAGACGTTGATGTTGTTGGGGAACACCGGCAAGTTCGACGTCAGTGCGCCTGCGCCGGATGCTCCGCCGACGAGTACCGACGGCAAGCCGACGAGCAACGCTGCGGCCAAACCGGTGAACGCCAATGGCCTGCGCAGTCGCCGATGGGCAGTCGCGCCATCGGAGTCGGGTAGTGGCGCGACTGAAGTCGTGCCGCGCGGCACTAGTGGGTCTCTCAAAGTGTTCATATCCGTCCCTCGTCCCTTGCCACGGCGCCGTCCCGACTCCGTAGCTGTTGTGAAAGACCCCGTCCCGTCCTGGACGAAGTCGCAGGGTCAGTTAAGAGTGTCCAGAACCTCATCACAATGAGTTATTGGTATTAGGACGCATCCGATTCGGACTACGACCCGATCCGAGCCACCCACGTCAGGAACAAGGCTCTGAGCTGGTCGAAGAGGCGCGCCGTACCCCGCTCAAGAGGTACTAGCACACCCACTTGTCTTGAGAAATAGGCCGGACCTACGCCCTGGGCTCGACACTCTCGGTGCAAGACACCACACGCTCAGTTCTACCGAGTGTGAGGGTCAACCACCAGGTGTGATGCCGAGTGAGGCCGCCACGGCGGGGCGCCGCAGCTTCCACACGAAGCCGTCGTAGAGGATGTGCAGCGCACCGAAGAAGAGCACAGCGAACGCATAGAGCCGGCCATCGAGATGCGACTTCGTGAAGTAGACGACCGATCCGATCGCGACGAAGTACGCCGCGTAGGTCGCTGCACGGCGGGCTCGGGTGCGAGTGACCGTGGCAATCGGTGCCTCGTCGCTGCGCTTGCGCAACGAACTGTGCACCACGGCGAAGTACTCGATGGCGTGCGCAGCGACGTACCCGGCAACGCCGGCGATGGGATCGATCATCACTGCCACGATCAGGCCGGCGGTGCCGAGCGCGTACCAGTGCTTGGGCGTGCTGGCCAACGGACCGAGACGGCGCTCGGCCTTGCACCAGCGCACCGCCATCACCAGTCCGCAGAGCGCGGCGACCCAGAACAACACCTGCGCCACGGTCGACAACCCGTCGAGAAGATCGAGGCTGCGCGTGTTGGTGGCACCGACGCCCAACTTGCGCGCCAGGTTCTGCAGATCGACGTACCCACCGATGTACGCGATGCCGGCGATCAGCCAGATGATGAGCATCGGCTTCTCGATGCGACCGTGATCGTCGCCGGCCTTGCGTCCGTAGATCCGCATGACGCCGTAGCGCTGCATCAGCGTGTGCTCGGCGTTCCACAGCCCTGCCATCAGCGCGACCAACGTGAGGCTGACGTTGAGGCCGATGAGGATGAGCGCGAACGCAACCCAAGGCGCCCAGCGATACAGCGAGCGGTGCGCGTTGCGCTGCGCGGGGTCGCCATACACGAGGCCGAGTGTCAACGGCTGATGGGCGAACGAGATCAGGAAGATGATGCCCATGATCCCCTGCACTGTCGTGAGGTGCGGCTCTGCGAAGTGCACGACCACGGCAATCGGTAACCAGCAGAATCCCAGTGCGATGTCGGCGACTGGCCCATGGACCCACAGCCGTCGTGTCGTCTCCCGCTGCCCCGTCGCTATCAGCACGGAACGAAACAGTAGTGCGTCAGTCGTGCAGCCCTGGAGCGCAGAGTCCCTCGAGATCGCGAACGATGATGCGGTCGCGGTTCTCGTACGTGACTTGGTTGTTCGGGTCCTTGCGAAGGTTGAACGTGCGGAAGCTCATGTCGGTGGTGTCGACCGACAGGATGCGACCGATCAACGGCTCGCCGAGGCCGAGGATCACCTTGATGGTCTCGAGCGCCTGGATCGAACCGACGATGCCGGGCAGCACGCCGAGCACACCGGCCTCGGCACAGCTCGGGCGCGAGTTCGGCGGGCGGCGGCTCGGGCACCATGTCGCGGTACGTCGGGCCCTCGGTCGGGTGGAACACGCTGACCATGCCCTCGAACCGGAAGATCGAACCGTGCACCACCGGGATGCCGAGCTTCACGCTGGCGTCGTTGAGCAGGTAGCGGCTGGGGAAGTTGTCGGCGCCGTCGACGATCACGTCGTACCCGGCGATGATGTCCATGATGTTGCTGGCATCGAGGCGAGTGTCGTACGTGACGATGTCGACGTCGGGGTTCAGCAACGTAAGCGTCTTCTTCGCCGAGTCGACCTTGCGGTCGCCGATGCGATCGAGGTTGTGGAGGATCTGGCGCTGCAAGTTGCTGGCATCGACCTCGTCCATGTCGACGATGCCGATCGTGCCGACGCCTGCGGCAGCGAGGTACAGCGCCGCCGGCGAACCGAGGCCTCCGGCGCCGAGCATCAACACCTTGCTGTCGAGCAGCTTGACCTGACCGGCGACGCCGACTTCGGGCAGGAGCAGATGACGTTGGTAGCGATTGCGCTGATCCGGCGTGAGGACGACCGGCGTCTTCCACGGCCGGCCTTCGTCCTTCCACTTGCCGAAACCACCGACCACCGATGCGACGTCGGTGTACCCGAGCTCCTGCATGGTCTTTGCCGCGAACGCACTGCGCACGCCACCGGCGCAATACACGACGACGGGCGCGTTCTTGTCGAGCAACTTGCCTTCGACCTGGGCCTCGAGATGACCACGGGGAAGGTGGATCGCGTCGGGCAACGCACCTTGGTCGTACTCGTCGGGCTCACGAACGTCGAGCACGATCGCGCCCGCAGCGATCTGATCGGCAGCGGTGGCCGTATCGATCTCGGTGATCTCCGCCTTGGCGGCGCTGAGCAGATCTCGGAAGGTAGCCATGGCCTAAAGCCTACCCAACGGGTCGGGATTTGGCTACGACGGAAATGGGTCCAATGGCTCAGTGCAACGAGGGAGCGATTGGCCTACCTTCGATACGACAGCGGGCACGCTAGAGAGAGCGAAATGGAGACGGGATGTTGGGACGGACTGGTAGTTCTACGTTGGCGCGTTCACGATGGGCGGGCATCGGTGCCGCAGTTGCGGTTTCACTGGGCGCCGGCGGTGTCGGCCTGATTGCGCACGCCGCGGGTACGTCGACTCCTTCGTCCTTCGTCGCGGTCACGCCATGCCGCTTGTTCGACACCCGGTCGAGCGAGCCCATCGGTGACCGCACCACGCCGCTGAACGCCGACGAGACATTCGTCCGTCAGGTCACCGGCGCCAACGGCAACTGCACGATCCCGGCCGGAGCGACCGCGATCAACTACAACCTCACCATCCCGAACGGGCTCGACGGATTCCTGACGCTGTATCCGGCCGATGCCGAGCGACCGAATGCCTCGACCATCAACCCCGTGACCGGCCAAGGCGTCAAGGTCAACGGTGGCACCGTCGGCACTCTCCGCTTCCGGCGCGATCGCGTTGTATTCACTGCGCGGCCCGCTCGACGCCGTCCTCGACATCACCGGCTACTACGTGCCTGCCGGCAACGGCGGCGCCCCCGGTCCGGCTGGACTCCCGGGCGCTCCTGGCACCCTGGCGCCCGAGGTCTTTCGGCGCTGGGATCCGATCCCGAGCGGTCAGACGGTCACGGGCACCATCGTCTACGACGGCCACTCTGCCGCGACCTGGAATCAGACGCGGTCGGCGTCGACCTCCCAGGCCAGCGACGGCACCGCTCACCGACGCGACGGTCAACCTGGCCCCCGTCGCTGGTCTCATCGGCACCGACGCGACCTGCATCGGCAGCAACACCGCGCCGACGGCACCGTCCGGCAAGGTGTGCATCTACATCAGCACCCACGAGGGTGTCGACAATGACATCAAGGCCATCCCCGGGCAGCTGCCGTCGATGTCCTTTCAACTCTCATTCCTCTCCAACGTTCCGGTCGAACGACGACGAGGTCGTCTACGCGACATGGGCGTACACAGGCTCCGTAACTCACACCTGGATCAAGCCCGGCAGCAGTTCGCCGAGGGGACCGATCAGTACGGCATCGGCGAAGCGATCCATCCCGGTCGGTCTGGCCGTTGACGATCACAACTCGCGCACCACTGGCCTTCGCTCGCGGCACGACGTTGGCAGCGGGGAAGACGGTCAGCGTCGATCCGGCGGCGAGGAGCAGATCGCACTCATCGGCAGCCTGCATCGCGGCGTCGATCACCTCGGGCACGAGCGACTGACCGAACGAAATCGTGTCGCTCTTCAACACGCCGACTCCGCAGAGGAGGCAGTGCGGATCATCCTCACCGGCGCGAACACGTTCGAGTGATTCCTGCATCGGCCGGCGGTCGTCGCATGTCCAACACCGAGTCCACCGCATCGTGCCGTGCACCTCGATCACATTGCGCGGATCGTGTCCGGCGCGCTGGTGGAGCTCGTCGATGTTCTGCGTCACCACCGCACGCAATCGGCCGCGACGCTCGAGCTCGTAGATCGCCATGTGTCCGCTGTTGGGTACGGCGGTCCACGCCGGCGAGTGCAGGCGGTTCTGCCACGCGAACCGGCGCACCTCCGGATCGGCGAGGTAGTTCTGCAGGGTCGAGGCCTTCTCGGCCGCAGGGTTCTTCGTCCACAGGCCGTTCGGTCCACGAAAGTCGGGGATGCCCGAGTCCGTCGAGATGCCCGCGCCGGTGAACACCGTGATCTGCTCCGCTGCCGCGATCCATTCGCGTGCCTTCTCGACGTCGTCACCGCTCACGCCGACATCTTGACGCGCCGCTACCGCTTCGCGCAGTTCGTCGTGCATCTCTGTGACGGTTCCCCCGTATCGCTGCACGAACCGAGGGAGGCTCTGATGGCTGCTCCGATGGACATACCGGTGACGGAACAACTGCTGATGGTCGTGCCGTGGCTCGATCCGGTCGTCGACTCGGTCGGCTACGACGTGCGATCGCAGTACGTCGAGCTCTTCTGGCTGAACGTCCTCGGCCCGACAGCGACGTGGATCCTGCGGCGGCTGGTGCTCGGCTTCGATCGCTACCCGTTGGGTTACGAGCTCGACCTCGACGAGACAGCAAGCGCGCTCGGATTGTCGTACACGCTCGGCACCACCAACGCGTTCATGCGATCGCTGAATCGATGCGTGCTGTTCGGTGTATCGCAACCGACGGAGGGCGGTCTCGCCGTGCGACGACGTGTCCCACCGGTCGCGACACGTCACCTCATGCGCATGCCTCCGCACCTCCGTCAGGCGCACCAGCAGTGGAGCGTGCCGACCACGCGGATCTCCCTGGCAGATCTCGAACGGGCAAGAGTGCTGGCCGAGGCGATGGTCGAGACGGGCGACGAACCCGACGTCGTCGAACGACAGTTGCTGGCACTCGGCGTCACGCCGGCGGCAGCCATCCAGGCGACGTCGATGGCGATCAGCCACGGCTACTCCCCCGACGCCGCGTAGGAGCCTCGTGCAACAATGACGACATGCACTCGGTCCACACCATCTCGACCTCGGTGCTCGACGTCACCTACGAATCGTCCGGTCCGCGAGACGGTCCCGCAGTGTTCTTGATGCACGGGTTTCCGTACTCCGTTCGTGGATACGACGCCGCTGTTGTACGACTATCGGAGGCGGGCTACTACTGCGTCGTGCCACACCTACGCGGCTACGGCCCGACCCGGTTTCTCGACGACGCGACGCCGCGCTCGGGACAGCAAGCGGCGCTCGGCAACGACCTTCGTGAGCTGCTCGACGCGCTGCAGGTCGATCAGGCGGTGCTCTGCGGATTCGACTGGGGTGGCCGGGCCGCATGCATCGTCGCCGCGCTGTGGTCCGAACGTTGCGCGGGCCTGGTGACGTGCGGCGGCTACAACATCCAAGACATCGCCGCGTCGGTCGCTCCTGCGCCTGCCGAGGTCGAGCACACGCTCTGGTACCAGTACTACTTCCACACCGATCGCGGGCGAGCTGGGCTCGCTGCCGACCGGCGCGGCATCGCCCATCTGTTGTGGCGTCTGTGGTCCCCGCCCTGGCAGTTCGACATGGCGACCTTCGAGGCTTCTGCGGCGATGCTCGACAACCCTGATTTCGTCGACGTCGTCATCCATTCGTATCGCCATCGATTCGGTTACGCCGCCGGCGACCCGACGCTCGAGCCGATCGAGGAGCTGTTGGCCGCGGAGCCGAACATCGCCGTGCCGACCATCAGCCTCGATGGCAACGATGGCGGATTCGGGCCCGCAGACTCATCGCCCGAAGAGCGCGCTCACTTCACCGGGCCGTACGAGCAGCGCATCCTCAGCGGTGTCGGCCACAACGTGCCGCAGGAAGCACCCGACGCATTCGCCGACGCCGTGCTGGACCTGTCGAGGCTGTGAAGTCGAGGCTGTGAAGTTCAGGCGGTGAAGTCGAGCGCCAGCTGAATCAGCAGGCGCGTGCCGAAGCCGGTGGCGCCGCGCGACAGCCAACCCTCGTCGGCGTCGACGTTCATCGGCCCGGCGATGTCGAGGTGGGCCCACGGCGTGTCGCCGACGAACTCGTTGAGGAACAGCGCGGCGATGATCGCGCCGCCGAACGGCCCGCCGACGTTCTTCATGTCGGCGACGTTGCTGTCGATCAGCTTGCGGTAGCTGTGCTCGAGTGGCAGCTGCCAGATCTGCTCGTCGACATCGACTGCCGCATCCTTCACCCGATCGACGAACGGTTGGTTGTTGCCGAACACTGCGGCCATCTTCAGGCCGAGCGCTCCCATCGCCGCGCCGGTGAGTGTGGCGATGTCGATGATCGCGTCCGGCTTCGCCTCGACTCCGAGAGCGAGACCGTCGGCGAGCACCAACCGGCCCTCGGCATCCGTGTTGAGGATCTCGGCGGTCTTGCCGTTGCGGAAGGTCAACACATCGCCGATGGCCACGGCACTGCCCGACGGGAGGTTGTCGGTGCACATCATGTAGCCGGTCACGGCTGACTTGCACTTCAACGCCTTCAGCGATGTCATCGCAGCCAAGACCGCAGCCGCGCCACTCATGTCCATCTTCATCGTCCGCATGCCGTCGTTGGTCTTGATGCTGAGCCCGCCCGAGTCGAACATCACACCCTTGCCCACCAACACGAGATGACCGCGAGGATTGCGCGGGCTGTAGGTCAGCCTGACCATGCGTGGCGGCTCGACGCTGCCGCGGTTGACACCGACCATGCCGCCACAACCCATGTCGGCCAGCTGATCCTTGTTGAACACTTCGACGCCGAGGCCGCTGGCCGCACCGAGCTCGACCGCCTTCTCCGCGATGATCCGCGCGGTCATGTGTGCCGGAGGAGTGTTGGCCAGGTCGCGGGCCAATGCCGCAGCCGCGGCGGTCGCCGCACCTCTGTCTGCGCCGACGGTGGCGCCGGCAGTGCGATGCTCGCCGACGATCAGTGTCAGGTCCTGCAACCCCGGGGTCGGCGGCTCGCTCTTCAGTCCGTGGTATCGGTAGGCAGCCAGCAGCGCGCCCTCGACGACCGCCTGCGCAGCGGTTGCGGACTCGACGCCCTCGAGGTCGGCGAGCGAAGTCGCGATCGACGCACGCTTGCCGGCAGCACGCACCAGCGCGGCCGCGGCGTTGCGAAGCGTGGCTGCTGTCAACCTCTCGTCACCGATGCCGACCGCGATTTGTGTCGGGCCGGCCGCGGAGGGCAGTACCAAGGTCTGTCCGGCCTTGCCTTCGAACCCGGCAGCGGCCAGCGCCGCGCGGTTCATTCCCAGGCTGCGGGGCACAACGCCCCTGGTAGCGACGGGCACGCCGATTGAGTCGACTGTTTTAGGGGTACTCCGAACGACGTGAACTTTGGCGAACATGAAAGACATTCTGTCGTAACAGACGCGACAGCCGCGAACTGACACGAGGTGTAAAGATGACCGAACTTCTTAACCGCCCAGAGACGCCGAGGAACAAGATGAAACGACACTGGAAGTGGATCGTCGGCGGCGTCGTGGGACTGATCCTTCTCGTGATTGCCGGCTCCTTCATCTACGCGAAGGTCATCAACAAGGCAGACCCCGCCTTCGGACAGGACGACGTCAACGCCAAACTCGACGCCGCGACGACCACCGTCGCCTTGGATCCACTCGTGCTCGGCACCACCGTCGGAACAGATCCCGCGGCTGACCCCGCTGCTGCGACGACAACGATCGCAGCGACGCAGTCGTCAATCGAAGCCGACACCGCGGCCGGCGCTGCCGACGGGGTGTGGAACATCAAGGAAGGTTCCGAAGTCGGCTACCGCGTCAAGGAGACGATCAGTGGTTTCGACACGACGGCCAACGGCCGGACCCAGGCGATCACCGGCACGATGACCGCCGATGGAACGACCATCACCACGGGTGAGTTCACGGTCGACATGACAACGTTCGAGAGCGACGAGAGTCGCCGCGACGAGCAGTTCAACACGCGCGTCATGGACGTCGCCAACTTCCCGACATCCACCTTCATCCTCACCCAGCCCATCGACTTCGGCGCGATCCCTCCCGAGGGCGGCTCGGTGAACGCCACAGCCACCGGGCGATCTCACGCTGCACGGCACGACCAAGCCGGTCACCTTCGACGTGCAGGGAACGTTCAAGAACGGCCTCGTCGGCGTGCTCGGCCAGATCCCTGTGGTGTTCGCCGACTACGGCATTCCTGCACCGTCACTTGGACCCGTGAAGACGGAGGACAACGGTCTGCTCGAGTTCGTGCTGGTGTTGCAACACGAATAGGCGCGCTGCCGCAGGGTGCTCGTACGGCCAGTCGTAGAGTGACCGGCCGATGAACATCATTGCGTGGATCGTTGTCGGCTTGGTCGCCGGATTGTTGGGTCGTTGGATCGTCCGCGACGATCGCAGCGGCTGCCTCTACACCGTTGCGGTCGGCATCCTCGGCGCGTTGATCGGCGGCGCGCTGATGCACGCCGCGGGCCACGAGGGCGTCAACGAGTTCAGCTTCCGATCACTGCTCGTGTCCGCGCTCGGAGCAGTCCTGTTGCTGCTGGTGCTCCAGGCCATCAGCGGTCGCGGCCGCCGCCGCGTGCGCTAGCCACCGAGGAGTTTGCGGACGCGGTCCTTCGGTCGACCGATGATCGCCTTCTTCTTGGTCACCACGAGCGGCCGCTGCATCAGCTGCTTGTGCTTCAGCAACATGGCGACAACCTGATCCTCGGTCGCGACATCGGCGTCGGTCAGGCCCAACTTGGTCCACATGCTGTCTCGGCGGACGAGGTCGGTGACGGGATCTTCGAGCTTGGCGATGATGGCCCGGAGCGTCGGTTCGTCAGGCGGTGTCTTCAGGTACAACACGGTGTCGAAATCGACGCCCAGCTCACTGGCAATGCTCACGGCATTGCTCGACGAATTTCAATGAACGTTGTGGTAGATCGTGACGTCGGCCATCCCGTCACTCTATGCCGGACGAGTTTGGGGTCCCGGCTTCGTGTCACACCCCTTGCGTACTGTGCCATCACGGCTTCCCCCGAACGTTCACCGACCGCAACGTCACGACATTTCGGAGGCACCACATGCCGCGCTCCCCCGCACCCTTGCGCCCGCCACACGCCGGCGATCCCATACGTTCGTCCATCGAGGCCATCGCCGTCCTTTCGCTGGTCATCCACCGACCGCTCGAGGCCGAGACGATTGCCTTCTTCCTCGACGAGACCGGTTGCAGCTACGCCATCACTGTGGTCAGCGGCACCACCGAGCCCGACGCGGTGCTGACCGTCGCCGAGTGCATGGCGCTCGCCGCATCGCAACTGCCCAATCTGTGCGGCGTCGTGCTGGCGAGCGTGCGACCCGACGCAGCGCCCAACCTGCCGGCAACGCTGCCTGGAGACATCGATCGTTGGGTCGAGGCCAACGAGATCACCGATGCGTTCGGGATCGAGCTCGTCGAGTGGTTCGTCATCGGGCCCGCCGGTGTCGACGCGCCACGGGAGCTGCTCGGCGAGCCCGAGCGCTGGTGATGTCGGCGAGACGGTGTCGCTATCCGTTGCGGGCGCGGCGCTCGGTCGGGCTCAATCGCAAACCAGCGGACCGCAATCGGCGCAGCAATTCCCGGCTCGACGTCAACAACGCGCCGGCTCCGACCAGGTCGTCGAAGTACTCCTCGGGCACGTCGTAATGGTCGCCCTGAAACCCGCGCCGCGGATTCCCGCCTGCTCGGCGAACGCATGCAGCTCGTCGTAGCTCACATCACTGACCAGGTGCGACCAGCGGCGGCCCTTGAACCACCAGATCGGCTCGTCGATCAGCACTGCCATGACCCGCCACTGTGCCGTAACGTCGCCTCGATGACCCAACCGGAGACAGAGATCCGGGCGTCGTGGCGGCACATTGCCGGGCACCACCACGACGGCTACATCGACGACGTGCTCGCTCGCTACGCCGAGCCGCATCGCCACTATCACACCGCGACCCACATCATGTTCGTGCTGCGGCACCTTCGCGATGTGTCGCGAGCATCGACCAGCGGCACCACCGACACTCGCCTGTCGCCCGAGGTCATCGCTGCGGCGTTGTACCACGACGCGATCTACGACGCGCGCGCCGTCGACAACGAAGCGCGCGAGTGCCGACCTCGCCGCGGCGGACCTCGCTGCGATCGGATGGGAGGACGAGCGTTGTCGTTCGGTGGCCGCGTTGGTCGACGCGACAGCCGGGCACCTGATCGACGATGTCGCGGCCGCGGACCAATCCACCGATACGGCGATGCTGCTCGACGCCGACCTGGCGATCCTCGGTGCCGACCCCGCTGCGTATCAGGCGTACGCCAACGGGGTGCGCGCCGAATATGCGCACGTCGACGACGATCAGTGGCGTGCCGGGCGCTCCGCCGTGCTGCAACGGTTCTTCGACCGTCCGCGGCTCTTCATCACCGAGTACATGCACTCGACGTACGACCACCGGGCACGGGCCAACATCGAAGCCGAGCTGGCAGCACTCCGCGCCGGGTGATTGACTAGTGACGTGAGTGAAGTGACCACACGCCCGGTCGAAACCATCCCCGATCTCGATCCCGACCTCGAAACTGCCGAACCGGCGGCGGCCCACATCGTCAAGACCGAGCCCGGCGAGAGCGCAGCGGCAAAGGTGTTGGAGGCGCGCGATCTACGGCATTGCCATCGAGGCGCTGTGCGGCCACGTGTGGGTCCCGTCGCGCGATCCGAAGCAGCTGCCCCTGTGCGAGGCGTGCAAGAGCGTCTACGAGATGTATCGGATGTTCAACGACGGTCTCAACAACGCGCCCGACGAATGACCGATCCCGCGGCCGGGCTGCGCATCCGCGAGGCGGTGCGCGCCTTGGTCGTCGACACCGATCAACGTGCGCTGCTGGTGCGCTTCGAGTTCCCGACCGCGACGCGATGGGCACTACCGGGCGGCGGGCTCGAGCCGGGCGAGAGCCACCTCGCTGCACTGCATCGCGAGCTCGAGGAAGAAGTCGGGCTCGTCGACGTGATCGTGGGCCCACAGATCTGGCACCGGCTGCACATCGTGCCGTTCATCAACGGTGCGTTCGACGGCCAGCGCGAGCGGATCTTCCTCGTTCGTACCGAACCCTTCGATCCCGAACCTCGGCTGTCATGGGAGCAGATGAACGCCGAGTTCGTCCACGAGTTGCGGTGGTGGACGCTCGACGAGATCGCGGCCAGCGACGCCCACTTCGTGCCGCAGGAACTGCACATGTTGATGACGGCACTGCTGCGCGACGGGCCGCCAACAGACTCGATCGATGTCAGCGTGTGACGTGCTGCCGCGACAGTAGGGTGCCGCTGTGTTGTTCAGTGCCGACGCCTGGCCGGGCATCGCCGATGGATCGATCACCGTCACGTTCCGCTCGTGGAAGCGTGCTCAGGCGAGCGCCGGCAAGCGTTACCGCATCGGCGGCATGCTGATCGAGGCAACAGATGTGCGCCAGGTCGCCCGATCACAGATCACCAAGGCTGATGCGAAGCGGGCGGGTGCCACGAATGTCGCCTCACTGTTGTCGCGGCTCGGCGACACCGATCCGGTGTGGCGTGTCGACTTCGTGTTCGTCGGCGACGACGACCGAATCGCTCGCCGCAACGACCTCTCGCCCGAGGAGATCGACAACGTGATCGCCCGGCTGGCCCGCCTCGACCGCAACGGTGCGTGGACTCGCCAGACGTTGCAATTGATCGAGCGCTATCCCGGCATTGTCTCGACGACGCTGGCACGGCACGCGGATCAGGAACGTCCGGTGTTCAAGCTCAACGTCCGCAAGTTGAAGGAGCTCGGTCTCACCGAGAGTCTCGACGTGGGGTATCGGCTGTCGCCGCGTGGCGAAGCGGTCCTGCGCCGGCTCGCCTAGCCGCACCGGCCCACGTCGCCGGGTCGCAGAGGTGGTTGTCGCGTATCTGCGCAGTACCGTTCGGACTCCTTTCCAATGCGCATCGCCCAACGCACGGGCGCGTTGGGCGATGCGGAGAAGAGGAGCGTCGCCATGTGGGAGCAAGACCGGAAGGATCGTGGTTCTCGCCAGCCGTGAACAACGCAGTTGCCGGACTCAGCTGGGCAGAAGCTGTTGCTGCCGCGCCGCCGCGTGATCCGCTGACACCGATCGAACGAACGAACATCATCACGATGTTCACGAGCCTGCTCGACGGGCTGTACGTGAACCGCCCGCCGAAGCGGGCGATGGACAGCATCGACCCGTTGCAACAACTGTGCCGCATGTACGAGCGAGCCGAGACGATGTCGGACGAGACCTTCCATCGCGAGATCGGCGCGATCGTGACCAGCGTGAGCGACATACAGACTGCGTACATCGCACCGTCGTGGCTCGCCGGCACGACAGCACGGTTGCCGTTCCTGGTCGAGCAGCTCGGTGCCGACGACGAGCCGCGGTTCATCGTCACGAAGATCATCCGCGAGCTCGTCGACGACCCCGACTTCGTCCCGGGAGTCGAACTGGTCGAATGGAACGGTGTCCCCATCGCCGACGCCGTGCGCTGTCGCGGCGAGAGCGAGCGCGGTATGCGACCGGACAGCGCCATGGCCCGGGCACTCGACTCGCTGACGTTTCGCCCGCTCGGCATCGGGCCACCACCCGACGAGCAATGGATCGTCGTGGGATATCGAGACCGCGACGATGCGCCGGTCCGTGAGCATCGCTTCGACTGGCGATTCATCTACCCCGGTCCGCCACCCGACGCCGCTCACCCGACGTCGCTCGCCGCTGCGGCCAACGCGATCCATCCCGATCGAGCCCTGGTGCGGCGCGCCAAGAAGCTGTCGTTCGACTCACGACTGTGCCAATCCGAGCGCCAGAATCCCGTCGCGGGTCATTTCTACGACACCGTCTGCGCGCGTGTGGTGGCTGTTGACGGTCGTGACTACGGATACCTCCGGCTGTGGAGCTTCGAGGTCGGCGACGACGACGCGTTCGTCGCCGAGGTCGTGCGCTTGCTCGCCGAGCTTCCGCAACGGGGCTTGATCATCGATCTTCGAGGCAATCCCGGCGGCCTGATCTGGGCAGCCGAACGCCTGCTGCAGTTGTTCACGCCATCGCCTATCGCACCGATCCCTTTCTCGATCGTCGCATCCAACCTCACCAGAGCGATGACCGATGCACCACAGAACCGTGGCTCGCTGGGCCCGTGGCGACCAACGTCGCTCGACACCGTCGATACCGGTGAGGACTGTCCGCCGTCGGCTCCGATCACACCCGCCGCGCGGTGCAATGACATCGGCCAGGTGTACGGCGGCCCCGTGATCGCTGTGATCGATTCGACGACGTACTCGGCAGCCGATCTGTTCGTCGCCGGCTTGGTCGACAACGGGATCGGCAACGTGGTGAGCGTCGGCATGGCTGCGGGCGCCGGCTTTGCCAACGTGTGGTCGGCAGACATGGTGAGCAGCGTGCTGGCAGGCACGCTGGACCAGCTGCCGCATCTCCCGAAAGGCGTGGGCTTCACCATGTCGGTTCGTCGAGCCGCGCACGTCAGTGCCACGCACGTCGGACATGTTCCGTACGTGATGACTCGCAACGATCTGTTGAACGGCAACGAAGACCTATTGACGTTCTGCGCGCGGTTGATCGAATCGACGCCGGCGTCGTCGTTGACTGCGCATTGGAAGGCGCCGAACCTCGAGGTGGCGGTCGCCGAGCTCGATCGGATCGACGTGTGCGTCGACGGCCGCCCGCCGCAATCACACGACATCACGGATGCACTGCAACTGACGATCCGACATCCCCGGCACCACATCCGGATCGAGGGCTACGAGGGCGCGATTCTGCAGCAGGTCCGAACGATCCGGTTGACGTGAGTCACACCAGCTCCTGAACGGCAATACCCAACCGCTACCGTGCCCTGAATGTCTGCGCCCCTGTGTGTCATCGGCGACTTCGCCTGGGATGTGCTGATCCGCACCAACAGCAAGTTGTTGACGGGCGGCGACACGTTCGGCGAGGTGATGTTGACGCCGGGAGGCAGTGCAGCGAACGTCGCCGTGTGGGCGGCGCGCTGCGGTCTGCACACCGAGTTCATCGGCAAGATCGGACGGGATCGCCTCGGCCAGCTGGCGCAGGAGGATCTGGCCAAGGAGAACGTCGTCACCCATCTCGTCGAAACCGACGAACACCTCACCGGCTGTGTCGCAGTCTTCGTCGATCAGTCGGGCGAGCGGTCGATGGTGTCGGGTCGCGGTGCCGACTTCTACCTCCTGCCGTCGGAGCTGCCGCGCGAAACCGTTCGACAGGCAGGCCACTTGCACATGACCGCGTGGTCGTTCTTCGTCGATCCACCGCGAGCGGCATCGCGCGCCGCTGCGCAGTTGGCCCGCGAGTGCGGGGCGACGCTGTCGTTCGATCCTGGCTCGTTCCAGATGATCGAAGAGATGGGCGTCAACCAGTTCCTCGCCGTCACACAGGATCTCGGCATCGACGTGTTCCTGCCCAACTATCAAGAGGGCGAAGTGCTGACCGGTCTCGACGAGCCGGAAGAGATCGCCGCGGCGTTGGCCAAGTTGTATCCGCAAGCACTGATCATGTTGAAGCTCGACGCCGACGGCGCGCTCGTCTACGACGACGGCGTCGCCACCCACATCCCGCCGGCGACCAACAACCTTGTCGACGCGACCGGCGCAGGTGATTCGTTTGCCGGCGGGTTCTTGGCCCGCTACCTCAGTGGAGCGTCGGCAGTCGATTCCGCGCACTTCGCGACGACCATCTCGGCCTGGGTGATCGAGCACCTCGGTGCCCGACCCGAGCCCGACGCCCGGTTACGAGCGACGCTGCAACCCCATTGACCGGGCTGGCAGGCTGTGGGCATGACGACACGCACTGACCGGTTCCGCGCCTTGCACAAGGACGGCATCTTCGTGATGCCGAACCCCTACGACATCGGTTCGGCCCGATTGCTGGCCGCCCTCGGCTTTCCCGCCTTGGCGTCGACCAGCTCGGGGTTCGCGGCAACGCTCGGCCGGCTCGACATGACTGTCACCGCGAGGAGTTGCTCGATCACGTCGCTGCGCTGTCCGCTGCCACCGACCTCCCGCTCAACGTCGACTCCGAGCGTTGCTACGGCGATGATCTGCAAGGCGTCACCGAGACCGTCGAACTGCTCGCCGAGGCCGGCGCCGCCGGATGTTCGATCGAGGACTGGAACCCGGAGACAGACGCGATCGATCCGCTCGACATTTCTGTCGCACGAGTCGGCGCGGCAGCCGCCGGAGCCGCGAACAACGGACTGGTCCTGACGGCGCGTTGCGAGAACCACCTTCACGGCGTGAACGATCTCGAGAACACGATCGCCCGGCTGCAGGCTTATGTGGCCGCCGGTGCCGAGGTCGTCTACGCGCCCGGTCTGGTCGATCTCGGCGAGATCGCCCGAGTCGTGAACGAGGTCGGTGTACCCGTGAACGTGCTGATCATTCCCGGAGGACCCAGCGTTGCGCAACTGGGCGAGGCAGGAACGCGCCGAATCTCGACAGGTGGGTCGTTGGCGAAGATCGCGTTCGGTGCAATGGTCGCGGCCGCCGAACAACTGCGCGACGACGGTGTCATCCCGACGACCGTGCCGTACCTGACACGCAGGTTCGCCGCTGAAGCGCTGCGCGACTAGGTCTGTTCTGGCGCTGGTGTTGCCGGTTGCACCGGAGGGTGCTGGACGGTGACCCGGTAGTGCACGCCGAGCCCCAAGTCGTTGGAGTGGCACGTGAAGCTGAGATACGGCCAACCCATGCCCGGCGTCTGCTCGGACTCCACCAGACGCACGGCGATGTCGCTGATCCCGTAGGTCGTTGCCATCTGCGTGCGACCGTCGACGACGACATTGGTGAGGTTGGCCTCGGCGACGGCGATGGCACCGGTCAACGGGATGCCGAAGGCCTCGGGAACATAGAAGCCGATCGGTGCTCCGGGCTGTTCGGCCGTCGTGCGCACGACGATGCCGCGTTGTTGGGCAGGGGCAACAGCGACCACGCCACTGAAGACGATGACCCTGACGCGCTTGCCGTCGATGTCGCGGACGATGTGCTGCAACGTCGGCTGCGGCGCGGCATTCTGCAACGCGTAGTCCATGGTCCTGACCTCCTGCGCCGACTGTAGACGAGGTGCCGTTGCTGCTAGCGCCTGGCCTTCGGCCCATTAGCGAAAGTCGCGACTTGCGGTGGACGCTGCTATCGGGAGCAGCGTCAACTCGTCGGCGACGATGTTGATGACCCCCTCGGCGCGCTCCAGCCGGCCTCGTATCAGCAATGCCGGCGCGCTGCGAGCGATCGTCCGGTAGCGGGCCCAACATCCCTTCGACACGACGATGTTGATGAGCCCCGTCTCGTCCTCGAGGTTCATGAACGTGACACCTTGCGCTGTCATCGGCCGCTGGCGATGGGTGACGATCCCGGCCACCAGTGACCTTCGTCCTCGGCTCGCAATCCCACAGACCGGTCGCCGTGACGACGCCGCGTCGACGCAACTCGTCGCGCAGGAACTGGGTGGGATGGCCGTTGGGCGCGACGCCGGTTGCCCACAGGTCGGCGACGACGGTTTCCATCGCATCCATGCCGGGCAGTCGCGGGGATTGCTCGCCGGTGATGATGCCTTCCAACCGATCCGTCCGTGATTGCACTGCAGCGCCGACCGCCCACAACGCCTCACGTCGTTCGAGGCCGAAGCAGGCTTCGAACAACCCAGCCGTCGCCATCGCCTCGAGTTGTTGCAATTGCAACTGGGATGCTGAAGTTTGGGGCACTCGCCGCACCAGATCCTCGAGCGACTCGTACGGCCTGCCCGCCTCGATCTCCTTGGCGAGGTCGCTGCCGACACCGCGGACCGAACCGATCCCGAGGCGAACCGCGACGTTCCCCACTGACTCCTCACATGGCTCGAGCGTCGCTGTCGCGAGCGACGCGTTGAGATCCGGCGACCTCACCACCACACCGTGGCGCGTCGCGTCTTGGGCCAGCGAGTGCGGGCTCCAGAACCCCATCGGCTGAGCGTTGAGCAATGCAGCGCAGAACGCCGCGGGCTCGTGGAACTTGATCCATGCCGAGGCGTACACGAGGTACGAGAAGCTGACGCTGTGCGACTCGGGGAAGCCGTAGTTGGCGAAGGCGGCCATCTTGGTGAAGATCTCGTCGGCGACGTCGCCGGTGATGTTGCGCTCGGCCATGCCCTCGTACAGCCGGACCTTCAACTTCTCCATCCGCGCCCTGCTGCGCTTCGAGCCCATCGCTTGGCGGAGCTCGTCGGCCTCGGCCGGCGTGAACCCGGCGACGTCGATGGCCATCTGCATCAACTGCTCCTGGAACAGCGGCACGCCGAGTGTCTTGCCGAGTGAGTTCTCGAGCAGCGGATGCAGATAGGTGATCGGCTCCTGGCCGTTGCGGCGGCGGATGTACGGATGCACCGACCCACCCTGGATGGGCCCAGGGCGGATGAGGGCCACCTCCACCACGAGGTCGTAGAAGCGGCGCGGCTTCAACCTCGGCAGCGTGGCCATCTGTGCCCGCGATTCGATCTGGAACACACCGACGGTGTCGGCGCGGCACAACATCGCGTAGACGTCGTCCTCCTGCGGGATGGTGGCCAGATCGATCTCGTAACCGCGGTGATCGCGGATGAGATCGACGGCGTAGTGCAGCGCGCTGAGCATGCCGAGGCCGAGCAGATCGAACTTCACCAAGCCGGCCGCAGCGCAGTCGTCCTTGTCCCACTGCAGCACGCTGCGCTTGTCCATGCGACCCCACTCGACCGGGCAGACCTCGATCACCGGGCGATCGCAGATGACCATGCCGCCGGAGTGGATGCCGAGATGGCGCGGTGCATCTTCGATCTCGGTCGCCAACTCCAGCACCGCAGTCGGGATGCCGTGATCGGGCTGGTTCGCAGTCGTCGACACGTTGCCCCACGCATCGATCTGCTTGCTCCACGCATCCTGCTGCCCTGGCGCGTAGCCGAGTGCCTTGGCCATGTCACGCACCGCTGACCGTGCCCGGTAGGTGATGACGTTGGCGACCTGTGCGGTGTGGTGCCGCCCGTACCGCTGGTACACGTATTGGATGACCTCTTCGCGCCGGTCGCTCTCGATGTCGATGTCGATGTCGGGTGGGCCATCGCGTTCGGTCGAGAGGAACCGTTCGAACAACAACCCCAGCGACACCGCATCGGCCTTGGTGATGCCGATCGCGTAGCACGCCGCGCTGTTGGCCGCGCTGCCGCGACCTTGACAGAAGATGTTGGCGCGATTGCAGAACTCGACGAGGTCCCACACCACCAAGAAGTAACCGGCGAATCCGAGGTGCTCGATCACTTCGAGCTCGTGGTCGATGGTCTTCCACGCCCTGGCGCGCAACGACAGATCCTCGTGAGCGGACGGCCGTTCGCCATATCGATGGCGACCACCCTGCTCGACGATCTCGCGGAGGTACTGCATCTCGGTGAGGGTGGTGCCGTCGGGTCGCTGCGGACAAGGGAACGGCGGCAAGTTCGGCGCGACCAAGGAGAGGTCGAACGCCGCGGCCCGTCCGATCTCGGCGGCCATCTCGACCACGCCGGGGTAGCGCATGAAGCGGCGAGCCTGCTCGGCACCGCTGCGCAGGTGAGCACCTGTCGACGCCGGCAGCCACGGGTCGAGCTCGTCGAGGCTGCGCCGGGAGCGAACCGCGGCGATGGCCGTGGCCAACTTGCGCTGCGACGGTGTGGCGTAGTGCACGTTGTTGGTGGCGACGCAAGCCAAGTCATGACGTGCCGCCAGCTCGGCCAGCGCATCGTTGCGCGCCGTGTCGAGCGGGTCGCCGTGATCCCACAACTCCACCACCACGCGATCGCGGCCGAACAGGTCGATCAACCGCTGCAGTTGCCTCGCCGCTGCCGCGGGGCCGTGGTCGACCAATGCCGCGGGGACGGCACCCTTGCGACAACCGGTCAAGACCCAGCCGTGACCGGCCATCGCATCGGCGATGTCGAGCAGCGTGAACTTCGGTGCGCTCTTCTCCCCCGCAAGATGACCGAGGCTCAAGGCCCGTGCGAGCCGGGCGTAGCCGGTGGGCCCGTCGGCGAGCACGAGCAGATGATCACCGTGCGGATCGGGAGCATGATGATCGGGGACGAGGCCGGTGGCGATCTGCTGCTGGGTGTCGTCCTCACTGAGCACCTGCCGGCCGAGGTCTTCATGACTGGTGCCGGCGCCCAATGTGATCTCGGCACCGAACACGGTCGGCAGCCCGACGGCACGCGCCGCTTCTGCAAACCGAACCACACCGTAGAGACCGTCGTGATCGGTGACCGCCAGCGCTTCGAGACCGAGGCGAGCCGCTTCCTCCGCCAACTGCTCGGGATGCGAGGCACCATCGAGGAACGAGAAGTTGGTGTGGCAGTGCAGTTCGGCATACGGCACCGCCGGCGAATCGGGCCGCAGCAACGGTTTGGTGCGGTCGACATCCACGGGAGCCTCGTACGGCTGACGCTTGCGGCTCCACGCCGGTCCGTCGCCACCGGCATTCCACGACGGAGAGCCCGGGGCCCGCCCATCCCGGCCGCGGCTCGGCACCGGGCGATCCGCCGAATGATCCGAGAGCGTTGCTTCCAGCTCCCACCACGGCATGTTCGGGTTGTTGAACCCCATAGGGAGTTCGACTGTATCGAACACTTGTTCGTCACATCAAGTGGCACCAGATCCGGGTGACGGAAAATGGGGGCGCCGTACGATGTAGTGATCGTGACCGACACGTCGGCGTTCCTGGAGCTGTACGACGACGCGCTGCCGCACGTCTACGGCTACCTTGCCCGACGCTGCGCGAACGCTGCGACGGCAGAGGACCTCACCGCCGAGACGTTCATGGCCGCGGTCGCCGCGCTGCACAACACAGCCGACAATGGCAACCGGTTGGACCTGAACATTGCATGGCTGATCGGGACTGCACGGCACAAGTTGATCGACCACTGGCGGCGGACCGAGCGGCGCAAGGAGGAGCTCGCCGAACTGTGGAGCGACATGGCCGTGCCGGATCCGACGGACGCTGCGGTCGACGTGATGACCGCCAACGGCGTGCTCGCCGAATTGGCACCGAGCCACCGTGCCGTGCTGACTCTGCGCTACCTCGACGATCTGCCGGTGGGCGATGTTGCCGCGACGATCGGACGAACCGTCCATGCCACCGAGGCGTTGCTCACCCGCGCCAAAGCCGCCTTTCGCAATCATGCTGATCACATTCACTCCGGCCAGGAGACGTCATGACCGACCCATTCGACGCCCTGCGCATCACCGACACGCCGCTCGAGCCGCGATCCGAGTTCGCCGCCGAACTACGCCACACGCTCGCCACTGCACTGGAGGACAGAATGACCGACACCGCAACCGCTTCACCAGCCGCACAAGCACCCGCGCAAGCACAAACCATCACGGCGTACATCTCGGTGCGCAACGCCGCCGCGGCGTTGGCTTTCTACGTGGAGGCGTTCGACGCCATCGAGATCAGTCGACTGGTCAGCGACGGCGACGGCCGCATCGGACACGCCGAGATCATGATCGGCAACAGCAAGTTGATGCTCGCCGACGAGTATCCGGAGATCGACAGTGTCGGCCCCGAGACACGCGGCGGCCCGACGTGTTCGTTCACCATCGAGGTGCCCGATGCCGACGACGTCGTTCGCACGCGCGATCTCAGCCGGTGCAGTCGTCGAGCGTCCTGTCGACGATCAGTTCCACGGCAACCGCATGGGAACAGTGCGCGACCCGTTCGGCCATCGGTGGACGTTGAGCACTCCGATCGCCGGCTTCGTCCATGCCGAGTACGGCAGGGTCGCCAGGCAAGAAGGCTACGAACTGATCGAGAGCCGCCCCGAAAGAGAACAGTTGAAGCACCACGACGACGGCGATCTCTACTACTTCTCTCTGCAAGTCCACGACCTCAGCAGAGCCACGGCCTTCTTCGGCGCGGTGCTCGGTTGGCAGTTCCCCGATCCGACACCCGATGCGCCGGGAGCGCACATCGAGAACATTTCCGCACCACCTGGCAGCATCGGTCAGGTCGAGCCCGGCGGATCCACACGCGCCAAGTTGTGGTTCGCGGTCGCCGACATCCACGCCGCCGTCGCCAAGGTGCGCGAGCTCGGCGGCACAGCCGACGAGCCGGTGCACTACGACTCGGGTTGGTCAGCAGATTGTGTCGACGACCAAGGCACGACGTTCAGCCTCAGCGTGCCGGCCGCCAAGTACTCGCTCTAGCGGATGGCGAGGCCGGTCTCGAGATCGAAGAGGTGCAACTGCGTCGGGTTGACCATGAGGTGGGCCGTGTCGTCGAGCTTCAACGGCGTCGTCGGTGGGAGACGTGCCGACACGCTCTGGCCGGCATGCTCGCCTTCCAACGCGTCACGGATGGCCGCATTGTCGACGCCGTCTGCGTCGACCTCCAGGTACAAGATGACCTCGGACCCGAGACCCTCGCGAACGGTGACCTTGCCGCTGATCGTGTTGGCAGCACCGGGCGCAGCGTCCTCCGACAAGTGCTCGGGGCGAATGCCGACGGCGATGTCGCGCCCGTTGTACGCGGCCAACGCTTCGGATGCACTGGGCAGCGCGATCGTCGCCGTGCCGAGACGCAGTGTGCCGCCACCGGCGCCGGCTGTGTAGCGACCGCGCAACAGGTTCATCTGCGGTGAGCCGATGAACGCGGCGACGAACAGGTTGTCCGGGTGGTCGTAGAGGTTCTGCGGCGAGTCGACCTGCATCAGCGTGCCCTTCGACATCACTGCGACGCGGTCGCCCATCGTCATCGCTTCGATCTGGTCGTGCGTGACGTACACGGTGGTGACGTTGAGGTCGTGTTGGATCTTGGCGATCTCTGCACGCATCTGCACGCGCAGCTTGGCGTCGAGGTTGGACAGCGGCTCGTCCATGAGGAACGCCTGCGGCTGGCGAACGATGGCGCGGCCCATGGCGACGCGCTGGCGTTGGCCGCCGGAGAGTTGCGCCGGGCGACGATCGAGGTTGTCGGTCAGTTCGAGAGTGCGCGCAGCGTCGGCGACGCGTCGCTCGATCTCCTCCTTCGGCACCTTCTGCAACTTGAGCGCGAACGCGATGTTGTCGCGCACTGTCAGGTGCGGGTACAACGCGTAGGACTGGAAGACCATCGCGATGTCGCGTTCTTTCGGCTCGAGCGTGTTGACGACGCGGTCGCCGATCTTCAGCTCGCCACCGCTGATCGACTCGAGGCCTGCGATCATCCGCAGTGCCGTCGACTTTCCACAACCCGACGGCCCGACGAGGACGAGGAACTCGCCGTCCGCGATGTCGAGCGACAGACCGGTGACGGCTTGAAAGCCGTTGTCATAGATCTTGTCGATATCGGTGAGTGTGATGGTTGCCACAGGACCCCCTCCGTGTGTTCGCCGGGAAGTCTTGCATAGGTCTTTCCCTAGGGCGAACCGCATGCTAGGGTTTCCCTGTGGAAGTTCTCAAGAATTTCCACAATTTTCCACCACGTCACCGACGTGGACGTTCCTGAGGGGGAAATACATGAAGACACGCAGAGGCGCCTTGAGCGCACTTTGTATCGCTGGCGTGCTCGTCGTCGCCGCTTGCGGCAGCGATGGCAACTCGTCATCGGGCGACACCGCAGCTCCCGGCACGGCCGCTCCTGGTGGCACCGCCGCTGCTGGAACAACGCCTGCTGCCGGCACCAGTGCAACCGGCGGCACAGCTGCAGCCGGCACCGGCGACAGCATCCTGAACGGCACGATCAAGTGCGAGCAGCAGTACGCCGGCAAGGAAGTCCACATCTTCTCGCCGGTCCGCGACAGCGAGACCGACAAGGGCGCCACCCGCCTGCGTGACGGATACAAGGGCCTCGAAGATTGCACTGGCGTGAAGGTCGTCTACGACGGCACCGACCAGTTCGAGACCGAGGTCATCGTGCGCGTCGACGGCGGCAACCCGCCCGACGTCATCGACTTCCCCCAGCCTGGTGGATTCCTCGACCTCGTCAAGAAGGGTCAAGTCTTCCCGTTCCCCGACGCGTTGGGCGCAGCTGTCACGGCTGACAACGTCGCCGGTTGGCCGGAGCTGGCCACGGTCGACGGCAAGGTCTACGGCGTGCCGGCTCGAGCCAACATCAAGTCGCTCGTGTGGTACAGCCCGAAGGCATTCGCCGACAAGGGTTACAAGATCCCGACCACGCTCGAGGAACTGACCGCACTGTCCGACAAGATCGTCGCTGACGGCGGAACCCCGTGGTGCCTCGGCATCGAGTCCGGTGTCGCCACCGGCTGGCCGATCACCGACTGGTTCGAAGACTTCATGATGCGCATCAACGGTCCCGACGTGTACGACCAGTGGGTCCAGCACAAGATCCCGTTCAACGACCCGAAGGTGAAGGCAGTTGCCGACGCCGTCGGCGCCATCATCAAGAACCCGGCCTACATGGGCGGCGACAATGCCATCAAGGCTGCAGCGACGACCAAGTTCCAAGAGGGTGGATTCCCGATCCTGTCCGGCGATTGCTACATGCACAAGCAGGCCAGCTTCTACTCCACGATCTGGCCCGCGGGCACCAAGGTCGGTCCCGATGGCGACGTTGACACGTTCTACCTCCCGGTGAAGGCCGGCGACCCGAAGTACATGCTTGGTGGCGGCGACCTCATCGCAGCCGGTACCAACAAGCCCGAGACGTTCGACGTCTTGGCGTACACCAACTCGGGCGACTACCAGGCCGCAATCGTGGCCAATGGTGAGACGAGCCTGTCGACCCGCAAGGACTTCGACACCGCAAACTTCAGTGACCCGGTCATCAAGAACTTCGCTCAGCTGTTGAAGGACTCCGACATCTTCCGTTTCGACGGTGCAGACATGATGCCGGCAGCCATTGGCTCGGGTGCGTTCTGGAAGGAAGCGACGGCATGGATCGCCGGTTCCGATAGCACCGACGACATGTTGAACAACATCGAGGCGGCCTGGAAGGCCTTGCCGTCCAGCTGACGTTTACGGAGCATTGAAGAAGTACGTAGTATCGGTTGCCTGCAGGTCCATCGGATCTGCAGGCAACCGTGTTTTGGGGAAGCGGACCTAGCAAGTTTCAAAACAGTTGGGGGGAAGTGCACATGCGTGACCTGTGGAACACATTGATCACGGTCGCTTTCGGGCTCGGAGTGATCGTCGTGGTCCTTCTGCTCTTCTACGGGTTCGTCTCGCTGTTGCCGGGACGATGGGCCGAGCGAGGCCGGGTGATGGTCTTCTTGTTACCCGCGTTGTTCGTGATCTTCATCGGCTTGCTGGTGCCCGCCTGTCGCACGATCTTCCGCAGTTTCTATGTCGATCACGAGATTCCGAAGTTCGGGTGGTTTGCGAACTACTCGGAGATCTTCTCCCGTCGGGACACCCGCCTGACGGTGATCAACAACCTCACGTGGGTCGTCGTCGGCACCGCCGCCACGACCATCCTGGCGCTCTCCATCGCTCGCTTCGCCGACGGGATGAAGGGCGAGAAAGTCGCCAAGTCGCTGGTGTTCATCCCGGCCGCGATCTCGCTGGCCGGCGCCGGCATCATCTGGCGTTTCGTGTACGCCAGCCCGCCGTTCAAGGTCGGCCTGCTCAACTCGGTGACCAATGCGATTCCCGGTCTGCCCTCCAGCATGGGCGGCAACGGTGACCAGCTGTGGCTGCTCGAACGAGGCTTCGGCGGCATCGAACCACCGGCAACGGCACCAGGGTTCAACACGTTCCTCTTGATCATCGTGTTCATCTGGGCGTCGGCCGGAATCTCCACCGTCATCCTCTCGGCGGCGATCAAGGGCGTGCCCGACTCGTTGATCGAGGCGGCCCGAGTCGATGGCGCCACCAACCGGCAGGTCTTCTACAAAGTGACACTGCCGTACATCCGGGCAACCATCGTCACGGTGGCCACCCTCACCACGATCGCCGCATTGAAGGCGTTCGACATCGTCGCCGCAATGACCGGCGGCAACTTCGGTACCAGCACGCTGGCCAACGACTTCTACAACACCATCTTCCTCCAGCGTCGTGAAGGCCTCGGATCCGCGATGGCAGTGTTGATCTTCCTCTTGGTCATTCCGGTTGTCGTTATCAATCGTCGCTCGCAGCGGCGTTCCGAGGAGTTGATGGGCGCATGAGCACAGTCGTCGAACTCACACCAGAAGTTGGGGGCGAGCCCTCCGAGCCAGTCCTCGGGATGCAGGAGCCGATCGGTCGATCCGTCAGCTCTTCATTGTCGAGCAAGACCGGACGGAAGATCGTCTACGTCTTGGTCTTCTTGTGGACCATCCCCACGTTCGGCGTCTTCGTGTCGTCGTTCCGCGACGAGATCGCAGTGAAGACCACCGGCTGGTGGACCTTCCTGTGGAACCCGCACTTCACGCTGCAGAACTACAAGAGCGTGCTCGGCAGCAGTGGGGGCGGCGACAACCTGTCGCACTTCTTCCTCAACTCGTTGCGCATCACGATCCCGGCAACGGTGATCTCCGTCGGCATCGCCCTGCTCGCCGCGTACGCGTTCTCGTGGATGCAGTTCAAGGGTCGCGACTGGCTGTTCGTGGCGGTCATCGCGATGCTCGTCGTGCCGCTGCAGATGTCACTCGTGACGCTGAGCCGGCTGTTCAACGGTGGCGCCCACATCGGTACCTTCACGATCTTCCCCGACCTCAACCTCAACAACTCGGTCGTCCCAATCTGGATCGCACACACCTGTTTTGGTATGCCCTTCTGCATCTTCATCTTGAAGAACTTCGTCTCGTCGCTGCCGCGCGAGATCATCGAAGCTGCGCGTGTCGACGGTGCCGGACACCTGACGATCTTCTACAAGCTGGTGCTGCCGCTGTCGGTTCCCGCCGTGGCGTCGCTGTGCATCTTCCAGTTCGTCTACATCTGGAACGACCTGCTGATCGGACGCATCTTCGGCGGCTCCGACAACCTGCCGATCATCGCCAAGATGGTCGAGGTGTCGGGCTCCCGTGGCCAATCGTGGCACCTGCTCACCGCGGCTGCGTTCGTGTCCATGGTCATGCCACTCGTGGTGTTCTTCTCGCTGCAGCGCTACTTCGTTCGCGGCTTGCTGGCAGGTTCCGTCAAGGGCTGACGTCCGTGGAACTTGATGGAAATGTCACCCGTGGACGTAGGACCCTGCAGGCCGCAATATCGCACTCAGTGAGCGGGTGACAACCACACGCAGGTATCGGACGGAAGGCTGGTGAGCGTCGTCTCCGGCTGGGTCGCCAGGATCACGGTACGGCCCTGCACGAGGTCCTCGGGCAGGTCGACCGCATCCTCGCCGACGTTGGTGATGACCAGCACACCGTCACGTTCGAAGGCCAAGCACTCGGGGAGATCGAGCTCGACCCACTGCAACTTGCCCGACAGCAGATGGCGATGCGACAACAGGGTGCGATACCAAGCCAGCATCGAGTTGGGATCGGCCGCCTCGCGTTCGGCGGAGTGCTCGCCCCAGTTCGCCGGCTGCGGCAGCCACGGCGCTGCGGAATCCGGCGGTGAGAACCCGAACGACGTCGACGGGTCGGTAGTCCATGGCAGCGGCACGCGGCAGCCGTCGCGACCGAGCTCCTTGCCCTTGGTGCGGATGAACAGCGGGTCCTCGCGAGCCTCGGCGGGCATGTCGAGGTACTCCTCGAGGCCGAACTCCTCACCCTGGAAGAGGTACAGCGCACCCGGCAGCGCGGCGGTCAACGTGATCGAGGCGCGTGCCCGGCGGCGGCCGAGCTCGGGATCGATCGGCGCGTCGACGTAGAGGAGGTTGTTGCCCGTCCATGCCGCCGGATCGTTGGCATTGAGTCGTCCGAGGCGGGTGACGATGCGCTGCGTGTCGTGATTGTTCTGCACCCACGCCGGATTTCCCCCGACGGTCTCGAGCATGTCGAGCGAACCTGCGATCGCATCGCGCAGCGCCTTGGCCTGCCACGTGATCAGCATCAGCTCGAAGGCGAAGTTCTGGTGGAACTCGTCGCCCTGCAAGAACGTGCGGGTGACCTCCGGCGTGCCGTACGACTCGCTGATCATGAAGAGGTGGCGACCCGGATGATCCGCTTCGTACTTGTCGATCAGAGTGCGCCAGTGCTTCCACACGACGTGGGCCGACGGGTGGAAGTGGCCGTGGATGTTGTATCCCCACGCCTGCCCGTCGGTGAGCCCCGGCGGCACCGGCGGGGAATCAGGCATGTCGGGATGCTTGCCGAGCACCGGCACGGCATCGACGCGGATGCCCTCGACACCGCGGTCGAACCAGAAGGTCAGCATGCGATCGAAGTAGTCGATGACGTCGGGGTTGTACCAGTTGAAGTCGGGCTGGCCGGGAGTGAACGTGTGCTCGTACCACTGGCCGGGCGAACCGTCAGCCTCGGTGACGCGGGTCCATGCCGACCCGCCGAAGATCGCCCGCCAGTTGTTGGGCGGCTCGTCGCCGTTGGGGCCCTTGCCGTCCTTGAACCAGTAGCGAGCCCGCTCGGGCGAACCCGGTGCGGCCTTCAACGCAGCTTGGAACCAGGCGTGGTCGGAGCTGCAGTGGTTCGGCACGATGTCGAGCATGATCTTGATGCCGCGCTCCTTGGCGGCTGCCACGGTGCGGTCGAAGTCGTCGAGCGTGCCGTACTTCGGCTCGATGTCGAAGTAGTCGGCGACGTCGTAGCCGTGGTCGGCCTGCGGCGACGGGAAGCACGGCGAGAACCAGATGGCGTCGATGCCGAGATCACGGAGGTGATCGAGGTGGCTGCGAATGCCCTCGAAGTCGCCGATGCCGTCGCCGTTGCTGTCGGCGAACGACCGCGGGTACAGCTGGTAGACGACAGCGTCCTCCCACCACAACTTCGTGTCACTGCCCGTGACGGCATTTGGAGTCGTATTCGGGGTCGTGTTCGTCATCGGCTTCCCTTTCGTTTCACTGCTGCTGTGGTTGCCCGTACCACCAGTTCCAACTCGAGCATCTCTGTGTTCGGCTGACGATTGCGCATCGACAGCGCTTCGAGCACCAGGTCTGCACCTCGCTCACCGGAATAGATCAGCGGCTGACGCACCGTCGACAGGCCCATGAGGCCGGCCAGATCGATGTCGTCGTAGCCAACGACCGACAACTCGTCGGGAACGTTGATCCCCAATTGAGTGGCGGCCTCCAAGCAGCCTACGGCTTGCACGTCGCTGGCTGCCACGATCGCGGTGGGACGGTCGGGCAGCGACAACAGCTCGGTGGCCATTTGGCGGGCTGCCGAGTGGAGGTAGGCGCCGTAGCGGACGAGCGAGGCCGGCACATGCAATCCGGCCTCGGCCATCGTCGAGCGGAAACCTTCTTCGCGCCGAGCACCCGCAAGGAAGCCAAACGCATTGTGGGGCGGTTCGCTGACGAAGGCGATGCGCTTGTGGCCGAGGGCGATGAGGTGCTTGGTCGCCAACGAGCCTCCGGCTCGATCGTCGATGCACACGCTCGGCAACCCGGGGTACACGGTGTCGATCAGCACAGTCGGGAAACGGGCGTTGACCAACCGCTCGCCCTCGTCGCCGACCAACGGCAACGAGATCACGATCAACCCGTCGAAGATCAGGCTTCGTGGAAGTTCCACCAATTTGGCCCGAGCCTGGCCCGGTGACTCGATGTTGTGCAGCACCACTTCGCAACCGTGTGGAGCGAGCCGCGAGACGATGCCGCGGAGCCGTTGGAAGGACGACTTCTCGTCGAAGAACGGAACGAGCACGCCAACAAGCCGACCGCCCTTTCCCTGTTCAGCGGCCGATTTTCGCGGTCTGTGGTAGCCGAGCTCCTCTGCTGAAGCCTGCACCTTGTTGCGCGTCGTGTCGCTGACCTTTGGGCTTCCGCTGAGCACACGCGACACGGTGCCGATGCCGACACCCGCATGTTTGGCGACCTCAGCCATCGTGGCCATGTGGAAACACTAGTCGGATGTTCCACTGGCACGTTACGGGAGCATGTCCGGCGAGCGCGGTACAGCAGAGCGTTCGCTAGCCGATGTAGCGCACGTCCGGCCAACGCTCTTCATTCCCGCTGCCGTCGGTGAGCTCGACAGCGACAAAGCCGTGGCGTTCGTAGAAGCGGCGCGCCCTCTCGTTGCTCTGAAATGCCCACAACTCCAAGCCGTCGGGATGGCGTTGGCGAGCGAGTGCCATGAACTGATCGCCGAGCCCCTTGCCCATCCATGAGGGGTCGATGTAGAGGTGGTGAATGAACGCATTCGCGTCGGCGTTGTCGTCGGGCGCGCCCTGCACCATCATCTGGCCGACGACCACTCCGTCGAGGTCAGCGACCCACACGTCCATCGTCGGGATCGCGACGTCGCCCATCCACGTGGCGATGTCGGGCTCGGTGTGCGGCTCGGGTACCTCAGGGATCGAGAACGACTTCGACCTGCGGTAGACCCTCGCGCAGCCGGGAGCGTCGGCGACGGTCGCCGGCCGGATCGTGGGAATTCCCGGCTGGAGGGCGCGCAGCACTCCCTCGACTCCTGGCTCGGCGATCGCAATGGCCTCAGCCCAGGTGAACCAGCGGACGTCGGGGCTCTCCCCTTCCGGCGGCGCTGGCTCCACCGGAGGAGCTGTGAAGTGGTAGCGAAGGTCGAGATGGGTGTGGCCCCGCGGGCCCGGGTGGACGTCGACGTGGATCAGCTCGGAAGAATCCCCTGTCGCGGTGACAGGCAGACCGGTCTCTTCGATGGTCTCCCGCTGCGCTGCTCCCCACGGCGTTTCTCCGCCGTCGACATGACCGCCCGGCTGCAGCCAGATCCCCAATCGTTTGTGCAGATGTAGCACCACGCCGGCGTCGCTCGTGACGATCGCCGATGCGGTGACGTGGGTGAGCGAGGCGTGCTCGTCGAACGGGCTGTCGAGGACGTCGAGCTCGCTGAGAAACGTGGCGACCGAGTCGCGCTCGCGGGCATCGACCGGCCGGCGCGATGCGACCGCAGCCCTCACAGCGGCGCGGCCCGCACCTGGTGGATCGTCGAATTGTTCAAATCCGGACTTCAGGATGGCCATTGCCTGCCGATAACTCCTGTGTAGGCATTGGGAATTCGGGGTAGAGAACCGACAACCACGAGGCGGAAGATCAAACTAATGGAACCGGATGCACAACTAGCACCACGAGTGCTCTTGGCAGTCAGCGATGCGCTGTTGCGTCGTGTTGCCTCGGCAGCGTTGCGCAGTCGCGGTTTTTCCGTCAGCGCCACCACAGAAGGGCCGGCGGCATTGACGCTGGCCACCTCGTTCTCGCCCGACGTCGTCATGGTCGATCTGCAACTGCCCAGCCCGCACGGCGGCAGCTTGTTCGACACCATGCGCGAGCTGACGGATGCGTACGTTGTCGGCATTGCACCCCCCGATGCCGACAACATGCGCATCCGGGCTCTGCGTGCGGGTGCCGACGACGTCGTTTCGACACCGGTGAACCCCGACGAACTGGCTGCCCGTTGCCAGGCACTGTTGCGCCGTCCGCGCCAGCTGCACAGCGGCTGGGACCCGATCCACGCTTCGGTCATCACGCTCGGTCCGCTGACGGTCGATGTCGGTCGCAAGGAGATCCGAGTTCGCAATCACGACATTCCCGTGACTCGCATCGAGTTCGCACTGTTCGAGCAACTGTGCCGCCGGCCCTCCGAGGTCTGCGCACGCACGCAACTGCTCGAAGAGGTGTGGGGCCCGAACTGGGTCGGTGATACGCATGTGGTCGACGTCCACCTGTCGAACCTGCGTCGCAAGCTGCAGCTGCGGGCACCCGAGCTGCGCTTCATCCACACCGTTCGCGGTGTCGGTTTCCGGTTGAGCAACGACGTACTTCATCCCGAAGTCGAACGTCGCGAACTCGTACCCGCCTGAAATAACCTGGCTCGATCACGGAGCCATCGCAGCTGCCATCTCCTTGTCTGATCGTCTTGGTCGGGCCGATCGCGTCCGGCAAGTCGTCGTGGGCTGCTGAGCACTTCGCCGCCAACCAGATCGTCTCCAGCGATGCGTTGCGCGCTGTCGTCGGTGAGACCGAACACGACCTTCGTGCGTCAAGCGCCGCGTTCGCGTTGCTCGACGAGATCGTCGCCCGCCGGATGCAACGACGGCTGACGACGGTGATCGACACGCTCGGTTCCGACGCCGAGTTGCGCGCCGGTTGGCGCGAACGAGCACATGCTTCGGGCATGCCGTGCATCGCTGTGGTGTTCGACACGCCGGCTGCGGAATGCCGTCGGCGCAATTCGGCGCGGCCGGTGTCGGTGGCTGCCGATGTGGTGGCCAGCCAGTTGCGCCGCTGGCCGGATGTCCGCGACGCAGTGTGTGCCGAACCGTGGGATCAACTGCTGACTCCGGAGCCTGTGGTGGTGGTTCCGGCTGCACTGGCCCGTCGACGACAGCCTGCTGCCGTCGCGGCCGCTCCTGTTGTGTCGCCGACCGGGATCAGTGTCGGTCTGCACCTGTCGAGCTTCGACTGGCCGGGTGGACGCGAGCTGCTCGCCTCGCATCTGCGTTCGATTGCTTCCTCCGCGGAGGAGGCTGGAGTCGATCACATCTGGATGATGGATCACCTCCGCCAGATCCCTCAGGTCGGTCCGGCGTGGGCCGACCTGCCCGAGCCGTACACGGCGCTCGCTTGGTTGGCTGCCGTCACCGAACGCGTCCGCCTCGGCGTGCTGGTGTCGCCCGCGTTCCGCCATCATCCCGCAGTGCTCGCCAAGCAGATCGCCACACTCGATGTGCTGTCGGCGGGTCGGGCGACGTGCGGGCTAGGCGTCGGTTGGTTCGCCCAGGAGTACAAGGCAGCGGGCATCGATCTGCCGTCTGTCGATCGTCGCTACGCGCATCTCGAGGATACGTTGCGCGTGTTGCCGATGCTGTGGGGAAAGGGCTCGCCTCGATTCGAGGGCGCAACGGTCGAGATCGCCGAGACGCTGTGCTACCCGCGTCCGATCCAGTCGCACGTCCCGGTGTGGGTCGGCGGTTCCGGCGAACGGCGAACACTGCGACTGGTCGCGCAGCACGCCGATGGATGCAACCTGTTCGGCACGCCCGAGGTCGTCGCGCGCAAGGTCGCCGTGCTGGCTCGCCACTGCGCCGACGTCGGACGTGACCCGAGTGAGATCGTCGTCTCGCACCTGTCGACGATCTTGGTCGGTCGCGATCGCGACGCGGTCGGCACCGCGATCGAACGTCTCCGACCGAAGCGGATGGGTGCCGAGCGATTCGCCCGCGACACCAACGCCGGCACCGTGGACGACCACTACGAGCGGGCGATGCGGCTGGTCGAGTCAGGCGTCAACACCTTGATCGTGCGACTCGTCGACGTCGACGATCCCGCCGCGATGGAGTCGCTCGGCGGCTTGATCGAACGGTTGCATCGCTGACATCTACGGTGTTGCAGATGTTCGACTGCGCCTCATTCTTCGCCGCCCTCGATGATCAACGTCGCTCGCGCGATCTCGACTGGAACCAAGTGGCCGACGAGCTGTACGGGCAGTCGTCCACGCTGAACGCGCAGCTGATGGACCAAGCGATCTGTCCGGGCGCGGTCGTGAGGGTGAACCGGCGAGGAACGATCTCCTGCCAGTACGCGATGTCGATGTTGCGATGGCTCGACCGTGCGCCGGAGGAGTTCTTGACCGGCCCGGCCGTCGACGTCGGCGATGTCCGACTGCCCAAGGCAGGGCCCGACAGCCGGCTTCGTTGGAACCTCAACGAGTTGTACATCGAGCTCAACAACGAACGTGTCGAGCGCGGTCTCACGTGGGCAGAGCTGGCGCACATCCTGGATTGCACTCCGAGCCGATTGACCAACCTTCGTACGGCCCGTCTTGCCGACATGGACCTGGCGATGCGCATCACGCAGTGGCTCGGTCGGCCCGCTGCTGCGTTCATCCACCCGGCCGGTTGGTGAGGCGTCGGTTGGTGGAGGGCGGGTGTCAGAGGTATTCGCCGATCAGCCACCATCGCTGACGCTCCAGGCTGACCAGCAGCAACGAGCCCGCTTCCGTCAGCAGTTGGAACCGTGCCGATCGCCGCGCCCGATTGGCGTCCCACCATCGTTCCTCCAACGGCCATGGGCCTGCCCACGCAACGATTGACTCTTGCACCGCTGTCTTGCGTTGCACGGTCGCCGGAACTGCGCTGACCGCTCCCCTGCCCGTGACCTTCACCGGATGCCCGTCGCTATCACGGACGTCGATGGCCAACGGTTCGGCGTGCACCACGGCCGGCGACGGGCTCGGCAACATGCCCGGCCACGGGCCCTCGGTCGGTGTCAGGCGTTGGGCCGGCTCGGCGAGATCGGCGGTGACAGCGGGGACCCAGGCAAAGGCGTCGCCGGGCAGCCGGCCACCCGCTGCTGCCGGGACGACGACGTGCTCGGCGCCCGCCAACGTCGCCAACCGAGCCACGGCTCGCGCTGCCCACTCGTCGGCCTGGGTGCGGCCTCCCCACAATCCCAGTTGCACACCGTCATCGCTGCGCACCTCGATCGGCTCGAGTCGCAACATCGTCACGCCGGCGGTGATACCGGCACTGTTCACCCAGGCATCGAGCTGCCACCTGGCCCGCTCGACCATTGCCGCGGCCGACAACCCGGTCGATCGATACCACAGCCGTTCACTGCGCTCGCTGTGATCCGTCTCGGCGGTGATGATCAACCGCGTGCACACCTTGCCATCGGCACTCAATGCGGTCGCCAGCTCGTCGGCCAACTGCCTGGCGACGAACACCAACGTGTCGACGTGATGAGCCGGGTCTTCGAGCACGTGCAGGGCGACGAGGCCACCGGGCGGTTGGACAGTGTCGGGCGGCCGATCGTCGCCGCCGCTGGCGATGCGATGGGCGAACTCGCCTTGCCTGCCGAACCTGGCCAGCACGTCGGCAGCCGACAGTGCCGCGAGCTGCCCCAGCGTGCGCACGCCGAGCCGTTGCAGCAACTCGACGAAGTCGTCGTCGAGGCCGGCGACCGATGCGAGGAGTTGCACGGGCAATGGCGCCAGGAAGTTGGCGGTGGCCTCGATCCCGGTGGGAACGATCACCGGGCCGCCGCGAGCCGCGGCCTTGCGTGCCGCGATTGCAGCCGCGAACCGGCCATCGGCAACGCCAAGGCCGAATCCTCCCACCGCCGCCAGCGCCGGGCAGGCTCAGGTCCAGCACTGCGCGCCGGCCCCTCGTGAATCGTCAGTGACGAACTCGCGTGGCTGCTGCGCCGCGCTGACCGTTTCAGCTGCTAGAGCGGTCATTCGGTCGGCCATTGCTGCTTCGCCGCCGAAGTATCGGGACGGGCCCTTGGCGAGGAACGAGAGCATCCCCGGCTCGGTCACCTCGATCCGCGGGATCAGCGCGGCGATCGCGGTGACGACACCTTCGAACCGGCGCGCATCGCCATCGGGATCGTGGGCGACGATGCGCACGCTCGGGCAACACGTCTGCGCCTGCCGGCGACGTTGACCGACGGTGATGCCTTCTCGGCCCGCTGCCAACGAGTGGGCGATCACCCGATTGCCGTGCAGCACCACGACCGCCTCATCGGCGTCAGCGCTGCGCGGCAACCACCGCCCAGTTCGGGCACCACAACACGCCGAGACGTGGAATGGACTGGGTCGTCATCCACCCACAGTAACGAACACCTGTTCGATGATCAAGGGGCGGTGATTCAGCTGATGGTGACGCCGGTGATGACGACCGGCGAGTGGACCGTGTAGTCGAGCTCGTCGGATTGCACGACACCTGGCGGCGTGAGCACGTCGATCACCTTCGGCACGGCGTTGGGATCGAACGTGCAGTGTGGATCGGCGCTGGCCACTGCGCAGACACCGAACTGGAACTCTTGCGGTGTCGCCTGGAACCCACGGGCCTGGTCGCCGCTGAACCCGTCCTGGCCGGTTTCCACGACGGTGAACGTCCAACCCGGGCCCGGCTGACCGAGGGCGGCCTTCGGCACGCTGAACGTGATGAATCTCGACAGCGCGTTGGCCCGGATGCTGACCGTGCCGAGCGTCGACCCGGTCGTGTCGATGAAGCGCTGGCCGAAGCCCTGTACCTGGATCATCTTGCTCCACGCGGCCTCCGGCGCGATCCGGAAGTTACGTGAATCATTCGACGGCGCCGTCGATGTCGCTCCCGCCGCCGGATCGTGCACGTACAGGTCGATCAACTGCGCACCGAGCGGACTTCCGAATGTCGCATCCTGATTCCGGTTCTGCACGCGGAAGATGATGTTGGTCCCGTCGTCGAACACCTGGAACCGTTGCATGTCCCACGCACCGGCCTTGAAGTTGCCCGATGTCGGATAGGCGAAGTTGCCCGGGCCGTTGTCGTCGTTGTCGGGATCGGTGACGTCGAGCAGCACGGTGCCGGGCACGAAGTCGAAGACGACGGTGCGGCTGGCGTGCGCGGTCGCGCCGTCGTCGCGGGTCGCGGCGACGTTGATCGCTTGCACGCCCCCGGTGATCGGGACGTCGACGGTGAACGAACCGTCGGGGCCGGCAACGGTCGACGCGGCCGAAGCCGCCATGTTCGCGTCGGTGTTCGTCACGAGGACGTCGACCTGGTTGCCGGCCTCGGTCGTGCCGCTGACCGTCAACGGCGATCCGGCGACGGCGCTCTGGTCGTCGGGAGCCGTGAGTGTCAGCGTGGTCTGGCCTTGGGTGTTGTCGATGTAGCGATCAACCGTGTTCTCCGGCTGGTCGACCAGTTCGCCGGCGCGCAGGTCGGCGGCCAGTCGCACGAACGACCCTGCCGACCACACCAATGGCGATGCGGATCCGGCGGGCTTGCCGTTCTCGAAGCCGATCGAGGCGATCGTCGGGTCGGTGCCGAACGGCGATGCGGCGAGGTCGGGGAACTCCCAACTCTGCTCGGCGATCAGCCCGACGCCGGACGAGAACTGCGCCATCGCGTCGAGCAACTGCGCGGCAGATGCCCGGTCGCCGGTCTGCAACGACTGCTCGGCGCGCTCGGCGGTCAGCGCCGGCCACAGATGGCCGGTCCCCTTGTTGTTGGGTGCCCACGGATGTCCATCGGGACCGTTGCCGTCTTGGAACCCGTCGCCGTAGCCATCACCGTTGTAGCGATGCCATCCGGGACCGCTGTCGGTGTCGCTCTTGATCGTCGCGTCGACGACAGACAGCGAGTTGGCGAAGTCGGGATCGTCGGCGGAGAACATGCCGAGGCGCGACAGCTCGAGGAAGCCGGCGTCGATCACGTCGCGTTGGTCGAGCGTCGGCCCGCCGTTGCCGACGTTGTAGGTGATCGCCGCATTCGGGTCACCGGTCTTCGAGAGGCGGATGAAGTACGGATCGGCCGATTGCGATCCGCTGGTCGTGACGGTCCAGCCCTTGATCGATCGCTGGAAGTCGTCGGCGACAGCACGCCACATGCGCGCCGACGCGGCGTCGCCGTTGGCATCGGCGATGTCGGCACCGGCCAACAATCCGGCGATCTCGGCAGCGATCGTCGACGGCGAGAAGCCGTCCTGCTCTTCCCAACGCTCGGGGCCGAACGACGGACCGCGAGTGACCAGGAAGTCGGCCGCCGGCTTGACGTGCTGCTCGTACAACGTCGCGTCGGTGAGGCCGAGTTGATCCGCCATCAGGATCGGATAGGCGACCTCGTCGAGTTGGGTGTTGAACGAGTCGGGTGCGGTCTTGCCGTTGACCAACGAGTTGCGCGGCATCGAGCCGTCGGCCAGTTGCTGGCGCTCGAACAGGAACAGCGTCGCATCGCGCGCCGTTGCCCGATCACCTGCGGCCATCAGACCCGTCCACGCTTCGTAGAGGTCGCGTGCGAACACCTCGCGGTACGAACCGAAGTAGGTGTTGTTGGGATCGCCTGCCGACACGGCTTGACCCCACGGCGACGACAGACCGGCGACGATCGCGCCGGGGAACGTCTTGTCCTCGGCAGCCTTCACGACGTTGATGCTGAGGTAGTAGGCGTCCTGCAGTTCGCGAATGCGCGAGCGGCTGATGCCCGGCAGCGAGCGAGGTGGCGGGTTCAACTTCTTGTCGTACCGCTCCCACCCCTTCGCATAGTCCTTGAGGATCTTGTCGAAGTCGCGGTGCATCGAGGCTTCCGCCGTGGCGACAGCTTGCGATTGCGTCGATCCGAAACCGAGCGTCATCGTGAAGGCACCGTCATCGTCGTCGTGCTTGCCGCGGTTGTCGCGATTGCGCTTCACCTCGGCGACCTGGACGATGTTGCCGGTGTCGGCAGAGTCGTTGACGGTGGTCAGCGCGTGACCGGCATCGAGTTGCGTCAAGCCGTCGCTGGCTTGGCCGGCATAGCCACTGGTGACCTTGGAGAACGGGCCGTCGAGCGCGGCGAACACCGGCTGGGCGTAGTCGCGGTTGGCCGCGTTGGTCTGGGTGACGGTGTCGAAGGCGACCGGGATGGGATGGTGCGTCGAGGTGTCGGTGACCGCCGAATCGGCACCGCCATTGCCATCGCCGCCACCACCGTTTCCGTTGACCGTCGGATCGAAGCGCACGTAGAGCTTGAGGCCGGGGTTGTGGTTCGAAGCGACGAGGCGCGTGCGCATGACCAGCGTGTTTCGATCGGGGTCGGTGACGTAGTCGGTGATGATCTTGTACCTGCCGCTGTTCGCCGTGCTGGTGACTCGGCACGACATGCCGCTGTCGTCGAGCGTCTTCGCGGTCGACGACATGTCGCGGGCTTGCAGATCGGTGAACGTCGACCCATCGGTCACGATGTATTGCAACGTCTCGACGTTGGTGTTGTCGATGGTCGGGTAGTACACGTCGCTGAGGACGCCACCGGCGACGGTGAACCACACCTTCGAGCCGGTCGTGCGCGAGGTGCCGAGGCAATCCTTGCGAGCGAGATCGAAGTGCGACAGCGCGCCAGGACCATCGGCTGCGGGCGATGCCGGCGGCGGAGCGGCCTGGGCCGTCAGTGTCGGTACGCCGAGAACGACGAGCGCTGCGACGGCCAAGAGCGATAGGCGACGTGATGAAAAGCGTCGTGAAGACACGTTTCCCCCTCAGATCAGTTCGCCCACTTCGCCAACAATGATGGGTCGGCATCGCTGATGGTGTCAACACCCGATCGGGTTGCAATGGAGCCGTTGGTGTCGGGCAGCCACATCGTCGCCTGCCGCGGCCGGGGCATGCGCCTGCCACCGAGCTCGACCATCACCCGCCGGCCGGTCGCAACACCGTGACCATCGCCGAGCCCCACCCACTGGCCGTCGTCGGTGGTCAGGTGCAGGTCCGCGCCGAGTGCTGGGACGCCGACCGTCAGCATCACCACCCCACGCGACTGCGCTCGAGCCTGCAACCGGCGCACTGCACCGCCGGCCAGACGCCCGACTCGCTGGCCGATCAGGATCACATCGAACCCGTCGATCATCGCCGCCAACACGTCGATCCACGGCGGATCACCGTCGACCATCACCAGACGCTCCAACGCCAGCCCCATGTCGGCTGCGGCGCGAACGCCCAGCTCAGGAAGGCCGGCGATGCCTACCCAGGCCCCGTCGCGCGATGGCGCGGCGGCGACGGCCAGAGCCAACGAGACGGCGGCGCGGCCGCTGCAGGCGATGGTCGAACCGCGCTGCAGGCTCGGCAACAGCCCGACGAGCGCATCGTGCACCGGCAGCGTGCGTTCGCTGGCCGCAACCTGTGTGAGCACAGGGAACCGTTCAGCGAGCGATGACGACACCCATGGGAGTCTATCGAACGGGTGTTCGCTTCGACAAGGTGAGGGGTAGGTGAGAGGTATCAGCTCGAAGAACTGGAGAGCTGTTCAGCCGACTCCGGCTGCGCCATCGGCACGGGTGGCGGGAATGCCGGCTGTTCCTGCGCCTTCACCGTCACCGGCAGCACCTGTGTCACGTTCATCTCGCCGCGCTCGCCGATGGCGTAGACCTCGTCGAGGCGATCCGACGGCATCGGCCGGGCAATCAGGAATCCCTGCGCGTACCGGCAGTGCAGCGACCGCAGCATGTCGAGTTGGCTCGGCTCTTCGATGCCCTCCCCGACCGTTTCCATCCCGAGGTTCGCGGCCATCTCGATCAGTCCGCTCAACACCGTCGAGTCGTTCTCCAGGCTGCTGACGACGAAGCTGCGATCGAGCTTGACGATGTCGACGGGGAACGCGCGCAGGTGTTGCAGCGACGCGTATCCGGCACCGAAGTCGTCGAGAGCGATGCGCACACCATGGGTCCGCAACTCGCACAACGTGATCGCCGCGGCCTCGAGGTCGTTGATCACCGTCGACTCGGTCAATTCGATGATCAGCCGCGACGGATCGAGGCCGGCACTGTCGAGTGCCCGCTGCACATCGTCGACCAACCCTGGGTCGCGGAGTTGCACGGCCGACACGTTGACGGCGATCTCCAATCCATCCGGGCGAGGATCCAGTTCGACCGCGCGACGACATGCCTCCATCAGCACCCAACGACCGATCGGGATGATCAGCTCGGTCTCTTCCGCCAACGGGATGAACTGCATCGGCTCGACGCGACCGCGGCGCGGATGATCCCAACGAAGCAGCGCCTCGACACCGACGGCGCGGCCGGTGACGACTTCGATGATCGGTTGGTAGTGCAGCACGAACTCGTTGCGAGCCAGCGCCTCGGCCAGCTCGACGCGCAGCTCGAGCCGATCGATGACGTCTTGACGCATGCCCGGTTGGAAGATCTCGTGATGGCCCTTGCCGGACTGCTTGGCGAGGTACATGGCGATGTCGGCGTCGCGCAGCAACACCTTCGACCGAGCTGTCGGGACCGCTGTGAGCGACGCCGACCGACACGTTGGAATGAACGGTGTGCACGGTGGGGCCGGCCGGCAGACTGATCGGTGTGCGGATCGCCGCCAGTGCTCGTTGAGCGACCGCAGCACCAGCTCCCTCGTCGGGCCCGGCGACCAGCATCGCGAACTCGTCGCCGCCGAGACGGGCAACGGCATCGCCCGGACGCATCAGGCTCGACAGGCGCTCGCCGACGACCTGCAGCACGATGTCGCCGCCGGCATGGCCGAGGCTGTCGTTGACGAGTTTGAAGTCGTCGAGATCGAGGACACAACACCGCGACCGGCACGTTGCTGAACAGTGCGGCGTCGACCTGATCGCTGAACAGCGTGCGGTTGCCGAGACCTGTCAGCGCGTCGTGCGTTGCCTCGTGCAGCAGCAGGGTGCGGCTCGATTCCAACTCTCTCGCCATCACGACCAGGCGGGCCACGACGAGACCGAACAGCACCATCGTCCCGCCGAGGAGCACGGGCAGCTGCAGGCTTGCACCGGACGCAGAGCGAGCAGCGATCGTGACCGGTGCTGCCATCGTCACGAGCGACAACAGGACGATGCGTCGCGGAGACAAGCGTGGTGTCGACTTCACCGGTGTTGCGGCGATGTCGCCGACGCGGGGATGCAGCAGCACGGCGACGATCAGCGCGTAGCTGATCCACCATCCGAAGTCGATGGGGTCGCCCTCGTGATAGACGCCGTAGAGGGATTGATAGAGGTAGCCGAGGTCCGACACCAGTAGCGCGACGAGGGCGACGGACACCATCCAGTAGGGAGCCTGGCGACGGACCTGGCGCACTGCCAGTTGCGCGCCGATCGCGATCAACAGGAGGTCACCGAGCGGATAGGCGACGGTGATCAGTCGCTCGAACAAGCGGCATGGTGTGATCGAACGCGGTCGGCTCGACGAAGAACACCCACAGCAGCACACCAACGCTGGTGGCGACGATGAAGCCGTCGATCACTCCACCGGCATCGCGGCGATGACGCACGTGAGCGCAACAGCATCGTGAGACCGATGGCGATGAACGGATACCCGCCGACGTAGAAGATGTCGCCGACGTTCGGATAGGCCTCGCTGTGGAACACGTGCTCGAGCACGGTGAAGCACACGTCGCCGATCAGGAAGCAGGCCTGCCCGATCAGGATCACGGTCCACGCGGCGCGATTCCGGTCGAGCCGCGACACGGTGACGAACCCGAACGCGAGCATCGCCGCGACCGCGACATCCCAGTACACGGCGGCCGCAATGCCGTCGAGCACGAAGAAGTAGACAGCGGCACCGGCGAGGGCAATGGCCATGAATGCGCGCACGCGGGACACGCCGGACATGCGAGAAGTCTCAGGTGTCGCCAGTCCGCCAGTTACCACACACAGTTATCGGCCGAATCGCGACCGAGGCTTAACTTGCCCTGGTCAGCCGCCTGCTTGGGCCTTGGCCAGTGCCGCGGCGCTGCGTTCGCGCAGGTTCTGCGGCACCAAGCGGGTGTACGCCGACTCGACGGCTGCTCCGCCCGTGTCGCCACCGGCTGCCGCGGCAGGCTCGGGCTCGGGTGCAGGAGCGTCGAACGTGGGGATCTCCACGCCCGGCTTCCAGTACTGGTACATGTTGCGCACCACGTCGCCGAGGCCATCGGCGTTGTAGCCCTTGCTGATGTCGACCGTCACGATGTTGCCGTAGATGTAGACCGAGTCGACCTTGCCCGTCGACAACAGCTGGCGAGCCAGCGCTGCTGCCGGCCGCGGGCCGATCGCGTCGGCCATCGTCGCGAAGTGCTCGTGACCCATGCCGGTGAGACTGCGATTGGTCTCGAACCGGATGACGCCCGGACGAGGACTCGGCCGTTCAGTGACAGCAACCTGTTGACCCATATGTCCGCACCCTAGTTGCAGCACTGCCCTACGCTCACGTTCGATGCAGACGGTGCACACCTTCGGCCAGCCGTCGGTGACGTGGATCGATGTCGTCGAGCCGACCGAGGAGGAACTGGAGGCGCTCGCCGAGTCAGTACGGCCTGGCCAGCCGCACGTTCGACGAGGCCCATCGGCGCGCCGCTCGCCCCACGATGCACCGCTTCGAAGATCACGTCTACTTCGTCGCGTTCAGCGGATCGCTGGTGGAGATCGACACGTACCTCGGGCCCGACTGGTTGATCACGGTGCGCGATCGCGATCCGCGCGGACGCAAGTGGGATCCGCAGCCGGTGCTCGATCTGCTCGAGCGGCATCCGAAAGCGTGCAGCACGTCGGGGCAGCTCTTCGCAACGCTGATGGATGGGTTGGTCGACGGCTACTTCGACACCACCGACATCTTGGAGGACAAGCTCGAGGTCGTCGAGGAGAACATCTTCAACGACACACCGCACACCGAGCAGGGATTGCAGCACGAGCTGTTCATCCTGCGACGCGAGCTGCTGGAGCTGCGCCGTGCCGTGGTGCCGTTGCGGGAGGTGCTGTCGGCGATCCTTCGGCAGGAGGTCGACTACATCGACGGCGATGCGCTCGTCACCATCCACGACGCGTTCGACAAGCTGCTGCGCGTCGTCGATCTCGTCGACGAGCAACGCGAGCTCGTCGGCAACGCCGTCGACGCCCATCTCGCGGTGATGAGCAACCAGATGAACCTGGTGATGAAGAAGCTCACCGCGTGGGGCTCGATCGTGTTCGGGGCGACGTTGATCGCCGGCATCTACGGGATGAACTTCAAGCACATGCCCGAGCTCAGTTGGAAGTACGGATACCCGATCGCGTTGGGGATGATGCTGGTGCTCAGCGCGGTGCTGTATCGGATGTTCCGCAAACGTGATTGGTTGTAGCCAGCTCGCAGTCAGCGTGGTGGTCAGCCCCAGCGGATCTGCACGTTGTCGCGCAGCAGGTCGATGGCGGTTCGATCGCCTTCGATGTCGAGCTTGTCGACCGACGCGCGGTTCCACAGGGCGAGGTAGATGTCGCTGGCCGATCCCGACACGATGCAGTCGGCATCGGTGGCTCGGCGCACCGTCTCGGGCATGTCATTGCTGATCGACACCGTCCATCGCTGATCGGTGTACGTCGGCGCGATCTGCATGCAGTGCGGCTTGTCGGCGCGCAACGGGGTCCGTGATCGCGGGATGAACCCGGTGAGGAACTCGTCGATCCCGTCGAGCGCGATCTCGGGCGACATCGGCGTGCAGCGTCCGAGTGCTGACTCGGCGTCGACGCGGTGGACGCTGGTCTCCAACGTCTGGCGGCGAGCCCAGAACAGGATGCGAGGGGTGGGCGGGTCCATCAGGAACGCGGCGTACTCGACGGACGGGTCGGCCTCGGCCAGGGTGTCGCGCAACGCGATGGCGCCGTTGCAGAACCAGTCGATCGTGTCGTCGCGCTCGGGCAATGCGCCGAGCGAATCGCCAGGGACCTCGCCGAGCTTGGTCGCCTTGCTCGCGACCGCGGCGGTGGCCCAGCGGTGCACCTCGCCGACGTGCAGCACCAGGTCGTTGACGGTCCAGCCCGGGCAGGTGGGCACCGCGGCATCGAGCCCGGCCTCTTCGGCGGCGGCCGCCAACTCCTTCGCCTCGGATGCCAGCACGGCGAGATAGCTGTTCAGGTCGAGCGTCATGATCCCACTCTGCCACCGCCGCCTCTCCCCACCCGACACGTGTTCGCTACCGTGCGGACATGACTGCCACGTCCACCGATCTCACAGTCGAAGCGTTCGAGTCCGAGGCGCGCGAGTTCCTCGACGCGAACGCGAGCAAGAAGGAGGCCGAGCGCAAGTTCGTGTGGGGCGAGGGCTCCGACAAGGTCGCGATGTTCGAGGAGCGCAACCGCACCGAGGAGAACAACGACCTGCAGCGGGCATGCCAGTGGCGGGCCAAGAAGTTCGACGCCGGGTTCGGGTGGATCACCGGTCCGGTGGAGTACGGCGGCCGTGGATTGTCGGGCGCGTACGAGAAGGCATACAACGCGCTCGAGGCGCAGTACCAAGTCCCCAACCAGTCGGCGTTCACCATCGGATTGGGAATGGTCGCGCCGACGATCCTCGCCCACGGCTCCGAGGAGGCGAAGCAGGCGTACCTCACCAAGATGTACCGCGCCGACATCGTCGGTTGCCAGTTGTTCAGCGAGCCGGGTGCCGGTAGCGACCTCGCCAGCTTGCAGACGAAGGCCGAGAAGGACGGCGAGGAATGGGTCATCACCGGCCAGAAGGTGTGGACCACGGGCGCGCACTACAGCGACATCGGCGAGATCATCGCCCGCACCGACGTCGACCTGCCGAAGCACAAGGGATTGACCGGCTTCATCGTCGACATGAAGGCGCCCGGTGTCGAGGTGCGGCCGCTGCGCCAGATGACGGGTGGCTCGTCGTTCAACGAAGTGTTCTTCAACGAAGTGCGCGTTCCCGACGCCGATCGTCTCGGTGATCTCAACAACGGGTGGAACGTGGCGCTGACGACGTTGATGAACGAGCGCGCCGCGATCGGCGCGGGCGGTGGAGGTGGCGGCGGCGTCAACCTCTACGCCCGGGCGATCGAGATGGTCCGCCACTTCGGGCTCGACAACGATCCGGTCGTGCGCGACGAACTGGCCAACCTCATCATCCACGGCCGCGTGTCGAGCTACAACAACCAGCGGGCGATGGACAAGATCAAGGCCGGGCAGTTGCCGGGCCCGGAGATGAGCATCGCCAAGTTGGCCGGCACCATGAACATGCGCCGCCTCGGTGACTTCGTGTCGCACGTGTTGGGCCCGAAGTTGATCGCCGACACCGGCGAGTGGGGCACCTACGCATGGTCGATGTTGGTGCTCGGCACGCCGGGCGGCCGCATCGCCGGCGGCAGCGACGAGGTCATGCGCAACATCGTCGGCGAGCGCGTGCTGGGACTGCCGAAGGAGCCGGGCATCGACTCGAAGTCACCGTTCCGCGAGTTGAAGGTCGGCACGCAGACGAGCTGACTGCTGGCTGCTGTCAGCCGAGCAGCGGTCGCGCAGGGAGTTGCGGGCCCGTTTCGCGGGTCCGCTTGATCTCGTACACGCCGCCGATGCTGCCGAGCGCGACGTACGTGTCCCACAGCTTCAACGCGTCCTCACCTGTCGGCGCGGGTGACAGCACCGGGCCGAAGTACGAGTGCTCGGACCCATCGATGACGATCAGCGGCACGCCGGCCTCCTTGCCGATGATGTCGTATGCGTTACGCGTCGACTCTTCGATGATCGCATCCCACTTCTCGTTTGCACCCTCGTTGATGATGTCGGCCGGAAGTCCCGCCGCGGCGAGCGCCTCGGGCAGGCGGGTGAGGTGCTCGTCGTCGTCGTGATGGATCCACGTGCCGAGCGTGGTGTACAGCTTGCCGACGGCCGCGTTGCCGTGCTGCTGCTTGGTGGCGGCCAGGATCCGCATCGCCGGGTGCTGGTCGTCGAGTGCCGCGCGGATCCAGTCGTAACCGGGGTTGTCCTTGTTGTGGTACCTCAGGCTGAACAGTTGCCATGTGATCTGCAGGTCACGCGCCTGGGCCACCTCGACGAGCCACCGCGACGTGATCCACGTCCACGGACAACCAGGGTCGAAGTAGAACTGCACCGCCGTCGATCCTGGCGTCGGCGTCGCGGTCGAAGATGCTGTGTTGGCGAGGTTCGTCATCGTCATCGACCATACCCGTCGGCGATTGCGATCAACCCGGGGTGGGTTCAGGCGGTCGCGCGCAGGCCTCGTGCGCCGACGGCACCGCGGAGGCCCACGCATCCGACGCAACCGATGCAGCCCACGCAGTCGATGCACCCGACGCAGGCAATGCATCGAGTGCAGCGGATGCACGCCAGCGTGGCGATGCACATCCGAATGCCGATCCCGAAGAATGTCAGCACGCTGCCGGCGACCGCCGCGCTCCCCGCGGTGCCTGCGCTTCCTGCGACGGCGACGCTGCCGGCGGTAGCGACGCTGCCCGCGACGGCGACGCTGCCGGCCACCGCGACGCTGCCCGCTGTTGCCACACTGCCCGCGACGGCGGCACTTCCGGCAACGGCAACACTGCCGACGACCCCGGCGCTCCCCGCGGCGGCGACCGAACCGACAACGCCCTTGCTGCCGGCGACCGAAGTGCTGCCCATAGCGGTATTGCAATCAGTCGAGTGTCAACCCGTTCCGGAATCTCACGTTCAGATCCTTGCCGGTGAGTCACGCCGTCGGCAACAGCGGATCGGACGTTCGCTCGTCGTCGCCGTGTGGGCGTCACTGGTCCCGTCGCCACCGTCCCTACGACGGTCAGCGTGGGACCAGCTCGGCCTCACGTGCGGGATGCGCGTGCGTTGTCAGGTGGCGGTGGCGACGGCGGTGTGCATGCCGTGCTCGTTGGCCCAGCGGCCGACGTTGCGGTGTTCGAGCGCGGCGGCCAACAACTCGGGGAAGGCGTCGGGGGTGCAGGCCAGCGAGGGCACGCCGAGTTCCGGCGAACGCCGCCGCTTGAGCGTGGTCGTACGCCGGTGCACCTTCGTCGCTGAGGGCCAGCAGCACCACCACTGTCACGCCGGCGCGGGTCAGCGCGGCGACCCGTTCGTTCAGCAACGCCACGTTGCCACCTTCGTACAAGTCGCTGACGAGCACCAGCACGGTGTCGGCCGGTCGGGTGACCAACTGCTGGCAGTACCCGATCGCCTGGGCGATGTCGGTGCCGCCGCCCAGTTGCACGCCGAACAACACGTCGACGGGATCGTGCAGCAGAGGTGTGAGATCGGCGACTGCGCTGTCGAACGCGATCACGCTGGTGCGCAACGCCGGCATCGACGCCAACACCGCGCCGAACACCGCGGCGTACACGACGCTGTCGGCCATGCTGCCCGACTGGTCGATGGCCACGATCACGTCGCGCGACAAGCTGCGTTGCCGACGGCCGTAGCCGATCAGCCGCTCGGGCACGACGGTGCGCTGCTCGGGCAAGTAGTGGCGCAGGTTGGCGTGGATGGTGTGGCCCCAATCGATGTCGCTGAGGCGTGGCCGTCGACTGCGTTGACTGCGGGCGAGCGCACCGTGGATGGCCTGCTTGGTGCGTGACGCGAGGCGTTGCTCGATCTGCTCGACCACCTGGGCGACGACCTGCCTCGCTGTCGCCCGGGTCGCGTCGGGCAGCAGCTTGTTGAGCTCGACCAGCAGCGTGACCAGGTGGAGGTCGGGCTCGACGGCGCGCAGCATCTCCGGCTCCAGCAGCAGCTGGCGCAGGTTCAGCCGGTCGATCGCGTCGCGTTGCAGCACCTGCACCACCGAGCTCGGGAAGTACCGGCGGATGTCGCCGAGCCATCGAGCCACCGACGGCGCCGACGAACCGAGCCCGCCGGCGCGGCCGCCCCCACCGCGCTTGCCCGGCTTGGTGTCGTACACCGCGGCGAGCGCGGCATCGATGCGGGCGTCGTTGCCATCCAATTGCACACTGCTGACCCCGGCATCCGCCTTCGCGCCCGCGCTGTCGCCGGCATCATCCGTGCCGCCGAGCACCATCCGCCAACGACGCATCCGCTCCGGATCGCTGACGAGCGTCCGCCCACCGACCTCCGGCGCGCCGGTCGCTGTCGCGGCCGATGAGGGATGTGCGGCGTCCGACGGCTCATCTCTCATCGCCGGCTGGAAGTCGCTCATTGGCCACGCTCGATCGCTCATCGCCTCGGCAAGCGCGAGGGGGACGCCGAGCAGCAGGCGGACGGTGGCGAGCGCGGCCGCGGCACGTTGACCGTCGACGTCGCTGCCGAAGCCCGACCAGGTCGGCGCGGCCTGGTGGGCGATCAGCAGACCCAGCTGGCGGCGCTCCCCCGGCTCGAACGCGCCGAATGTGCGTCGCAGAAGCGGCGCTGTCGCGATGAATGCGTCGGGTGCCAGCGACGAGACCCAGCCGTCGATCACGTCGAGCAGTTCGGCGTCGTGCACCAGCACTGTGCCGCTGCCGGCGAGGAAGCCTTCGACGAACGCGGCGCCTACCGCCGGAGTCGTGCCGACCGACAGGGCCCGCGACAACCGCGCGCCGACCAGCGCGCGGTTCCACGCCCCGCCATCGTGCAGCAGTCGCGTGGCGCGGCCCTGCACCAAGCCGTGCACATCGCTGCGTTCGGCGACAACGGCGAGCACCGCCGGCCACTCGGCGCGACGGGCCGGATGATCGACGAGCGCGAGCGCGGCTTGCACTCCGGCGAGGCGCTCGACCATTGCCGCGGCAGCGTCGTCGTCGAGCGATCGGCAGGCCATCACCACACCGGCGAGCACGCGCACGACCAAGCCGTCGAACACAGCCCGCAGCGCGCCGGCGTTGGTGCCGCGCACGTCGCCGTAGCGCAGCGCCCGAGCGAGGGGCCCGAGGGTGTCGATGACCTGGACGACGTCGGGATCGTGCGCGGCCTGGGCCTCGACCCTGGCGACGACCGGTTGCACGACATCGGGCAGGTCGGCGAGCAGGGCGGTGTCGAGCACCGCGACCAGATCGGCCAGGGCATCGACCGCGACCGCCCGCTCGAGCAGGCGGTGTGTTGCCGCCGCCTGCACGGTGGTGCCGTGGGCCGACAGTTCGATGACGCGAATCGTCAGCTCCGGCTCCCACTGCAGCCGCCACGTCTCGCGAAACGTGCCGCTGCTGCCGCGGCCCTCCTCGACCGTTCCCCAGTGCACGCCCAGTGCTCGCAGACGATGCAACAGGACTGATCGGGCCCGACCGTTCGGTGCGCGCACGTCGAGCTCGACGGTCTGCGCCGTGGCCGCCGGCTTCAACCTCACGCGGCGCTGCTGCGCGGCGAGGTCGCGCGCCAGCGGCACTTGCGGCGCGTCGTCGGGCACTTCGCCGATCGCATCACCGACGATCAACTCACGTTCGATCAGCGCCATGCCGCTGGCTCCGGCCATCACGGTGTCGGCAGCGTCGAGCACCTCGGCCAAGCCCGGCCTCGGCCGGTTGCGCAGCGCGGCCAACGTCGTGGCGGCTCTGGTCGCGGCGATCAGGTCGTCGGGCGATGCAGACATGCCGCGGTCGCGCAACAGCCTGGCCGCGCCGACGAACCAGCGGCTGATCCCCAGTTCGCCCGGATTCTCGAAGACATGCGCATACCAGCCCGGGCTACGTACACCCGCGCCGTATCCGCTGGCCGCGGCGAGGCGCCGATGCGTCCACGGCACCCAACACAGGCCGACCTTCACCTTCGGCAAGCCGCGCAACGTCTGCGCGTCGGTGGTCGCCGGCGGCAGCGGCTCGGCCAACGCCGGCACGTGCCACGCCCCGCACACCACGGCGATGCGCTCGTGTCCATCGGCGATCGCTCGGCGCAACACCTGACGCATGTGCGCCTCGCGCTGCGCTTCCCGAAGCGTCGACGCGTCGCGGCTGCCGCGCACCGCCGTCATCGCCATCGCCACCGAATCGAACGCCGGCTCACCGTCGCCACGGTGCTCGATCACATCGTCCCACCATCGTTCCGGGTCCGGATCACCCGCCGCTTCGGCCAGTGCCGCGAGCGGATCGCCGATGGCCTCGGTGAGCTGCAAGTCGCTGAGCGGTAGTTCGTCGTCGCCATCGCCCGACCCGGCCAGGGATTGCTGCAGCGGCAGATCCATCGCCCGTATCACGACGTCGTTGCGCTTGGCCCAGGTGAACGCCTGCCACTCCGGGCTGAACTCGGCGAACGGCAAGAAGGCGGCGCGCTGCGGACGATCGACCACATACCCCAGCAGGGCGACCGGCGGCACGAGATGCTCGTCGCCCACCCACGCCAGCGAGGCCTCGCAGTCGGCCGGCAACTCGACCAACACGACGCTGGGTTGCAACGCATCGAGGGCGCGCACGACCGATCGCGCCGACCCGGGCCCGTGATGACGGATCCCCAGCAGCTTGACGGTCGCCGTCACGTGCGGCCTACAGCTCGCGGCAGGCTTCGTAGAAGTCGCTCCAGCCGGCACGGTCGCGCACCACGGCTTCGAGGTACTCGCGCCAGGCGACGGAGTCGTGCACCGGATCCTTCACCACTGCACCGACGATGCCCGCGGCAACATCCGCGGCGTTCAGTTGGCCGTCGCCGAAGTGGGCGGCCAACGCCAATCCGTTGGTCACGACCGAGATTGCTTCGGCGGTCGACAGCGAGCCGCTCGGCACCTTCAGGCTGACCCGACCGTCCTCGGTGGCGCCACTGCGCAGCTCGCGGAACACGGTGACGACGCGGCGGATCTCCTCGTCGGCTGCCGGCACCTTCGGCAACTTCAGCGCAACGCCCATCTCGGCGACGCGTCGCTGCACGATCGCCACCTCCTCGTCGGGGTCGGCGGGCAGCGGCAGCACGACGGTGTTGAAGCGACGTCGCAATGCAGCCGAGAGATCGTTGATCCCGCGGTCGCGGTCATTGGCCGTGGCGATGAGGTTGAATCCCGGCACGGCCTGGATCTCGCTGGCCAGTTCGGGTACCGGCAGCGTCTTCTCGCTGAGCACGGTGACCAGCGCGTCCTGCACATCGCTGGGCATTCGGGTGAGCTCCTCCACCCGCACGATCGAGCCGGCACGCATCGCCCGATACACCGGGCTCGGCACCAGCGCGGCCTCGCTGGGCCCCTCAGCAAGCAGCCTGGCGTAGTTCCACCCATACCGCAGGCTCTCCTCCGCCGTCCCGGCGGTGCCTTGCACGAGCAGCGTCGAGTCGCCGCTGATGGCCGCAGCGAGGTGCTCGCTGACCCACGTCTTGGCGGTGCCGGGCACGCCGAGCAGTAACAAGGCGCGGTCGGTGGCCAGCGTGGCGACGGCGATCTCGATGAGCCTCCGCTGGCCGACGTACTTCGGGCTGATCACCGTGCCGTCCGGCAGCGTGCCGCCGAGTAGATAGGTGACGACCGCCCACGGCGACAGCCGCCAGCTGGGTGGCCGCTCGCGATCGTCGGCGTCGGCAAGGGCGATGAGCTCGTGGGCGAACTCGTGCTCGGCGTGCGGCCGGAGCACTGCATTCGGTGACGATTGGGCCGAGGTCGCGGACGAAGTCATGGAGTCTCCAGTTCGATCAACATCTGATGCCGAAGCCGGGCGAGGTCGGCCAATGCAAACGCCAGGCCGATGGACGGTAGCGAAGGGTCGACGTGACCGATCGCCTCGCCGAGCGCCGGCAGCGACGCCGGGTCGATGCGGGCCACGAGGTTGACCAGCACGGCACGATGGCTGACACCGAACACGCCCGACGACAGGCCACCGGCAATCGTGCTCGCCGCCTTTCGCGGCGTGGCCCACAGCACCGGCAGCAGGTCGGGCACGATCGCCAGCTCCGGGAGTTCGCCGATCGCCTCCATCACCGCCCGGGTTTTCGCGGTGCAGGCCAGGCGCGGCGACCAATCGATCATCCATTTCCCCAACGGACCGGCAGCGACCAGCACACGCGCATGCCGCGTCGCGTCAGTTCGGTGTCGAGCGAGCAACGGCACCACCAACTCGGGTGCCAATCGACGACCGCTGCGGATGACGGCCAGCACCCACTCGTCCTCCAGCACCGGCCAGTCGCCGATGATTCGCCGCCACGTCGCCGACGCCGCGGGTGGGGTCACCGGCCGTGGATCGTCATCGGGTGGCGCGATCAGCTTCGCGGACGCCCCCGGCAACACGCCGGCGCGTTGGGCGACCGCGCACCCGGCGACCTGTTGCAGCAAACGTTGCGATGACGTCGGCTGCGGATCGTCGGCAGCGAGATCCGCGAGTCCGCCCGTCGGAGGAACCGGTGGGTCGCGACGGTCGGTACCGAGCAGCGCGACAGTGACCATTTCTCGCCAGTAGTCGGTCAACGTGATCACGCCGGTCGTGCTCATGACGCGGCCTTCACGAACGACGAGTCGGCGACCGGCCCGACGTCGATGGCCCGGTCGGCGAGGTGCACGGTCAACGGCACCAACCCGGCAGCGGTCCACTCGGCGGTGACGATGGTCGGACGACCGCCGGTGCATGCCAGCAAGGTTCCGACGATGGTTCCGTCGCGCAGTGGCATCGATCCGGTCGAATCCGTCAACACCCAACGACCTGCGACCCGCGTCGGCGCGGCGAGCAGGCAGACCGGGTAACGCTCGAGCCACGGTTCGGCGGCGAGCGCCCGACCGACCTGCGCGCAGGCCTCGGCGATCGATGAGCCGACGAGCGGACCGGCTGGTTCCGGCTCGCTGTGTCGCGGCCCCACCAACACACGCAGGGCGACCGCACCGGGATAGCGGAACAGGTCGGCGTGCACCTGCGTGCCGACGGTGAACGAGGTGTCGAGCGTCTGCTGGTACGCGGCGAACGACAGCACCATGGCCCACTCCCGACTCGAGGCGCCACGCAGCCAGATTCGGCGGACCTCGATGCGGTCCTCGCGCACATCACTGCGACCCATCACCACCCAGTGGTCGGTCAGCGGAACGCCCGCGAGCACATCGGCTTGGCGGACCTGCCACCCGATGGTCGACGCAACAGAGTCGGCGAGATCGACCGGCAGCGCGCCGAGATGGCGACCCGACGTCGCCAACAGGTGCAGCACACCGAGCTCGGCCAGCACCTGCGAGTGCCAATCGGGATGCGCGCCCACCAGTCCGGCAAGACGTCGCACACGGTTGGCCAAACCACCAACCTGGGCATCGATCAGCCGCGCGGCCAACCCGTCCCAGGTCTTGTAACTGGCCAGCGACGGATCGGCGAGCCCTGTTCGCACACGGTCGTCGAGCCAGCGATCGAGCTCGGCCAACCCGGCAGACATGCGGGCGATGCGATCGTCTCGGGTCTTGTTCGGCTCGAGCGGCGGCGGCAGCAGCGTGGGCGCAGCAGTTTCCGCTTCGGCCACTGCATCCACAGGAGCAGGCGTCTCGACAACCGCCGGCTCGGCCGTCGCGGCCGTCGCCAATCGTTTGGCGATCCACGAGGCTGCGAACGGCGGCGCCGAGCCTTCCGCAACCTGACCGCGCGCCCACAGCAGCAGCAACGCCAACGCGTGCTTGCAGGGCAGGACGCGGCTCGGGCAACTGCAGCGGAAGGCGACATCGAGGTGGTCGACAGCGCACTCGTATGGCTCGGCGCTGGTGCCGATGCACCGCCCCCACACGGCCCGATCGTCGCACCCGGTGCTGGTCCAGCGGGCGGGAACGGCCAGCGGCTGGGCGGCCGACACGGACGACGGCCGCGGCGCCAACGCCAACACCTGCTCGACCTGCCAGCGACCCGAAGTCATGTCCGTCACCGTAGTAAAGGGGTGTGACAGTGGGCGCGCGGCCACTCCCGCCAGGGCTGCTGGCGGGAGTGACACACGACGCAGGGCACCGGGTCAGCTCGTCGTGGAGAGCACCACCTTCAACGCTCCGGTGTTGGCCGCATCGCCGAACACCTCGTAGGCGTGCTCCATCTCGTCGAGACGGAAGTGGTGTGTCACCAGGCGACCGGCGTCGAGCTGGCCGCTGCCGATCAGGCGCAGCAGCGTCTGCGTCGAGTAGGCGTCGACCAGACCGGTGGTGATGGTGACGTTGCGGATCCACAGATCCTCGAGGTGCAGCGTCGCCGGTGTGCCGTGCACGCCGATGTTGGCGACGTGTCCGCCGGGGCGGATCAACGTGGTCGCCAGTTCGAACGTGGCCGGCACGCCGACGGCTTCGATCGCGACATCCGCACCGAGCCCGCCGGTGAGCTTGCGAACGAGCCTCCAACGCATCCTCGCGGGAGTTGTTGATGGTGACGTCGGCGCCGAACGCCTTCGCCGCATCGAACCGGCTGTCGGCGAGGTCGATCGCGATGACGGTCGTCGGGCTGTACAACCGCGATCCGATGATCGCGGCGAGGCCGATCGGGCCGGCACCGACGACGGCGACGACATCGCCTGGACGGACCTGGCCGTTGAGCACACCGACCTCGTAACCGGTCGGCAGGATGTCGGCCAGCATCAACACGGCTTCGTCGCTGACGCCCGCGGGAATCGGATAGGTCGAGAGATCGGCGAACGGAACTCGCACGAACTCGGCCTGCGTGCCGTCGATCTTGTGACCGAGGATCCAGCCGCCGCCACCGAGGCATTGGCCACCGTGGCCCTTCCTGCAGTACTCGCACGTTCCGCACGACGTGATGCACGAGACGAGGACGCGATCGCCGACCTTCACGCGGCGTGTGCTGTCGCCGACCGCGATGACGGTGCCGACGGCCTCGTGGCCGAGGATGCGACCGTCGGTCACTGCGGGCACGTCGCCCTTCATGATGTGCAGATCGGTTCCGCAGATCGTCGTCGCCTCGACCCGCACGATCGCGTCCGTGCCGTCGATGATCACCGGATCGGCGACCTCTTCCCAAGCCTGCTTGCCGGGACCGTGATACACGAGAGCCTTCATGACTCACCTCTTCTTTCAGAGTGGTTGGTTCATTCCTGAGAACCACTGTGCGCCGCCGATCCGAGTGATCACAGGGAACAAGGTCACCCTCCTTCGGGACCAACGCGAAAGTGCCCGGCCTTTCGGGCCGGGCACCTTGTTCGCCTTGGGATTTCAGGCTGTGGCAGGAGTCCTGCGGTGGTGGATGATTCCGAGGACCACCAGGACTGCCATGAGCCCGGCGGCCAGGAAGGCTCCGAGGGCTGCGAGCCCGGCGATCATCCCGACTGTCGACCATGCGTAGGCGGAGAGCAGCAGGCCCCTCAGGGTCTCACCCTTGAAGAGGGTGTTGCGCTGGTTGGTGATGCCATCGGCCTTGGCCTGGAGCTCGGCAACCGTGGCTGTCGAAGCACCGGAGTCGACCGCTGCCTTGACGTCGGCCTTGGCTGCGCTCTCGGGTGCTCCGAGGTCGGCGTAGGTGGCGCCGGCGGCGACGTCTTGCAGGTGACCGTTGATGAAGCTGGCGTATGCCTCGGCTTCCTTGCCGGTGTTCAACTTCTGGTCGGCGAACTTGACGAGGTCGGTGCGATCACCCTTGATGAGTGCGTCCTTCGACGGGAAGCTGATGTTCTGCGACGACAGTTCCTTGCCGACGTAGTCACTCGAGAAGTTGTGACCCCAAGTGAGCATTGCGCCGGCGACGGCGAAGGCCACCATGGCGACGACTCCGAAGCCGATCAGGACGCTGTCGATCGTGCGGCGCTTCAGTGCGACGACGGGTGCGGGTGTCGTGGTCGTGGTGGGCTGGGATTGTCGTGGTTCTTGGATCACTGCTGTGCTCATGATTGGTTCCTCCGTGTAGTTCAGATCTTCTGAACCTCACGGTACGGAAGCGGCCGGATCGCGGTCAGAGGACCCAGGCCCGACTTTGGGTGACTTAAGGCCCGACGCGACACTGGGCTGGTGAACGAGTCGCAGCAGCTGTTCGAACGCGACCGCAGTTGTCTGATCGTGATCGACGTCCAGCAGTACTTCCTCGACAAGCTGCCGGTCGACGAACGTGCGCCGTTGATCGCTCGCATCGCCTGGCTCATGCGAGTCGCCCGTGCGCTCGACATCCCGATCATCGCGACTGCGGAGGACATCGCCAACGACGGTCCACTGGTCGCTGCGCTTGCCGACGAACTTCCGCCGGGAACCAGGGTGCACGACAAGATGGTGTTCGGGTTGGCCGGCCAGCCGTCGATCCTCGACGACGTCGCGAGTACCGGGCGCGACCAGTTCGTGCTCGTGGGAATGGAGACCGACGTGTGCGTGGCCCACTCGGCGATCGGGCTGCTGGGGTTGGGCCATCGGGTCGCGGTCGATCGACGACGCGACGGCGTCTCCCGCGCCGCACCACGGGTACGGAATCGCGCGTGTGCGTGGGGCCGGGGCCGTGGTCACCTCGGTGAAGGGCATCTACTACGAGTGGGTCCGCGACCTGGCCACGATGCACGCGACCCGGGCGACCGTCGGCGAGGTGCTGCCGCCGGGCCTCACGCTGTAGACCCGGCCGACAGGCTGGTAGCGACAGCACCCACTCCACGCCTATAACTGCGTGACCTGCCGCGGTCGGCACGGATACTCTGCCGCGATGCCCACCTTTGGCCCAGCGATGCGCAGCGAGTGGCTGCTCGATCCAGCCGTCACCTACCTGAACCACGGAACGGTCGGTGCAACGCCTCGCCGGGTGCTCGAGCACCAGCGGGCGATCACCGACGAGATCGAGCGGCAGCCGGCGAAGTTCATGCTGCGCGAGTTGGCCGATTCGCATCGCGACTTCACCGAGCCGTCGCGCATGCGAGTGGCCGCTGCGGCCGTCGCAGAGTTCGTCGGGGTTGCCGGCGAGGATCTGATGTTCGTCGACAACATCACCACCGGCGCCAACGCAATCCTGCGTTCGTTCCCCTTCGACCGCGGCGACGAGATCGCGGTGACCAACCTCGGCTACGGCGGAGTGGTGAACGCGGCGACCTACGTGTCGCGCACCATCGGCGGCACGTTGCGAACGATCGAGATCCCACAGCCCGGCGCCCAGCGCGGCGATTACATCGAGGCGATCGCGGCCGGTCTCGGCGAGCGCACACGGGTACTGGTCGTCGACCACCTCACTCCCGGCAGTGCGCTGATCCTGCCGCTCGCCGAGATCGCCGCGCTGTGCCACGAGCGCGGCGTGCTGGTGTTGGCCGACGGCGCGCACGTGCCCGGCAACATCGCCGTCGACATCGAGTCCTTCGGTGTCGATTGGTACGTGGCGAACTTGCACAAGTGGGCGTGGGCACCGCGCAGCGCGGGCCTGCTGTGGGCGGCGAAGCAGCACCACGAGTACCTGCATCCGACCGTGATCTCGTGGGGCCTCGATCACGGGATCGCTGCCGAGTTCGATCTGCTCGGCACCCGCGATCCCTCTCACTTCCTTGCGGCACCGTTCGCGATCCAGTTGATGAACGAGTTCGGCGGCGACGAGGGTGTGGCCGCGATCTACCGCCACAACCACGAGCTGGCGTGGTGGGCTGGTCAGTACCTGGCGGATCGTTGGGGCACGCGCTTCACCACGCCTGAGGAGATGATCGGTTCGATGGTCAACGTGCGCCTGCCCGCCGGCTTCGGCACCACCGACGACGACGCCGAGCGGGTGCGGGCCGCGCTCGAGGCGGAAGGATTCGAGGTCCCCCTCTACGCCGGCGACGATGAACTGACGACCAGGATCTCCGCGCAGATCTACTGCGACCGCAACGACATCGAGCGCCTCGCCGACGCGGTGATGAAGCTGCCGCAGTAGCGACACGTTCACGTGCCGGCCAGTTGAAGTTGTCGGGGTATGGCAAAGACGGGTCCGCGTGGTGGTGCGGGTATGAGTGTGCCGTCGGGTTGTCGAAGGTAGAGGTCGTCGGCGCTCCCGATGTAGGTCCATCCTTTGTGGTGCAGGTAGTCGTGATGTGTTGAGCATCCGAGGACCATTTCGTTCAAGTCGGTGGGCCCGTTCTCGGTGAACACCTCCTTCAGATGATGGGCTTCGGTCCATCCGGGTGGCCGATCGCATCCGGGCCATCGACACCCACCATCGCGGGCGACCATCGCGTAGTACTGGGCATCTGATGCCAACCGTGTCGTCGTGCCGTAGTCGAGGATCGTTGAACGGCCGCGGGTGACGACCCGGTTCAATTCGGCATCGCAACACAACTGGCGGACCGCCTCACCCGAGATCGTGTCGTTCGAACCGACGATCACACCACGTGCCGCGCCGCGTTCGGTCACGGTTTCGAACGGCACCGCGATCAGGACTTTGGGTCGTTCGCGGCCACCGGTGACGGTGCCCGGCGTTGTACGCCTTGCACAACTCGACCAGCGCGTCACCGATCCGGGTGTGATGCGGGCGGCCGGTCTGGTCGGCGAACGCCGCACCGGCGATGTGATCCAACGCGGTCTGCACCGCGGCGACATCGACGGGCATCAACAGACCCGTGCACGTCGTACATCCCGTCACCGTTCTTGGTGAACGTCAGATGCCGCTGGTGCCACAACTTCTCCTCACGCTCCGTCTCGCCGGCCGGGTCGCTCATCGCCAGCCACGACTCCAACCCGCGACGCGTGTCACGCGGTGATCCCGACGCGATCTCCAACAACAACTCGGCATCACCAGCAAACCCAGGCTCGCGAGACCACAGCACCCAAGCAGGCGGGCGTTGTCGACCGACAACCCTCCCGCAGACATCCGCTGCGACACGACAGGCGCGGCAGCCAACGTCGCAGCCAACCGAACCTGATCACGCGCTGACCGCACCGTCGTCTGCGTCGCACCAGCGAGCCACACCTCAATCGACGTCGCCCCACTGGCGCGCCACATCTCACCGTCAGCAACCGCCTGCACAGCGCGAGCGATCTCGGCTTCCAACCGGCACACGACACGCCGCAGATCGACCACCAACCCAGCCACATCATCGGCCGGCAACACCGAAAGGTCAGCCGCGACGCACTCGTCGAGCGCTGTTTCGAGAGCGGTCACGAGTTGCTGAGCCATGACTCCCCAGCTATCTCCCCGAACACCAGTTCGCAACCTCGGGAACGGGAAAGTATCTGGGCAACGGCTTGTTACATCATCAAGGCATGGTGATCCATGCCGTTCCGAGACCTGTCAGCTCCGCACGATCCTCACGGTTGCGTGCCGGCGACGGTGGGCGCACGCTTGACGGCGTGCGACAGAATGCCCTCACCACCGTCAAGCGAGGGTGCTATGCGGCGATCGCGATCTGCGCGGTTGCCATCGCGCTCGCCGCGTGCAGTACTCCTGGCAATCGAGGGACCGGACAGGTCGACTCGGTGTCGGCAGGCACGATCTGCTTCAAACCGGCCAATGGCGTCCGCAGCGATCTCAACGGCTGCTGGTCGGTCGACTCCGGCGACGTCGTCGGCGTCCAGCTGGGTGACTGCCTCTCCGTCGTCGTACCGAGCGACCCCAGCGGCCGTGTCACCGCGATCCGCGAACTCGAAGGCACGTGCGAAGATGGCGGTGTCCATACGGAAGAGTCGACGAGCGCTGCGCTCGCAACAGCCGCGTGGTTCGTCGTGACGGGCGCGGCGATCGTCGTCCTGTGTTGGTGGCTGCCGCGCCGTCACCGACGCCGCGTTGCCGAAGGCAAACTGGCCAGTCGCAAGAGTCCGACCGCGACGAACCCACCGCCACTGGAAGTCATCGATGAGGGCGAGCCGGTCGAGGTGACCATCGTCGATCTCGACCAGCTACACCACCACCATCGCCACGACGACTGAAGCGAACCAGAAGATCTCAGCGCCAGTCGATGACCTTGTCGGGATCGGGGCGGCCGGCGGGCTTGAAGTCGATGCCTTGCGTGTACGCGACCGGGGTGAGGCAGACCTGCTGCAGGTTGTCGTAGTCGAGGTCGAGGATCTCGGCGACGGCTTGTTCCATCATCAGGTGGATCGTGGTCCATGCCGTTCCCAGGCCGCGGGCGCGGGCGGCGAGCATGAAGTTCCACATCGCCGGGAGGACGTTGCCGAGCGCTCCCGCAGCTTGCGACAACGGCACGGCGTCGGCCCGTTCCGTCTTGAGGCAGCCGATCACCAACGCCGGCGCCTTGCCCATGTGCTCGGCGAGATAGGTGGCCGAGTCGACGACGCGGTTCTGCTGCGCCTGCCGCTCCTCCGACAAGTCCTTGCGGGCACCGGCGAACGTCGGCAGCGTCGTGTAGATCTCCCAGCACTGGGCATACACGCCGGCGACCGCGGCGACCGTTGCGGGATCGCGGATCACGACGAACCGCATCGAGATCACGTTGCCACCCGACGGTGCCTGCAGCGCCATGGCCACGCACTCGCGGATGAGGTCGTCGGGCACCGGCTTGGTGAAGTCGAGCCGCTTGCGCACCGCTCGTGTCGTTGACAGCAATTCGTCGAGACCCAATTCGAGCAAGCTCATTCACAACTCCTTCGTGGACGTCTGATCGACTGTACCGAGCGACGCACTTCCGTAGGGTGTTGGCAACATGGGACCCTCCCTCGACGCTCTCGCCAAGGTGCTCGCGACCGCGCGACCCGCGTGGCCCGACACGTCGGTCGATCGGCTGCTCGCGGCAACGAAGGGCAAGCCGAATCCGAGCAAGCCGCCACACGTCGTCGAGCTGCGATCGTGGCTCAACGCGTGGAACTGCCGCATCCCGTACCCGAGCGATGGCGTCGACGATCCGCTGGTGCCGGCGCTCGATGGATGGTGGCGAGCGCATGGTCGACGGCTGAAGGATGTGCCGCTCGCAAGCCTCGACGACCGCGGCATCGACGCGTACGCGACCGCGTACGACGACCTCATCGAATTGCACGCGGGCGTCAACCGAGCGGGCATCGTCCGATCGTTCGGGCCCACCGCATCGTCCAAGTTGCTGTGGGTGTTGCGGCAGCAGACCGCGCCGCCTTGGGATGCAGCGATCGCCAAAGCCGGCGGCCACGGGTCACGCAAAGAGGGCTACGCCCACCACCTCCACAAGGCCCGCGACTGGACGCAGCACATCTCCAGGGAAGCGACGAAGCGAGGGATCGACGACATCGCCGCGCACGTCGGCCGAGGCAACGCGAGCCTCGTGCGGATCTACGACGAGTGGTGCTATCTCAGCTTCACCCGCGGCATTTCGTAGGGTGACGGCGATGGATGTCGAGGACCTGCGCCTGCTGATCTACGACAACTTCCGGCTGATCGGCCGGGTGCCATCGGCGAGCGAGATGGCGACCACGTTGGCGTGCACCGAGGATGAAGTGACCGCAGGAATCCAGGAGCTCGCACAGCATCGACACGTCGCGCTCGACGATGCCGGCGAGATCGTGATGGCCCATCCGTTCGCAGCCATCAACCTCGGGTTCTCGGTGATGGGCCGCAACACGTTGTGGTGGGGCGGGTGCTGTTGGGACTCGTTCGCACTCCCCCATCTCCTCGTCGACGAGCCCGCCGTGTTGGTCGCAACGCAGTGCCCGGGATGCGGCCAACCGCAGGCGTGGGTGGTGAATCGCCACGAGCCGCCGGTCAGTGATTGGCTCGCCCACTTCCTGGTGCCGGCCGCGCATGTGTGGGACGACGTGGTGCACACGTGCGGCAATCAACGCCTGTTCTGCGGCGAACAATGCATCGACGATTGGCTCACGCGAACCGGCAACACGCGCGGCTATGTGATGGACGTCGAGACGCTGTGGAACTTCGCCAGCCGTTGGTACGAGGGACGGCTGGAGCGCGGCTACGTGCGGCGCGAACCGAGCGAGGCGAAGGACTACTTCCGAAGTGTCGGCCTGATCGATCCATTCTGGGGAACGTGACGACGTAGCGTGTGCGCGTGAGATCGAAGGGCATGCGTTTCAGTGGAGTGATCCTGGTCGGCCTGTTTGCTGTTGCCGCGACGGCATGCAGTAGTTCGGATGGTGGGTCGTCGGGATCGACCGCAGCATCGGGGTCGACGGTTGCTCCCTCGACCACCACGGGCGGCTCGACGACGACCGCGACCGGGGGCTCGACTGCGGACGGACCGACCACGAGCGGTGGACCGACGCCGAGCACCATTCCGCCGCCGACGAAGAGCATCCTCGAGTTGGCGACGGAGGAGGGCCGGCTCGGCACGATGCTGGGTCTGCTCGACACGGCCGGCCTGACGGCGACGTTGCAGGGCGACGGTCCCTTCACGTTGATCGCGCCGACCGACGACGGCTTCAAGAAGATGGATCCGGCGATGCTCGATGCGATCACGAAGAATCCCGCGGTGCTCACTCAGCTCCTCAACTACCACGTCATCAACGGACGGGTCACGCAGGAGGACCTCGATTCCGGCGCGGTGTTGACGGTCGAAGGGACAGCCATCGCGTTGCATGCCACCGACCAGTTCCCGGCGTTGAACGGTCAGACGGTGATCCGCGCCGGCAGGGCGACCAACGGCACGATCCTGCTGCTCGACACGGTGCTCCTTCCCGTCGACCTCAAGCTGCCGTAGAACGCGTGATGAGCTCGACCGTCCTGCGCCAGCGAGCGGTCGGTTGCATCGTCGGATCGGCCGTGGGCGACGCGCTCGGCGCGCCGTTCGAGTTCCGATCGCCGGGCGAGTACTCCGCGGCATTTCCTCAACCGATGATCGGCGGCATCGGCGAGATGATCGGCAACCGCACGTGGGAGCCGGGGCAGTTCACCGACGACACCGAGATGGGTGTGATGGTGGCCGAGAGCCTGATCGCATGCGGCGGTGTCGACGTCGACGATCAACTCCTGCGCTTTCGGGCGTGGGTGGGCGATGCCAAGGATGTCGGCAACCTCACGCGCGAGGTGCTCGGCTCATCGCTTCCGGGGACCGAGGCCGCATACGAAGTGATGCGCAGGCGTCGTGGTCGCAGCACCGCCGGCAACGGTTCCATCATGCGCGCCGCGGCCGGTGCGGTGTACTTCGCGTCGGACGGCACGCAGACGACGATGGCCGCGGGTCGGTTGATGTCGGCCGTGACCCACGCCGATCCGCTGAGCGTGTGGGCGAGTCGCGATGCAGCACGAGCTCATCCGCGTCGCGTTGGAAGGAGACGATCCGGTCGACGTGTCCCCTCTGTCGTCGCGATGCTGCCCGACGATGTGCGTGCCGTGTACGAGCCGCTGCTGTCGCCGACGTGGACACCGAAGGACGGCGGGCCGGGCAACGGGTCGGCGATGGGCGCGTTCGCCCAGGCCGTGTGGGCGATGCGAACGTTCGACAACTTCGCCGACGTCGTCACGGCGGTGATCGATCTCGGTGACGATGCCGACTCGGTCGCCGCAGTCGCCGGTGCGTTGGCGGGCGCGAAGTACGGCGTGCAGAGCATCCCGTCGCGATGGCTCACCTACGTGCACGGCCAGGTGCGCGGCGTCGACGGCACGATTCGTCATTACGACCATCTCGCGTTGCAGGCGCTCGCTGTGTCGCTGATGGGTGAGACGGTCAGGGGCGAAGCCGCCGACGATCCGCCTCTGGAACCCCGCGAGGTGTTGCCTGGACTGTGGGCCACCAACCGGAGTGGCCTCAGCATGGCTCCCGAGGATTGTGCGGTGATTTCGCTGTGCCGGATCAACGAGTTGATGCGACGGCCGATCCGGCGCGAGGTGTACCTCGTCGATCAGGGAGACGACCACAATGCCTCGCTGCCGATGGTGATCGACGATGTGCTCGATTCGATCGACGCATTCTTGGACGAGGGTCGGACGGTGGTGGTCCACTGCCACGCCGGCCAGAGCCGCACGGGGTTGATCCTGATCGCGCACATGATGCGCCGCGGTCTATCGCTCGCGGACGCGAAGGCGATGGTCATCGAGGCGTGGCCGCACGTGCAGTTCCTCAACGAGTCGTTCGGCGCCGAGTTGGAGCGCCGCGACCGCGGTTGAACGGCCGCGCTATTCGAACAGCGACGATTGCTTCGGCGGCGCCGGTGACGGCCTCGATGGTCAGCAGGTCGCGGACATCGGTGATCGGTATTCCACCCGACGTCGACGAGCTTCGCGTTGCCGGGCCCGGCACCCTCGCCCATCCACACGGCAACAGTTCCGAAGCCGCGGCGTATGCGCTTCACGCGCTCCCTCCCACGTCCCGCCGGATCCGAGATCCGAACAGACGACCAACGTGACGTCGGCGATGGCCGTAGATCAGCTTGTTGCGACCCATCGCGTTGCGCCGCGGCGAAGCGGGTCGACGGGCCGTACGGGCTCGCCATGCACAGCTCACCGGCGTGCACTCGACGCACGGATATCGGCGTTGCGAGCCGCCACTCGAAGACCCTCGGCCGGGAAGCCGACGACCGGCGCGCCGGCATCGATCGCCGAGGCCATCGCTGCCTGATCGACACCTCGAGCGAGCCCGCTGACCACCGCCCGTCCGGCACCTGCAGCGCTCCGTCGCGGCCGACGCGGCGACGGCGAGCGCTTCGTCGGAGGCATCACGCGACCCGACGATTCCCACCGCCGGAACGTGGAGGAACGCAGCCGGCCCAGCGATCAACAAGAACGCCGGACACGAGTCACCGAGGCGCTCACGCAGGCGCGAAGGAAACGAATCCTCCAACGCAGAGACCAGCACGATGCCCTCCTCCGCGAGACGCTCGCGCTCGAACGAGAACGCCGTGCCGGCACCCAGCAGCTCGGCGACTCGCTCGGCCTCGTCCAAGGCCAGCCCCGACAGTCGACGCGACGTCCGCAGACCGACATGCCGACAAGCTGCGACAAGTCCGCGACCGCACGCGCACAGCGACCAGAACTCGCCCGCCGACAGTGGCTTGACGTGGACATCGACGATGCGATTCGTCAGCAGCGAGTGCAGCATGCGACGTGTCGGTCACGATCAGGAGTCTCGCCCCATCGACGATCCGAGGGCAAGCGGCACGACCGGGCCCGAGCCGGCGGCACGCAACAGCACCCCGACCTCGGTGAGAGTCCACTTCGTGTCGACCAGATCGTCGACGAGGAACACCGGTCCCGGCAGCGGATCTGCCAGAAGGCGAAAGGCATCGAGCACGTTCGACTCCTGGTGCACGGGGTTCTTCATCTGCTTCTGCGGCGGCGTCGGCCGGATCTTGCCCGACCAGCGCGACCAGCGGAAGCTGCAGTGCATCCGCGATCTGCTGGGCCAGCGACCGAACGAGATCGGGCGACCGCAGCGACGGCACGTAGGTGACCCACGTCGGCATCGGCGACGGCGCCCACTCCTCGCACCATCTCGACCGTGGCCTGGATCAAGCGATCGTCGAAGTCGACCACCCGATCGACCCGTACGCGACCATCGCTCCCCAACCGGCGTCGTTCCACATGCACAGGGCACGGCCCTCCTCGAGGCGGAGCTCTTCCTTCAACGTCTTGCCGCCGCGTCGCTTGCGCGGTTCGATCACCACGTATCCGCGGCGGATGAAGCGTTGCGCCTCGGCAACCAAGCTCGGGATCGAGCGCACCGATCGAAGTGCGACGACCCGTGCAGTTGTCGCACATCCCGCAGTCGCCGACGGACGGATCGTCGAGCACGCCGGCGAGGAACGCCATGCGACAGCCGGACGCCGATCGCGTACTCCCCCATCTGCTCCTGCTCGCGGCGACGATCCGCGGTGACCGCGGCGAAGCGTTCGGTCGGATAGGTCCACGACTTCAACGTCCGCTCGTATGCCGAGCCGCTGAGACGGCTGAGCACACCCTCGACCACGAGCTCGGTGAGCACCTTGTCGAGCTCGCCGCGCCGCATGTTGACCTGCTCCAAGATGCGCGCCACGGCGACCGGACCCGGTGGCGAATCTCGAACACGGCGAGCACCGCATCCACATCCTCCTTCGCATGGGAACGCGGTGGTGATGAACCAGTCCTGGATGTCGCTGTCCTCGACGCCGCGCAGCAGCACGCCTGTCGAAGTCGTCGAGCTGCCGACCGGCACGACCGACCTGTTGGTAGTAGCCGACCGGTGAGCCCGGCGATTGGAAGTGGATGACGAACGCGAGGTCGGGCTTGTCGTATCCCATGCCCAAGGCGGTGGTCGCGACCAAGGCCTTGACCTCGTTGCGTTGCAGCGCGGCCTCGGCATCGAGCCGCAGATCCTGATCGGTTCCGCCGGTGTACCCCAACACGTTGTGGCCATGGCTGCGCAGCCACGTCGTGACCCGCTCGACGTCGCGAACCGTGAGGCAGTAGATGATGCCGGTGCCCGGCAAGGTCGGCAGCACCTGATCGAGCCATGCCAGACGCTCGGCAGCGGACGGCATGTCGATGACCTGCAACGCCAGACCGTCGCGCGCCAGCGGCCCGCGCAACACACGAATCCCCGAGCCGAGTTGATGAGCGACATCGGCAACCACTCGGTCGTTCGCAGTCGCGGTGCACGCCAGCACGGGGATGCCAGAACCCAGCCCGGCGATCACCTGCGCGAGGCGGCGGTAGTCGGGCCGGAAGTCGTGACCCCAGTCGGAGATGCAGTGCGCCTCGTCGATCACCATCAGCCCCGGCCGACGGCCGACGAGGGGCATGACCTTGTTGGCGAACTCGGGGTTCGCAAGTCGCTCGGGCGACACCAGCAACAGGTCGACCGAGTCGTCGGCAACCGCCGCGGCGAGCTCGTTGACCGTGGTGTCGGAGGCCGAGTTGACCGTCAGCGTGCGCAGCCCCAGTCGCTCGGCCGCCTCGATCTGGTTGCGGATCAATGCCAGCAGCGGCGAGATCAGCAGTGTCGGGCCGAACCCGTTCTTGCGCAGCATGTGGGTCGACAGGAAGTAGACGGCGCTCTTGCCCCACCCGGTGCGCTGCACCAGCAGCACACGCTCGCGGGCAAGCACCAGCGCCTCGATGGCCTCGCGCTGCCCGTCACGAAAGGTGCTGTCGGGCCGACCGGTGAGGCCGCGCAGTGCATCGAGGAGTTCGTCGGCCATGCATCGCAACGTACGCCATGGGTGTGACGCGGTTGTTGGCCACGACTCTCGCCCGTTCAAACCTCCATCCGCGACTGCCACCCGGATGATCTGGGCGCCAAGGTTCGTCGTCGCCCCAGGTCGCTGAATTTGTTGGCGCCCAGATCACGGTGACCTCCGGAGGCCGCCAGTTCTGACGGCCTCGGTTCGATCACCGCGTCGAGGGAAGTGCGTAAGTTCACAGCGCACAGGTCGCGCCGAAACTACGCACTTCCGAAAATGGCGTCCGTCGAGCCACCCGAAAACGGTAATGAGCCCGCTCGACCCGGCGGGATCGAGCGGGCTCACATCGAATGGATCAGACGGTCGGCGTGGTGCCGAACCAGCCGTTGAGATCCACGAGGATGTCGGTCGGCGCAAAGCTGTAGAAGCACACGGTGCCGGTTGCCGAGACGGGCACCAGGACTGCGTTCGACACCGTCTGGCCGGCGGTGTAGTTGACGCTCGACACGTTCATGCGATCGCCGCACGGGTACACCGTGAGGAAGCCGGCGGCATCGGGGTTGGTGACTGCGACGTTCAGCGAGACTGCGCTGACACCGCCGGCAGGCACCACGCCGGCGATGTCAGTGACCTTGACTTCGAGTGTGGTGGCGCCGCCGACCTTGGTCTTGGCGACCGTGCGCACACCATCCGGCTGGTCGGCGCGGGTGTCGAACACTCGAACCGGCGAGACGCCGTGGAAGTCGGAACCTGTTGCGAACCAACCGTTGATGTCGACGATGACATCGCTCGCTCGCGGACGAGTAGAAGCAGATGTTCCCATCCGCAGGAACGGTCGCGATGACTGCGTTCGACACGGTCTGGCCGGCGTCGTAGTTGACGCTGGAGACGAGGTCGAGCGTGCCGCACGGGTACACCGTGAGGAAGCCCGCCGCGCCGGCCTTGTCGACACCGACGTTCAGCGACACTGCGCCGACACCGGTTGCCGGCACGCCGGCCATGTTGGTGACGTTGACCTTCACGGATGTGCCGGCGGCGATCGGCGTCTTCTGCACGGTCTGCAACACGTCGGGGCTGTTGCCCGGACGGGTGTCGAACACACGCGCTTCGGGGCGATGGCGGTGAAGCCTTGGCCGGCGGCGAACCAACCGTTGATGTCGACGATGACGTCGGTCGGAGCGAAGCTGTAGAAGCAGACGGTTCCGTCTGCCGACACCGGCACGATTGCCGCGTTGGCGACGGTCTGGCCGGCGAGGTAGTTGACGGTCGACACGAAGTCGCGGGTACCGCACGGGTAGGCGGTGACGAAGCCTGCGAACGCCGGATCAGTGGCGGTGACGGTCAGCGACACTGCGCCGACGCCGGTCGCCGGCACGAAGCCGGGGAGGTCGGTCATCTTCACTTCGAGCTCGATGGCTCCACCGATCTTGGCCTTGGTGACCGGACGCAATGCGTCGAGGCTCCAGCCCGGCCGGGTGTCGAACACTCGCTGCGGCGTGACCGGCGTGAAGTCGGGGGTTCCGGCCGGAGCAGGTGCTTCCGATGCGACCCTGAACGGTGTGACCGGTGCGCTGGCAACGGACGGTGCGCCGGCGCCAGTGTCGTTGGTCGCCTGCACGGTGAACGTGTAGGCGGTGCCATTGGTGAGGCCGGTGACCGTGCAGGTGAGTGCGCCGGTGGTGGTGCAGGTTGCCCCGCCCGGCGATGCCGTCACGAGATAGCCGGTCAGCACGGCGCCGCTGTTGGTCGCCGGAGCGTCCCACGACACGATGGCCTGCGAGTCGCCGGCAGTTGCCGTCGCGCCGGTCGGCACGCCACACGAGGTGGAGCACTGCGGGATCGGGGTCTCGGCCTCGAAGTCGTACGTGGTGTCGACGTGATTGACGCCGACGGTGAGGTTGTCGGCGTTGCCGTCGAAGTTCGTCCAGCCGCTGCCGGCCTTCAGGTTCAGTCCGCCCAAGGTTGAGTGGATCGCTGCGGCCGGGTAGGCCGCAACGACCTGATCCCACGTGCACGGTGAAGACTGCGGGCAGTAAGGATCGGGCCTGCGACGCCACCGAGGATGGGCGTGCCGCTCTGCCACCACTTACCCGGGAAGGTGTCGTGTGTGGTGTCCCAGTGCTGCCAGGTGTTCTGCGGAACGGTGCCGGCCGCGTTGTTGTACGGCTCGTAGACGAGGCGGCCCTGCCATGCGTGTGCAGAGCGCTCGAAGAAGTCGTCGGTGGTGTCGTAGTCGACGTTGATCGACAGGGCGATCGCCAGGTTGTTGTTGACATCGACGCTGGAGCGGTAGGTGTCGTAGGTGAGCGTGGTGATGGCGGACAGCGGAGTGCCGGCGAGGTTCGCGGCGCCGGAGAATGTCCAACCGGCGTCGGCTGCTGAGACCTCGAGACGTGCGCTGCCGTTGCCGACCGGCGGAGTTGCCGGGCCGGTGACGAACGAACCGCTGCCACCTGCGTGGCCGTTGTCGTCGACGATCGCCCAACCGTTCATCGCCGATGCTTTGACCACCGTTGCCGGTGTCGCCGCTGCGGCCGAACCGACCGGCGTGAGCATCACGGTCGATGCGGTAGCCACCGCGATCGCCGCGAGGCTGACCCGTCCAATCGTGGAGAGGCGCGCTCGAAAGAATGCCCTGGTACATCGTTGAATCCGCCGTTTCTACGTGTGCGCTTGCCGACACGTCTAGGCCACCGTTCTACGGGGCGAGAGGTCCTGCGCCAGCGGTCTTAGGACTCAATAGGCCAAATGACCCACTCTCAGCGTCAGACGACTACGGACAGTGTTGTCAGCTCTCACGCGTGAGCAGATTGCAGGCCTTGGCGGTGCGTCAAGGTTCCGTCAAGGACGCTGCAGCGGCTCTACCGGGTGGCGTGCTCGCTGAGGAAGCCAGTATCGAGCGGCTCGACCGGCGTGAAGTCGCGGTCGTGTTGATGGTCGGTTCGCTTGAACGTGGTCTGGTGGTTGCTGACCGGGTTGAGGATCAGCGAGAAGATCCGCCGATCCCACGGCGACATGTTGGGCGGCGAGCTGTGCAGCATGGTGTCGCCGAAGATCAGCACCGTGCCGGGCGGTCCCTTCGGGCAGTACGAGGCCACCACGTCGGCGAGAGTGGTTGCACGTCTTCGGGAGCGACGGTCCACAGCGGATAGCTGGTCGTGGTGATGTCGAGCGACGTCGGTGCCGGGCCGTCGATGTGCGATTGCGGGATGAAGATCAGCGGCCCGTTGAACTCGGTCACCTCGTCGAGGAAGATGTGCATGTTGAGCGCGAGCGGCTCGGGCACACCGTCCTCGCGGTGATGCGTGGCGAAGTCGTAGTGCCACTGCCACTGCTCGCCGGTGAAGGCCTCCTTGGCGTTGACCTTGACCTGCTCACGTAGAGGTCGTGGATCGCCGGTGATCTGTTGCGCCGGCTCGACGAACCGCGGATCGCGGACGAGGTCGGCGAACAGCTCGTCGCGTAGGTGCAGACCCATCGCGGTGCGGACGACATCGCTCGATCGCTCGCGGAAGTTCTCGGGGACAGCGTTCGTCGAACAGTCGCGGGAGGCGGTCGGTGATCGCGTCGACCTCGTCTTGGCTGAAGGCGTTCGGGATCATGATGACCCCATCGCGATGGAAGGTGGCGAGCTGCTCGTCGTCGAGGATCACGTCTGCAGATTAGTTGTCGAGAGACTCAGATGGACTGTTGCAGGCGGGCTGGATCAGCAGCGCAGTACGCCAACGCGCTCATGACCAGTTCGTCCGGCGACATCTGCGCACCGCGCTGCCTGGCTGCGATGTGACCACCATCGGCTTCGACGATCTCGCGCACGCGATCACGGAAGTGAACGTGCTGTTCGAGTCCGAAGTCCTTCGAGTGCGCCTCGAGATGACCAAGGATCACCGCGGCATGTTCGATGTGGTTCGTGTTCGCCAACGTCAGCGCGACCGACTCGAGCGTCTGCCAGGTTTTCTGCCAGTAGCGAATCTCGGACAGAAGGTCGAGTGCGGCATGACATCGCTCGAGCGCGTCGGTTGCGCCGAGCCCGGTCGCCGCCAGCGCCAGGCATCGCAGAGCACCCGCCTGCGACTGCAGATCGCCCGCAGCTTGGGCGTACTCCAGCATCCGTTCGTAGGCCGCGATCGCGTCCGGTGAAGTTGGGTGGAGTCGCCACCAGACAAGCGTGTCCGTCGTACATGTGGGCGAAGGTCGTGAGCAACGGGGACTGCACACGGGCAGCCATGTCCCTGAGCTGTTGTCGCAACGCAGGCTGTCGCAGTGGGATCCGCGTTCAGCGACGCATCGATCAGATAGACGAGTCGTGGCCAGTGGAAGTCGAGATCAGGTGTGTTGGCCACCGCCGCGGCTTGGTGTCGGAAGGCGTCGACGGCCTCGCGAGATCCCGATTCGATGGAGGCTGTCGCTCCCGCAAACTCGAACCAGCAGATCGACGTGTCCGGATCGTCGGGAGATCGGCGCCACATCGAGACCGCGCTGCAGCGGCACGCCGCGACTCGGGTTCGTTTCCCAGAATGTCGAGCCAGAAGCTCGAGCATGCCCAGGATGCCCGTGGACGGACGATTGCATTCCTCGCCGAGCTGCGCAGTTCGCTCGACCATTGCGGCATGTTCGTTGCGCATGCTGAACACGGAGTGTTCGAAGCTGTTGTCGACGAGCCGCTCGGCGAGGTCGAGATCTTGCCCTGCGCCAATGCCCACAGGTGAGCGGCGCGAAGGTTGTCCCAGTCGAGCGACATCCGTCGCCGCGCCCTCCGATCAGCCGCGCACCGCGGACCATCAGATCGAACTCGGCGGTCACCTCCGCGTAGTGCGCGGCGTGACGGTCGCGAAGCAGCGCGGTCTCACCGCGGAGCTCCATCTGTTCCTCTCCGTATTGGCGCAAGCGTTTCCAGCAGTCGATAGCGCATGCCAACCGTCGCCTCGATCGGCCACGATCATCGACTTGTCGACCAACGAGGTGACGAGGTCGATGACGTCGAGCTCGTCGATCGGATCGAACCCGCAGACGTTCTCTGCAGCAGCCAAGTCGAAGCCGCCGGCGAACACGAGACGTCCGATCGAAGAACAGGCGCTCCTCGTCGGTCAGCAGCTGGTACGACCACGAGACCGTGGCTCGCAGCGTTTGTTGCCGGTCGAGCGTGCTGCGGCCGCTGCCACGCAGTAGACGGAAACGGTCCTGGAGGCGCGCGAGCAGTTCGTCGACTGACAGCGATCGCACTCCGTGCCGCGGCGAGCTCGATGGCCAGCGGGATGCCGTCGAGACGTTCGCAGATCTGGACCAGTGCGTCGAGATGTCCGTCGGGGACGAACGATCCGTCGACGGCACGAGCCCGCTCGCAGAACAAGTCGACCGCAGCGCCGCGTGGATCGAGCGACGGAACGCGACGAACACGTTCGCCGCGCACGCCGAGGGCCTCACGACCTGTGGCGAGGATCTGAAGGTTCGGGCAGCGCGCCGTCATCTCCTCGACGAGCGACGCCGACCTCGGCGAGGAGGTGTTCGCAGTTGTCGATCATCAGCATCACGTGGCGATCGCCGAGCCAGTCGACGATGCTCTCCAGCAACATCTGCTCGCCGCCGGCCAGGAGGGGCAGCGCCGCTGCCACCGCGCCGACGACGGCTCCGGTGTCGGATATCGGTGCGAGATCGACGAAGAACACGCCTTGGTCGAAGTCGTCGAGATGGCGATGGCCGTACTCGATCGCCGCCCGTGTCTTGCCGACTCCGCCAGTGCCCGTCGAGCGTGACGACGTTGCCGGCCTGAAACTGCTCGGCAATCGCTTCCACGAGCTCCTCGCCGCCGATGAACGACGTCCTGTTGTGCGGCAGGTTGGTGCGATACCCGACGACGCCACGCAGCGGTGGGAAGTCGTTCTGCAGATCGGGATGGTGCACCTGGAAGAGCGTCGATGGTGCCGACATCGCGGAGTCGATGCGTACCCAGCGGATGGATCTCGACGTCGTCGGGGAGGTCCCGCACCATTTCACGCACGGCGTCGCTGAGCACGATCTGGCCGCCGTGTGCTGTCGCGGCGATTCGGGCCGCGTGGTTGATCGGCCATGCCCACGAGGTCGTTGTCGATCACCTCCACCTCGCCGACGTGCATCCCGATGCGAACGCGCAGGCGAAGACCGTCGGGCCACTCGTGCGTTTCGATAGCCCGCTGCGCCTCGACAGCGGCCGCGAGCCCGGACGTTGGCGAGTCGAATGTGAGGAAGAACGAATCGCCCTTCGGTCCGAATGCTCGATCCCGCCGACCCGCTCGACTGCGGCACGCACGATCCGGCGATGCTGAGTGAGCAACGCGCCGAACTGCGTTCCGGCGCGTTCCAGCAGCGATGTCGAACCCTCGATGTCGGAGAACAGCAAGGTCCGAATCGACTGCGACATGCGCCAAGAGTAGGTGACGCATTTGTGCCACGAGAGTGGAGGCTGTTACTCAGCAGGGAATTGTGGGTACGTTCGTGCGTGGCGAGTCACGACGATGGACCCGGAGGTCCGAGATGGTGAGCAAGAAGTCGAAAGCAACCCTGATGGCCGGTGCGCTCGCAGTGGCACAACAGGTTCTCGCGAGCGAGGAAGTTCGGAGCCAGTTGGCGAGCAGCTCCACGTGGAGTCATCGAGTGGGCCAAGAAGAAGCGAGCCGAGAGAGGGACGGCCGGTCCGAGTCGATTCGATCCCACAGCACGCTTCGGCCAGAAGGGTTTGGAGCGTCGAGTCGAGTCGATCGCCGGAACCCTTGCGCAGCGCCTTCCCCGAAGCCGACGACCCGGGTCGAGAAGAGTTGACCGACGCGATCGTCGTCTCCGCCTAGCCCTGGCCGTCGCCAAACCAATGCCCCTCGTCAAACGCAAGCAAGCTCAGATGCGCATCGACAAGGAACTCGACACCCTCGAGGCCGCACTCGTCAGACGCCGTTCTTCCCCAGGACATGAGGGCCCCTAGGAAGCCGGTGCTCTATCGCCCGAGGTACAAGAGCGCGCTCTGACATCCCGCATCTCAAGATTTCCACAATTCCCTCTTGACTTATCTCTAGAAGCCTCTAGGATGGCCACGGGGCCCACCGTGGGCCTCACACCTACCCCACGGAGATTCCAATGCCTGACCTCACAGTTCCCGTACCAGAGAGCGTACCGCCGAGTTCTTCCAGTTCTTTGGACTGTGGCTTGCCGGCACTCTGAACATCCGATAACCCTTCCGGAGCCACCGAAAGCCCTCCTGGTGTAGCTGGCGACGTCAGGTAGCTAACTGGACACCGTGGAGCGACACTGAACAGGACTTCACTGACGCCGCAACGCTCTGGAGGGAGGAATACTCCATAAAGCGCCATGTTCAGCCTGCTGATCGACCACCCCGATCGGGAGTACACCGGCGACCAGATCGCGGAGTGCGGCATCCCGAACGGCGCCCACGGTGTGGCGGGAGTGCTCGCCTGGCCGGGTCGCCACGGAAGCGCCATCGGCCGTGGGCTGCCCAGCGAGTGGCGCGAGGACCCCGTGGAGGTCGTGGGCTACTACTGGATCCCCGCTGACCGCGCCGAGGTGTTCAAGGCCGCTCGGGAAAGGGCGGAGGGCGCGGGCTTGACGTCGGGCTCGGACAAACCGCCGCCGATTCGCAAGCTCCCGCTGTTCGGTCCGACAGCGGGTGTGTAGTACTCGACCACGTCGGGAGCGACCTCGTCGGGCGGAGATCCCTCCCGAGCATCTGCACGACAGCCCAGGGCTCAAAGCAGACCGCTCCCGCAGCGATGATGACGACGGAGTCCGGTCGAACTGTGACCCATCTATACTCGCGGCGGCAGATCTCACGACCAACGAGCACGACCTTGCGTCCTCCTCAGCGGTCAACGGTGATGCATCAATGACACCGCCCACCAGGGCGCCTTCAGAGGAGACAACTTCATGTTCAAGGTCGAGAACGCGGATTTCATCGCGGACAAGTTGGCAGCCGAGCTGCTACCCAACCAGGAGTTCCGCGAGGTCCTCAAGAATTCGCTTGAAGCCGTGGAGCGCCGGATGCGAGCCGAAGGAGTTCCTCCGCCGGCGGACGGATCGAGTTCGACGTTGACTGGAGCATGCGTTGAGCGCAACTCGGAAAGTGGTTCAGTACGCATGCTCCGACAACGGCGATGCGGAGATGTTTCACAATACAACCTGGAGCGGTACACGACGACGCTCGCGGTGCAGGGCGCCGGTGGTAACCAGTCACTGACCGGAAACCAGGGAATGGGGCTCAAGATCAGCGGGCCGACCCGACACGAAGCAGTGCCCATCCGGTCGTCCAAGGACGGCGAGCGCACAATGGTGCAGATCAGTTGGAGACGGCGAGCAGTACGGGATGATTCCCGTCGGACAGGAAGGCGAACTCGTCGTGAACACGCCAGAGTCCACGTTCCCGACGTTCGTCAACGAGCAGGTACAGGCACCGTAGTGACATTCCTGGGTACCGGTGATGCCGACAACACGTTCGCGCCGACTGATCGACCCCGGGGGTGGTTGTTCCGATACCTCGATCCGCGGTTCTTCCGACTCTCGAACGACGGCATTCACGTCCTCGTCCGCGTCCCCACCGGCGACGAAGACGACTGGC